>CAZCUX010000001.1:0-15166 GCA_964502005.1 uncultured Enterobacterales bacterium
TTTCGGTTCGATTTCGGCGGGTTTGGGTCCGATTTCGGGGCAATCCGCCCGAATTTCGGACCCAAACGAGCCTAAGAACCGCAGCAAGACGTTTTGGGCGCACAGCAGGACGACGCGACGACGGGTTCGGGCGTCGGGCAGCACGAAGACGCGGAGGTGTCGTCTGCGGGGGCGTCGTCCAGGATGACGTAAACCTCCCAGTCGCGGCCGTCGGGGTCGGCGGTCCAGACTTTTGTTTGGGCGGCGTGGCAGCACACTTCGTTGGTCTCGATTTGCTCGACGCGGCCGGCGGCGCTGAGGCGGGCGATAGCGGCTTCGACGATAGCGGCGTCATCGACGCGCAGGCCGAAGTGGGTGCTGTCATCGGGAATGTGGACGCCATCTGCCGCCGACAGCGACAGCGACACGGGAATTTGCGGTGGCGCGAACCGCGCGAAGCCTTCGCGGGTTTTGTCAGGGCCTACACCAAACAGCACGGTGTAAAACGCGACGGAATCCGCAAAATGAGCGGTCGGAAACGCGAGATGAATGCGCATTCAGAATTCCTTCATGGTGCAAACAGGGGCGGCAGAAATGACCGTGCCCCCGGTCAAAACGTCCGGAGGCACGGGTGGGGGCACACGAAGCGACGGACGGCGCCGCTTACGACAGCAAGCCAAGGGCCGCGTGGGCAGCGGCCAAACGCGCGACGGGCACGCGGAACGGCGACACGCTCACGTAATCGAGGCCGACCTTGTGGAAGAACGCGATGCCGTGGGGGTCGCCGCCGTGTTCGCCACAGACGCCGACCTTGAGGCGGGCGTTGGAATGGCGGCCACGGTCGGTGCCGATTTTCACCAACTGACCGACGCCTTCGACGTCAAAGCGGGTGAGGGGCGAATCGGGCAGCACACCTTGCTGGAGGTACGCCGGCATGAAGCTGCCGATGTCGTCGCGGGAGAAGCCGTAGGTCATCTGGGTGAGGTCGTTGGTGCCGAAGCTAAAGAAGTCGGCGTAGACGGCGATTTCTTTGGCCATGAGGGCGGCACGCGGCAGCTCAATCATCGTGCCCACTTTGTATTGCAGGTTGATGCCCTGCTCGCCGCAGACCTTTTCGGCTTCTTCGACGATGTACTTGCGCACGATTTCGAGCTCACGGGCCGTGCTGATGAGGGGCACCATGATTTCGAGCAGCACTTCGACGCCGTTGCGGGTGGCGGTGGCCGCGGCTTCCATGAGGGCGCGCACTTGGGTGGTGTAGACCTCGGGGGTGGTCACGCCGATACGGCAGCCGCGGTGGCCGAGCATCGGGTTTGCCTCGTGAAGCTGTCGCAGGCGCTCTTGGAGGACTTCGGTGCGAATGCCGAGGTCTTCGGCCACGGCGGCGACATCTTCGGCGCGCTCGGGCAAGAACTCGTGAAGTGGCGGGTCGAGCAAACGAACGGTGACGGGCAGGCCGTTCATGGCTTCGAAGATTTCGACGAAGGACGCGCGCTGGATGGGCAACACTTGGGCCAAGGCGCGGGCGCGGGCCCGGCTGTCCTGGGCGACAATCATCTGGCGCATGGCGCGCAAAGCGTCGGGATGGAAGAACATATGCTCAGTACGACACAAGCCGATGCCGGTGGCGCCGAGAGAGCGGGCGCGCGCGGCGTCGGGGCCGTTGTCGGCGTTGGCGCGAACCGACAGCTGCGCGCGGTCGTCGGCCCATTGGAGCAGCTCGGCCATCGCGCCGGAGTCGGTGGGCGGCGCCAACGTGGGCACTTCGCCTTCCATGACCTCGCCCGTCGCGCCGTCGATGGTAATCCAATCGAGGCGACGGATGACGGTGTCACCGGCGTAGAACAAGCGGCGGGCGTAGTCCACCACGATGTCGGTGCAGCCGACCACGCACGGGCGCCCCATGCCGCGCGCGACGACGGCGGCGTGGCTGGTTTGTCCACCACGGCTGGTGAGAATGCCCGCCGCGACGGTCATGCCTTGAATGTCTTCGGGAGACGTTTCGTTGCGCACCAAAATGACGCGCTCGCCGCGCTCGGCCAGCTCTTGGGCTTCGTCGCTGTGGAAGACCACGCGGCCAGAAGCGGCGCCAGGGCTTGCATTGAGGCCCTTGGCGATGACCTTGCGCGGCGCGCTGGGGTCGAGCACGGGGCGCAGCACCAGCTCAAGGGTGGAGGGGTCGATGCGCGACAAGGCGGTGTCGATGTCGATGCGGCCTTCGTTCACCATGTCCACCGCAATTTGCACGGCGGCAGCGGGCGTGCGCTTGCCGGTGCGGGTTTGCAGCAGGAACAAGCGGCCTTCTTCAATCGTGAACTCGATGTCCTGCATGTCGCGGAAGTGGGTTTCGAGGCGTGCCTGAAGCTCGTTTAGCTCGGCAAACACCGCGGGCATCGCTTCCTGCAGGGTGTTCTCGGTCTTCCCCGGCTCGGGGGTGATGGGCATCGGCGTGTGGGTGCCCGCCACGACGTCTTCGCCTTGTGCGTTGCGCAGCCACTCGCCGAAGAAGCGGTGCTCACCGGTGCTCGGGTCGCGGGTGAAGCAAACGCCGGTGGCGCTGTTTTCGCCCATGTTGCCGAAGACCATGGCCTGTACGTTGACCGCGGTGCCCATATCGTCCTGGAGGCCGTGGGACTTGCGGTAATAACGAGCGCGGGGGGTGTTGAAGGACCGGAAGACCGCGTTGATGGCCAAGCGAAGCTGGTCGTGGGGGTCTTCGGGGAACTCACCGTAGTTGTCCTTCACGACGAGCTTCAGCTCTTCGACCAGCGCCTTGAGCTCGTCGACGGTGAGGTCGGACTCCTCGCGGCTGCCGCGATGCTTGTCCATAATGCGGGCGAAGCGCGTGTAATGGATGCCCAGCACCACGTCGCCGAACATGCCGATGAAGCGGCGGTAGCTGTCCCACGCAAAGCGCGCATTGCCCGACCGCACCGCCAAGCCTGCGGTGGTTTCGTCGTTCAGGCCGAGGTTGAGCACGGTGTCCATCATGCCGGGCATCGACACCGCAGCACCGGAGCGAACGCTGAACAGGAGCGGGTTTTCGGGATTGCCGAAGGACTTGCCGGTTTGCTCTTCTACAAACCGAATGCCGGCCACGACCTCTTCCCACAACGTTTCGGGCCACGACTCGCCATTTCCGAAGAAATAGCGGCAGGCTTCGGTGGTAATGGTGATTCCGGGAGGAACCGGCAGGCCGAGGTTGGTCATCTCGGCGAGGCCGGCGCCTTTGCCGCCGAGGGTTGCTTTCATGTCGACGCGGCCGTCGGCCGTGCCGCCACCGAATCGGTAGACGTAGCGCTGGGACATGATTCAAAGCTCCAAGTGGGTGAACGGAGGGCACGCCCTGGTCAAACTGCTTCTAACCGGCTCGATTCATCGCCAGGATGAACCGGGTCAGCTAAGTTTCAATCGGAGGTGTCGTTTGCGCGAACACCACAGACTCTTTCCCCCACGACGGGGGTGGCGCCTTTCGACCACGATGGTGGTCGGCGGTTGCGTATGGTTGACAGGCTGTACCTGTACGCCATTTTCGCGGATGCGGGTGACGGATCCCGATGGAGTCGGCACCAACGTCGACATGGCGCGGTTCTCGAATGCCATCGTGGAATTCGAGGCGTGGACCGGTTGGCGCACCGTATGTGTGCCCGAGCTGCAAGTGCGGCCCGAGCTCAACGGCGGCGCGGTCGTGGGCCTCTACCAAGGGCCCCATGAGGCCATTCAGCTCGTGTCCGGCATCGGCGCCGACGTGGCGATTCACGAAATGTGCCACGCCGCCGACCAGCGCCTCGGCTGGCCGAGCATGGACAATCCAGCCCTGTTCCCCGTCACGCACGTCGATCCCGTCAACTACACCAGCCGCGACTCCCAAGTCCGCGAGTCCTTCGCGCGCGCGTGCGAAGCGGGGCCGGAGGGCTTGTCGCTCGTGCGGGCGATGGGCGAGCGCTGCGGCTTTCCGATTGAGCACCCTGGCTACACGCTGGTTCTCAACGAGGTGTACGGAAAGGCGAAGGTTTCGCGCACGCCCGCGCGTCTGGATGTACTCGACCAGCACGACGTTGGCATCGACGGTCTCGTCGGCTCATCGACATTGCTCGATGTTGCGAGCGGGCAATCTCTCGTGTGGTTGGCGCTGAAAGAGCCTACACCGCTTCGGGAAAACAACGACGCGACCGACATCCTGGAGCGCGAAGCATGGCGGGTGGTCGGCTTCGACCCCATGACCGGGCGCGAAGTCACCACCCACACCCTCTTGCGGTCGCCCCCCCACCCAAGCGAATACGCCCGCCAGTTCAGGCTTCTCGATAGCGTTGGCGACCCTTTGCTCGTCGAAGGCACCAACGAAGCGCCCACGTACTTGTGGCGCTTGCACGAAGACACGGGTGAGCTGGAGCTGTTGCACACCTTGCCCTTCGCCTTGGGCGCGGACCTCTCGGTGCTCTCGCCTGCGGGTGTCGTGAGCGAAGGTGTCGCGCTGGTGCGGGTGGACGTGCCGCCCGATGGCCTGCCGGTGTTTCCAGTTCCCGAGCACGAGGTCTCTGCGGTGCGCTTGCTCGGCCAAGGTTGGGTGGCGGTCGATATTGAATCCGGGGCGATTCTCGATGAGCACCCCGTCTACAAGGGTGTTTTCGACGACCAGCTCGATGGCGGTGGCACGCTCCTCACCGCCTCCGAAGAGGGGGTAGTGGCGGTGGGGGTCGAGCCGGCGGTGTTCCCGTTTTGGCCCTACCGCACGCGCTTGTTGACGCCGGGTGGGCGCATCGAAGAGCCGCGAATCGCATCGGCGGGGCTCTCGAATCCGATGGGCCTCACCGCCCAAGGCGACGTGATGGCCCTGTGGTCCAACCGAGAAGTGTGGTCGCGCATCGACACCCGGCGGTTCTGGGTGGTGCAAACCGGCGACTCCTTCGCTGTTCCCGATGATGCTTGCCAGCCCCAAGACGAAGGCTTCATCGCCATCCGTACGTTCCACTTGGGCGAGAATACTGTGCTGTTCGGTATTCCCGATGTGCGAAGCAGCCGGTATGTCGCGCGGGTGCTTTCAATAGAAGAATAGGGGAGCCGGTGGAGCCCCGTTGGGTCTCCCCCGGCGCCGGTGAGCCCCGTTGGGTCTCCCCGGCAAACCAAGCGGCCTGCGCCACCTCCCGCGCACGGGTGCATACAGATTCCCCACGGTGGACGGAGTCACGATTCGCGTTCGTGGCGGTTGGGGCGCGCTGAATGCCGGTTCAGTTTGCGGGAATCGGTCGTGAATGCTTGTTTTCGCGGGCTGTGTCGCCCGCATCGGTGCTAGGTGTTCCCGGTAGCCGATTCGGGAGATGTTGACGCGGAATGCGGATTCATTTACCGAGAACCGCGCGTGATTGTGGTTTGTCGCGGGTTGTGTGCTGTGCTGCCGCGGCAACAGGACGACGGCGGTGTGCTGTGCTTCCGGTTGGCGAACGCGTCGCGCGGGTGGGAGTGAATCCGGGCTCTTTTTGTTGAGGGTGGCGCGTGCGTAGGCGTTGTGGTCGGCGCGGTGGGGCAAGGGCCGCGCTGAATGGCGGTTCACTTTTGTGGGAATCGCGCGTGATTGTGGGTTGTCGCGGTTTTGGTCCTGTCCTTGCGGTGCCTTCGTTGAGAGTGGCGCGTGCGTGGGCGTTGTGGTCGGCGCGGTGGGGCAAGGGTGTCGCTGAATGGTGGTTCACTTTTGTGGGAATCGCGCGTGATTACCCATTCCGATGCAATCAGACTGGCTTGGCCACGATGGGTGCCCACACGGGCTGGAGGATGTGCTGTTGCTGCAGCGCGTCGAGCCAGGACGCGACGCGGGCGCGCCGGGTGTCGTCGGCGATGCTGGGTAGGGCGTCCCGTGCGCGGGGGCCGAGGCGAATGTGCAGCGCCCACGCCAGCCCTTGGTCAAGCTCGTCGGCGCAATCGGGGGGAGCGGCGCGCCACCAGTCGCCGAATGCCGGCCAAGCGCCGGCGGCCGTCGGTGCGCGCAAGGCGGCGCCACGCACTGCACCGCGGACCAACGCGCAGGCCTGCGCGGGTGGCACGGCGGCGAGCAAGGGGACGAGGGTCGCGGGGGTGCTGTCGTCGCCGATGCGCCAGCCCAGCTCCTCGGCCAGCGCACGCTGGATAGCGGGCGGCCACAAGGGTATCGCCTGGAGCGCGGCGCCCATTTGTCCCCCGTTTGCGCGCTGGATGCCGGTTCGAATGCCGTCGAGGATGTCGGCTTCGGGGAGGGGAGGCCGACCGGCGTGGGCGAAGGCCCAGACGCCATCGGGGTCTTCGGTGTGTGCTTCCGCGTAGGCCCGCACGAGCCCGCGCAACAAGATGTTGCGCGCCTCGGGCGGGAAGTGTTCGGCCAGCTGACGCCATTGCGCGTTGGTGTTTGCTTCGTCGAGGGCGAGTCCGTGGCTCACGCCGTCTAAGTAGGTCGTGCGGAGGGACGCTGGCACGGCGGCTTCTCGGTCGGCAATTGCCGTCAGGTCTAGCCATTTCCCGCACCAACCGCCGTAAGTGAAGGCTTGGGCGAACTGCTCCTCGGGCGATGCGGTGTCGAGGAGCTGGCCCGCGCGCCGTGGGCTGTTGAGCCACGGATGGGGCGGCAGGTGGTGCATCCCGCCGGTGTAGGCCGTGAACGCGAACCCGAGGGCGAGGACAAGGCCGAGAGAGGCTTTCGGCCACCACGCCCAGCCCCCGTGTTGGCGGCGGCGGCGCGTTCGGTTGTGTTGCGCGTGCACGCGTGTTGACCCAACACCCATCCGGTGTACCGTGGGGGCGGATGTGCCCGGCTGCAGTTGGCGGGCGTCCTATTCTACGTCGGTAACGCAGGGCAATACCAAGCGTGTGCCTTGATGGACTCCTGACAGCGTTTTTGACAGGTCTCCTTCACCCGTTGGATTGCGTATATTGGGGGCCGTGCGCGCCTGTGCATATTTTGTCGTGATAGGTTGCGTTGTGTGGCTTGCCGTGGGTTCGTTCGGTCGTGGAGGGCGTTTGCCTTGGTGCGCGGCGTGCACCCCGGACGTGGTTCGAGGTCTACTCCGGGCGTCGGTCGGTTGCGTTCGTTTTCGCGTTGCGGTGCCAAGTGCTCCCCGCAGCCCGTGTGGATAGCGGAGACCGCGTGGAATTGGTGGTGGTTCATCCTTGCGTGATTCGTCGCGGACTCTTGGGGGTTTTGCCTCTGCAGGCTTGTTCTTGGCTTGGGTTTGGAGCGGTCGGCGGGGAACGCCTTGTACCGGGCGGGCCTGGGTCCGCGGCAGCCATAGGGAAATGAATGGTCATTCATTCATGGAGAGCGCCGCGTGCGTCTGTGTTTTGGTTTCTTAGTGCGCGATGGGATGCCTGGCCTGTGGGAATTGCGCGTGCTGGCGGTTTTTCGTGTTAGGGAGCAGGCGTTTTTGGCGCTGAATCGCGATTCATTGCTTGAAAATCGCGCGTGCTTGATGTTTTTCGCGGTGGGTCGTGTACGGCGCGGTTTGGGAGGCGCGCGGGTGTGGCCTCCCGCTTGGCTTGGCCCGTTTCCGGCTTGAACGCCGGCGACACCTCTGGCTCGCTGGCGGCTACGCGTACCTCGCGGTGCTAGGTGCTCCCGGTAGCCTATTGTTTGCCGGCTTCGGTGCCGTTTCCTGGCGGTTTCGTCTAGGCTGATGAGCCGGCGTTTTGGTTTCAGAACGGCCTACTGGGAACACCTGGCACCGGGTCGCCCATTGGGTGCCGTTAGCGGTGCTACGAGTCTCCGGTAGCATATGGGGGGCGGGGCACCGTGTGGAGCTGCGTGTGGAGCTGGCGGTGGTTGACCGCTGCGTGGTTCGGCGCGAACTCTTGGAGCTTTCGTCTAGGCTGGTACGTTCGCGTCTTGGTTTCGGAACGGTCGACGGGGAACACCTGGCACCGGGTGGGACCAGGTTAGCGGCTGCTATTGCGGAATGAATGGCCATTCATTCGTTGAGAGTGGTGCGTGCTTCTGTGTTTTCGGCTCTGGCTATACAATGGAAGGCAGGGCCTGTGGGAATCGCGCGTGCTTGCGGTTTTTCGTGGTGGGGCGCGGGCGTTTTGGGCGCTGAATCGCGATTCATTGTGCCGGAGGCACGCGTGCTGGCGGTTTTTCGCGCTGGGTCGTGTGCGGCGCGGCGGGGGGCCGTATGCGGGGGCGCGCGTGTGTGGCCTCCCGCTTGGCTTTGCTCTTTCCCGGTTGAACGCCGGCGAGACCTTAGGCTCGCCGGCGGCCACGAAGACCGCAGGGCTTCGTGGCCCGTGGGAGACCGCAGGGCTCCCACGGCCCATCTACTTGCGCTTTATGGTAGAGTTGTGCTATTGTCCGATATAAGAGACGGACCAGTCACTGACAACGGGCGTTTGGGAGCCATCATCGGATGCAAACTGGAAATGCAATCCGAAGGCGGTGCGACCTTCCAATGCAGGGATAGAGCTGAGGTCCGAGCCGGACAACACATCGCTCACGAGCACGGCGTCCATTTCGTCGACGATATCGACCGCGAGGACCGCGCCCGCCGGAGTGTTGGATGTGTAGCGGAGGTTGCCCCAACTGCAAACTTGGGTGGCTTGCACCCACATCGTCGTGTCGCCAAAGAGTGCGTACGCAGCGCCGGTGTAGCCAATGCTTGGCTCGATGGCGCCGTTGTTTTGGATGTCGGCGCTGTCGATGCGAATGCGCCCTTCCCCACCGTTCCCACCGACGCCGTAGTAGGGGCTACCGCCGATCGTAGAGGAGCCGCCGATTCCGCCCACTGCGCTCACGAGACCATCGACGACGACGTGCTCTGCCATGAGCCACAGCGCGCCGCCGGAGCCGCCGCCGCCGCTGCCGCAGTTGCCGCCTCCGTCGGAGCCACCGTCGCCACCATCGACGGAAAGTGTGCCGGAGCCGCTAATGCTGATGGTCGGCGAGGCGAGCTGGATGATGCCGCCGCCAGCGCCACCCCCACCGCTTCCGCAGGAATTGCCGCCTGAGCCGCCGCCGCCGCCCGAGCCGGCTTCGAGGGGGTTGAGGTCGGCGGTCCCGTAGGCGGTGCCGCCGATGCCATTGGTGGTGCTGGCGCTGCCGCCATCGGTGCCAAATGCGCCGCCGCCGCCACCGGACCAAAAGACGCCGCCCCATCCGGCCCCGGTGCCGCTCCCGTTGGCGCCCGGCAGCTCGCCTGTGCTATCGCTATAGGTGCCATCGCCGCCATTTCCGCCGCCGGCGACACCCAAGCCGCCCATTCCGAGGGCGGAGAATGTTGTGCCGGGCGACCCGTTTGCCCCGGACGCATCCAGGGTGCCGGCAATTACGATAGAGCCGGTGGAGTAGATGACGAGTGGTGCTGCGCCGGTGACCGTAATGGTTACGCCAATCGGGATGTCGACCTGCGTAAAGTTGTATACGCCGCCGGGGAGCGTGGTGCTGGCGGTGGGCGCGAAGATGCCGTCGGAGCCGTCGCCCCAGGAAACGCCTTCGCCGGCGAGGCTGAGTTGGTCGTTGGACCAATCGAGGCTTTCGCTTGTGTTGGTTTCAAACTCCGCGCTGGTAGATTGGCCCACCGTGACTTCGCTGTCGAAGGCCGTTATTTCGACTACGGCGGGCGCGGATTCGCAGCCGTTCAGCGTGGAGGTGACGGAGTAGGTGCCGCTGCTCGCGCCGTCGAACCGAAACGTGTCGCCTTCGAAGGTGTCGCCGCTCGGCGTGGTCCAGGTGAAGGTGCCTTCGCCTGTCGCCATCAACGCGAGTTCACCGCCTTCGCAGACTTCGGTGTCGCCGGTGACCATCGGGCTCGCGGGCGTAGGCAGGACATCGAAGGTGCCGGTTGCTTGGGCGACGACTTCGCCGCCTACGCTCGCGGTGACCGTCCAGGAATAGCTGCCTGCGGCGAGGGGCCCTGGCAACGTGGCATCGGTGGCGCCATCGGACACGGACACAGGGTTGGGGCTTTCGCCATCGAGACCGTATTCGAGGGTATAGGATGCGCCGTCGATGGCCTCCCACGAAAGTACGACCGCGTTTGTGTCCGCTTCGCAGACATTGGCCGCTTCTTGGAGGACCAATTCGGCGGGTTCGTTTGTGGTTCCCCCGTCGTCGCCGGTGTTCGTAGTGCCGGTTTCTTCTGTGCTTGTGCCTGATTTGGGGTTTGACTCTACAGTACAGCCAAATCCAATCCAGAGGGGAAATCCAATCCAAATGCTGCGCGGGAACGATAACATCGAAATTCCAGGGGAAAGAAGGGGACGCGTACGCTTTTTGCGTGACGCACTACCTGCCGTTTTCGCCGACGACAAGGCGTGTACTCGAACAGCGTGTAATTCGCTAACCGAGGTAGAATCAAATGCAGTATACATCGAGAATTTGTCGGTTGGCGATACCGTGTAGGTCGCGGAAGGGGGTGTGAGGGTGGTAGGCATGGTGATGATAGGACCAGTGCTGAGGATAGGTGGACCGATTGCGGACTGGACAATCGTATTCAAATCGGCGATGCAGGCAGCAGGTGTGCACTCTTGCGCGGTTTCGTTGAAGTTGCATCCGCTTGGACAGGATGGTCGGAATGAATGGTGGTGGCTGGGATCCCAACGGTCCATTGCCGGGAACGGACCCTGAAGAGGAGCTGCGGTTTCGCCAGTTCGTTCAGCTCGTGTATTTTGACATCGACCGTTCGGAGCACGTGCTGCGGTATGCCGAAGGCTTGGTGGACGGAATCGACCGCCGCGCGCGTCCGGCGCTGTGGGGATTCGTTCTGCGCTGCCTCGCGACGCGAAAGGCCATCTTGGAGGATTATGATGGGAGCGCGGCGTACGTCGACCTCGCGCTCTCCGTCGTTACCATTCGCGATGACGCGACGTTGTACTTGCTTCTTTTGAATATTCGTGCTATGTTACACAAGTTTCGGGGCCACCACGGCGACGCAATTGAGACGCTGCGCGCAATGCTGCGGTTGGCCCGCGAGCACAACGTGCCCGGTCCCCGTGTCACGGCAGCCGCGAACCTCGTGTATGCGCTCCTCGAAGTAGGGGCGACGAACCAAGCGCGGGGCGTGGTCGACGAGATGGCGTTTGAAGGGGAGGACCCCAAGCCTGGAATTCGTCAGGCCTATTGGGCCGCAGGTTTGGCGCTTGCGGTAGACACGCAGGACCGTGTTTTCGGTCGTGTTGCATGGGATAACTTGCAACGTGCATTTGAAGAAGCGTTGGCAACGAACGGGAAGCTCGACCCATCGGGGCTCGCGCTTTCGAAGAGTGTTGGCCCGTGGATGTGCTTGCCGGAGTCGCCCACCCAGGAGCAGCTCGAAGAAGCGGGCGCTGCGCTCTTGGCGACCGCGGTTCGTGAGACCCGCTATATGCCGGGCTACCGCATCCTGGCGGTGCTTTCGTGTGCGCGCGTGGCCGTGCGCCTCCAGCATGACGCGCTCGCGCTTTCATTGATTGAATTTGGCCGCTTTTTGCGCCCTGCGGATTTGCCCGTCGCGTGGGCCGTTGCCCTCGAAGACCTCGCGGCGGAGATTCACCTTCGCCAAGGGGACTACCCGAATGCCCTCGCGGCCACCCAAGCCGCCCGCGCCCTGCAAGTGGCCCACCATCGGCGCAACGTAGGAAGCTTGGCCAGCGCCTTGCTGGCACGCTCCGACGGCGACGACGGCAACCTGCGCGCGGTGGAGCTTGCGGAGGTCAATGAGGCCCTGCGAAGCACCACCGAGCGCCTCGACTCGGCCCTCAAAGAAGCGAGTGCGGCGTGTGTTCGCGCGGAGAATGCCGCCCAGGCCCGCCATCGCTTCTTGGGCCGCATGAGCCACGAGCTGCGTACGCCCTTGCAAGGGGTGCTGGGTTCGGTGGAGCTGCTGCGGGATACGGGCTTGACCTCGCAGCAACGAGACTTGGTGGACCTTCTCGACCGTTCTGCTCGTCATTCTCTTGGGATTATCAACGACATCTTGGATGTTGGCCAGCTCGAAGCGGGCCGCCAGTCGATTTTGTCGGTGCCGACCAACGTTCAAGGTGTTGTCGCCGATGCGATTCGTACGGTCCAGCCGCGCGCGGCGGAGAAAGGCCTTTCTGTACGCCTTGTGTGGGAGGACAGTCTGCCTCCGGTTGTATTGGGTGATGGCCGTCGCTTGACCCAAGTGCTCTTGAACTTATTGGGCAACGCGATAAAGTTTACCGATGCGGGGCAGGTGACGGTTTCGGTGATGTCTGTGCAAGGCGCCTACGAGATTTCGGTGAGGGATACGGGCTGCGGTATCCCCCCCGAATCCCTCGATTCTATTTTTGAAGCATTTGGCCCTATGGTGGAGAATCGCCCCGCATATGCGGAGGGCGCTGGCTTGGGTTTGTCGATTGCCCGCGGTATTGTGACGGCGATGGGGGGCACCCTCGTCGCATCGAGCACCGTGGGCGAAGGCAGCACGTTTGTTGCCCGTTTGCCGCTGGTTCCGGCGTCGATGCCACCGGAAGGTCCCGCGATGGAGCCGGACGTTGGTTTGGGCGACCTGTCCGGTCTTCGTGTTTTGTTGGCCGAAGACAACCCGGTAAACCAGCTTGTGTTGCGTCGCCACCTTTCGGCGTTGGGTACGCAAGTGACCGTCGTCGCAGATGGCGGCGCGGCGTCGGAAGCATTGGGAACGGCGTCGTTTGACGTTGCGATTCTCGACTTTCATATGCCGGTTCGCAGCGGCTTGTCGGTGTGTGAAGGGCTTCGCCGCCGGGGCAGCCGCCTCCCTGTGTTGGGCATGACCGCGAGTGTTCTCCCGGAAGACGAAGCGGCGGCGCGCGCAGTGGGGATGGACGCGTACGCTTCGAAGCCGATTAGCAGGGCCCGCTTGCATAGTATCTTGTCGCGTATGGTGCGCGGTCTGCCAGAACAGGCGCAATGAAACTGTTTTGGTGAAATGAATGGTGATTCAGTGGCGGGTCTGGCGCGGGGGACCGCCGAAGACCCCGGCGAGCGCATTGGCCGCGGCTTCTTCGAGCCACTGCCGCGCGTAGGCGGGGGAGACGCCGCCCATGACGGTCATTCCGGCCCACGCGTAGGCCATTTCGTCGTCGAGGTGGGTGGCGAACTGGAGCGGGTCGTCGGCGGAAATGGCGATGCGCTGGGCATTCTTGGCGTTGGGGTCGACGGGCCGCAAGTGGAACATCGGCTGGTCGAGGGGATTGTCGAGGTCGGCGACGAGCAAGTTGGACGTGGGGTTGACCTCGATGATGAGCTGCAGCGCTGCGACTTCGTTGCCGAGGGCGCGCTGGATTTCGACGAGGAGGTCGGCTTCGGTGTGGGCCGCGACTTCGATGCGCTCTTCTGCGTTTGCCCACGTTGTGGCGTCGAGGAGGGCACTGAATCGCGATTCATTGTCGTTGCTGGCGGGGTTGGCCGGCTCGGTGAGCAAGTGCTCCCAGGGGGCAATGTCCTGTTCGTTGGGCTTTAGCCAGGTCCAGAGCGCGGGCAGGTCGCTGTGGTTCGTGTTCCAGATGTGGGCGCGGTGCTCCTTGGCTTCGGCTTGGAGCCGGTGCAAGGTGGCCCCGGAGACGTTCAGTGGCCAGTGTTGTGCGCAATCGAGCATCCATTCGATGTCGAGGAGCCGCTCGAGCCGCGGTTGGATTGCGTGCCCGCGCCGCTTGGCCCACCGCTGTACATCGCATCCGAGGGCGAGCGCGTGCCCGAGCCGGTCTCCGAAGCGTACGACGCCATACGCGATGGTCTCGTGGACGGCCCGCAGCCCGCTGGCGATATGCCGGAAGTCTTCGCCGCAGTGCACGGTCATCCCGAAGGGGCTGCCTCCTTCGGGCGGGTGGCGCAGTGCCATGATGGCTTCGGAGGTGGCCCGCAATCGCCGCAGTGTGGGCGCGAACAAAAAGAGCGGCCCTTCTAGCTCGCTCCCGGCGAGGTCAAGCCCGCGCACGAAGCTCAGGAGCTCGGGGTGGGTGTGGAGGTCGTTTTGGAGGCGGTGTTCGTGCTTCTGCGCGTTTTCGCGATATAAGTTGGGCCAGGGGGAGTGCCCCGCCGCTATGTTGGACGCTCCTTGGCGGGTGGTGCTAGACCGCGAGAAATGGATGACCAATCGTCGCTCGGGGCCTTTATTGCCGCGTTTGGCTTGCCCCTTCGCCCAGTCTTTGACCAGCTTCCCGCCATTTGGGGGAGGGGCGATGCGGACTTCTTCGACATATACGTCGAGTTCGCTGTGTCCGGTCTCGGCCTGGGACCTTGATACCGCTTTGGCCCGCGCGGAGGTCTCTCTGAAGGGGTTGAGGCCTGGTTCCGTTCGGTCGACAGTAAGCTGCTGGTGGAGTAACACGCGCACGCGTATCAGTTGGAGGCAGAAGGCCCGGAGGAGTTTGATTTGGCGTTCGTTCGATTGGGTGGGGATAGCGCGGAGCAGCTCTCGGAGGGCTATCCGGTCGGCCGCGGCGCTTGGTTCGTCGACATGTTGGAGGAAGTACCAGGTGTCGTCTTGGACCTCGGTGCCTGCGCGGCAGTTGTTTTGGGGGACCAGCTGTACGAGGTCTGCGGCGAGGGTCTGCTGGGAGAAGCACTCCCCACAATCGAGGAAGGACGCAGGGTGCCGTTCGCGGAAGTGGTTCCGCCACATCGACCACCCGAGTCGTGCCCGCGCTATCCACGCCCTCCATCGTGCTCCGTCGGGGTCGTGGGGGAGGGGCGTAGGGAGCTTCGCGTTGGACTTGAGGTGCTTCCCGAGGTTCGCCCACACGTCTGCTTCGTGGTTGAGGGCGCCTGCGTGGAGGTGCAAGTGTGCGGTGGGCGCCCGTGGCCGGAGCGCCACCGGCAATACGCGCACCCGCTTGGGTACGGTGTCGTCGTTGAGGGCGGCGGCTGCTATCCAAATGTCTGCGGGCACCCGCAAGCTCAGGTGCCGCCACCATAAGATTTCTTCGCCGGCGAACGCGGGCCCGCCCCGCAACGTGGGCGTGTAGGGCTTGAGGGTGGCGACCTCCCCTTCGATGCGCAGCGTGCGTTGGGCCGCCTTCACGAAGGCTGTGAGCATGTCTGTTTTGCGGTTCCAGTGGGCGTTGGCCCACTCGTCCGGGTGGAGCCGCGCTCCGGTGAGCCGGAATCGCTCGCGGTGGCTCGGGTGGAGCTGGTCCCATTGGTCTACATTGGCCGTGTCGAGGGCGTTGGGGCAAGACAGCGGCCATGTGAGGGCTTCCGCGCATCGCTGGAGGTGTCGGAAGGGGGTGGGCATGGGTTATTTGGGGGGGAGGG
>CAZCUX010000001.1:15176-575230 GCA_964502005.1 uncultured Enterobacterales bacterium
CGGCCCCCCCCCCCCCCGGCCCGGGGGCCCTTCGGGCCAGAGGACAAACTTGGATTTGTCTGAGAGTAGGTCTTTCACGAGTCGGAAGGTGGGTTGGGCGAGGATTTTGCGGAGGGTGGTGATGACGTTTTGGGGTATGGTTGGGTCATCTGTAGTTTTGTCTATTACAGTTGCGGCAAGGCCAGGAATAAAAGTATCTTGTATCCGATTAAAATCCTGTAAGTTGGGCTGTTTCCACCGGTTGTTGCGAATGTTTGACGCTATAGCAATGGTGATTCTTGCCCATGCGGCAAGCCAATATGCCAGACGGTGCTCACGGTTCGGTTCGAAATAGGAGACATGTCGGTCGGCAAGTACATCAGCAGGCTCCTGCAATAATTTTTGCCGAAATATACCGTAAACTTGTTCGCACAGCCCTCCCAAAGATGCCTGCCAAGTTTCCCACCAAAGCCATTGATAAATGGGCTCGTGGAACTTCGGAACGGGTAGTACGATTGGTTCGTCTTCTCCAAGTAGCTCGCAGGCACTATTGACCGAAAGCTGTATTGTAGAACTTTGGTTCTCGCCCGACATGGCTCGGTCGAACCAAATAAACGTAGCTTCTTCGGACTGTTCCCCATTGAGTTCAAAAGAACCAGCAAGCGTGCCACGATATCCCATTCGAATATCTATTAGTTGCTGGTTGCTAGCTCTGTTGTCCCATCCAGGAAGTGGGGACAGGTAAACCACCTGAGTGTCAGATTCAATTCTTGCTTCCGCGATACGGGTATCGCCTCTTATGCTATATCGTCTTGCATCGGCGATAAGTTCTTCAATCATACGACGGTATTCTACCCATGGCACGGTTTGGTTGTAAGCAATTCCGAATCTCCCCCAGTGTTTTTGAAAGGCAGCTTTCGCGGATTCCGAGGACGTGATTGCCAAGCCCGCAATTGTTCGACGAACCATTTGTGTGAGTGATGTAAGTCGATATGCAGTATCGTCGTGTATTCCGATGGCAAAATTATAAAGGTCTGTTATTTCTATCGTGAATTTGGTTGGGAGGATTGTAAGTTTACCTTGCTTAACATCTTGGTCCAAAATGGCACCAAGGACATGTGTGTGAGGCTTCGAAAACGTCTTCTCGTATTTATTCCACAGGTCGCCTCCATGAACAGATTGTTTCGTCGCGTAGTGGATTTCTGCCTCCCATTTTTTGATGGTTTCCCCTATCAGCATGCCGTTATACTGCGGGTGAAGCTCGGCGAGCGTCCGGTTACGCATTGCGAATCGAGCTATTTCCAAACGTGTGTCGGGGTTCAGCAGGAAAATTGCATGCGACAAGAGTGGTAGCGCTGTTTCCACGAGCCATCGAAGTCCTCGGTTGCGACCTGTTTTGCCAATAGCCTCCTTCGTATCCAGAAATTCAATCAAATCGGATGGTTTCCATGATCTTTGGATTTGGTTTGCCCATTCGTAGCCCTGCGAGGCCGTCATCACTTGCGTTCGACACCAACCTATTAACATTTGGTCTATGCTTATTCGCTTTCCGCTGGTGGTTTTGAATTCGTATAGGTCGCGTTCAATGGTTCTGGGAGTTCGGCTTCCGATTCCTGGCCATGGGTATTGCGTTGTGATTCGGTTTTCATGTGTTGTGACTTGGATGATTTGAAAACCCTTCTCTTGGTTCCATCGGATTCCCTTTAGTTCGGGGCGGCTCTCCTTTCCTTTCGGCCTGGTGAATGCCAACTCGGCCAGAATCATAACCAGCCTGGACTTGATTTCGAAGGAATCGGCGTGGGCGTTATCGCCTGCCTCTTCTGTGGCGTCTTCGTCTTCGTTTTCCTGCTCATCCTCCTTGGCTCTCCAGTTAGGAACCATGGGAGGCGCGCCAAACTGTGTTTCCGCCACTTCAAAGCGACTTGCTATGCTGAGTGTCCCGATCGCGTTCTGTTGGACAACTCGGTATCCGTACCAGATAGGACCCCAAATGACAAGGCCGGGAATATCTGGGTCGTAGAGTGTGAAGTTGCCCGCTTCGTCACCGATAATGTCGTATTGTGCAAGTTGAGCTATCGTTTGAATAACAATACCCCATATCCGCTTTTGTAACTCTTGTATTTTAACGTCGCCCTTAGGCAAAGCTCGTATTTGCTCGTGCACGCTGGCGATTTGCCCATCCCTGAGGGCCCAATACCTAGCGGGCCGGTACCCTTCTTTCGCGTCAAACCAATGCGTACAGAATTTGTCATTTAACAGCGAGAGCAAGAGATTGTCTTTCTCAATCGCCTTCAATGCTTTATTCGCTGGTCCATTGGCTCGCAGCCACCAACCCAACGACCGTTTCTCTACCGGAACCCGAACCGGCGATGGGATGGCCTTGTCGAGCAACGCCGCCGCAATGTTCCGAACTTCCGCCTCTTGCTTTTCGGAAGGGTCCGCGCCCTCTAGCATCTTCCGCCACTCCCCCCGCAGCGACGCGTGAAGCACCATCTGCAAGTGCTTCGCGTCTCCCGTCGCGAGGTACACCAACCGCGGGTGGCGCAGCATCCGCAGCGTCTTGACGACTTCGAACACCCGCGGCACGCGCATGTCGAGGTCGTCGATAGGGAGGACGAGGAGGCCGTCTTTGGGGAGCAAGCGTTGGTCTTGCAAGCCGTGGAGCATCTGCTCCACAAACCGGTGCCACGCGGACGCCAGCGAGGCCCATGCGTCTTGGCGGATGCCTTGGCTGACGGTCCAGGTGCTGAGGTCGTCGACGGTGATGCGGAGGGTGGTGTCGTCGGTCCAAGCGCGGACGGCGACTTCGAATAGGTGTCGCCACTCCTTCGCTAAATTTGGGTTACCAAATGCGCTGTTGCTGTGCGCGTCCCATTTGGTTTGGGGCTTTGGAGAGCAGTGTGTGCCATCCTTGACAAAGTGGTCAACCATTGGTTTGAAATGCTGGACCAACCAGCCCGCCAACGGGATTCCGGGGGGGAGGGGGTCGAGGTCGAGGGGGGGAAGGAACCAGAGGTGCTCGGCGGACGCGCTCGGCAGCCAATCGGGGAGGTCCGTTTTGTAGGCGGGGCGGCCGCTCTCTTCTCGGTTCTTCGCCCACTGGTGGAGCAAGGTGAGCATCAGCGAGGTCTTGCCGCTGCCCCGCTCGCCGTCGATGAACACGATGCGCGGGGTGCGGTTGGTGACCGGGCGGGCCATTAAGCCGGCCATCGCGGCGTGGGGTGGCGCGCCTTCGGTTTTGGCGGCTTGGCGTATAGTGTCAAAAATGCTAATAATGCGCGTTAGCGCGCCAATGTCTTCGTCGCTCAGCTCGTGGAGCTCGAGGGGCCGCGTATCGGGGAGGAGCTCGATGGGCGTTGCTTCGGGCAACAAAACGGAATCGTTCGAACGGTCGGACATCGCGCACTCCACCTGCGCGGGCTCGTTCTGGCGCGTCCGTCGGGCCACCCAACGGCCTGTTCGGACGCCTGCCCGCGTCGACCCTCGATGCTCGGACATCGGGAACGGCGCGGCAAGGGGGCTGGCGCGTAAGGGCGACTGCGGGGGCGGGTTGGGCGTTCGGGGGGGGCGAAGACCGGCAGATCCGAATGGCGCGTTTTTCGCGAGGGCGCGTTGGCCCCCGCCCCGCGGTTTCCTGCGGGGGAGACCTCGGCTCCCCCGCTGCCGGGCCGACCCGGAACGGGGCGGACCGGCCCGTGGGAGCCCTTGGGCTCCCACGGCCTAGCAGAAGAGCGCCTGTATCAGCTCAAGTGCTTGAAGTCGGCGACTTGGCGGAATGCGCCGGCAATCGCGTTGAGCAGCCCTTGACGGGCCGCGCGCAAGGCGGGGTCGTCGACCATAACCATGACGTCGTCGAAGAAGCGGTCGACGGCGGGCTTGAGGCCGCGGAGGTCGCCCAGCGTGGCGGCGAACTGGGCGGCGGCGGCGTGGGCGCGGGCGCTGTCGCGGACGGCAGAAAATGCGCTGTGGAGGTCTTTTTCTGCTTGCTCGACGAGCACGCTGGCGTCGTATTCAACGGCGGCGGGGGACAGCTCTTTGGTGATGTTCGCCACGCGCTTGAAGGTGGTCTTCAGTGCGTCGTAGTCGGCTTCCCCAGCGAGCGCCGCCATGGCCTTGCAGCGGGCATCGATCGCAACGAGGTCGCGGTCGCCGGTGGCGAGCACTGCATCCACGATGTCGGTGGCGTAGCGTTCGAGCAAGCCAGCGCGCGCGCGTGCGAGCACGAAGTCGGCCAGCTCGGCTTGGTCGCCGCTCGACAGCACCGTTGCGCCTCCGCGGGCCAGGAGCTCAGGCAACGTCACCCGCAAGCCCGCGCCGAGCACGATGGCCACGAGGCCGCCCGCCGCGCGCCGCAAGCCGAGGGGGTCGGCCGAGCCTTTGGGCTTGAGGCCGAGGCGGAAGCAATGGACGAGGGTGTCCATTCGGTCGGCGAGGGCGGTGGCGACGCCGGCGGGGGTCGCGGGCAGCGCGTCGCCGGAAAAGCGCGGCAAGTAGTGCTCTTCGATGGCCATGGGCACGCCATCGGCCTCGCCATCGAGTGCGGCCAGCAAGCGGCCGACGTGGCCTTGTAGCTCCGGGAACTCGCCGACCATTTGCGTCGCGAGGTCGGACTTGCAGAGCGCGCCGGCGCGGCGTGCGATGGTGGCGTCTGCGCCGACGGTTTCGGCCAAAATGGCGGCCAAGCCAGCCACGCGGCCCGCTTTTTCGGCCATCGTGCCTGCGTTGCGAATCCACTGCATGCCCGTGAGGCGCTCACCGTGGGCTTCTAGGCGCTTCTTGCGGTCTTCTGCATAAAAGAAGCGGGCGTCGTGGAAGCGGGCGGCCAGCACCTTGGTGTTGCCGGTGGCGATGGTAGATGCGCAGACGGGGTCGGTGGGGGCGTTCGGGTGGTTGGACACCACGAGGAAGCGGTTGCTCAGGGTTCCGCCGACAAAGAGCGGGAACACGCGCTGGTGCACGCCCATCGACTCGACGAGGAGGCGCGGGGGCAGCTCCAACAGCTCTTCGGAGAACGCCGCGACGACCACCTGGGGCCACTCGACGAGGTCGACCACTTCGTGCACGAGGTCTATCGAGCCGACCTCTGCGCCGAGGGAGGCGGAGGCGGTCGAGAGCTGGCTGTGAATGGCCGCACGGCGCTCTTCGCGGTCGACGAGGACATTGTGCGCGCGCAGGAGGTCGGCGTAATCGGCGGCGCCGGAAACGGTGACGGGACCGGGCGTGAGGCGGTGGCCGAGCGTGCGGTTGCCGCTCGCGACCCCTGCCACTTGGCACGGAATGACCGCGCCGCCGAACACGGCGACGACGCCGTGAATGGGGCGGGCCCAGCGGCCGCCGGTCCAGCGCATCGACTTCGGGAACTCGATGCCGAGCACGCCTGCTTCGAGGCCATCGGCGATGAGCGCGGTGGTGCGCTCGCCGCCGCTGCGAATCCGTGCGGCAATCACTTGGCCTTTGGGGCCATCGACGATTTCGAGGGCTTCGACGGGGATGCCGCGGCCATTGGCGAAACCGATAGCGGCCTTGGTGGGCTGGCCATCGCGGAAGGCTGCTTGGGCCGGCGGGCCGGTGACCAGTTGCTCGGTCTCGGCGCGGCCTTCGGCGACATCGGCAATCGACACCGCGATGCGGCGGGGGGTCGCGATGGTACGCACGGCGCCGTACGGCACGCCTTTGAGCAAGCCGGTGACGGCCTGGGCCAAACCATCGGCCGCGAGGGCCACAAAACGTGCGGGAAGCTCCTCGCACCGAATCTCAATGAACAGCTCGCTCATTGTTCACCTCCGTCCAGCTCGACGGGAAGGCCTTGCCAAGCACGGGCACATTGTACGGCGAGGGCGCGAATTCGTCCGATATACCGGGCGCGCTCGGCCACCGAAATAGCGCCGCGCGCCAGCAACAAGTTGAAGGTGTGGCTCGACTTCATGCACTGCTCGTACGCCGGCAGCGCGAGGCCCAAGGAGGCCAAGCGACCACATTCGCTGAATGCGTTGTTGAAGGTGGCAAAAAGCTGCGGAATGTCGGCCTGCTCGAAGTTGTAGGCCGATTGCTCGCGCTCGTTTCGGTGGTAGACGTCGCGGTATTTGATGCCATCGACCCAGGTGAGGTCGAACACGTTGTCGACGCCCTGGAGGTACATCGCGAGGCGCTCAAGGCCGTAGGTTAGCTCGACGGAGATAGGGTCGAGTTCGAAGCCGCCGACTTGCTGGAAATACGTGAACTGCGTGACTTCCATGCCGTCGAGCCAAACTTCCCAGCCGAGACCCCACGCGCCGAGGGTGGGCGACTCCCAGTTGTCTTCCACAAAGCGTAGGTCGTGGCGGGAAAGGTCGATGCCGATGGCCTTGAGGGAGCCGATATACTGCTCCTGGATGTCGGCGGGGCTCGGCTTGATGAGCACCTGGAACTGGTAGTAGTGGCCGAGGCGGTTGGGGTTCTCGCCATAACGCGCATCGCCCGGACGGCGACACGGCTGCACGTACGCGGCGCGCCACGGTTGGGGACCGAGGCTGCGGAGGAAGGTGGCGGGATGGAAGGTGCCGGCGCCCATTTCTTGGTCGTACGGCTGGAGAATCGCGCAGCCACGGGCGCCCCAATAGCGCTGTAGCTCGAGGATGATGTCTTGGAAGTGCACGGCCGGCCCCTATGATGTCGGAATGCCCGCTTGGACCCGTAGAGTCGGGGCGGGCGGGGTATCGAAGGTGCGCGCCTTGGGCAAGGCGCTCACGCCCGTCGTTTGAAGGCTTCGTCGCGCCAAGTCCACAGCGCCCAGCCGGCAATGGGGATGCCAGCGACACAACAGACGGGGACCAAGGCGGCGTATGCGATGGCAATTCCAGACAAAATGTGTCGTTCGCCTTTGCGGTACTTCCATGCGCCAAATGCGGCGACAGCACCGACGGGCACGAGCATCATCGACACGAGAATCGAGAATACCATCGCGAATATTTCTTCTTTGTACCAAATCTGGATCGAGATGGCGTTGATGAACCAAGTGGCGCCCTGCACCATTCCCAGGCCGGCGATGACCATGAGCGCCAATCCGGGCTTATCGGCGAGGGCGCGGGCGCGAATCTCCGGGCTGCGGGCGCCGCCGATGCCTTGGCCCATGGTGGCGATAGGGCCGCCGGCGATGACGGCAGGCAGCACCGGCGCGCTCCCGGCTGGACCCGGCGGGCGGGCCGCGGCGATGGGCGGGGTGGGCAATCCGGGGGCGGCGCCCGTGCCGCGCTGGAGAAACGCGGGGACAGGACCGCCAGCGGGACGGGCAGCGGGTGCTGCGGTGGCCGACAAAAGGGTAGGGCGCCCCATCCACCAGCCCTCGGCGGGGCCGCGGTCGAATTTGTGGCCGGCGCGGATGCCGTCGGCGATAAAGCCGGAGAGGGGGCCGGAGCAGGGCTCGCCGTCGAGCTCAATGATGCTTTGGCGCTGGACCCAGGTGACCTCGCCGCCTGCACGGCGCCACACGACGAATTGGGGCACATACTGGCTCAACGCTTGGTGGATATAACCAGCGGCCCACGTGGGATTGGCGGGGTCGTAGGGGAACTCCTGCATGAAGTTCGCCTCTGGACAGCGCACGCAAAACGCGAGCTGGCCCGTGTCTTGCGACCGAATCACCTGTGCTTGGAAGTGGTAGATGCCGTCTTCGTCGAATTTGTGGCCTTGGGCGACGGCGGGAATATCGAGGACGACGCCGTAGCGGCCCTCTTTTTCCGACAATCGGGAGAGGTCAATCGCGCCGAACACGCCGGGGGGGACGTAGCCGCCTGCGCGGGAGGTGTCGGGCCAGCCGTACTCGACCAAGCCGCGAATCAGCCATGCGTGGGGTTCGTCAAAGGTGCCAAATGCTGCGGCCATCGGTCCCCTCGGTGCAGAACGGTGGGTGGGCGTCTGGGGTCACGGGAGCGGAACATACGCGGGTCGGAGGGGGGCGGTGCCGCCTTCGGGAATGTAGACCAGCAGTGATGTTTCGATGGTACGAGACTCGGTTTCGTAGGCGATGTCGACGACCGCGGGACCAGGAGCGGCGCCGAAAACGGCGAAGCGGCCGGTGGCGCCGGTGACGGTGGCGTCGGGGGCGCTTTCGCCGGTGTCGTCGAGGTAGCAGGCGTCCCAGACGTTGCCTGCGCTGTCTTCGATGCGTAGCTCTGCCGTCGTGACGAGGGGGACTTCGTCCTCTTCTTCGACGTCACCGAGGTAAAGGCGCACTTCCCCTTCGATGTTTTCGGTGCCGCGGGCGAGGCCTTCGCAGCCATCGAACGCAGTGATGAGGTCGTCGTTTTCGGTGGAGCGGCGCGCCCACAGCACGCCGTCGGGGGCGCTAACATCGAAGGTGCCGATGTTGACGGTGTGCGCGGTGGGGATGTGGTCGTTGCTCGAAATCACGAGAAAGGCAGGCTGGCCTGCGGGCACCGTCATCGAAAAGCGGCCGGAGCTGTTGCTTTTGCTTTGGCCATACTTCGCGCCGTCGATGGTGTGGACGGCGATGGTGGCGCCGGAGATGGGGGTCACAGCGTCGGGGCCATCGTAGACTTTGCCGACCAGCTCGACTTCTTCGATGGGCTTGGGGATGCAAGAGGCAAGGGCCAAACACAGGCAGACGCGCTTCATCAGTTCACCAGGGCAACGCAAAATAGCGTGCGTCGATGAGGGTTCCGCCCGTTGCGGTCCACTCTTGGTGGACGCCATCGGCGTTTGTGGGGGTGACGTGCAACGACAAGGTGCCGTCGGGGATTTCGGTGGCCAGTACCAACTGGATGGGGTCGTTGGGGCCGGCGGGTGTGAGCACGCCGTCGACGCTCCGGAGGGCGACAAACGGGACCTCGACGCCATCGACGGAGAGCGCGAGGCTTGCGCCGGTCCAGGCGGTGGGGTCGAGGGGTTCGAGCCAAAGCGCGGCGGCTGTGCCGTCTATGAGTGCGGTGCTGTCGACGAGGCCGGTGATGTCGGTGGCGTCGAGCACGGGGAGCACGGTCTCGGTCGACCACGGAAACAAGTAGCCGGTAAAAATCGCGCGCCCGACGGGCGATACGGCGGCCCGCAATGTGGGGAGGTGGTTCTCGGCGGTGACCAGCAGCTCTACGGCGGTGTTGGCGGGGAGCGTGACCGTCCAGTAGCCGGGGGCTTCGTTGGTGGGGGCCTGGATGTTCGCTGCGGCGCCGGTCACGGAGAGCGTAGCATCGGCCAAAAGGGCGAGGTCTTCGCTGAGGTACGGATCTTCGACGATGTAGCCGGACCATACCGCTTCGTCGCCCAAGTCGACTTCCGTGATGGGCTCGCAGGCGCACAGCAGCAGTGCAAGGACGGTGATTCTCATGCGTCGCCCCTATCTTCTCGGATGAAAGCTGGCATCACGGAGATGGGGCAAGATGGGCCAGCATCGAACGCGTTTGCAGCGGCCGACCGCCCGCATCTTCGAGGGCGTGGGTGAGCGAATCGGTGGGGCCGGGTGGCAGCGGGAGGTCGACGAGGTCGCGCAACGGGGTGTGGAGGGCGTGCTCGACGGCCTGGAGCCACGGCAGCTCGACGGCTTCGCCTGTGGCATCGCAACGGGCGTGGGCCATGCCGCCATCGACGGGCGACCAACGCAAGGGGCCGTCTCCGGGCTCGCCACACACGCGACAGGTGGTGAGGTGGGGCCGAAGCCCGCAGAACGCGGCGGCCTTGGTGGCGATGCCCGCTTCGAATGCAGAAGCGGGAGCGTGGCTCAGCGCGTCGAGCACAGCCAGCGCGACGTTCAGCAGGCCGTAGAGGCGTGGCTCGGCATGGTCGGGCCGCGCGTTGAGGCTGCAGACTTCGCACGCAAAGACAGCATATGCGATAGTATCAATGTTTTCTCGAATGTGCAAGCGCGCATCGATGAGGTCTGCTTCCTCGATGAAATCAAGTGTTCCGCGACCACGTTTTAGATGAATCTCCATCAAATTTCCGACTTCAAAAAGGCCGGAGTGTTTGTGACGGGGGCTGCGCGCGCCACGCACCAGGGCGTCCACGCGACCCCGTTGGGGGGTCAGCAAGCGCACGATTCGGTCGCTCTCGCGGTAGTCTTGCCGACCGATGACGATGGCTTCGAGCCGCTCGGGGGCTGTCACCTAAATCCCCAAAATGAGGCGAGCAGACGAGAAGTAGATGAGAATCGCCAGAAGGTCGATGCCGGTGGTGACAAAGGGGCCGGTTGCAATCGCGGGGTCGACGCCCAATCGGTTGAGCGTGAGCGGCACGATAGCGCCCACTGTCGCGGCGGTGGTGACGGTCGCGACAATCGCGCCGGCGATGGCCGCTGCGATTTCGGGTTCGCCAAACCAACGGATGAGGGTGTAGCCGCCCAGCGTCAGTGAAAACGCGATGCCCAAGAGCAAGCCGATGCGGGCTTCCCGGAACAGCATCCGGGGAAGCGACGTGGATTGGTCGTGGCCCATCGCGATATTGCGCACGGCGACGGTAGCGGCCTGAATGCCGACGTTGCCGCCCATCCCGAGCATGACGGGAATAAAGCCGGCCAAGATGGCCTTTTGGGCCAGCGCTTCTTCAAACACACCAATCAGCTCGGCCATTCCAATGCCGCCGACGAGGGTGACGAGGAGCCATGTGAGGCGCTGCCGTGCCACGCTGAACACGCTGCTGGTGCTGGGCTCGGGTTCGTCGCCGACACCGGCCATGAGCATCATGTCTTCGAGGGCTTCTTCCTTGATGACATCGAGGACGTCGTCAATGGTGACGATGCCCAGCATGTGTCGGTTTTCATCGACGACGGGAATCGCGAGGAGGTCGTAGCGGCTGACCAGCCGGGCGACTTCCTCTTGGTCGTCGAGGGGGCTCGCCGTGAGGATGTCCGTCGTCATGATTTCTTGGAGGACGGTGGACGGCGGGTGGGTCAGCAAGGCGCGCAAGGAGGTGACGCCCACGAGCTGGTCGGCGTCGTTTTCGACGTAGAGGTAGAAGATGGTCTCTAAGTTGTCTTGCTGCTGGTGGAGCGTCGTGATGGCGTCGCGGCAGGTGAGCTTTTCGTTGAGCCGGAACGCGATGGGCTGCATGATGCCGCCCGCGGAGTCGTCGGGCCACGCGAGGAGGTCTTCGACCAGCTCTTTGTCTTTCTTTTCGATGGCTTGGAGTACGCGGGCCTTGAGGTCTTCGGGGAGCTTTTCGATGACGTCGGCTTCGTCGTCGACGTCCATGGTGTCGAGGAGCTTGACGAGGCGTTCGAATTGGAGGCCACGGACGAGGTTGTCGAGCTCGGGCGCTTCTAAGCGGGCGAGCACTTCGGCGGCATCGTCGTCGTCATCGACAATACTGAACACTGCCCGCTGTTCTGCAGGCGCGAGGTGGCCGATTGCGGCCGCAATATCGACGGGGCGGCTCTTGGCGGTCGCCCGACGGAGCTGTGCGGTCGCGCCGCGACGCGCGAGGCGACGGATGACCTCGACACGGGCCTCAGCCATGGGGGCCTCCCAGAGACGCTCTGGCTTGGGGAAACCCCCGCTGCCGCCCGCGGGGCGGGAGGCCGATGGGGCCGCGCCCGAGCTGCGGGGCGCAGCGGAGGGGTTTGGCCGAGGGTAGGCGGGGGCAGATAGACGGGGGTCTTAGCCCGCCGCGCGGAAGGGTGCCCGTAGCGGGACGGGGTGGGATCGGCGCGACGGCCAAGATGGGCGTTATTGGCCGCCTTCGGGCACGAAGACGAGCCGCCGGCCTTTGGAGAGGTTGTGCAGCGGCTCGATGCGGTTGCCGTTGTAGGTGACCACCACGCGGGTGAGGTTCGAGACCTCAATCGTGATGATGCCGTTGCTCTCAACGTCGTACGTTTCTCCGCCCGGAATCACGCCTTTGCGCTGCACACCTTCGGGGGTCTGCACAAACACGCGGACGTCTTCAATCGCGCGGAGGCGTACGGTTTGGGCGACCGTGGGGCCCACCGGCGCTTCTTCTGCGGCGGCGTCGACGGTGGGGTCGGCGGCTGCGGCGGCGTCCTCGTCTCCTGCCAGCAGCTTGGATGGGAGGTTCCAGCGGTCGACGACCACCGAGCCCAGTTGCATCAGCAAAACGAGCAGCAGCGTGACGGCAAAGCCCGACATGATGAGGCGGCTGGTGGGAATCTCGTCGCTGCGCGGGATGGTGCCCGTGGTGCTCGTGACTTCGGTTGTGGGTGCCTCGCGCTCCGCGGCGGGCGAGGCGAAGTCTTCGGCGATGGGGGGCAGCCCGAGAAACGACCGATACTGGCGGTGGTAGGTGCTGCGAAAGCTACCGGGCGGCAAGACGTCGACATCGCCGGACTCCAGCGCGACCAAGTAGCGCCGTGGAATCCGAACCTGGCTAGAGACGTCGTCGAGGCTCAGTCCCTTTCGTTCGCGTGCGTTCTGGAGCTCGTTCACCCGCACTCCGCCTTGTGTAGCTCTCGCGCTTGGTGGCCGAGCTCGGAGTCTCCTGCCCCGCGCATTGCGGTGAGAAGGTAGGAGCAGCCGTCGTTTCGCTTGCCTGAGTCGAGCAGCACGCGGGCGGCTTGGTAGTAGGCGCCGGTGGCCTCGTCGCCGCACATCTGCACGACGACGTCGAAGTCGCTGAGGGCGCGGTCGGGCTTGCCGGTGTCGACATACAACATGCCGCGCAAGAACCGGGCGTGGCAAAGGTTGGGGGCGCGCCGTACGGCTTGGTCGAGGGCTGCTTGGGCCTCGGCGTGTCGGCCGAGCTCCAAATAAGCGTAGCCGAGGTTGGTGAACGGAATGGCGGGCTTGCGATAGGTCAGGTCTTGCGTTGCTTTTTCGAGGACGGGAAGGGCCTCTTCGCTGCGCCCGGCGCGAATGAGAAACGAGCCGTAGTTGGTGAGGACTTCGGCTTCGTCTGGGACAAGTTCAATGGCCGTGAGGAAGGCTTGGTCGGCCTTGTCCATCGCGCCCGCGGCCATGTACGCGAGGCCGAGCTTGTTCCAGCCCGACCAGTTGCGTTTGTCGAGCTTTGCGCCTTCTTCCAAAGAGTCGATGGCCGCGGGCAGGTTGCCCTCCCGCAAATATGCGGAGCCGAGGTTGATTCGTCCGGCCGCCTTTTGCTGGCGGGCCTCCGAAATACAGCCTGCGGCAGAAGTGGCAAGAACGCCGGCCAACAAGGAACTCAGGAAAAAGCGCATCGACATGGACTCACCCGAGGTATTTGGACACGAGCGGAGCCAGCTCCTCGCGCCGGTGCGCGGGGATGGACTCCAGTGTGGTCATGATAGCGCCTGCGAGGGCGTTGTGGTGGGGATTCGGCCCGTCGTGGGCAACGATGAGCGGAATCGTGGCCCGAATGATCTTCCGGGCAGTCGCAACATTCTGCCGTGCAACCCGCACCACTTGCTCGACGGTGACGGCATCGTGGTCGGTGTGCCAGCAGTCGTAGTCGGTGGACATCGCGATGGTCGCGTACGAGATTTCCGCTTCGCGTGCCAGCTTGGCTTCGGGCAGGTTGGTCATGCCGATGACGCGCGCGCCGAAGCTGCGGTACATATTGGACTCGGCACGGGTCGAGAAGGCGGGCCCTTCCATACAGACGTAGGTGCCGCCATCGTGGACGGTGGCGCCTACGTTTCGCGCGGCTTCGAGCAGGTAGCGACGCAGAGTCGTGCAGACGGGGTCGCCGAAGCCGACATGCGCGACGATGCCGTCGGTGAAGAAGGTAGACGCGCGGTTGCGGGTGCGGTCGATGAACTGGTCGATGATGACCATATGGCCCGGCTCGACTTCTTCTTGCAACGACCCGACGGCGCTTACGCTGATGACCCAAGACACGCCCAGCGCCTTCATCGCGAACAAGTTGGCGCGGTAGGGCACTTCGGTGGGATTGAACTGGTGGTTACGGCCATGGCGGGCCAAGAAGACAAGCTCTACACCGGGCACATCGGCCAGGCGGCCAACGACCAACGGTGCGCTCGGCGCGCCGAAGGGTGTATCGACGGTGACTTCGGAGATGCCCTCCAAGCCGTCAATCTCATATAGACCGCTGCCGCCGATGACGCCGACGCGAAGAAGGGGGGCAGTGGACGGAGTGGGGTTCATTGAAGGGCCTCCCATGGGCCAAAGAGTCTACTGTCGGACACAACTCTTGTCATGTCAACTTTAGAGTGAGGTTTCACTTGAAGAAGTGGGCGCTGGCAGGCGACGGGCCATCAGCTCCGCCGCCTTGCCCAGTTGACCGCAAGCGGCCGAGACGTCGCGTCCGCGCGTGGTGCGGATGGAGCAGTTCACGCCGCGGCTCACCAAGTAGTGCTGGAATGACTTGACCCGTTCATCGGACGGACAACGGATGTCGCGGTCGGGGTTTTCATTGTACGGGATGAGGTTCACTTTGGACGGCACGCTCCGCATGAGCTGTACGAGACGTTCGGCGTCGTCGTCGGAGTCGTTGAAGCCGCCCATCATTACATACTCAAACGTAATTCGTTTTCCAGATGGCAGCGGCAAGCGCCGACAAGCATCCATCAGCTCGGCCATCGAATACTTGAGCGTGACCGGCATCACGGCGCGGCGCTGCTCTTCGGTGGAGGCGTTGAGTGAGACGGCAATGTTGACGGGAAGCTGCTCTGCAAGCTCTTCTAGCTTGGGCACCAACCCCACCGTGCTGACGGTGATGCGGCGGTGGGAGAGGTTGAGCGCATCTTCGGACAGCATGGTTTTGAGCGCGATGACCACATTGTCGAGGTTGTGGAGCGGCTCGCCCATTCCCATCATGACGACGTTGGTGAGGCGCTTGCCCCCCATTTCGTTGCGCATCACTTGCTGGACTTGGTGGACCTGGTTGGCCATCTCCGCGGGCGTGAGGTTGCGCTTCAGGCCGAGGTCGCCTGTGAGGCAAAACGTGCATGCCATCGCACATCCCACCTGGGTCGACACGCACAGCGTATAGCGAGCGGGATTGGGGCCAGGGCGGTCTTCATCGGGGATGAGCACGCTTTCGATGAAGGAGCCATCCTCGAGCTTCCACAAAAACTTTGTGGTGCCATCGGCTGCGGGCACGCGCGCCGACTCTTCGAGCGTCGTGATGACGGCCAGCTCCCCCAACTGTGCGCGCACCGGCTTGGGAATGCCCCCTACATCGGCAAAATCGACGACATCTTTTTGCCACATGTGCTTGAACACCGCGAGCGAGCGGTGCTCGGGTTTTCCCAACTCGCGCATGAAATAGGCGAGTCCATCGAGGTCGAGGGACTTGATGTCTACCCGACCATCGGGTCGGCGCGCGCGTCGGATTTGCCGCTCCAAGTCGGACACGGGGACTCCAGGGTCGAGTTCGTTGACCGGCGGCATGTTATCCGGTCGGAGCGGATTCGGGGAATCTACGCGGTGAACTCGTGGGAGCAATCCTTGGCGACCGGCCAGGGGCTTGCCGGATGCGGGAAGTCCCCGGCGTGGGGGTCAGCAAGCTATCGCCAAGGCAGCCAGTTTTCGGGGTTTGATACGCGACCCACGAAGAAGAAGTTGGGGTCAACGCGGGAGCCGGAGCTGCCGAAGTATTCGTCGTTGTAGCCGACGCCATCGGTGCTGCTTTGGGTGGACCAATAGGTGAAGCCGATGATTTGGCCTGCGGTGTCGGTCTCCCAGCCAATAAAGATTGCGTTGTGGCCCGAGCCGGAGTGTCGCCAGAACTGCAAAATGTCGCCGGGGCGCACGTCGTCCCAGTGCGTGACACGTTCGCCGATGCCGTAATTGACCATCGCATCCACGATGCCCATGCCGTAGAGTTCGCGAACGTACCAGTCGGTACGAAAATCATAGAGCTCGTCGAAGGAGACGCCGTTGAGGCTTCCACCGAGACCGTAGTCTTCGTCGAGAACATCGAAGGTGCGCATGAACACCTCAAATGTCATGCCGACACAATACGAGCGGTGCCGGGAGTCGCCGGCCGAGAAGAGGTCGCCCTCGTAGTAGATGTCGTTGGGATTGCCGCTCCAGCCGTAGCTGTCGTCGGGCCACCAGTACGTGTAGCTGCCATCGGTGGGGTATTCGGCGAGGGTGGACAAGATGATGGAGTTGACGTCGCTTTCGTCGGGGGTGGTTCCGTCGAGAACGGTGATGGTGAGGTCGTTTCGGGCGACTTCTTCGTCACCATCGAAGGCCACGGCTTCGATGTGGCGCGGGTAGCCCGTGCCAGTGAAAGAATAGGTGAGGACTTCGCCGGGTACGAGGGTGCCCAGGGGCCAGTCGTCGGCATACAGCTCGACGTGGTCGACCATAGACGCTGCTTGCACCGTGAATGCGACGGGATTGGCGACCATCGAGCCGTCGGCGGGGCTCGTGACCATGACCCAGGGGTCGGCGTTGGTGTTGTCGACGCGAACGGTGACCGCGTGGTGGGTGAGCGCGTTGCCGTCTGCGTCGAAGCCTTCGACGCGCAGGGTGGTTTCGGCATCCGGCAGGCGGATGACGAGGGTAGTGTTGCCGCCTTCGTCGATGCGGGTCTCGGAGACGACCGTGCCATTTGCCTTGAGCACAAGGTTGTCGACATCTGCGCCGCTCTCGACCTCGACCTCAAGGGGACTTTGTACGATGTCGCCGTTGGCGGGCGAGACGATGCGCACGGTTTCGGCTTGCGTGAAGTTTTCCCCCGGCGCGCGACGGGTCTTGTCGACCTTTGTGGAGGGTTCGCAAGCGGGCAGGACGGCGGCGAGCCAGAGGAGTCGGGAAAGGCGGGTGGACATTGGTTCTCCGGTGCGAGCATCTCCATCGACTTCTTGCCGCGCTTCGCTGGAGTCCGCAAGGATCTGTTGCGGACTGTGACGGGTTGCGACAAGGCCAGAAGTGATAGGGGCGGGGCCGCCGGAGACCTGATGATCCTTGTGCTTGCTGAAAAACCGTCTGTTGCACGCGATATTGCCCGTGTGCTGGGCGCCCGCGGAAAAGAAGACGGCTTCATCCAAGGGGATAACCTTAGGGTGACGTGGTGCCACGGCCATATGGCGGAGCTCGTAGAGCCGGCCCATTATAATCCCGAATGGAAGGCATGGTCCCTCGACCGTCTGCCGATGTTGCCCGAGTCTTTCGCGCTTCAGGTGCGCCCCGATGCAAAAGAGCACTGGTCGGTGCTGAAAAAGCTGCTGCGCGACAAAGGGGTCAAAGAGGTCGTCAATGCCTGCGACGCCGGGCGGGAAGGGGAGCTCATCTTTCGGTATGCGATGGAGCTTGCGGGCTGTCGTGCGCCCGTGACGCGCTTGTGGGCGGCGTCCTTGACGGATTCGGCCATTCGGGCTGCTTGGAACAATCGTCGCCCCTCGAATGCGTATGACCACCTCGCCGATGCCGCGCGTTGTCGCTCGGAGGCCGACTGGCTGGTGGGTTTGAACGCGACGCGTGCTCTGACTTGCCTTGCGCGCGCGGGTGGGGGCGGAAACTTGATGAGTTTGGGGCGGGTGCAGACGCCGACTCTGGCGATGATTGTCGACCGCGACAGGGCAATTGCATCGTTTGTGCCGGTGAAGTATTGGACCGTCAAGGCCCCTGTTCAAGCAGATGTTCAAGGTGGCGCAGAGTGGGTCGGAAGCTACTTTCAGCCCGGCGGAGCTGGGGGGCCAGGCGACGAAAAAGGCGGCACGGACGGTCGATTGGCTTCGGAGGAAGCGGCGCGCGCCGTCGCCGATGCGCTGCGGGGGCAAACAGGGACGGTCACCACGAGCGAGCGAAAGCCAAAGGTGGAAAAGCCGCCGCTGCTGTATGACCTCACTAGCCTTCAGCGCCGGGCCAACCAGCGGTTTGGCTTTAGCGCCAAACAGACGCTCGACCTCGCCCAAGCCTTATACGAAAGACATAAGGTCATTACTTATCCACGTACTGACGCGCGTACGATTACGCCCAACGAAGTGGAGCTATTGGGCGACATTTTGCAGACGTTGGCGAATATTCCTACTTATGAGCCCCATTGCGCACGCATTGCTTCCGGTGGGCCGCTGCAACCGGGCAAGCGTGTGGTCGATGCCTCGGAAGTGGGCGACCACCACGCCATTTTGCCCACCGACCGCGACCCCAGCCGCGCGGGCTTGAGCGCAGACGAAAAGCGCATTTATGACCTCATCGCGCGGCGCTTGTTGGCGGCGTTGTCTCCCGACGCGCGCTTTGAGACCACTACCTTGGTGGTCGAGGTGCAGCCCCCCGATGGCACTGTGCTCCCGACGCCATTGGCCCCGCCGTTGCGTCTCCGGGCGCGGGGGCGGGTGTGCCTCGACGCTGGCTGGCAGGCGGTAGAACCCCCCTCCAAGAAAGGCGACAAGGACCTGCCCGACATTCCCGCTGGAACGCGTGCGAAAATCGGCGCTCCCGAAGTAGAGGCCAAAGAGACGCGTCCACCCCCACCCCACAACGATGCCAGCATCTTGTTGGCAATGGAAAACGCGGGTCGGCAGTTGGACGACGCGGAGCTGGCGCGTGCAATGCGCGGCGCTGGCCTCGGAACGCCCGCCACGCGGGCGGCGATTTTGCAGACTCTGCAAACCCGCGAATACGTCGAACGGCAGGGCAAAGACCTCCGTGCGACGGAGCGAGGAATCGCCCTTATCGACGCTGTGCCGGTTGACGAGCTAAAGAGCGCGATGTTGACCGGCGAATGGGAAGCGCGTTTGTCGCGGATGGCTGATGGCGCCGATGCTCGTGGCGACTTCATGGCAGCAGTAAGACAACACACGCAACGAATTGTGCAAGCGATTGCGGCTTCGCCTCCGCCGGCGGCATCTGCGGTGGGAATGCGCGAAGAGGTGGCGTCGATAGGAGACTGTCCTGTTTGCGGCAAACCCGTGCGCGAGCGGCCACAAGTTTGGTCGTGCGACGCGGGGCGCGATTGTAGCTTTGTCATCTTCAAAAAAGTGGCGAAGCGGCCAATGTCGAAGAAGCTGGTCCAGCAGCTCTTGAAAGGACAGCGCACAGCGTTGCTCAAAAACTTCAAGAGCAAGGAGGGAAGGTCCTTCAATGCGGCGCTCACGCTCGATGAAGACGGCAAGGTGCGCTTTGTCTTTCCGCCCCGCACGCCAACGGGCGAGCCTTGTCCCAAATGTAAGGAAGGCAAGCTGATGGAGGGCCGCGCGGCTTGGGGTTGCTCTCGCTGGAAAGAGGGCTGCGACTATCGAATTCCGTTTGAGGTCGATGGCAAGCGGCGTACGGCCAATGAGGCTGCGGAAGAGCTTTTTACCTGACAGTCTATTCGTGTTTTTTGTTTCGGTAAAAAGTTAGGTGGGGATACCACCGTGTTCGATGCGGGTTGCCAAGAGGCTATACCGATTGTCGCCGCCGCGGGTTTGGGTGGCGGTGTGAATGGCCTCGGGCTCGCCAATGATGCAGCAAAACTTTCGGGCGCGGGTCATGCCGGTGTAGACAAGGTTTCTACGGAGCATGATGCGGTGGGCGCGATGGAGCACCATCACGACTGCGGGATACTCGCTGCCTTGGGATTTGTGAATCGAGATGGCATATGCGAGGGTGATGTCGTCGAGTTGGGGACCGCTCATCGCGACGCGCGTGCCATCGAAGTTGACGGTGCAGCCGCCACTTTCGATGCTCTCCACCACGCCGACGTCGCCATTGAAGACGTCGTGGTCGTAGTTGTTGCGCGTTTGCATGACGCGGTCGCCAATGCGAAAGGGGTACTTGCCGTCCATCGGCACGCCATCGGCGTTGAGTGCGGCCTGTAGCACGTGGTTGAGCGCCTCGGTCCCGAGTGGCCCACCGTGCATGGGAGTAAGCACCTGCACGTCATTTTTGGGGTCGAAGCCGAGCTTCGGCAGGCGCTCGGTGACGGACTTGAGGAGGGCTTGCACCGCTTGGTCGGCGGAGCGGCGCGGAAGGATGAAAAAGTCCTTTTGGACGAGGTCCTCGCGCTCACTGGATACGGGGTCTTCGCCGCGGTGCACGCGCCAGGCATTGTGCACGATGCCCGACCCTGCGGCCTGTCGGAAGACCTCGGTGAGCGTGGCGACGGGGACCACGCCGCAGCCGATGAGGTCGGCGAGGACGCGCCCCGCACCGACGCTCGGGAGCTGGTCGGAGTCGCCCACGAGCACAAGGCGGCAGCCATCGGGCAAGGCTTCGAGCAGCGACGCCATCAAGCGCGCGTCGACCATACTGGCTTCGTCAATGAGCACCCCCTCGGCCTCGAGTGGGTTTTGGGCATTGCGCGTAAACTCGGAGGTGCGCGGATTGAACTCCAAGAGCCGGTGAAGTGTTTTGGCCTCGGCACCGGTTGCTTCTGCGAGGCGGCGGCTGGCGCGTCCCGTGGGTGCGCCCAAGAGCCAGATTTGGCCGCTGCGTCGGGCGCGCCGGAGGAGGACTTGTACGATGGTGGTTTTGCCGGTACCCGGCCCCCCCGTGATGACGGACACCCCATTTTCAAGGGCGAGAGAGACGGCCTTTTGCTGCTGGGGGTGCAGCTCGATGCCAAGCGCCGCTTCGTCGGGTGCGGTGTCGACGGATGGGAGGCGGGCGAGCCGCAAGAGATTGCGAACCCGCGCCGCGATGTCTTGCTCGCAGTGTTCGAGCTCGGTGGAAAATACTGGTCGACCGCCTGGAAGCGTCGCGGGATGGCGCACGATGGTGTCGGCTTGGTCGAGCCGGTCGAGGGCCGCGGTGACGGTGGGGCCGGGGAGGGACAAAGACTCGGCGCGCCGGACCAGCTCGGCCTCGGGAAGAAAGCAGTGACCGTCGTTTTCGGCTTCGGACAGCAGATAATGAACGGCCGCTTCGGCGCGCGCGGGGTGGTCGGGCGCGATGCCGACCTCTCGGGCGATGGCGTCGGCCGTGCGGAAACCAACGCCGCGAATCTCCGCGGCCAAGCGATAGGGCTGCTCGCGCACAATCGTGCCCGCTTTGCGGCCATACCGCTCGACGATGCGGTTGGACAACGCTTGGCCAATGCCGAATCCGCGCAGCAGCGCGTGTACTTCGCGAAATGCGCGGTCTTTTTTCCACGCTTCGAGAATGTCGGCGACCTTCTTTTGGCCGATGCCCGGGACTTCGAGGAGGCGGTGGGGCTCGTCGTCGATGATGCGGAGCGTGTCGGAGCCGAAGTAGTCAATAATACGACGCGCGAAGGCGGGGCCAAGTCCTTTGACGGAGCCGCCCGCGAGGTACAGCTCGATGCCGCGGAGGGTGCGAGGGTCGGCCACAGAGACCGTGCGCACGCGGTATTGGCGGCCAAACATCGCGCGGTCTTCCCAGGTGCCGTGCAACGTGAGGTGTTGGCCGGCCTGAACGTGGCCCAATGGTCCCACGGCGGCGACTTCCCGGCCATCGGCGAGGCGCATGCGTACAATCGCGAACGAGCCGTCGTCCTTTACATAGCGAAATCCAATGACTTCGCCCTCCAATGGCCCGTTTTCGTCCGGCATGTTCGCTCCATGGCTGCGCACGCCCAGGAAACGGGACGTATCCCAAATCGAGCGCCGTCGAACAGAACGGTCCCGCGTTGACTCCCGCGTATATCGCCGGTGGGCCCACGGGCCCCAAAGAGGGTGGCCCGTGTGCGCCCGCGTGTTGCTGGGTCAGCGGCTGTATACTTCGTGGCGTTCGATGTGGTAGTGGCCCATCGCGCGGACGACAATGCGCTTGCCGAGCATCTTCTCCATGTCTTCGATGCTACCCAGCTCTTCGCCATAGAGGAGGTCGGCGACATCGGGGTTGGCGTTGACATAGATGGTCGAGCGGCCGCCGTTGCGGTTGTTTTCCCGCTTGATTTCCCGCAGGATGTCGTAGACGGCGGTGTTTCGGGAGCGGGTATAGCCGCGGCCTTCACAATAATGGCAAGGCTCGGAGATGCTGCTCACGAGGTCGTCCTGGGTGCGCTTGCGGGTCATTTCGACCAACCCAAGCTCACTGATTTTCAGGACGTTGGTGCGTGCGCGGTCTTTTCGCAGCTCTTCCTCAAGTGCCTTGAACACGCGCTCGCGGTTGCTGGCGCGTTCCATATCGATGAGGTCGAGGACGATAATGCCGCCGATGTTGCGCAGACGAAGCTGGTAGACGATTTCCTTGACGGCTTCGAGATTGATTTGAAGTGTGGTATCTTCCAGTGAAGAGGTGCCCACAAATCGACCCGAGTTGACGTCGATGGCAGTCAATGCTTCGGTTTGGTCGATGATAAGGTAGCCACCAGACTTCAGCCACACTTTGTGGCCCAAGCTGCGCGTGATTTCCGGTTCAATGCCGAAGGTGTCGAAGATGGGGTCGGCACCGCGGTACAGCTGCACACGGTCTTTGTGTTGGGGCATAAACTCCGACATGAAGCTTTGCACTTCGTCGAAGATGCCGCGGTCGTCGATGAGCATGCGCTCAATGTCGTCGTTGAAGCCATCCCGCACGACGCGCAACACGAGGTTGTGGTCGGCGTGGATGCGCTTGGGCGCCTTGCCCGCGCGCGCGCCATCTTGGATGCGATTCCAAGTGTTGACCAAGTAGTTGATGTCCTGCTTGAGCGCCGACATCGGCTGCCCTTCGCAGACGGTGCGCACGATGAAGCCGCAGCCTTTGGGGCGGTGCTTGTCGACGAACTCGCGCAGCTTGCGGCGCTCGCGGTCGCGGTCGATGCGGCGCGAAATGCCGACATGGTCGACCGTCGGCATGAAGACCATATAACGACCAGGCAGCGTGATGTGGGTGGTGATGCGGGCGCCCTTGGTGCTGATGGGGTCTTTGGCGACCTGCACGAGCACTTCTTGACCTTCTTTGATGAGGTCTTGAATAGGGGGCTGGCCGGTGCGCGGTGTGGCGCGGGGCGCCGCTTCCGTTACCGTTGCCTCGGGGTCTTGAATGCCCTCAGTGGGCGCGTTTTCGACGAACTCGGGGTAGATGTCCCCGCCATACAAGAAGGCGGCGCGCTCGAGACCAATATCTACGAACGCAGCTTGCATACCGGGCAGCACGCGTACGACGCGCCCCAGAAATACATTTCCGACGTGGCTGTGGGAGTTTCCTCTATCGACGTGCAGCTCGCAGAGCTGGCCGTTTTCAATCAGGGCGACGCGGGTTTCCCTCCCGGTCTTGTTGACAATAATCTCGCTGGGCAACTGGGTCTCCGGTGGGCCGCCCGAGACTCCGCGTGGTGTTGCACGCGCGCGCGAGGCCCCGCCCACCAGGGGTGGGGGGCCGTCGAGAGCTGTTGGGGGGGCAGATACACCACGGTGCGGGTCCGATGGGGGCCAGATGCGTTGAAAGGCAGAAAAACTGAGAAACTAAAAAAAATGGGGTGAGCCAGAGGCCGATCCGCAGGGTTCGGGGACTGCGCGATCGGCATAGCGAAAGGGGGTGTGTGTGCACCGAGGTTGCCCGAGCAGTTCTTCTGCTCCTCCGTCACGGCAATCTCGGTGTTTTTGGCCTCTTTGGGGAGGCGGCAATTCGGTAGACAAAAAGGGGTGAAGGAAGACAAACCTTCTCAACGGCGAACTTGGCACGGCGATTGCTCGCCGTCAATCCGGCACCCGAAACAGGCCACTTGCAGGCTGCGTTCCAGAGGTCAGAAATATTGAACTGGCGGAAGTGGGTGAGTAAGCCGTGGGCCGGGGACAAGAACGACGTAAAATAGCATACTTTGGGGCGCGATTGGGCGAGCCCTTCGTCCAGCCAGCACGGCTGTTTGGGCTCGTTATATGTGCGCGTAGGCGCTAGGTGGGGATGCGCATCACGAGGCCGAACTTCAGGTACCGGCCTTCGGGATGCCCCATGCCTACGGGATGGTCGGGTGGTTCATCGGCACGCCACAACCATGACCACCGACCCACACGGCGTAGCCCCTCGGATACGGATTCTTCCCAGCGCTGGCGCGAAAGGCGTGCGGTGCAGCTCGCCGTTGCGAGAATGCCCTCTGGCGCGACCATTCCGCCGGAGTGGGCGGCGAGGTCGCGGTAGGCGGTGCGCGCGCGCTGGTCGGATTTTTTTCCGGGACTCAAATTGGGGGGGTCGGAGACGACGAGGTCGGCGGGTTGGGTGGGGCGCCAGGAGAAGGCATCTGCTGTGACAAACGCGTGCTTGTCGACCGGAATGCCGTTGAGACGGAAGTTCTCTTGGGCATCGGCGATGGCTTCGGGGGCGATGTCGACGGTGGTGACGCGGCGGGCACCAGCGGCGGCCGCATGGACCGAAAATCCGCCCGTGTAGGCAAAAAGGTTGACGACATCGGCATCGCGGGCGCATTGACCCACGCGGATGCGGTGCTCCCGTTGGTCGATGAACAAGCCCGTTTTTTGGCCGATGCCCGGTCGCACCAAAAACTTCAGGCCCGCCTCGTGCACGACGAGCACTTCGGGCGCGTTTCCGCCTGCGAGGCTCACGAGGCCATCGTCACCATCGACTCGCCGAACGCCCAAGCGGCGGGCGACGTGGGTGATGCCGGGCACTGCGCGCACGGCTGCGACGATGTCGTCGACATACGGCTCCCAGCATGCGCCGTAGACACGCAAGACGGCCAAGGATGCGTATCGGTCGACCACAAGGCCGGGGAGTCCGTCACCGGCGGCATTGACCATGCGCCACACATCGGTGTGGGCTGGGACCAAGCGGGGACGGCGCTCCGCAGCGATGCGAATGCGGCGGTGCAGCAGGGGCCCGACCGGCTCGGGATGCCGCCCGAGAACCCGCACGGCGACGGGGCCGTCGTCTGCGAGGCCAAACCCGACCGGCTTGCCTTTGGGGTCGCGGAGTTGCACAGGCTCGCCGGCGCGGGGGCGCACGATAGGCGAACCCGGCGACTCGGGCGCCAAGCCTTCGGCGTACACCCAAGGGTGTCCGCGCGCGATGGGGCCAACGGTGTCTGGTGTAATCGTAATTCGTTGCATGGTCTAGCGGAGTATCGCGCGGCGTGTCCCGTGACAGCCGAAACCCTGTGCCTTAGGACACGCAGATGTCGACGACCTCCAGCACAGCGTCCAGCGCGAACACTCCACCTGCCGCCCGCGCCCCGTGGCTCGGAAAAGCCGAGCTTGCGATTCTCGGATTTGCCCTGGTGTTGCGCCTTGTCGCCCTGGCCGACTTCGAGAAGACAGCCGCGGCGGACTTCCCGATGGTCGATGCGTACGTTTACTGGGACCAAGCGAACGCGCTGTTCCAGGGCAAAGACCCATTCGGGGAGGGCTATTACCAGCCGCCGGCGTATCCGTGGTTGCTGTCGAAAGTGCATGCGTTGGTCGGCGTGCCGTCATTGGAAACGGTGCGGCGGCTCCAGCTTGGGTTGGGGCTCGTTTCTATCGCTTCGTTGCTGGCGCTTGGGCGTCGCTTGGGGGCGTACCTCCAGGTGCCTTGGGTGGGACTCCTGCCGGCGCTGCTGTTTTCGCTGTCTGCGCCCCCGTTGATGTTTGAGCACGATATTCTTACGCCGACGCTTACGTTGGCGCTCACGCTCGTCGCGGGGGTTGTGTTGGTGTCGGAGCGGGGCACCGCGTTGCTACGTTGGACTGTGGCGGGGCTTTTGTGGGGCCTGGCTACGGCCGTGCATCCGACCTATTTGGTGGCCGGCGCTGTGTTGGGTTTGGGGCTCCTGTGGCGGTCGGTCAACGTGCGGCGAATCGGTCCTCTTCTTGGGTTTGGCCTCGGCTTGGCTGGCCCCCTCGTGCCCACGACGGTCGAGAATGTACGCCAGTTTGGTGTCGTGGAGCTTGTCAGCCACAATGCGGGTCTGAACTTCTATCTGGGAAACAACCCCAATATGCGAGAGACGGTATTCTTGCGTGCAGGACTCCCGTTTCGTCGCCTCATTATTTCGGCGGAACCCGCGGAGCGCAATGTAGCGGAGCGCAATCAATATTGGAAGGACCGCACTTGGGCCGAGATTCGTGAGGCTCCTCTCGTTTGGCTCAATGTGTTGGCCGTAAAGACGTTGTGGTCCCTCAACGATACGGAAATCCCGCGCAACGAGGACTACCGCTGCCGCACCCGCCCGGACCAGCCCCTCTCGTGGCTCTCCCGCCTGCCGGTGCGCTTTGGTGTGTTGTTTCCGTTTGCGTTGGTGGGTGCGATGGAGTTGGTTCGCCGGCGGGGAGATTGGGCTTGGCTTGTGCCCTTGTGGTTGGCTCTTCATGCGCCACTGGTGATGTTTTTGGTGAGCGACCGGTATCGACTCGCAACGTGGCCGGTGGTGGTGGTGCTCGCTTCCGCCGGTGTCGCCGGCTTGGCGCTGCGCGACAGTCGAGCAAAGTGGCGGTGGGTATTGTGGGTGACGGGTGCCGCAATTGCTTGGCTCCCTATCGACAAACGAACCGACTTCGACCCCACTTGGTGTACGTACCAGGACGCAAACCTCGCGTATATGAAAGAAGACCTCTCGCTGGCTGCGCGACTGTATACGCAGGTGATCGAAGACCCCGACTGGGCCGATGATATGGGTGCGCACCAATGGTTGGGCCGTTTGGCGGAACAACAAAAAGAGTACACACGCGCAATCCCGCACTTGGATGTCGTGTTGCAGCAGTATCCCGACCACTACCCCACTTTGGTCTCTCGGGCGGACGCGGCGTGGTACAGTGGCAATCGCGAAGATGCAATCGTGTATTTGCGTCGTGCCTACGCGGTTCCGGGCGACAGGACCAACACGGGAACCAAGCTGGTGAAGGCGCTGCGACGCCTGGGACGAACGGCGGAAGCGGACGCGATTGTAGCGGCGGACCCCAAGGTGGCCGCGCGGCTGGCGGCGTCGAAGGACTGAATGGCGATTCAGTCGTCCTGAAGAGGCCGCCGGTCGCGGGTTCGGCTTCGTCGGGTGGCGACGGCCTTGGCCTCCTCGTGGAGTTTTTTCCAGCTCAAGTAGCGGCCGCGGTCGAGTTCTTGGTCGCGAATGGCGGCTTGAATGGCGCAGCCGTCCTCTTTGCCGTGCGTGCAGCCGCGCCATCGGCAGCGGCGGGAGAGGTCTTCGACATCGGTGAAGGTATCCGAAACGCCGGTGCCGTCCCACAGTTGGAGCTCGCGCATTCCGGGTGTGTCGACGAGGACGCCGCCGCGGGGAAGCAATACCAGCTCTCGGTGGGTGGTGGTGTGCCGCCCCTTTTGGTCGCCTTCCCGCACTTCGGCGACATCTTGGGCTTGTGCGCCCAGCAGCGCATTGACCAAGCTCGACTTGCCCGCGCCTGACGTGCCGACGAGGCCAATCGACTCTCCCGCGCGAATCGATGCGCGCAAGGCCTCCACGCCAACGCCCGCGCGCGTGCTGGTGGGGTGTACGCGGAGGTCGGTGGCGACAGTGCCAAGCTCTGCCAAGACGGCGCGCCACGCGGGGTCTTCGTCGGAGAAGGGGGCGCTGGTGGCGAGGAGGTCGACCTTGTTGACAATCAGCTCCGGCGTAGCGCCGCTGGCGCGAATCGCGGCCACGAAGCGCTCCAGGCGACGCGCGGAGAGGTCCGGGCCAACGGCAGTGACGACAAAAACGCGGTCAAGGTTGGCGGCCACAACTTGTACACCCACGCGTCGGCGGGGTGTTTGTCGGAGGAGGGCAGTGCGACGTGGCAAGACGGCGACAATCCGGGGCTCATCGGAGCCATCGGCCAACGCTACCCAGTCGCCGACGCGGGGGCGCGCGAGGACGTCCTTGGGGTCGTGGCTCTCGTGGCGGGCGCCCTCGGGGGGCCACGCGAGAACCGTGCGGTCATCCGTGCAGACAAGCAGCCGCCCGCGGTGCTCAACGGCAACACGGCCGGGCAGCCATGCTGCCATACGCGCAGGGAGTTCGTCGAAAGCGGTGGAGAACGGGGGGCCCCAGCCGAGCGCTTCAAGGGTCATTCGGTATCCTCGGACATGGTGTCCTGGTTATCCCTTTAGCGCCTGCGAGAAATCGGGGCCGTTCGGCTGGCGATTGAATATTTGGGCAACGGCTGCGTCGCGGTTCAGTTGGCGTCTGGAGGTCCACGATGGTCAAGTGTTTTGGGAATGGTGTTCTGGTCGCGACTTTGGGTGTTTTGTCCATGGCGATGCCCACGTCCGCCGACGCATTTTGTGGTGCGTACCTCGGCAGTGCCGAAGCGCCGTTGACAAATACCACCAGCACGGTGGTTTATGTTCGGCAGGGCAATCGGAATACCATCACGATGGCGAACGATATTCGCGGCGGAATGCAGTCGTTTACGATGCTGATTCCCGTTCCCGGCAGCGTCACCGCCGAAGACGTGCGCGTGGTGGAGCCCGGCGTCGTTTCACGGGTAGAGACCTACGCGGCCCCGCGCTTGGTCGAATACACCTGCGATGACCTTCATGGCACCGGCGACCTCGACAAGGCCGTTTGCGGGTGCGTCACCGACGCCATTCGCGACCTCGCAGCATCTGCGGCGCTCGACTTTTTGCCGGGATTGCTCGACCAGCTCGATGTGGGCTTTGGCAGGTACGAAGTGTCAACCTTGGGCGCAGAGTCGCGGGATGCGTTTGATGCTTGGGCGGCGGCCGAAGGGTTGTTTGTGCCGCCGGGCGCTGCGGATTTGTTTGAGGACTACCTCGAAAGCGGAGCGTCATTTGTATCCGTGAAGGTTGACCTGGACAGTGTGATGAGCGGTGGCGTGCTCCTCAAGCCGATTCAGTTTTCGTATGAGTCGGACGCGATGTCGCTGCCGATTCAGTTGGGCACCATCAATGCAGGCGGTGCGCAAGATGTCATTCTTCATGTGATTACGGACTCGGGTGGCCCTGTCGGAATATCGAACTATTCGGAGTTTACGGTTGAAGGCGACTGTATGTTTGATGATTCGGGCGTGGGGTCGTTTTCAACTTTTTATGACGACCAATACTCCGAGGCGTGGGAAGACAATGGCGGCGAAGCAGGTTGGCTCGCGGAATACGTGTGGGCGCCGTCTGCGTGCGACCCGTGCACCGGTGGGGGACCATTGAGTGAAAGTGCCCTCAATGACGTTGGTTTCGTTGGGGATCCAAACAATGCCGTGATCACACGATTGCATATGCGCTACAACCCGAGCGCCGTTTCGGGTGACCTGATGTTGTATGACATGGGCCGCCATGGATTTGCCCAACACCAGCAGCGTTATATTTTGTATAAACCAGCATTGGAGAGCGATTTTCCGATATGTGGCGAAGGCTTCGCGGAGAATCCGGGAAGCTGCGAGGACGACAGCGGAGGTGCCCCGACTTACATCGGAAGTGTCGTCCCCGTCGGTTTTTTGATTGCGCTTGGGGGCGTCGCCGTGGGGCGTCGGCGGGAACCGGAATAGGCGAATTGCCGAGGAGAAATCTGACCCATCGGGGTCAAGGTTGTGGGGCGTCGTTCCGTTTCTCCAAACGAAGTTTGGAGGTTCCCTGTGCTGTCGATTCGCCCCTCGCACTCCGCCTTGGTTTTGCTCACCCTCGCGGGGTGCACATCGGAAACAACCCCGTCGCCGGCGGCTCCTGCTGCCGTCGACACGGGCCTGCCGTCAACAGTGGCGCAATCAACGGTGGACACAGCAGACGCGGAGGCTGAGGCGTCCAAGCTGGTGATGGTTCCCCAGCTTCTCCGCGATGCCGTGCAAGTCGATGGTCGCACGCGCGTTATCGTCGAAATGCAAGAAGTTGTGTTGGCGGACCTTCAGTTCGAACCGAAAGAGCGTCGGCAGGAGCTGTTGGAGGCACGGGCGTCGGTGTACGCGGGTGTGCGGCAACGCATTATGGAGCGCTTGTCGAGCGGTACTTCGGCAATCAAGACCTTTTCGCAGGTCCCGTTTGTGACGTTGGAGGTCACGCACGAAGCGGACCTCGATGCTCTGGCACAAGACCCGCGCGTCATGGCCTTGCATGTCGACGAAGTGATGCGCCCCTCGCTGGCACAGAGCCTCGACCTCATCAATCAGCCCGAGGCGGAGGCGGCGGGGCAATCCGGCGCGGGTACGGCCGTCGTGATTCTCGATACCGGGCTCAACTACACGCATTCCGACTTTGGTAGCTGCACGGCCGTCAACACGCCGTCGACGTGTCGCGTCGTGTACGTCGCCGATACCGCGACCAACGACGGCTCTCTCGACGCGCATGGCCACGGGACCAACGTAGCGGCCATCGTGGGCAAGGTCGCGCCGGGCACCGACTTGATTGGTCTCGACGTCTTTGACGGCGGGGGCGCGTACACCACGGACGTTATTGAAGGTATCGACTGGTCGATTGCAAATCGCGACCTCTACAACATTGTCGCGATCAACATGAGCTTGGGTGGTGGCGCATACACGGCGGAGTGCGCGGGCTCTGCCTTCGATGTTGCCATTCAGGCTGCATTGGATGCAGGCATCGCATCGGCCGTCGCAACGGGCAATGATGGTTGGACCAACCGTGTTGCTTCCCCGGCATGTGCGCCGTCGGCCATGAAGGTCGGCGCGGTGTATGACTCGAACATTGGCGGTATTTCGTGGTCTGGCTGCTCGGACAGCACCACGGCGGCCGACAAAGTCACTTGCTTTTCCAACTCTGCGTCGTTCATCGACCTCTTGGCGCCCGGTGCCATGATTGTCGCCGGTGGCTACACGATGGGAGGCACCTCCCAAGCGACGCCCCATGTGGCCGGTGCGCTTGCGGTCATGGCGAGCGCGTATCCGAATGAAACGCCCGGCGAGTGGCTCACCCGCCTTCAAAACACCGGGGTGTCGATTACCGACCACCGCAATGGTTTGACATTTCCGCGCATCGACATTGAGGCCGCCGTCGCCGATGCAACGGCCTGTTCGATTACGTTGTCGGGTGTTGCGGCATCGGTGGTGGACGAAGGCGCGACCGGCTCCGTGGGCGTGTCTGCGGATTCTTCTTGCTTGTGGGAGGCTTCCTCGAACGCTGCGTGGTTGACGGTGTCGCCGAGCAGTGGCACGGGCAATGGCACGGTCAACTATACGGTCGCCCAAAACACCGGCGCCGAGCGGACGGCGGTGGTCACCATCGACGATTCCACCTACACGGTCACCCAGGCAGAAAACCCGGCGCCCGTGGGAACCATCGCCGTCAATGGCGGTGTGTCTTGGACCACCAGCCGCACCGTTGCGCTTACATTGGGCGCGACGGACGATAACAGCGGCGTATCGCAGATGTGCATCGCCAACGTTGAAGGCGTGGCAAGCCCTGTCTGCACGACTTGGGTGACCTACAACACCGTGGCTATCCACAACCTCTCGACCGGCCAGGGAAACAAGTCGGTGGGGGTTTGGTACAAGGATGGCTTGGGCCGCGTTTCGTCGATGGTTTCGGCCAACATTGGGCTTGATACCCTCGCCCCCTCGGGCGCGGTGTTGTCGGCGTCTGCGATGAATGCGGGCGCGGTGCTCACCTGGACCGCAGCAACCGACAGCGGGAGCGGTATCGCGCGCTATCGCGTCGTCTCCCAGGCAGGCGGCACGGCCCCGTCGGGGAGCTGCGACTCGGGTACGTTGGTGTACGAGGGAACGGACCGCAGTGTTACGTTGTCGAGTCTGACCAACGATGCGGACGTGTCGTTCCGCTTGTGTACCTTTGACAATGCTGGAAACGTCGATGACACCGTGACTGCGACGGTTCGTCCTTCGGCGAGCGCGGGTGGGCCGGGAACCTTGACCATCAATGGCGGTGCGGCCTGGACCCGCACCAACCGCGTGTCCTTGTCGATGGCGCCCGGAATCGAAAACGCAGTAGAGATGTGTGTTTCGGCGACTTCGACCTGCTCTTCGTGGCAAGCGTTGCAAAGTACAATGTCGTGGAGTCTCCCGACGGTACAAGGAAACCATGAGTTGTATCTTTGGTATCGCAATGCGGTAGGCCAGACCTCGGCGCCGGCAGTTGCGGCGATTGGCTACGACATCGAAGCCCCCTCGCTTCCTATCGTGACGTCGTCTACGTCGTCGGGCGCGGTTGCGTTGTCGTGGTCTGGTGTCACCGACAACTTGAGTGGTGTTGCGGAGAACATTGTGGTCATGGTGGAAGGTGCGCGTCCTCCGTCCCGTTGCACCTTGGGTACGGAAATCTACCGAGGAGCGGACACGTCTGCTTCTGCGACGGGTTTGACGGACGGGACCGCTTATTCGTTCCGGGTGTGTAGTGTTGACGCCGCGGGCAACATCTCGACGGGCGGTGCGGCGGTCGCGATGCCGCTTGCGGGCGGCGCGTCCGGGCCGAGCTTGGTCATCAACGATGGGGCTGCGCGCACCAGCAACCGCATGGCCACGCTCACGATTGACGGCGACGGCGCGAACTACATGTGTATTGGTACCAGCAACAAGTGCCGCAAGTGGACGCCTGTGCTCGACACTCTGACCTACCGTCTTCCCGGTCGGCAGGGCGAAGTGATGCTCTACGCCTTCTTTGCCGACGCCTCGCTTACGCCGGTATCCTTGGCGGCGGACTCCATCATTGTCGATACCCGCAAGGCCGTCGACGGCGTGATGACGGTCACAAAAGGCAACCAGGCCCTCGACCTCTCGTGGACAGATGCAAAAGACCTGCTCAGCGGCGTCGCGTCGTACGTTGTCGTGCAAGAAGTCAACTCCACGACGGCGCCCGCTACCTGTTCCGTCGGTGAGGTGGTCTACGAGGGCTCCGACCTGGAGGTCTCGTTGACAGGATTGACCAACAGCCAGCCTTATGCGTTCCGGGTCTGTGCCATCGACGGTGCCGGCAACGTTTCTGCGGGCACCACGGGCATCGGCTGGCCGGGCACCGACACCATCGCGCCCATGGGCTCTTTTGCGCTCGCCAACAACGAACCTTGGGTCATGGACACGATGGTCACGGCGACCGTGTCGGCTTCGGACTCGGGCTCGGGTGTTCGCGATGTGTGCGTAGGCACGAGCGACCTCGGCTGTGACACTTGGCAGGCCTTCGCCAGCGAAATGAGCGTTGATTTGGGCAAGAAGAGTGGCGAGCTCACCCGCTACCTCTACATCCGTGACAATGAAGGCAACGTCTCGGAGCCGATTGGCGCTGACATCGGCCTCGACCGGGTTCGTCCGAGCAAGCCGGTGGTCACGGTGACGGCAGGCGCCACGTCGATGGACATCTCCTGGCTGGACAGCGTCGACCGTCATTCGGGAATGGATGGCTACTCCGTGGTGTTGACCGAAGCGCCCGCGCGGCTTCGGGCTTGCGAAGGCACGCCCGAGGTGTATGCGGGCACCAACACCAGCACGACGGTCAGCAGCTTGAAGTCGGGCACCACGTATGTAGTGGGTGTGTGCGCCAAGGACACCGCCGGAAACGTCTCGGTCCCCGCTGTAGTGAACGTTCTCGTCGGTCAATAGCGCGTTCGTCTGCGAACGGAGCACCGGAGGGAGCCCTCTCTTCGGTGCTTTTTTCGTTTGCAAGGCGGGAACCTGCGATGGCTGGCCGGCGATTGTGTTGGCCAAACACCGTTTGGAGGGCTTGGCCCCAAACGGGCGTTGTGTGTTGGTTGCGGCCGGGGATGCAATTCCGAAGCAGGGGTGTGCGCGCGTTTGATTTGCGCGGTTCGCGCTCGGTGCAGCGCTGCGGCGAAGTGTCACGGGCCAAGAAAGATTCACGTCGATGTCAATAGGGCTTGAATCCCATCCGATGGTCGTCGAAACGTGTCATTCTGGAAAGGACGACCGACGCAGGTGGGTCCGCCTTCGTCGACGCACCGATCGAGTGTCTTGAACGCACGTTGTTTTGGCAAGGAGCCATCATGGATCTCCAACAAAAGACGTCCCCGCGGCAAGCGGTGTCTTCCCCGACAACCGAGTCCTCCAAAGGTGGAGCCGGCGGCTTGGGCAACCAAGCCCTCGCTGCGCGCTTGTCTGCGACCAGCGATGGTGTGGGTGGGGCGGGCGATAGCGTGGAGGCCGAGGCAGATGCGCTCGCGGACGATGTGTTGCAGTGGGTGGGCCACGCCGATTCTGACCTTGGGGTGAGCGAGTCCGATCCGCTGCCAGCCGGTTTTGCCGACGCATTTCAATCCCTCGCTGGGTTTGATGTGCGTGCCGTGAAGGTGCGCAGCGGCGCGTCCGCGGCTGCCGATGCCGGTGCCGTCGGTGCAGAGGCATACGCGCAGGGCAACGAAGTCGTCGTGCCCGATGCGGGGGATGCAGGTCTCCTTGCCCATGAGCTCGCACACGTCGCGCTCCAGCATGTGGGTACGGGGCTACCGATGCGCCGCAAGGCTACCAATCCCGGCGACTCGGGAACGGGCGTGGGGGGCACGCTTCGGTATGGCGACAAAGGCGCGGCGGTCGAAGCCCTCCAGACGTCGTTGGTGTCCCTCGGCTACCTCACCGCCGCGGATATGGCGACGGGTCCGGGAATCTATGGGCGCCGCACCCAGGCCGCCGTGATGGCGTTCCAGGGCGACGCTGGCCAGCGGGTTGACGGCATCGCGGGTGTCGCGACGCTGGGTGCGATTCAGGCTGCGCTGGCAGCCCGGGCACCCGCAGGAGGAGGCGGTGGCGAAACTGCGACCACCACCGCGACGCTTACCGGCAAGCCCCAGCTTCAACGGGGAGCCAAAGGCGAGCAGGTAAAAATTCTCCAGACCTTGCTCAACGCCCGCGGCGCAAAGCTGGTGGTAGACGGTGACTTTGGCCGCATCACCGAGCGTGCGGTGCGCGCGTTCCAGCAGGCCAATGGCTTGGTGGTCGATGGTGCCGTCGGTCCCAAGACGGCGGCGAAGCTGTCCGGAGCGGTCGCGCCCGCGCCCACACAGGGCCCCGCGGCCGACCCCGGTGGTGGTCGCCAGCAAGGTGCCATCACAGGGAATCCTACCCTGAAGCAGGGTATGGAAGGCGTTCTGGTCAAGGAACTGCAGAAGCAGCTCAACAAGTTCAAGGCGGGAGTGCTGGTCGACGGCGAGTTTGGTCCCGTCACCCGGCGGGCGGTAGAAGGCTTCCAGCGCGCAAATGGCATGAAGGTCGACGGCGAAGTGGGGCCCAAAACGGCGGCTGCCCTCTATAATGTGGCGTCGAAGCCCATTGAAAAGGCCCCGACCGGTGGAAATGCGGAGCTTCCCACGGGCACAGTTGATGTGGATGTCGACGACGCAGACCCGAAGGGCTTGTTGGCCGACTCCAAAATCAACCCCACGGTGCGCAAGCTGGCGTCGGAAACCATCACGACCATGCAAGGGCGGGGCTACAGCCCTTATGTGGTGGGTGGTTTCCGGTCGTTTGAGTACCAGGACAACCTATACGCCCAAGGCCGTACCAAGCCCGGAAGCAAGGTCACGTACGTCAAAGGCGGTGGCTCTTGGCACAACTACGGCCTGGCGGTCGATATTGTCTTCTGGAACAAGAGCCACACTGGCCCGAGCTGGGACGGCGGCCACCCGTGGCAAGAGCTCGGCCGCGTCGGCAAGTCCAAGGGCTTCACCCGCTGGATGGGCGACGAGGGCTGGGACTTCCCGCACTTCGAGCACCATCCGAAGTGGGGCAACGGCTGCTACGACCTCGCGTCGACAATGAAGAGCCAGGGCTTGTCGGCGGTGTGGAAGAAGGTCATGTAAGGCCAAGGCCTTGCGGCAAAACGCCCACCCGGCACCCGTTTTGGGGTGTTTGGGTGGGCGGTTCGGTTTTGGGACGGGCGGACAGGAGCCGCTGGGCCTCAGCCGCCGCCAGGCACGAGGACGTGAACCGTCAAACGGTCGAGGGTAAGCTCGACATCTCCCACCCGCCCTTCGAGCACGAAGTTGATGGGGTAGGTGCGGTCGCTTGGTTCGGCGGCCACAACGCCGGCAAACTCGATGTGGAAGGGCATCTCTTCGCCCGACGGCACGTTCGTGTAGCTCTCGGGCGTGATGGACTCGACGAGGCCGTAGTCGTCGCCTTCGACACGAAGCGTAACCTCGTCGAAGATGGCTGCCTCTACGATGCTTTCGATGGCATCGGCGACTTTGGATGCGAGGCTTCCCGAGGAGAACGTGAGCACCGCCAGCTCATCGCGGCCATCGCCGTCGAAGTCGCCCCAAGAGCTTGTGGCGGAGGCGATGCTTTCCATTTGCGAGTACGGGTGGCTGCCGGTGCCGCCGTTGACCATAATGCCGATGGTTTTTGCGCCGATGGCGTTGATGGCTGCGCTCGCGGAGTGGGAGCCGGCGGGGCTCGGATTGCAGGAGCCATCGCCGGGGACGTCGTAGCCGGAATCGGGGTCGCGGAGGTCGGCGTCGGTGGCGTAGATGATGATGGGCAGGACGTCTTTGCGGAAGCCCATGCCGCCGACATCTCCCGTTCCGGGCACGGTGCTGTCGTAGATGCCCGCGACGGTGCCGCCGAAGGCATCGCCCGGCCCCGAAATAAACGGCGGCACGTCTTCCGAGGAGTCCATGCTATGATTGCACTCTTGGTCGTAGCCGCGCCCCGATGCAGCCTGGAACAGCGCCTCTAAGGTCGACTCCGGCATGTCGGCGCCGCTGTTGATGCGAATCGACGACAACGCGCTGTTGACGAGGGTCATGTCGTCGGTTTGCTGCTGGCGCAAGCGGAAGGGCAAGTCGCCGTTGTCTCCCATACGGTTTCCGCCGCCATAGGATGCATTGTAGTCTTCGTAGGTTGCGAGGCCGAAGGTGACGTCGGGGATGCGGTCGGACACTTCCGCGGCGATATCGGCGAACGACGATGCGACTTGGTTGGCGAAGCCGCCCATCGAACCGGTCGTATCGAGGACGAACGCGATGTCGGCCATCTTGTATTCGGCCACGAAGTCGACATCGACGGCCTCGTCGCCGCCCGGCGGCACGATGATACAAACGCCATCGCCGTCGCCGCCGCCGAGGTGCGTGGCTTGCCGGATACCGCCAGGGTCGTTGCTCTCGACCCACAGGGTACCACCAAAGTCCGCCGCCAAGAGCGCTTCGAAGCTCACCGAAACCGGTACTTCTTCGCCAGGTTCGAGCGTCGTTGGGAGTGCGGGCTGCTCGACAATCGAGAATCCTTCGCCCGTTTCATAGATGCCCGTGATTTCTAAGGTGGCGGTGCCCTCGTTGCGAAGGGCGTGTGTGACGGAGTTTCGGCAATAAAGGGGCAGCAGCCCGAAGTCGTGGGACGTAGGGTCGATGACCAAGCGCGGAGACCCGGATGTGCCGAGCAGCTCGACCACTTCGTTGGGATGGTCGGGGTCGTTGGAGTCGATATACGCGTAGCCGGAGTCGTTGTCGGTGACGGGGCTATAAACGACATCGACGTCCATCGACCCGCCAGGGGGCAAGGTAATGGGGAGGTCGGCCAATACGGTAAATGCGCCCGCTTGTTCCAGGCGAATTCCGGAGACATTGAGGGCAGCATCGCCGATGTTGGATACGGTGAATGACTTGGTTTCGTTGGTGCCGAACGCAACACCCGAGAACGTGACTTGTGCGGGCGACACTTGAATATCGGGCCGCGCTGTCTCGATGCCGGACTTGGCGAACGATTGGTCGGAACCACAGCTGGTGAGGGACAAACCACCTACGAGGCAAAGGAGGGACGCCATTGCTTGTCCGCGCTTGCCTTGGAGGAAACTTCGGGGAGTGTAGGGATGTACCATGTCGCCGCCTATGCTGGGTTCTGCACCAATGCGGTGTATCCTAGCGGGCAACGGTTGCAGCCGCTATCCTCGCTTCGAATTGTTGTGTCGATTTTGAATGTTCGGTCAGTGTAGCTTGAAGACTTTGCGCGAAATGACCACCAACATGTCATTCTGGGCGACTATCCTTCCGATATCGGGGTTGACGACGATGTCCGACAAATGACCGGTTTCGTCAAGACGTTCCCATGAGACGAGAATGGCGTCGTGCTGCTCCTTGAGAATGGTATGCAACTCCCCGATGGTGCGCCCGGCGTGGTGGCGACCCACGACGATTTTGTGGAACGCATTTCCGGACGTGGTGGACAAGATGTCGTTGAGAACGCGCGACAAGCCGCGGGTTCGTCCCATGCTTCCGATGATGACGCCCGCATACCAGTCCCGCACGACGACTTCTTCGACTTTGGCCATCTTGAGCAAGCTCTCGTGCTGGCCGTTGATAAGCTCGGCACAGCAATAGATGCCCGGAGACATCCGCTCGATCGTAAGCGCCGCGAGCACGGTTCGCGCGTCACGGTCTTGGTCGCTGCGGGGTGTGAGCGTGTCGGTGAGCAGGATGGCGGAGCGGGCGCGCTGAATCCCCACGGACTCGAGCACTTCGACGCGCGTGTAGTCGCCTCCGAGGTGGTAGACGAGCTCCGGCGGAACGCCCTGGACCATAAGGTCGGCCGGGCGCTCGATTTGTTCGGTCACCACGACAACGGGGCGGCGATTGCGACTGTCCGTAAACAGCTCGCCCAAGACGGTCGGGCCGGCAGGATTCCAGCCGCACACGACAATATGGTCAGAAAGTTCGTCGATTTCGATGTCGGACACCTGCAGTCTCCGCGTGAGCACTGTGACCATCGATGCAGAGACGGTCCCGATGAAAATACCAAAGACCGTCATGCCGCCGAGCATGAGCGCGACGGTGATGGCCATGCCCAGCTCGGTCTGGGGCGTGCCGAGAATCGGCTCCCCGCCAATGAGGGTAAACAACGCAAACCAAATGTTTCCGTGGAGTGTTCCCTGGAGGTCTGGATTTGCGAGGTCTACGCCGCCGCCGCCCAGCTGGAGCACCATCGCGCCCACCAATACGATGGTGACGGTCAACGTGGCGACGACCGTAAGCTCGTTGATGGTGCCCCGCAGCACGCCCGAATACGCCGATAGGCGGCGGTTCATGAGCATACCGGCGCGGAACAGGCGCAAAAGCACCAACACACGCAGCAAGCGGAGCGGCCGGGCCAGGGGGAGCACTGCCAGAATATCGAGCCAATACCGCCGGAAAAAGCGCCGCTTGCTACCGGCCACCCAAAAGCGCGCCGAAAGCTCGATGCACCACAGGAAGCTGCACGTATCGCTGACCCGTTCGAGGTAGTACCGAAGTTCAGAGCCAGCCGGTAGCGATGCTTCGCCAATCATGCTGGCGACCGCAACGAAAATGACCACCACTACGCCCACTTCGGTGGCCGGATGGTGCAGAGCGCGGTCCACTTGTTTGCGGGCGCGCTGCCGGATTTCGCTGAATTTGTTCACCAATCGAACGCCAGAAACGGAGGGCGTTGGAGCCTACCTTGTCGAATCCCGAGACGAAAGGGCGGACGCGTCAATCCTGCGTGGGGATGCAATGTTTCGCGGCACGTTTTGGAATCGCGGGTTCGTACGAGGTCAACCCAATCGCGGCGCCGGCGCTTCCAATATGGCTTTGTGCGAAGAATCGAAGAAACGTGACGTTGTGTTGTCGGAAACGCGCAGCAGGTGCGGCGACGATTGGGTAAGTTGGAAACGTGGCGTTTTGGAGCAGAACGATGTCGTTGGCATTGGCATTGTGGATGGCAGCGGTCGACGCGGCGAATCCTGGCTTGGTTGCCGCGTGGGCCGAGTATGGGGGGCATGCCTACGCGTTTATTGATGTTTCAACAACCTATGACGAAGCCGTCGAGACGTGCGATGACCTCGCGATGGACATCGTGGCCGCAACCTCGGAAAAGGAGCTCTTGTTTTTGGTCGAAGCCGTCTACAATGGAAGCGACGACGAAGGCACGCTCAACTCTTGGTTTTGGCTCGGCGCGTACAACGGCGATGTGACGGGGCGTACGTCGGCGTGGTCGGCTGCAATGGGACGGGCGAGTGTCGGTTGGGAATGGGAAAATGGAGACAAGTGGTCCTACCAAAACTTTGATGGGGTCATGATTTTAGACGGATATAACTACGACCATCATGGTGCAGCAATTGTGGTCACTGACCTCGATTCTGCAGCCCTTACGCGGTGGGGCCAGCACTGGCGCATTTCGCCCGCGAACTACTACTACAAAGTTGTGTGCGAAACGCGGTAGCGGTTTGGTTTTGCGCGGAGGGGCTGGACAAAGTACGGGTAGGTTGGCACGATAGCCTTGGCGATGGTGCCGGTTCGGTGCAGCGAGAGGTGCGCGTGAAGACCCCCTTGTTCGGATGTGGCACTGCGGCATTGTTGTGGGGCCTGTTTTGCGGGTGCGTCGGCATCGGGATGATTATCGACCCCGCCAAAGACGCCGAGCGCATCGATGGTGTGTCGGTGGGGATTGTGTTCGGCCTCATGCCCTTCTTGGTGGGTTTGGCAATGTTTGGGGTCGCGTTTGTCATGCGCAATCGCGACCGGCGCGTCGAGCAGCGGCTCGCGTGGATTCGCACCCGTGAGCGGTTTACGATTCAGGAATTTGCGGACGCCTATGGAATGCTGCCGGCCGATGCGGAGGCCTTGCTGCTTTCGTTACTTCACCACCCGAACGCGCCGCGCCTCGTCTACCACCGCAAAGCGCGGGAGTACTTTCAGCGGGCGAGTCTGCAAGAAGGGGCCCGCCTCGTCGACCGCTGCTCGTCGTGCCAGTCGCCGCAAAACATTGTGTTGTTGATGGGCGAGCAAGGAACCTGCACCGCTTGCGGCGCCACCCTGTAAATCCGTGGCGGAGGGGTTAGCGGGCGGCCACTCGGAGGACCTATGCCCTTGCTTCCCGCCGGACCCGCCCTCGACTTCGATCCCGATGCCGCTGCCGTCGACCACGGCGAGGTGGCGTTGTACGGTGTGCCGTGCAGCCTCGAAGATGCCCTTGTACACGTTATTTCGGTGCCATGGCAGGCCACTGCCAGCTACCGTCGGGGCACGCGGCATGGTCCCGCGGCCATCGTACAAGCGACGATGCAAGTCGACCTCGCCGACGTCGATTTTGGCGCTACCTGGCGGGCGGGGATGTCGTTCATTGACGGCGAGCACTTTGTTGGAACCATCCACGACGACGTAGAGGCAGATGCTCTGGCGGTGATTGCCGCGGGTGGCGTAAACGCCGACCCCAGCCTCGCCGACGCCGCGGCGCGGGTGGACACTGCGGGCGACGAAGTGCATGCCTGGGTGCGCGCCCACACCGAAGCTGCGTTGGATGCCGGTCGTATTCCTGCCGTATTGGGAGGCGACCACAGCACGCCCTATGGCTTGATTTCGGCCGTTGCGGAGCGCCATCCCGGCCTGGGTGTATTGCACCTGGACGCCCACGCCGACCTGCGCGACGCATTCCTGGGCTTCCGGTGGTCCCATGCGTCGATTTTCCACAACGTGCTGTCCAATCATGCCAATGTTTCGCGGCTGGTTGGGGTTGGTTGGCGGGACATGGGTTCGGCGGAGCTTGCCCGGATTGCGGCGGAAAATGGCCGGATTGAAGCGTGGACCGACCAACGGCTGGCCGACGCGGAGTTGAATGGGCGACCGTTCCGTTCCGTCATCGATGAGATCGTCGCGTCGTTGCCGCCCAAGGTCCACATCAGCATCGACATCGACGGCCTCGACCCCGTGCTGTGTCCCAATACCGGCACGCCGGTCCCAGGCGGTGTTTCGTGGCGCCAGTTCGCGGCATTGCTCAAGGCGGTGGCCGAGCAGCGGGAAGTGGTGTCCTTCGACCTGTGCGAAGTCAGTCCGGGGCCAGATGGGGCGGGGGAAGACGACACCTGGGATGCCATTGTAGGCGCACGCGCGCTCTACAAGCTGGCAGGCTGCGCCGTGTTTTCGCGCCGACGCACCCTCGGTTTGCCGCCGGACCCGGCAGCAGATGACCGCGGATTGGTTTAGGCTCTCCCTGCACCTGGGAGGTCTCCGTTGGCGCAATCCCGAAATCGTGAACTGCGGGTCGGCATCTTCGTGACGGTCCTGTTGGCCGTCGGCGGATTGATGCTGTTTGTCGTGGGTGGCTCCGCGGACCTTCTGCGCGACCGCTACACCCTCCACGCGAAGTGGCAGGACGTGCAGGGGCTCGTGCCCGGCGCCGTCGTGCGCTTGGCCGGCTTTGACGTTGGCGAGGTCGCGAGCATTCGCTTTTCGGGACAGCTCGACGAACGAATGATGTACGTCGACATGAAGATTATGGCCGAGTACCAGCAGCGCATTCGGCAGGACTCCATCGCCCGCATCGACAGCGTGGGGGTGTTGGGCGACAAAATCGTCTCGATTTCAATGGGCGATCCGACCTTGCCCGTGCTGGCCGATGGCACCGAAATCGAGACGGAAGACCCCCTCGACCTCCTCGCGAATATGCAAAAAGTGTCCGGCATCTTGGACAAGACGCACAACATCGGTCGAAAAGTCGACCTGATGTTGGGAGACGACCAAGAAGCCGCCAAGGCCAGCCTCGCGCGCAGCTTTGAACACCTCGAAGAGCTGTTGCATGAAGCAAAGACCGGCGACGGCTTGGTTCATGCGCTCGTCTACGACGCTTCGCTGGCCGACGGTGTGCGAAACACGGTGCGCAACCTCGAAGTGATGAGCTCCGACCTCCGCACTACGACCTATGCGGTGCGACATGGCGACGGCATCGCCCACGAGCTGATTTATGGCGAGGACGGCCGAAAGCTGGCCAAAGAGCTGTCGCAGCTCGCCACCGCGCTCACAACGCTCACCACCGACCTCAAGAACGAAGAGTCGTTGGTGCATGCCCTTGTCTATGACCCGTCCAAGAAGCAGCTTCTCGACGACCTCACCGTCACCGCGTCCGAGCTGCGTGCCGCCAGTGAAGCCATCAACCAAGGCGACGGCACCATCGGCATGTTGGCCCATGACCCCGCCTTGTACGAAGACCTCCGCGCGCTCGTCGGTGGCGCGCAACGCAACAAATTGCTGCGCGCGTACATCCGGTCTACCGTCGAGCGCGGCGAGGAGACCAACGCTTCGCCGTGGGAGCCGCCCGCGGAGTAAGAAAGGGGGTAGAGTAGAGGCGCGCCGTCGTTTCGCGTGAGGTGACCGTGGCCGCTACGATACCGTCGTTATTGGCTCCCCGTGCGTTGGCCCAGGCCAACCGCTGGCGGCGTGCATCCCGTGGGGAACGGGTGACGCTCAGCTTGTTTGGGGTCGCCGGGCTGGCGTTTTGGGTCTTTTTGTTTGTTCTATTTGGGTTTCTCGTCAAAGAAGCCTATGCCGTCGAATTGTTCGGCCCGATTCTCACGCGCCGCTTGATGGAGATGCTGCTCATTGGCTTGTTTTCGCTAATGACCTTCTCCAATATCGTGGCCGCGGTCAGTACGTTTTACCTATCGGAAGACCTCGAGCTCATCCTCAGCCTGCCGATGCGGCGGGACACCTTCTTCCACGCGCGGTTTTTGGACACCTTGCTCCAATCGAGCTGGATGGTGCTGTTCTTCGGCCTTCCCGTGTTTACTGCTTACGGGATTGCTTACGACGCGGGCCCCGCGTATGCGCTCGCCGTGCTCGCGTGTGCGCCGGGATTTGTGCTGATGCCAACTGGCATTGGCGTGCTGGTGGCGAGCCTATTGGTGCGCTCGATTCCCGCAAAGCGTGTGCGTGAAGGTCTCGTATTCGCGGGCATTCTCGCGCTGATTGCTGTGGTTGTGCTGCTGCGCTTGCTGCGGCCCGAGCGCCTGATGGACGCTTCAAGCTTTGAAAGCCTCGCCGCTTATGCAGCAGAGCTGCAAGCGCCGGTCCCCTTGCTGTTTCCGCCGCGCTGGGCGGTCGACGTGTTGGAGGCCACGCTGCGGGAAAAGCCGCTCCCGTGGATGGAGCTTGGCTTGTTGACGGCGGGGGGCGTTGCAGCGATGGCCTTGGCCCGCTGGGTCACCCAAGCGGTCTACGACGAAGGGCGCTCCCGCGCGCAGGCGGCCCGTTCGGCGCGTTTGGCGCGAACCGGCTGGTTTGACCGGGTCCTCGACCTCTGGACCCGCCCTCTGTCGCCTGTAAGTCGTGCGATTGTCATCAAAGACGTCAAGCAGTTCGTGCGTGACCCGAGCCAATGGAGCCAAGTGTTCGTAGTGGGTGCCATCATCGTGATTGCGCTGGTGAGCGCGGGTGCGATGCCCACCGACTTTATGCGCGGCCCATATGGATTGTATATGCGGGAGGGCTTGGCTTTTGGGGCGCTGACGCTCGTTGGTTTTATTATGGCGAGCGTCGCTACGCGGTTTCAGTTTACCGCCGTCTCTCTCGAAGGGCGGTCGTTTTGGATTGTGCGTACCGGCCCGTTGGTGGCCGAGCAGCTGTTGTGGGCGAAGGTGTGGCCGTCATTGGTGCCGATGGTGCTGATAGGCGAGCTCCTCGCGGTCGCGTCGACGACCATCTTGGGGGCTGGGCCTTTTGTTGTGGGCGTCGCTGCGTGGACGTCCTTTTTCTTGGCACTGGGGATTTCGGGCCTCGCGGTGGGTGTTGGCGCGGTCTACCCCGACTTCAAGGCAGACAACGCCGCGCGGGTCGCCGCAGGCCCAGCGGCGATGGTGTTTATGGTGTTGGCCCTGGTGCTGGTCTTCTTGGCGTCGGCCATCGAGTTGTTGCCAGTGGGCGTGTCGATGATGGTGCGCTTTCAGGAGCGCGACCCCCGAGGGCTAGAATGGGCCGGTTTGGTGGTGCCGCAGCTCGTTGTGGCGGGCCTTGGAATCGCGGCGCTGGTGGTTCCCCTTCGGTGGGGAGCCCGCCGATTGTGGGCGCGCGAATTGCCGAACTCGTAGCAACCGGGGTAGCGCAAATAGGGGAAACCGACGGGGGATTCGCCGCGGGGCGAGGGGGGCATGGTCTCCCGCGCTACGGATGCCCGAGGGGGGCGATGACTTTGCGTCGCGTAAGTACGGTTCTCGTGGGTCTTTTGGATGATAAGGGCGACTGCGTGTTTCTCATGTGGGACACTGCCCACCGAGGTGATTGGTCATGGTGAGACGGACGTTGTGGGTATGGTGCGGCCTCCTGGCCTCCCTTTCAGCGTGTTCGGGCAAAGACACCGCTTCGTCTATCGTGCGGGTCGATGCGTTTTGCTTTGACATGGCCGACGCCGGTACGTGGACCATGGAAGATATTGACGACGACCCGTCGAGTGGCCAAATCTGGGGATTGCTGGCCACCGATGAATCCGACGACATTCACGACCCAAACCTCGTCGCATTCGTGGACTACACCCTCCAAAGCGTGGACGTCGGTGGTTCGGCCCAGCGCGGCGCGACCGATGAAAACGGCGAGTTTGAAGAGCGGGTGGGCGCGGGAACGTGGCGCCTTCGCTTGTCGGCCATCAAAGGCGGCTACCACTGCGAAAACGACCTGGAGCTGCCCGTGGAGCCCGGAAAGATGACCATTATGTGCATCGACGTCGGCTGCGTGCGCTGATGTGTCCGACCCGTGTTGTGTTTCCTGTGCTGTCCGTGGCGGGCTCCGACCCCAGTGGGGGCGCGGGAATCCAAGCGGACCTCAAGACCTTTCAAGCGCGCGGTTGCTATGGCATGGCGGTGATTACCGCGCTGACCGCGCAAAACACGGAAGCGGTGCGTGGGGTCTTCGAGGTGCCGGCCGCGTTTATTCGCCTGCAAATCGAGACGGTGCTCGACGATATTTCGCCGCGCGCAGTCAAGGTAGGCATGGTGGGCTCCGTTGCTGTCATCGACGGCGTGCTGCAAGGTCTGTCTGGCTACACCGGCCCGCTTGTCGTTGACCCCGTCATGGTCGCCACCTCCGGCGCGTCCTTGCTGCGACCGGAGGCCGAGGCCGCCCTTCGGGAACGCCTGGTGCCCCGCGCGACGCTCGTCACCCCGAACATCCCGGAGGCCGCGCGCTTGTTGGGCGACCGCTCGCCTGAAGCCTGGGTGGACGAAACGGGGGTCGCGCTATTGCTCAAGGACGGGCACAACACCGAGCCTTTGGTGCGCGACAAGTTGTTGTTGCCGGGCGGCGGGGGCGGCGCGTGGGTGCATCCACGGGTGGACTCGCGCAATACCCATGGCACGGGATGCTCGTTGTCATCGGCCATCGCCGCCGGCTTGGCAATGGGGCTACCCATCACCGAGGCGGTGGGGACCGCGGTGGAGTGGCTCGCGATGCTGATTCGCCGCTCGGCCTCCCATTCGCTCGGCCACGGCCACGGACCCTTGCTGCACGGCCTCGTCGACCGCTGAAACGGCCGCTTCTTGGGCCGCTGCTTGGAGGTGGTGTGCGAGTACGCGTAGGGGCCCCCGCGGCCCCCCAGCGCGTGCGAACAGGCGGTATTGGGCCACTGGCAGGCCGGGCGCATACAAGGGCCACAGGCGAAGCGTAGGGGGCACGCGGCAGGTGCTATTGACGATTCCGATGCCTGTGCCCGCGGCGACCAATGCGAGGATGCCGTCCCAACCGGGCGCGGTCGCGACGGGGGCCAACGGCCGGTCGGGGCACACGCTCGCGAGGGACGCGGTCACGGGGCGGTCGGCCGGGGGCAGCACGAGCGGACTGTCGTAGAGGTCGTGGATGGTGGCGTGTTCCGCATATTGGGGGCTCCATTGGAGCGGCGCCGCCACACACAAGCAGGCTTCGGCCAATAGCGAGGACCACACATCGGCGGGCGGCGCGACCGATGCCGCCACGCCGAGACCTTCGGCCCCCGACCGGAGGTTTTCGAGGACCGTTGAGAGGTCGGCGGACACGATGTCCACTCGCCCTCCCTCCTGCACAAAGCGCTGGATTCCCGGCGCGAGGGTGTCTCGAACCACGCCTGCGCCGGCCCACAAGCGGACACGCCCCGGCTGCGTGTGGTTGAGGCGCCGCTGCAGCGATTCGGTGTCACCCATGAGCTGTCGCCCAAAGGCAGCGACCGCTTCCCCCGCGGGTGTCAGCCGAATGCCGCGTCCCTCGCGTAGATACAATGGGTGACCCACCTCCTCCTGGAGCTTCAACACCTGCCCGTGCACGGCGGGCTGGCTGCGACCGACCCGCTCTGCGGCGGCCGTGAAGCTCCCAGTATCGGCGAAAGCGATGAAAACGCGGAGGCGTTCGCTGTCGAGCAAGTCGGGGAGGGGGCGTGTCATGGGTTCGGTCTATCCGATTTTCCGATAATAGACCGGAAAATCCATGTCGACGCCGATAGATTGCCGCGCAACATTGGGATTGTGCCCATGCAGGGCGCGCGTTTTTACTTTGGAGCTTGTCATGCGTGGTTCTTCCACAATCCAACTTTCCCGCCGCCTCTCGTACGTCCTGCGGCACCATCCCGATTCGATTGGCGTCTCCCTTGACGAAGCCGGCTGGGTGCCGGTGGAGGCGCTGCTCGACGGCCTTGCCCGACACGGCCCGCCGGTGGATCGACATGCGCTCGACGTGTGTGTCGCCCAAAACGACAAGCAGCGGTTTGAGTTCAGCGCCGACGGCCTTCGGATTCGGGCGCGCCAAGGCCATTCTGTCGAAGTGGAGCTGGGCTACGAAGCGGCCACGCCGCCGCCGGTCTTGTTGCATGGCACCGTCGCGCGTGTGTTGCCTTCGATTCGACAACAAGGCCTACTGCCGGGAAACCGGCACCACGTCCACCTCTCCGCCGAGCGGTCCACCGCTTGGGGGGTGGGAGGACGGCGCGGTCAGCCGGTGGTCCTACGTGTCGACGCTGCGGCGATGGTGCGCGATGGGCACGTTTTTTACGTGACCGGCAACCACGTTTGGCTCACCGCGCAGGTGCCTCCGCAATATATCTGCTTCGATGAGCCAGGCTGACCGGCCCCCCGCAGCGGGCCGCGTGGGCGGATAGAGGCCTGTGCGCGCGGTGGGCTTTATCCGTCTCGGACGGCCGCGGGGGAGAGGTACGCGTGGTGCATTCGGTGGCCAATGTGCAAGTGCGGTGTGCGGACACGTCCGAAGCACGGGCCATTGTCGCGGCGCGTGTGGTGCGGCGGATGGCCAAAGAGGGCTATGTCCCGTGCTCATCTGGCTGCGAGCGACGGGTATGGCTGCGGTATCGCGGTGGCTGGCTCAGTGTGGTGGACGAAGCGTGGGATGGCGAACGGGCGCGCCCCCTTCACCGAATGGCCCGCAAGCTGAGCCGAGACCTCGATAGCGTCGCGTTTTGGGTGCTGGTGGCGGCCGACGGGTTGCTGCGCCTGGGCTTGTTCGAGAGTGGCGTCGAGCGGGACCTCTACTCCGCTGACCCCCTGCGTGGGCCCAAGCGCGCGCGCAAGCCACCGCCCGAGCGCCACGAAAAGCGATGGTCGCGGGTGTTCCCGGATGCATCGTGGGGCAGCTTGTTCTCTACGACCGGGAGCGGCGGCGAGGCGCTGCTTTTGCCGTTGGCGCTCGCTACGGGGGTGTCGGTGTCGCGCTTGGCCCACCGGACGCGGTGGTCCGACCTCGACACGAGCGATAGCGAGAGTGTCGTCCTGCATTTCCGCCGGGCCGCGGCCGTCGATTGGCAAACACCGCCCACGGAGGCCGCGCAGTTGGTGTCCGCGTCGGCGTTGGCGGCGTTGCAGACGGGCATCGCGCCTGCGCCGCATCCACCGGTGATTGTCGCCGTGGATGCCGAGCTGGTGCTGCATGTGTCTTCGTTCAACTGCGGATTGGCGGACGAAGGGCTGCAGGTTTCCGTCGTCGACGTCGCGGGGCGGGTGGACTGGCAGCGGGTGCGGGTGTTGTTGGGCCATGTGCGGGACCGGAACGCGGTCGAAGTACCCCTGTTGGCCGACGGAGAGGGCTTTTCGGCGTCCTTGCCGACGCTTGCGTTGCCGCCGGGAATGCGCGCGGATGCGTGGCCGGTGTCGCCCACAGACGCATTGCGCGCCCAAGAAGCGCGGTTTGGCTCGCAGGTCCATGTGTCGGTGGTCGGGCGTGCGGCAGAAATCGGGCCGGGGGTGGCGCGTATCGCGGTTGCGCCTGCGCTGTTCCCCGACCGCGGCATGGAAGAAAACGCTCGGTATGACGTTATTTCTCGTCATGAGCGTCCGTTGCGGGCAAAGCCCGACGTCGACCCCTCGTTGTGGGTGCCCTTGCGCAGCCGCACGATGTGGGTCGCGTGGATGGTGTTGGACCGCCGCGCGATTCCGGACGTCGTGCGGCAGTGGGTTGGGGTGCTCGAAACTCGTTTTCCCGTGGCAGGAAAAAGCACGGTCGTGCGGTTTTCCGCGACGCGCGACCTTACCCAAGTCGGGCGCCCCCAGGTCTCCGCGGGGAGAGCGGCGCGGTTCTTTTCGAGCAAGCGCTGGCGGGATGTGCTGCGCGATTTGGACCACAGTGCGCCGTTGGTCGACATCTTGTGGGACGAGCCTCATGCCCGCCTCGTGGCCGGTGGGCGGCTGTTTGGCGCACCCGATGACCTCGGCGCCGTCGCGGTGGCGCTGCCGGCGTCCGACGGGCTCCCGCAGACGTTGCGGGCGTTGGTGGACGCGGTGCCGACGCAATGGGAGGCACGACAGGCGCTCGTGGTGGCTTGGCGCGACACGGGGCTGCCCGATGCGACGCCGTATGAGCGTGCGTGCGGCATCCTCGGCCAGTGTACGCTGCGCCCGGCTTGGGTGGACCGCTGGTTGCGGGGGGTCGGACGGGGGACCGTGTGGTTGGGGCCTTCGCTCGCCGCCCACCTGGACCCACTGCCGGGCGCGGTCTCGGTGGGAGCATGGACGCGCTGGGAGACGCCGTCTGTGTCCGATGCCGAGCGCCTGTTGGCGCCAATACTGCCGTCAGCCGAGGACTGGCATGCGGAGATGCGCGGCGAAGAAGGGCCGCGACGCAGTCAGCGCTGAGGCGCCCGCGGGTGCTCACACGAGGGATGGTGCCGCGAACGAGGGCGGGGTGCCGTTCAACACGAGCGCGCGCACTTCGTCAAGAGTACTGCTCGAAACCGCATGAACGTCGATGGCAAACAAAGGGGGACGGCCGGATTTGCCTTTGACTTCCGTGGGTGGAAGCGCCGTTACCGGAAGGTACGTAGAGACGGCGAGGGCGGTGGTTTCACTCATGATGATGCGCGTCTCGAACTGGCGATTGAGGCCTTCTAAGCGTGCGGCAAAGTTGACGGTATCGCCGATGGCTGTGTAGTCCATTCGTTCGGGAGAGCCGATGTTTCCCGCGACCACAGACCCACTGGCGATGCCCACGCCGACTTCGAGGGGTTGGTCGCCGGTCTCTTTGTGGCGCGCGTTGAAGGCTGCGACGGTGGACACCATCTCAATGGCAACCAGCACCGAGCGCAGCTCGTGTTGGCCAACGGCGGTCGGCGCGCCGAAAACGGCCATGAGGCCGTCGCCCAAGAACTTGTCGAGGGTGCCGCCGTACTTGAACACGATTTCGACCATATTGGTGAAATGCTCGTTGAGTAGCTGAACGACCTGCTCTGGCGGTGACCGCTCGGCGAGGGGGGTAAAGTTACGGATGTCGCAAAACAAAACGGACGCTTCGCGGCGGGTGCCCCCGAGGCGCAGCAAGGCGGGATTGGCGAGCACCGCGTCGACGATTTCTCGGGACAGGTACTTGGAGAGGTGGTCTTTTTGGCGCTCTAAGTCGGCCCGGTGCAAGGACTCTTGCTCCGCCCGCAGGACCAAGCCGCGAATATTGCGGGCGATAAATGCCCCAAAAAATGCGGGGAGGGCGATGAAAACGGCGCGCACTGCTTCATCGCCGAGGTTGATGGCCTGCTGACCGTAGACAGACACATCCGAGAGGGCGAGCCCGCCAGCGGTGGCCGCCCATGCCAACACCAAAAAGGACAATACCAATGAAAGGCTCCCGCTATACAGGGCAGCCCGTTCGCGAAATCGAAATGCGGAAAAAATATTCCACAATACCAACACGAGCGGAACAAAACCCTGGAAGTACTCCAGCACTCCAGCGTGGTTGTGGCCCATGATGAGGGCGCTCGCGTGCAGTGCGGCGAGGTCGACTGTGATGCTGACGTACTTCAACCAGGGTGCGTAATGGTCGGACTTTTTTGCGAACCAGAGGTAGACAAGCGCGGTGTAGCTGACCATTACCGCGACTTGCACAACGAAGCCGAAGTTGGCGGCGGGTGTGTTGAGGTGCAGGCTCGCGCCGAGCATCAGCATGCTCAAACTATAAAAGACCGCGCGAAAGTGGTTGACGGTGCGCTCGCCGCGCATTTCCGCCTTTCGGAGAATCTCTTGTAGCTCCGGTGCAAGGTCTCGTCCGTCGCTCGTCTTACGGGTGTTCATCCACACTTCCCTCGCAACCGGCCGGTGCGATGCACCGCGCTCGCCTACCCACAATGTTGTGGGTATTCGGTCGGACTCCCCTGGCCATCGCACGCGGCGATTAGGTAGCGCGAGAACATCCACGGGGCCACGTCGCGCGCGCACTTGCCAGCCCTTCTAAACAGGTTGCTGTCGTCAACGCGCGGCTGTGAAACCACGTCGATGCTGCGGGAGGACGTCCCGGAATGACAAAAGCAGGCTCCGCAGGCCAGCTTCCGTCCGGTAGTTGGGCGGCGACCACCCGGCGCACGGCCTGGTGGGTGCGTGCATCATGGGGCCTTTTTCTGGCAAGTGTAGGGAGCAATGCCGCAGTGCCTTCGACGCTGCGCCAAGGGCCCCGATCGGGCCAGTCGGCCTGTACTTGTTGGAGCAGCGCGCGCAGCCAGTCGTGGACCCGGCTGGCCCAAGGCTCGGAAAGATTGCTCTCAATCCCAATTCTCGCGGCATCCAAGGCGAAGCCGGCGACACGCGCCGTCGGGTAATGAAACACGCGGGGCAGCAACGGATGCGCGAGCATGTCGTCGAGATTGGCCCACAGCACGGGATGCTGCTCGCTTCCGGCCGTTTCCAGCAACGCGCGCACGAAGCGCAACCGCACGGCGGCGCAGCCGGGGCCACCCCATCGGGGTGGGCCGTCCGACAACCAAGTGGGCGTCGGGCGGTCGACCGCAGCCGCGCGGGTCAGCTCGTCCCAAAGCCGATGAATGCGGTCGGTGTCTCCCACCGCAAACGCCGCCTCTAGCGCGGTGCCAAGGGAGTCGGTGTCGGGTGGAATGCCGTCCCAGTCGTTGTACCAGCGGGGAAGACCCGAAGGAAGGTGGTCGAGCAAGGCCTGGAGCGGAGACGTGGACCCGCCGGCGCGCTGGATAGCGAGCGCCACACGCATGTGGAGCCAGCGCCGCTCGGTCAATGGTTCGGGATGGCCGGGAAGCCCGAAGGCTTGGTGCTCTTCGGCGTGGAATCCATGGCGTTCGAGCCATGCGGTCGCGGCGGCGATGGCGCCGTGAACGTCCGTATGCTCGGCCTCGGCCGGCAGCAATGAGGTCCACGTCGCGACGCCCGACAAATGGCGCCACTGGGCGGATATGGCTGGTGCCAAGAGCCCCTGGGGCAGCGCGTCATATGCAGCGCGAACACGGTCCCAGTCTCGGGCGAGCGCGGCGCGTTGTTGGCGTCGGTGTGCGTCGGTGCGCGCGCCCAGCTGGGATTGAATTTCGGCTGCGGGGCCCAACGCGGACAAGCAGGACCGCACTTCGGCGACGGTTTCGGGCGCCGGGTGCGCGCCGAGCAATAGCTCGGACAGCCCGGCCAAGAATGCGATAGTGTGGGCAATGTCGGGGGATTGATGCGTTGCCGTAGCAAACGCGCGGCCCTCATTTTGCCACGCAGGGGCATGGGGGTCCCAGGCGTTGGCGAGGGACGGCCACCAGCGCACAAGGCCCAGCACATCCACACGACCGGTGGTGCATTGGGCGAACGGCGAATCCGCAGGGAGTCCCGCCGCGGCGGCGTATTCAGCCCATGGGATTCGGCCCGGTTCTTGCATGGAAATGGGGACGAATCAGCCCGCGGCCATACGGTCGGTGTCGGAGCCGGCGGCGGCCACCGCAGCGTCGACGGCGCTTTGGTCGACAGATTTGATCTTTTCGACAACCTCGGCTGGCACGACGTATCCCTCGGCAGCGATGGTTTCTTCGGGATTGCGGAACAAGCGTGCGCGGAAGTCGGCGTCGTTGACCACACGTTCCATGAGAGCGTTGATTCCGTTGTCAGACATCGAAACTCCTATCGTTGCGAACGAAAATACGTCCGCGAAGGCTCATGTGCGAGCACCCAAAGTGTACGGCGCTTTGCCGTTGGTGGCACCCTCGAAGCGCGATTTCACACGATTTCGCTTGGGGACCAATCGGCGCCCAGCGTGTGCGCCCACCAGCGTGTCCACAAGGATGTTTGGAGCGCCCGCAGCGCGGCCGCGCGGGCGTTGGTCCAGGATTGAATGCCGGGCAGCTCGGGTTCGGCGTGTGCGGCTTGGTCGAGCTTCGTAAACATGTCCCGAAAGAGGGAATCGAGTGTCCCGTCTTGAAATGCCGTCGCCCGCGCGTCCGCAATTCCGAGTTGTGCCGAGACGCGCGTGGTCCAGCCGTGCTGCGCGTCGCGGGAGAGGTCGATAAGGTCGGTGTGCCGCTGGTGCACGTCGATGAGCAAGTCAACGGCCTCCCATACGGGCGCAGGAGAGAGACCCGCGTTGCGAAACAACGCCGCCGCGGGCAGGCCCAAGGGCCGGGAGCGGTCGAGGCTTGCTTGAAACGTCGCTTCGTCGGGGATGGCGGGCGGGCCTGCGCGGGTGTGGGCTTCGTCGCACATCGCGCGGGCAAAGCGGGCCCAAACGTCGCTGGCGTCGGTGTCGGGCGCGGATGCTCCGCGGGCCACAGCCAAGAAGGTATGGTGCGCCGTGAGCAAGGCGGCCGACAGCAGGAGGTCGGTGGGGGACGAGGGCTGCGACCGGTCGCCGTCGACCACGTCGTCGAGAATGCGAACGTGAATGTAGCCTGCGACCGACGACGCGACGGCGGCGACGACCGGCGTCTCTGGAAGCGCGGGGCCGATGCGCGTGGCGGCCCACGAGGGCAGCTCGACCACGGGAAGGGCCAGTGGATGCCCAAAATACGCATCGGGACTGGTGTTTCGCGTGGTCCACCATTGACGCCACGCTTCTTGCAACGCGGGACCGCCCTGGCCGAGCCAGGCTTCGATGGTGCGAACCGCCGGGGACAGCAGCGGCCTCACCGCCAGTCCAACAACAAGCGGAACTGCGCCATGCCGCCCAACTGCTCGATGTCGGCCATTCGGCCCCTGCCAAGCGGCTTTCCGCGGTCGAGCAAGCGAATCACGACGAGCCATTCGTGGGCGCGCGTGCGGGCGTTGTCGAGGGGAATGCCGCCCAAGCCTTCCGGGCTCTCTTCGGGGAGAGGGTCTGCTACGCCCAACAGTCCCCGAAGGAGCGCGTGTCGGCGGTTTTCGGGTGCAATTGTGCACGCGAGCAAAATATGCAACGGAATGTTGTGTTCGAGGTTTGCCTCGAGCGCCGGCCACGATGCCAAGAAGGGGTGTTGCAGGTCGGGAAGCGTAGGGTCGGGAGGCAATCCATCGAGCAGGGTTTCGAGGCGATTGCGCAGAGTCGTCGCCGCCACTTCCGCGACGACGCCGTAACCACCGAGGTGGTCATAGTCGTGGAACAGTGCGCGGGTGTCTCCGCGGAGGGAGTGAATCAGGCCGGGGACGGAGAGGTGCGTGAGGCGCCAACCGTACCAACGAACCGGGCCAATCGGGGTGTCGTCGTGCTCGTGGGCGTCGGCGACCATTTCGTCCGCTTCGGCCTTTCGCTCGTCCCATCGCTCGGTGGCAATTGGGCCGCAGATGTCCCACACTTGGGGCAAGCTGAGGTGGTGAACGAGGGCTGGCGCTACATCTTCGGGCAGCAGGCCGGCGCGGGGGACAAACGTCGTCGCTGCGGTGGTCCAGCGGTACGGCAGGAGGTCGATGGCCGACGCGACGGCGGTTTCTGCGTCGATTCGATACCGCGCGAGGCGAGACGCAGTGGCCAAGATCGTCGCGGTGAGGCCATCTTTGGGCGAATACAGTGCCGGTTCGCTCATGATTCCGTCTCCAGGTTGGCCAGCTCGCGCTCGCGGTCGCGCAACGTAGCGTGGGCGGCTTCCCAGCCAAGCGCGAAGCCTTGAAAGTGACCCGGCGAAATAGACTCCGACTCCACGTCATCCAATACTGCTTCCAGAATGCGCAGTAGACGGCGTTTTTGCTCGGCGACCTCCGCATGGTTGCGGGCTTGGTCGACGGCGCGGAGCACTTCGACGAGGACATGATTGTGGTCGTCTGCGCGTTTTTGCATTCGACGCGACAGGTACGCGCGACCTGCCCAAACCCACGAGCCCAGCAGCAAGGCGGTGGACATCAACAAGCTGACGTAATCGGCGTTTTTTTCGAGGTACGACGGCTTCGCGCGGTCGAGCCATGCCCGAACGCCGCCGTGGAGTGGCGCCCACGAAACGGCGCGGGGAGAGGGATGGGTGATGCCCGCGGCGACAGGCGTTTCGTGGAGGAGCGCCTGCCGATGCTCAAACAGGTGTTGGGCGACCTCCTGCACCGTTTCGTCTGAGACCTCGGAGTGGGCCACGAGCAAGCGGTCGACGGACAAGGTGGTCGCGTCGGCCTCGGGAACCGGCGGATTGCCGTGTAATGCGCCGCGCGGCACATTGGTGACGTTGAGCCAGGGGTGGTCGAGGGTGAGGGCCGCTGCTTGGTCGATGGGCAGCACCCGGATGGGCGTCTCGTTGGCGAGCTGTCGCAGCTCGGTGTTGTGCATCGAGCGAACCCGAAACAGAGCGTCGACGTACCCACTTTCGAGCATTTGGTCGGCCTCGGGGTCGGCGGCGGGAACAAGCTCCACCGAGGTCGTGAGGCCGTAGTGGAGGAGAACGGTCTGCAATGACGAGTGTTGTGCGCTGCCGGCCGATGCGACGGCAATCTTTCGACCCGCGAGGTCGGCGACGCTCGCCATCGGTGCATCGGCGCGCACGACAAACAAGAACGCGTCGTTGTAGAGCGTGCCGACGAGGCGGGCTTCCGGGGGCAAGGGGGTGTCGGCTTGCACCGTCGCAAACTCGAGCTCCCGCCGCGACAACGCCGCCATATTCGCGATGGAGCCTTCGCCGGAGATGACGTCTACTTGGAGACCGTCCGCGTGCTCTTCGACGAGTTTTGCGAGAGCATGGGCAAGGACGGTGCTCTCATCATCCTTGCCACCTGCGCCAATTCGAATGCGGGGAGTCGCGGGCGGGCCTTGCAGCACATCGGACCCCACCCAAACCAGCGCGACGAGCGCCAAAAGCGCTACAGCCCAGGGTAGCTTTCGGCGGCCATGCTGGAGGAGGTGGGAGCGAGGAGTAGGCATAGGGGGCTACGCGGCAGCGGGACCAGGGCGGCGGCGCTCTAACATCGGGTGCCGACCGACCGCCGCGACGCGGGGACAGGTCGAGAGCGCGAGAAGCCACACGACCATCTCTTTTCCGTAAAACGAAAATGTGCCGATTCGAGAAAATCCCCAGCTTTCTAGTTGTCTCGCTGCTGCGCTATTGGACGCATCCGTGGTTATTTTGCAATAATCATACCCACGGCTCAATAAGTCATCAAATAGTACTTTGTTGATGTGTCCGGCCACTTTGGTCCCGCGCAACGACGGGGCAAAGGAGCAAAACAAGCTCTCGGGCAGCGGACCGGGAGGCAGGCCGGGAACGGAGGACACGCGGCTGTATTGGGCCGTTTGCAGGAGTCGGGGCAGGATGCGGGGCGACAAGGCGCGGGGAAACGCGGCGGGGCCCAACAAAAACCAAGCGCGTCGAAAGGTTCGTTCGAGGAGGGTGTCGGGCTCGGTGGCGCCTGCGATGAAGCCTTGGATGGCGCCGTCATCGTAGACAAACGCGATAAAGCCCTCGGCGTCGATGAGTTGCCGGTAAAGCTGGGTCAAAAATCGGACGCCAAGCTGGGCCCACAACGACTCGCCCATCGCCGCATGGTGCAATCGCGCGACGGCCTCGGCATCACGGGCCTGCATCGGCCGAATGCGCGCGAGCACGGCTTCGTCGACGGGGAATGGGCGAGGTGTCTGGCTCAAGGGTTGCCTTTTCGGGCCTTTTCGATGGTCTGCAAAAACGCCGATTGCGTGATAGCGCGGTGTTGGGCGGCCAAGAAGTTGCCAATTGCGTGTTCGAAGGGCGTCGCGAAGCTCTCGTTCAGCAAGCGACGCGCAAGCGTGACGGCCACAGTATGCGCGGGTCCGAATGCCGCGATGGTGCCTGCAATTCCTGCGTCGAGGTCATCGCACACTTCGTCGAGAATCCCCATAGCAGCGGCATCGTCGGCGGACACGACGGGGCTTTGCATAATCAGGCGCTTCGCATTTCCGAGGCCGACGTACTTGGCCAACCGGTAGGTGCCCATGCCGGGCAAAAAGCCCTTCTGGACTTCATCGAGCTGCAGTGTGGTGGCGGGGGTCGCGATGCGGGCATCGCACACGAGGGCGAGCTGTACGCCGCCGCCCCGCGCGACGCCGTCGAGAGCGGCGATGGTCACCTTCGAGAGCCGCTCTACGCGCACACACAGCTTCTCCCACTTGTTGAAGCCGTGGATGTCCATGGTTTGGTCGGGGCGGAAGTCTTCGAAGTCGATGCCTTCGCTGAAAATCCCGTTGATACCGCGGAATACGGCGAACCGTACGGATGACTCATCTTCAAGATGGTCGCAAACGGCGGTCAGCTCGCGCACCATGCGGATGTCGGTGCGAGGGCGGCGCAACACCACCTGGGCGACATCGCCGGACTCCGAATAGTCCAAGGTTTCAAACGAACGCATGGGAACTCCAAACGGGGAGGGAAGGGTGGCTCACCAACGAATGAGGGCGGTCTCGACCGTGGAGCCGGGGCCCATGGTCATCATGATGCCGTAGTCGCCCTTTCGGACGAGTCCCTCTTGCAACAAGCGCTGGTAGGAAAACAAAAAGCTGCCGCTGCCAAGGTTGCCGAAGTCATGGAGCACGCTGACCGTATGGCGAACATCGTACTCGGTGATGCCGACGGTATATTTGATGGCGTCGATGACCTTCTTGCCGCCGGAGTGCACCATCCAATGCCGGATGTGGCGCTTTTTCAGGCCGAATTGGTCGAGCAGCTTTCGTACGGGCGTTTCGGCGTGGGTGCCGAGGACGTAAGGCACGTCGCGGTCGAGATTGAAGGCAAATTTGCCGTGCTCGTCGCGCCAGTTGTAGTGCATCGCATCCCAGGTATCGGGGATGATGTGGCTGACGAATCCGAGGACGCGGGGTGCGAACAATCGCTCGTCTGCCGGATCCGCCCGCACGACGACAGCCGCGCAGCCGTCTCCGAAAAGACTGTTAACAACGCCGTTCCCGACATCTTCATCATAAACATAAAGGGCGGAGTTGACCTCGCAACACACCATGAGCGCGGTTTTTCCGGGATTGGCCGAAGCCCAGGACGCGACGGGATTCAAGCCGTTGAGGCCGGCGTTGCAGCCCATGCCGACGATGTCCACCCGGCTGCAGTCGATGCGGAAGCCGAAGTGCTTGATGAACATCGCGGTCAGGCCGGGCAGCATGAAGCCGGTCGAGCTGATGACGGCGAGGTAGTCGATGTCGGCGGTGGTCAGCCCGAGGGGCTCGAGCGCGCGGTCGATGGCTTGGCGTCCCATCATCATCGCGCCATAGCGATGCTTCGCGAGCAGTTGGCCTTGGGTTTCGCGGGGGATGCCGTCGGCGTCGGGCTCCGGCAGGATCAGGTGCCGCGTGTGGATATGGCCGGATCGAAACAAGCTGCGCACGCCCTTGTTGGGCATACGGTACTTTTCGAGGACCTGCTCCTGGGTGTACCGGTCGGGGGGATTGGCGGTGCCGACGGACAGAAGGCGGGGGCGGTTCGCGAGCATTCGGGCGCACCGGGGCCAGGGGTCGATAGAACACGAGGATAGTAACCGGCGCAGGGGGTGTCTGCGGGGCGGGCGGTGGAGGTTGGCACTGCGAATGGGTGGAAAAATGGGGACCTGCGGAGGAGAACCGACCCACATTGGCCATCTGGTTCTTGACGATGTCTACACGTCGGCTTTACACAGTTGCGTGCGCCCGTTCGGGCAACCCGTGCTACCCTGCGGGTGCTGTATCCAAGGTTGGCCAATGGTTCGGGTTGTTGCTGGTGCTGCGTTTGGACTGGTGGTCGGCGGTTTCGGTCTTCAGGCCTATGCCTCCGCGCAGGGTGTTTTGGTGCGACTGGATGCGTCCACGCGCAGCTTGACTGCGCCGGTGGAAGTGCATCTGGTGGGTGGCAATGGGGATGTCCTCGTCACTTTGTCCGATTCTGGCGATGGCGCCGATGTCATCGCCGCAGACGGCGTCTGGTCTGGGGCGGCCTTTCCCGATGGCGACCGCTTTGAAGTTTCGGTTGTGTCGGGAGGAACCACGTGGTCGGCGGGAGAGGTGACATGGACGGCCGATGCCGCGGCCCGCGATATCGACCTCAAGCTCATTGACGACACCGTCACCCTGCAATCGGGGGTCGGCGGCAACGCTGGAGCGTCCAAAGCCCGCAAGGCGGGCGGCGAAGGAAAAGCGGGGCGCGGGGGGAAGAGCGGCAAGTCCAAGAGCACCCGAAGCGGCGGAAGTCGGCGGCGGGAATCATCGGAGTCCGTGGGCGACGATGGGCTGTCTATGGGCGATATCGTCGCGTTTTCTGGCCTCGGGCTCGGGGTTATCGCCCTGCTTGCCGCAGCCGCCGTGTGGTTGCGCGGTCGCGGCGCAGCAAGTGGGGTTGCGCTCCCGCGTGGGCTCGAGGTCGTGCCGGAGGCGGGCGTCTTCGGGGAAGGCACCCCGTCTCTGACGGATGGTCTTTTTGTTTGGAAGGTCGATGAAGCGGACACCCACGCTGCGGTGACGGATGCGCTGCGCAGCCTCGCGGCGTGGCATCGGGTGTTGGTGGTGGCGCCCAAGGGCTTTGCGGTGCCCACGGTGCCGGGAGGACCGGTGCTCGTCAGTCATGCCACCCGGCCCGCCGCTATCGGCGACCAACTGGATGCTCTCGTTTCGACGCCGGGCCGCCCGCCTGCGTTGTTGGCGGTGGGCTTGGGCACCGACCCTGACCGGATGCGCGACCTCGCGGACGCGATTCCCCTTGACCTTGGGGGCATCGCGCTCGTTCACGGGGACGTTCCTACGGAGCTGCCGGTGGTTCACGGCCAAAAGCAAGCCAATGGGTGGAGCCTTACCTTGGGTTCGCGCACAATGGTGGTTGCGTCGACGCCCACCGGCCTTGTCCTCGTGCAGGAGGGGTGAGCGGTGGCTGAAGACTGGGTTCGATTGGCGCGGGCGTATGGGCCCGACTTGGTGCCGGGGGCGGACGGCGTCATTTGGTCCCGGAACCGTACGCTTCACCAGCTCCTCTCCGAACTTGCGCAGCATGAACCGTTGCTCGTGTGCGCGCCTGGCAGCGTGACGGTGCCATCCGTGCGGGGGCATCGAATGTTTCGCCTTCGCTCCGTGCAGCCGAAGGCGGTGGCCGACGCCGTGCAGCGGGCGCAAGAGGCCCTCGGAAGCTGGCTCACCGTGGTGGTGGTGGGTCCCCAGACGCCGCGCTCGGTGGAGGCTTTGCGGGCCACCATCGCAGAAGATGTGTGCGTAGTGGTCCAGCCCCAAGGCTAACGAGCGCCGGCCATTATCGGGCCGTTTGGGATTGGGCCTTTTGGGCGTAGAGGACCGCTTCGGCGATTCGCTCGGTGTCGAGAGAGGACTGCCGACCGTCTTGGCCCAAAACCAGCTTGGCGAGGCGCAAGGCCATAGGGTCGCGCTTGGAAATGGTCTCGGCGATGCGGAGGGCCTCGGCCCGCGGGTCGTCGACGATGTCGCCGGTGGCGAGTCCCCAGCGCACGGCTTGGGCCGCGTAGATAGCCGTGCCAGCCAAGATGACCTGTCGGGCGACACTTTGACCGACGAGGCGAGAGAGGCGGGTGCAGCCTCCGGCAGCAGGAATCAGGCCGAGGGAGGTCTCGGGCAGGGCAAAACGGGCGTGTGGACCGACCACGCGAAGGTCGCAGGCCAACGCCAACTCGCACCCACCTGCAATGGCCGCGCCGTGGACCGCGGCGATGGTGACGACGTGGCTGTCTGCAATTTCAGCGAAAACACGCTGACTGAGGAGGTTGAGCGCGTCGGTTGGCGTGGCGGAGGTCATCGCGCGCAAGTCTGCGCCGCCGCAAAACGCGCCGGTACCTGTGGCTTGCACAACGACAACGGAAACTTGGTCGGCGAGCTCGAAAAACGCGGATTGGAGCGCCAGAAGATGTTCTCGGTCATACGCGTGGGCGCGGGATGGGCGGTCCAAGGTGAGCACACCGACGCCCGTTGCGATAGCAGCATGAATGGGCATGAGGTCTCCGTTTCGTCCCGTTGGTTCGCGTACGGTCCTGGGCGTCCTTTGGGGGGCTATCCCAGGCTGGTTGGTTCCGCAGGGGTAGAGTGGGGGGAGGTGCCCGCCTGACCCGTCGCCCCGCGCGTGTTCCACCCATCCCTTGTTTGATTTGGCAGGAGTGCTGTCGAGATGCCGCAGCATGAGCAGATCGTACACGACGAGCTGGAGGCCTGTCCGTATCTCGCGGGGCAGAGTTCGAGAATGCCCTTGCGATGGCAGTTTTTGCCACTATCGGGCGGTGCGTTTGATGACAGCTTGGCGGCGGGAGATCGGCGGGTTGGCCGTATGCTGTACCGCACGGCATGTCCCCAGTGTGTCGCGTGTGAGCCAATCCGCGTTCCTGTGCGCTCTTTCGCGCCATCTCGGTCCCATCGGCGGGTCATCAAGAAAAACAGCGACGTCTCTATCGAAGTCGCGCCCGCCCAGTTCTCGAACGAAAAGCTCGCACTCTACAATCGGCACAAGTTCGGACGCGGTCTCGCGCGCGAAGAAGCGCCGCTGGACCGCCAGGGCTACGAAGGGTGGTTCATTCAGTCATGCACGCGCACATTCGACATGGAGTATCGGGTGGACGGCCGCTTGATTGGTTGCGGTATTATCGATGTCGGCGCGCAGGATGCGAGCAGTGTCTACTTTTTCTTTGACCCCGATGAATCCGCGCGGTCGCCCGGCGTGTTTAGCGTGCTGATGGAAATTGCGTGGTTGCGTTCCCATGGTGGGCGTTTTCATTACTTGGGCCTGTATGTCGCCGATTGCCGTCACCTTTGCTACAAAGCCTCGTATGGGCCCCATGAGCGAAGGGTAGATGGTACCTGGCAGCCTTTTGCGGGGATGTAGAACATGACGCGCGGCCGTCCTCCATGTGCGGGGCTGTGGAATACCCCGATGGTCCACGTTGATGGTGATGTGACCACCTGCTGCCTCGATGAACATCTCGAAAACCGGGTGGGCAACCTGCGGGAAGCGTCGTTGTCCGCGCTGTGGTACGGTGAAACGATGAATCGTTGGCGTCTTGCGCATATTGAAGGTCGCTTTGGCGATAGCGGACCCCTCTGCCCGCGCTGCAACTGGCAGAGCGCGGGTGCGTTGCCCCAGGACAAGGCGGACGAGTGGTTGGCGAAGTTTCGCGCGGCTTCGAACGGCAGAGGCCGACGATGACAGGAGCACAGCCGGCCATCATCACCCAGGGCTTGCGAAAGGTGTATCGAACGGGCTTTTGGATGCGTCCCCATGTGGGTCTCGAAGGTCTGGACCTCGACGTCCATTCGGGCGAGATATTTGGATTTATTGGGCCCAACGGTGCTGGAAAGACCACCACAATCAAGATTTTGATGGGATTGCACAGCGCGTCCGCGGGCACAGCCAGCTTGTTTGGCATCGACCATCGCGACCCCCAAGCGCGCTTGGCCGTGGGCTTCTTGCCGGAGCGTCCGTACTTTTACCAGCATCTCACCGCGCGGGAGCTGCTGCGTTTTTACGGTGACCTGCTCGAAATGCAGGCGAAGCAACTGCGGACACGCATCGAAGTGCTCCTTGAGCGCGTCGACCTTGTGCGGTTTGCAGATGTTCCCTTGGGCTCGTATTCGAAAGGAATGCTGCAGCGGGTGGGCCTGTGCCAGACCTTGCTCAACGAGCCGCGTCTCATTGTTTTGGACGAGCCGATGAGCGGTCTGGACCCCTTGGGACGCGCCCTCGTTCGCGACATCATCTTAGAAGAGCGTGCGCGGGGCTGCACGGTGTTTTTTTCGAGCCATATCTTGCACGATGTCGAGACCCTGAGCGACCGCGTCGCGCTGCTGGTGCGGGGACGGCGTGTGGGCATCGGCACCTTGGACCAGCTGCTCGGTGCGCGTACGCAGTATGTAGAGGTGCGTGTTTCGGGTCTATCCGCCGATATTCAGGCGCGCTTGCCCGACGGCGTCGTCCACCGGCTCGCAGACCATGCGTGCGTGTTGCGGGTGCCGCCCGATGACGCCGACGCGGTGGTCGGTATGCTTGCCGGTGCCGGGGTTTCGATTCGGCAGGTCACGCCCGTCCGGCAAACCCTCGAAAACCTGCTGTTGGACGAGGTAGAGAGAGCGCGCCCGGTCGACCAGCGCGACATTGGGGTGCTGGCATGAAGCGGCTGTGGGCGCTGGCGGTCAACACCTTTCGCGAAGCCGTGCGCGACCGCGTGTTGGTGTCGATTCTGTTCTTTGCGGTGGGTGTGTTGGGGCTTTCGCTGGTGGTTGAGGACATCACCATCGGCGACCAAGCCAAGGTCGTGCGCAGCGTCGCCCAAGGCGCCGTCGACATCTTTGGGGCCATCATCGCGATGTTTTTGGGGGTCTCTGTTATCCACCGAGAGCTTGAGCGAAAGACGGTCTTTACGGTGTTGTCGAAGCCGGTCCCGCGTTGGACGTTTGTGGTTGGCAAATACGCGGGCTTGATGTTGACCGTGGGCGTTGAGGTGGCCGTGCTCGTGGCGGTCTACGTCCTGTTTATGGTATCGCGCGGTGACCCTCCCGACCTCGCGCTCTTTGTGTCGATGGGCATGCTGTTGGTGGAGCTATCGCTGTTGTCCGCGTGGGCGACATTGTTTTCTGCGTATTCGGCACCCACCACCGCGGCGGCGTTTACCTTGGCGGTGTTTGTGATTGGGCACCTCGCAGACGACATCTGGCTGTATGGCAACCAAGCGGAGTCGGAGTCGGTACGAACCGCGGCACGGGCGCTCTATTGGACGCTGCCGAACTTTGAGGTGTTGAGCTTGCGGGATGTCGCGGTCCACAAGCTCGCGGTTCCTTGGCCTCGCGTCGCTACGGGGATGGCCTATGGCCTGTCTTATGCCGTAGCGGTGCTGGGAACGGCGGTTTTGGTGTTTCAGCGGAAGGATGTCAAGTGACCGACGTGCGGGTGCCCTTCGCGGGCACAGCGGCGGTTCACGGGCGGACGCAGCAGCAAGCGGAGCGGGCCGTCGCAGACGTCTTGGCAAGTGGACAATGGGTGGGTGGACCTATCGTTGCGGCGGCGGAACAGGCCCTCGCAGCGCAGCTGGGTCGCAGGCACGGTGTGGGTACGGCCTCGGGCACCTCGGCCCTTACGCTGGCGCTCCAGGCCGCGGGCGTGGGTCCAGGGGATGAGGTCGTGGTCCCCGCGGTGTCATTTGTCGCGACGGCGACAGCGGTAATGCGGGCGGGTGCCCGTCCGGTGCTGGTGGACGTGCTGCCCGGAATGCCGCTCGTGGACCCAGCGGCAGTGGCCGAGGCGATGTCCCCACGCGTGCGGGCGGTCGTATCGGTGCCGCTGTTTGGATGCGCGGCGCCCGACGTAGCGACGGTGGTGCCGGGCGTCACGTGCATCGACGATGCGGCGCAGGCGTTTGGGCGCACGCTGCCGGTTGGCACGGGCGCGATTGTGACGTGCAGCTTTTACCCGACCAAAGTGCTCCCCGCGGCGGGGGACGGGGGCTTGGTGGCCACCAACGACCCGGCGTTCGCCGCGCGGGTGCGAGCGCTTGGATTTCATGGTATAGACGCCCAAGGGCGCGCGCATTCGGTGGGGACATCTGTTGCGGGAAACGACCGTCTTGACGCGATTCAGGCGGCCTTGCTGTTGGCGCGCTTGCCGGATGTTGCCGCGCGCGTGGCCCACCGTCGGTCACTTTTGGCCCACTACCGGCGTCGATTGCCAACGCTCGTGCTACCCCACGATGAAGGAACCAATGGTGCCGTCGTGGCGGCCGTGCATCCGCGGCGGGACGAGATGCGGGCGGCGCTCGCTCGCGCGGGCATTCAGACTGCCTGTTATTACCCGTTGTCTTTGGCCGACCATCCGGTGTTGGCAAACGCGCGGGTGGTGGGTGCGCTTCCGCGCGCGCGGGCGTATTGTTCCGCTTCGTTTGCGTTGCCGTGCCACATCGGGGTGTCTCTCGAAGACGTGGACACCATCGCCGACATCCTTCAAGGAGTGGGTCCGTGAGCCCTTCCCCCATCGTAGACCCAAGCGTGATGGACCCCGCGTGGACCGCTTGGCGCATTCTCGGCGGCGGCGCGACCGTATTTGGCCTGTTGGTCGGCAGCTTTTTGAACGTGTGCATCTCGCGTATGCCCGAAGACCGCTCCGTCGCTTGGCCGCCGAGCCATTGCCCGAGCTGCGGCTCAAATATTCGGCCATATGACAACATTCCCGTGGTGTCGTGGGTGCTGTTGCGGGGAAAGTGCCGCGACTGCGCCCAGCCCATTTCGTCGCTGTACCCCACGGTAGAACTGTTGATGGGATTGTTGTCGCTGCTGTTGTTTTGGCGGTTTGTTCCCGACCCCGGCGCGGTGGACGGTCCCCATGGCGCGGCGTTTGCCGTCCACTTCATATTTGTCGCGATGCTGGTGGTGGTCACCTTTATCGACGTGCGCCATTATATCATCCCCGATGAACTGTCGATTTACGCTGTCCCAGTGGGGATTCTCGCGAGCTTGCTGCTGATGTGGCTCGGCGCGCCGGGTGCGATTGGGTTTGCGGGGAGCGTGTCCGGCGCGTTTGCCGGCGGTGGTGTGCTGATTGCCGTGATGATGTTTTATCGGCTGGTGCGCGGGCAAGAAGGCATGGGCTGGGGCGACCCCAAACTTCTGGCGATGATTGGCGCATTTTTGGGCGCGCTCCCTGCGCTTCCGTTTGTGGTCTTTGTGGCCTGTGTGCTGGGCTCTGTGGTGGGCTTGTCGCTGATGCTGTTTCAGCGCGGGGGCTGGGGATTGCGCAGCGCGGTGCCTTTTGGTCCTTTTTTGGCGTTTGGGGCCGTTCTGTGGGTCTTGCACGGGCCGTCGATGATTGAGCGCTGGTATCCGGGGATTCACTATCTCCTTTCGGTCGGTTGAACGGGGGACGGGGGTGGCGCTGCGACGCGGCGGACGGGACACTGGATAAAAAGGTCCAGATATGGTGTTTGCTAAACCGGCGTTGTGTTCGGCAAACAGGCGCCGTGTTCGGCAAACAGGACGCTGTTTCGGCAAAAAAAAACGCACCGGAGACGGTGCGTGGGTCGGCTTGGGAGGGGGGGGCGGTCAGTTGCCGAAGGTCACGAAAACCGAGCCCTTGTTGGCTGCGGTCGCCCCGCCATAGCCGTAGTCACCGACGATAAGGTCGACGGCGCCGTCACCATTCCAGTCGCCGGAGCGGCTGTTGATGTTGTTGCCGTAGACGCCGTTATCGTAGTCGCTGTCGCCTTCGATGACGGAGTAGGCGTCATCGTCGGCGTCGAGGTCGCCGGTGAGGCTGCCGTCGAACACATACAGCGAGCCGGCCGTAGAGCCACCGGAGCCGAGGCCGACGCCAATCTCGGGGATTCCGTCGCCGGAGAGGTCGCCGAGGCTGCGCAGAGAGCCGGCTTCTGCGGAGGAAGCGCTGAACTCGTAGGTGATGAGGGCGTCGCCTTCGCGGAGCACACCATTGCCGAGGTCGGAGCCGCCATCCCAAATGTGCAGCTTCTTGGCGTTGATGGTGTAGCCGGCCACTTCGTCGTCGCCGTCGCCATCGAGGTCACCCACGAAGTCGCACAAGGACTGGCCTTTGTCGTACTGCGAGGTCGTGGCGATGATGTCGCCGTAGCTCTCGATGTTGGTGGCCGAGCTGTTGGAGTAGCGACCAGATTGGCCCCACAACAGCCACATCGCGCCATCGTTTGTGCCAACGACGTCCGACATATAGTCGCAGAACATAAAGTCGGTGTAGCCGTCGCCGTCGCCATCGCCGCCGCGGGCGAAGTTCCACTGCATCCGGCTATTGTAGCTGCCGCCCCCACCGCCATCGGTGGAGAAGCGTGCGTCTGCATCCGCGAGGGTCGCCGTTCCGGTGAAGGCCGCATCCCAGGTGTCGCCGTAGAACAACCACACATTCGGTGCGGCGGTGGTGCTCGTGGAGGTGCGGTAGAAGCCGAGGAGGTCGACGCTGCCGTCGCCGTCGAGGTCGACGTCTTGGGACAGGCCGCGGCCGACGTAATAGCCGTTGGTGCCACCTGCGCCGGAAATCACGTATGCCGCCGAGGACGGTGCGCCGCCTGCGCGGGCATCATCGCCGGTGAGCAAGTAGACGGCGCCGTAGCCGAAAGAGCCGTTGGGAGCGCCGATGGCGAGGTACGGCTCTGGGAAGGCGCCCGACAAGGACAAGAAGGCCACGCTGTAGCCGAACTGGTCGGAAGCGCCGGAGCCAGCCATATAATGATGGGCCGAAGATAGGGCCGTGCCATCCGGCTTTGGCGAGCCGCCGTCGATGACCGACACGGCGCCTTGGCCGCCGTTTGCGCCGTAGGAGCCGACGATGAGGTCCTCGTCGCCGTCGTCGTCGAGGTCGCCCATCGTAATCGCGAAGCCGCCGTAGGCGCCGGCCGCGTTGCCGGGGTAGCGCCGGTCGGCGTTCCAGCCGGGGATGGAGTCATCGGCCCAGCCGTTGCAGTCGTCGTCGAGGCCGTTCAGCTTCTCGTTGTTGTCGGGGTTGACGCTGGGGTCGAGGTCGTCGCAGTCGTCGCCGCCACCCGACAGCGCATCGAAGCCATCGCCGTCTTGGTCGAAGTCGTTGCTGCCATCGCAATCGCTGTCGATGCCGTCGTACCATTCGTCGTCGGCGTAAGGATGCATAGTGGGGTTGTTGTCTTGGCAGTCCCCGCCGCCGCCCGCGACTTCATCGTTGTACAAGGCGGTTTGGTAGCCGTCGCCGTCTTGGTCGTAGTCGTCGGCGCCGTCGCAGTTGCTGTCTTCGCCGTCGTACCATTCGTCGTCGGCGCCGGGGTGAATATCCGGGTCGTCGTCGTTGCAGTCGTCGCCGCCTGCTTCCAAGCCGTCGTAGCCGTCACCGTCAACATCCGTGACGGACGCGCCTTCGAGGCGAACGCGTGCTTCGGGCAGCTCTTCGTCGTTGGAGGAAATCGTGAGCCAGACGTCGTCGCGGGCGTAGTCGATGGGCAGGTACTTGATGGTGATGCCTGCGCTGCCTTGGGGCGGAATCGACAAGCCACCATCGGCGAGCACAACGAATTCCCCGGCCACACTCAGTGTGAATGCGTAGATTTCGAGGACGCCGTTGCCGGTGTTGGTGACCGCGATGGACTCGGCCGCCGACCCGCCGATCTTCACGCGACCGAAGTCGAGCGCGTCGTCGGACAGCAGCAAGTGCGGGAAGCCGGATTCGGTCGAAAGGTCAGTGTCACCGGTCTTCACGATGTCGGGATTGGTGATACCACCACCGCAGGCCGAGGCCAGCAGACTTCCGACACCGAGCAGCAGGGCAACATGGACGTGTTGGACGCCAGGATGCTTCGGATGCACGGGTCCTCCTCACTGATTCGTTTTGGGTCGGCGGCGGCCGACCGCGGCAGGTCATCATGCTTCACCGACCCCCGTAGGTGCAAGGGGACAGGCGCAATTCGCAGGCTTAGAAACTCTCGGCATGGCGCAAGCGCGCGTCGGAGCGCTCGGTGATGCCCAAAGAACGGCATACCTTCGCGTGAAGCGCGTCGGCGCTCGCTTGGTCGGCGCAGTTGAGGGGCCGAAAATAGATCGTGTCGCGCGCCTCATGGGGCCAGTCCCACGATTGGTTCACGGCGCATCCGTGGGCTAGCAGCGCGCGCAGCCAATGGTCCCGAAACGGGAGCGCCTCGTGTGCGTTTTCGGGCTGGACCACGAAAGCGAGGGTGACGTAGGGTCGGGTGGCGCCGGCTTCGGCGCGCAGGTCGAGGAACCGTTGAATGTTGCGATAGACCTGCGGGTGACGGTCAGCGCCTTTGACCTCGTTGTAGACCGGCGCCGTGTGGGCATCGATGCTGAAATGAATGAAGTTGAAGGTGTCCGGCGCTTGGTCGGCGCGATTTGCCAAGCGTAGCAGCAGGCGCGCGCGCTCTTCGCCGAACAGCACGCCGTTGGTGTGGAGCTTGAACGTGCGAAACAAACGATTGTGTTGGTTCACGGAGAAGGCGTACTCGACAAAACGGTCAAAACGCGGATGGAGCGTGGGTTCACCGAGCCAGTGAGGGCAGAGGTCGACGTCGTCGGGCATATCTGCGAGCCCTTGCAACGCGGCGCGCCACGTTTCCCACGTCATGAAGCGGCTGGGGACACCGTGGGCTTCGTCGCGGTGGGCTTGGCTGCACATCTTGCAACGAATGTTGCAGTGGTCGGTGAGCTCAAGGTTGAGATTTATGGACACGGCGCCTCCGGCAAATGGCGGCGAATCTCGGCTTCGTGGACCAAAATATTTGCGCTGCATTCGCGGCAGCGGGGCAGCGCTTGGCCGCCCAACATGGTGTCGCGGACGCGGTTGAGGAAGGGGTCGTCGGCCCAAAGGGTCGACAGCGACGTTTGGCGCACGCTCCCGCCTTCCCCGCTGAGTACGCAACAGGGCGAAGTGCGGCCATCGGCCTGCACCACCAAATAATGCCACGCCTTGAGGCAAGGAGCGGCATGGAGGCCCTCGCCGCCAGGGGCCTGCGGGGGGGTATGGCCGCGTTCCAATGCGGTTTCTGTGGCCATATAGGGGCCAAGGGTGGTCGCGATGCCAAAGCGCTCGGCGAGGCGGTGGGCGGCGCGGGCGACCTCGGGAAGCGCCCGGCGCTCGTCGTCGCTGAGCTGCAAGGCGCGTTGGGCGGGCGTGTAGGCGATAAGTGCGTCGTAGTCGATGCGGGTGGCGCCGAGTGCCCGTGCGAGTTGGACCATCTCGGGCAACGTGCGCCAGTTTCGCCGGGTGATGACGAAATGCAGCGCGATGCGCAGGGGGGCGCCTTGTTGGCGTGCCCACACGCCCAAGCGGCAGGTGTTGCGCACGGTGCGTCGGAACGCGCCGTCGCGCCCGCGCAAGGCATCGTGGGTGCGCGCATCGGGACCGTCGATGCTGACGTGGACTTCGTCCCAGCCCGTGTCGATGAGCTGCTGGGCGATGGGCGCCGTGAGCAGGGTGCCATTTGTGGTGAGAATGCCCTCCATCCCATGCTCCTTGATTCGTTGGAGCAAGGTTGGGCAGTCGCGGCGCGCCAGAGGTTCCCCTCCGCCGAGGACGAATGCGCGCTGCACGCCCATTTCCGCCGCTTCGTCGAGGATTTGCAGCCACCGCTCGGTGGACAGCTCATCGACGGGAGGGCGGTGGCGGTCGGTGGTGTCGCAAAACTGGCAGTCGAGGTTGCATGCCAGGGTGGGATACAGCTCCAGGGTGACGGGGCCTTGGCGGCCATGGGTAGACCAACGGCCAACGCGTGCGGCAATCGCGGCCGGGGAACCGGGCGCTTCCGAGGGGGTCTGCGGGGGAACAGCGTCGCGCATAGCGTTAGGGTAGCCTATGGTGGCGCTTTGGCCACTTCGGTCGACGGTGGAGGGAGTGATGTCGGGTGAGCTTGGGGCCGCGCGGTTGACGGTACGTGGCCGCGCCCTGGCGTTGGCGCTCCTCGTGGGCATCTTCGCGTGTGGACCCACCCGCTTGCCGCCCGTGCCGCCCGTTGCCGTGCAGGCGTCATCGGCGCCGAGCCAAGCGCGGGCCGCCCTTTTGCGGGCGCGGTTGCGCTTGGAAGCCGGAGACCTCGCTGCGGCGACCACAGAGGCCGAGCGGGCCCTCCGCTTGGACCCTGCTGCCGCGGCTCCGTGGGTGCTCTTGGCCGATGTGGCGGCGGCGAGCGGACACCCGGACGCCGAAAACGCGGCAATTGACGAAGCCTTGCAGCGAGAGCCGGCGGTGGCGGCCTTGCGTCGGCGTCGGGTCGCGGCGGGGCGGGGCACGGCCGATGACCTTGCGTTTTTGCGCGCCGATGCTTCGCCTTGGTCAACGGCGGAGGTTGTGGCGGTCGCGGCGGCCGTTTCCGCGGCGGACCCCTTGGCGGACGTGCTCGCCGCGGAAGCGCGGCGCGCGGTATGGAGTGCCCAAGGCGACGCGCTGGTCGCGGTGTGCGGCCTCTTGGATCCGGCGCGTATGCCGTTCGCGGTGTTGGTCGCGGCGACCCGGACGCACGACCCCCGCCTCGCGCCGTCCGCGGACATCGCGTGGCGCACGGTCGGGAGGCCCGCGGCCATGGGTGCGGCGGTGTCAGCGCCCTCGGCAGCGGGGGCGCATCCGGCGTGGGCATTGGCGCTCGCGGGCGATATCGCGGCCGGTTTGCGTTGGCGGCCGGCAACAATGGCGCAGGAAGACATAGAGGTGCTCTGGTTGCTCCAACACGCCAACCGGGGGGCCGACTTCGACGAAAGCAAGGCGGAATGACGCCCGCACCGCGGTTTCCTGCGGGGGAGACAGAATGGCTCCCCCGCGGCCTCGGAGACCTTGGCTCCGAGGCCCCCCAGAGCGACCCCCATCGTGAGGCGAACGTGCGCTACAACCCGGTGTCGTCGACGAGCCAATCGAGTACGACGGTCTCCGAGGAGTTGCCGTCGCGGTCGACGACCGTGAGCTCGACCCGCCAGGCGATGGTGGGGTCGTTGGCAATGCGGAAGGGCACTTCGAGGTGGAAGGGATCGACCAGAAACGCGGGGTCGGTGCCGAGCTTGACGTATTGGTAGTGGGTGCGCTCGGCGCCGGTGTCGTCGAAGAGCCACGCGTCGAGAACGCCGCCGGGTACGAGGTTGTCGTCGGCATCGCCGAGCACCGCGCGGGCCACCAGTTGCTCGTAGCCTTCGTACCACTCAAAGGACAAGCGGGCGCCAATCAGCTCGGGGGGGCGAATGGGGGCTGCGGTTGTGGTGCCCGTGGTGGCCTTGGTTTCCGACTCTGGTTGGGTGTGGCCGCATGCCACGGTTCCGCTCACGAATAGTCCAACGACCCACACGGGAAGGGCCGCGGCGTGGGGAAAACGAGCGAGGCGGGGGGTATCAGCCGTTGGAAAGCGAAAAGCGCGCACGGGAACCTCTCGGGCATAGCCGTTCGACAGGTATCGTAGTCCTGTTGGGAGGACATCGGTTGTCAGATTTTCGGATGCAGGCCAAGTGTGCGCAGAAACGACCGGTTCGTCTGATTGAATGCGCCAAAGGGTGACCATTTTTGGCGTATGTGGGCGCGGCAAATGTTTCCCCGACACCGCCAAAGCAGGTAGAGTGGCGATGTGGAGGCGTCCTGTGAAGCCTGTTCGTTGGGGTCTTGTCGTCATGGGGCTCGGATGCGGTCCGGGTGTGCCCAAGCTGCCTGGCTCGTCGATGTACGGCGAGGGTGCGGCGCATTCTGACGGTGGGGGCGTCGATACCGCGGACAGCGGCGAATCGGATACCGCCCCGCCCGACCCTCCCGGCATTTCGGCGTGGCCCGGAAGTAGCCCAAAGGGGGTGTTGTCACCGGACCCTTGGCGCGACCCGGACTGGTACCGAGAATCGGGTCCGATGGACGAGATTTTTGACTGGGACTCGGACCTTGTGCGTTCGTACCATTGGGAACTGTCCGTGGTCTTTCAGAACGAAGAGGGCGAGTGGGATTCGCGCGCGCGTCGGGTGGCGCATTCCTTTTCGAGTCTCGACCTCTACAATCACGAGGATGTAGGCCTCATCATCGCGGGGGGGCCATTTCTAACGGAAATGCCCGTGGATAGCACCTTCGACTATATCTTCGCGATTACGACACCCGACCTCGAACACTTTTCGGGCCGCGCGTTTTATGTGTCGGGCATCGACTATGATGGAAACATCGACCCTTCGCTGTATGTCGAAAAAGACGGGCGGGTTACGTTTACATACTTCTCGCCAGGCGATGACGTCGACCCGACCATCAATCCCGAGAACCTTCCTGGTCCCCACGATATCTTTCGGGCCCGGCGGGACGGCACCTCCAACGACTTTGTGGAAGAAGACACACCCATCGCGTCGTCGGAGTGGCTGGTTGACCCGGTCCTGTGCATTTGGGACAACCAACGGCATTTGTTCGCCACCGCCGACGGGGCGGTCGTTCATTTGTGGCAAGGGCCGGACAGTCGGTTCAATCTCAATTACAGCATGAGATGGGGCGGTGCGCAAGTTCCATTTTGTTATGAGCGTGATGGTAGGTATTATGTGGTTGCGCAGGCGGGCGGAGGACGGGGGGAGCCGGTGGTGCGGGAGTTTTTGGGACGGGACACCGAGTTTAGCGATGCAGAGCCCTTCTTCGGGGGCGCGGACCCTTTTGGGGGTGCCTGCACAGCGCCCGTGGTAGGACAGCTTCGCGGCCAGTGGGCGATGTTTTGCTCCACTTGGCATGACCCTCGACCGTGAACCTAAGCGAGCGCGAGACGCGCGTGTTGCCATCGGTATTTTTTGACAGACCGACGGTGGAGGTCGCGCAGGACTTGCTGGGGAGATGGCTGTGTACGGCCGACGGCGTTGTCCTCGAAATTATAGAGACAGAAGCATATTGTGCGAACGATTCTGCGTGTCATGCTTCCCGCGGACGAACGCCCCGCACCGCGCCGTTGTTTGGTCCACCGGGGTGTATGTATGTGTATTTGTGCTATGGGATTCACCGTTTGCTCAATCTCGTGACAGAGGCGGAGGGCACCATCGGCTGTGTGCTCATCCGCGGCGCCGTGGTGGTGGCGGGGCATTCGGTCGTGAAGGCCCGGCGGGGCGACCGCCTCGATACGATAGGGCCGGGAAAGGTCGGACAGGCGCTCGCGCTGGACTTGTCGTGGTCGGGCCTGCCGTTGGACGGGACGCTGCCGCCGCGCACGTTGGCGGTGGCGGAAGGACGTACAAACCCCGGCTGGACGGCGCACCCGCGTGTAGGCATCGACTATGCAGACCCGGTAGACCGTGCGCGGCTGTGGCGGTTTTGTGCGGAGGCGCCGCCGTCTCCTGCACCGCGTCCACGGACGGGCAAGGCGAGACGTTAGGCGAAGGAGCGGCCCCAGACCAGCCCCGCAGTCGCGCAGCCCAGACCCACGCCGACACTCGCGAAGAGGTAGGCACCAGCGAGGAGGGGCTGCCCTTGCTCGGCGAGGCGCACCGACTCGACGGAGAAGGTGCTGAAGGTGGTGAAGCTGCCCAGAAAGCCGGTGGACAGGGGAATGCGCAAATCGGGCGGCAGAATCTCGACGGAGATGCCCGTCAGTACTCCCAAGAGCAGGCAACCAAGGGCATTTGCTACCAAGGTTCCTACCGGGAAGCTGCCCGCGAACCACCGTGCCGAGGCGAGGGTGACGCCCCAGCGGCACAACGCGCCGAGCGCCCCGCAGGCTGCGATGCCGAACGCGATGCGCAGACTCACCACAAGCGCCCGACCACAAAACCAAAGAATGCGGCGGCCAATAGAGCAGAACCCTGGAGCATCCAGCGTCGGATGCGCGGCCACGGGGACACGGTGGGCGGCGCCGGTACGGTCTTCTCGCGGGAACCGCTCAACTCTTCGAGCATGAGGCCGGTATCGGCGTCGCGGCCATCGTCGGGGCCGGTGGTCTGGGACTGCAAGCGCGGCACGGCGTGCTCCGCCCAGTCGCGCAGCCAGGGGGCGGGGAGGCGCATGCGGATTTTGCGGCAGCGCTGCTCGACGGCCCCCGCGCCCGGTCGGTCGTGGGGGTCGAACGCGAGCATCTCTAACAGCAGCATTCGCACATCATGGGCGACGGCGCGGGTTTCGGGGTCGTCGGAGGCTTCGAGGGCCTTTCGCACCGTTTCGAGGACCGTGCCGAGGTAGCGGGCGTGGTCGGTGTCGGTGAGGGGGGGCTCCGCGAAGCGCTTGCCGGTGAGCGTGTTGGCGAGAACGACGCCGAGGGCATAGACGTCGGAGCGGTGGCTCTCGTTTCCGGTGCGTCGCTCGGGCGCCATATACCGCGCCGAGCCCATGACGAAGTTGGTGTCTTCGCGGGCTTCTTTGTTGTCGAATTCTGCGGTAGCGACGCCAAAGTCGAGGAGCTTGACCTCTCCTTGCCGGGTAATACGAATATTAGAGGGCTTGATGTCGCGGTGAATCAGGCGCAGCGGGCGATTGTCTTCGCCATGGGTGCGGTTGTATGCGGCATCCAGCGCGGCGGCGACTTCTTCGATGACCTCGATGCTAACGCCGGGCGGTGGGCGTTGCTTTTTGATGGCCGTGCTGAGGTCGATGCCGTTGATGTACTCCATCACAACGCCCCAGCCATCGGACAGGGGCACCAAGCTGTTGACGCCCACCACGGCGCGGTGCCGGATGAGCCCGAGAATTCGCGCCTCGTCTCGCAATCTGCGGGCGATGTCTTCGGATGCGTCGCCGTTGTAGGTCATGACCTTCAACGCAACTTGCTTGGAAAAGCCGCCCGCATCGGACATTTCTGCACGGTAGACCGTACCGAAGCCGCCCTTGCCGAGCGTTTCGAGCACACGGAAGCGTCGACGGGGACTAGACTGCGCAACATTCATTCGATGGGACTCCAACCGGCGCCGCGGCGAACCGGCTTCCCAGATAAGTTCGGCTCAGGGATGGGCGGTCTTGAAGCCCAGCTCTGCCAAGTAAATGTGTTCGAGGCGGGAGCGACTCCGGGCGAACTGGCTGCGCAAAAAGAGAGCGAGGCCCGCCGTTATCGCCCAGGCACGGGCCGCAAAGGAGGGGGGGGCGGCCGGGACGATGCCAAGAGCGCGGCCTTGCTCGCGAACCCGCTGTGTGACGTGGTCTACAAAGCGTGGGAGGTGTTGCATGACGGGGTGCTGGGGATACCGTCCGGCGAAATGGCTCGCGATATACGGCGCGACGCGGAGCTGTAGCTCAATCAGGCCAAAGTACGGCACCCGGAGCCACGGCTTTTCGCCCAAGAGGCGCTTTGTCTCTTTCTCCCCCCATGCGACGTGTTCGACTTCCTCGCGGCATACGGCCCGCAACTTCTTTTTGATAGAAGGGACGCGGGGGTCGGAGTCGGGCAAGGTCTGAAGCAGCACATCGCGGAAGATATCGAGCACCATCCCCTCGCCAATGGCGTGCTCCATGAGCACTTTGAGGGGGTAATAGTTGTTGTGCGCGGACAGCAAGCGCAGGACCCAGTGGCCGGGGACCGGCTGGAGGTCCAAGGTGCGGAAGATTTCGGCAAACAGCTCCAAGTGGTTGAGCTCTTGCCGTGCTTGGCGCACATAAAACCGGGCGGCCTCTAAGGAGCCAGCCGCATAGAGGGATTTGCCACAGTATACACCCGTGGCCTCGCCGTATAATGCCTGGGACAACAAAAAGCCGACGATGGTGCGGTCTTCGTCTGCGGCGAGATTGAAGGTGACGCCGCCGAAGTCGTAGCCAGGCACGAAGGGGTCTGCCTCCGAGGCCAAGCCAGCCAAGGTGACCGGTGCTGCGGCATTTTGCGCGGCGGTGGGGGAGGACGCGGAGGACATCATCGGTCCGGGGGTGCGGGTGCAGACGAAGATTACCCGTGGCTATCATACTCGACGGCGAAAGAATGTACAGCCATCCCCAGTTCAAAATTGGGTGTTGATTGGCCAGCTTGCGGCTGGGCGCTCTGCCGCGAAAGTGGGTGGAGGTCGGGCGCAGAAGCCGCGGCGTGTGTGTGTGTGGGCCTCGGGCGCGTCTTGTCGTCGCCGCGGGGGGATGGGGCGGTCGGTCACAGGTCGCGGACGGGCGCCATTCGACCATCTACGGTGACGTTCAGCGGCGCGTGTCGGGCAAGGACACCGTAAATTCGGTTCGTTTGGGTGCGATGCCCCGATTTGCCTCGGTCAACGAGGCGGCTCGCTTCCCTGGCATCCGCATCGCGGAGGTGGACGCACTGCGACGTTGGGCGCGATTTCGATCCCGCGCGGTGCGCAGGACGACAATTCTCATAGGCAGAATGATTTCGAAGCGCGGGCGCCGGGTGGGCAGGGACCCCAGATGTCGGTCGGCAAATCCCTGCGACGATTTGCCTCATTGTTTCGGGTACGAAATTCGATAAAGGAGCATTGGATACATGAAAGGAGTTTCCAATGAACCATTATGCATGGAATGTCGTTGTTTTCGTTGTGGCCATGGCGGGCGCTGTCGCATGCGGCGACAAAGACGACACCGGCGGGGAATGCGCTGCGGGCACGGCCTCGTGCAGCGGTGATGTCCTCACCGAATGTGTCGATGGCACCGTGGTCGAAACGGATTGTGCCGCCGACGGTATGATTTGTCATGACATGGGCGATGATAGCCACTGCATGATGGACGGCGAGATGGAGATGTAATTTCTCCGCGTGCGGTGACCGTCACGAAAGATTGTCTCAATGGCATCTTTCGTGAGAAAGAGCCGGGCTGGACCTGCTCTGTCGACAGTCCTGGGCGCTGTGCCTGGGGCTGCGGAAGTGCGTAGGTTCGAGCGGGAGAATCAGTAATATACCGCAAGACAATCCACTTGTCAAGTGGGTGCTTGTGGTTGGGTGTGACGAGTTGTTATAACTACCAGATTGTTGCCCAACCCAACGCAACGTTGGTCAAGCGCTGCGTAGACAAACCAAGGCCGGCCATGGGTATATGTGTGTCGATGCCTGCCCATGCGCGCCATGCTTTGGGACGACCTCGCACAACACGCAGTCCGACGCTGGTTTGCTCGGTCGCGGGGAGCGGCAGCGCTTCTGCCGACCATGTCAAGGTGCGGCTCAAGGAGGCGAGGGTGGTCCATTGGGAGCCCATATACCGCCCGACGGTGGCGGCCGTCGCGAGGCTGGGCGTGCCGCCTGTGTTGGGATTGGCAATGTCTGCCGTACTCGACAGCGTCCACGGCCATTGCCCCATCGTTCGCTCCAGTTGCAGTCCGAGGACCGGCGCTGCACCGACCAAGCCGGTGATGTCAGCGCCCAAGAGGTCCGTAGATGCGGTCCAGTCGCGTCCGGTGGGGAGGCGAACGCCGGCGATGAAGACGGGCGTAGGGCCAGCGCCGGGTGCGCCGGGCGGGCGTTCTTCGCGGGGGTCCCAGAACGCGAGAATGCGCGCGTCGCCGATGCCGGTTGCGGTACTTTGGTGTTCGCCAGCGGTGATGTGGTTGTTTCGCACCGGCAGGCGGGCGTTTACTTCCCATCGCCGGGTCAGACGAACGCCCGTTCCAATGTTGAGGAGGAGGGCGTTTGCCGCGTAGTCGGCGTTGGGGAGGACATTTCCCGCGCGGTCCCACGAGCCTGTGACATGCTCGACACCGACGGAAACGGCAGCCACGACCCGCTCGCATTCCCCCACGCGCGTGGGAAGCGCGGAGGTGGCCCCAACACAACATGCGGCGGCGTGTGCGTTCGAGGCGCCCGTGATGGCCATCCACAGCGCTGCACCTATGCTACTCCACATTGTAAGCGGCCTTGGCGGTGTCGTTGCCATCTGCGCAATCGACTTCAATGGTTACTTCCCAATATCCAGGCATTGTAAACATCCACGAGGCTTGAAATGCGCTTTGGTCGATGTCTTCGATGGTTGGCGGTTGGGAGATTCCGTGGTTATGGTCAGGCATAAAGGGGGTTATTTTGAGCGCGCATTCGTTGGCGGGTTGTCCCTCTGCGTTGACTTGTACGGTGAGGCGGGACGTGTCTCCTGCATGAAACGGCGCGCGCTCAGGTTCGAGAAACAGCGTATACAGGCCATCGTGGGTGACGAGCTGGCGCGGATTGACGGGGATGACGTCTGGTTCCGGTCCAGGGATACAGCCCATGGTGACAGCAGTGCAGCTCCAGACCAGCAACCTGGGGGTGGTTCGTCGCATGGTAGACCTCGGTATGGTTTCCACGGGTCGGACGGAGAGGGGTGGTCCTTCAACCTTTCCGCTTGGGCGGCAATGCGCGATGTGGTCATTTGTCGCACCCGAGGGACGGACGGCGACCCAGAAGATACGAGGGTTCATGCTTGTCGCGACCCCCGGTGAACGCCGCACTTCTGAACTGACGCCGTGGATTCGGCTGCGGTGGCTTATGGCGGTGCTCCCTGCATTGTTGTGGGTTGCGGGAAGCGTTGGTTGGATGCAACAAGGGCCAGGCCTTGTGTTGTGGGGCGCCACAGCGATAGGCGTGGGCACGAATATTTGGATTTCGGGGCGATTGCGCGGCCTCACAGACCCCTACCTTACGGCAGTGCTGCTGCTCGATGTGGTGGTACTGACGGCGGTTCTCGCGTCTACGGGAGGGCCGGAGAATCCCCTGTCTTCGTTGTATTTGTTTCCCGTGATTTTGGCGGGCTTGTTGCTGCGCGCGCGAAATGCTTGGCTCACCTTGTTCGCGACGGCCATTGGATATGGTTCGTTGTTTGGGCTTGCGACGGCCGACCCCCACGCCGGCCACGGCACCGACATGCGCCAGCACTTGTTTGGTATGTTTTTGGCCTATGCGGTCACGGGCCCGATGATGCTTTACGCAATCGTCCGCGTGCGCGCGTTGTTGGCGGAGGCGGTTCAGCGCGAGCGGGAAGCGGAGGCGATTCGTACGTCTACTGAGCGGTTGTCGTCGTTGGCGACGCTCGCGGCGGGTGCGGCCCACGAGCTCGCTACCCCATTGTCGACTATCTTGGTGGTTGCCCGAGAACTCGAACGGCGTGCGGTGGATGCCGATACCCACGATGATGCCGTTTTGGTGGGGGAAGAAGTGCAACGTTGCAAAGATATTTTGCAACAGTTGGCGGCCGATGCGGGTGCGGGGATGGGGGAGTCCCGGCGGTCGATTGGCTTGCGGGAATTGGTCGAAGGTGCTGGCGACAAGAGAGCAGTCATCGTGGCTTCGGATGATATCGTGGAAGTCCCCGTGCGCCTCATTCAGCAAGCCTTGCGTCGGATGTTGGGGAATGCGTGGGCCGCTTCGGCGCCCAACTCTGAAGTGCGCGTGACCGCAGAGGTATTGGATGACCGTGTTGTGTTGTGTGTAGAAGACGCCGGACACGGAATGTCACCCGAAGTTGCCGCGCGGGCGACCGAACCGTTTTTCACGACCAGGCCGGTGGGCCAAGGCACAGGACTAGGCTTGTTTTTTGTCCACTCGGTTGCCACGCACTTGGGTGGCGGTGTCGGAATTGATTCGCAAGTGGGTGTTGGAACCCGCGTGACAATGTGGGTTCCCCGGAGGGAACAATCCAATGGATAACATGGACGAAGTTGCCGAAAAAATACTGGTGGTCGACGATGACGCACGCTTGCGGCCGCGTTTGGTTCGGGCGTTCCGTGACCGAGGTTACCGCGTGGTCGATGCGAGCGCTGTGCACGACGCGCTGGAGGTGGTGCGTGCGGACCTGGGCGACCCTCCGGACAAGGCGGTCCTGGACCTGCGGATGGAGGACGGCAGTGGTTTGGAGCTATTGGTCGAGCTTCTCAAGTTGGTGCCCGACTTACAGGTGGTGATGCTGACGGGCTATGGCTCCATCGCAACCGCGGTCGACGCAGTGAAGCTCGGGGCCGTGGATTACCTGTCGAAGCCAGCCGATGTGGACATGATTCTCGCGGCCTTCGCGCGCAACCAAGCGCCGCCTCTCGCGCCGTCACCGGACTATGAGCCTCCGAGCCTAGCGCGTGCGGAGTGGGAACACATCCAGCGGGTACTCGAAGACTGCGCGGGCAATGTGTCGCTCGCCGCGCGCAAACTCGGCTTGCATCGGCGCACGTTGCAAAGAAAGCTGCAAAAGTACCCGCCACGAACGTGAAATCGGGAGGGATCTGCCCTGCGCGGCAGGCAGAGCGGACAGAACCGACATCGAAGCCCTGGTCTGCGTGCTACGGTACAAGGACAAACGGCGTGCATTTCCGCCCCGTGCTGTGAATATTTCGTGCGTGAGTGCGTCATGACCACCCTCCCCACCGCGCCCATTTGTTTGTTCTTTGCCCTCGTGGGCCTCTTCGGATGCAGCTCTGGTTCCTTGCATGAAGACCAGCTTGCCGCCGTCGCGAGCGCGAAAGCGGCAGACGGCGCCGACTGCCATACCGTCCCCACGGCGGAGCCGTTCTCGGTGCGTTCCGTAGTCGTTGCGCCGCCCGTCGTGCCCTTGGTCGACCAGCACGGAAAGCCGCTTGACTTGCTTGATTTGGCCAACGCCGACCGGCCGGTTGCGCTCAACTTCATCTTCGCGACCTGCACAACCATTTGCCCAGTGATGACCGCCACGTTCTCGCGGGCCCGCGACCAGCTTGGGCCCGACGCCGACCAAGTGCAGATGGTGTCCATCACCATCGACCCCGCCCACGACACGCCGTCCGTGCTGGCGCGTTATGCTCAAGATCATGGTATTCAAGGCGATTGGCGCCTCGTCACTGGCTCGCCCGAAGACGTCGAGCGTGTGTTGAAGGCGTTTGGCGTGTGGTCGGGCTCCAAGTTCAACCACAAGCCCGTCACCTTGCTGCACACGCCGGGGTCGCCGGACTGGCGCCGGCTCGATGGGCTGGGCAATGGCGAGCTCTTGGCAAAAGAGCTTCGCGGCCTCCTGAACAAAGGAACAACGTTGTGAACGCGGTTCGGTGCTGGGGATTGGTCGGCGTCTTGGGAGCTTGGTTTGGGTGTCGCCCGAGCTACGGGCCAGAGCCGCTCGGTTTGACGGAAAAACAAGAGAGAGGACTGCACATTTACCGCACTGGTACGCTGCCTTCGGGAGAGCCTGTGTCGGCGACCGTATTGGGTGACGTCCCGATGAAGGGCGTGCAAGTCGCCTGCGGCACCTGTCACGGACGCGGCGGAATGGGGAGCCCCGAGCAGGGGGACCGCACGCCCGGAATCGCGTCTCCCGTGTTGTTTGTGGCGAATCGCGATGGTTCGCGGCCCGCCTATACCGAAGCCAGCTTGGCCCGCGCATTGCGGGACGGCATCGACGCAGCAGGGCGCCCTCTCGACCCCTTGATGCCGCGTTTGCAGCTTTCCGACGACGACATGGCCGCGTTGATTTCTTATTTGCGAGAGCTTGGCTCCGACACGCCGCCCGGATTTCTCGACGACAAGTTCCGGGTCGCGACGGTTTTGGCGGGCGACCTGCGGGAAGAAGACAAAGTTGCCGTTACCGATGTATTGCATGCTTATGTAGCGGCCCACAACGAAGATACGCGTGGCGTGGACCAACGCGCCGAGACGCGCCAGCAACGCGGCCGCGTAGTCGCACCATTCAAAAAGATGGAGCTGGACGTCTGGACCCTTCGCGGAACTTCGGACACATGGCGGGAACAACTAGAGGAGCGGTACGCCGAAGCACCTGTGTTTGCGATGGTCGGCGGCTTGGGCGATGGAGACTGGGAGCCCATTCATCGCTTTTGCGAAGACCATCGAATGCCTTGTGTTCTGCCGATTACCGACGAACCACCCGCGCTGGCCGACGACTTTTATTCCTTGTACTTTACCGAGGGCGTTCGACTTGACGCCAACATCGTAGCGGCCGATATTCTCGCAAACCAGCGTCAGGCAAATGTGGTGCAGGTCGTGCTCGAAGAAAGCTCCCGCGCCCGTCGGGCAGCGGAGCTGGTTGCGGAGCGGGTCGTCGCGGGGGGCGGAGCTGCGCGCACTGTATGGGTCGATGGCGGGTACAGCGGTCTTGCGCGTGCGTTGGATGGGCAACCTTCTGCCGTTGTGTTGTGGGTTGGACAAGATGCGTTGGGGAAACTGCCCGCCGGTTCTTCTGTTCCGTTTGCTTATTTGTCGTCGTCGATGCTCGAACAAGATTGGAACGACCTGCCCGACCCCTGGCGCGCCCAAACACGCATCGTCGAAGTGGAGCGACTACCAGGCCAGCGGGACTCCGCCGTGCTTCGGTACAAGGCCTGGGCGCGCGCGCGTGGGATAATCGAGCGCGACCTCGACCTACAATCCCGTGCTTGGTACGCGAGTATGGTGTTCGGGCACAGCCTGAAGCATGTCTTCAAATATCCGCAGCGGGACTTCCTTCTGGATGTGCTCGACCACTCCGATGGCTTGATGGCGTATCTTCCGTTGTATCCGCGCGGCAACTTTGGCCCTGGCCAACGAACGATTGTCAAAGGCGGCCATTTGATTGATCCCACGGGCGCTTCTCGGCCGGTTTGGGTCAATCCCTGATGGGTGCGGTGGTCACGCCCTTTCCAACGCCATTGGTCGATGCGGTTGTGCTGGCGCGCCGCAAGCGGTTTCTCGCGGACGTGCGCTTGCAGGATGGCTCGGTTGCGGTGGCCCATTGTCCCAATAGCGGCAGGATGACGGCAAGCTGGATTCCTGGCGGGCGGGTTTGGCTGTCGGCAGCGCAAAACCCGAAGCGCAAGCTCCCGTGGACCTGGGAGGTCGCATTTGCGGGTAATGATGGTAACGTGCCGGTTCTCGTCAACACGGCCATGCCCAACCGCGTGGTCGCTGCGGCGATTGCTGCGGGCGAGGTCCCGGAGTTGCGGGGATTTGGTCGCCTGCGCCGAGAGGTGGTGCACGCGCCGGGAAGCCGTTGCGACATCGTGCTGGACGCGTCTTCGGACGGTGCTCCCACTGCGTTTGTCGAAGTGAAGAACGTTACGTTGTGGCGCGGAGGCGGCGTTGGAGCGTTTCCCGACGCGGTCTCGGAGCGCGGCCAGAAGCATCTTGCTGTGCTCACGCACCTTCGCGAAGCCGGACACCGCGCGGTCTTGTTTTACCTCGTGTCTCGGAGCGACATCGACGACGTTCGCCCTGCCGATGATGTTGACCCTGTATATGGCCGCGGATTGCGTCGCGCGGTGGAGGCGGGGGTCGAGGTGATGGCGTGGTCGGCGACCATCTCGCGGGCGGGCGTGTCCCTCGGGCGCCGCCTGTCGGTCACCCTACCGGGGTGCCATCGTTGAAGGTCTGGGGGCCTTCTTCGGGGGCATTGTCGAAGGGGTCCCACGCGGGGGTGTCGCGGGCGCGAGCTTCGAGGTGCTCCCAGAGTGCGCGCGCGGGCCCCATTTCGGGCGTGCGGGCGAGCAGCGGGGCCAGCACTTGCCGGGCCGCGGCGGGCTGGTCGAGTTGAAACAGGCTCAGGGCGTGGTTGTAGGTGGCTTGGTCCCAAAACCCAAAGCGAGATGCGCTCCCGAGCACCATTGCGCGATGTTTGTCGAGCCACGGGCGATTTGCCCACCGCTGCTCACTGCGGCGAAAGGCGGTGAGAGCCTCGGCAGGGTGTCCTTGTCGCGCGTGATGCAGCCCGGCGGTGTGGTCAGCGAGGAGCCACCATCGCACGACGAAGGTTCGATAAGAAAAGAACGACAGCGCGCCCACCAACACGCCGCTCCAGACTTCGCCCATCACCAGGACGGCAAACACCATCGTGCCGAGCAGCAAGGCAAGGGAAGCGAGCACCCGTGCGGGCGGTGGGCGGGATGGACGCACTGTTTCAGGGGGCTTCGAGGTTGAGCTCGCCTGTGGTCATCCAGCTCACCATTGCATCGGCGAGGGTGGGGTCGGAGTTGATGAACACATGGCCTGCGCCGCGGTTTTCAATAACGACATACGGCGCGGAGTCGCTGGCGAGGGCCAAGGCGGTGTCGAGTGTGCTCGAAAGCGGAATCGCGACGTCGATGGCGGACCAAATGTAGCCAACGCTTGCCGGCAAGCGGCCTTGCTCCAAAAGGCGGAGCACGCTGATGGCGTCGGGGTCTTCGGGCAAGGTGGGGCCGTAGATGGACTCCAAACCCTGAATCTCGGTGAACCACGCGGTTGGTTCGGCGTAATAGCCAGACAAGAGGTCGGGTGCGCTGTCGAGCAACACGCCCGCGACGGGAGCGTTTGCGAGGGCGGGATGGTTCAGCAGCTCCGGCACGCCCCGGGCGCCATCGCCGAGACCAACGATGTAGAACTGCTCTGGGTCAAAGTTGACCGAGATATCGACGCCAAACTCCCCAGGGAAGCCCGGCTCGGTGACCATACGCGCGGTGGTCGCGGCGAGGCCGAGGCCGTCGCGCACGAAGCCATCGGTGAACTCGTCGTTGGGGTTGACGGTTTGGTCGACGTGCCAGAGGTCGCCCCAGCAGTTGGCGGGGTAGAGCTGCACCCAGCCTTGGTTGACCATGCTCACGGTGAGTGTGCCGAGGTTGTCTTCGCCGGCCTCGACCGAAGTGGGCAGCATCCCGATGGTTTCCCACACTTTTGCGAGGGCCCACGGCCGCTCAAGCCGGGATTCTTCGCGGTAGTGGCGGCCTTCGAGCGGTTCTTGATCGTCTTCGTGGGAGACGATGAAGTCGAAGGCTCCGGAGTGAAGCACCAACGCCACCGGCCCGCCGTCGGCGGCTCCTTCTGCGTAGACTGCGTACATCCGCGCAGGCTCGCCATCGGGGCAGGTGTGGGTCTCGATGTCGAATGCGCGCACCACGGCGGTGGACGATGCCAAGCCCGGAGCGGTGTAGCTCATGTCGGAAAAGTCGAGGTCGGCCAGCTCATCGACGGGCTGAAAGCAGCCAGTGGCGAAGAATCCGGCGGTGACCAATGGTGTGACCAAGCTCAGGGTGGCGCGCATCGAACCCTCGGACGGCATTTTGCAAGGTGGGTAGTATAGCGCCTCCGCTGCAAGAGCGCCCGTTGAACGGAAGTTCGGCGTGGGCTTGACATACGTTCATGAAGTAGACGGTGCGAAAACCGACAATGGCACGACGTTTTGCAGGACAATGAACGGGCCGATGGCGCCGAAAGGAATGCACCAGAGATCACCGTTTGCAACCAACGGAGGCAGTGGACGGGGGGCGGCGCGGGTTTGCTGCGAAATCCAGTGTCTACGGGGCAAGGGGGAGCGCGTATCTGTGCAGGCGAAGGCTTCGCGTGTGGTATAAATCCAAGGGCTTGGTGTTCTGGGCGGTGATTGGTCCTGGGACAGCAAAAAACACGGATGTGTTCACCGGTTTGGAATTTGCGAACCGTGAACCCGGATGGTGCAGGAGGTCCAATGCGGTTCGCTGTTTGTTGTTTGTGGCTCGGTCTTGGTGCTGGTTGTGGAGACAATGAGCCACCCGTCGAGGCCGCGCCCGCGGTCGACCCCAAGTTCCAGCTTGACGCGCTTTCGGGGAAATGGATTCGCGTAGATGGTCGAAAAGGTGACCATACCCACCGCTTTGAATGGTTTCGTGCTGGTTCGACCACCGAGCTTTGGTATACCAATGGCGGCTTTACCAAGAGGCGCATGGTGGGCGAGCTTCGGGCATCGGATTGGAAGTTCACGGAACAGCTTTCGGCGTCCGACGAAGCGCAATGGAAAGCTGGAAACCGCACCCTGGCTCGATTGTACGTTGTGCCGCGTCCAGAGGCAGGGGGATTGCGGGTCACCGAGTTTGAGGTGGGTTGGAAGGACGGCAAAGAGGTCGAAAAGGCGAAGGGCACCTTCCAAGAGTACGTCTCTTTTCCGGCGTCGGTCGATTTTTCGTTTCGTCCTTGCGATGGACCGTTGTTTTTGGGCAAGGCGGCCACGGATCCAACATTGGCCGCGCGCCAGCTTGCAGAGACGGGCGCGCCCCACCCCGCTACAACGTTGGGGGAAGCCATCGCAGTGGGAGTTTGGACGGACACCGCGGCGGACGGGGAGGCATCCTGCACCTATGACATGGACCTCTACTTCGACGACCGGCCTGCCGAGAACGGTGACGGATCGAAGCGAATGGCCGTCGGCGCCAACACCGTGCGTGATGGAAAGCGCTTTTGGGGCGTCGAAGACTGGTACGCTCCCTACTCGGGAAACCACCACCTTCAAGTGTTCCGATACCGCACCTGCGCGGGTTCCGAGCGAACCTTGCTCGGCGTACAGTGCCTTGAGTCTATCCTCGAATGACCGTGTGACCTCGTGACACGAAAGTGACGGTCGGCTGCAATGCCCGTGCTTACCTGTTCTTCGGAGGGACGGGAGGGCACTTGCGACGACCTTCGGAATCGTATGGGTTGAATCCGTTGGCGGAAACCGGCTACAGGGGGCGCGGTTTTGTGTCCCCCCGGACACATACGAGCTTATCGTCCTGAATGGTCACGGCAGCGGAGGTCAACAGTGCGTTGGGGTCTAGTGGATCGTATCGACGAGCTGGTCGAAGGCAAACACGCAGTGGCTTCCCGTACCTGGGATCCCTCGTTACCATTGTTTCAGGACCACTTCCCGGGTTTCCCCGTGGTTCCCGGCGTGTTGACGCTCGAGAGCCTCGCCCAAGTCGCCGGGAAGCTCATTGGGTATACGGTCCGAAAAGAACGCGGTGACTGGCCGTTTCCGATTTTGAGCATGATGGACCGCGTGAAGTTTCGGCGGTTTATTCCGCCCAACCAGCTCGTCCGCCTCGAAGTCGAGCTCGAATCCTTGCGCGACGAGAGCGCGATTGTGCAGGTTCGGGCCCTCGTCGACGGCAAGTGGCGGGCGCGCGCCCAGCAGGTGTTTGTGTTCAACGCCGTCGCTTTCGACGATCCCGCCGAGGCGGCGCGCGTCGAAGACGTCGAGCGGGCGGAGCTGGCGCGGCTCTGGCCGGGCTATCCAGGCGATTTTTAGCAATACCATCTGGCGGACCTGCGGTTTGCGCAGGCCCGTCTCGTTTGAGACGGCTTCCGGGGCTCGGAAGCGTGAGGAACACCATGGACATGCTGGACCGATTTGGGCGACCGCGCGTCGTCGTTACGGGCATCGGAGCGGTTACCCCGCACGGCATCGGCATTGACGCGGTGTGGTCGGGCGTCATCGACGGCCGGTCGACCATTGGTCCCATCACGCGATTTGATGCGACCGGGTTTCCGGTGCAGTTTGCCGCCCAAGTCCCCGAACTAGACGATGTAGGCGTGATTCCTGCGCACGTCGAGCACTTGGCCTTCGACCTCAAGGGGCGCCTGTCGGTGCTCGCGGCCCGCGAGGCCCTCGAAATGTCCGGCCTGCCGGCGCTGGGAAGCCGCGCTGGGGTGTGCATTGGCAGCGAAGCGGCGCGGCCCTCCTTGGCGGACGTCGCCCGGCGCCTCCGCACCGATGCGCTGCCCGATGCGGGCGCGCTGGCGCGAATGCGGCCCGATGCGCCCTCTCGAATCATGGCGGCGATGGCCGGGGCCACCGGACCTCGGCATACCGTCTCGACGGCCTGCACAAGCTCCTCCCAGGCCGTTGGCGAGGGCGTGCAGCGCTTGCGCCGGGGAGAAGTCGATGCGATGGTCGTCGGTGGGGTGGACGTCCTGGTCGACCCTATCATGGTCACCGGTTTCTCGTTGCTTGGCGCGCTGTCCACCCGCAACCACGACCCCGCCGGAGCAAGCCGCCCATTCGACATCGACCGCGACGGGTTCGTGCTGGGCGAAGGTGCCGGCGTGTTGGTCCTCGAAACGCTCGCTTTCGCCCGTGCGCGCGGCGCGAACGTGCTCGCCGAAATCGAAGGCTTTGGCTGTTCCTGTAATGCCTACCGCATCACGGATAGCCCGCCCGATGGGCGCGGTGCCGCGCAGAGTATGGCGGCTGCATTGGCCGATGCAGGCGTGAATCCCGAAGATGTTGACTACATCAATGCGCATGGCACCAGCACCGTCATGAACGACGCGAGCGAAACCCGCGGCATTCATTGGGCGCTCGGCGAACACGCCCGAACCGTCGCGGTGTCGAGCACCAAGAGCATGACCGGGCACTTGGTCGCCGCTTGTGGTGCCGTCGAAGCGATTTATTGCGTGCTCGCATGTCGCGATGGCCGCATGCCCCCCACGGCCAATCTCGACCGCCCGGACCCGGAATGTGACCTCGTCCACATTCCCCACACCGCGCGCGAAGGCCGTGTTCGCCGCGCCATGACCAACGCATTTGGTTTTGGCGGCTCCAATGGCACGCTCATCGTGTCGGGTGCGGTATGACCGCGCCGACGATGGTTGCGGTGACGGGGCTGGGTCTGGTTTGCCCCATCGGCACCGAGCCGTCCGCCGTTGCGTCGGCGGTGTTGGCCGGTGCTGCTGCGCTTTCGCCGTCGTCTGTGTTGGCTCCCCTCGCGGATGCGCGTGCGGGAGTGGTCGCGAAGGTGCCGCTCAAGGACTTCTTGGTGCGCAAAAAGGACCGAAAGCTGATGGCGCGCGCCTCCGAGCTCGCCCTCGCGGCGGCCGGCGCAGCCTTGGTGGGACAGGCGGTAGACCGAACGTCTCTGGGAATTTACCTCGGCGTGGGTCGGGAACCGCCGGATGATGGCGAAAGTGAAGCGGCGCTGGCTGCTGCGGCCCATGATGGGCGCCTCGATGCGGACCGCTTGGCGGGCCCCGGTCGGGACCTCTACCCCCCGCTGCTTCCGCTCAAGACCTTGCCCAATATGGCCTTGGCGCACATCTCTATCAACCTGGGCGCGATGGGCGACAATGGCGCGTGGGCGGGCGGAATCGGTGCCGGGCAACGAGCGATGGTGTCGGGTATTCGTGCGGTCCTCGAAGGCCGGGTGCCCGCTGCGTTGGTGGGTGGCGCCGACTCTTTGGTTGATTTGGGAAGCGCCCGCGACCGCCTTCGTATGGGTGGGGTCGGCCCTCCTGGAGAAGCCGGCGCGATGATGCTGATCGAGCCTGTGGATTCTGCGGTAGCACGCGGAGCGGCGATTCTGGCATTCCTCACTCTGGGGGAATCTGCGCCGCGCGCGGGTCTGTTGGAAGACTTGGTGGGTGACGTTGGAGCGGCAGCCGTGCCCCTTGCATTGGGAGCGTGGATCGCTTCCGGTGCGGCATCTCCGTCGTGTTTTCACCACCCGGAACCGGGGGATGTGAGCGCCGCGATATCGGTCGTCCCCCGGTTGGCGTGATAGGGTTCGCAACCGTCCGGTTGGTCGGGTGTGCGTGTAGCACCGCACCCGCTCTGGCCCGGCTCCCGTCCAAAAGAGGGTAAGTCCCCCGTGTCCAGCCGTGAACACCACCGCCGGTTCCACTTCATCCGAGAAATCGCTTCGGGTGGTTTCGGCAGCGTGTTTTTGACGAAGGTCATGCACGCAGATGGCTTCTCGCGCTTGGTTGCGGTGAAGCTCCTCAAGGCCCAGTGGTCCGACAGCGATGAAGTCGCCCGTCGAATGCGCGATGAAGCGCGGCTCCTGGGTTTGTTGCGCCATCGCAATATCGTGGATGTCATCGACCTTACGTCCATCGATGGTCGCGCTGCGGTCATCATGGAGTACCTCGAAGCCGTCGACCTCCGAATGGTTTCGCAGGAGCTTGCGTCCCAGGGTTTGCGGATGCCCGTGCGCACGGCGCTTGACATCGCAGGTGCGGTCGCGAGTGCGCTCGATGCGGCCTACAACCGGCCGCCAATTCCCGGAGACAAGCCGCTCCGCGTGATTCACCGCGACATCAAGCCGAGCAACATCATGGTCGATGAAACGGGCATGGTGAAGGTTCTCGACTTCGGCGTCGCACGGTCGGAAATCGACAACCGCGAGAGCCATACCCAAGAACTGCAGTTCGGTTCGGTCGACTATATGGCCCCCGAGCGCTTGTTCTTCGAGCCAGAAACCCCCGCGAGCGATGTGTATTCCCTCGCGGCGACCTTGTTCGAGATTTTGGCCCTCGAAAAGTTTGGGAAAGCGCGTGGCCGCCCTGCGCGCCATGCGGCGTATGTGGTCGACCGCCTCAGCTTTTTGCGCGCATGTCTGCACATTCCCAATGCGGCTGCGGCAGAGCTCGAAAAGCTCATCGGCGACGGTCTTGCATTCAATCATGAGGACCGACCCACAGCGGCCGAGTTTTACCAGCGGGCCCGGACATTGGCGCGCTTGGTCGAAGACGACGACCTCCCCACCTGGGCGGAGCGCTATGTGCCGCCGATGGTTCGGGCGCACCAAGACGCGCAGAAAGCGGAGAGTCCCAATCCGCTGTCCGACCAAGTTTTGGTTGAAGACGCCAAGCTGTTCGGGCGCGACGATTCGGCGCCGCGCTCGCAGTCTGTCGGCGCGGCCGATGTGCTGCGGCAGGGCGCTTTGGCCGAGATGGAAGACACCGGCGCGTTTGTCCCTACGCCGCCCACGGGTGCGCCTGCACAGCTTCGTGGCAAGTTCGAGCCGGACGCCGACGAGCCCGAGCCAGAGAGCGAGTGGGATGACGGGCCGACGGCGGTAGGTGGCCTCAAAGGTGCCGTGCGTGTGCCGCGTCCCAGCGCGACTGAAGATGCCCGGAGCGCAGGGCGTGGTGGACGTCCTTCCCCCGCAATCCTGCCCGACCCGAGCGACCCCTTCTCCCAGCTCATCCGTCCGTCGCCGATGTTGCCGGCACCGCGGCACACCTCCGCCGCTGCCGTCGACCGCGACCTCCAAGATGAAGGCGCGGACGATGGTGCTACGGATGTAGCCGAGCCCTTGGTGCCGCCCGCGGCAGTAGGGGGGGCGTCGAACGCCGGTGGTGCCGGCCATTACGACCCCGACGCGCCGGTTTCCTCTGGACCCGTCCCCCCGCTTCGCGCGCCGCCGGGCGTAGAGGGTCGTCCGCTGGAGCCGGACCTGCGGGCATGGGACGCGCCGGTCGTTGCGGCCAAGCCAACGTCGCCGCAGGCGGCTGCCGACCCAGTGGTGCCGCACCGGCATTCGCGGCAGCCGGATGAAACCGACGTTGATGCCGATTTGATGGGCTTTGGCGACGAAACGCCCGAAGAAGCGACCGAAGTGATGGGGGCGTTCGACCTCCCGCCCTCGCCGATTGGTGGCGTGGCGGCAAGTCCGGTCGCGCAGGCAGCTTCGGCCGCTCCACCCGCGATTCCCGTGGTGCGGGCAGCCGAGGCGGCCACAGCCCGTCCGGTCGCGGCGCCGGCTGCGCGTGCAGCAGCAGCGCCCCCGTCCCTCGATGATGTCGTCCCCCAAAGCGCCGATAGCCGGTATGGTCCCGAAGTGGCGGTGGCTCGCGCGGTGGAAAGCGGCGATGTTGTGCCCCAGGTCGCTGTTGTAGAAGCCACCGAAGACGAAGATTCGGCGATGCCAGCGCCCCCGCCTGCAAAGCCAGCCGGAAAGAGCAAAGCGCCGCTGTTGGTGGGCGCAGGCTGCTTCGCGTTCGTGCTCCTTGTGGGTGCGGGAGTCCTCGTTTTCACACTCTTCGGCGCGCAGTTGCAAAACATGCTGCAAGGCGCCGCGGCCCCCTCCGACGTTGCCTCGGTAGAAGCGATTGCCCCCGAAGGCACCACGGGCAGTGCCACGGAAGAGCCCGCGGCCGAGGAACCGACGACGGACCTTCCCGACGGTGTACTGCGGGTTACGGCGATGTCCGAGGACGCCCGAAAGCTCACGGTCGAGTGCAAAGGGGCGAAGGGCAGCGGTGAGTCGACGGCGGATGTAGCGGTCGCCGAAATCTCTGGACCCTGCACGGTCAAATTGGTGCGAGGAGACCGAAGTCGGTCCACTGCTGTGATCGAAAATCCAGAGGCGGGGCATTACCGTTGCTTTGCCGATGGTGCAGACGGGTGTGCACGGGAGTGACCATGCGCGACAAAGTCGTCGTGACGGGACTGGGGGCGGTAACCGCCGCTGGTCGAGGCGTAGGGGCGCTGGACTCTGCGCTTCGTTCGGCATCCTTCTGCGGTACGCCGTGGGAAGGTGCCCTTCCGGTGCCGTTTGTCGGGGCATGTCGCGACGAGATCGCGGAGTGGGCCGACTTTCCCGACGACCGTAAGGCTTGGCTCGCGTTGGACGCGGCCACCGAGGCGCTGCAAAACGCAGGTTTGGCGGGTGGTATCGACGTTCCGCCCGAGCGCCGCGCCCTGTTTTTGGGAACAGGCCTGTCTTCGGTGACCCCCGAGGAGCTTGAGACCGACCTCTATCCGTACCTCGGCGCCGATGGCCGCTTCGACCGCACGGCGATGGGACGCGACCTCAGCACCCACCGCGGCGCGCCGCGTCGGCATATGCCCGCGCGGGTCACGGCTGGCTTGTGTGAGCGATTTGGCGTGAAAGGCCCCTCAGGCACGAGCTTCTCCGCGTGTGCGGCTGCGGCCCAGGCGATTGGCGAAGGCATGCTCGCGTTGCGCCGCGGGGAAGCAGACCTCGCGATTGTTGGGGGGCACGACAGCATGATTCACCCCCTGGGCATGCTGTCGTTCGTGGTGCTGGGCGCGCTCAGTCCCACCCGTTGCCGTCCGTTCGACCCCGAGCGCGATGGCTTTATGATTGGCGAAGGTGCAGGCGTCCTGGTGCTCGAGCGAGAGAGCGCAGCGCGCGCCCGAGGTGCCCGGATTTGGGCCGAAGTTGCGGGGGTTGGGAGCAGCATCGACGCCTGGAACCCGACCGCGCCCCATCCCGAAGGCGCAGGGGCAGAGCTGTCGATGCGTCGGGCTCTCGCCGATGCAGAGCTCACCGCCGCTTCGGTCGATTACGTCAACTGCCACGGCACCGGTACGCCCCTCGGCGACAGAGCCGAGTCCTTGGCCGTCACCCGTGTGTTTGGCCCGCGCGCCGTGCCCGTGTCAACCATCAAGGGCGCCCTTGGGCACACCATTGCCGCAGCGGGAGCCGTCGAAGCCGTCGCGTCGGTATTGGCGATTGCCGGCGGCTATTTGCCGGGCACGGTCGGGCACGGCACCCTCGATGTTGACCTTCCGGTCGATGTCGTGAGCGCGCCGCGCTCTGTTGCTCCCCGTGTCGTCTTGTCCAACTCCTTTGGGTTTGGCGGCCAGAACTGCACCCTCGCGTTTCAACGTCCAGCCTAGGTCCGGTTTTCCATGACGCTCATGCAGCCGCCATATGTTCCGCCTCCTGCGCTCCGCCGCGTAAAGTTGGCGAGTTGGAGCTTGTTTTGTCCTGCTGGCATTGGCGCAGCAGGCTTGGGCGACTCCGGCACAGGCTCTGTCCCCGGATTCAAGCCCCGCGACTGGGTTGCCGATCGCAAGAGCCTCAAACTGATGGGGCGCGCCGTGCAACTTGGCGTCGCAGGTGTCAAAGCCGCGCTCGATGGAGCGGCCGGCTGGGACCAAGCGCCGGCGAGTCGTCGCGGCATCTTTGTCGGTGCAACGCCCCAGCTGGGCGACCCCGACGACCTCTCGAGCGCGTTGGATGTCGCCATGACCTCGGGCGAGTTCGACCTCCAAGCGTTCGCGGAGAAAGGCATCGGCCTCATCCACCCGCTGTGGTTGGTTCGTGGGCTCTCCAACAATGTGATTGGTTTCGCGAGCGCGTTCCACGACCTTCAAGGCGTCAACTCCAACTACTGCGATGGCCGTCGTGGTGGCTGGAATGCGTTGGTCGAAGGTTGGGCGGCGGTCGCCGAAGGGCGCGCCGATGTGGTCGTTGCAGGTGGCGCCGATTCTTATATTGGCGCCGAGGCAATTCTCGGAGGCCCCTGCGGGGAAGCCGCTGCGTTTGCCGTGTTTGCACCCGCCGCCGAAGATGAGCCGTCCATCACGCTCGGCGACGCGCCCGATGTGCGCGCGCTGGAAGCCACGTTTGGATTTATGGGCGCCGCGGCCTCTCCCGTCGCTTGGATTCGCAGCGCCGTACGTTTGCCTTGAACTCTACGGATACTTTGCACACATTCCGCAGGCTGCGGTTACCGTAGCCATCTCCCCCTCGAAGGATGAAATCGTGGCACTCGAGAAGCTTATCGCTGGCAACTACGACGATGCAGATCCCGATATCTGGTCCAAAGTGCAGACCGCATTCGCGGAAGCCTTGGGCTTGGATGAAGACGAAGTCGAGCTTGGCTCGGTCATCATCGAAGAGCTCGATGCTGAGAGTCTCGACTTCCTCGACATCGCGTTCCGTCTCGAACGCGCGTTCGACATCAAGATTCCCCGTGGTGGCATCGAAAAGGCCGCCCGCGAAGGTATCGACGAAGACGAGTACGAAGTGGACGGCGTCCTCACCGATATGGCGATCGAAAAGCTCAAGGCCGCAATGCCCGAAATCCCGCCGGAGAAGTTCGCGTCGGGCCTTCGCAGCACCGAAGTTCCCGAGCTGTTTGTCGTCGCTACGTTCTACAACCTCGTTGTCCATCTCCTCAACGAGAAGAACGGCGAAGCGTGAGCAGCGGTCGGTTCGCATTCGTCGTTCACGCCCTGTCGCCGGCCCACCGTCGTTTGATTGGTTTGCGGCGGGCGACCCCTGGCATCGCGCTTGGCTGGAACGACGGCACCGACCCCTGGTCCGGCCTCGGTCGCTTGGCGCGGTACCGGCTGGGCGGCATTGAGGGCGACATCCTCACGATACCGCTCGACCCCCAGCAAATGCTCACCGACCAAGGGCGGGCCGTCGCGCGCATGGAACGGGTCGTGCGCGAGTGGGATGCCCGCCGCGGATACCAGGCCGTTGGCTTGGGTGCGTTGGCCGCCGTTGTCGGAGGGCGGGGCGAAGCGTTGGCGGAGCGCCTGCCAATGCCCGTGACCACGGGGGCGGCTGCCACCGCATGGGCGCTTTGGCAAAACGCCGCGACGGTCGCCGACCTTCGCAATATTGTGGGGCCCATCGCCGTCATCGGTACCGCCAGTCCCGTCGGGCGCGCTGTGGCGGAGCTGTTGTCCAAAGAAGGACGCGCCGTGCGGGTCGACAGCCGACGGGGTGGGAAGGGGCTCGCGGTCGAGGTTTGCGACTCCCTCGAAGACCTCGTCGCCGACGCACCATTGCTCGTCGGCGCAGGCCCCACCGGCGGCACCCTCGACCCCGATTGGGTGCGCCCTGACAGCATCATGGTCGATGTCGCCATCCCCAACACCTTCTCGCGCCCGCCTCCTTCGACCGTCGCCGTGATGGCCGGCGAAGCGGTCGCGGTGCCGCCCAACCTCACGCGCGGTGGCTGGGGTGCGCTCTACCAAGTGTTTGCGGGCTATGGACCCTGGCAGCTCTATGCGTGCGTCATCGAGCCGCTGCTGATGGTTGCCGAGTCACGAACTACGCCCTACGCATTGGGCCGCAAACTAACAGGCCAAACGGTGCGTGAGTTGGGTGAAGTCGCGACATCGCTTGGGTTTCGGCCACGCCTCGCACGCGGCTTTTTTGAGGTCGACCCCGCCAAGAACACACGTCGGTGGCTCCTCCGGTAATCGGTTGGGGGCTCAATAAAAGCGACGGTTGGGCCGCCATTCGTCCCGGCCGCGCTGTCTGTGTATCCACTGCGACTTCCCTTTGACCCACGCTCCAAGCGCATCTTCCGCGCGTGTGTCCATCGCAAACACGGCGAAGACCTTGGTTTGCCCACCTGCTTCGTGTATCCACCCCCCAACCAAGTGTTGGGTGCCTTGGATGGGAATATTGCCATTGTGGGCGTCAGGCGGCAGATATTCGCCCGTTGACAAGATGGCCCAATTGGGATTGAGCGCCAAGAAGTTGCAGCGTTTGTCATGGTCGGAGGCGGGAGGTGGGGCGGGGGACCGCTCTTGTTTGCGGGCCAAATCCGCTGCCGCCGAAGCGCCTTCTTTGGTCCACCATGCGCGAATGGCGGGGATTTCGGCGGCAATCGCATCGTGTTGGACCCAGCCCCCGACTATCTTTGTTTCGATTCCAAACTTTCCTTGGGCGAGGGCGTCCAACGCCATCGCGGCCACAAAGCGCACTTGGGGGTCGGTGTGGTCGAGCAGCTCGACCATCCAAGGCATTGCATCGGCGTAGGCCGCGTCCGCGAGCACTGTCGCGAAAAGGTCGGTGAGGTGGGGCGCGCAAGGGGCCCGCGCGGCCAGCAAGATGCGCTTGGGGTCACGAAGCGCGGCCAGTTGGTCCCGGAGGTTTTCATATTGGTCGCCGACTTCGGCCTCGGAGAGCGCGGCAACGGCGGCCAAAAGGTCGGAGGGGGGCACGGGCGCCTCGGGTGTACGGGGGGTGTCGCGGGCATAGAGTCGGCGGAGGTCGGCCCGAAGTTGGTTGACCTCTTGCAAGTCCGCCGCCGCGTCTTGGCGTGCGGCGATGCCGTTTTCGGTTGGCTCGATGCGAACTTCGCGGTCTCCGGTGAACCGCAGCGCGAGCCACCACGCTTGGCGCTTGACGCGCTTGTAGGTTCGAATTTCGCCCGCGACGTCGATGTCTTGCAAGTCCGCAATAGCGAAGGTTTTCCAACGTAGGGGGTAGTAGACCCGCACCGTGTTGGCGGCAAACACGACCTTCCACTGAAACGAAAACAAAAAGAGCCCCGAAATCAGCGCGCCCAAAAGGCCGATAAACAGGACTATTCCCGCAGTTGTCAAGGCCTCGAAGTAGTTGCCGCGCATCGCCTCTCGAATGCCCACCGTAGAGACGCCTGCCGCAATCGCCAGCGCGCCCGGCCCGAAAAGGAGGGTCATGAGGACATTGGTGACCCAAACCTCGGTGCGGGGGAGGTAGACGAAGGGCAGGTTGCGCGCAATATCGGTTGCTTCGGGCGGCAGACGACGGGAGAGCGCCTGCATGACCCGCAAGCCCGTGCGGCGAAGGCCGGTTCGCAGGCGGACATTGCCGTGGACAGTACGCACCACAAGCGCGTTTTCGAGGCGCACGCCCTGAATGTCGGCCAATCGGATGCTGCGCTGGAGCAAGGGAAGACCGAGCTTGAGGGTGTCGGCGGTGAGGGTTGCACGTTGAAATGCGGTGGCCAACACGGGAACACACAAGGCCGACATTCCCAACAAAACAACGGCGGACACGGCAAGCGAGCGGCTTGGTCCTTCGAGGACCAATGCGATGACAAAAACCACATCGAGCAGTGCTACAAATGCGGCAGATACCGCCATGAGGACGCGGTATCCGATGGGGTCAGCGAAGTGCTCGATAGATGGGTTTGACGGAGGGGGAGGCGTCGCCATAGGGAGTGCGCCGGTTCGGTTTCGCCCCAATGGAGCGTAGGGTGGGTGTGCCGAGGCCTTGTCGCAGACCTTCGCTTATAACGTACAAATCACTTCGCCCGATGCACCCATTCCTGTGGGCTCGCTGCTCAGAAAGTCCACCAACTCAGGAATATCGAATGTGATGCTGACCTCGTCATGTGCGTTTGTCTTCGCGCGGGCGGTTCCGCTTCCGCTGGCCGTCTCTTGGCCGGCGATGGTCATCCAGACGGTGGCTTCGTGGTCGTTGAGGTCGGCGTGGTGGGCCAAGGTGTGTTCCGTGCCGTCGCTCCACGTGCTCGCATTCATCCAAACGGTCGCACTCATCGAGATGTCGCAGGGCGCATCGGAAAACTCGGTGGACGCATCGCCCCAAAACGAGGTGCTGCCTTCCCCACAAAATCCCTTGAGGTCGCCGTCGTCCACGACGCAACGTGTGCCGTCTGACAAGGCGAGAAATCCGGTGGACGCCGCGTTGCTTCCTGCGGAATGCCCCGAATCGCCGGAGTCCTTGTAAATGCCACATGCTGGAATGCATCCGAGCAATAGCCAGGGTCGAAGGGAACCAAGCACGATGACCTCACGTTGTGTGGTGCGGTAGCGGAAGCCCGAGCATATTCGGCGCCAAACACCCGTAGCGTGCTCGTCGGCTGTCGCTCCGCAATCTTCAGCGATTTCCGTCTCGAAAACCGCTCGTCGTCGAATGTCTACCGCGATTCCCCTGGGCGGGCGGCTGCGCGCGCCGTTGGAGTCCGCGCCGCGCCGCTCGCCCCAATCCGGCGCGTCGAACGTGCAGCGTCCTCATGGCGGTATGTCGAACTTGCGGTCGCCGATGGCTGAATTTTGCGTTCAATTGGGGGTGTTCCCCCGTTGCAACCAACATTTCCCGAAAATGAATGGTCATTCAGTGGTGGGGACACCACCGCGGATACAAGTTCTGGCCTGCGCGCGGGGTGTTCGTGCGCACCCGTTTGGAGTTCTGATGGCCTCTTCTGCTCGTATGCCTACTTTGTTCTTGCCCCATGGCGGCGGGCCTTGGCCGTTTATGGACACCTCCATGTTTGGACCGCCCGATATGTATGCGGGACTCCAGCGCTGGCTCACGACCTTGCCGTCTACCTTGCCCGCCGGTGTGAAGGCGCTGTTGGTGGTTTCTGCCCACTGGGAGGCCCCCACGCCTACGGTGATGACGGCCGCCAAACCGCCCATGTTGTACGACTACTCGGGCTTTCCGCCGGAGACCTATACGATTCGTTGGCCGGCTCCGGGCGCGCCAGAGCTTGCGGTGCGTATTCGCCACCTGCTCGGTGCCGCGGGCTTTTCGACGGCCGAACACCCGTCGCGCGGTTTTGACCACGGCACGTTTGTTCCGCTCATGCTCGCGTATCCAACCCCGACGTTGCCCACGCTGCAACTTTCCCTCGAAGTCGGCCTGGACCCCGCCCGCCACATTGCAATGGGGCGCGCGCTCGCTGCGTTGCGCGACGAAGGCGTGGTGATTTTGGGAAGCGGCATGAGCTACCACAACATGCGCGGCTTTTTTGGACGGGTGCCCTCGGCGCGCGCGGACTCCGAGGCCTTCGACCGCTGGCTTGGCGAGACCGTAGCGGCAGAGCCAACCGCACGCGATGCCGCGCTCACGAGCTGGAGTGCGGCGCCCGCTGCCCGCGCTTGTCACCCCCGAGAAGAGCACCTGCTGCCCTTGATGGTCGTCGCGGGCGCGGCGGGCGCAGACCGTGGCGAAGTGACCTATCGCGGTCGCTTGATGGGAACGGCGGTGTCCGGCGTTCGGTTTGGTTGACCGCCCGACACTGCGGCCGGACGCCGCTCACCGACGATACGCATTCGCGAGGCGCTCGGCGGCGACCTCCACGGGTGACGGCCAAGAAAGCGGCGCCCGTCGACCGCGCCCTGTCGCACATTCCGCGCGCATCGCGTGGTAGAGCGCATCGGGAAGGTCGGGCGCCACCACGCGGGCGAGAGGGTCGAGCTCTGCGGCGCCACCATATCGAGACACAATCACGCGCAGTCCGATGGCCGTAGCCTCCCGCACGATGAGGGGACTGTTTTCGGGCCACAAGGACGGCAAAACCAATACATCGTGGGCTGCCAAGACATCTTGGATGTCTTCGCGGGGCACCGCATCCCGGACGGTGACGCCCAAAACCGATGCCGCAGCCCGGCGGAGCCGCGCCGCGTAGCTTGGGTCGCCGGGAAACGTGGGCGCAGGGCCGGCAATCGTCAAGGTTGCGGCGCCTTCGGGGAGGCGCGCGAAGGCCGCCAACGCAAGGTGGGGCCCTTTGGTTGGCAAAACGGCGCTACAAAACAAAAACCGCACCGGACCCGGCGGCGGCGCTGCGGCGGGCGCGAGCTGCTTCGCCAGCGGCAACGGAGCCACAGACACCGGGCCCGCGCCCAGTTGGGTCATGCGGCGCGCGAGGTCTGCAGACGGGGCAATGCGGACGTGGGCTGTCCGTAATGCGGTCTCCGCGGCGGTATGGCGCGCACGAAGGTCACGGTAGTCTCGATGGCTCGGCTGGCCGGAGAGGCGTGCCCACGGGCCCAGGAAGGGCGCCAAACAGGTTCCGCAGCGGTGGGTCGAGGGGCCTTCGCAACGCTGTCCGTTCGCGTGGACCAGCTGGCCGCGTCCGCACACGATTGCGTAGTCATGGAGGGTCAAGACAACGTGCGCGCCTGCCTCCCGTGCGAGGTGGGGAAGGGTGAGGGGCCAGCCCGTCAGGTGGTGCACATCGACGATTGTGGGCTTGTAATCCGCGAAGAGACGCTCTGTCGCCGTCGGGTCCGCCGCCCAGCCGCCGCGCCAGCCACGGGGGCGAACCGCCGCGACGCCGCGCACCGCATACGGCTCGGTCGCTTGCTCGGCGCCAGGATGGGCCACGCATACGTCGTGTCCGAGGGCCAAGAGCCCCCGCGCAAGGGCATCGACGACGACCCCGGTGCCACCGATGGTGTGGGCGGGCCAGCCGTGCGCGATGAGCAATATTCGCTCGGTCACCGCGTCACCCGCTGCAAAACAGCCTCTACTTGGGTCACTTGGTCGCGCAGACGCGGGGGAGGGCGCGGGGACAAAAGCGTCGCGGCGCGAATGGTCGCCGCCAGCGCCAAGACGTCTCCGGCGGGGTACAGCCAGCCGTCGACCCCTTCCTTCACAAGTTCGGGAATCCCGCCAATTCGCGGTGCGATGACGGGACATCCCCGTGCGCGGGCCTCCAGAATGACCAGCGGCGCGTTTTCGGGCCACACCGAGCCCATCACCAGCGCGCGTGCGCCGTCGAGGGCCGCCCGCACGGCCGCGGGCGGGAGGGGGCCGCCCAAGGTGTGGCCGAGGGACAGCCTGGGGTCTTGAACGTTGCCGTGGAGACGCAAGGGTACATCCCCATTCGGGAACGCGGTGCGCCACGCTTTGACCACGATGTCTGTGCCTTTGTGTGCGGCGATGGTGCCAAGACACAAGAAAAACGTGCGCTGGTCGGTGGTGCGGGGGGACCACCAGTCGTCTTGCAGGCCGTGGGGGATATGTTCGACGGATACACCGGTGGCGGCGGTGCAGCGACGGGCCAAGTCCACGCTTGGGGAGATAACCGCGGACGCGTCATGCAAGAATCGTGCCATCATCTGGTTTCGGTGCGCAGCCTCTTCGGGCGATGCGCGCGGACCAACGCCGCGCTCCGGGCGGGGACGCAGGCGGTGCGGCACGGCTTGGTAGGCGCGGTGAAGCCGATCCGGTGCCACCCATCGCGCGCCGAATCCCGCGAGGCGAGACAGCAGGCGGGTGGCGCGACCGGGCGTCGGGCGCCACGCAGAGGCACAAGGCGCGCAGATGGACGGTTGCGGGCCTGCGCAAACGTCGCCGTTGGAGCGCAGGCCCAGGCCACCTGCGGCGCACCAAAACCACTGATCGTGGAGGGTGACCACGGTGGGGACGGAGATCGGCAGCGTGCTTGACAAGAACTGGAGGTGATGAACGGCCACGACATCGGGTTGGAGGCGCTTGAGCCAATCGCGTGCGACCGCGTCTATCGCGGGGTCTTGCTCGCCGTCCGACAACGCGCGGCTAGGGACGTTTTGCACAATGCGCACCACGCGTACATTGCCGACGACCTCCTCCATCGCTTCGTATTGGCGACGCCCCGGCGCGCGAGTGGCCGCCAAGACGCTGACCGTGTGCCCGCGCGCGGCAAGCTGCGTAGCGAGGGCGGCTACATGCTGCTCCGTTCCCGCGTTCTCTTGCGGCGGAAAACCGTGACTGACGAGCAATACGTTCACAGGACCCGTGCCTACTCTCGTGTCGAAGGGGCAATGGGACCGGCCCATTGGCTCCAGACCCGGTATTCTGATGGGGAACGGCGCGGCGTGCCCTCTGCACATCGCGCGGCCTGGGAGACAACGTGCGCACCGAACCGCCTACCCGTGAATCGCCGCGTGTGCTGGTTGTAGACGACGAAGAAGGCTTGCGCCACTTGTTGCGGGTCATCTTGCAGCGCGGCGGGTATTCGGTGGTCGAGGCGGGCGACGGCTTGGCCGCGTTGAACACCCTTCAGGCCGACCCTTCGTTGCATATCGTACTGTGCGACATTCGAATGCCGCGGCTCGGGGGGCTCGCGTTTTTGCGGGAGGTCCGGGAGACGCTGGGGGCCGACCGCGAGCTCCATGTCGTCATGATGAGCGCGTATGGCACCACCGACACCGCGATGGAGTGTTTGGCCGCGGGCGCTTACGATTTTATCGCCAAGCCGTTTCGTGCCCAAGAAATCTTGTCCTGCGTCGCGCGTATCGCCGAGCGCGACCGCCTCGCGATTGAAAACCGGCGCTTGCGGCAGGCGGTGGAAGGAGGCTCGGCGATTGGTGCGTTTGTTGGGCAAGGCGAAGCGGCCCGGCAGGTCATGGACCTCGTGCGTCGGGCCGCCGCGTATCCTTCTACGGTGCTCATCACCGGCGAGTCGGGCACCGGAAAAGAGCTGCTGGCCAACGCTCTGCACATGCTGTCCCCGCGGGCCGAGGGGCCGTTCGTACCGGTGAACTGCGCGGCGATTCCCGAGAGCTTGTTAGAGAGCGAGCTGTTCGGTCACGAACGCGGGGCATTTACGGGTGCAGATCGGGCGCGACCTGGCCTCTTTGAGACAGCCCACGGCGGGACGTTGTTGCTCGATGAAATTGGGGACATGCCGTTGCCCCTCCAAACGCGCTTGCTTCGGGTTCTCGAAGACGGGCGTGTGCGTCGCGTCGGAGGGAGAGAGGACCGCAGCGTAGACGTGCGGGTGGTGGCGGCGACCGCCCGTGACCTCGACCAAGATGTACAGGCCGGGCGGTTTCGCGACGACCTCTACTATCGTCTCAATGTCGTGCGCGTACGGGTCCCGCCATTGCGCGAGCGCGCTTCGGACATCCCGTTGCTTGCAAAGACCTTAGTCGCGCGCGCCGCGAGCCGCTTGGGCCGCGACATTCGGGACATCTCACCGGCGGCGCTCGCCCGCCTCGTCGACCACCCGTGGCCGGGCAATGTGCGCGAGCTGGAGAATGTTCTCGAACGCGCGGTCATCGTCGCTCCCCATGGACAAGCGACGTTGGAGCTGGGCGACTTGGCGCTGGACGACCTCGCCGCCCCTTCGACGCCCGCTCCGGGGCCGGGTACGGGCATTGTGCAGTTGGGCCCCGACGACGGCGTGACCTCGTTGTCCATCCGCCTGCACTCCGCCCAGTTAGAACGCCACTTGATATTGCTCGCGCTGGCACGCTCCCAAGGCCACAGGGGTCGCGCGGCGACGTTGCTCGACCTCTCGTCAAAGGCCCTCGCGTATAAAATTCGTGACTATGGAATCGACGCATGAACTTGGTTTGGTCCGCACACACTCGCCGTCGCTTGGGCGCTTTGTTTGCCCTGGGCCTCGCGGCGTGTTCGGCAGACCACCACGTCCAAAAAGGCGACGAAGCCCTCGACCAGCACGACCTTCCCACCGCGGAGAACGCCTATCGAGCGGCGCTAGAACGTCACCCCGAACATCTCGGCGCATTGGCGGGCCTCGGCTGGACCTACTACCTCGCTGGCCAGAAAAAGGCCGCCCGCAGTGCTTTCTCGCGCTGTGTTGACATCGCTCCCGAGCATGCGAACTGCCTCCGCGGTCTCGGCAGCCTCGCATTGGCCGAAGGACAGCCGGGACTCGCGCGGGAGCTGCTTGGGCGGGCCCGTGCGGCGGCGCCCGACGACCCCAAGGTGTTGAGCAGCGTGGCCTTGATTGACCTCAAGACGGGGCGCGAAGCCGACGCGCGAACGGCCTATGTGGAGCTTGCAGCGCGCTTTCCGGACGATGCCGCCTATCGGGTGGGCCTCGCCGAAGCCACCTTGCGCACGGGCGATGCTGAAGGGGCGATACAAGTGGTCGAAGACGCGCTGGCGCTGCCCCAAACCCCGCGCCGCTATACGGCGATGCTGTGGCAACTCAAGGCGCGGGCCTTGGTCATGGCGTCGGGCGGCCGGGAGGACCCCACACGCTGCGAAGAGACGGCGCCCCCGGTACGCGCGTGGTTGGATGCGGCCGAGGCGGCGGTTGCCCAAGCAGAAGCGGCATCGCCCGACACCCCCGACCTCCCGGCGGTTCGGCGGCAGGTGTTGCGGCGACGCGCGATTCTCGACCAGCAGTGTCCGATGGCCATTCCCTCCGCGGCATCGGTGTTGGGGGACGCACCCCCCACGTCACCCGTCGACGAACTCCCCGCAGATGGTGGCGCGCGATGACCGCCCGTCTCGGCCCCCGATGGGAAAAGTTTTCCCATCTCTGCCCAGGAAACCGGAACAATGTTCCGATATCTCGCTCGTCTCTGTTTGCGTTCCTGCGGCGGAAGCGACGGCCAGGTGCCGATTCCGCCCCCATTGTGTCGCGACCACCGCCGTTGGATCGAATCTTGCATGGCAATCGAGGGATGATGTCGCGTCAACGACGAGCGTTCACCCTCATTGAGCTGTTGGTTGTCCTCGCAATCATCATTGTGGCCACCCTCCTCGGCGCTGGAACCATCCAGCCTTACCTCCCCCGGTACCGCATGATTTCGGTGAGCAAACAACTCCGCGCCGACCTTCGCCAGCTGCAATCGCTGGCGATGCAAACTGGTCGCCAAACCCGCCTGCGCCTCATCGCGCCGGCGGGAGACTGCGCAGACACCGAAGTGTACGGTGGTGGCTGGGAGCTCTCCGTGGGCGACCGCTCGGTTGGCTCAACCGTGTGGGACATCCTGCCCGAAGATGCACTGGTCGACGGCTCCGACGACGAACAGGGCCAGGGCCGCGTCGACTTCGGACCCGACGGCGCCAAAGCGGCCCGTGGTGTTTGTCTGATGGCGTGGGCAGCCTTGGAAGGTCCGGGCGCTGGAAACACGGACTCCATCGTGTTTTCTCCTCGTGGAAGCGTGGCCAATCCGCTCACCGACTTTGCCGATGGCACCATTCGGATTCGCTTGGCCAACCAAGCCGCCGCAGCCGAAGGTGTGGTCGACGAAGCACACGTTTTGGTGAGCGCCGCCGGCTGGACAGGCCTAGAAACCACACTCGGACAAAACGGCATCGATGGCTCGGTCGGTGCGGCGTCCTCAAGCAGTGTGCCGTGATGGAGTCGAGGTTTTCGCTGGCTCGGCGCTTTGCGCACAGGACACCCACACCGCGGGCGGTTCTGGTATGCAGATCCCTTGACAATCGCTCCTCTTTGTGTGTTGATGAGCATTCTCTGTCTGCCGGAATCCCTTCCCGCACGACCCGTGGACGTTCCGTGATCAAGTTGCCCACACGATTGCCGCCCGCACCCCGATGGGGAGCGGTGGGTGGTGCCCGTCGTGCTCCGGTTGGAGAAGGCGGGTTCACACTCATCGAAGCCTTGGTGGCCACCGCGTTGCTGGGGTTCTCCCTCATCGTCATGTTTGGTTTTCACAACCAAGCGGTGCGCTCCAACATGCATGCGCGCAAAATGACGGACTGCACTTACTTGGCCCAAGCGCAGATGGAGCGCTTGATGGCGATGCCGTGGACGGCCTCCACGGGGACGCCTGCCGACTTGTCCGATGGTATGTCCGATGCGATAGGGGAGTGGGATTACCTCGAACACCCCAACAGCGGTGGTGCGCCCACCGAGCTGAACGCTGCAATGTCGACCGCCAACACCTTGGGCGAGCCCAACTACTACGTCACTTGGGACGTCGAAGACATGGACAGCTCGCCCACTTGGGTGCGGGTCCGCGTTCGCTGCCAATACCGCGACGAGGCCTTCAACCGTTGGCACGGCACAACGGTCTCCTCTTTCCGGTTCCGGGATTCGTGATGCCGTCTTCGCTTCCTCCCGCCCATCACCGCTTCCGGTCGCTGCCCCGACGCGCCTACCAGGCAGGCTTTACGCTGCTCGAAATGATGGTGGCCATCGCCATTGCGGCGTTTACCGTCGCGGCGCTCTATGCGCTGTTTACCGTGCAATCGCGGCAGTTGGTTTACCAAGACCTCCAGATGGAGATGCACCAAAACCTGCGCTTCGCCGCGGAAATGCTCACCCGTAGCGCCCGTCTCGCGGGCTACGGTAGCAGCGGCTATATCTACGGCTTGTTCGGTCCTGGCGGCATTTCCGATAGCGACAACGCGCTTCCCGCGGTCATTCCGTGGGACGACCCCAACGGCACCGGCCCCGACGCCATCACCCTCGTCTACGCCGACCCCTCGCTGCTGATCGACTCCCAGAACGATATCGTCGAGCAATACGACACCTCGACCATCACCTTCCGTCCGGGAATGCTCGACCACGCCGCCAAGCTCGCCCAATACCGCTCGGGGGAGCTGCTCTTGTGCAGCGACTACGCCGACACCCGCGGAATGGTCAGCTATTTGTGGAGCATTACCAGCGTAGACGCAGGCAACGGCGTGATTTCGGTGGACAGCAATGGGGGCTTCACCGATTACCGCAACTTGTTCACCCGCAACGTCAACCTCACCCCTGTCATGACGTGCTCCAAAGGCAACGTGATGACCTTCTATATCGACAATATGTCCGATGGAATCGGCGCGGGCTCCGAAGAGCATCCGGTGTTGATGCTCGACCTCAACATGTCCTGGCCGTCCAACGATGATGTCCCATTGGTCGACAACATCGAAGACATGCAGCTCGAATATTGTATGAACGACGGCACAAATGCGGTGGACTGCACTGTCGCGGGCAACTGGAGAGACGCAACGACCATCAATGCCGCCAACGACGCCGACGATATGTGGATGATGCGTATCTCGTTTGTCGCGCGGTCCTCTCGCAGCGACCCCCGCGACGAGTTCCCTGGATTCCGGCCTGCGCTCGGCAATCGGGGCGCCTCGGGCGGCCCTGGCGCCGACCACTACTACCGGAAGATTCTGGTGACCGAAGTGGCCTTCCGCAACCTTCGCAGCTTGATGGCAATGTGATGGAGCGTTCCCTCATGCATCAAACCACATTGCCGCCCCGTTTCCGCAGCGAGCGCGGCTACATTATGCTCGTGGCGCTGCTGCTCATGGCGATTTTGGCTGTGATTGGCGCAAGCACTCTGCAAGTCGCGGGCATCGACCAGCGGATTGCGCACCAGAACCGCAAGCACGTCATGATGGTCAACACCTCCCACGCGGGCACCGTACATGCGCGGCAAAAGCTCATGTACCAAGACCCCGCCAATGAAGGCATCGACTCTTCGCCCGATACCTTCGGCGATTTCGTGGGCGCAACCACTGCAGAAACCAACTTCGATGGCCTCAGCTATTCCCACAACTTGGGGGTATACTGGGTCACCGCAACCTTTCATCGTTGTGGAAACCCCCCGCCGGGATATTCCACCGAGAAAGGCACCTCTAAGTTTCGTGCGGACTACTGGGAAATGGCGTCCACTGCGCGCATTCAGTCGTCGGCCACGTCGTCCGATGCCGCAGCCGTCAACGAGACGCAAGCGCGCTCGACCAGTTTGATTCGCAAAGTCAAGTTCGGTACGTGTAAGGTACGCTGAGTCGGTCGCTCGCCGATCGAACACCCCCGGAGGCCCCCATGGCCCGCAACCCCGCCCTCCTGCTCCCCCGCTCGCTCGTCGCGATTGCTGCGTGCGTGGGTCTTGGTGTTGTCGAGAACAGCGCCCAGGCCGCGTCTTCTAGTGCGGGCGAGGAATACCTCAGCACCACCGAAGCAGCGCCGCCGAACATCTTGTTCGTGATCGACATGAGCACGTCGATGTCGGACCCCTGCCCCGGCGGTGGGGCCGATACCGGTTCGAGCGCGTTTTCGAATCCGTGTATCGAAGACGTCGCCAACGCCATCGACCTCGTCACCCAGCACTTTGACTTCGCGCGCTATGGCGTAGTGGGCACGAGCGACGATTCTTCCGTTGGCGACTCGTATTACCCCATCGTCCCCCTTGGCTCGACCCACGCGGAGGTCTCGGCGGCATTGGCGAGCTTGTCGGCGCACTCGACCGACACCAAGAACCTCGCGGAAGTGCTGGCCTCGGTCGCGGCCGACTACTTCTCCAATACCGGCGCGGACGACCCCGACCTCGACGAAGACGGCGACGGCTACAAATACGACTTCAACAAAGCGCCCATCGAGTATTACTGCCAAGACACGCACATCATTGTCATCACCAACCAGCGTCCCGAGGGCGACGACGCCGTCGCGGCATCGTATCAGACCTCGATTGGCACCGACGTCACCTGCGACGCGGCTGGTCGTACGACTTCGGGCGACTCCCAGTGTTTGTACGACAACGTCGTGTCGAAGCTGTATTCGTCCGATTTCCGGGCCGACCTCTCGGGCACCCAGAACGTGCTCGTCCACACCATCGGCTTGGGCATCAATGGCTCGTCGGTGGCGGAAGAGCTCTACGGGAGCGCCTCGAACGTCACGAGCGGCTCGGGAGTGTATGCGGTGGCCGGCGACCCCGACCAAATCCTCGCGTATATTCTCTACATCATGAAAGACATCCGGGCGGGGACGTACTCCCGGTCGACGCCGGTGCTCTCGGCGGACGGAAACTACCTCATCTATACGTTCTACGAGCTGGCGGGCGACACCTCGGTGGGGTCTTCCGATGGCTTGGCGCTCGGCCAGGGCCACATCCGGGCCTATGAAATCGACAATGACCCCGCGAGTTCGAGCTACGGCCAGGTGGTCTACGACAACACCAACTGCGGCGGCGACCTCAGCTACTCCTGCGGTGGCGCATTGTGGGACGGCGGCGATTTGCTCGTCAGTCGTATCGTTACGAGCTACGACCGTCAGTACGACGAAAACGACGGTATCGGCTATCGCGACATCTACACTTGGTTCGACCCCGCGGTCTCGCTGACCTACAACTCCTTTGGCTCCGAGGCCGAGTCCAACCGGTTTATGCCCTTCGACCGCCGCTTTGTCGAAGCGGTGGGGTCCGACTCTTCGGTTCTGGACCAAATCGTCGACCTCGACACCGACTCTAGCACCGGTTGCGCCACTGGCGATGCCAAAGCCTACGACTTCGACAAGTCGGGCGGCTGCGCGGCGGTCGACCAAGACGACGTCAAGGCGCTGGTTACCTTCGCCCGTGGTTATAACGACGCCGAGTTCCGTTACCTCAACGAAACCCGTGGCCGTTGGCGCTTGGGCGACTCGCCCCATTCGGTGCCGGTCGTGGTGCAAGCGCGTAACGACAACTACGCCATCGACCCCACCTACCGCCGCTTCTTGACCGGTCTAGAGCAAGCCGAAACAGACGGCGACATCCCGCCGATTGTACTTGTTGCCGCCAACGACGGCATGCTTCACGCGTTCGCCCTCGAAGACTACATCACGACGACCGACACCGAGCAAGGCGAAGAGCTTTGGGCGTGGATTCCCGGCTATTTGCTGTACCGCGAGCACGATGCCGAATGGGCGGGTCGCCTGCACGACCTCGCGATGTATGGCCGTACGTTCTTGTTCGATGGCTCGCCGGTCGTAGAAGACGTCTGGATTGACCTCGACAACGACGGCGCCAAGAGCTGCAACTCTGTGCCCAACGATTGCGAGTGGCGTCGTGTGGTCGTGGTGCAGCAGGGCAAGGGCGGTCCCGTCACGTTGGCCCTCGACATCACGGATACCGATTCGCCCAAGTTCTTGTGGGAACAAACCGACGAAACCGATAGCCACGCGATGGGCTACACCACGGGCCGTCCGGTCATCGGCAACGTGTATGACACGTCAGGCTCCGACCCCATGGACTACTGGGTCGCATTCTGGGGTTCGGGTCGTGGGGTTCCGTACACCACGGACACCAGCTACTACGAAAAGCACGAAGCCAACATCTATATGTGGGCCCTCGCCGACACCGACTTCGCCACGCAGCTGCAGCGCTACCAAGCGCCGTCGAGCACCGCCGACTACGCGCGCGGCGACAACGGCCATCCCGAGTCCTCGCTCGGCTCGACGTTGCAGGGTGACACGGACGCCGCCGGCCACTTGGAGTACGCCTACATCGCGGCCGCGCTCTCGGTGGTGGACGTCGACTCCGACGGCGACGTCGACACGCTCTACTTCCCGGTGACCACGGCATACAAGCCCACAGACGAAGGCGGCGCAGGCCCGGGTGATGTGGTCGACCCGGGGAGCACGTGGATGTACAAGGCCTGCCTCGACAGCGACGACCCCGGAAACCTCGAATGGGTCGAGTTCTTTGACCCGGTTGACGATGGCGGCATCACCGATGGTTCGGGCGACAATGCGCGTCCCGAAGTGTATTACGCCGCGACGACCTCCTGGTTGCCCGACGGCACCTTGGGTGTCTACTGGGGTACGGGGACGCCGTACAGCCGGCTTGGCTCCGACCCCGGCTACTTCTTCGCTATCAAAGACTCGGCGCCGGGCTTGTGCGACGCCGATTATATGGTCCCCATGACCGATTGCGGCAGCAACGGCATCGTGACCCTCGACGACGGCGAAGGCCTGACCGGTGAGCCCGTTGTGTATGCCGGCGTGGTGTACTTCTCGACGTGGGTGCCCGCCGACGACCGCTGCGATGGCGGCGAAGGTCGCTTGTACGGCATCAACTTCGAGGACTGTACCCAGGGCCTCGACACCGATGGCGATGGCTCGGCGTCCACCACCGACGACCTCTACGTCGCCCACGAAGATGCGTATATCTCCGGCATTACCGTGACCGACAAGGGTACGCTGTTCTACGGTATCTCCAACGCCGACACCGATGGCGGCTCCGACCCCGTCGGCAGCTTGACCGCTGCGTCTGACCCCTTCCTCGGCACCAATACGTTGGCGTGGATGGAAGTGTTCTAAGCGCGTTGGTGCCGGTGAGGGCAGGAGCGCGATGGAGCGGTGGTTTCGCCGTCCATCGCGTTTTTTTGTAAGGGTCCGTCGTCTCCCGACCGGGTGCGTGCGCCATATGAGACATGACGCGGGAGACAGGAACTACAAGTCGTGGCTTTGGTGTCGTGTTGGGCGGGCGGTTTCTGTGTGGGGGCGGTCGAGACTCAGATAGGGCCGTAGGTCTTTTGGAGTCCCGCCTCCATCGCTTCGATGGCTGCGCCTTGCTGTTCGAGGCGGAGGGCGGTGGGCTGCAAGGCCATGAGCGCTTGTACGTCGCCGCGGGTGATGCCGGTGCGAAGCTGCTCCATGACCAGGAGGCCATCGGCGGCCAGCTTGCGCAATGCGGTGTGGTGCGCCTCACACGGGGGCGGTGGAGACAGGTTGTCGATTTCCTGAATCCGTTTTCGGTGGTCGGCGATGAGTTGGTCGAGGCCGGATACGTCGCCCGCGAGGGCTTGGGAGAGGAACGCGTCGGTGCTGAAGTTGGACGTGCGCTCGCTCATCTTCGACAGGGTCTTGAGGTAGCGGCGGGTGTCTTGGTAGTGGGGCGGCTCGGAGCTGACCGGGGTGGCAGGGCGCGTGCTGCGGCGGGACGGGGTCGCGTGCGGGGCCTCGGACGCGAGGGGAGGGGCCGCTACGTCTTCGGGTGCGGGGGTGGGCGCGGCAGGCGTGCGGTCGTGGGTGTTGACCACCGCCTGAATGGTCTCGGGTGGGGGCAGCACGACGGGTTGGGGAGGCGGCGCGGTGACGCGGCCGAGCAAAAACGCGGAGGTGGACAAGAGGCTCGCGAGTCCAATCCCGCCTGCAACGAGAAGCCATCGGGGTACGGTGATCGACTCGCCCATCGGTCCTCCGAGCTGGTCCATCGGCTTCGTCCTACCGATGCAGAATTGTTCTTATCTCGCTGCTTGGGCGGTTGTCGGAGGCTGTCGGGGGATGGGGGCAGCCAAGATCCGAACCGCGGTGCACGCGCTGCAATCAACGGCAGGATACCCATATCCCTGAAAAGAACCTCGGAGCGAAACTGATGTTCAATGGCTGGCATTCGCGCTTCGGAATGGTCGCGCTTTGGGTGAGCAGCGCCTTCGCGGCGGCAGCGGCGCAGGCCGAAGATTCGGAACCCACCGGACGCTTGGGGCTGCGCTACAAGCTCATCGAAGAGGGCCTGCTGGTCACCGAAGTCACGCCGGGCATGGGTGCCGAGCGCGCGGGAATTGTCCCGGGGGCCTTGGTGGTATCCGTCGCGGGCGAGGACGTTTCGGAGTTTCGAGGCAATATTCGGGACCGCTTGGTCGGCCCGCCCGAAACCGAGGTGCGGCTGTCCGTGTTGCCGCCGTTGTCGCAAGACGCGCAGGAGCACACCGTTTTGCGCAGTGTGCCGCCTGTCACGTCCATCCCGCAGATGGTGCATCGGCCCGAGCGCGTGACGCAGTTCCGCACGGCGCTGCGAGAGCACAGTCGGCGCCGAGCGGTCGCTGCGGCGAAGGCGCTTGTGGCGCACAACTTCGATGGTTTGGCCCCCCACGAAGCGGTGGGAACATCGTTGGTCGCCGCCCTCCGACGCGGCGACCGGTTTGCGCGGGATGTGTCGCTGGCGCTCGCGCCGGGGGCCAAGGACGACCCCATTTTGTTGCAGGCGTTGGCGCGGGTGCTGCTCAACACGGGCGAGGAGGAGGTCGCCCTCGAATTGCTCCAGCGGCACGCCGCATTGGCGCCGCCGGATGTTCTGCTGGCAGACAGCACGCCGGTCGACCTTGGGGGGCAGTTTCAAGCCCGCGCGCTGGCCATTGACGCCCAGCGCCAGTTGGGCGACCGTGCGGGGGCCACGGAGGCGGCGCGCGCGTTGTTGCGCAGCCACCGCGACCCGGGTGTTGCGCAGTTGGTGGGCATCGCGCCAACGCCCACCCACCACACTTGGACGGCCAAGCTCGCGCCGATGGAGCCGCTGCAAACGACGACATTGGCCGGCGATGCGTGGTCAAGCGAGACGCGGCGCGGAAAGGCGGTCGTGGTCAGCTTTTGGGCGACCTGGTGCGGGCCTTGTCGCGAAGAGCTACCCGAGCTGCAGGCGTTGGCGGACAGCCGCGCGAACGACGGCGTTGAGGTCCTCGCAATCAGCGTGGACCAGGGCGATGTCGCGCCTGTCGCGCGCATGGCGGAGTCGCTCAAGTTGGCGATGCCGGTGGCCCACGACCCCGCTCTTGCCGAGCGTTACGACGTTTCTGCGTTGCCTGCGATACGCGTGATTGGGCCGGACGGCGCGCTGCATTATCGCGCGCGCGGATACAGCGCGGAGGCAATGACCAAGCTCAATTTGGCGCTGGACCTCGCGCTCGCAGCAGGCCCGACCGGGGGCGCGCCCATTGGCGAAGTGTGGGGGCCCTCCGCGGAGAACGCGGTCCTGACTTCGTTCTTGCCGTTGGCAGGAGCCCAAGGCGTCGTGGTGGCCGAGCAGCAAGTGGTCGTCGGCACGTCGGCGGGTGTGCCTGCGCGGTTTTCCCTGGTCGATGGTTCTGTGGTGGAGCCAGATGTGGCCCAAGCGCGGGGAATTCCGGCGCAGCGCCTCGGTTGGCTCGACGGCCCGATTGCCGCCGACCCCGGCGCGCCTTTGGTTCGCGCGTGGACCGCTGATGGGGATGCGCGCTGGCTTCAGCGTATGCCGAGTGCCGTCGTCGACCTCGTCACTACACCCGAGAACGTTTGGGTCGCGACGCAGACCCAGCTCCTGGTGCTCGACCGCGGGGGCGAGGTGGTCTATCAAGAAGACGTCGTGCTCACCGACTTGGCGGTGACACCCGCCGGGAGTGTGCGCGGCGTCGGGCCGGACACCCGGTTGCTGGGCTCTCTCGCCGTCACGCCGGATTCGACGGTGCCGCCTGTCGTGGTGGTGGAGCGGCAGGCGCCAACGCCGGCGATGACCCGCATCTCCGCTTCGGGTGCCTTGGCTGCGGCGGGCGTGCGGTCCTTGTTAGATGCGCGCTTGGGCCCCGAAGGTGCCGCGCGCACCGTGGCTGTGCGCGAAGACGAGCGGTTGATGGTGCTCGACGGGCAGGGTGGGGTCGCGGTGGTGGCCGAGCTGCGGCAGGTCGGGCCGATTGTCGCCGCAGACCCAGATGGGGACGGGCGTGACGCGCTATTTGTGGTGATTCCCGACCACGGTGTTGCGGTCATCGACGTTCAGGTGCCATAGGCCCGCCTTCGCAGGCCGTGCAAGCGGGCGTTGCACACAAATGAATCACCATTCATTTGTTAGAAATGGAGTCGGAGAGGCTGTTTTGGGTAGACTGCGCTACCCGGCCACTCTGTGCGCACGGGCAGCGGCGGCGTGAACGTCGCCGCAGGTGTCCGCGGAATGACGGTTCATTCTTCGGGAAGTAAGCCGTAGTGCTGCAAGAGGGCACGAATCGTTTGGAGCGTACACGGCTTGGACAGCACGGTCTCTGCCCCCATCGCGCGAAGCTCGGCGTCGGGAAGGTCGGCGTAGCCGGTCAAAAACACCCACGGCGGCAGGCGTAGGTTGCGGCGGCGGGCTTCGACCAATGCAGAGGGGCCGTCGAGCAAAGGCATACGCACATCGCACAGTACGAGGTCGAATGCGTCTTGGTCGAGGGCGGTGAGGGCCTCTTGTCCATTGGCCGCCGTGACGACGGTGAGACCGAGATGCTGGAACATGCGGGTGAACGCCCGGCGCAGCATCGGCTCGTCGTCGACGAATAGAATGCTCGACATCACAGCGTCTCCCGAATGGACAACCTAAGCTGGAATTCTGTTCCTGCCGCAGTGTCCCGGATGCTCAGTTCGCCGTTGTTGTGTGTAGCCAAGTGCGCGGCAATAGACAACTGCTGCTCGGCGGGTCCGCCGTTGTTGAAACCGGGTTGGAGGAGCTGTTCCCAAAGATGGGAAGGAATAGGCGTTCCTTGGTGCCGACACACGATATTCACCGAGGACCCGTCGCGGGGCTCGGCGTGAACCCAAACGGTCGCTTGCGGCAGGCCTTCACTGGCGGCGATGCTGTGCTGAATCAGCGTGAGCAGCAGGTGAAGAAGTTCGGACGGACGTCCGCGCACCGTGAGGTCTTCGGGCGGCGGCGCGCACTGCAAGTCGATGTTCTTCGTGATTGCGGTGGACTCGACGAGAATCGTGGCTTGTTCGAACCACTGTGCAACCAACACATCTTCGGTGGGGTCGTTTCGGGCGTCCCGCGAGAGTGTACGGAGTGCGCGGGTAATCGCGCTGGCGTGCAGCGCGGTGGTCCGCAAGCTGCGAATGCCTTCTTTGCCCTCGTCTGAAAGTGGTGCGGAGTCCAACGCCTCCTGCAACATCTCGGCCTCGACCAAGATGACCTGCAAGGGCGTATTGAGCTCGTGTGCGACGCCGCCCGCAAACACCGACAAGCCGGCGATATGCGCTTCATGGGCTTTGGCCTCTCGCCTGCGCTGGTGTACCGCGGGGGTGATGTCTTCGTACATCAACTGCACGCCGGTGACTCCGCTTCCCGGCTGCGTCCAGGGTTCTGCGCGCCATCGCACCCATTGGTCGGCGTAGTCGTGGCCGGGGACTTCGTCGAAGGCATAGGGCTGGCCGCGCAAAATCGTGGGGAGGTGTTCGAGCCACGGACTTAGGGGACGGCTGACGTCTCGAATCGAGCGGCCCACGGCACCTTCAACGGAGAATCCGTCCGGCAGCGGCCACTTCGGGTTGAGGGCGAGTACAATGCCCTCGGGGTCGAGCAATAGCACCCCCACCGGGATGTTGGCGACGAGCTGTGCGAGCATCTCTTGGTGGCCAGCTAGCACGCGCCTGGCTTCTTCTTGGGCCGTGACGTCGAAGTGGGTGCCCGTGAATCGAATGGGCTTGCCGGCTTCGTCGCGGCCCGAGATGCGGCCGCGGTCGAGAATCGAGACCCAGCGACCGTCGGCGTGGCGCATGCGGTGTACGTTTTCGTAGCGCTGCGTTCGCCCTTCGAGATGGGCGGTGATGTCGACGTAGCACTGGGCGAGGTCGTCGGGATGGACGCGGCTTTGCCAGGTTTCGAGGTGCATCGGTGTTTGCTGGTGGTCCAGTCCCAGCATCTCGCACCAACGTCGGTCGAAGTGTACCGAGTTGTCGCGGAGGTCCCAGTCCCAAATCCCAAGGCCGGCTCCCTCCAACGCGAGGTCGAGGCGGTCGACCAACTGCTCATTGGTGAGGTGGTCCAGAAACGCTCTGACGCGTGACATGCGGACCTCGCGGGGGTGAAGGTCGTTGCGGCGCCGACAAGTAGCCGTAAGAAATGTTTACCGCAGCTTGCGTCCATTGGCCGATGGCAGCAAAAAAAATTGGAGCTTGCGGCGTGCGGAAGGAATAGAAAATGTCGATGCGGTGCGTATTGAAGCGGGGTGAAAAAAACGGGTCACGCACAAAAATGTGTGCGCTGGTCCCGAAAAGTGGGATGCGCCCTATCGTTTCAACCACTCGAAGCGATAGAGCACATCCAGTCCGCGCAGCGGCTTGTTGCACGAAGACGCTGTGGAGGAGGCTGTTTAGGGCGCGTCACGGGTAGGGTTTCGTGCCCCAAAAAAACGGGCCCCCGTGCGCGCAACAAACTTATCCGCGCGAGGGGTAAATCCCTTCGGTGCAGATAATGAACTGCACGGCGAGGAACGGCTGGATGTTGTTGTGGGGGGCGGAGGCGCCCGTGCCACCGATCGACGTGCCGGCGGCCATCGCGTTCGGGGCGCTCGTGGACCAGTTGCCGGAAGGCGGTGCGGACGTGCCAAAGCCGGCCAGCGTGTTGTTTGCGGGGCTGTTGGTGTTGCCATCGCTATTGACGACGTTCAACGAGTGGCTGTGCGCCGGCATTTCGGTTGTGGTCAGCGTGACGCCCTCTTGGCCGCCCTTTTGGCCGAGCCGGTACTCGCTGAGGCCGGGGCCTTGGCCCGGGGCCACCGCAACGCGACCGCGAAGGTCGGGAAGCCCAAACGTGGTGCGCCCGTCGCCGCCATAGGTGGTGCCGAGGATGCTGAACAGGGCGGAGTTGGAGCTAATGGACAAGAGCTGCCCATTGCAAAATGCCCAGCCGCGGGGGGCGAAGTTCCCCGCAAACATAAGAATCTGACCGATATATCCTTCCATGTGTGTTCTCCCACTGCTCGAGTTTGGGGCCCGAAAGCCCGCGACGACTCTACAGTGTTGTGGGGGAAATTTTCGCACAACCGAAGCACCATCGAGGCCATTGTCTCTGATTTGCTCGTTTTGGTGGGTATTTTCGATGATGTGGAAAAGTAGTCAGGAAAGACGAAATTCGTCGAAATAGGTTGGGCTTCGGTTTCGGGCGCGAATTCGCCCTCGCGCGGCGTCCGGCTTCGTGATTCTGCACTTCTGCCGATGTTCTTGCTTGGGGTATCCCCTCCGTTTTTGGCCTTGGGTCCGCGTGCATCGGGCGTATGGGCCAGCGTCCAGACGCGCGTGGCCAAGGCGCCGGTTGCTTCGTGCAGGCGCGCGGGGTCTTCGGGGTCGGCGGAGTCGGCGGCGGTGGGGTACACGTCGAAGTCGTGCGGGACATCGGGGCGCCGGCGATCACCTGCACGCTGTTGTATGAGAGAGGCGAAATTTGGCGCCGCCGCCAGACGAGGTGACCGGCATCCCACGCGGTCGCGCCAACGGTTCGCGCCCGAGGCGTGGGGCGAAATACACAGAGGTACCGCGGAGGTCCCCGTCCCAACGCCCGAGAACGGCTCTTTGCGCTTGAAGTTGAGACGGTCGACCCGCTGCTCGTGGGGCAAGCAGCCCAGAAGCGCGCGCACGCGTGACCTCCGGCCCGCGCGCGAGGAATAGAAACCGGGACGAAATCGCTGTGCCGCAGCAATTATCTGTCGCAAGCAATCGCCCTTGGCGCGCCGAACGCCAATCTATAAGGGGCCGAACGTTGGTGGGTCGGATGGAGCGCATCCCCAACTTGCGCAGAAGCGAATCGCGATAAACTACGCGGGCGGTGCTATGCTTGGCGATGCTGTGGCCCGTATATGGGCACCGATGGGAAAGGTCTAACGTTATAGACCTTCCCTATCGGCCAAAATTGGCGGACGGATTCGGTCTTGTGTTGACTACGATACCGTGCCAATCGATGTCTTGCATGCGGAGTAGGGGCCGAAACCCCTGCTTGCCCATGCCGACGATTTCGGTGCGCGTGGTAGGCGCACGTCTCTTATCCGCGCGAGGGGAAAATCCCATTGAGGCAGATAATGAACTCTACGGCGAGGAAAGGCTGAATATTGTTGTGGGGGACCGACCCGCCGGTCTCCCCAATCGACGTGCCCGCGGCCTTCGCGTTGGGCGCGCTGGTGGACCAGTTGCCGGACGGCGGTGCGGAGGTGCCGAAGCCTGCCAGCACGTTGTTGGCGGGGCTGTTGGTGTTGCCATCGCTGTTGGCGACGGTCAATGCGTGGCTGTGCGCGGGCATTTGGCTCGTGGTGAGCGTCACGCCCTCTTGTCCGCCGTTTTGGCCGAGCGGATAGTTGCTCAGGCCGGGGCCTTGGCCGGCGCCCATGGCCACCCGGCCGCGAAGGTCGGGGAGCGCGAAGGTCGTGATGCCGTCGCCACCGTAGGTGGTGCCAATGATGCTAAAGAGGGCGGTGTAGGAGCTAATGGGCAAGAGCTGCCCATTGCAAAATGCCCAGTTGCGGGGAGCAAAGTTCCCCGCGAACATCAAAATCTGACCGATAAACCCGTCCATGTGTGTTCTCCCACTGCTCGAGGTTTGGGCTCGGAAGCCCGCGGGCATTCTACAAGGTCGCAGGAGAAAATTTCGCACAATCGCACCAAAATGGGGACGGCTTTGGCAAATCGGCCGTGTCGACGGCTCTTTTTTGGTTGTGGAAAAGTAGTCAGGAGAAGCGAAATCCTCGGGGATAGTTTGGGCGAACCGATGCGTGGGGAATTCTCAACACCTGTCGTTGCGAGCGAAGCGTCCGCGGGGCGGAACCCCGCGCGCTTGCACGGGTATCCCCTCGATTGTCGGCGCGGCGCCGCGGGTCAATCTTCGGGCGGGGCCTCGCCGGTGGGTCCGGGTGCATCGGGCGCATTGGCCAGCTTCCAGACGAGCGCCGCCAAGGCACCGGTTGCTTCGCGCAGGCTTGCTGGGTCTACTTTGTCGACGGTGTCGGCGGCGGTGTGGTGTACGTCGAAGTAGTGCTGGTCATCGGGGCGCAGGCCGATCACCAGCACGCCGTCGTATTTGAGGGGCGAAATATCGGCGCCGCCGCCGGGCGAGGTGACCGGCATTCCCAGCGGTCGCGCGAGCGGTTCGAGCCAGTTGAGTTGCGCGGTGGACCCCGTGGCTGCCCAAGCGACTGGCCAGCCGCCGCCGAGGTCCGCTTCGATTGCGGCGACGTGGCGCTCTTTTCCATGCTGTTCATGGTAGCCGAGGCCGCCGCGCAGGCCGTTTTCTTCATTGGCAAAGAGGACCGCGCGAATCGTGCGGCGGGGAGGGCGACCCATCGCAGCCAAAATGTGCATGGACTCGATGACTTCCACGACGCCTGCGCCATCGTCGTGTGCGCCTTGGCCGACGTCCCAGGAGTCGAGGTGACCGCCGAAAACCACAACCTCGTCGGGCTGCTCGCTGCCGGGAAGGTCTGCGATGACGTTGAAGGTGTTTTGGTCGGGGCCGGTGTGTGCGTCCATCGCCAAGCGCACGCGCACAGGGATTCCGCGCGCCGCGAGACGTGCGATGAGGTCGGCATCTTCGGTGGACAACGCCGCTGCGGGAATCGTGGGGCCCTCGTCGTCAAAGACGGTCACACCGGTATGCGGGGTGCCGAGGGAGCGCGTGGTCATCGAGCGCACGAGCGCGCCCACTGCGCCCAGCTTTGCGGCGGCGGCGGGGCCTTTGGTGCGGGAGGCTACGGCGTCGCCATAGCCCTTGGCGGCGGGTGTTTCGACCTGCATGACGGTGTTGAACAGCACGATGCGGCCCCGAACGCGCTCGTCCAAGCTGTCGATATCCGACACCACCACGACCTCGGCTTCTACGGGGGGCGTCCCCGGGCTGCCGCCAAGCCCCAGCATCGCGAGCTGGTACGCGCGCGGCGCGACCATCTCGGCGGACTCCTTCCCCCGAATCCATGTGGGCACGGAGACCGGCTCCGTCTGCACCCGCACGCCGTCTGTGGTGAGGGCATCGACGGCCCAGGTGACCGCTTTTTCGTAGTTGTCCGAGCCCGACAAGCGATGCCCCACATCGTCACACAAGGAGACGAGGCGGGAATACGCCGACCCCGTGCGTGCCGCGGCGAGGATGGCTTGGATCTCCGGGTCGCCGCCATCTCCGATGGGTGCACCCGGAGGCGCTGCCAACGGCGTCGGGGGCGGCGTTGTAGCAACCGGGAGGGTGGGCGCAGAAACGGGCGCGGCGGTGGGTGCATCTTCGGCTACCGGTCGGCGTTCACACGCGACAGCAGCAAGTCCAAGGACCAACCAGGGCCAACGGGCGGAAGGATTCATCGGGACTCCAGGTGCTCGGGCTAACCTGCTGGACGGGCACTCTTGCGGCAAATGACCGGTTAGCTTTGGAGGATGACAATCTGGTTCGACAAGTGTTGGCTTGAAATCGCACGCGCGTTCGCGGGCATTGGGTTGTACTCCGCGGCGCGACGGGGTGGACGCTGGCTCGCGTTTGTGTGTGTCGTCTGCGCGATGGCGCGCGGACACGAGGCCTTGGCCGTGCCTTCGACATGGGCAGGGGTTGATATGACCCAACTTCCCGACCTCAAGGCCCCGCGTCCCGACGGGTACACCTGGGGCATGACGGCGGACGGAAAAAGCACGGTCGTTCGTTTTTTTGTGGGCGAGTCTCCGGCTGCCGCGGCGTGGTGGGTCCAACGCATGGGCGTAGTCGTTGCAAAGCAAGCCCCGACCCCGGTCGCAATATCAGAGCACGACCGTGCTATTTTTGCCGCGGGGGACACCCCCAGCGACGACCCCAGCGCGCCGCCGCCGCCGCGTTTGCTCTTCGCCGAGGAGCTTTTGGCGTCGGGCGACAAGCTCGTCATCGCGCGTCTCGGAAATGTGGGCTTGATGGTCGAGCGCGCAACGGGGGCGGCAGCGTTGGCGGAAACGGTCGCACAAGCGCTGGTAGAGGGGCCTCCGGCGTGTCCTGCACCCGTCACTTGGCGGCGGGTCGACCAAGGCTGGACCATTGCCGCCCTCGAAGAAGGCGTCGTGATGCACCATGAAGGCGGCGAGCGGACGCCGGGGACGGCAAACGTGTACGCCGTGCGGCCGCGGGCGGTGGTGCAATATTCGCCCATGGGCTGTGCCATTCGTCAGCAGTTTGATGAGCAGGGGCAAGTGGTGGAAGCGACGCGCCCCTGGTCTTCTGTTGTGCCCGCTTCTCGCTGGTCCGCCGCAAATTCGGCTGGAGACTCCTTATGACCGAAATCGTGGCCGCTTTGGCCCTCCCGGAAACCTGGCTCGCGTTGTTGTCGTTGACCCTCCTCGAAATCGTGCTGGGCATCGACAATATCGTGTTTATCGCAATTCTTTGCGGTCGCTTGCCCCAGGCTTCCCAAGGAATCGCGTATCGCTTGGGCCTCGGCGCCGCCCTGGTGTCGCGGCTCGCGCTCTTGGGCACCATCAACTGGGTGATGCATCTCGAAGAGGACCTCTTCACCGTCCTCGGCCACGCCTTGAGCGGCCGCGACCTCATCTTGTTGGGCGGGGGCTTGTTCTTGTTGGCCAAGTCTACCCACGAAATCTACGACAAGGTGGAGGGGGGACCCGATGAAGTGGCGGCTGGCGGCAAGACCGCCTCGCTCGGCGTGGTCGTCGGACAAATCATGGTGCTCGACATCGTGTTTTCGCTGGACTCGGTGATTACCGCGGTTGGGATGGCCAGCCACTTTTGGATCATGGCGACGGCTATGGTGACGGCAGTGGCAATTATGCTTATTTTTGCGCAAAAGGTGGGAGACTTCGTGAACGCGCACCCGTCGATGAAGGTGCTCGCGTTGAGCTTTTTGATGCTGATTGGGGTGATGTTGGTGGGGGAAGCATTGGGCCAACACATCGACAAGGGCTATATCTATTTTGCGATGGGCTTTTCCCTTGTGGTGGAGCTGGTCAACCTTCGCGCACGCAAGAAGTCTGTGGCGCAATCCAAGCCACCGGCTACATGAAACGAACAACGGAGAACGCCGACATGAAACGCTGGACCGCTGTATCCGTGGCCTTGTGTTTGGTTTCGTGGGCGTGTCAATATCGCCTGATTCCCGAAGCGCGTGTGTGTGAAGACCTCGCGTATGCCGTGAGCGAGCGCACGGTCGTCTGCACCGACGACACAGACCTCGCAAATGCGCGCGCGGCCCAGTTTCAAGACGAAGTCGAGTGCCTGTTGGCCGATGAAGTAGAAGACCCGTACAATCCCGAGGGCATCTTGCCCGCACCCGAGCAGCCCGAAGAAACGGAGCGCCTGGACCGCCTGTATGACTGCGTGCGTGCAGCGCGGGTGGCGGACTGCGACGATGTATTGGAGAAAGGCGACGACCCTGGGTTTTGGCTCTCTCTCGATACCGCGTGCGCCGACGTCGCGACGGCGGGAGGGTCGAAATGATAGGCGCATGGCTTCTTTTCGCTGGTCTTGCCCAGGCATCTGGCTTTCGGGAGATATTTGTCCCAGAGAACAAACAAAAGCTCGAATGGCATTGTTCTGACCTTCAGCTCGTCGAAGGCACCGTGCCTTGGTCGGTGGCGGTCGAAGCGCGGCAGTCGAATGCGCGGACGTACAGCGCGGTGGCGGAGCTCGAAAACGAGCTGTTGCCCCAAGTGGCCCGTATCGACGATGGGTATGTCTTTCGTATTAGCTCCAACTCTATGTTTGGTGTGGCCCGCTTACCGAGCATTGCGTGCGGTGAGCTCGCGTCCCAAGTGTTTGACATTGGCGCATACAATTTGTCACTGGGGATTCGTAAAGGACGCTTTACCGCTTATTATTCGGCTGCGGCCACGTATTCTTTGGTTTCCCAAGATTGGTCGTATCGTACGATAAAACATGGGGGTGGCTTTATCTTGGGCCACTTCTACTCTTTTACGGCGCCCGTTTGGGGCGCGCGGGTCATCAACGCCGACGACATTGGTGGTGACGCCATCACCGATAGCTGGTCGTTTATGTCGTCGGGGGACGGGGCGATTGGGGGCGTGTCGCTCGACTACATCGCAGGTGTGAGCGCCGACCTTGACTACCTTGTGGTGGGCGCGGGGTACGTCGGCTCGCGGGGCGCGTTTGTCCACGCCAACCAGCCGCAGTCGGGCGTGTTTTTGGACACAGTGTCGGAGCTTTCGGCGTTTGGCGTCGGAGACGGCCCCGAAGATTTCTTCCGCTACGTGCGAACGGGCGTGCAGGCGTTTCGCTGGTTCCGCAAGCAGCGCGACGGCGGAAAGGCAAAGTTTGGCGTGACCGACGCCGACTTTGCGCGCTACCGGATTGTCTCCCCCTCGGGGCGGGTGCTGCGGGCGGCCGATGCGGGCCAGCCTACGGATATTGAAGACCAAGGCACGCTCGTGGTGGTGGGTGCAGGCCAACGAAACATTGTCCGACAGGTTGACGTGCGCGTAGAAGGCGTGCTCGGCGCGCAGCCGGCGCTCTACGATATTGGCGTCTCCTACCATAACGTCGACTACCACGCCGATCTCATCCCGGCGCGTCGGGGCCGCTGGAGCGCGTCCGAGGATACGGTGGGCTCCATTTCGGCGGGCTTGGTGAACCTACCCAAGCGCACGTATTATGGCGTGCCGGGTGGGGTTCGCCCGTATGTTGTGGGCGATGTCATCGCGTATATGGGATCAGGGTCTGGCCCCAACCGGTCGTTTTTCAAGGCGCGGGCCGCGTTCAACAATCCCGACTCGTTGTTGTTGTTTCCGTATGCCCAAGGTGCCACGGAGCTTCACTTTTCGTTCAACGTCGTGGATTAGCGCCAACCGCGCGCTGGTGCGCCTGCCGTGGTGTTGTGGCACGGGATTCCCCAGTATGCCGAATCGCACGCTCTCCTCGGGTGGAATGCGGCGCCGGCGGGGGCGGCCGGGCTCCGATAGGCAGCCCGGCGGACTATGGCGCTTGCCGAGGTTCCGACGGCCAACGGAGCTTCACCTCCGCCCCGGGTTCGAACGGGAGGCGCGGCTCGGTTTCGTGCGCATGACAAATTGAGGTCATGTTTGCGCCCATCTTCTTCCAGAAAGAATGGCGCAAACTGGTCACGAAATTTCCTTTCGTTGGCCATGGCGTTACCGATATTTCGCCTCTACCCAACGGAGCGCCCCCCGCGCGTGAAACCTCCCGTATCCTATTCCACTCCCCGCGATGAGGCGCTTCATTGGGCCGACCGCTGCTTGCCTCGCGTTCTGTGCACCGGCGATATTCGTCACCACAAGGGTCGCTTGTTGGTCGCGAATGCCGTCGTTGGCGTGGTTTTGTTGGGTGGTTTTGCCGCTGTGCAGGCGGTCTTCGCGCTTTGGGGCTTGATGGCGCTCTCCCTGGGTGTCTCGGTATTGCTGCTGGGTTTGCTCGCGCTGCTGCGTCGAACCGGCAACGTATCGTTCGTCGCCAACACCATCTTGGGCTTGGGCGGCCTGAGTCTCGTCGCCTCCGTGTGGACCCAGGGCGGCTTGTATGCGCCGATGACACCCCTGATGGCCACGCTGCCGCTGTATGCGTTGGTCCTGGTTGGCCCCTCGGCGGCGCGTATTTGGGTTGGTGTGGCTTCGGTCGTGCTCGTGCTCTTGGCGGTTTTTCCTGAAACGGCAGGGCCCCGGCCGGAGGAAGCATACGTCGAGCTATTGCTGCTCAACTTGCTCGTGCTCATGGGCTATTCGTATGTTTTGGTGGCGTGGCAAAATGGCCGTGCTTTGGAGCGTGAATCCGCACTTCGCGATGCCCAGCGGAAAGCAGAAGAGGCGCTGTCGGTGCGGTCTGCGTTTCTGGCCAATATGGGTCACGAGCTGCGCACGCCCATGAATAGCGTAGTTGGGCTATCCGAGGGGATGCTGGTGCGTGGCACGCTCGATATCGAAGACCGCTCCACCGCGCGGGAGGTGCTCGCCTCTGCCCAATCGGTCGTGGCCTTGATGGATGACATCCTGCTTTGGTCGAGCATTGAAACGGGAGACGTCGCGTTGGTCTGTTCGCCGATGTCGCTTGTGCGGGAGGTCGAGGCAGTGTATCGACTGCACGCGAAGAAGGCGGAGCGGCGGGGCCTGTCGTTTGCGGTTTCTGTTGCGCCCGATGCCGATTGGGGGTGCTCGGATGCGCTGCGCGTGCGGCAAGTGGTGTCGAACCTCGTGTCCAATGCGCTGCGCTTTACCAACGAGGGCGCTGTGCGGGTGACGGTCACCCGAAACGGTGACCGCGTGCAGATTGTCGTGACAGACACCGGCATGGGCATGTCGGCTGACTTCGTGCGTCGCTTGGGTGAGCCCTTCTTGCAGGTCGACGCGTCGCGGACACGGCGCCACGGCGGCACGGGGCTGGGGCTGTCGATTGTGTACCGGTGGGTGCAGCTCTTGGGCGGCAAGGTCGCCGTCGAGAGCCAACCGGGAAGGGGCACCCGGTTTGCTGTGGAGATTCCGTATCCCGCCGCCCCACCGCCGACGAAGACCGCCGCGCAGCGCTTGGATATTGCGCCCACCGAATCGAAGGCGGTGGCGGCAAATGTGCCCGCGTCTACGCGCATTTTGGTGGCAGAAGACAACCCTATCAACCAGCGGGTGCTGGTCGCCCAGCTTTCGCTGTTGGGGCTGTCCGCAGACGTTGTCGATGATGGTGCGGCGGCCGTGGATTTCGCGCGAACGTCTCCCCCCGATATCATCCTGATGGACCTCCATATGCCGCGAATGGATGGTCTCGAGTCGTGCGCTGTGCTGCGGCGGGCAGGGTACACAGGCACCATCATCGCCGTGACCGCGAGTGGCCTCCCCGAAGACCGCCAGGCGGCAGCAGACGCCGGCATGGACGCTTTTTTGCTCAAGCCCGTGACCTTGGCCTCGCTTCAGTCGGCCCTCACGGTGCGACAGTTGGATAAATAACACCTGTAATTTATCCGCGGGCCCGTTGGTTAGAGCCCCGGCACGCCACCTGTCGGCAGAGCCCCGTCGCCGGTGTAGCCAAATGTTTCGTCGTCAAAGCCAAACTGGTGGAGCAGCGAGGTAAACAGTTGGTTTGTGGTGACGCCGCTATAGCTGTATCCGCCGTGGTCTTGGAAGGTGTCGCGGTCGAGGGGCATATGGTCGACCCATCGGCCGGGGTCGATTTGTCCGAGGTTGCCGGCCAGCACGACCGGCAGCGAGGTGGTCCAGTGGCGACCGCTCGAAAACTCGGACAAGTAGACGACAAGCGTGGTGTCGAGCATGTTGTCGCCGTCGGCGTCGGTGGTGACCGACAAGCGCTCCAAGAGGTCGACGAGGACCGTGACGTACCACCGGAAGACGTGCTCCATGCCCGGTTGGTAGTCGGCGTGGACCATTGCGTGCCAGTTGTCCCAGACGCCCGTGTCGACAATAGGGCCACCATTTTCGGCCCACAGCCACGGAAATGCGTGGTCATGGGTGTTTGCGAAGTCGAGGGTCGCGACCCGCGCGTAGTCGCACGACAATGCGGTGACGAGGACGTCATTGAGGGCGAGCGCGGAGACATCGTCGTCGTAGACGTGGTCGTAGCCATCGGGCAATGAAAAGCGGGGGCTATTGCACTCGCCGACGCCCGCGGAGATGCGCCGTTCGAGGGCGTCGAGCTTGCTCAAGTGGGCGTCGAGACGGACCTTCTCGGCTGCACCGACCGAACGGCTCGCGTGGCCAAAGGAGTCCATCACGGCGTCGAGCACGCTGCTCCGGCGCGCCCGAATGGCCCAGGCGTCGGCGGGGGACAAGGTGCCGTCCCCAAAAATCCGGAGCATCGCGATGCGGGGGTCATTGAAGGACACCACGGGGTCTTCGCGGTCGACCCAAAAGCGGTAGCCGGTGTTGAAGCCGTCGCGGGATGAGCCGCCGACCATAAAGTCGAGGCGCCGAAAGGGGGTGTCGCCGCCGATGCGGTTGGCGAGCACTTGGTCGATAGACGGCCCCGCGGCGGTGATACGCGCGCTCTCTTGCACGGGAAACGGCTGCCCCGTGAAGATGGTGTAGAGCGCGTTTTCATGCGCGTTGCCGACGGTGTTGTAGGTCGACATCAGGTTGTCGACGCCGGTGAGGATGACGGAGCGGTCCAAGAAGGGCGTGAGAGGCTCGGAAACGTAGGGCAGCACGATGTCGCGCTCGGTGCCTTCGGGGACAAATTGGTTCATCACCGTGCCTTGGCTGTGGTGCACGAAGATGATGCGCTTCGGCTGGTCTACGCCTTGGGCCCGTCCATCTCGCGAAGCCAAGCCCGCGAGAGTGGCTGCACCGGCGCCGAGTCCTTGAAAGAGGCGGCGGCGAGAAGGTGCCCACAGACCGTTTTTTTGACGACTGAATCGCCATTCATTCGCTTTCATCGGTGGCTCCCGCGCTCGAAGTGTCCCAAGGGTCTTCGCCGGTCTCGGTGCGATACAAGAATGCGTCTGTGAGCGTGATGTCAACCAGGAGCGACCGGATGTCGCCGCCGCTTTCGTCAAATCGGCTGGCCAGAGTAGCGAGGGTGCAAGCGTCGCCGGGGCCTGCGGGGCGTCCTACGGCGTATTCGAACCAACGGCGCGCATAGCAGCCGCGCGCGCGGGACGAAGTGCCGACCAGCGATATCATCTCGGCGAGTCCCACAAAGTCGCCGGCGGGTGATTCGAGGCTGCCGCTGGCGTCCACCGGAATGCCAGACTCCCAGTTGTCGCGCCAAGCGCCGATGCCGTCGTAGTTTTCCATGGAAAAGCCGATGGGGTCGATGCGCACGTGGCAAGATTGACAGGCGGGGTCAGCGGCGTGGGCGGCGAGCTTGTCGCGGATGGTGCGGATTTCCGCCGATTCTTCGGGCAGCGTGGTGTTGATGCCGGGCGGCGGCGTGAGGTCTTCGCACAAGAGGGCTTCGAGCACCCATGCGCCGCGGCGAACGGGGGCGGACGTCGCCGCATATGCGTGGGAGGCCAAAAACGCGGTGCGGCTCAGAATGCCCGGACGCTGCGTGGGGTCGAGGGAGACCCGCTGCCAGCCGTCTTCGGCCGTGTCCTGCTCGTAGATGTCGGCGAGCGCGGGCGTGACCCAGGTGGTGTGGTCGAACAGCAGGGCATCGAGCGTGGCGTCGCCCATCCACACGACCTCGGTGGTGAAGAGGTTGGTCTCGGCGATGATGTCGTCCACAAGCTCCGGCGACCACCCAGGGTAGACGGATGTGTCTTTGGACATTGTGCGGAGAATGTGGATGTCGAGCCAGTCTTCGTGAAAACGGGACACGACGCGGGCGGTGCGGGGGTCATCCAAAAGGCGCTGTGCTTCGACCGCAACTTCGGCGCGGGAGGACAAGCGGCCCGCGGCGGCGGCGGCCCGCAACGATTCATCGGGGGGACCGTCCGTCAAAAAGAACGACAAGCGGTCGGCGACGGCGTCAGCGTGGAGACGGTAGACGGGAAGGGCGTTGTCGGTGGTTGTGGGGCTGTCGGCTTCGCTGTGGAGGTACACCGTTTGTGGTGTTTGCAGGAGCACAAAAACTCCCATACGCAGGCCATCTTCGGCGCCAACCCCCGCGTCGATGAAGCGGGTGAGGATCGACAGCTCGGCGTCGGAGGGCGTGCGCCGCCACGCGCGGGTGGCCCAATCGGCGAGGGCGGCGCGGGCGCAGTCGTCGGGGCTCTCACCACAGGCCAGGAGGTCGTCGACGGAAAGGGCATCTGCGACGAACTCTGCGGCGTTGAGAATGGACTCTGCGCCCGCGTCGGACACGCCGTTTCGGATGGCGTCGGTGCGAAAGCCGCCGCCCAAGGGTGTGCTCGGAAAGAGTCCGTCGGGCAGCGTGATGTCGAAGGTGTCGGCCACCAACTGCGCGAACTGTTGGTCGGTCAATCGGCGCAAGGGGGTCGCGCCGGGATGGATAGCGCCGTCGCGGCAGGTGAGGGGGGCGGGCACCGGGCGTTCGCAGCCGCCGGGCGCGTTGGCGCGGTAGACCAGCTCGTGCAGCACGTCGTAGCGGGGGTCGAGCACATCGAAGCGGAGCCCGCCGCCGTGGCTGGCTTGTCCGGTGGGGCGGGCGAGCACCGCTTCGGGCGTGATGGCCGCCACGAGGTCTTGCAGCATCGTGAGCTGGTCTTCGGTGGACGCGTCGGCGTCGAGGACGAAGCGCGTCCCCGACGCAGGCCCGGTGGCCGTATGGCAGGTCGCGCACTCGGCTTGCAGGAGGGGACCGCCCGACGCTTCGAAGAATGCTGCGTCGTCAATGCACGACACGTCGGTGTCTTCGACGACAGGAACGTCAGGCGTGCGCGGCGTGTTGGCGGTGGCTGCTTCGGTTTCGCCGGATTTCGTTGGGGGGCTTCCGCACGCGGCCATCGCGAACCAGGCCGCGCCAATCCAAAATCGCGTGCTCATGGGCTTGCCTCGTTCGCGGTCGCCGCGCCCAAAAAGGTAGGGCCGCTGTCTGCGGCGTGAACTTCGGTCCATGAAAAGCCGTTGTCTTCCGAGCGGAAAATCGCGTTGCCTGCGGTGCCAAACCAGAGGTCGCCGATGTTGATGCGCGGTACGACCGCCGAGGCGTTGACCAAGGACCACGCGAAGCCGTCGGGTGAGCCGTAGACCGCCGACCCGTTGCCGACGAGCAAGGTGTCGGCGCTGGCCGCAATGGCGGAAAAGGACAAGCCGCTGCCGACCGTTTGCGACACCCAGCGCTCGCCGTCGGTGCTCGTAGCGATGGTGCCGCCCGCGCCAACCGCGACGAATACCGGACCCGAAGTTCCGGAAAACCAAGTCACGGCTTGGAGTGCGCTTGTGACGGGGGTGCCATCGAAGGCCCAGGTTTCGCCGTCGGAGGTGTAAGCTACCCGTCCGCCATCTCCAACCGCAAGTGCGACGGGTGTGCCTGAGGCGAGGCTGCCGTAGGCCATTCCACGGAAGTGGCCTGTAGCATAGGGTTGGGAAAATCGGGTCCAATTGGCGCCATCTGTGCTCGTCAACAAGTCGCCATCGACGGCAAAAAAGCGGCCATCACCGAACGCGCAGGCGTTGATGGGGGAGCCGGTCGCGGACAAGGCGGTCCAGGCGTCGCCTTCGGGGGAGGTCCACCAATACGCGCCGTCGTTTCCGCCAACCGTGACGAAGGTGCCGGCGCCGTAGCAAATCGCGCGCTGGAGGGCGTTGGTGTGGCTCTCGAGGGTGTCCCAGGTGTCGGTGGACCACGTCTCGCCGTAGTCGGCGGTGGTGGTCACCCGGCGCCCTTCGCCTGCAAACACCACGGCAACCGGCGGGCCGGAGGTGGCGGCGAGGTCGAGGGTATACGGGGAGCCTTGTTGGTCGTAGGGCAAGCGAAAGGTGCCCGTCGCCGCGCCGGGCGCGCCCGGTGTGAACACGACGGTGATGTCGGCGGACGCGCCCGGTTCGAGCACGACGGGCGGCAAGGTGCCGAGGCCGAAGCTCTCGCCGCTGACCCAATCGTCGGGATGGCCGAGAAAGCGCAGGTCGTCTTCGCAGGGATTGGTGAGGGCGAGGGTGAGCACGCGCTGGCCGGCGCGGCTGGGGGCTTCGCCCAGGTCGACGGCTTGGCCAGACGCGAGGTCGATGTCGGCGGCGCGCGCTTGCAGACCGGCGGTACACGGGGGCGTCGCGGTGTCGATGGGGTCGGGGGGCGCGGTGTCGACGGGGTCGGGTGGTGCGGTGTCGATAGGGTCGGGGGGCGCGGTGTCGGCTTCGGTGGTCGACGAAGTGGCGTGGGTCGTGTCTGTTGCAGGCGGCTTCGACGCGGGGCCGGCGCATCCGGCGAGAAATGCGATGAGCAGACGGTTCATTCGGTCTCCCATCGCTCGGTGGCGGCGGCTTGGAGGGTGACGCCCTCGGGGACGGTGTGGGTCAGCTCCCAGGTCTCGCCGTCGCGGGAGCGTCCAATCGTGCCGACCGCGCGCCAGGGCTGGCGAATCGCGATGAACCAGCCGTTGACGAACGCGACCACCCGCCAGTCGGTCGTGGACGTGGTGGTCCAGTTGACGCCATCGGTCGACCGAAACACTTCGCCGCACAGGTTGCTTTGGCCGGATGCAAGAAACGTGCCATCGCCATACACGACGCTCGTGAAGGTGGTGTATTGGTTGTCGCAGAAGGTGGTCTCGGTCCAGGTCTCGCCGCCATCGGCGCTGACCGCGGTGGCGTAGCGGTTGTTTCCGCCGACGGCGACCACCAGGCCGTTGCCATACGCGACGCCGTTCCAGTAGTCGGTGATGGTAGAGCCCACCGAAACGCCGTCTGTCTCGCCGTCTTCGGACAACACCCGCCGTCCATCGCGTCCTACGGCCACGAAGCGGTCGCCAGGAAGCAGGGCCTCGGCGGCGGTGTCTTCGATGCGGCCGACCTCTTCACCGGGAACCCATGTGAGGGCGTTGAACATGCTGGCCCAGCTTCCGCTGTTGTGCAGCACCGTCTCGCCGGACTCGGACCACGTCCAGTTGGAGCCGCGCACACACACGAAGCGCTCGTTTGCGTAGGTGCAGTCGGACACCCAAAACTCGCTCGATGTCGCGGACTCGGTCCAGGTGACGCCGTCGTCGCTCCATTGGTAGGAGCCGGGGTCGGTCCAGGCGCTGCCGGCTTTGTCGCTGCGGAAGAACCGGCCCTCGCCCCACGAGACGTCGCGGTTGAGGGTGAGGTCGTCGGCTGCGGGTGTGTGGGCGTCGACGAACGTGAGGCCGTAGTCGTCGCTGATGGCGGTGTAGTGGCCGGAGCCGGTCACGACGATGCGGAGCGGGGCGGGAATCGCGCCATCGAGGGTGACGACGGGACCATCCGGGACGGGGATGGTCAATGTTGCGGCGACATGCGAGGCGGAGGTGGCGGTGGAGGGGTCAAGTGTGACGGTCAAGGTCGCGCTTTCTTCGGGTGCCAGCGTCGCGGGGGGCGCAGAGAGCGTGAAGGGGCTGTCAGACAACCATGCCGCAGCTTCGGTCGGGAGCGTGAGGGGTTCCGCGGACCGGTTGGTGAGGACGAAGGTGACCGAAGTAGGAATCGGGAGCCCGGCGGGGGCCGTTTCGACGGTAAACACCTCGCCATCGGTGACCACGGCGCCATTTGCGACCAGCGACACCACGGCGGAATCATGGGGGCGCGCATCGGGCCAGGGGTCGGTGTCGGCGGTGTCGGACGGGGGAGCGGTGGTGCCGGTGCTGTCGGTGGTTTCGGTTGTGCTGTGTTGCTCGCTCGTGCCGACGGTGGAGGACGCGGCGCCTTGGGGCTTCCCGTTGGGAGGGGGAGCGCACGCGGTCCATGCACAAGCGAACAAACCCATACAAGGCTGTGGCTTCATCGACTCTCCGGCAGCAACATTTGCACCAAATACCAAGCCAATGTAGCGCCAAGTGCCAGGAACAACAGAAGAATGATTCGCGAGAGCCAACCCGACCGGGGCGGGGACCCCTCTGGTTGTGCTTCGGGCGCCTCTGCTTCGGGCGTGGCGGCGACAACGCGCGGCTGCACGGCCGGCGGAGGCAAGGAAACGGCGGGCTCTTCGTCGTCTTCGACCCAAACGGGCGTCGCGGTGGGGCGCGGTCGATCGTGCCGGGCGTAGCCGGTGGCGCCGTCGGTGTCTTCGTCCTCAAACTCCGAAACCTCGACCACTACTGGCACAGCCTCGTTGGGTGGCTCAGCCATGGGGCCCTCCGCGAAACCAAACTCCCCCGTTTGCATCTCGTCGAATGTTGGGGTTGTATACGATTTCCCAAGCGTGGCCATCGGGGTCGGCGAACCATGCGCGCCGCCCGCCCCACGGCGTCGGGCGGGGGCCGGAGAGCAAGGCTCCGCCCGCCTCCGTCACGCGCGTGAGCAATGGCTCGATTTGTTCGTCAGATTCGACGTTGTGGGAGAACATGACGGCGCCGGGGCTGGGGGGACCGGGGACGCCGCCCCACTCGGCCGCGAGCGCTTCCCGCCCATACAGCGACAATATCACGCCATTGAGCTGGTAAAACGCGACGATAGGGGACGAGCGCGCGTCGGCCTGCCAGCCCAAGGCGCTGTAAAACTGGCTCGCCCGCGCGACGTCGGACACACCCAAGGTGATGAAGCTAATCGTGGGCGACCAAGCGCCCGGTCGAGGCTCGGACATACCCAAACCTTATCCGATTCGCTGGGCAATTGAAGCGGCGCGCTTTCCGGATTCATCCATCTTTCTGGACCATCGCGAGGCCATATTCAACACATCCGACAAGACCGCGCATCGGGTCAGCGGGAGGACGGTGGGGTGGCGTGGATGGCCAACACGAGCTCGTAGGCCACCTTTTTTGGCAGGCCGAGCGCTTCGACCAGAAGGTCCCGCACGGCACGCGGTTCGAGGCCGCCGCGCAACATCGCGTGGGCGAGGGGCGTCGCGACGGCGGGCACTTCGGGGGCGGTGGAGGGGGTGTCGGGCGCGCCTTCGACGCATACGGTCCACTCGCCGGTGATTCGGTCGAGGGCATCGACCTTTTCCCGTACTTCGGACAAGGTGCCCCGCACATGCAGCTCGCCGCGCTTCGAGAGGTCGCGGCTGGCGCTCGCGCGGCGGTCGCCGAGGCCTGTTTGGAGGGCGGCGAGGTCGTCGGCGAGGCGGTGGCAGGAGCAATAAAAGAGGAGGGTGTCGGGGCGTTCTCGCACCGATTGGAGGAGCTGGTCGACCTCTTTTCGCTTGCGGGGCAAAAAGCCGACGAACGAGAAGCGGTCGGGGGGCAGGCCCGACGCGCACAAGGCGGTGGTGGCGGCGACGGGGCCGGGCAATGCGACGACACGGTGCCCGGCGTCGAGCAATCCGCGCACGACGGCGTATCCGGGATCCGACACCAATGGCGTCCCGGCGTCGCTCACAAGCGCGACGCGACGGCCTTCTTGGAGCCACCGGGAGACTTCGGTGACCCGCTGGCGCTCGTTGTGGTCGTGGCAGGATTGCAGCTCCGCCCGGAGGCCCGCGGCGGTGAGGAGCTTGCGCGTGACGCGGGTGTCTTCGGCGAGCAGCACGTCGATGTTGCCGAGAATGTGGGCCGCGCGGGGGGAGAGGTCGCCCAAGTGCCCGAGGGGTGTGGGCACGATGTAGAGCACGCCAGCTTCGGGCTCTTGGCCGACAGTCGCGGCGCCAGGTGCCGGTCGGTCTTCGGGCTCTCCGGGTGCCTCTCGCGGGTATTCGTCGGGTATGTCGGCTTGCATAGGCACCTCTGGATGGCGCAAGGTCACACGGAAGACGGCAACGGGCCAGCTTTGACGGGTTATTGGAGTCGCGGAGGTGCGTATATGGCGGTGCCACCAAAGGTTTCGCGATTTTCGGTTCGCAATGTACTTGTCGTGGGCGTTGGCGGCGTGCTGCTCTTTGCGGCGGGGCTCGCGGTCATGCTGCGGCCGGCGCCGGAAGTGGTCATCGAGGCGCCTGCATTGACTCCGATTGTGGACGTCGTCGGCTTTGTCAACGAAAAAGCGCGGCAATCGGCGGCGGAGGGCGTGCCGGAGTGGAGCCACGAGCGCCTCGTGTTGCACCGTGCTTCGGGAAGCGAAGTGGCGATTTTGTATCTCCATGGTTTTTCGGCGACGCGTGGCGAAGGCGAGATGGTGGTGGACGCGCTGGCCCAGGAGTGGAGCGCGAATGTGTATTACCCGCGCCTTCCAGGGCACGGTGGGTCGGGCGACGAAATGGGGACGGTGACCGCGTCCTCTTATTTTGCGGTGGTGGCTGAAGCGTTGGCGCTGGTGGACCAGCTCGGCGAGAAAACGGTCATCATCGGCACCAGCACGGGCGGCGCGCTGGCCATTTGGGCGGCGGCGATGTACCCCGACAAGGTCGATGCGGTGCTGCTTGCGAGCCCGTTGGTGGACTTTGGGGACCCCACAGGCGCCGTGTTGTTGGGCAGCCAAAGCGGCGAAATGATGGCGCGGATGGTGCTTGGCGAAGTGGTGGACCACACCAACGAGCCGGACCCCAGCGGGCGCAGAGGGCCGATGTATAGCCGGCATTGGAACCAGCGGTATCCGTCGCGGTCCTTGGTGACGCTCGAACAAGTCCGGCGGGCGACGGCGCGGCCGGAGGTGCAAGGGCGGGTCACGGCGCCGGTGCTGCTGTGGATGTACTACGAAGATGACGAGCACAAGGACGAAGTGGTGTCGCGAGACGCGGCCTTGGCGGCGTTTTCGCGGTTCAATGGGGGCAGCCCCCACCCCCTGAGCCGCAGAGTGGACATTTCTGACGGCAGCCATGTGTTGCTGTCAGAGCACGTCCGCACCGACAAAGACAGCATCATGAAGTCCGCGCGGGACTTTTTGCGCGATGTCGTGGGTTTGCCGCCGCGCGAGCGCGCCTTGCGGGATGCAGGCGACGCCAGTCCGTGATGCCCGGTTGAACCCTTGGCCAACCCGGGCTACGCGGCTTCGTCGTGGGTCATGGGTCCGCGCTGTGCCCGTCCCTGGTTTTGCGTTGCGCGTACGTTTGCCCATCTGGAGTCCGACCGGTGTTGCCCTCCCAATCTCCTGACCGAAAACGCCTATTTGTGGGGAAGCTGCCCTCGTGCGCAGTCTTCTTCGCGCTGGCGTCTGGTGTGGCCTGCAAGCAGGACGCACCGCTCCCGTATGTGGGCCAGTGCGCGAAGTACCCCGATGGTGTCTACGAGTACGGGGAGATCGGAATTGGCACTTGCATTGCAGGGCCTACGGAAGTCCAGTTTACGGACGACGAAAACGGGCAGCCGATTTTGCTCGTCACCAATGCCAACACCTACCAGAACTTTACCGGTGGGTCGTTGCTGGCGATTCCGTGGTCGGGGATTCAGCTCGACCAACACCGCAATGTGGTCCACGAGACAGGCGCCGGCGCCGTTTCGTTGCCCGATTTCGCGGGCGGCCTCGCCTTGCAGGGCGACTTGGGCCTCGTGACCGTGCGCTTGAGCGAAGGTGCACGTCGGCGGCAGCACTGGGACGATGTGTGGTTGGTTGACTTGACCGACCCGCTGCAGCCGACGTTGTCGAATCGCGGCACCGATGGCTCCCATTTGGTGCGTGTGCAGTCCGACCCCAACGATGTCGAGCTTGACCCCATCAGCGGCTACGCCTTTGTCGCGAATCGTACGACCCACTCGATTTCGGTGCTCGATACGAGCAGCGATTTGGTGAGCGTCGTGCGCCCGTGGCCGGAATCGGTGATGACCGCCGCCGTTTGGAATGACGCCGACAACAGCGGCTCCCGCGGCGAGCTTACGGACGTCGAAGTCATCGAAACCTCTCTGATGACCGACGACAATTGGTCCCTCGACTGGATTTCCGGCACTTGGCGTACTTGGGTGGAGGCCGATGGCGGCCTGCTTCGCTACCAAGATGTAGGCGACCATTCCTGGCGCGAGAATGGCTATGGCCTCGAAATGTCGGCCATCGCCGCGTATAGCGAAGATGGTCGCATCATTGACCCCTCGTTCTCTTTTGCGGGGCGGATGTACTACGCGAGCACAGGGTCGATTCGCGGGGCGCACACCTACAACGGTGTCGCGAGCATCTGGATTGCGGACGGATATCCTTTGTTGTCGCCCTCGGATGAAGGGTGGGACAGCGTTTCCGTTGGCGGTCCCGGGAGCTTGTTCGATATCGATGGAAGCACGACCCTCTTCTACGATGCCGTGGGCGACGACCTTTCGGGCTTGTCGTCCATTGGGGCTGCGTGGTCCCCGAACGCCATCGCCTTCGAGCGCGACGACGCGCCGTTGTTGAGCCCGACGCTCGATTTTGAGGCGGGCGGAATCTTTGACCCCGGTCCTGTGCTCGACCCCGAAACAGGTGAGACGGTCATATTCTACAGCGCATTTGATGGCACGACCTACACGATTGGGCGCGCCACCTCGTGGGACCGCATCACCTGGAACAAAGACGAGTTCCCGGTGCTTTCGGTTCCGGGGGTGGACGTCGCGGCGCCCGAAGTGTCGGCCAGCGTGGGCTTGTGGCGCATGTCGTACAGCCGGCGCGGCGACGATGGCTTGTGGTCGGTTTGGGAAGCGGAGTCTCCCGATGGCTACACCTGGACCGAAGTAGGCAAGGTGGTTGACCTCGACGACTCCATCGCCATTTTGGACGAACCGCCCGGCAGTACGCTCGCGGGTGTGCCCGAAAACCGCTTCCGCATTTATGGCGAGAGTGCCGAAAACCTCAACATACCGGTCATTTCCGGGATTCCCGCCTTGGTCGGCCAGTATGGCTGGGCCGCCCGACCCGTCACGGGCTTTTTGTACGGTCCCGGCGATGCGGGCGCCGAAAGCGAAGGCGGCATTCAGGTTTCGAGCATCGACACCGACGCCGGGCTGGCGTGGTTGTCCCTTCGCAGTGCTGGCGGCATTCCGCGGGTCGGACTCGCGACCGTGGGGGCGGACCTCTCGCTCACGATGGTAGAGGGTGCCGTGTTTGAAGGCTCCGAAGGCCACGACCGAGATGGTGCGGACCTCCCCGTTGTGGTGCAGCTGGACGGTGTCTTCCACATGTACTATCGGGCAACGCGCGGGCGCGTCACCCGCATCGGCCACGCCACCAGCCCCGATGGCCGCACCTGGACCCGCGAAGGCACGGTGCTCTCACCGGGCAACGACTGGGATTCGTCGCGCATTGAACCAGGTAGCGTCGAGGTGCTCGACGACGGGCAGCTTCGGCTTTGGTACGCGGGCACCGACGGTGAGCTTTGGCGCATTGGCTCCGCGATATCGTCCGATGGCGTGAACTTTGTGCGCGAAACGGGCGATGGGCGCGGGGAAATGTACCCGCCCGGTCGTCCGGGGGATTGGGACGACTCGGGCGTGCGGCATCCTTATGCGCTGCGGGGAGCCGACTCTGCGGGCCGGGAAGGCACCCACTTGTGGTACTCGGGCTACGATGGCTCTACTTGGCGTGGCGGGTATGCGTTCCGGCCCGACGCGACCGACTTGTTCGAGCGCGCCGAAGATGTGTTCACGGGGATTGCCCGGCCCGTTTTGTTGGCGGGTGGCGGACAGTTCTCGACAGACGGCGCCATTCGGCCGGTGGTTGTGCCCACGGACGATGGGTGGCGGGGCTTTTATAGCGGCCGCATCGGCAACGTCGACCGCATCGGCGGCGTGTCCGGTGACGACCCCGCCGGCCTCCACCGTGTCCTCAATATGCCCACGGTGGGCGATTCTCTCACGTTCTCTACCGAGCGCGGCGACCCCGACGCCCTGGCGATTCCCCTCGATGCGGTCTTGCCTCCGGGCATCGCGGTCACCGGCACGGGTCTGACCGCCCTCAAGGTGGACACCGCGCGCGGATTTTTGTACGCGGTGGGCAAGCTGACCGCCTACCTGTATGTCATCGACATCCGCGATGACTCGAATGGCTCGTTCCAAGACTTGAACTACTTGGACATCGAGGCGGTGCTGCCGGTGCCGTCTGCGTCCCTCGACGCCGGCTTCCGTGAAGTCATCGCCGACCCCACCGGCGACCGCTTGTACGCGCTGCAAGACGACCCCGAGGCCGTCGTGGTCATCGATATTTCGGAGGTCGAAGACGACGGCTTCCCGAACGTCCTCAATGACCGGGCCCGCGGTGTGCTGCCGCTTCCCCGCGGCGCTGTGCGCGACCAAGGCGTCGACACCCTCACCGATGTAGGGCCATCGGCGATGGTCCTCCACCCCGATGGTCGCCGCTTGTTCGTCGCAAACTTCAACGCAAACTCGGTCACCGTGTTTGACCTTGACCTGGGCACCTGGGGGCAGCAGGTGGCGGACGTCTCCTTGGTGGGCGAAGGTCCCGCCGGAATGACCCTGACCCCAGATGGCCGCCACTTGGTTGTCGCCAACTTCCTCGGTGAAGTCGACAATAATGGCCTTGTCCAATCCAATCTCGCCATTGTTGATGTGGACGAGTCCAGCCCGACCCACCTTGAGGTGCTTACGTGGATTACAAACGACTGACGGTCGGGCTGGGGCTGCTCGTGGGGGCCTGCAACACGCCTTTGGCGTTGCGACCCACCTTCGACGGACCTACCTGGACCGACATTCTCGAAGCCGAAGAAGGGGGTCCGTTCTGGACACCCATTGCGTTTGTGGTCAACAGCCGCGATGGGTCCATCGTGCCCGTCGACCTTCGCCACAACACCGCCGTCTCCGACCAGTTGGGGGGGCCGTTCTTGCCGCCCCGCAAGGTCGCGACGGGCGACGAGCGGCAGCTTGGCCAGGTCGAGGCGTGGTCTCCGGGTGATGAATCGGTGGACGTCTTCGTCGTCGACTATACCCACGAGGTCATGGTGCAGGCGTCGTATCTCACCGGCGTCGACCCCGACACCGGCGAGCCGATTCCGCCCGAGCATACCGTCACCGACCCCGTGTTCGTAGATGCCGATGGCTCGGGCAATTCCGCGACGTTGTCCAATATAGAGTTACGTCACGGCTTCACCACCACCGAAGACTGGACGGTCTCCTTTGACGGCACGGATTGGTGGGTGAGCGGCTCGCGGTCAGGGCCCCAAACCCGGCACCCTATCGTTGGAAAGTCGTGGACCTCCGACAATCGGGAAATCACCTTCACGCTCCGTGGCCTCGCTACCGACGGCGACTATTTTACGTTCTCCACCGACACGGGCCTGTTGGAGCACGACCTCGGCGCCGTGCCCTTGGCCATCGAGGCGGTGCCGAACTCCGACCTCCTGTTGGTGGGCGTATGGGACCGTGTGTTGGATGAAGGGTCGGTGTTGGTGTGGGATGCCCTCGCGGGCAGCGAAGTAGGGCGGGTGCCGCTGTTTGTGGGTGCCCAGCCTTGGCGCTTTACCTGGACCGACGATGGCACGTTGGTGGTCGGCGATGCGCGACGCAGCGCGGTCTATTTTGTCTCCCTCGACACTGAAGCGCCGGAGCAAAGCGTCGTCGAGGAGCTGGTCACCCTCGGGCCCGTAGAAGCGGTGGCGTTTGTGTCCCAAGAGGAAGATGAGCTCGCCCACCGCAGCGGGTTCCGGCACCTCTTTGTGGCGCCCATCGACGACAATCGGGTCGACCTCTACGATATAGACGCGGACGTGTGGGTTGACGTCAACCCGCGCGATGGGGTGTTTGGCGGCCTCGACCTTCGCAGCCCCGTTGTCGGGTTGAGCACCGTCCCGAAGGCCGTGCAGCTCGTGGAGGTCACCAACCAAGGCTCTCGCGTCAACAAGCTGGTTGTCGCGGTCACGACGATGGATGGTGCGCTGCGCCTCATCGAAGGCGACACCGGCTGCTTGGCCATCGACGGCCAAGGTGCGCGCCTGACGACCGACGACCCCAGCTCCGACCTCGTGGTGTTCTCCGACCTCGGCGAGACCTCGAACCCGTATTTCGTCAGCGACGAAGTCACTGGTCGGCAGGTGGTCAGCAGCGCATGTGGCGGCATCGCCCGCGACGAGTCGTGGTCGCTCGTCTACGACGGCCTTTTGGGTGCTTGGCGTGCGTTTGGCGCAGTGTCCGGCGAGCAAGAGGGCCTCGTTTACGAAGACCAGCGCTACACCACCGACAATGGCGCGTTGTCGTGGATGATTTTGTCCGGCACCCGGCCCAGCACCGACGGTGACCTCTTCGCCTTCAACATCGACGACGGCGTGCTCGAAATGTCGGAGGTTCCGGCTGCATCGAACACGTTTACGACCTTCAACCTGCCCGCTGCGCCGCTCGGCTTTACGATGGACATGGGGCCATCGGGCGGCGGTTGGGACAAAGACCGCACCAAGGCCCACATCTTGCTCCCCGTCACCAACTCCGACATTGTGGTGCGGGTACGCCCCCAAGGCTGGTATTCGGAAGTGGTCTGGCAATAAGTGGCGTGTAGGGGCTTACCTTTGCTCCTTACGCCACGCGAGGAACTGTCGAATGCCGTCTTCGAGCGTCACTTTGGGCGTATAGCCGAGCAGCGTGCGGGCGCGCGTGAGGTCGGCGGCGGTATAGGGCACGTCTCCGGGCTGGTTCGGCAGGGCCTGTATTGTTACGGGACGGTCCATCGCTTGTCCGATGGTGTCGATGAGAGTGCGCAAGGACACGGGAAAGTCGCCGCCAAGGTTGAGCACCGCGTAGCCCAACGGCGTGCGAATCGCGGCCTCAATGCCGTCGAGGATATCGGACACATAAGTGTAGTCACGAATGGAGCTGCCGTCGCCGAACATCGGCACAGGTCGACCGGCCTCGATGCACCGAACGAAGTGGTGAATGGCCATTTCGGGGCGCTGGCGGGGTCCGTAGACCGTGAAGAAGCGCAAGCAGGTGGCGTGGAGGCCATAGACGTGGTGGTAGGTGGAGCACAATAGCTCCCCGGCGCGCTTGGTGGCGGCATACGGGCTGGCGGTGAGGTCGACGGGGTCGGACTCGGAGAACGGGCCTTCGGTGCGGGCGCCGTAGACCGACGACGACGACGCGAACACGAGGCGCGTACACCCCGCCGCGCGCAAGGCTTCGAGCACATGGACCGTGCCGGTGACGTTGATGTCGGTGTACATCGCCGGTTGGAGGAGCGAGGCGCGCACACCGGCGACGGCGCCCAAGTGGACCACGACATCTGGCTTGGCTTCGGCTACGAAAGCGGTGAGTGCTGCGGCGTCCCGGATGTCGATGGGCGCGAATCGAAAGCGCGGATGGTCGCGCAGGGGTGCCAAGTTGTCGTGTAGACGGGAGTTTTCCCCTTCCGTGATAAACGCGTCGACCCCCGACACGCGAATGCCCTGTTGGAGCAGGCGATGGGCGAGGCTGCTGCCGATAAAACCAGCAACCCCCGTGATGAATACGTGATGGGGCACGGCGTCTCCTCTCGAATGGCCAGGAGCGATGCGGGCGAGGGTAACGGGTGGGCGTCAGGCGTCGAGGCGGGACTTGGCAGCCTCGACAAACCAGTCGCGTTTTCGCTTGGCGCGTTCGACGGTTTCGGTCCATGCTTCGATGGCCCCTGCTTTGTCGTGGGCGGCGTAGCGCGCGAGACCGAGCAAATAGCGGGTGTCCGGTGTCGCTTTTTTGTGTTCGAGGGCCGCGGCGAGCGCCTCGGCGGCGCCCCCGAAATCACCGATTGCGCCGAGCAAGAGGCCCGATGCGCGCAGCCCCGCGGCGGAGTCGTCGAGGAGCGGACGAATGGCGCCGACAACGGCTTCGCGGTGCGGGCCGGAGAAGCCGGCGTGGGGCCAGTCTGCGGCTTCGGGGGGCACAAGAGTGTCGATAGCGGCGGTCAGTTCGTCGTTTGTTGCCAGCTGGTAGGTGGTCTCGCCGACCTGGAGGGCAGGCGCGGGCGCTTGGGCGCCGACGCGCCGGTAGAACAAAAAGCGCACGGGCTGCGTGTGGAGGTCCACGGACGCCCACTCCTTGCCTTCGAGGCGAAAACCAGCGCCTCCGACCGTCGCGAGGGATTCGGGCGGCGATTCGGGCGTGTCGGTGACCTCCCCGGCGTCGCGGCCGTCGGAGGCCCACCAGCCGTCGGGGATTGGCGAAGAGAGGTGCCGGATGGCCTCGTCGACCGTCTCTTGATGCACGCCGCCGAGGTCGAGTCGCTCGAGGACAGGCAAGGCGGTGAGGTATCCGCTCGCCATACACACCCGCGCGACCTCCGCGGTGGCGTCCGGGCGGTGGCGCTTGTCTGCCAAGATGCTGACGACATCGGCTTCGAGCTGGGTATCGCCATTGCGTGCCGCGGAGATGCACAAGCGCATGAGCCCAACGGCGGCGCCCATTCGTACTTCCCCGCGGGGGTCGCGCAGGGCGATGCGAATGCGGGACAAGCCAGCGGCGAGGTCGAGGCAGGCGAAAATCGAGAATACGCCGGGATTGAGCGCGGGGTCGACCTTGCGGAATCGCTCCACGACGGCTTGCACTTCGTCGGGACGCAAGCGGCGGTGCCCGCTTCGGCGATGGCGACTCAAAATGTCCGACGCTGCGGCGGCGGCGCCGAGGCGAACGGCGGGCGAGGGGTCGGCGGCGGCGGCGATCGCAATTCGCGGCAGGTGGGCCAAGGTGCCCATGCGGCTCAAGTCGCGACATGCCGCAGAGCGAGTGCCAATGCTCTTTTCGTCGAGTGCCTTGATGGGGTCAGCCGTCTCGAAGTCTGGGATGGGCGTTGTTTCGGGGGTTTCTGCCACGATGCCTCCGGGGGGCAGCTGCGCCCAACCATAGGGGGTGGAACGCGCTGCGTCCTTTCCGTACTCGACCGCAGCGCCACTTGCCGCTCCAATCCGCGGTGGAAAGGGCGGGCCTGCGCGCGGGGTTTTTCAGTCTCGCGACCGCGGGCTCCGAAAACAAGGGCAGGTCACGGTGGACTGCAGGTCGTGCGTGGATGGAAGGGGCGGGATGAACTGGTGGGGTTGGCGCGTTCGGGGTAAGCGAGCGGTTCGGTCAACAATGGGATGGTGCTTCGTGCTGCGGTGGGCGATTTTTGGAATGGCGGTGCTGGTGGGTTGCAACCAGGACATCAAGACTCCTTTCCCCGAAGGACTTGAGCCATTGGAGAAGAACAAGGCGTCTTGGCCGTCGGGTAGCGGCTTTCCCGAAAGCCTGTCGTGTGTCGATGGCACCGATGAGGACGAAACGGTGGGCGAATACACCTGGGTCCATTGCAAGACATATGTGCAAGCGCCTGTCGCAGATGTCTATGACGCCCTCCTCACGCCCCGTGTCGTGGCCGACCGTCGTGCGTTGGACCAACTGTCCGTTGAGTGGGATGTCGAACCCGACTACGACCACAGCTTCTTGTTGCACAACACCGTCCTCGATATCATCACCGTCGAGTTCGATGTAAACTGGCGGCATGGCGCCACTGACGGCAACACCAACAATCCCCAAGAAATCGGCAGCCGGTGGCAAAAGACCTACGGCAGCGAAGTCATCGAGCTGTTGCGGGGGTCGATGGTCACGGCCGCGGAAAATGACAACAACACGGGAATTGAGATAATCTTGCACCAGAAGTCGCTACAATCGGACCAGCCGCTCATGATGCAATATATCGAAGACCTCCAAGCCGATATTTTGGCGTTTACCCGTGGCGAGGAGCTTCCGGCTTATGATGGTGGGGTCTGAGCGCCAGCGCGGGCGAGCGGCGCACGGCTCCCCGGAGGATGCCGTGACAGGGGGCGTGTGCCTTTCGCCTCCTTCCTTGCCCGGAAGCTACTTGGTCGTAGAGCTCACGAATCGGTGCAGCTTGGCGTGCGTGCATTGCTCGGTCAGCGAAGCAGGGCACGCACATCACGCCCAAAGTGGCTACCTCGACCCGCAGGTGTTCGACGGCCTCCTCGCAGACCTTGTGCAACACAATGTTCGCTTTGATGCGCTTATCTTGTTTTGGCTGGGCGAGCCGCTGCTGCATCCCCACTTTACGCGGTTGTATCGGCAGGCCGTCCGCGCAGCCGTACGGCACAAAACATTCGGAAAGATTGAAGTCCACAGCAATGGCACCCACTTGACCGCCGCGCGTGTCGCCGCGTTGTTGAATGACGCAGACGTTCCCCAAGTCATCCATTTGTCGTTGGATGCCGTTCGACAGCAAACGTATACCGCCGTGAAAGGACTCGACCGCTTGGCGCGTGTAGACGGCAATGTGGCACACTTTTTGCAAACGCGAGGGAAGGTGCGCTCCCGCTGGCCCCGTGTTGTTTTGCAATACATTGTGGGTAGCAACAACGTAGACGAAGCGCCAGAGTTTCGCGCCCGCTGGGAGCAAGAGGCGCGGACAGCGGGGCTTGCCGTGCGCAGCGTCGCGGGGCATGTGCCGCCGGGCGACGATGTTGTGGTGTTCTTCCGTCAGCTCGACTGTCCGACACCCGCGCAGCAAGAACACGAGAACGCGGTGTTTCGGCGGGCGATGACGCAAATGGGGCTGTCGCTCCCTGCCCAGGCCGCCCGCGGCGAGACGGTCGAAGCGGTGAACTTGTCTCCTTGTTCGGGCTTTTGGAAGAGTCCGGTGGTGAGCTGGGACGGCCGCTTGACGGTGTGTACCCGCGACAACACCTTGGAGCACGGGCTCGGCTCCCTGCGGGACCAGTCGTTTACATCGATGTGGTGGGGCGAACAGCAGCGGCGCCGCAGGCGACAGGTGGCCCAAGGCGACTACACCGGGCTTGACTTGTGTTCGACGTGCTTTATTCCTCGGTCGCTCAACCACACCGAGCTCTCGGCCTCCGAAATCGCCGTGTCGCAGGCGTTTGACGAAGGCCTGGAGGGATGATGAAGCCGGCCGGTCCAACCCCCCGATTGCTGGACCGCACGCTCGACCGTTTTCGGCTCCGGCGTGCGCCGGGGCGACCGCGCCAGGTCCACCTTTCGGTCACCGACCGCTGCTTTTTGCCGTGTGCGCACTGCGACATCTGGAAGAATGAGACGGTCGACCTTCCCACGGAGTTTTGGACCGACGCTATCGACCGCCTCGCGGAGTGGTGTGCGCCGGCGGGCATGAACTTTGTCGGTGGGGAGCCGCTGCTGCGGCGGGACCTCGAATCGCTCATGGCGCGCGCGGTGCAACGCGGCTTCGACGTGAGCTTCAACACCAATGGCTGGCTCGTGACCGAGGCGCGGGCGCGTGCGGTGGCTGATGCCGGTGTGTCGATTGCGTATGTGAGCATCGATGGCGCACGCCCCGAGACCGTTGACGCAACCCGTGGGCGTGCGGGCGCGTATGACAAAGCGTGGACCGCCGTAGAGCGCCTGCTGGCTGCCGAAGGCCCGCGTGTGGTGTTGAGTTGTATTCTCCACGCAGGCAATGCTGAAGAGATGCCCGAGCTTGTCGAACGATGCCGTGTGCGCGGACTTCAGCTCGTTATCCAACCGTTGTACCAAAATTTTGGAAACAACGCCTACGACCCAGATTGGTGGAAGCAAGCGCACTTGTTTCCCCACGAAGATTGGCAGCGCGACGCTCTCGACCATGCCATCGACTTCCTGACGGCGGAGCGCTTGCGGGGCGGCCCCGTCTGTAATGCAGCCGAGCAGCTGCAAGCGATGAAAGGGCACTTCCGTCGTCCGGGCGTCGACAACGGCCAGATGTGTCGCGCCGGCCACAGCGACCTTTCGCTGGACCCTCACGGCAACGTTCGCTTGTGCTATTTCTTGGAGCCGATTGGCCACCTGTCCGACATTCGCCCATTGGCGGCCCATTGGGATGGTCCCCAAGCACTTCGCCGTCGGTGGGAAGTGAGCCGCTGCGACCGCGCGTGTAATCTTTTGAACTGCAACTTCTCGCGTTCGGACGGCTGATTCCCGGCGCTTTCCCATTCCTGCTCGGGGCATTGGGTTGTGTTTCGCACGTTATATAACGTTCGTAATATGATTGCGCGGGTTCGACCCGGTGGCGCGTGGACGGGCGCAGGATGAGGCTCTGCTCTGGAGGCGAGGGGGGGACGATCCTCGGCGCGGTCGATGGTTTGCGGACGGGAGCAGAGGGTGGACAAGCAGGCGAAGGTGTGCTTTCGGTCCCACCCTTCCTGTAGTTGGGTGGCGCGCCGTTTGGTGTTGGGTTCGTAAATCATACACCGAATCCTGTGGTGGTACGGTCACGCCCGGGTGGCGCCTCTATTGACCATGGATGCTGTGAATAAGCCTCCAGTTGCCGTGCGTTGTCTGGGTCTTGTTTGGGACTTCAAACAGGTGCGGAATTTATGCGAACCTGTGGAAGCTGCGACGTTTGCGGACTCTCTTGCCGGTGCCGACGCAGAGTCCCGATGGGGGGGGAGCCGTAGGTTGTCTCAAGAGGCGACGGCGGGGGGCCGTTGAGAAAACGTCGAAGAATTCGATGTTGGATGGAGACTCGGTATGCCCAATTCCCAGCCCTCGTTGACCCCTTCTTCTGTTGCGCGCGCGCGCTTGATGGAAGTCGTGGGTCGGGGTGCAGACAGCACCGTTTACCGCGCGGTTCTCGATGGTCGCGATTATGCGCTCAAGGTCGCGAATACCGCCGGTGTTGCGATAGAGCGCCGATACCGTCGGGAAGCTGCGCTGTATGCAAACTTCCACCACCCGGCGTTTCCGCGTGTGTTGGAAGTGGGCGTGCATGGGGGAAAGGCGTACCTGTTGAGCGCCCTCATTCGCGGCGAGACGCTGGCCGCGCGGATTTCGGCCGGCCCGCTTTCGATGGACGACGTCTATCGGATTGCACTTGCGCTCACCGATGCCGTGGGTGTGTTGCACAAACGAGGGCTGGTCCACCGCGACCTCAAGCCTGCCAACGTCATGTTGGAGGAGAGTGGCGAGGTCCGCCTGATTGACTTTGGCCTCGCGGGTCGCTTGGATGCGGTTTCGGCCCAGCAGGGCGGCACGCTCTTGTATGCTTCGCCCGAACACATGGGCATGTACAATCGTCCCGTGGATGCGCGCTCGGACCTCTATGGTTTGGGTTGTGTGTTGTATGCCTGCGTCACGGGACAACCTCCGTTTCCGTTGGACGATGCTGCGGAATTGCTCCATGCCCACGCTGCGATTGAGGCGACCCCCTTGGTTCGCTTGCGTTCGGATATCAGCGATGGGTTCTCTGCGATTGTTGGGCGGCTATTGGAGAAGGACCCAGATGCGCGCTTTCCGTCGAGCGATGTGCTGCGGACTGCGTTGCTGGCCCTCGAGGAATCGAAGCACCCGCGCGAAGAAGACGACACGGCGCCGCGCTTGTGTGTGGGCCGCGCGCGGGAGCTGGCGCGGTTGGGCCTTGCGTGGGAGCAAAAGACGCGGAGGGGAGGCCACGTCGTCGCGGTGACAGGCCCGCCGGGAATTGGTCGCAGTCACCTCATTGAGCACTTCCTCGCAGACCGGATTCCCTCCGAAGCGTGGCGCTTGTCATCCACGTGTACCGACGACCGCGTGCCGTTTCACGCCCTCAAGGCAACATTTGACAGCCTGTCTGCGGCGCTTGCGCAAGCGACGCCCGCGGTGCGTGCCGCACGGTTGGTCGGCATTCGAACCGCCGCAGGTGGGGCCGCTTCGCTCATCGCGATGGTCTCTCCGGCGCTGGGGGCTTGGTTGCAGACATCGGGACGCGCGGAGCCCCCCGAGGACCCCTCGGTGCGGGTGCAGTCCATCGCGGGCTTCTTGGTGCGCCTTGCCGCCGACGGTGGCCTGGCGATGGCCCTGCACCGGGCAGAGCGTGCCGATGAAGCGTCCTTGGCTGCGATTCGGTCGGCCACAGAGCGTTGTCGCGACGGTCGTATGCTGGTGTTGCTAGAGCTTCCGGCAGGGGAGGCCCATGGTTCGGTGTTGGCCGCGGTTGGCCGGAGCCAGTCGGACGTGGGTGTGTCTCCGCTGCGCGATGGCGACATTGAGCGCATTTTGGCGGCCCGCTTGCATGTCGAGCGGCTGTCCGTCGCGGCGGACATCGCGGCGCGGGTCAACGGCAACGCGATGATGGCCTTCGAGTACCTCGATTGTCTTTATGAAGAGGGGAACCTCGTACCGCATTGGGGCCATTGGTTTGTCACTCCAGGTGCATTGGACCGCTTGGTGCTCCCCGAACGAATTCAGGACCTCCTGGTCGCGCGGTTGGCGCGGATTTCACCGGCGACCCGCACGGTGCTGTCGTATGCGGCAGTGTTGGGGCCTACATTTTCTCCCGAGCTTGTAGGTGCCGTGTCATTGGCCCTTTCGGTGGGGCCCGAGGCCGTACAGCGCGCGCTCGAACAGGCCCTCCATGCGCAGTTGTTGGTTCGTGCGGACGGAGGCGGGCTGCGGTTTGTGCACGAAGAAGTGCGGGAGGCTTGTGTTGTTGTCGAACCGTCTGAGCTGCAGGCCGTACACCGCGCCGCCGCGCACTGGTACGATTCTTTGTCCGCGCCTTCGCTTGTCGACCAAATGGCCTGCGCAGCGCACCATGTGGCCGGCGCCGACCATCGCGCCGCCCCCGCTGCAGCCTGCCTCGCCGGGGGACTCGCATCGCTGTCTCTCGGTGCATTTTCGACGGCGTATGCGCTCCTCCAGCGTGTGCTGCGCTCTCCGGTCGGCATCTTGCGGGCAGAGCGGGCAGAAGCCGACGCCGCATTTGCGACCACCTGCTTTCGCCTGCACCGTATGGAGGAGGCCGCCACCGCCTTTCAGTCGGCCATTCGCAGCGCCACGACCGCCTTGGGCGAGGCCCGCGCGTGGGCCGGGCTGGCGCGCACGCATATGTTCACCTTCAACACGCGCGCCGCGTCTGAAGCGATTGGTCGGGCGTTCTTGGCCCTCGGCGTGGTGCTTCCGAGCGACGAACACCCATCGCCCGTGGCGCTGCAAGCGCGCCTCACGGCACTGCTGGGCGAGCACATCGGGGTGGTGCAGCGGGGGCAAGGGCGCGGCATCGCAAAAGGCGCCGAAGCCGAGCGGGCCCGCGTGCAGATTCAGCTCGCCGAGCAGGCGTTCCTGATTGGCTATTACGACCGAAATCCGCTGTTTGCGCTGCAAGGAGGCATCTTGGGCCTGTTGCCGGCCCACGCCCTCGGAACCGGGCCGGACGCGGCGATGGGCTTCGCGACGATGTCGATGTTGTTGGGTCTCATTGGCAAATCCGAGCCGTGTCGTTTGTTTGCAGGTCTGGCGCTGCGGCTGGCCGAAGAGTCGGGCGACCCTTCGTGCCTCGCGAACACCAAATGTACCTTGGGATTTGCGCGCCATTTTTGCGGTGACGCAGACGTTGCCCTCGAACTTCAACGGGAAGTGTTTTCGCGTTGGTCGGACTGGCTCGGACCCATCGCGTTTCAAAACTGCTGCATCGACCTCGCGTGGAACTGGTCGTTGCGCGGCTACCATGAAGAGGCCTTGCGTGTGTCGCAAGAGGCCATTCAACGCCTCGGCGATACGGAAGACCCCTTCTTTGCTGCGTATGCGTGCCGGGCGATGGCGGCGGCGATGACCGACCTCGCGCGTTTGGGGCGGGTGGGCGAGGCGACGGACCTCTGCGCGCGGGTCGAGCGGATGCGGCAGTTGGTGCCGGCGGACCGTACGATTCCGTGGGTGAGCGTCGAGGGCTTCTTGGTGGGGCACTACCGGGAGCTCGGCGATACCGGACGCGGTGCGCGGGACGCCCACGAGCGCCATGGCCGCTGGAACATCCCGATTGAGCGGGCCGCGCTGCACTCGCAGCATTATTATTTGTGGACGGCCTTAGAAGCCTTCGACCAAGCGAGTGTGATGCCCACGGCGGCGGCCTTGGCGGCCCTGGGCGGCGCGGTGGACAATCTGGAAATCCTCGCGCGGTCTCCGGTGGTCAAGGCCCATGCGGCGGTGTTGCGGGCTTCGTGGCACGCGGCGGCGGGTCGCTTGGACGATGCTTGGACCCTCGTGGGACAAGCCGATGGCATCGCCACGCGCCACGACGTGCCGTGGGCTCGCGCGATGGCGTCGTTGGTGCGGGCGCGGATGTTGACCTCCGAAGGCCGGGGCGACATTGCACTCGAAGAAGCGGCTTTGGCGTTGCAAGTCGCGAGCCGTGGCGGCTGGCAGTCGATGGTACGCCGCATCATCGCGGAGTTTCCGAGCTTGGCCGACCGCCTTCCGGGGCGCTCGGACGCCCGCGAAGTGTCGCGCAGCACCGCCGTGACGCTCCAAGGTCGGCCCCAGCTCCATGCGTGGCTGACGGGCCTGCTCGCCTTGGGCCGGGCGACGGCGACGATTCTCGACCCGGCGGAGCGCGCGCGGGTGGCGCTCGACGAGACCATCCGCCTGTTGGGCGCCGAGCGTGCCTGCTTGTTCCTGGCTGACGAGCAAGGTGTGCTGCGGTTTTCGACGGGCCGAAGCAGCGCCCACGCAGACATCCCGGAGCCGGGCGCCTACTCTCGCACGGTCATCGAGCGCGCATTTACCCAGCGGGACGCGGTGCTCGTGGCCACGCGCGGGGATGCCGGTGCGCTGGGTTCGCAGAGCGTGTTGGTCCACGACCTCCGCAGTGTAGTGGCCGCGCCGCTCGTCGATGGGACGGAGTGCCTGGGCACACTCTATGTCGAAAATCGGCTGGCACACGGTGTCTTTAGCCCGGACCAAGTGGGCCTGCTCTCTACGCTCGCGGCCTACATCTCCTCCGCGCTTCGTACGGCCCAAGCCGCGCGCCTGGCGTCGGAAATCTCGGTGGAGCGGGAACGTCGGCGGATTGCCGAAGCCCTCGGGTCGTTTGCCGCGGACATGAATGGGGCCAACGAAGAGGGCGTCGTCTTAGAGCGTCTCGCGTATAGTCTCCACAGCACGCTGGTTTACGGACAAGTCGCCGTCGTCGGGATGACGCTCGATGGCGAAGTCACGACCGTACACACCATCGAGAGCGCGCTTCCGCCGATTGAAGTCGATTGGCTCTTGTCCCACTCGCCCGACGACGCCGACTGGCAGCCCGTCGGCATTTTTGCGCCCGACCCCCAAGGTCGCAGCTGGGTGGCCCAAGCCTTGATGGACGAAGACGGCGTCTCCGCATGGGTCTTTTTGGGTACGTCCGAAGGGCAAGAGCCGCGAACCGCCGAAGACCTCGCCCTCGCGTCCACCCTCGTCCATCACGCTGCCGTGGCGCTCCAAAACGCCCGTTTGTTCGCCCGCTTGGAGCGCATGGCCATCCGGGATGCGCTCACGGGATTGTTCAATCGGGGAGAGTTTTTCCGCCGCGCGGAGCAGGCGGTGGGCCTGGCCGACGCTTGTTCGCGTCCATTGGGGGCGGCGATGCTCGATGTCGACCACTTCAAGCGTGTCAACGACGTCTACGGTCATGCAACCGGCGACCTCGTGCTTCGATCTGTCGCGCGCGCGATTCAAGACAACGTCCGGAGTGAAGATGTCGTGGGCCGTTACGGCGGGGAGGAATTTGGCCTCCTGCTCCCGGATGTCGGTGCCGATGAGGCCCTCGCGATTTGCGAGAGGATTCGTGCCGCGGTGGCGTCGCTCGAGCTGATTTCCGATGAGGGCGAGCCGTTGACCGTCACCATCAGCATCGGCCTTGCGACCCACCAAATGGGCGATGGTCTCGCAGGACTCCTTCATCGGGCCGACCTTGCGTTGTACGCATCGAAGCATGGCGGCCGAAACCAAGCCACCCTCTCGGACGAGGTCTTCCGGGGGCGGAGTGCATCGTGAACCGTCGTAGCCCTATTGCAGTTGTCGGAATCGGTTGTCGGGTCGCCGGCGCGTCGTCGCCGGAGGCGCTTTGGACGGTTCTGCGAAACGGCCAGTGCCCCATGGGGCCTGTCCCCGCAGACCGGTTTGATATTCACCGCTTCCACGACCCCGATGACCCGCGGTCCAGCGCCATCGTGACGCGCGAGGGCGGGTTTATCGAGGACTTTGACTTGTTCGACGCCGAGCTGTTTGGTGTCTCGCCGCGGGAAGCCCGCAGCATGGACCCCCAGCACCGCTTGTTGCTCGAAGTGGCCTACCGCGCCGTCGAAGACGCGGGGCTCAGCCGCGCGGCTCTGGTGGGCACCGGTGCGGGCGTCTATGTCGGGATGTTTACGGGCGACTTTCGGGAGAGGGTGCTTCGGCGGCGCGTCCAAGACCTCGATGTCTACGTAGAGATTGGGACCACCCGAAGCTCCGCTGCAGGCCGCTTGTCCCATGCGTTTGACTTGCGGGGTCCATCGGCTGTGGTCGACGCTGCGTGTGCTTCGTCGCTGCTGGCCGTTCATCTCGCGTGTCAGAGCTTGTGGACGGGAGAGTCTACGCTCGCGATTGCGGGAGGGTCGAACCTCATCTTGGAGCCCCACTCTACCGTTGCATTTTCGCGCTCCGGGATGTTGTCGTCTACCAGTCGTTGTCGTTTTGGAGACGCTTCGGCCGATGGGTTTGTTCGAAGCGACGGTGTCGCGGTCGTGGTGCTCAAGCCCCTCGACCTCGCTTTGGCCGACGGCGACCGCATTTATGCCCTCGTTCATGGAACCGGCAGCGGAAATGACGCCCGCACGGGAAAAGGCCTGTTCATGACCCCAAGCGCGGAGGGGCAAGCCGCCTTGATGCGCGAAGTGTGGCAGAACGGCGACCTTCCGCGCGACCGCATCGCGTTTGTCGAGGCCCATGGCACAGGCACGCGGGCAGGTGACCCCGTCGAGTGCGCGGCCATCACCGAGGTGTTTCCGCCGGACATCCGCGCCGGGAGGCCCTTGTGGGTAGGCTCCGTCAAGACAAACATCGGTCATACGGAAGGCGCGGCGGGGGTCGTTGGCTTTATCAAGGCCGCTCTCTCGCTCTATCACGGCGCTTTGCCCCCTTCTCTGCACTTCGACACCCCCAACCCCGAGATTCCGTGGGAATCGGCGGGCTTGTCCGTGCCATCGACGCTGGTGCCGTTGCCTTCGGATGCGTTCGCGGCCGTCAGCTCCTTCGGTCTGAGTGGGACCAACGCCCACGCTGCGCTCTCCGTGCCGCCGAGGTCTTCGGTGACCGCGTCGCGGGCGCCTTCCGGGCAGTTGTTGGCCTTGCCTTTGTCTGCCCATCGCTGGGACGTGCTTCGTACCCACGCCGCAGATGTCGCCGCGTGGCTGTCATCGGACGACGCTCCGGCCATCGACGACCTCGCCTACACCGCCGCCCACCGGCGGCTCGAACACGCGTGTCGCCTCGTCGCTATGGGGCGAACGGTCGAAGAGCTCGCCGCGTCCCTCGGCAATACGGCGCCGGTTGAGCCTTCGTTTGGCGTTGACGACGTCGTGTTCGTGTTTTCGGGACAAGGCGGCCAGTGGGCCGACATGGGCCGCGTGCTGCGCGCAGGCTGCCCGGCGTTTGCGGATGCGTTGGCTGAAGTCGACGCGGCCTTTCGGACTGTCTCGCCGTGGTCGCCGGTGCACGCCTTGGCCGACCCCATGAACGGTTGGGCCCATGACATCGCCCAAGTCCAGCCACTCTTGGTGGCGATGGAGGTCGCGCTCGCACGGACCTGGATGCACGCCGGCGTTCGGCCTACCGCAGTCGTGGGCCACAGCCTCGGTGAAGTCGCGGCGGCGTGGGTCGCGGGGGCCCTCGCACCCGAAGATGCCGTGCGCGTCATCTTGGCGCGAAGCCAGTTGTTGTCGACCATTCGGGGCCAAGGGGGAATGGGTGTCGTTGGTCTCGACGAAGCCGCGACGGAGGCGTGGATAGCGCCCTGGCAGGGCCGCTTGTCTATCGCTGTCTGCAATGCGGCCAGCTCGACCGTCGTGGCCGGCGAGCCCGCGGCGATAGAGGAGCTTTTTGCCGCATTGTCCCCATCGGGCGTATTTTGCCGCAAGGTAGAGGTTGATGTCGCGTCCCACAGTCCCCAGACCGAGCCCTTGTTGCCGGCGCTCCGGGCGACGTTGGCGGACATTCGCCCCCGTTCGACCGACATCCGCGTCTGGTCGACCGTGCGGGCGGCAGAGGTCGCGGGCACCGACCTTGACGCCGACTACTGGGCGCACAATCTGCGCGGAACCGTGCGGTTTGCGGCGACGATTCGTTCGATGCTGGCCGCGGGCTTTCACGCTTATGTCGAGTGCGGACCCCACCCGGTATTGGTCACCCCTATCCTTCGGGTCGCAGAACGAGAGGGCGCCGAGGTGTTGGCGTTGCCGAGCCTCCGACGAGACGCGCCAGACAGTGCCGTGTTGTTCGAGTCTGCGGGCGTATTTTGGTCCCACGGCCTCCGCGTGGACTGGGGCGCGTGGGCCCCCCCAGGCCAGCGTGTGCGAATGCCGCCGTTGCCAATGCGGCCGGAGCGGTATGCCGTCGACGCGGACGAGCCCGTCGTCGCAGAGTCCGAAGAGCGCTTGGGGCCCGATGGGCGGCCAGCGCACCCGTGGTTGCCCCGAAGAACCCGCGCGGCGACGGAACCGGGCGTGGTCCATTGGGAAGTGGCGGTAGGTCTGCGGAGGTTCCCTTACCTTTCGGGACACAAGGTTCGCGGCGCGGTGGTGTTGCCGGGTGCGGCGTATGTCGAGATGCTCGCGGCGGCGGCGGCCGAGCTTCCCGATGGGCCTCACGATGTTTTGGATGTCCGCCTGCGCGAAATGCTGACGTTGCCCGCGACGGGAGATGTCACTCTGCAAGTGACCTTTCGCCACACGGGGCCCCATTCGTGGGATGCAGCCGTCGCAAGTTGGAGCGCCGACGAAGCCGAAGCAACCCTTCACGCGACGGCGACGGTGTCCTATGGACGGGCCGGCGCGACGGTCAACCGGCGCAATCGGCGTCGCTGGACGGAAGTGCTCGCCGAAGAAGTTCAACGGTGTGTCGATGTTCCGGGACGCGGCTTTGGCCTGCTCCGGGTAGACAGCCCGGCTGCCGGAAAGAGCGTGTTGGCGTCGGTCCTCGCTGCGCATTTGCGGGGTGGGGACAGCGTGCATGAGGTAGATGGCGCGCACTTGGTTGTGCTGCCGGGGCTTTCGAAAGACGAAGACCTGGCGACCGTCGCGGCCCGATTGGCGTTGTTTGTTGGGCCACTGAATGGCGATTCAGTTTCCGTGATTGGCCAAGTCGTGCAGGCACCCGCCGCGGCCGATGCCCTCGCGGCCTTGGTCCAGGCGCCGGGTGGCCTGCCGGTGGTCCCTCCGCGTCCCTGGGGGGGCACGCTGCCGGCGGATGTCGCGCAGTTCTACACCGCAATGACGGGGCGTGGCATTGAGTACGGTCCTGCGTTTCGGCCGATTGTGGCGTTTGGGAGCGAAGGCGGACGCGCCGTCACGATGCTTCGGGTGCCGGCCGAGCTGCGCAACGACCTTCGCACCCATGTCCTCCACCCCGCGGTCTTGGATGGTTGCTTTCAAGCGGGCGTTGCGCCATTTGCCGGAGCGTCGGACGGCGCTACGTTGTTGCCCGTCGGCGTTCGTCGGGTCGCGATTCGCGGGCGGCTCACCCGCGACCTTCGGGTGCAGAGCCGCGTCTCCGTCCCAAGGACGGATGCGCACGCGCCCTTTGAGGTGGACATCGCGATTCTCGACTCCAGCGGCGCATTGGTGGCCGAGATTGACGGCCTGCGGGTGCAGCCGGTGGCGCGGGCGGCAGGAAACGTGCTCTCGGAAGAGTGGCTGCACCACTGGGCGTGGACCGAGGCGGCAGAAGGCGAGGGCGCTTTGGGCAGCGTCGCCCTGGTGGACGATGACTCTGGCGTGTTGGCGCGCACATTAGAAGGGGCGGGCGCGCAAGTCCTCCCGACAGCCGACGCGGTTGTGGTGTGGGCGCCGCGAAGTACGGTGTCCGACCCCATCGACGCTCTGGCGCAGACGTGCTCCGCGGTCCTTCGGGCATTGCCGGGGCCCGCGCGCGGATGTCGGACTTGGACGGTCGTGACCCAAGGCGCGTGGTCCGTCCTTCCGGGGGAGACGGCCGATGCCGTGCACGCAGCGGTGTGGGGCCTGTTGCGGGTCGTCTCCAAAGAGCGGCCGGACCTCCGCGTGCGCGCAATCGACCTCCCGCGGGTGACGCGGGCGATAGACCTCGCTGCCTTGGCGCGCGCGATGTCGGCCTTGTCCGCCGAAGACGAACTGGCCATCCGTGACGGCAAGGTCCTGGCCCATCGCCTCGAAGCAGGGGTGTCGGCAAATCCGTCGCCGCGGCGAACACGGGTGCGCGTTTCGGACGACGTACCCTTGCGTTTGCGCCTCACGGCCACGGACACCCTTTGGTCGGTGGGCGAGCGCACGGCCAGCAAAGCGGGCACGCTGCGGGTGCGTCTCGAAGACGTCCGAATTGTGCCCCAAGGCGGCTTCCTCGGCTTTACCGGCTTCGATGCGCGCGATGGCCACGCCATCTCCGGGCTGTTGCCCCTCTCCGCGGTCGCGCACGACGACGCCATCGAGCTGCATCGAACCAGCAGCGTGCCCGTCGCGTTCGTGGGGCCTTCTTTGCCGCTGGCGACCATTGCGACGGTGGTCCCGGCGCGCATCGCGGTCTTGTTGATGGGCGGCATTCGGTCGGGGGATACCGTCGTGGTCCTCGGCGGTGACACCGAGCTTGGCTTCGCTTGCGCCGATGTCGCCCGACGTGCCGGCGCGCGGGTCGTGCTCACGGCCACCGAGCTGGCTGTCCGTGCGGAGCTGCGGGAGTCGGCCCTGGGCCGCGTGTATGCCACCGGCTCGCTGGACCTCCCGGCGCGCGTGCGAGAATGGACCGGAGGGCTTGCGCACTTGGTCATCGATGCGCGGCAAGAAGAAGACGGCGACGACCCCTTGGCTCTCGTGCGCGTCGTGGGGCGGTGCTTGCGCTGGCCAGGCGCGCCGGGCTCGGGGGCCACGCTCGTCGACCTTGGCCGCATTTGTGTAGCCGAGCCGCAGACGCTTGCGGAGGCGATGGTTGGGGCGGAAACCGGCGCCCACTCCGCGCTCGTGGCGCCGGAAGACCCGAACGGAAGGACCGTCTACTTTGCGTCGGTGCCCACGGACCTCGTGGCCCCCGTGACCGTCGATACGCTGTTTTCCCCGTCCGGTACCTACCTCTTGACGGGTGGCACCGGCGGCCTCGGCCTTTTCTTGTCCCGCTTTCTGGTGGACCGCGGCGCGCGACACCTCGTGCTGGTCTCGCGAAGTGGCTGCACCGACGAAGCAACCTCGCGTGTCCTCGATGCCTTGCGCGCCCGTGGCGCCCACATTCGGGTCGAGACCTGCGATGTCTCCAACGTCGCGCAGGTGCAGGCCCTCGTCCGCCGCGCCCACCGACCGGCGTTGCCCTTGCGTGGTGTGTTCCACCTCGCGGGCGTGTTGGCGGACCTCACGCTGGCCAACCTCGATGCCGATGCCTTTGTTCGCACCGCCGCGCCCAAAGTTGCGGGCGCGCTGAATCTCGATTCAGTCACCCGTCACCTCGAACTCGACCATTTTGTGCTGTACTCCTCGGCTGCCGGCGCCTTGGGCTCTCCCGGACAAGGGAACTACGCGGCCGCCAACACGGCTCTGGATGCGATTGCCGAAAATCGCCGTGCGTTGGGGCTCCCCGCCGTCAGTATCGCCTGGGGCATCTGGGGCGAAAGCGGGCTGGCGGTGCAGTCCGACAACCGCGCCCAACGTCTCGAAGCGCGTGGCTTGGGCATTATGGCGCCGGACCTCGCGCTCGCCGGGCTAGAGCGGGTATTGGTGCACGACGCCGACCCTGCGGTGGGCGTTTTCGCGATTGACTGGGCGCGCTGGGCGGCCGCTTACCCCGACACCCGCCAGCGCCCGAGTGTGGCCCATCGGTGTACGGTCCCGACGGTCGAGGCCGAGGCGTCGTTGGCCGGTTTGGCCCATGCCTTCGCCGCGGCTCCTTCGCCGGCCGAACAAGCCGCAGCGGCGCTCCAGTTCGTGCGTGCAGCGGTGGCCGAGGTGTTGCGGGTGCCGGTCGCGCGTGTCGAGCCATCGCGGGGCCCCTCTGCCTTGGGCCTCGACTCGCTCATGGCGGTCGAGCTGCAAGTGCGGATTCGGGACGCGGTGGGGGTCGATGTCACGCCTGGCAAGGTGCTTGCGTGTCGCGACCTTTCCGAAGTTGCGCGGCTTCTCGGCACGCGCGCACCAGTCGACGAGCGCCCCGAGATTCCGTTGTTGTCCGAAGACACCCGCGGAAACGGCGTGTTCCGAAAGGCGGGTCGCTGTGTGCTGTTGACCGGCGCGACGGGCTTTGTCGGGGCGCATGTATTGGCGCGATTGCTTCAGGAGTCCGGTCCCGACGTCATCTGCCTCGTGCGTTCCGCGGACGAAGAAGGGGGACACGCGCGCATTCGGGCCTCGTTGGAACGGTGGGGCTTGCCCGGTGATTGCGCCACCTCGCCGCGCCTGAGCGTCGTCGTGGGAGACTTGGCGCTACCGGGGTTGGGGCTCTCCCCGGAGGTTTGGACCGCCGTATCCGACCTCGTGGACACCATTCTGCACTGCGGCGCGCGCGTCAACCACGCGTTGCCTTACGCAGACCTCGCGCCCACAAATGTCGTTGGAACCGCCGAGATTTTGCGGTTGGCGGCGAGCTGTCCGGATGGCGCCGCCGTCGTCCACCATGTCTCGTCGCTCGGAATCTTTCCGATGAGCGACGACCCTCCAACGACCGCGGCGGAGGCGGCACCGCTCCCGGACCGCGCCGAGCCGTTCTTTGGACCCTACGCCACCTCGAAGTGGGCCGCCGAGCATGTCGTGGCCGAAGCGCGGGCGCGGGGGCTGCGGGTCCATGTCACGCGGGCGGGTGCGTTGACGGGCAGCCGCTCGTTCGCGTTGTCGCCGGTGAACGATGCGGTCTGGCGCTTGGCGTCGTTTGTCCTCCACACCGGCACCGCACCGGCGATGCGTGGCACGCTCGGGCTCACCCCCATCGACGCGTTTGTCGACGCCTTTCTTCACTTGGTCCGCCATCACTCCGACGAAGATAGCCATACTTGGCACGTTTCCGCGCCGGTAGGTTTGTCTGTGGCAGACCTCGCCGCATGTGTGCCAAATGGCTTGCAGCTGCGCAGCATCGCCGCTTGGCGCGACAGCCTCGCCGCGGTGGGGCGTGACGATGCCGTCTTCCCGTTGGTGCCGAAGCTCCAAGCCCTCGACCTCGCGCGTCTCGACGCGCGCGACCCCGCGTACGAATGCCACGAAACGATAGCGATGCTTCCCGCAGCGTTGGTGGCGGCGTTGTCCTGCGACCGTGCGCTGCTGCAACGCTACCTTCGCGTCTTGTTCGCCGAGCAGCGCGAAGGGGACGCGCAGCGAACAGCGGGGTAAGCACTTACGCCCCGTGCGGGCGACTCGTTCGCGCGGGGCAATCCGAGGGCGATGTGCGCCGGAGCGCTCAGACGACGGGTGTTGACCGCGTGAGGAGGGCCTTGGCGAGCGCTTCTTTTAGCCGCTCCCGCTGTGCGTCGCCCATTCCGACAAAGCGGCACCCCACGACCGCATGGCCACGGGCCGACGCGACGACCTTGTGGGCATGGCGGGCTTCGAGGATGACGGCAAAGGTTTCGCCTGTGGGTGCGGCGTCGAGGGGCGAGGTGGGTGTCTCTTCCCCTGGCTCGGCCTGCGCATTGACCACCAAGGTCCCGCGTACGCCCGACACCTCGATCATCGCGCGGCGGTGGGCGGGAACGACAATTCGAATGCCTGTCTCGGAGACATCGAAGACAGCGAGAGAGCGTCCCTCGGCGTCCAAAAACCGGATGCGGGGGTCGTTGGCCACGGGCTGCCGGGCGGCGCGCCTGCGTTCGACCGGTTGAATCTGCATGGGCATCGCGAGATCGATGCTTCCCGCCGCCGCCGCGACCACCCGCGTAAAAAAGGTAAATGCCTCGCCGCCCCACGACAGCCAGCCGCGCGCCACAACACCGGAACCCATCGCAGGGTAGTCCGCGGGAACACGAATGCGCACGCAGGATGGCAAAATATCGGCGGGCAGCACCCCATGGGTGCGGGAGTCTCCCGCGAGCTGCACCGTGAGAGTGTTGGCCTGTGCGCACTTTTCGAGCACGATGCGGGTGCTTTGGGTAACGTCGATAGAAGGGGATGGGGGCAAGAACGTTCTCCCGGCGCAATGCGTCACCAACGTTGCATCGTTCGGACTTCCATGTATCCTTAGTCGATTTCGACGGTGCTGTGTGGTCACCTCTCCGCGTTTCGGGACCCTTCCCCGCGCGCATCGGGGGGGAAGAAACTGCGCTTGAACAATCGCCTAACAATTGGTCGACGGAAGACGGGTCATTGTAGGGGTTGCGGTACTTGGAGTGTTCGTATGGTACGAAAATACGTTGTTTTCCTTTGCAGCATTCTTGCTGGGTGTGGCAATACGCCCTCGTCCTCGGAAGAAACGACGGGTGGCGGCAAAGGCGACGGTGCCACTACCGGTGCAACGGACTCGGGCGAAGAAACCACGGACGATTGCGTGCAGTTTGCGTCGACCTTTTCGGACGTAGCGATTGCAACCACCAACGTGCCTACGGTGTGGGAAGTCACGATTCAAACCAATACGGTGCAAGAGGTAGAAGTCGAGGTGGAAGACGGCGACGGCCGCATCCGCTCCGTGCTCGCGGAAACCACGGACGGGCTGCACCACTCTGCCGTCGTGCTGGGCCTTCATACGGCCAGCCAATACGCGGTGCGCGCGTCTACCGTTTTGTCCACCGGCGCGTCGGCGTGTTCGGAGGCGGCGGAAATGACCACGGGCACCTTCCCTGCGGGGTTCCCGTCGACTTTGCCGGGAACGCTCGCGGAAGGGCGCACGGCTGGGTTTCATTTGGTGCCATTGCTCGCTGAGTCGACGGTATCGGTCGGTATTTTCGACGAAAACGGGACGGCCGTGTGGGGGCTTGTCACCTGGGACGCCGCCGACCATCCCGAATGGACCCCCAATCCCGACGGCGGTGTGCCCATTCCGTTCAACTTTCGCGTGCGGCTCGACCCCTTGGGCCGCGGCGTCGTGACCAACACCCAGGGCCAATATTCAGACGACCCCGGCATGTTGGTGACCTACTCTTGGTCGGGCGAAATCATCGACACCGTGGAGTTTATCGGCGGACACACAGACTTTGCGCTGCTCCCCGATGGTTCCCAGGCCATGCTCGGCTGGGACATTCAAACGCGGAGTGGCCGGCGTATGCTCGGCGACACGGTCATGATTCGCAGCCCGGACGGCCTCGTCACCACCATCTGGAATGCGTTTGACCAGTTTGACCCCGACTTGGGCCATATGTATCCCTATGGCTTCACGGCCGACCAGCCGCCCACGGAGGATTGGAGCCACGTCAATGGGCTCTCTTACGACCCTGTGGACAACGCGCTGCTGTTTTCGGTGACCGAGCCGTCTTCGGTTGTGAACTACAACCTGAATACAGGCCAAGTCGAATGGGTATTGGGTATGCGCTCGCCCTTCTTCGACGGCATCGACGCGTCGTTGATCGATTGGCCTCATGGGGTCATGGCGATTGATGGCGGGGTGTTGGTGTTCAACCGTACCCACCCAGGAGACCCCACTACTTGTTCAAACGTGGTCGATATCGCCGTTGACATTCAAAATCGCACGGCGACTCCGGGCTGGTCGTACGCAGGCGCATCGTGTCTGCAAAACGGATTCTTGGGGGATGCCGAGCGGCTGCCCAACGGAAACACAATCGTCACTTGGTCCTCTTATGGGGCTATCGAAGAAGTTACGCCTGCGGGTGAGGTCGTCTTCCAGCTAAATACCGGTATTGGCGCGGGATTTGGCTTCGGCGTCTTCGCTTCCTCACTACCCGGGATGCTTCAGTGATTCGTTGGTTGTGGATGGGCACTTGGATGGGTTGTACAAACCCGAAGTCAGAACCCTCGGACACCGCAGAGCCCGCGGAGCCCGGGTGTATGTCGTGTTTGCTGTCAGACAGCGAAAACTACCACTATACGGCCGCATTGGACGTGGATGTTGTGCCAGGTTCGGTCGCCAACCCTCCGGTCATCGACTGGAGTGGGCTAACGGCGGACATTCACGGTCATCGTGTAGGCGCAGACTTTGAGATTCAGCGCGCGCTGTTGCTCGTATTCTTGGAGCTCGACCCCCAAGGTGTCATGGCCGCATTGTCCAACGACACCTTGCTTCAGCAAGACTTGTCCTTGTACGCAACCTGTGAGCCGACCTCCAGCAAGTGCGCGATTTCCGACTTCGTGGTGATGGGCCGCGACCTCGACCTGGAGCAGTATTACTTGGATGGCTACGGCACGTGGCTCGTGTTGTTGCAGTCGGACTTTGAGGCCGGCGCCCACGCGATGGTCTTTGTGCCGCCCGCAGAAGGTGGCGCCAGCGAAGTTTTTGTCGATGACACGACCTCGTCGCTCGAAGTGGCGGTTGACCTCACGTCCGGCGACGACCTCCACGTCGCGGCGAGCGCCGATGTCACGTTTGATTGGAGCGGCCTCACCGTCGATGGCCTCGGCAATCCGCTGGCGATTCACACCCTCGACCGCATGATGCTCGCCCGCTACGACGCCCCCATCGAGACCCTCGAAGGGCAGGTGTTCGACCTTGAGCGCATCGCCGATGAGCGATTCGACGCGCAAATCTCCGGGCGCACGAGTGTTTCGTTGTCGGAGTTCGTCGGCCCGCGCGTGCTCACCGACCTGTCCGCCCAAGGAACCTGGCTGATGGCCTTGTATTGCTCGTTGTGTGTCAACCCAGCGCCAAAATTCGTAGCACAAGTCTACGGGGACGCGCCGTGAACGTCTCGATTCGAGAAACGCCGCTTCAAATCGTATCCATGGGTTTGGTTGTGCCGCCGACCATCGAGTCGGCCGCCGACCTTGCGCCTCGCCTCGGACGGTCGAAAGAGTGGATTGAAGGGCGCACGGGTGTTTCGGAACGGCGGGTTGCCCACGAGACCATGGCGGAGATGGCGGCCGCGGCGGTGCGAGAAGCGGTCGGCGACGGCCCGCGCCCCGACTTGCTCATCAATGCGTCCCTGACGCCCATGCAGCTTGCCCCGGACTCTTCGGTGTTTATATTGCGGCAGTTGGGATGGCACGGCACGCCGGGCTTCAGCCTCCACGCCACCTGTCTTTCGTTTTTGGACGCCTTGCCGGTCGTCGCGGGATTGTTGGATACACGCGCCTTTCCGCGGGTAGTGGTGGTCAGCGCCGAGCGAGGCTCGGTGTGTCGCGATTTCGGCGAGCCCGAGAGCGCGGCGCTCATCGGGGATGGCGCGGCGGCGGCGGTGTTTGCTACGGCACCAACCGGAGGCCCGGCCTTGCTCGGTCACGCGATGGGTACTTGGCCCGATGGCGCAGACCTCGCAGGCATCGAAGGCTTCGGCGAGCGGCACCCGCCGTATGCCGCCGACACGTCGGACGCGCACCACCGGTTTCATATGCGTGGACCCGCGGTCTACCGCTTCACCCGCTCCAAAGTGAGCGACCTGCTCGACGCCCTCCTCTCCCAGCTAGGAATGACGGCGGCGGACATCGACGTCGTCGTGCCCCACCAAGCCTCGGGTCCGGCGCTGGCTTCGTTAGAGCGGCTTGGCTTTCCGGCGGACAAGGTGGTCAATATCGTCGGCTGGGCGGGGAACTGCATCGCCGCGTCGCTCCCGATGGCGATGGCGGTCGCGGTGCGCGACGGACGCCTCGCGCCAGGCCGAACGGTGTTGTTGTTGGGCACAGGTGCCGGCGTTTCCGTGTCGGCGGCAGTGCTTCGTTGGTAGGCACGCCGACCACCTGGGACGGCACCCCTGCGCCTGCGGATGGGGCTGCGGGGCGTTCGGAATGGCGCCATCGGCGGCGCGTCTACGAGATTTTGCGCGACGACCTTCGGCTCGGTGCACGCGCGATCCCGGCCTCGATGAGCTTGTGGGCGATGTCCGCCTGGGGCCGGGCGGCGTGTGCCGTCGATACCCCCACGCCGTTGCCTCCGCTGCAAGCCCCGATTTTTCTGGTGGGTGCGCCACGAACTGGCACCACTTTCCTGCACCGTCTCTTGGTAGAGCTTGGTGTTGGACGCGGCTTGACATTGGGGAATATGTTGGTACCATCGTCGCGGCTGACCCGGTGGGTCGGCCCGCGGTTGGCGCGTTTGGACCCATTGGGGCCGGGTCGCTTTCACGACCCCTCGGCCCATTCTACCGGTATGCTCGAGGTCGAGACCGAAGACGCCGCATTGTTGTTTCGGTTTTTGGACGGATTTCTTGCGTATGCGTTCTTCTTTGCGTGGGCCGAAAATGCCGACGAGTTCGACCCATCCGACCCTTTGACCACGACCCGCGACCTCGATTGGCTCGATGGGCTGTGGCGGCGCCATGGGGGCGGCCAGCGCACCATCGCAAAGGCAGCCTCGTTTGGCCTGCGGGTCCCCGCGTTGTTGTCGCGGTACCCCGACGCGCGCTTTTTGTATACGGTGCGCGACCCTTGCGCGCTTATTCCGTCGGCGCTCAGCCTCGTGCAAGGTGCGGCGACACGCCGGTTTCCGCACTTGCTTCGCGATGCGCTGCTTCAGGCAACCCATGCAGCGCGTACGTATTCGTCGCTCGTCGAGCTATTGAATCGGTTCGCGACCGCGTGGGCCACGGACGCATTGCCGACCGACCGCGTCCGGCTGTGTGCGTATACCCGATTGGTTGGAGACGCCGAACGCGAGCTGTCGGAGGTTCTGCATTTTTTGGGCGTTCCGCGCGCTTCGGTCGACGAAGCGGTTTGGCGGCGCGCGGTTTTGGGCCAAAAGGAGCGAAAAAGCGGCCACCGTTATGCGCTCCAGCGGTTTGGGCTCACCGAAGACCAAGTTCGAACCGATTGCGCGCCGTTTTATGAGGTGTTTTCCGCCTATCTTCCCGCGCCGAAGGTGGGCTGATGCCGGTTGGCGCTGCGATGCTATTGGCCGTCTGGGCGGGCGTTCCGGTGACGCTCCCTCGTGGGCAGGACTCCGCCGATTGGCAGGAGGCCCTCATGCTCGCCGGGCTCGAAAGTGGTCCGCCGGCGGATGGGCCGTGGGTCATCGTCATGGAGACCGAGACGGGCGAATGGTGGCTGGTGGTGCGGCGTCAGGACACGTCTGTGGACCGCGTGCGCATTGAGGCGCCCCATCGCCAAGCAGACCGCGAAGAGATTGCGTTTTTGGCGTCGAGCTTGTTGATGCCGGTCGCGAAGTCGGCGCCCGTTGCCCCGACCAAAGTGGTCGCCCCCACGCCCAAAACGACCGTCGTGCGGCCGTCACCACCGCCGCCGGAGGTGCCGCCGCCCGCAGCCGAGGTGGTCGTTGCGCCGCCCGTGGCGCACAACCCTGTCGTGCCGGAGCGCGTGCCTTCATCGGCCTTTTTGGGCGTGGCGGTGGCGGGGTCCGCCTTTTTGGCGGGCGGTGTCGGTGGCCAGGCGGCTGTGGGTGGGCAGCTTGACTATGTGTCCACCCAGCGCCGAATTGGCGCGGTGAGCGTAGACTGGCTCGCGCCCGCGGAGCTGACGCTCGCAGCGGGAACGCAAGAGGTGCATCGGTTGGACGTCAGCGCGTCGCTGGGAACGGAGTCGCTCGGCGGACTCCGGTGGATGCTCGGCGGAGGGGCTTCGTTTCGCACGGTGGCAGAAGCGGGCGGCCTGACCTCATCGGGTGTGCTCCCGGTCGTGCGTGGCGCGGTGCAGCAGCCGATTCGTGTGGCTGCGCGGACGTATGTCATGCCGACGGTTTGGTTTACGGCGGACCTCGTGCAAACCCGTATTCAAGCGGAAGGCGCCGAGACTCTGCGCTTGCCCGGCTTGGGCGGTGGCGTCGGGTTGGCGGTACGGCAGCGGCAAGCGGTCGGACGGGGGACCGGTTGACCGAACGCCCTGCGATTGTCGCGCGGTCTCCACGACCGCTGTGGTCGGCGGTGCTCGCGCGTGACCCCCAGGCGCTGGACCAACTGTGTCGCCAGTGGTTGCCCGTGGTGCTGCAATGGTGCCGTCGTTTGGGTGGTCCGCGGGTGGACCCCGACCAAGCCTGCCAAGAGGTCTTTTTGGTGCTGTTGGACCGGCTCAACGATGTCCATAGCGAAGAGGCGCTGCCGGGGTTTTTGTTCGGCGTCACACGTCGCGTGTTGGCGCGGCATCGGCGGGTCACTTGGCAGCAGCGTTGGGTGCCCGATGTGGTCCTCGACGCCTTTGGTGTCGACCGCACGCCGGAAATGGATGTGGCAGCGGGCTCATTGGTCGTTGCCGTTCAAGAAATCGTCGCCGAACTACCGCCAGATGTGGCGGAAGTTTGGGTCTTGTGCGAAGTAGAAGGTCGTACTGTCCCTGAGGCAGTAGACATGTTGGGTGTGGTGGAGGGAACCCTTCGGTCTCGCTTGCGCAAAGCGCGCCAAATGGTGCGCGCGAAGGCAATCCGAAGAGGACTGTTGGACGGGGAGGAGAGATGATGGAGACGAATTCGACTTGGATTCAGTCGTTTGAGGCTCAAACGCGGGCCGAACCGGAAGCCGTCGAGCGAAACCTCGCGGCGATTATGGGGGCGCCCAGTCGCCAGCGCCCGCGGGCCCGTGGGCGGCCGCTCGTGTGGGGCGCCGCAACGATGGGCCTCGCGATTGCTGCGGCGGCGTTGTTGCTGGTGATGCCCACCGAAAAGCCGCCGCCGATGCCCTTGGCGATGGACCTCTCCTTGCATGCTTCGGGAGATGTCGTCGAGCCGGTAGAAGGTGTGCGCCTCACATTGTCCGGCACAGGCCAGCTGGGGGGCACAACGGCCCACCCGGAGCTGGATTGGAGCCGCGGGCAGGTGCATGTTTCGGTCGAGCCGGGTTCCTTGGACGGCCTCACCGTGCGCACGGGGGAAGGCGAAGTCCGCATCACCGGCACCGTCTTTTCGGTCGACCGCACGGCCTTGGGCACGCGGGTATCCGTCGAGCGGGGCTCGGTCGCGGTCGCCTGCGAGATGGGCGACCAGCACGCGCTGCAAGCGGGTGACGAGCAGGTCTGCCTCCCGACGTCGGCGGGTGGAATGCTCGGACGCGCGCAAGCCTTGGAGCAAGCGGGCGCGGCGGCCGGCGATGTCCTGGCGGCCCTCGACGCGGGCTTGGCGATGTCGGCAGGACCGGCCGTTGTGACAGAATTGCAGTTCCGGCGCGCGGTGGTGCTGCGGCAGCAAGGCGACCTTTCCGGTGCGTGGCAGCAGGTGTCGACGGCGCTTGCAAATGGAGGCGGCGTTCGGCGGGATGCGCTGCGACGTTTCGCCGCAGAAGTAGCGTTGACAATTCGTGACTGTTCGGGCGCGGAGCCCTATTTGGATACAGTCGTTGAAGATGCCGTCTATCAGCCTCTTGTGGATGCATGTTCCGTCGAGCGTTGAAACACCCCCCGTTGTTGTATTTCAGACCCGTTTCGCAATTCCGCAGACCCAGGTAGTCTATTGTGACTGGTGGGATCGGAATGATGTTGCGGCGGTGGACATGGTTGGGGCTCGCCTTGGTTGTTGGCTGCGAGCCATTTGATGTCGTATTGCGCGGCAATGGCGTAAAGATTGCGCCGCCGGATGCCCCGGGTTTGTCCGATGGTTTGGTGGGCGACTCCGTGGTCCCCGAGAAAGTGCGGACCTGCGCGGATGGCGAAGAAACCTGGCAGTCCGATACCTGGACGGTCACGTTTCCGACCACCACTGACCGCTGCCCATGGGCCATCGAAGAAAACTTAGACCCCCAGCAGGGCTTGGCCACTGCGCGTGTGGAGCAGTGGGTCGATTTGCCCGTCGGAGACGACATCGAGGTTTGTGACTTCGAGTGGTCGTTGACGGGTTGGGAAGACGATGGCCGCTTGTATGACGACCACTTCTTGCTCGCCTTTGCGGGCGTGGTGGTCGCGTCGAGCCAGGCCGATTTGGTGGCGACCTTGCCCACGGTCAATGGGTTTCCCCAATACGATTGGATGTCGATGGTCGGCACGCCGATCGACCCCACCACAATATCAACGTGGTGCGCGGGCGATGCGTCCGGCGAAGCGTGCGTCCTCCCGTCGGGAACGCGGGGGGCTTCGTTTGACGTCCCCCTGTCGGACAACTTGCGCGCAGAGTTGGTACGATTCTTGCAGGATGACGTCTCTCTGGGCTTGGTGGTGGTGGGCGACAACGACCCCGATTCGGACTGCGCCCATATGGAGCTTTCTGTCGAGCTCGCGGTGCATTTCGTGCAGCAGTGACCCCCACGCCGCGGCTCACCACCCTTGGAGCGCAGCGAGCCGTCGCGCAAACAGCGGCCCCAACGCGGGGCCTTGCACGGGGTACAGGTACGGCTCGATGAGCTCCAACTCGATGACCGCCAACGAGCCTGCGTCGCGCTGCACCAAGTCCACGCGGGCGTACAGCAACGTCGAAGCGTGGGGAATGGCGTCAAGGGCGCGGGTCGCGAGGGCGATGGCTTGGGGCGACGGTTCTGTTGGCGTCTCCCAGCCGCCATACATCGACTGCACGCGGTAGTCGCCTTTCTGGGGACGCTTTTGCAGCGCGTGGCTGAATGTGCGGCCCACGAAAATCAAGGACAGCTCGCCGTCTTGCTCAATCGACGGGAGATAGGGCTGGAGCAGCGCTCCCGCAGGCGGGCAGAGGTCGGGGTGTGGGAGGGCTTGCCCGTGGTGGAGGAGCACTTGGCGATGGGCCCCGGCGCCGATGACCGGCTTCGCGACGAGGCGCGTGCAGCCGAAGTGCGCGAAGGCTTGGGCCACTGCGGGAGGGTCCACGCGGTCGACAAATAGGGTGGGAATGGTCGAGATGCCGCGCGCTTCGAGGTCGGCGAGGTACGTCTTTTTTGCGTTCCAGCGAACCAGGTCCGGAGCGTTGAGGACAGGACGGACGCGGGCGAGCGCGTCGAGGGTGTCGAGGAAGTGCTGGACTTGGCCGGCGTAGTCCCAGGGGGTGCCGATGACGACGCACGCGACGTTGGGCGCGCGAACGCGGTCCATCAGGTGAGGGTCGTCCCAGACTTGTAGGTCCAGGCGGGCACCTTCGTTCGCGAGCGCCGGCGAGAGCGCGGCTACTTGCAGGTCAAGTTCGAAGCGGTCAGACCGCGCATCGGGGGCGTCTGGCAGCAGGTCTTGGGAAATCAGGTAGACGATTTCGCGCATCGGGGGTCTCGGGAGCGTCGTGCAGGGAAGCGGGACGGCAGCCCCCATATCGAGCGCCGTAAGCGGGGGACAGGCGCCCACCCACGGCCTCCTTCGCGGCAGACGACCAGCGCGTTGGCGCGTCGCCGTCTCTCGGTGTGATTTATCGGCTGCGGCTTTCGGCGACGCTGTTTCGCGCGACCCAGCCACCCCGGTGCCAAATCACGCCTAGCACAAGCGCCCGCGTGGCCCAATCGAGCGTTGTGCCAAGCCAAATGCCCAATAGTCCGAAGTCGAGCACCATCGTGAAGAGCGAGCATGCGCCCAAGCGCACGACGACGGGTCCAACCAAGGCGACAACCATCGGCGAGCGGGTGTCTCCTGCACCACGAAGCGCGCCGGCGAAACTATCGGACATTGCCATGATAGGCTGGGCGACGGCCGCGACGCGAAGGCACCGCGCGCCCAGCGCCACGACGGCCGGGTCATCGGAAAAAACGCGGACCAACACCTCGGGAATGGCCAAGAATACAAGCGACACGACGCCGAGACAGCTTGCGCCGAGTACGGCTGCCGTTCGGCCGACCGTGCGCGCTTCGTCGGGCAGGCCGGCGCCCAGCGTGCGGGCCACCAACGAACCCGAGGCCACGCCAAAGCCGGCTGCGCTCAAAAAGCCGATAGACTCAATGGCCACAAGCGACTGGTTCGCGGTCATCGCGGTATCGCCGAGCCGGGCGACGATGCCTGCAAACACCATGAAGCCCGCGTGAAACACGAGACGTTCGCCCAAAGTCGGCGCCCCTACCCGCAGCACGGGCCCGAGCAAGCGTTGGGGGGAGGCGCGTGCGGCGCGCACATCGGACCAACGCAGCCCGAAGGGGCCCACCACCAGCGCGAGCAAGGTCGAAGCCGCCATGAGGACGAACGCAGCGGCGGTCCCGATGGCCGCGCCCTGCACGCCGAGCGACGGAAACGGGCCCATCCCGTGGATGAGCGCGCCCGAAACGGCGAGGTTCGTGAGGCCGGTCACGATGCCGATTCGCAGGGGCGTGCGGGTGTCGCCGCTGGCGTGCAGCACGACGATGCCGACCTCGGCCAACAGCACCACGGGTGCAAACGGGAGCACCGTCTCGATATACGTGCGGGCCAACGCGCGGGTCGAGGCTGCGTGCTCGTCCGCGCCTGCCAACATCTGGGCTATCGTCGGGAGCATAAGCCAGGAAACGGTCGCGAGCGCGGTGCCCAAAACGACGGCTGCGAGCAGCACGACTGCCGCGGACTGCCGCGCATGGTCCACCCGATTGCCGCCCATCGCTTGTCCGACCACGGCGAGAGTGCCGGACAGGGTCGCGCCGCCCACCGAAAACAATGACCACAACAGCGGTCCCGCGATTTGCATCGAGGCCAGCGCGCGGTCGTCGTAGCGCGCAATCAGCAGCCGGTCGGTGAAGAAGACGACCGTGCTGACGAGTCCCGCGACGATAGCGGGGAGCGCGAGGCGAAGAACGTCCGATTGCAGGCGCGTCGGCGCAAACGAAGGCAGCATCTACGGAGACCCAGCCGGGAGCCATGGGGGGCGGCTTCGAGGGCCGGGCTCGTTGGTGGTCCTATCCTGGTCTCCAAACTTCGGCAGAACCGATACATATGCTCCGAAAATCGGAAAATCCGATGAATGGGTGGGGGGCCTCAGCGGAGCGATGAATCGGCGACAATGCCTGCACACCGCGCTTGCAGGTAGGTCGCGATATCGACAAATGCGGCAAAACGGGGATTTTTGGTCTGCTTGTGGTAGAAGCGGTAGTAGATTTGCTGCACGATGACGGCGAGGCGAAACAAGCCGAACACGATGTAGAAGTCGGGCGAAGACACACGGTCGGAGAGACCTTGCTCTTCGAGATAGCGCGTAAACAGGTCGTTCCGCGTTGGCATGCCCGGCAAATGGGTAGGCTGCTGGCGCATGAAGAGCATCAGGGGGTCGTCGTCGGCTTCGACCCAATAGGCCAAGGCGCCGCCGAGGTCCATGAGCGGGTCGCCGATGGTGCACATCTCCCAGTCGAGCACGCCGACAATCCGGTCCCAGTCGGCGGGGTCGAGCACGAGGTTGTCAAAGCGCCAGTCGTTGTGAATGAGCACTGCACCGACATCTTCGGGCGTATGGGCGGAGAGCCAAGCGGTGACCGACGAAAAGTCGGCGGCATCGGGAGTGGTCGCATTTTCGTACCGCTTGGTCCAACCGTCGACTTGTCGGCGAACATACCCATCCCCACGGCCGAGCGACGCCAAGCCGAGCGCGTGGGCGTCGAGGCGGTGCAGGCGCAAAAGGCCGTCGAGCCAGGTGTCCGCGAGCGCGGCGGCGGCTTCGGGGGACAGGTCGACGCCGGGCGGGAGGTCTTGGCGGAGAATCAGGCCGGAAACCCGCTCCATCAGCGTGAAGTCACGGCCAATGACGGTGTGGTCGGTACACAAGTCGACGATGCGGGGGACGGGGAAGTGTCCCTCCAGAGCCCGCAAGACACGCGCCTCCCGCCCCATATCGTGCGCGGAGGCGGCTTTGGTGCCAACGGGCGCCGTGCGCAAAACCCACTCCTGGTCCTGCCAGACGAGCAAGTAGGTGAGGTTCGAGGCGCCGCCGCCAAACTGCAAGAGCTGCGGCACATCGGCGCTTTCGCGAAGTCCTAATCGCTGGACATACCGTGCGATGGCTTCGGTGTCGAGCTGGTCCTCGTTGCGCACTGCGCGGGGTTTGTCGAGGAGGGCGGTGTGCGACATCTCAGCTCCGGTGTACGTACGGCTTGAGTTCACGGCGGGCGATGAAGCCCCGGTGCACTTCGTCGGGGCCATCCGCCAGGCGCAAAATGCGGGCACCTGCGTACATGGCGGCCAAGGGGAAGTCTTCGGACATGCCCGCCCCACCGTGCATTTGCATCGCTTGGTCGATGACGCGGCAGGCGAGAGACGGCGCCACCACCTTGATTGCGGCGATGTCGGTCATGGCCTCACGGACGCCGTGCTGGTCGATGGTCCACGCGGCTTTGAGGGTGAGCAAGCGGGCCATCTCGATGTCGATGCGTGCGTTGGCGATGATGTCGCGGTTGCCGCCCAAGTTGGCGAGCGGCTTTCCAAACGCGACCCGTTCCGTCGAGCGCTCGCACATTAGGCGAAGCGCGCGCTCCGCGGCGCCGATGAGCCGCATACAATGGTGAATGCGACCGGGGCCCAGGCGTCCTTGTGCGATGGCGAAGCCCATTCCGGGCCCCACCAGAACGTTTTCGACGGGCAGGCGCACATTGGTAAAGGTGACTTCGCCGTGCCCATACGGCGGGTCTGCGTCGCCGAAGACGGTGAGCATGCGCTCAATCTGCACGCCGGGCGTGTTTTTGGGGACGAGCACCATCGAGTGTTGCAGGTAGCGGGGCGCGTCGGGGTCGGTCAGGCCCATGAAAATGAGGACTTGGCAATCGGGGTGGCCGATGCCGGTGCTCCACCACTTCCGGCCATTCAGGACCACCTCGTCGCCGTCGATATGGGCGGTGGCCTGCATATTGGTCGCGTCAGATGATGCGACATCCGGCTCCGTCATACAAAACGCGCTTCGAATGCGCCCGTCGAGCAAAGGAGTGAGCCACGCTTCCTTTTGGGCGTCGCTGCCAAACATCTCCAGGACTTCCATATTCCCGGTGTCAGGCGCGTTGCAGTTGAACACCTCGGGCGCAAAGAAGCTGTGTCCCATTTCTTCGGCAGACAGCGCGTATTCTGCGACAGACAGCCCCGAAATCCGCGGCAAAAAGAGGTTCCACAAGCCCTCGGCCCGCGCTTGCGCCTTCCACGCGGCGACCTGCGGCAACACGACCCAAGGGTTGTCCCGCTTGCGAAGGGAGTGCAGCAGCTCCGCTTCGAGCGGCAGAATTCGTGTCTGCACGAATGCGCGAACGCGCGCGGCGGTATCGCGGGCCTTGGGGGAGGGGGCGAAGTCCATCGAATCTCCAACGAGAAAAGGTGCGGACGGGTGCCGGGTGGCGACTGTGCTCTATCGTCCGGTTAGCGTGTCTAAACCTGGGTTGAAGGAGTCGTCATGGGTGAACTTCGCATCGAACAACGGTTGGCCGAACTCGGTCTGTTTATTCCTACCGCGCCCGTGCCGGCCGCCAACTACATCCCGTGGGTACGCACCGGCAACCTGGTCTATATTGCCGGCCAGGTGCCCATGAAAGACGGGCAGTTTCGCTGGGTGGGCAAGCTCGGTCGCGATTGGACCATCGAAGAGGGCCAAGCCGCGGCACGGGAAGTTGCGCTCAACGTGCTCTCCCAGCTCAAGTCCGCCCTCGACGGCGACCTCGACCGGGTGGTCAAGGCCGTGAAGCTCAATGGCTTCGTCAATTGCGTCGATACCTTCACCGCCCAGCCTGCGGTCATGAATGGCGCAAGCGAACTGCTCATCGAGGTATTCGGCGACGCTGGCCGCCATGCGCGGTCGGCGGTGGGGGTGGCCCAGCTCCCGTTTGGCGTCGCAGTCGAAATTGACGGCGTGTTCGAAGTGCGATGAGGCGAAGCATCCCTGGCGCCCCGCACCGGCCTGCGCCGCGGTTCGCGATTCAGCCGCAGCATCGGATGGTGTTGGGGCTGCTCGTGATGTCGTCTGCCGCATTTGTGTTGAGCGTGACGTTTCGCAAAGACCCCGATGCTCCGCCAGACGTGCCCAAGGCCGCGAGCACCCACGATCGGCACCGCACGCACATTCCGGTGTCGGGGGCCGCGGCGCCGCCAGCGGGAGAGGCCACAGCAGAGTCGGTCGGCGCTGCGGTCCATTCGTTGGGGCCGGGGCTGCTCGGGTGTGTCGATGCGTGGTCGCCCGACTTGGCCGCCTATGACCGCACCACACAAACCATCGAAGTGCAGCTCGGTTCCGCGGGCATCGAGCGCGCCGATTTGCTCGATGCTCGGGGCTTACCCGTGGGCTTCCTCGGGTGCCTGGGGGCGGCGTTGCGCGAAGCACCGTGGCCAGGCGGCGGCGAGGACACCTTGCTCGTGCGGGTGCCATTGCCGGTGTCGCTCAAGCCCCAAATGGTCGAGCGCGGCAAAGGCTGACCCTGCCGCGCTCGTTGGCGTGTGCGACCCACCCCAACGGGGTGCATCACCGTTCGTGGAGACGCTTCTGCTCGCGCAGCTTGCCGATGACGGCGGAGGTGCTGCGGTCGACGGACGTAGACACATCCGGGCCGAGCACCAAGTCGGCGTCGGCGTGGCCGGAGCCGAGGTGGACGAGCACAAAGCGGTCGGTGCCGATGGCCTGCCGTGCGGCGGCCCAACCTTCGGGCGCCGGCGCGCTCACGACGACCAACAAGCCGGCGTCGGCGAGGCGCTGGGCCGCCCGACCCGCTTCGTGCAGGTCGAGGTCGCCGTTGTAACGGATGTCCTGGGCGTCAATTGCGACGGCGGTATTGCCGAGGTCGAACAAGCGCCGCTCAATGGCGAATGTAAGGTGCGAGCGCACTTCGGTGTCGCCGCCCTCTACCCACACCACGGCACCAGCATGTCCCAATCGACGGGCACGCTCACGGGGGCTGACTTGGGTGCGCGCGCCGGTCACCGCTTCCACCGACCCGCCGCCGTCGTCGGCACAAATCATGCCGGCGCCAACGGTGTTGTTGGTCATCGAGTCGATGATGACCAGCGCGCCGGTCGCGCGGTTGCGGCGGTAGGCGTCGAACACCATCGGGCGGTGGGCCACAAACTGCACCCGGCCGATGTCGTTCAGGCTCAGCTCCGACACATCGTGTACCTTCTCTAGGTTCTCCAAATTGACCTTGTAGTCAATCGAAGCGATGCTGGTGCGGACGTAGCGGGTGCCTTGCTTGATGAGGTAGGACTTGTCGGGGTCGAGGGGCGTCTCCGACAGCCAGACCACATCGGCTTCGAAGTGCTGGTCGACGCGGGCCGGGTTGTCGACCTTGCAAATCATGTCGCCGCGGCTGATGTCGATTTCGTCGGCGAGCCGAATGACCACGGAGAGCGGGGGAAATGCGCGCTCGATCTCGCCGTCGTAGGTGTCGATGGCGACGACCTTCGACGTCTTGCCCGAAGGCAGCGCGACCACTTCGTCGCCCTTTTGAATCACGCCCGACACCACTTGGCCCGAGAAGCCGCGGTAATCGAGGTTGGGACGAAGGACGTACTGCACGGGGTAGCGGAAGTCGTCGAGGTTGCCGTCGTTGCGGATTTCGACGCTCTCCAAGAACTCGAGCACCGTCGGCCCGTCGTACCAAGGGGTGCGATGGGGCGCGGGCTCCACCACGTTGATGCCGAACAAGGCGCTGATGGGGATGTAGGTGACGCTCTTGAAGCCAAGCGACGACGTAAACGCCGAGAACTCCGCCTTAATTTCTTCGAAGCGCGCGGGGTCATAGTCGCGGAGGTCCATCTTGTTGATGCAGACCAGCAAGTGCGGGATGCCCAACAAATCGGCGATGAAGCCGTGGCGACGCGATTGCGTGAGCACACCGTAGCGGGCGTCGATGAGGATGACCGCGACGTTTGCCGTCGATGCGCCCGTGGCCATGTTGCGGGTGTACTGCACATGGCCGGGTGTATCGGCGATGATGAACTTGCGGCGGGGCGTCGAGAAGTAGCGGTACGCCACATCGATGGTGATGCCCTGCTCCCGCTCGGCCCGGAGGCCGTCGGTGATGCGGGCGAAGTCGATGGCGGTCTCGCCGGTCTCGCTGGTGCGGGTGGCATCGGCGAGCTGGTCGTCGTAAACGCCCTTGCTGTCGTGCAAGAGACGCCCAATAAGGGTGGACTTGCCGTCGTCGACAGAACCTACGGTGACGAAGCGCATCAGCTCCTTGGCTTCATTTTGGGCCAAGAACGCGTGAATGTCGTCGCGGATAAGGTCTTCTTCAGCGGCGCGTGCGGCGTCGATGCTGGTTGGGTTGAGGTCGCTCATTTAGAAGTACCCCTCGCGCTTCTTCTGTTCCATGCTGCCTTCTTCGTCGTAGTCGATGAGGCGGCCTTGCCGTTCGGACATCCGGGTGAGCATCATCTCCTGAATGATGTCGGGGACGCTCGCGGCGGTGGATTCTACGGCACCACTCAAGGGGTAGCACCCCAAGGTGCGGAAACGAACAACGCGCTCTTCCACCCGGTCTTTGAGCTCGGGGCGGTACTTGAGGAAGCGCTCGTCGTCGACCATGATGAGGGTGCCGTCGAGGTTGACGACAGGCCGCTTCTTGGCGAAATACAGCGGCACCACCGGGATGTTTTCGAGGTGGACGTATTGCCAGATGTCGAGCTCGGTCCAGTTGGAGAGGGGGAATACCCGAATACTCTCGCCTTTCCAAATTTTGCCGTTGTAGAGGTTCCACAGCTCGGGACGCTGGTTTTTGGGGTCCCACTGGTGAAACTTGTCGCGGAAAGAGTAGATGCGCTCTTTTGCCCGCGACTTCTCTTCTTCGCGACGGGCGCCGCCGAAGGCAGCGTCGTATTTGTACTTGTTGAGCGCCTGCAACAACCCTTGGGTCTTCATCACGTTCGTATGAACCTGGGACCCGAAGGTGAGGGGGTTCATGTCCCGGGCGACGCCGTCGGGATTGATGTGAACGATCAGGTTGATTCCGTTTTCTTCGGCGAACTGGGTACGAAATTCGTACATCTCCCGGAATTTCCACCGGGTGTCGACGTGCAAAAACGGAAACGGCGGCCGTGCCGGGTGAAACGCCTTCATGGCGAGGCGTGCCATCACGCTCGAATCTTTCCCGATGCTGTACATCATTACGGGATTGTCGAACTCGGCGGCCACTTCGCGCATGATGTGGATGCTCTCGGCTTCGAGAGCCCGCAAGTGGCTGATGGTCGGAAGGTCCAGGCCAGCGCGTGTCGTCGCGCTCTGGGTGGACGTAGATGTTCCGGGCTGCGTCAAGGCGGTCCTCCGGCGCGGTGAATCCCATGGGGGGCCATGGGTTCGGAATCGGGCGGGTCGTATCCCGGTGGAGAGGAGGAGGGTCGTAACGCTCTTGGAGGGCCCTTGCCGCCCTCGAACAAAGGTGGGTACTTCGATAGTAGAAGGAGCCGGTGGGTGGGCGGTGAAGCCGTCACGCTTTGTCCTCCTTTCAAACGAGGTCAAATGCAGCCCCAGGACGATATTTCTGTCGATTACGCCCGCTTGGCGTCCCAGCACGTCTTTTTTGTGGGTGGCCCTGCAAAATCAGGAACAACGTGGCTGCAGCACCTCCTCAATGCCCATCCCGAGGTCGTCTGCAAGGGGGAAGGCCACCTGACGACCACTCTGATTCCGGTCCTGAAGGCGGCGCTGGAGGGCTACAACCAAAAAATACGCGCCTACAACAGCGGCCTCTTCGCGGAGACGGATGGTTTCCCGTTGTTTGGGGAAGCCGAATTGCGGGAAATTTCCTGCGTTGCGGCAGGGATGCTGCTCGCGCGTGTCGCCCACGCCGTCCCCGCTGCGCGTGCAGTGGGCGAAAAGACTCCCGCCAACATCCACTCGTATGGTTTGCTCGCGTGGATGTTTCCCAAATGTTCGCTTTTGTGTACCGTCCGTGACCCCCGCGACTGCTTTACCTCGAATTGGCACCAAACAATACGTGTCAACCCACAGTATATATCGGAGGTTCACGGTGGTTCAATGGCGCGTTTTGCCGAAACGTATGGAAAAAAGTGGGCGTCCGTCGTGACGAGCGGCATGACCGCGCGCCAGCAGCATCCAGAGCGGGTGCATCTGGTGCGCTACGAAGACCTAAAGAGCCATCCAGAGTCCACCATCGTGCCGCTGTTTCGTACCCTGGGCGTGCGCGTGGACGCCGATGTCATGCGGGCATGTGTCGCTGCCGCTTCGTTTGGTTCGTTGAGCGGCGGACGACAAGCAGGCCAGGAGCAAGGGGGCTCGTTTTTCCGCAAGGGGGTGGTGGGGGACTGGTCCCGCCACCTCGACCGTGCGTCGTTGGCGGCCTTGGAGCGGACCACCGGCCCGCTGATGGCACACTTTGGATATGCTTGAGCGGGGAGAGCTACGCGGTTTCGACAACGCCGAGTTGTGTTGCGATATCGTTGAGCAGCTGCGACGCCGGGCCGGTGCGGTGGTTTTGAATGCACCGCTTGTAGGCCTTGAATAGCTCTCCGAGCAGCGGGTCATCGACCATTTTGTGTTCGTCGGGCCATTCGTCGTGCATCGGGAGGTCTGTGGCGTTGAGGTTTCGGCGTCGCAGGAGGGTCTTCATGGAGCGCACGAAGTAGACCGGCGCATCGTCTACGCCACGACGCGATAACTCGCAGAATGCGCGCCACAACAGGCTTTCCGGCATTACGGTGTCGTGACCGAGGCGGTCAGGTTGCGCGCGAAGCAAACGGACGAGGTGGCGGGATGGAAGCGTCCGGTCGATGTCGGCGGGGGGCCGTGGGGCGGCGGTGGCGTCGCCGAGGGGCTCGTTTCCATACTGCATTGTGTCTCCGGTTCGGGGTGGGAAACCAGCGAGTGGACCCCTGTCGGCACCCGACAGAAGCGACGGTGAGTGTAACACGACACCCAATCGTCACTGAAGGTCACCCATCGACAATCGCGCGTGGCCCGTTGGCCGATGGTCGCTTAGGTCCGCGCGGGGATTGGGCGCGACCGCCGTAGGTGTGCGTGGGCCCACGAACACCCGCGCACTTCGGTCGGTTGCCCCCGGAGGTCCGTCCCATGAAACACATAGTTCGATGGGCAGCGATTGGTGCTGCTTTCGGTCTTTGTCGAACGAGCGTCGCTTCTGCCAACGACACCGCGTTGTTGCCCGAAAACATGATGGTCGACACCTTAGAAAACGGCCTCAAGCTCGTGGTCATTCCCGTGGACTCTCCTGGCATCGCGACCATCGCGATGTGGATGAAAGTCGGCTCCGGCGAAGAATCCCAGGCGGGGCTCACCGGTTTTGCACATTTTTTCGAACACTTGATGTTTCATGGGTCGGAGACACTGCCCGGCGATGTGCGGGAGCAGCAGTTGTTGGCGCTCAGCGTCGCGGAGAATGCGTGGACCAGCACCGATGCGACGGTCTACCACCTCACGCTCCCTGCACGAAACATCGACGCCGTGCTCGCGATTGAGGCCGACCGCTTCCAGTTTTTGCACTTGGAAGAGGAAGGCGTGCGAAAAGAGGCCGGCGCGGTGTATGGGGAGTTTCGAAAGAGCCGGGCGTCGGCGGAAAACGCGCTATGGACGGGTGTCTTCGCTACGGCGTTCGATGTCCACCCCTACCACCACACCACCATTGGCATCGAAGCCGACATTCAGGCGATGCCCGACCAGACCGCCGCCGCGCGCACGTTCTTCCAGACGTGGTACCGGCCGGACAACGCGATTCTCATCGTCGCGGGCGATGTGCAGCCGGCGGCAGTGCGGGCGTCGATTCATCGGCACTTCGGTGACTGGAAGGCCGCTTCGGGCGTTCCCCCGTGGCCGGCGATTCCGGTAGAGCCGGCGCCTTCGGGCGAACGTCGGTCGCAGATTGTGTGGGATGCGGGTCCGGTCAATCCCCATTTGGCGATGGCGTGGCGGGTGCCCGCCGTACAGCCAGGCACGCGAGAGTCGGCGGCGTTGTCGTTGCTGCCGGCATTGTTGACCAGCGATGTCGCCCCACTTCAGCGCAAGCTGGTCGAAGAAGAGCGCCAGGCGCTTTGGCTGTGGTCGGAAGCGCCCGATATGCGCCAGCCGGGCTTGTATATGGTGATGATGGAGCTGGTCGAGGGCCAGTCGCCCGCGATGGGCGAGGCTGCGGTTCGCGCCGCGCTGCAAGCGTTGGTGGACGACACCTCCCCCGAAGCCCATGCGCGCTTCGAGATGTCCCGCGACCGGCGGCGCCGCGAAGTGCTGTTGGGCCTGGATTCGCCCGAAGCGTGGGCCTCGGCGGTCGGTCGCACGATGCTGGTCACCGGCGAGCCGCGCACACTCGATGCGGAGATTGCGGCGTTGGCGTCGGTAACGCGCGAAGATGTCGCGGCGGCCGTGCGCACGTATTTGCTGCCCACCGTGGGCCAAACGGTGGTCACGTTGGTGCCGGCGGAGGCAGCACAGCCGGGCATTGCGTCACCGCCCGTTGGTCCGGAAAAGCGGGGAGGTGAAAAATGAATCGTCGTTCATTTTTGTTGCTGGCAACCTTGGTCGGTTGCTGGAAACCGCAGCCGGGGCCTGTTCCGGTGGACATCGCGGCAGCTCCGGTGCGGTTGGTCGCCCAGACCAATGCCGGGCCGGTCACTTACCTCGAAGTAGCCGTGCGGGCGGGGAGCGCGCATGACCCTGTCGGCAAAGAAGGACTTGCTGCCCTGACCGCGGAGATGTTGCGCGAAGGGGGCGCCGCCGACCGCACCCCCGAAGCGGTGGACAAGCTGCTGTACCGCTTGGGCACGGACATCGAAGTAGTCGTGGGGAAAGAGCTGGTCACCTTCCGCACCCGCGCCTTGAACGAGGATGTTGCGCTCCTCGGAAGCCTCGTCGCCGATATGTTTCGTGCGCCTGCATTGGATGCGGAGACGTTCGCGCGTCTAAAGGACGAAGCCAAGAACGAGCTAGAGAAAGGCCTGTTGCAAAACGACGAGGCGACCGGACTCGAAGTCCTCGACAATCTGCTGTACGCCGGTCATCCGTATGGCCATCCCGTTGTGGGCCGGGCAGGGGTCATCGACACGCTCACGCTCGACGATGTACGGACGTTTCTTGCGTCCAACTACCTCCGCAGCACGGTGACAGTGGGCATTGTGAGCAAGGCGGTCGCGCCATCGGACACAATGTGGCGGGTAGTGAGCGGCGACGAGCGCGTGGGGTTGTTCTCCGCCGACGAAGCGGCCGCTGCCGACCTTGCTACGATGGTGGACGCTCTTTCTGGTCTGCCAGCGGGCATCTACGACCCTCCGACGCCCAAGCGGGTGCCTGCGGTCACGGGTCGTAGCCTGCTGGTTGTCGAGAAGTCCACCGAGAGCACGGGCGTTCATTTTGGGCACCCCACCGACCTTCACCGAGGCCACCCGGACTGGCCGGCGATGTTGTTGGCGTTTACGGCCCTCGGCGAGCATCGGCAGGGACATGGCCGATTGTACCAACGACTCCGGGGCGAGCGGGGCCTCAACTACGGCGACTACGCCTACATTGAGCGCTACCAGCAAGCCGGTTGGTCCAGCCGACAAGAGACGGGCACCGGTCGCCTGCAAAATCCGTTTTATGTTTGGTTGCGTCCGGTTGCAGCGGACGATGGCCCGTTTGCCATTCGCGCAGCGACGGCCATTATCGAAGATTTTGTAGAAAACGGTCTCACCGAAGAAGAGTTTACGCGCATCCGAACGTATCTCTCTGGCCGGATTGCGTTGTGGGGCGAAGACCCAGGCCGTCGCTTGGGCTGGAGTGTAGAAGCGGTCGCGATGGGCTGGCCCGAGCCGCTCACGACGCTCCCAGAAAAGGTCGACGCATTGGAGCTTTCAGCGGTCAACGCGGCCATTCGCGCCCATATTCACCCGGAGAACCTGCGGTACGTCGTGGTCACCAAGGACGCGGCGGCGCTCCAGGCGTCGTTGTCCGATGGGGTCGCGACGCCGATGTTGTACAGTGGCAGCACTCCGCCGGCAGCGGGAACGCCGGCAGCGGAGCAAGACCAAGCCTGGGCGGCCTTGCCGCTCGGCATCACCGAAACCACCATTGTTCCCGCGATGGGTATCTTTCGGTAGCGGGATCTGGTGTTGGCGGTAAAGTTGCAACCTTTCCTCAAGGAAATGGGGAGGTTGCCGTAGTGCTGGGGGGGGGAGGCGGCGGACGCGCTTTCCCGTGAGAGAGGCCAAATGTCGGGAGACGAGCCACGTTGGCACCAAGATGCATCGGTAGATAGCGTCGGACAGGACCGTTTGGCGCGCTCGGTGTTGCGGGTGGTCAGCCAAATCCCTGCCGGGTCGCTGGTTTCGGTGCAAGGTGCGCCGGGCAGCGGGCGCGATGAGTTTGTGCGGCGTGTCGCGTGGTTGGCGAGCACAGCGCGTTCTCGCAGCGCCGAGGTACCGCTCGCGTCGGTTCCGACGGTCGTGTGGTTTGACGCGTGGTCCTGGTGCAAGCAAGGGCATGTCGTCGCGGGCTTGATTTTGGCGGTGGCCGCAGAGCTTCCGACGGCAAGCCCCTTGCGCGAGCGCGCCCGCGAACTGGCGCTGGTGGCCGCGCGAATGCGCTACGATGGCGCAGTGCCCGATGGCCCCGGCTTGACGGCGAGCGCCAACGCGCTGGACCCCGTGGCCGACATGGGGCGCGCGTTTGCGCAGCTTGTGGCGAAGGTACGGGAAGCAAAGCCAGCCCGGATTCTGCTGGTTGTCGTACACGCCGAACGGTTGACGCCCGCGAGCCGCTGGCAACTCATCGACGCGCTGCGGGTGTTGCTTTCGGAGCGTCCGGAGCTGGTGGGCCTATTGAGCATTGGCCGCGAGGCGATGCTCGATGCGGTGCGGTCGTATCACGGCGAGATGAACGAACACAGCGCCATGCGGCTGCTGGACGACATCTTCGACCTGAGCCTCACCGTGCCGAGCCTCGAAGTGCGTCGAATCGGAACGTTGCTGCGCACGGCGATTGGAGAGGCAGAAGGCACGATTCGGCGCAGTTTTGGCAGGGAAGCCCTCACGGGGCTCGCTGCGGCGGTGGCCCATCGCCCGCTTGGTTCGCCGCGGTTCATCGAGCGCCTGGCTTGGCGCACGGTGCTTCTCGCGGAGTATGCGGCCGAAGTGCGCGCAACGCGCGTGTTGACGGAAGCGCAGTGGGCGTGGGTCATTGTGTCTGAGCGGTGGCCGGAGTTTCGGCGCTTCATGATTCGCGGTGGGCGCCAGCGGTGGGTCGAGCTGGCGCGGGTCATTCACGACATGTCCGCGGCGCAATCGGATCGGCCCGCGGTCGTAGCGGAGGACGGACCCCGCAGCATCGCCGCGTGGCTCGACGAAGACCCCATTCTCCGCGACTACCTGCGGCTCAACGCCCAGGGCTTGGCGCAGGACGGGGAGGGGATATTTTGGCTCGAGAGCTTATTGTTGGCGGCGGGGCTGTGACATGGGACGGCGAGCGCACGTTGCGGCGGTGGTCATGGATACGGGAACGCGCATCATAAAGGCCCTTCCGCGGCGTTGGGTCGACCGTTTGGAGAGACGTTTTTTTTACGCGCTGTTTCAAGTGACGCGCGTTGAAAATGATGACTATGGGCAGGTTGTGGTGCCACCGCCCGGAGATGGCAGACCCAAAGAGTCCAACCAAGTCGTCGAGAACTGACCGAGATCGGTCAAATTGGTTGGAAATACGAGCCCTCCTTCCGGTAGTGTCACCGGTGCATGCAGGGAGGTCCGATGTTTCGCTCGTTTTTTGGGTTGGGTGCGGTGTGGCTCACCGGTTGTGTCTCCAAGGGCACGGCGGACGCCCGCTTGGTGGATGGCTTGACCGGACAGCCGCGGGCAGAAGTACCGGTGTTGTTGGAGGCCATCGCCACCGACGACCTCACTTGCAAGGTCTTTGATGGGAAGACCGACGCCGACGGGCGGGTCCATATCGAAGGAACCTGCCCCAATACCGCCTACCGCCTCAAAGTGAAGGACGACAATCTCGTGGTCGTCGGCGATTCGACCGTCGAAGGGGGCGTCGTGGACGGGCCGTTGTTGGAGCTGAAAACGTGGCGCGCGCCCAAGAGTCCGGGGGTGTACTTGCTCGACAACGACACCGCGTCCAACGTGCGCACGCGCACCAAGATTATGCGCGACGAAAAAATCGCGGGGACGGACATTGTCGCGCCGTATCCGGAGTCGGTCTTCAAGAACCCCACCGCGGTCGAGCCCGGGCGCTACCTCGTGTTGGTGGGCGAAGCGACCATCGAAAAGACACAAATCGTGCCTGTGATTCGTGAGCCCGAGAAGCGAACGTTCGCCAGCGGTGCGTCGCTCACCGGACATGCTTTCTTGGGCATTCGATTTACCTCGGACACCGAATACGAGACGGTCTCCGCGGTGATCGACGAATCCAAGCTCATTGTCGCAGGGGAGGGCGAGCGCGCGGTGCGGTACTTGTCAACCGACGCGCTGCCGCCGGGCCAATATGCGCTGTTCAAGGATGGCGATTGGGACGCGATGATTGTGGGCTTTGGTCCTGCTGCGGCGGCTCCTGCGCCAGAGGCTGCGCCGCCCGCCGAAGACTGAATCGCGATTCAGTCGCCGCTCGCAAAGAGCGCCAACGACAAACGGGCCGACGTGAAGACGCGGCCCGAGAGGGTACGAGAAGGCGGTGATTGCCGGGCCGCGGTAGGCCCGCGCGGGTCAGCCGTTGGTGAAATCGCCGAATTCGCGGCGCTTCATCCACTCGGGGAAGCCGGCGCCCATGTTGGTGCCAGCCCAATTGCGGCTAATGCGCGCAACGAAGAGGCGGTCGCCCGCTTCGACGTTCATGAACTGCTTGAGGTGGTCGCGGATTCCTCGGGCACCCATGCGGTTGGTCTCCAAGAAATACACGCCGGGGATACGGTTCGACCAGTTTCCGAGGGTCTTGATAGCGGCGTCCACCCGCTCTTTGACGATGACGTCACCACTCTGGAACTCGACGGAGATCATGAAAACCATTGGCGCGCCTCTGGGTTCGCGGTTGGCGGACAGGCTAACCCAACTCCAGCCGCGGGGCCGCAATCGAGATACGACGCGGCCCTGATTGGAGGTTGGGTCCATGAACGTATTGGTCACCGGTGGCTCGCGTGGAATCGGCCGCGCCATCGCTCTCAAGCTCGCCCGTCCGGGCGGTACCGTCGTAATCAACTACCTTCGCAATGACGCGCGTGCGCGGCAAGTAGCGGAGGAAGTCGAGGCGAAAGGCGCGCGTGCGATTGTCGTGCAGGCAGATGTGCGGAGCGAGGGCGACCTCAAGCGCCTCGCCGCTGCGGTCGACGGCGTGGATGTCCTCGTTCACAATGCCGCCGTGGGCGCGATGAAGTCGTACGACAAAATGCGTACTTCCCATTGGGACCTCACCCTCGAGAGCTCGTTGCGTCCGTTTTGGCTATTGACCAAGCTGGTGCGTATGAACGCAGGCGGCAGCGTCATTGGAATCAGCTCCATGGGCTCCCAGCGCTACATTCCGGGCTACATCGCTATGGGCGCGTCCAAGGGCGGCCTCGAAGCGATGACCCGGCAGTTGGCCGTCGAGTTGGCCCCCCAGAAGGTGCGGGTCAACACCGTTTGTGGCGGCCTGATTGAGACCGAGACCCTCGCGTACCTCACGGAAGGGGAGAAGATGCTCCAGTTCGCGCGGGAATATACGCCCCTCGGTCGCGCGGGTTCGCCGGACGATATCGCTGGAGCCGTGGCGATGTTGGTCAGTCCCGATGCTGCGTGGGTCACCGGGCAGGTCGTGGTCGTAGATGGTGGCCTGTCCTTGTTGTGACAGATGCGGCGCGCCACCGTTTTGACCCTTGATGGGGTCGCAACGGTGCGCAGGATGAACGGAGTCGCGTGGGGGGTTGCGCCCTGCAGCGGGTTGACGGAGGTGCGGATGGGTCGCGAGCGTTCGTCCGAGGTAGAAGCCGACATTATCGACGTCGACCCTGGTGGGGCAGGCGACGCACCGCGTCCGTCCGACGACGCCGGTGGGCATTCGTCGGAGGACTTCTGGAATGGCGGCGTGTTCAAGCGCCTCAACATCGAGGTCGACCCCGATGCCGTCGATGAGTCCGTCCAGCGTATCGTCGACCAAATCAAGCGCGGGGTCGTGCGGGGTCGTTATACCAAGGTTCGTATCAAGTTCAAAGGTAAGCCGCTCGTCCGCGATATTCCCCTCAGTGTCTTTGTTGCCGCAGAGGCGGTTAGTTTTGTATACGTCGGTTTGCTAAAGGCATTGGTGGTCAATCTTGGCGCGCGGGCGGTCATTGACGTCGAGCTCATTTATGAGGCGGACGAAGACGTCGCAGAGGGCCGTGCCCAGTGGGAAGCGGGGGAAGTGCAGGCAGCCGAACGCGCGTATCGGGCGGCGTTGGCCAAGGAGCCCAAGCACACCGAAGCACTGTATCGACTGGGCGTGCTGCTGCGGGTCACCGGGCAGCGCGACGAAGCTATTCAGCGGCTCGAAGCGGCAGCCGCAGCGGAAGGGCCTATGGCGGACCTCGCGCGCGAAGCCCTCGACCGCATGAAGCGCGGCCCGCGCACGCTTTGAGCCGCGGTGCGACTGCGGCGCGGGGAGGGTTCGGGCGGAGACCAATTCCTGTCCCAGATCGGTCGAAGCGGGTGCGAACCTTGGCCGAATCGCGCACGGTTCGATACCTGCTCGCATGACTGTATCTCCTACGCACTTGTTGTCGGCCGACCTTCGGGGTCGGCATGCCCTTGTTTGTGGTGCCAGCGCCGGCATCGGTCGGGCCACCGCCCTGGCCTTGGCGGCCCAAGGCGCGCGCATCACCGCCCTCGCCCGGCGGGCAGACCGCCTCGAAGGCTTGTTGCCGGAGCTGCGGGCGGCGGGCGCGCCATCGGCCGTCGCGTTGGTGGCGGACTTTGATGCCCGCGACCAACTGTTCGCTTCGGTTCGTGCGGTGGTGGTTGAGCAAGGCCCCGTCCACATTCTCATCCACAATACGGGGGGGCCGGCGGGGGGCCCTTTGCTCGAAGCTCCCGGCGACGCCCTTTCGGCAGCGTTTGCGCGGCACGTCCTTACGGCCCATGGTCTGGCGCAAATTTTGGTGCCAGGCATGATAGAAGCCGGATTTGGTCGTATTGTCAACATCGTTTCTACAAGTGTCTACGAGCCCATTCCGGGGCTGGGCGTGAGCAACACCATTCGGGGCGCGATGGCGAGCTGGGCCAAGTCCTTGGCGGACGAGCTGCCGCCGGGTGTCACCATCAACAACGTGTTGCCGGGCTTCACCGACACCGAGCGCTTGGCGGTCTTGGCTGAAGGACGGGCAGCGCGCGCGGGCACCGACGCCGGGGCCGTTCGCACCGCCTGGGTTGGGCAAGTCCCCGAAGGACGCCTCGCACGTCCCGAAGAAACGGCAGCCGCCGTGGCCTTTTTGTGCTCACCGGCCGCTGGTTATATTCGTGGCGTCAGCCTTCCGGTCGACGGAGGCCGGCTGCGCGGCGTATAAGCGCGAACATCGGTAGGTTCGGCGTTCGCGGTCGACCGTTTTGTGCTTTGGGTGGCCCCACAGGTCCACACCACAACCCTCGGAAGGGTGGGAAGGCAATCATGCAGTACGATGTGTTTTTTAGCATCAGCCAAACCCCCGTGCGTGGGCATTGTCCGTCCGAAGCGGAGATGTTTCGGGCGTTTTTTGACCAAGTGCAAGTGGCGGACGAGCTCGGCTACGGCACCGCGTGGGTCGCGGAAGCGCACCTGAGCACCGAGGTGCAGCAGCGGCATTCGCGGGCGGTGGTCCCCCATTGGCGTGGCGAGATTGGCCTGAACACCGATATTTTCCAGCTTGCACACCAGGTCTTCGCGCGCACCAAGCGGATTCATGTGGGCAGCGCCGTGACCAATATTTTGTGCAACGGTGGACCGGTGGCGGCGGCGGAACGTATTGCGGCCTTCGCGGCCTTGCATGGGCTCAATCCTGAAGAGCGGCGCACGCTACAGTTTGGTTTCTCGGCGGGGCGCTTTGAGTTTATGAACCGCGCGTATGGCATGGAGCCGCGCAATGCGCTCGAAGCGGTGGCGTGGCCGGCGTTGCGGGGGCAGATTTTCGGTCAGGGCTGCGAAATCTTGCTGCGTCTGATGAATGGCGAAGCGTTGGCGGGTTCCGACATCCCCGAGGTGGTGCTCGACCGGTCCTTTTTCCGCTCCGACGCCGACTGGGCGCGGGTGCAAGATGCGGCCCGCGCCGAAGGTCGCACGGACCTCGACGCCATTCGCTTCGACCGTTGGTGGAACTTTGAGGTGCTGCGTATTGTGCCGCGCGAGTGGCGGCGCGAGTTGGTCGACCTTGTGGTCGGAAGCCACGACCCTGCGCTCCAAGAAGCCCTCAATCGCTGGCGTCCCGTCAAGGTGTTCAACCTTTCGATTACCCGGCCCGAGGTCATTGAAGACACCCATCGCCGGCTCGCGGCGGCCTTTCACGCGGACGGCGGACCTTGGAAGCGCGAATATATGCCGCGCACGGTCATGGTCTTCTTGAACGCACAGGCGGGCTTGTCGGCGGAGGAGCAGCAAAAGGCCGCCGAAGCGGAGGCCCAGGAGGCGCTCTCGGCCTATTGGACAGCCCTAGAAGGCACGCTCGACCCGGGCAAGGTCGCCCAAGCCACCGACAACGCTATCATCGGCAATGTCGAGAGCGTCGCGGCGCAGCTTGTCGACCGTTTTCACCCCGATGACCGCTTGATGTTGTGGTTCGACTTCTTCAACCACGACAGCGCGCGTGTCATCGAAAATATGCGCGCATTTCAAGAGCAGGTGGCGCCGGCAGTCGCCGCGCGCTTGGGTCAGGCGTAGCGGTCGGCGAGGGCCAGCTCTATCTGTTGGCCCTCAAGCACGAGTTCGGCGATGTATGCACCGAGCTGCGCGCGGTCCCCCGCCTTGGCCGCGTGCTCCAACTGGCGGCACACCAACTCAATCCGCAGGGCGCCGACGGTCGCTGCCGCACCTTTGACCCGGTGGGCGGTGCGCGCGATGGTGTGCAGGTCGTCATCGCCCAAGGCGGTAGCGAGGGTGGGGTGGGACTCGGTGAGGTCGTCGAGGAACTTCGTCAACACGCGATTGACGAGGTCTTGACCTGGGCTGAGCGCCTGAAGCGTGCCGATGGTTTGGGGGTCGAGGACCGGCAGCGTCTCGCTCTCGGTGGGCGTAGGCGGGAACAAGTGCGGAAGCAGCACGCTCTCGATGTCGTGGGTAGACACGGGCTTCGAAACCACGCCGTCAATGGGAGCATCGCGGAGTGAGGCGGGAAGCGACCCTTCGGAAAACCCCGAGCAGACGATGATGGCGCGCGGGCGGCGTGCGGGTCCGAAATGGTGGACTGCGTCGACCAAGGCGCGCGCGTCGGTGTCGCGCAGCATCGCGTCGACAATCAGGAGGTCAAACTTCTCGGCGTGGGCGCTCACGATGGCCTCGGCGCGGGACTGGCGGTGAACCACATCGACCCCGAGGAGCTCGATACGCCCGATGGTAAGAAGGGAGGTGACAGCGTCGTCTTCGACCAGCAGCACCCGCGGCCGCTGGGGCGCGGCGGACGGCGCCGTGCGTGGGGCGACGCGGGACACGGGCGCTGCGGTCACCGGCAAGCGTACCTCGACGCCGTGGCCCTCCACCAAGACCTCGGCGCCCATCGCGTGCGCGAGGGTTTGGACCAGGATGTCGACCTCGGTGCCGCTATGGTTGGGTGACAGCTGCCACACGACATGCTGGGCTGGCGCGTCGTAGTCAACGAGGATGGTCGCCGGGGCAGACGGATGGAAATACGCGCGAAAAACGGCGGTCAGCAGCGCGACGATGCCTTCGGGCGCACCGGTCCAGGCATGGGTGAGGTCGGGCGGGACATGGACCGAAAGCGGGCCGTGGCGCCCAAAGTGGCCGTCGCAAGCGCGGTGGGTCACGGTTGCAGTGTCCCAGGACGTCGCATTTGGTTCGTCAAAAGCAGCCTTCATGCGTTGCTTGAAGTCAACGAGGCCCGACAGCGAATCGTTTGTCTGCAAGAGGGAGTCGTGGAGGCGTTTCCGCAGCACTGCATCGCGCCCCAACGATTGTATCGCGAGGGGCACCAACGCGGTGTGAAGGCTGGACGTGGTATCGTTCGCGAGAACCACGATATAGTCGCCGCTTCCACCGAACCATGTCGCGACGATGGCGTGGACGGCGTCGCCCAAGTGGCTGCGTCCACCCACCATCGTGGCTTCGCCCATCACTTGCGCTTCTTCCACGGCATGTTGCCACTGAAGGTCGTCGAGGTGCAGCGCTTGGGCGAGCGAATGCGCCGCGAGACGTGCGCGGTCGATGCCGAGAATGCGCGCGGACGCCAAATTGGCGTAGGACATTTGCCCCTGGGCATCGACGATGACGACTCCCATTGGCAAAGACGCGAGGATGCTGTGCGCATCCGCGATTTCCAAAATCTGGGGGCCGTGTTCGCCCATACTTATGCTCCCGGTACGAGACAAGAATCGGCATCTGCGGAGGGAGGATTGATAGGGGTCTGCGTGGTCGCGGAAAAGAACGCGAACGCGGGCCGATAGGTCCCTAACGCTGTTGAATGCGAAATGCTCCGCGCAAACGTTGGGATGTTTGGGGATTTTGGTTTGTGATTCGACAAAAATGTAGTATATTACTGATTTGCCGAAGTCGTCGACGAATTTGCAGATATGGAATATCTGTCGTATAGTTTTGCAGAGAGATAGATAAACAATACGCTTAGGTGCCAGCGATGTCGCGAAATGTCCCTCGAATTTCGCCCAAAAATCGGCTGGCCTTTTGTTGGAAACCGCGTTCGTTTCGTGTGGCCCACGACAAATAAAGGCGACGGCGTGCGCGGGTCACTGCGACATACAACAAACGTCGCTCTTCTTCCAAGACCGAGGAATCACCCTGTTGTTCGAGTTTTTGGATTGCCTGCCAAGAGGGAAGTCCACTTTCTGATAGGCCAGGCAGCCATACTTCGTCGAACTCGAGTCCTTTTGATTGGTGCATCGTGAGAATGCGCACACCATCGAGTCCATCGAGGGCATCCACTTCGCGTACGAGCGTGGCGGTGTCGATGACCTTTGCCAGAGCTTCGGCGGGGGGCAGGTCTGCGTCGTCCATAACTGCGACCCGATCTGCGAGCACCGCCAAGTTTTGTTGGCGGCGGGCCGCGTCGGGGTCCGAGTAACGAAGCGCCTCGGCGGCGATTTGCCGAATCAGCTCGGCTGGCCGCAGAGGTGTGCGCTGCCAACGCTCAAGGGCCGCCCGCAGCTTGGCGAACGCCGGCGCTTCTTTGGCCAACAGGGCCCAGCGGACCCCATGTCCCGGCGTTGCCCGTTCACCCAAAACGCGCGCAAGCTCGACAGTCGCAAGCACGTCGTCGAGCGCGCGGTGGGTGGGAATGACCGAAATGCCCAAGGTGTCGACCAGCGTGCCAAGTCGATGGTTGCGCGCTTCAGGGACAAGTCGGCGCGCGAACGGCAATGTGTCGAACTTGACCGTCAAGCGAAGGTCGACGCCGAGCCGGCGGGCGTACCCATGAAGCATCTTGACGTCAAACTGCACATTGTGGCCGACCACCGGTAGGTCGCCCACAAAGGCCTGAAGGGCCAATAGTGCTTGCTTGGGTTCGCGGCCTTTTTCTCGCAGCAGGGCGTCGGAGATGTGGTGGACGGCTTCGGATGCGCCGACGGGCACGGTGTTGCGCAACAGCATCGAGAAGGTGTCGCCGGGACGCTGGCTGTAGCTGCCTGCACGAACGCGGACGGCGGCGACTTCGATAATCTCGTCTTCTTCGGGGTCAAAGCCGGTGGTTTCGGTGTCGAGCACGACGCAGTCGGGGCGTTCAAGCATCCAAAAGGGGTCGCCCCGGCGTACGGTGCGCGCATCGAGGACGTCGGTAATAGACAGCCCAACGGGGCGGCCCTCGGCTTGAATTCGCGCGACGGTTTTGGGCCCGACGCCCCGTACCATTCGACGTGCGATGCGGCGGGCTGCGACCGCGTCGTGGGGGTCATGGACCAAGCGCGCGAGGGCGAGGGCGTCTTTGACCTCGGAGCGACGAAAGAAGCGGGTGGTTTCGAGGGTGGTGTGCGGCACCTGATAGCGCTGCATTGCCGCAGATAGCGTGGTGATGGCCTTGTTGGTGCGAACGAGGACGGCCATTCGGGACGGCGCGATGCCGGCTTGGATTCGACGCTGCACGTCTTGGGCGATGGCTTCGGCTTCGGCATCGGTGCTGGAGTACACGGTGAGGGTGGCGACCTCGCCGTCGTGAAGGTCGCTCGCGGGCCGAACTTCGCTCTCTCGGTCGGGCATTGCGGCAGCGACGGCGTCGGCAACGCGCAAGATGTGGCGGGTAGACCGGAAGTTCTCGGTCATTTTGAGACGCAAGACGGGGCCATAGTCTTCGGACAATCGCGCGAGGAGCGCGCGGGGTGCCGAGCCGCGCCACGAATAGATGGTTTGGTCCAAATCGCCGACGAGGCACAGAGAGCTTGCTTGGGCCGCGAGCACCCGGAGGACTTCGTACTCCGAGAGGTGGGTGTCCTGCACTTCGTCGACCAGCACGAGGTCGAAGGCCGTGGACCAGCGACCCGCCGTTTCGGGAATCTCGGTGAGCACCGCGCGCGAGAGGTAGACCAATCCGGCGAAGTCGATGGCGCCACGCACCTTGAGCGCGTCGGTGTAGGCTGCACCCCAGGGGACATTGAGGACAGCGCCGGTGTGCCACTCTGCGACCGCGCAATGGCCCAACGGAACCGCCGAGGTGGCGCTGTGCAAGGCGTGAACGGCGCGCTCGGGATTCTCTACGCCAATTTCATTGAGAATCTCGATTGCGTCATCTTCATCGATGACCCGAAAGTCCGCGGGAAGCCCCGCACCTGGAGGGTCGCTTCGAAGAATGCGCACGCAGAGCGCGTGAAAGGTAGAGACCACGACCTTCGCGGCGACGACTTCGCCGACCTCCTGGACCAAGCCCTCTACCATATGGTGCGCGGCGCGATTGGTGAAGGTGAGGGCCAGCACACGCTCGGGGCGGATTTCCGATGGTGGTTGTAGCGCCGCCGCGACCCGCCGTGTGAGGGTGGTGGTCTTTCCTGACCCAACGGCAGCCAACACCAACACGGTTCCGGTCTGGGCGTCGATGACCGCTTGTTGTTCGGGAGTCGGCTTCATGTGCAGGGCACCGGCGGGAGCGGTACGGCTTCGAAGAGTTCGTAGTGGTCGCCGTTCATGCCCATCTGGCGGTACACCTCCGAAGCGCGGTGGTTTCGTCGGTCTACATACAAGCGAAGACCCATGGCGCCCTGTTCGTGCGCCTCTTGAACGATGTGTTGGTAGAGCGCCCGGTAGACGCCTTGCTTTCGGAAATCGGGCACGACGTATACGGACTGAATCCACCAGACATAGCCGCTGCGCCAGTCGCTCCACTCGCGGGTGACCATGGCCTGCCCAACGGGCTGCGCGGTGGCGGAGAGCGCGAGCCAATACGTGGCGTCTACGGTTTCCGTGAGCCCCGCGCGCACGCCGCGGGCGACGGTCGCGGGGTCGAGGACAAGGTCTTCGGTTTCGGCGGCCAGCGCGCAGTTTCCGGCGACAAGGAAGGGCTCATCGGCGGGAGTGGCCTGTCGACAACGCCACATGGGCCCTCAGTTGGCTTGGCGGGTGGGACGAAGCAAGATGTCGTGGACTTGCACCCTTTGGGCGGCGCCGAGCGCAAACACCACGCCCTCAGCGACATCTTGGGACGTGAGGACGGGGTAGCGGCCATAGGTTTCGGCGGCTGCGATGCGTGACCGATGGTAAAGCTCGGCAAACTCCGTCTCGACAAAGCCGGGGCTGATGCTCGACACACGAATCGGGGAGTTGGCAGCGTGGAGCTCAAGGCGCAGCGCTTCCGTGAGCGCTTTGACGGCGTGCTTGGTCGCGGCGTACATGCCGCTGTCGGACGGAACGCGGTGGGCGGCCATGCTGCTGATGTGGATGACGTGTCCGCGGCCCCGTTTTTGCATGCGCCGTATGGCTTCCCGCGTGCAGATCGTGAGCGCCAGCACGTTGACTTCCCACATCTCGCGCCAATGCTCGGTATTGCCCGACATGAGCGGCGAGAGGTGGCCGAGGCCGGCGTTGTTGACCAGGATATCGACACCGCCGTATACTTGCTCTATCTCCGCAAACATCCGTACAATGGCGCTTTCATCGCGCAGGTCGCATACAATCGGGTGAAAGCGAGCGCCCAATCGGTCGCGAAGCTGGTGCAAGCGCTCGGGACGGCGGGCGCAGCCCACCACGCGCAGGCCTTCGGTATGGAGGCGGCGCACGATGGCCTCGCCAATGCCGCTGGATGCGCCGGTGACCAATGCGACGGCGTTGGTCCAGCGGTCCATGCCGAATGCTTCTTCGGTGCCACAATCGACAATGTCGGAATCGGGATCGAGGGAATCCAACGGGTCTCCGGGGTAGTCAGAAAAACGCAGAGAATCGGGCAACAACCAACAGCCACGACTTCCTACCAGGGTATTACGAGCGCGACGTGGTCGGCACATGCAGCGCGTTGCTGGAAGTTGCGGTCTACGGACGCACCGTCAAAGGTCGGGAGGCCCATGAACCCCCAGCGCAGGAATACCATCGTCTCTACGGCGTTGCCAATCGTCGGCGGCATGTTGAGCCAAAACCTGCTCAATCTCGTTGATACAGCGATGGTGGGGCTTTTGGGTGACGTCTCCCTCGCGGCGGTCGGCATGGCGAGCTTTGGCAACTTCATGGCGACGGCGCTCATTACCGGCATGGGTTCGGGGGTGCAGGCGATGGCGGCCCGGCGCCGCGGCGAAGGTCGCGAGGGAGAGCAAGCCGTGCCGCTCAATGGAGGCCTGCTGCTGGCGTTGGCGATTGGTCTGCCGTGGTGTGCCGTGCTGATGGCGGCAGTCCCCACTCTGTTTCCGCTATTGAGCGACGACCCTGCCGTTGTGGCCGAAGGTGTGCCGTATTTGCAGGCACGTTTGACTGTAATGGCGGCAGTTGGTATGAATTTTGCATTCCGCGGATATTGGAATGGCGTCAACCTGTCGCGGTTGTACTTTGGCACCTTGTTGGTCATGCATGCGACCAACATTGGTCTAAACTGGGTCCTTATTTTTGGGCATTTGGGCGCTCCCGCGATGGGAGCGACGGGTGCGGGAATCGCGAGCGCGGTGTCCACGGCGGTCGGCACGCTGACCTATTTTGGGCTGGCGTGGCGACATGCACGGCACGCAGGGTTTTTGCGTGTGCTGCCGAATCGCGACCAAATGCGGACCCTATTGCGCTTGGCTCTGCCCGCGGGTGGGCAGCAGTTTTTTATGGCGACCGGATATACGGTGTTTTTTCGGATCGTCGGTGCGGTGGGAACGCAGCAGCTCGCCGCCGCCAACGTCGTGTTGAATGTGATGTTGGTGGGCTTGTTGCCCGGCATTGGTCTCGGAATATCCGCGGCGTCGTTGGTGGGACAAGCATTGGGGCGCGGGGACGCCCAAGATGCGCGGCAGTGGGGATGGGAAGTGGTGCAGGTCGCGATGGTGGTGATGGTTTTGCTCGGACTCCCGATGGTCTTTTTCCCTGACCTTGTGCTCTCGGTTTTCCTGCACACACCGGAAACGGTGGACATCGCGCGCCCGGCCCTTCGCCTTACCGGTGGACTACTGGTGCTGGATGCCGTGGGTATGGTGCTTCTCAATGCCCTGCAAGGCGCGGGCGCGACCCGTCGCGCGGCGCTGGTCGCGATTTTGTGCCAGTGGGGCATTGGCATTCCGATGGCCTACGCGTTGGGGCCAGGCTTGGGCCTCGACCTTGGTTGGATTTGGGCGAGCCAAGCTGTCTATCGTGGCTGTCAGGCGGCGATTTTTGTATGGACGTGGCGGGGCTCTTCGTGGACGCGCATTGTGGTGTAGGAGCGGAAATGCACCAGTCATTGGTTTCCTGGGATGTCGACGGCACACTCTATCTGCACGCGGATGTTCAAAAGGCCGTTACGAAGGCATTTTTCGCTGATGTGCGACGGGGGCAGTGGCGCCGGGCCCGCCGCGGCGGTCGGGTGTGGCTGCGGCACAAGGAGACGATGCAGCGGTGTCGGCAAGCGGGGGGACGGGTCGATGAAGCCGCGCGGGCGTTTTGGCAAAACGATGATTGGACGATGTTTTTGGACGATTATTTGCTGCCGGCGCTCCGGCAGGTCGGCCCACGTCCCGGGCTCGTAAACGCACTCGCGGCCATCGCCGCAATGGGGGTTCCGCAGGTGGCGGCCTCGGATTTTCCCGTGACAGACAAGCTAGACGCGCTCGGTCTTGCGTCCTACTTCGCGGGGGGCTTCGATGGCCTCTCGCTGGGTGCCTTCAAGCCCCAGCCGGCGGTCTTTCAGGCGGCGCTCGACGCATTCCCGACCCCGCCGTCCCAAGTGCTGCACATCGGGGACCGCGCCGACACCGATGGTGTTGGTGCGCAGAGGATGGGATTTCAAGTTCTCGTGTGCCCCAATGGCCCGTTGGTGGGCGTTGTCGAGGCGCTAGAGGCGATGCGCGCACGGCAATCGGGAGCGGCAGGCTAAGCGAGACGGCGGGCGAGGTCGGCGACAGCGGCGCGCCATTCGGCGCCTTCGGGCACGGAGTCCCACATCTCGGCGAGCTCCGATTGGTCTCCCAGTGCGCGATTTGCGGCTTTGTGGGCGATATCGGCGAACAGTGCGAGGGGGGCGAGCTCGGCTTGTGCCTGGACAACTTCGTCGGGGAGTTCGGGCCCGGGTCGGCCTGCGCCTACGGCCACCAATTCCGCGGCGGCGATTGCCGACACCGCTTCAAATGCGGGCAAGGGCGTGGTGCGCAGGGCGGCTTCGAGTGCGGTGATGATGATGTCGGGCGCATCGCCTGTGTCGAGTCCTTCGAGCACATCGTCGACAAGGTCCAGTGCTTCATCGCTTTGAAGAGAAAACCAGCCAAAGGGTTCCACAATGCCTCCGCGGCGTCAAACGAGGTCGCCGGCGCTTATCCCTTTGCCGCAGCGGTTGGGGCCGCCGCTGTTGGTTTGGGGCGACGACAAAACATTCGGTGTCACCCGCGGCGCGTGGCGGCATCCAAGGGGGCGTCGCTTGCACGGAGCACTGATGATTCGCCAATTCTTGTCGTCTCTCCGCGGACCCTCGGTCGGTGCGCGCGCCGACCTCCCTGACCCCGCGGTGCCGCATCGCCTGCGCTTGTATCAGTTTGAAGCCTGCCCCTACTGTCAGCGCGTTCTGCGTTGGCTGCAACAGCATCCAACGGTAGTGGTGGAGCGTTTGGATGTTCGCCGGGAACGGTCCGCGCGCAATGAATTGTGGGAAGCGACGGGACGCTCCCAGGTGCCGTGTTTGTTTATTGACGACACGCCGTTGTTTGAGTCGGCAGATATCGTCGACTACCTGAACGCAGTGTTTCAGGCCCAGAACGCTTCCCGCTAAAGACGTTCTGGTGCGCGGACTTCGCTGGGGTCAGTCGGCGAGGATGGCCGACCCATAATAATGGTACGAAGTACGGTAATAGTCGTAGTAATAGTCGCCATAGTAATAGGGTTCGGTGGGCGAGTCTTCGAGGGAATTGTCCCACTCGAGGAGGGGACCGCTGAGGGTTGCCGGACCCCAGTCGAAGTATTCAAAGTAGACATGCTCGTTGCGCAGCATGAACATGCCAGACACGCCCGACGAGCCCAAGCCACACCCATCGTCGGCGACGTCGAGGTCGACCCAAAAGGCGTAGTCACAATCGCGGCAATCCGTGCGTTCGCCTTGCATGTGGAACGAGAGCAAGCAGCCCACGCTGTCGATGTAGACCGAAATGGTGCCGTCGATGGTTTGGGGGTCGGAGATGCCCGGAGTGGTAGTGGGGGCTTCGGCGTCGCCGTTGTCGGCCCAAACGTCGTCTTTCCAGTTGCTATCGACTTCATCGGCGACGACAACATCATTGCCGCAAGCAGATGTATGGAGGCCAAAGAGGACCGCGATGGGCAGCAAAGGATGGCGCATAGGAGGGCTCCGATACAGACGAACGCACGCAGGCGACCGCGTGTGTCCGTAATATAGCCCGCTGTGGCGGCACTCTCGCGGGTCGTTTGGCGGCTTCGCCACAAATAGTTGCCGGATTGGCGCGCGCAGGATCGGGAGCGCGCGCGCGAATGTGTCAAACGGCTGGACAGGTCGATATTTTCGCGAGCGCCGGTCAGTCTTCGGGCTGTTCGGGCACATCGAGGCAGAGCCGCTTGAACTCATCGCGGAGGCGTACCTTCAACGCAAAGTCGGGGCGCTCGCTGAGAATCTTCTCGAGACCGAGCAAGAGCTGCCGATCGATATCGCGCGGAATCGAAGGGTCTCCCCGGCGGAGCGACTGCACCATGGCGTCAATTTCGTTTTGTGGCGTTGACTGGAACACGGCGAGGGCGACCGCTGCTGGAGCATCCTCGTCGTCGGCGACTTCGATATCCAGCGTCGGGAGATTGGCGCGCTCGTCTTGTACCGCGAGGAACTGCTCGATGAAGCCGCGGGTCCACTCATGGGTCACGTCTGCTTCTTGCAACATCCAGTCCGATTGCGACTGGCGCGCGGGCTCGATTCCGACCAAATGCACGCGCACGCCAAAGTCTTGCGCGTGTTGCACTCCGACGCGGAGGTCTTCATCGCCGGTGAGCAGCACGGCTGAAGCCATGGCGCGATTGCGCGACAAGTTGATCATGTCGGTCACGAGCAAGGAGTCAACGCCCTTTTGCTGTCCTTGCAGGTTGACCAAGCCCAATCGAACTTTCACATCTTGGGAAAATGCGAGGGCCCGGTGCTGGACGGTAGGGCCGTCGGAAGTGCCGTCGTACCAATAAATCCGAAGCAGGGGGAGGCCCGTGACGGAAAACGCAAACGAACGGATGGCGTCCACCGCTGCATCAATGTCCAAGTGCAACATACCGCGGGGCCGCTTCTGCCCACATAGGGCGGTGCTTCCTTGGGCAAACAAATAGCCGGCGTCAACAAATACAGCGCTCCTGTCCATGAGTATCCGTCTGCTCCCCGAAGAGTGGACCGTCGTAATGGGCCACTATTGCGTACATATTAGGCGGAGGTCGCCGCCGCTTCGTCGACCTTTCTTCGAGACGGTATCAGAACCGTTTCAAATAATCAAGAACGCTTCGCCGATCAGAAAGGGTTGTGATTCTGATAGCTTGCATACCGACGTACGAATACATGCGTAGAAGGGCAAGGCTACACCGTATATCTTGAGACGCGAATGGGCCGCCCAGGATGGGGGCGCGGTCCCCGGTTCTCAAACCAGCAAAAATGAAGTATTTTACATGCCGTTCTGCGCCGGCTATGCACCAAGGCCGGCGAAAAGACATGCTTTTGCCACCATGGGAGCGAATCTCAAGCAAAACGTGGGCGGGCGCATCGGCGCGCCTATTGCCAGGTGGAATCGCTGTATAACGCATATGGGTTATATGCGGTGTCTTTTGCAGCCCTCGGGCGGCCAAACGTTGGGGATGCCGCCCTCGGGTGGGGAGACCGAAGGCTGTAGTATAGCACACTATTTTTGGTTTTGCAAGTGCTATACTCGTCGAAAGCGGTGGGCCAACACCTGTCCTTCGTGGCGTTGCTATACGCCGAAGAGGTCGTGGAGATACACGACGATAGCGGCCGCCTCGTCGCTGGTGACGGGAATGGCGGGCATTCCTCGTTTTCCTTCCAAGATTATTCGAATCACTTCGTCGTCGGAAATCCGACCGATTTCCCGGCTGAGGTCGGGGCCCGAACCGCCGCGCGCGTCTGCGCCGTGGCAAGACAGACAATAGGTGGCGTAAAGCGCCTCGCCGTCGGGCGTGGTCCCGTCGCTGCCAGCGCCGCTTTCGCCTCCCGTGCCGTCGCCGCCGGTGCTTCCGTCGCCGCCGGTGCTTCCGTCGCCGCCGGTGCTTCCGTCGCCTCCGGTGCTGCCGTCATCGCCGGTGCTTCCGTCACTACCGCCGTCGCCCGTTCCATCGTCGCTTCCGGTGGTTTCGCTGCCGACCGTGCCTTGCGTTGCGGAGTCCTCTTTGTCTCCACATGCAATCATGCCAACCAGCAACAGGGGCAAAAATGACAGTTTACGCATTGGTATTTCCTTGGATACTATTTTTACGAGGGGATGGGGGATGCCGAAGGGGGCGAGAGGCCGAAACGAAGAACGCCGCTCGGTCACTGGCGAATCGGAAGCAAGAGGCACATCTTGGGGACGGCCACCGTGCTGTCCAATGTGGTGGGGGAGGGGCGCAGTTGGATATTGCACGTCCGCTACCAATTCGCTGCGTCCCCTACTTATTTTGACGAGTTTGGGGCAAACACCAACACAAATTGGGCGGATATGTTGTCCCCTGGTTCCGACCGGTCGGCCTTGCCCCAATCTATTCGGAGACGGAGGCGGAGCGCCGGCTAAGGCAACCAGCCGGTGACCATCAAGCGAAGGTCCCAGCCCGATGTCTGGCCGTTGACCAAAGAATAGGTGCCAAATGTTTGGTCTGCACCAAATTCAAGCCGACCGCCGACATTCGCGTGGGGGCGATAGCTGCCTCCCAATGCAACGCGATAGCCCGGCCAAGGGCCAGGGTACGCTTCGTCCCACCAAGCGCTCCGTCCAAACCACGCGCTTGGGCCCACACCAGCGTCGATGCCGAAAATATCGATAGGCTGGTGATACACGCACATAATGGCAGCTTTGGGGCCCTGGATCCGGAGCTGGTCTTGGGCGTCTTGGCCGCTCATGTAGTCGAGGCGGAGGTTGAGGCGCCAGCCCAGAGGTACTTCGGCTTCTACCGCAACCCCGGACTTGACGTGTGCAGGTTTTCCGCGGTCGGTGCGCAAGAGTGGCCCCACCGACAGCGTGAGGTCGTTGCGACCTTCTCGGGGGTCGTCAGCGGCTGCGGCGACCGTCATCCACATGGCCCATGACAACATCAACATCAGCGGCCTCCCGTGAGGTCGAGCCGGAACAAGTGGAGCTCATCTTCGAGAGTGAGCGCGAGTCGGGAGCCGGACGTGTCGACCGCCACTTCCAATCCCGGCGCAGGGGTGTCGATGGCGGTGATAGCATCGCCGGAGTAAGCGTCGAGAAGCACAATCCGACCGCCACTGCCGACTGAAGTAGAGAGGGCGAGGGCCCGCACGGTGCGGAGGGCGTCCATGTCTTGCACGGGCTGGCCAATGTCGGTGTACCATGCCTCTTCGCCGTCGTCGTACCATGAGCGAAGCTCGGTGGAGCCTACGTCGGCAACAATGAGCGCATTGGTGAGCTCGTCCCATGCGAGCAGCTGCCCGCCGCCGAGCCAGCTTGTGTGGCCTTCGGGACTGACGACACCAGACGATGCGCCATTGCTGTATCCTACGGCGCTGGAGGGCCGGCCGGACACCAGCCGCAGGTCATTTGTACACGCTTGTAAGCCGATGTCAGCTTGGAAGTGGATGGTGCCGTCGTTGAACCAATAGGTGACGACGCAGCCGGTGTCTGGGGCGCTCTCGGCAGTCGCGAAGCCATCGGGCATCAGCACCGCATCGTAGAGGACGCCGTCCTCGACCCGTCGCACTTCCTCGGCGGAGGACGTGGTGGCGATGACCACGGTGCTGGGCCGGGAAGCGTCGGTCGGATGCTCGACGAACAACACCCGAATCGTGTTGTTCTCTACGACATCACGAAGTTGAGAACTCGCGGGAAAGGCCAGTTGGTCGATGATTTCGCGACTGGAGATGTCTTGGCGCACGACATCGCCTTTTAGGGCCAACGATGGGTTGGTCAGACGTGCGTGGAGGTCCGCGGCGTCGTCTGCCAAGAAAACATCGCGGTACTCGCCAATAAATGCGCGTTCATGGACAATCGAGAGGTTGGACCCACAGCCCATCCAGACGACTGCCAAGAGAGGGATTCCACGAGCCATCGAGACCACTCCGCGGGGTGATTGCGGTTGATTCGGATGTCATTGCCGGCGACGAATTCTGCCGACACCGGACAGGGGACCGGCCAACAAGGAATACATCAAGGATGGCGCGTGGCGGGCCAACGCGGTTGCAAAACGTCCGTGGCCGGTGAAAACAAGCTCCCGGCGACGGTCGTAGAGGGCGTCGAGCATTACCCGCGCAGCATCTTCACCAGACCACATGAGCCGCTGGGGGCGCGGGTCGGGCCGGTCCAAGTGCAACACACCCGCGTTGTCCACACGGGCAATATCGCTTTCGACAAATCCAGGCTGAATCAGCGTACACGACGCGCCTGTGCCGGCGAGCTCCAAGTAGAGCGTGTCGCCGATTGCGCGCACGGCGGCCTTGCTGGCGGCATATGGCCCGCTCGTGGGCAGACCCAGATAGGCCATGACGCTGCCGACCAGCCCGATGCGGCCTTTGCTCTCGAGGAGCGCGGGAATGGCAACCTTGGCCGTGGATGCAACACCAATCACATTGATGTCGAGCTGGCGACGCCAGTCTTCGACCGTGAGGTCGACAATCGCGCCGTTGACAGAAACCCCTGCATTGGCCAGCACGAGGTCCAGATGGCCGAACTTTTCGGTGATGTGGGCGACAACGCGGGCCAGGGACTCTTCTTCGGTGACGTCGGCGGTTTGGATCTCGGCTTGCACCCCACGCGCGCGGCAAGCATCGGCCACGAGGGACAGCGCGCCCTCTCGACGTGCGGTCAGAACGACGTGTGCACCGCGCTCGGCGAGTGCGATTGCGGTGGCGCGTCCGATGCCGGAGCTTGCGCCGGTGACCCAGGCAACTTGGCCATCAAAGCGGCGGTGGCGAGCACGAAGAGTGAGGGCGGTCACGGACGACTCCAAAGCAGCGGACGAATGCTCCGCTTATCACACCCGCCATGGCCGGGGGACGCACACACGGCACTTCGGCTTCAATCCTTCGAAGCGGGGTCTGCGTCGGGCGTCGTGCGCTTCGGGACATCACCGGATGTTGGCTTGGCGAAGACATACCAATCAATCGTCTTTTCGGGGACAAGGCGGCTTTGGGTGCGCTCAGCACGCACGGGTTGCAGACCCAACGCGGTCGCGTTTGCGGGTACACCAAATGCACACACAAGGAGACCACCGGGACGCAGCGCCCGCACGACGGAACGACCGGCGATGACGTGGCTTTGCATGTGGTTGAACACGCTAAATGCCATCACAAACTGGAACTGTGACTCGATATTGAGTGGCTGCTGAACGAGGTCGACTTGATGTAATGACGGTTGCTTGCTTGATAGGCGATTGAGTGGTATCTCATAGTTTGCGAAGGCGCGCAGGCTGGGCTCGTGCCCGTCGACGCCGACGTAACGACGCGGCAATAGGTAGTCGATGAGGTGAATGCCGGCGCGTCCGGCGCCACAGCCAAAGTCCAAGAGAGGATGGTCGGGCTGCAGACCCAATCGAAGCAGATAATCGTGCTGGTCGAGTCCCAAGGCCCAACCAGACCCATATATCCGATGGTGCTCTTCTTGTACCAAATTGACGGTATGGCCGCGTTTCCAGGTCATGTGTAGCTCCCATGATGGGCGGCGTGGGCGCCGTCAATAACGATAGGAAAAGGCTGCTATCTCAAAGTCGAATGCCTTGGAGACCAAGAGGCGGGTCGTGTTGTCCATCCAGTCGCGGTAGTGTATTTGACTTGTGTTGGATTGGTTGGAGCGTGTGAGGGGAAGGGGAGGCAACCCAATGCGGGTGCAAACTTGGGCGAAGTCAGCGTCGATGGTCTCCATACGGCCGATGAAGTCTACTATCGGTCGAAAGTTGCGGTCGAACAACAGCCATCGGCTCCGGTCTTTCACATAGCGTCCGTGGGGAAAGCCGGGCTCTCCTACAAAATAGACGGTTCGCACCCACGCATTGAAGTGTTCGGGACTGGGGGGGCCGCTGATGCGCTTCATCTTGATTTGGTAGAAATAGCGCGACAGTGTAAGGGCATATGGATTGCGGGTGAAGCCGAATGAAAACCAACCATGGCTGGGTACCTGGAAGTGGCGCCGTATTTCGTCGAGGGATGCAAACTCCTCGATGACACACGGCTTCCCATCGACCCGGTTGGTCCAGACTTGGGTGAGGATGTCGCCGGGCGCGCATAGAGGCAGCAACGTGTCTTGGATGCTTGTGCCTGCGGTTTTGCGTGTTTTCACAAACACAAAACGATGTGCAAACGAGACGATGGCCATCAGTTGGCACTCGCCCATGTTCTGCTCTTGTTGTGGAGCGCCAAGCGAAAAAGGCCACTATCGCGGTACAACCAGTGAAAGTTGAGGGTGCGTATGCGGAGCCGAACACCCATTTGTTCCGCCTTCCAAATGGCGAAGTTGAGGCTGAGCTGGTCGCGGCGGGACCCCTTTCGGTACTCGTCGGCCCAAAGTTGGCAAACAAGGTGCAACTGTTCGCTTCGGTTGTTCTTCACCATCATGCGGGTGCCGAATAGGCCGTACTGACGGGGGAAGCCGACTGCGGCATACCGCTCCATCTGTTGGATGACAATGCTTGGGTCGTCGAGCTTTGCATGGAGGACGGCGATGGCCTCATCGTAGATACAGCTTCTTGTGGGATGCGTAGCGATGAGCAGGTCGGTATCCGGTGTCCAATGTTGCGAGAGAAATTGGTCGAGGTTGGTGTTGATGTGCGTTGAGCCGTCGATGGTGACGCAGATGTCGCAGTCGGCGGGTACGTGCCGATAGTGTTCGATTTTGGTCAATGATGCGCGGCGTTTGGGGTCGGTTTCCCTCGGCGGCTCGTGGGCGACAACCTGGGGACGCCACACATTTGCTTGCATGGGCGCGTCGGTGCGGCACACATAAGACCAGTTGGGTGTGACGACAGATGGGTCTCGAAGTTGGTCGTAGTCATTGAAAATATAGGTCAAAACGGTCTTTTTCACAATTCGTCCGTCGTCGTTTCCAAGGTGATTGCTTGCGAAGCGTTGCAGGCGGCAATCCGCGAACCTGCTGCACCCAGCTCGCCGGTGGAGACTCCCGAATCAGGAAGCGGGTGGCGCGCGGTTTGGGTGGGGTGCGGGGCGGGTCGCCATTGAAGTCGTGGCGTTTCTCCGGGGCGCGAATGGTGAACGAGAGAGGAAAATAGTGTACCCAGGATTCTATCCGAGCGTCAACTGACTCCGTATTTGTACGGAACATGCTTGCACGAAAACAGCGGCCCGGGAGCCCATCGCCGTCGATTGCGTCAAAATCGAGCGACCTCCGCGCGCGCGGACATCCGTATAGCGCGACAATCGCGTGTGGATGAGCATTTGCGCCGCGTAGGTTCTAAGCCCACTCGGGTATTCGGGGAAGGGCGCGCCGTTGGCGGTGAATCGCTTATGGGCGCAACTGTTGAAAGCAGCGCAAAAAGTTAGCGCCGAGCACCTTTTGAATGCGCTTTTCCGTCCAGCGTCGTTGGAGCATTCGCTCGACCAAAACAGGGTAATGGTCGGCGCCTGCGAGGTCGGGGGGCGGAATGATAGCACCGTCAAAATCACTGCCAATGCTGACGTGGTCTTCGCCCACAACCCGCAAGACGTGCTCCATATGGTCCAACACAAGGTCTGCGGAGTCGGTTTTGCCCCAAGGCTTCAAGAACAAGGACGAGAAGATAATGCCGATGGTGCCACCGGTGTCGGCGATTGCGCGTAGCTGCGCGTCGTCGAGGTTGCGCCAATGCTGGCGAACGCCATCGACGCCCGTATGGGTGGCCAGGAGGGGCTTGCTTCGGTCGTGAACCCGCACGGCATCCCAAAATGCGGTGGGGTGAATATGGGCGAGGTCGACGAAAATGTTGGCGTGGTCGAGCTGTTGAACCAAGTCTTGGCCCCGAAGCGTGAGGCCCTTTTGGAAGCGCAGGAGGTGGTGGGGGCTCGACGTTGGTCCGTAGATGCTATTGGTGAGGTGGACCAACGTGACGCGCGCGATGAGATTGTCTGGGATAGACCGCACGCCGTCGGGTGCAGCTTCGAGGGCATTGCCTCCCTGAATGACGGGAATGACGGCATGTGCGCCGCGTGCGCGTACTTCGTTCCACTCGGAAAACGTGCGCGCGATGGCCAGGGCGCCATTGGTCTCTTGGACCATATGTTGGAGTCCCTTGAGGTTTTGGCGAAACAAGCGCCAACGCTCGGCAGGGCTCCGAAAGGGGTTGGTCGTAATGGACCACATGCCGCCGGTGAGGCCGCCTTCCCGCAGGCGTGGAATGTCGACGTGTCCGAAAAAGCGACGGCCAAGGGGACCGCCGCGGTGACGACTTGTCACCCGATACCCCCAAAGGCGCGGAGGAATGAAGGTGTCGAGGTGGAGGTCGATGACTTCGCACGACCGGGTGAGCGAGACGGCGGCCGTCGAGACACCGAGGCGGCGCGCGAGGGCGGCAGCGTCGGTGCGGAGGGGCACCGGAAGAGGAGGGACCGACATGGTGCGGGTGATTCCTCGAACGGTTTTTGAGGCACCGGGATGGTGAGAAACGTTGGTGTGTTTGTGGGATAACCCGTTGGGTTTCAGCCCAACTCGCCGTCGCGAGGGCTACACTTCGCTCGCGCAGAACGGAATGCACTTTGTCTGTGCAGGCGGGACGAAGCACCCGCCCCACTGGAGAGCTTCTTGGCACCTTTCCGTCGTACTTGGCCATTTGGGCTTGGCCTGGGCTTCGTTGTTTCCCTTGGCTCGCTTGCGTTTGCAGGTGAGCTCGATCGCGCAGTGATTCGCGAGTTGCTCAACGAGTCGGGCTGGAACCAAGTGAGCAACGACGCCGCTCTTGGGCTCGTTGTCTCGGAGAAGAAGCTTCAAAGTGTAGACGCAACGGCGTATTTGGGTGTGCGTGACATCCCGCGGGAGGTCGACGTCGAACGTCTGTGGACATTGATTGTAGATGTTGATGGACACGACCGATTTGGGGGCAAGCTCGCGGAATCGACCGTCGTGAAGCGCCATGGTGCTGCGGTCGACTTTTACCAAGTCCTCAAGCCGCCGCCGCTGATGGCAAGCGCCCAGCGATATTGGTTCGTTCACACGGAGTGGGAGCAAGGTGTCGGGGGCGTTCCGGGCCACCAGCGGCGATGCTGGAGCCAGCTTTCGGCGGACGAAGCCACAGAGGCACGGGCAGCAGTGGCGGCCAAGTACCCCGACGCGTCGTTGGTGCCCCTCACGCATGGCTGCTGGGAGGTGCTCCCGGCTTCGGGTGAAAAACCCGCCCAGCTTCGCTATCGCACGGTGAGCGACCCTGGCGGGATGGTCGCGCGGTCGTTGGTGGGAATGCTGACGAGCCATACTTTGCCCGACAACCTCAATACCTTCATTGAAGCGGCGCGATAGCGTCGAAACACTCCGTTTGTGTGTTTACATGTCAACCTGCCCCAAACAGGGTAAGTTGCCGGCGTAGTCCGAGGTGTGGATGTCCATATTGTTCCATCGGTTGGCGACCGTGGTTGTGTGTGGTATACTCGGTGGGATTGCCGTGACTGCGCATGCCGCAGACGACGACAAGCCAGCAAAAAAGCCGTTGCCCGCGGGAGACGTCGTCGTGAGCCGGTCGGTTCGGGCCGACGCCGGCGATATTTACACTTGGTTGCTCGACCTGGACCACCACCGACAAGTGTGGCCGGAAGGGTGCACGACCAAGTGGGAGTATGGCACCACAACGGCAGGTATTGGCGCAAACGCGCGGTTGACCTATCGGGTGGCCATGATGCGTCGTCGTTTGACCGCGACCGTGTCCGAAGGCGACCCTGGCCGTTACCTCAAAGTCGACCACGCGGGCCGCACCGGTTTCGCGACCACGTGGACCCTCAACGACCTTGGCTCGGGCCAAACGCGCGTAGAAGTACATACCTGGGTCGACCCTCCGCCTTGGCCCCTGACGGCCACGTACATGAACCGGATTCGTCCGGCGTGGACCGAGTGCCACCGGGGCCTGCTGGACAACCTTGCGCGGGAAATGACCGGCAGCGCGCCATAAAGCCCGCGTAGGTACACTGACGCAAGAGTGCGTTTGGTTGATTTGGGTCAGATTCGATGAATCGTTTCGACCCATTCCCGGTGTTTTGTACGATTGTCTGAAATTTTCCTTGGCTTGATTTCATGCGTGCCCGAAGGGCGCCTATGAAATCGTCCGAACTTCAGCTTCAAAACCTAAACGCCCTATTTATGGTTCCTGTGCTCCCTGTGGCCCTGTGTGGGTTTTCGGTGGTTGCCTTGGGCTTGGGTGCATTCGTCACCATCGACGGACGGGCGTGGGCCCTCGCCCACGAGCTGCACGCGGGAACCCTGACCCCTGCGTCGATTACCGAGTACAGCGGGTGGGTGCGGCGGTACGTCATGGCCACCACAGCGATTGGTGCGCTATTGGTGCCGTTGAGTGCGGCCGCGTCGTTTGTGGTGCTGCGGCGGGTGGTTGAACGCATTGATGCAGCGGTCATTTTCGCCGAAAATCGATTGCGTGGACAGGCGGCGTCTTTGGTGTTGGGCCACACCGATTGTGGCTTGGGACGCATCGAGCGTTGCCTCGTTGCGCTCTCGCATGCAATCGAAGAGCGGGACGATGCGTTTCAGGCAGAAGCGCAGGGCGCGCGCTTAGAAGGTGAGCTTCAGCGCGCTCTCGAACTCGTCGACGACGAAGCTGACGTGATGGATGTGACCGTCCGCGCGTTGTTTCAAGTTGTGCCGGAGGGGGCCGTAGAGTTGCTCTTGGCCGATTCGAGTCAAGCCCACTTGCGGCGAGCCGTCGCAACGCCGGCGATGCCGCACGTTGGATGCGCGGTGGCATCCCCCAACGAATGCGCGGCTGTTCGACGCGGAAGCACGCTGATGTTTGCCTCGTCGGAGGCCCTTGATGCTTGCCCGCGTACCCGTGGCCGGGCCGTCGGAGGCTGCTCGGCGGTCTGCACGCCGGTGACGGTGATGGGGCGGACTATCGGCGTCATGCATCTCCAAGGCGATGAACACACGCTGCCGAGCGCGGGGGAGCTTCGTCATTTCCAATCTATCGCGGCCAATGTTGGCACACGGTTGGGTGTCTTGCGAACGCTCGCCGAAACCCAACGCGCAGCCCGCACCGACCCGCTGACCGGCCTCATGAACCGTCGCACCTTTGAAGCCGAAGCGACACGGCGTATGGCAAGTGTAGGACATGGCTTGTTGGTGATGGCCGACATCGACCACTTCAAGCGTCTCAACGACACCCATGGCCACCAAACCGGCGACCGTGCCATTTGCCTCTACTCGCGGGTGATTCGGGAAGGTCTGCGCGAAGACATCGACCTTGTGGCCCGGTATGGTGGCGAGGAGTTTATTCTGCTGCTCCCCGGTCTCGATCTCGACGCGGGTCTCGCGCGCCTCGAAGCGGTGCGGAAGCGCCTGGACGACGCGCTCCGCGGTAGCGAGGTCCCGCGATTTACTTGTAGCATGGGCGTGGCGCAGTTTCCCGTCGATGGCGACTCCCTCCACGCGCTCACCCAAGTCGCCGACACCGCGCTGTACGCCGCCAAGCGCAACGGCCGCGACCGCATAGAAGTCGCCCTACAATCGGAGATTGCGGCCGCCGCACGTTGAAACCCAACGGCACGCGGGCCCGCTGGCGGATACAAGGGTCGGAGAACGGCCGGGGAATGGTTGCCCGGCACCGCTCCCTCGTTGGAGGCCCCGATGCCGACTCCGAACCCTGGTGGTGGCCGCATTGTCGCCGGCGCCATCGCTCCTCACCCGCCCCATTTGGTCTACGCGGAAAATCCTCCCCAAAATGAACCGCGGGCGGAGTGCGGGTGGGAGAACCTTCGGTGGGGCTATGAGCGCCTTCGTCGCAATCTCAGCGCCCTGGACATCGACGTTATCGTGGTGCATTCCCCCCACTGGAAGACGTCCCAGGGCCACCATTTGTTGGCGGCGCCGCATTTCAAGTCCTTGAGCGTCGACCCCATCTTCCCGAACTTGTTTCGGTACCACTACGACCTCGCGGTGGACGTCGCGCTCGCAGAAGCCATCGCCGAAGAAGGCGGCCAAGCGGGCCTCACGATGCAGCTCATGCGGAATCCCGACTTCCGCGTGGACTATGGCACCATTACGTCCTGCCATCTCACGCGCCCCCAGTGGGACATCCCGATTGTCGCGATTTCCTCCAATCGGGTCTATTTCGATTATAACAATGATGTGGGCGACCGCCAAATGGTTGCGCTTGGACGCGCAACGCGGCGCGCAGTCGAGCGATTGGGGCGCCGAGCGTTGTTGTTGGCAAGCAATTCTTTGTCACACCGCCACTTCACGGACGAGTCCGAGCTTCCCGAGGACATGTCCAAAGAGCGTATCTACCATCACGGCCAGTACATCTGGGACATGCACGTGCTCGACTTGATGAAGAAGGGCCGCTGTCGGCAATTGATGGCGGAGATGCCTGACTTCATCGAGCACGCGACCAGCGAAGCCAAAGACGGCAGCTTGTCTTGGTTGATGGGGGCTCTGGAGTTCCCCGACTATCCCGCGGAAGTACACGCTTACGGGACCGTCATTGGTACCGGAAATGCCGTGGTGGAGTGGCAGCCCCCCGTTGTCGGGATGGAGGCACGATGACTGTCGAGCTTGCCCTGATTGTACCTCGGATGCCGCATCCGCTGCTGTGTCCCGATGCGAGCCCCGGCTACCGCGCCCTGGCCGACGCCTACGCCGAAGCGCGCCGGCGCATCGCCGACCTCAAACCCGACGTGCTCGTGCTGTATAGCGCCGGTTGGCCTTGTGTGGTGGGGCACCAGATTCAGGCCGACCCCAACCCCACCTGGGTCCACGTCGACCAGGACTTTCACGCGCTCGGGAGCATTCCGTATTCCTTGCGCATGGACCCCCAGTTCGGCGCGGATTGGTGCCAATCTGCGACAGAACGTGGCCTGCATTGCCGAACCGTCGCCTACCGCGGCTTTCCCATCGACACCGGTACGGTCACCGCGTTGAAGCTGCTCGACCCCGACTCCCGTATTCCGGCCAGCGTGGTGTCATGCAATATGTATGCCGACCGTGCCGAGACGGTCGTTTTGGGCAAGGCGGCGGCCGATGTGCTGTCGCAGCGGGGCATACGCGCGGTCGCGGTCGCCGTGACCAACCTGAGCCATCGGCTCCTCCCGGTCCCGGTGCCTCCGTCCGAAGACCGCTTTGCGTCGATGAAAGACGACGAGTGGGTGCGGAAGCTGCTCGAAATCTTGGGCGAAGGGCGCCTCGAAGACGTGAGCCAGCTTGCGCGAACGTTTACCGCCCAAGCCCACGCCGATTCCAAGCTCAAGGCCATTTGGTGGCTCGCGGCGGTCTCGGGTGCCCACAACCGGTACCAAGGCGAAGTTCTCGCGTATGCGCCGGTGCAAGGAACCGGCTGTGCTGTGGTGGCCTTGACGCCCGACCGCACTGGCGCGGCGGGGCTTGAGTTCGATGAAGACGACGTAGACGTGTTCCGCGGCGACCGAAACGTGCTGGCCGCGGCACCGGGCCAAACCGTCGAAGTGGCACCCGCGCCCGTCGCGAAGCCCGCGCCCAAAGCGGCCGCGCCCGTTGCGCGCGCCGGTCGGGTGGATGTTGCCGCGGACCAAGCGCCGAAGCCCGTCGGCGCGTACCCCCACGCCCGCCGTGTCGGCGACCTGTTGTTCTTGTCCGGGGTCGGCCCGCGGCAGCCCGGCACCGACGCCATTCCGGGCGGTCCCGTGCGCGACGCCGCCGGTCAACCGGTCGATTACGACATCGAGGCGCAGACCCGCGCCGTCATCGAAAACGTGCGCCGCATCTTGGAAGCCTCGGGGTCCTCCCTTGACCGCGTGCTGGACGTCACCACGTTTCTGGTCAACATGGACCGCGACTTTGCAGGCTACAACAAGGTCTACGGTGAGATGCTCGGCAAGGTCGGGCCCACCCGCACCACGCTCGCGATTCGCGCGTTGCCGACCCCCATCGCGATCGAGCTAAAGGTGGTCGCCGCTGCTGGAGATGTCGATATGGCGCGGCTTACCGGTGGACAACGTGGCTGACCGTCGCCTCTACGACATCACGCCGCGCATCAGCCCGCGGTTGGCGGTGTTCCCTGGCGACACAGCCTTTTCGCGCGCCGTGCTGCTTTCGATGGCCGACGGCGCCAACATCGACCTCTCGTCGATGACGACAACATTGCACCTGGGCGCCCACGCCGATGCACCGTCGCACTACACCCCCCATGGCGTCAGCATCGCCGACCGCGACCCCCGGCGCTATCTCGGTCGCTGCCAGGTGGTGTCGGTCCCCGATACCCGTGGCCGAAGGGTCACGGTCGACGACCTTCGCGAGCCCGTGATGGCGCCGCGCGTGCTGTTTTTTACGCACTCGTTTCCCGCGCCGGAGCAGTGGAATGGCGACTTCGCTTCTTTGTCGCCAGAGCTGATTGCGCATCTTCACGACGATTGCGGTGTGTCGCTCGTGGGCATCGATACGCCGAGCGTTGACCCCGAGACCGACCGGGACCTGCCCTCCCACGCTGCTCTCGCGGCGCGCGATATGGCGGTGCTCGAAGGTTTGGTGCTGCACGATGTCCCGCCGGGCATCTACACCCTGATTGCGCTGCCCTTGCCCATCGAAGGCGGCGACGCGAGCCCGCTCCGCGCGGTGTTGCTCGAAGGCGATTGGGGCCTCGATGCCCTCGCGCTCGCCGGGTCTTGAGCCACTGAATCGCCATTCATTTCTGGAGCGCCACGCAAGAAGACGCTTCCGCGCCCACAAGAGGGACCGCCAGAAGGAGATTGCGCGTATCCCTAGGAAAGAGGGCATCGTCCCCAGCTGCGCCAAGTCCGAAGTCGCGCAAATCTACCCGAGCGCCTTGCGACTCGCCGGTATCGCGCCCATGTCCGGTGAGGTCTTCTGGCCGCACGGTTCCTGGGCCGGATAAACCAATCGGCCCCCCGTTGGGAGACATCACAACGAGGGGCGAAGTGTATCCGGAAGTCGGGCGGCCGCTGTCACTTCAGCAGTCGCCCGTTCTCGTCGGCCAACACCTGACCCCCATAGATGGGCCAGGGGTACTTGCTCAGCCACTTCGGCATCGTCCGCAAAATCTCGGGTACGATGTCGTTATCCATGAACTTATCGAGTTTGAAGGTCACGCCGAGAGCCTCGGAACGCTCCGACTCCTTCTTGAACGCGGCGTCCACCAGTTCTTGGTGTTCCCGGTAGAAGTTATCGGAGTACACGTCAAGCTCCCGACGCATCTCATCCGTTGTACCGAGAGGTGTCCGGATGGACACCTCTTCGCGGACCAAGAGGTGAAAAACCTTCCTGAAGGTCGTTTCTGCCTTCGCTGCCTTCTTTTTGCCCTTCTTCTTTGTCTTCATGACACACTCTCCCCATCGGAGACCCACGCGGCCTCAGCCTCCCGGGCGCAGCGGACGGCCGGGGACGCCCCGCGCTTGGCGAAGCGGGACCTCCTGCGGCCCGCGCCGCCGTTGAACGTGTATTCCTGGGCGTCGACGCCCTGGAGGCCTTTCTGGGTGGCCCGGTTGCGGTCGCGCATCGGCAACTCCTTCGGTTAGCGGCGGGGCGGCAGGCTAACCGCCCCCTCACACTCTCATTACGGGGAGGGGGGCGGAGAAGTATACGTTCCGGTGGCGGGAGTGGGCCTTTCCAGCAGCACGCGGGGCATTCACCAAGGCGCGCTTCGCACCTCGGCGCACGGCGAGGAGGCGTCCGACCATCGCCGGACGCCCTGGGACATAAGCCGGAAGCCTAGCGCCCTTGGAGGCGGTTCACTTCGCGGGCAATGCGTGCGTCTTTGTCGCTCGAAAGCTGCGCCAGCTCGGGCAACGTCGCGGCGCGTGCGGCGTCGAGGTGCTGGAGGGTCCGCAGCGCCCGGAACCGAACGTCGGCGTCGGGGTCGGCCAAGAGCGCGCGGATTGCGTCGAACGCACCGGTAATGCCTGCATAGCCGATGCTGCGTGCCGCCTCTGCGCGCACGGCGGCGCTCTCGTCGTGCAAGGACGGGAACACGAGGTCGGCAAGTGCAGCGCCTTGCTTGTGGTTGCCGACGACGCGAATGGCGGCCAGCCGAACGTCTTCGTCGTTGTCGCGTACGGCAAACGTCACGGCTTCCCGCGCGATGTCGACAGGCGCATCGCGCAGCACTTCGACCATCATTCGCCGCACGAGGGCGTCTTCTTCGAGCTGCGCCATTCCGGCGACGGCCTCGGTCCAATCTCCGCCGGTTCGCGCCAGCGCGCCCAACAAGCCGACGCGGGCTTCGGGGGCGTCTTGGCCGGACGCGATGCGCACGATGAGCGCACCCGCAGCTTCGGGAACGCGCCAATCGGGGTTGGTGAAGAGGGGTTGCCCGTTCCGGCTTGGCAAGGGGCCGTCGGTCGCGATGGCGTCGGCCAGACCCGGCGCGCCGGAAAGCGAGAGCTCTTCGGCGCTTTCGAGGGCGCGCTGGGCCCAGGCGGCATCAACGGACGTGAGGGGCGTCGACAGGCCGGCGAGTGCGGAGGGTGCGTAAAACGCGACCGCTGCGACGAACATCCGACCCAAAGAAAGAGAGGTGAAATCGCGCATGGGTCAGTCCTCCAACAAATGACGGGCGTTGTCCCACCAGCCACCCACGGGGGTGCGCCGGGTGTTGCTGCCGCAGTGAACCTCGCCCCACATCAGGTGGTACGAGTCGAAATCGTCGAGCCAATGGGGCGTGACGTTCGACGGCAACATCGCTTCAAACTCGATGACGAAGGGGTCGGACGACACCGATGCGCTCGACCCGCGCAAGAAGGGGTCGGGGATAAACAAGTCTGCCGAGGAGTGGTCGTCCCAGGTGTTGACCTGCATGTTGACGGTGCCCGTGATGAGCGAAAGGGCCACGCCACCGCACTCGCTGCTGCGCTCGAACACTGCGGGAACGCGCACGATGTCGCCTTCATCGAGACCGAGGGCCGCCTTGAAGCGGTCGATGTTCGGCTCGATGTTTTCGTCCATCAGGTCGCGGTTGTAGGACCACAAGGGCCCGTCGTCGACCATCTCGCCGATATTGCTGAAACCGTGCCCGTATTCGTACCGGGGCAGGTAGGTGGAGGGGTCGAGGGACTCCAAGAAGGTACGGCCAAGGTCGATGTCAGCGACGTAGAGGCGGAAGCCTTTGGGGGCGCTGGGGTCAGGCAAGAAGGTCGAGAACTCGTCGACGTGGCCGACGCACAACCAGCCAATGTCGAGGGTGAAGGGCGCCTGTACCTTTTGCTCCGCCAAAAACTCTTGCATCCCGGCGGTCATCGCATAACGACCGGAGTCGCCGTAATATGCGCGGCCAAAGGGGTATTCGACGCCATCAACGGTGACGGGGGGGCTGACCTCCAGGTTGCCGAAGCTATCTTGGGAGGTCGGACGGCCGGTTCCCCAGGTCCAGACGCCGGTGTCGGGGCCCCACATGACCTCTTCGGGGACGATGTCGAGGTAGCGGTCGCCGCCCGAGCGAATGCTGTCGATGACGAACTGCATCTCGTAGCCGGGAGCGGTGAGGGTGCCGTACTCCAGCTCGTCTTGAATCCAGACATCGTAGCCGACGGTGCGCCCGTTGACGGTGCCAAAGTCGCCGCCGAGAATGTCTTGGAAGCCATCGATGAACGCTTCGTTTCCGTAGCGCCCGGTGCCGGTGTCGACGGCGACGGCCCACTGCGCCTCTTGGAGGTGGTGGTTCAGAATCAGCGGTGCCGAGAGCAAGCCAATGCTGTGGGTGTCGAGCGTCGCGCCGTCTGCGCCAATGTGTTCGAGCGTGAGCTCCGCGGTCGACATCGGCAGCTTGAACTCAACGGCGATGGTGGTGGGGTCCACCGAAGACGAGAGGTCGACAGTAAGGGTGCTGTCGTCAAGGGCGACCTCGCCGCCAACCCACACGCGTACTTCGTCGATGTCGCCGTCGAGAGTCAAGCGCACAATCTCGCCCTCGCCGAGCATCCCGAATGCCTCGGCGTCCCAGCCGAGGGGGACGTGCTCGCCGTCGTCGGGCGAGAGGTCTTCCCAGTCGTGCTGTGCGTTTTCGTCGTCGTCATCGAGGTTCGCGACGCCCAACACTTCGTCGCCCAACGTTGAGAACAACGTTACAGGCTCCGCGGTGGTCTCGGAGGTGTTGCCCGTACTGGACCCCCCCTCTTCTTTGGTGTTGCCATTGCAGGCAGCAAAAAGAACAGACGCGAGCCCCAGCGCAATCGCTGGTCCCAGGCGTCCAGGTTGGAAATCCGGCATGTCAACCTCACGTTCGCAGGCTCGAACCGTGTCCTGTGTGGAATAGCCGATTGCGAGCGGAGTCGGCTACCCTTTCCTCGTTTTGCCTGTTTACAAACGGGGACGGCCTCGAATTCCGAAGTCGTAAAAATCGACATCCACGACCGGGGGCACCAGCTCCCGCGGCAACAGCAGCGTGCGAACGCTCCACAGGTCGGCGAAGATGCGGTGGCGGGTGGTGCGGTCGAGATAGTCCACGCCGCTTGAGCCTCCGGTGCCCACGCGCCGGCCAATGACGCGCTCGACCATCCGGGCGTGGCGCGTTCGGAACAACACAAGCTGTTCTTCGACTTCGACGACTGTATCCAACAATAGCCGAGGCCATGCGAGCAAGGGCAACGAGCGGTGGCTCTCGATGAACAGCAACGCGGCGCGAATCCGTCGGCGTCGCGCACGGGCGGCGGTTATGTCGGCTCCGGCGGGAAGGTTGGACTCATCGAGGTCTTCGGCATTGAGAAACTGGCGTGCGGTGATGCGCGATTGGGCGAAGCGAACCTCGACCTCTTCGGCGGCGGTCAAGCCGGTGGCGACCAAGCGCTCGGTTTGGCGCTGGTAATGCACATCCAGAGCTTGCTCGTATTCATCGAGAAATGCGTCGACCACGTCGTTGTCATTGGCATCACCCGGAGACGACCCATTGATGGGCGTGCGGTACAGCCAATCGTGGAGGCCTGCGCGAATGGTGTGGCCTTGCTGTGCATCCGCGGTGGCCTTCGACAGCCGCTCCCAGGCCAATGCGCCTGTTGGCGAATGTTGGGCGAGTTCGCGGATATGGTCGAGCGCATCGGTCTTCCCGTAGGTTTCCCGGTGGTCGGGCTGGAGACCAAGGACGATCTCCAGCTCGCGCATCTGAAAGCTCTGAAACCCACTCGCGGGCATCAGCTTTTCGCGGAAGCCCAAAAAGTCCTGGGGTGTGAGCGTCTCAATGATGTGAAACTGCTCGACCGCGAGGCGAAGAATTTGCCCCACACGGCGCAAGTGGTGGACCACATGGGGAATGGTCGCTTCATCGACGGGGCCTTGGAGAAACAACGAGACCGTCTCGCGTAGCTCCCGCAGCACCATCTTGAACCACAGCTCATAGGCTTGATGGACGATGATGAACAGCAGCTCATCGGGAACCATCGACGCTTCGTCGCCCTCTAGGCCTCCTTGGAGCGCAAGAAGTTTGTCGAGGGAGAGGTAGTCCCAATAGTTCGGGACACGGGGCGTAGGCGCCGAAGGGGAGGGGGGAAGGGTCGTCACGGTGCCTCCAAGTGACAACACTGTAATGCTGTCCGGGCCGCTGCGTGATGGCCGGACCCCGGTGGAGGGTACGAATGTGCTACCTTTCCGCGCACTTTGGCGGCCGTCGTCGTTCGCCAGCAGGAGGCAAGCAATGATTCGTCCGGTCCGTATGGTGGCGCTGGCTTCGGTTGTGGGTGTTTGGGGTGGTTGTGACAAAGCGTCTACGGACCCTGCCGTGCCCAAAGCAGCGGTAGAGAAGGCGTTTGCAGACGCAAACCCCGGCGGTCGCTCGTCCGTGGAGCTGGGCGGTCGAAATGTGTGGCTCGAAGCGGGGATGTTTGTCCCCGGATGTCTGGAGTCCAAAGACCTCGCATTCAACGACATTCCCGCCGAGCGTCCTTCGGGATCTGCGCCGCGCATTTCGCCGACGTATGCGAACCAGCGCTACATCACGGGCACAAGCGAGCGCGGCGTTTGTGTGGTGTTGGGCGCCGACCCCCAAGCCACGGTCACCAACGTGGTGTACGACGGTGCCGAATGGGTCGTCGATTACACTGTCGCCGTCTCGGAGCCAACGCCTTGGTTTGAATGTTTGATGGACCGCATCAAAAACAACCAAGCCACGGTCAAAATCGCCGAGGACGGCACCGCGAGCGTGCAGCAGGACCTCACCTTGTTGCGGGGCGGCTGCTCCCTCGACCTGCCCAAAGATGTCGAGCGACGGGGGGGTGACCGCCCGACCGCGAAGCCTCCAAAGCCGCCCACCGCCGAGGCCGTCGCCGCGCTCGCACGCGACTTCGACAAAGCGCTCTTTGAGGCAGACTTTGTGGCCGCGCGAAAGTTGGTTCGCTGTGTCAACTTGTTTGAATCGCCCATGTGGGATGCGTGCGCCCTTTCGGAGCTGATTGCGGTGGGGCCGTCGTTTTCGGGCGAGCCGCGTGGACGCGACGGCACCCCTTGGATGGAATACGTCGTGCGCGGCCCGGATGAGTTTGCGCGGATTGTGCCGGAACGTGGTGACCCTACGCTTTTTCACGTCATGATGAAGCACAAGCGGAGCGGCGCCGACCGCAGCTTTACGGTGCAGTGGGCAGACGGAAAGTGGCATTTGTTTGGCGTGGTGCAGCTCAAGGCCGAAGGGCTCACGGCGATGCGGTTTGTCAACGACCTGCACGACCGCAAGAAGATGGACATTCTTGAGCGACGCATCAAGGGCGACAAGATTGACCATCTCGGCAATCCCATCGAAGAAGAGGAATAACGAACGTGAAGGTGACCGTCGAGGGACCGCTGGTGGACGCGGATGCCGCGTGGCGCTTGATTTCCGAGACGGGCTTGTTGTTGCGCCTCGCGGGCGCGCCGCCGGTACGCATTCGCCTCGCCGAAGACGGCGATGGTGAGGTGATTCCCAGCGGTACGATGCTCGGCCCTGCCGGGCTGCGGCACGCATTCGAAGACGCGGGCCTCTCGTGGGTCCGCGGGCAGCACTTGCACCTGGAGCGGCGGATTCAAGGTCCGCTGCTGCGGAGCATTCGCCTGACCGCGACCCTCACCCCCGCAGACGGCGGAGTGCAGCCGACCCTCACGTTGGAGGTCGAGCCGCGCATCGGCGCGAGCAGCGGCTTGGTTTCCCTCTACACCCGCGGCGTCGTAAGCGGCTGGAACCGCGAGCTGGCGGCACTTCCGGGGCCGGGACGGATGGGGGAGCCCCGCGTCCGGCGCGCGTTGGACATCACGACACTCGCGGCCTTGTCGCGGTGGAGCGAGCGCGGCGCAGGAACGGCCCTGCGGGCGCGGGTGGAGCGCTGGATGCGCCAAGCGCCGCTCCGGCAGCTTCGACGCTTGTCCCCCCTGGGATTGGCCGAAGGTTGGCAAGAGGACGGTGAGCTCGACCGCGCATCGGCGGTGTTGGACGAGTTGGTAGAAGGCATCGCGGCGGGCGCCCTGGACCTCCATTGGGCGGTGGTTTGCCCGCGCTGTGCCGCGCCTGTGCAGCAAGTCGAGGCCCTCAATCGTCTACCGGAGCAAGCGCGATGCCCGTGGTGTGGGGTCACGAGCCCGGTAGACCTTGTCTCGACCGTAGAAGCGGTGCTCGCGGCGCCAGGCTGGCTTGGGTCGGGCGAGCCGTCTTGCCACTCGTTGGCCGCCGCATCGCCGGAAACAGTCGCGGCGGTCTTGTTGTCGCCCCGCAGCGCCCATTCTTTTGCGCTTTCACTCCCGCCAGGGGAGTATCGCCTCGTTGCCGGTGCGGGTGCCGGACGCCTCGATGGTGTGCTGCAGGTCACCGAGGGCGGCCCTGCTGCGGCCCAATGGACCCCCGGACAGGGTCCGGTGGCTGTGGGGACAGGTGTGGTGTCGCTGCTGGTGCAAAACCCCACGGGACGCCGCTTGTTCGTGCGAATGCTCGAAACCTCCGGTTTGCGACCGCGCACACCCGCGTTTGCGTTGTTGTGCCGACCGCGGTTTCAAGCCCGGCTCGGCGGCCAAGCGCCGGCGCCCGATGTGCTCCTCGCCGTCGGCGATGCCACCGTTATGTTTACTGACCTTACCAAGACCGCGCAGTACTTTTATCGCCATGGCGACCGCGCGGGCATTCACCATATTCGGCGTCGTTTGGACATCATCGTGCGGGGCGGCCAATCGGCCGGCGGCATTCGCGTGAAGACATTGGGCGACGGCGTGCTGATGTTGTTTTCTACGCCTCTGGCCGCAGTGCAGGCGGCGCTCGCGATACTCGCAGGACCGGCGGCGGGGAAGGGCGATGAGCCCCATTTGCGCGTGGGCATTGCCCGTGGCGCGCTTCTGACCGAACACACCGACGCGGCGGGCTTTGATTGCTCGGGTGCGACCGTGTCGGAAGCAGCGCGTGCGGTGTACGGCGCGGCGCCCAATCAGCTCAGGATGACGGCCAGCGTCGGAGACCACCCTGCGGTTCGGTCATGGTTGGCCCATGTGGAAAAGGAAGTATTGACCGACAAAGATGGCCTTCGGACTTTGTGCGTCGAGGCCATTTATTAGCGGCGCCAAACAGTAATATAGCACATGTTTTCGAGATTTGCAAGTGTAGCCGCTTCGACCGACCGCATGTTGGCCCATCGTCCCGTGACGACGGAGCGAACGTTGGGTTTGTATGCCTAAAGGTCCTCGTTGAGCACGCCAAATCCCCCTTGCACAAACTCGCGCAGGTATCGGAAATCGCTGGTCCGTGCCTCTTCAGGCGTTCCTTGAAACGCGATGCGTTTGTCGTATACCATCGCCAACCGGTCCGTCACGGTGAAGACCGTGTCCATATCGTGCGTCACCACAATAGAAGTAACGCCCAGCTTCTCTTGCAACGACAAGATAATCGTGTTGATTCGCCGCACGTTGACGGGGTCAAGGCCGGTGGTGGGTTCGTCATACAAGATAACTTCTGGCTTGATGGCAATCGCCCGTGCTAGCCCGACGCGCTTTCGCATTCCGCCCGATAGCTGCGCGGGCTTTTTGTTTTCGATGCCTGGCATGTCAACCATTTCGAGGACTTCGGCCACGCGGGCGTCCATCTCGGCCTCGGTGCCCCAGCCGTGCTCCCGCAGCGGATACTTGATGTTTTCTGCGACGGACATCGAGTCGAAGAGCGCAGCACCTTGAAACAGCATCGCGACGCGGCTTCGCAATCGCAGCAGCGCCGTTTCGTCCATCTCGGCTACGTTTTCGCCGAAAACGCGGATATTGCCCCGGTCGATTTCAAGGAGTCGAATCAGGAGCTTGAGCATTACGCTCTTTCCGACACCGGACCCGCCGATGATGGTCAAGGTCTCGCCGGGGTATACGTCGAGGTCGAGTCCTCGGTAAATGTTGAGGGCGCCGAAGGATTTGTGCACATCCCGAAAGGTAATGATGGGCGTGGCACCTGGCCGTTCATGGGGACGAACGCGGTCGGCAGCGCGAAAGGCCTCGGCGCGCTCGCGAACGTGTGCAGGCAGGTCGGGCGAGGGGGCGTGGGACATTAGGCGTAGACCGCGGTGAGGACTTGCGTGAGGAGGAAGTCTGCGACGAGGATAGTGACGGAAATATAGACGACGGACGCTGTGGTTGCGCGTCCGACACCCTCGGTTCCGCCGTGGGTCCGCATGCCATTCCAGCAGGCAATCAATGCGATGATTGAGCCGAAAAACAGACTCTTGATGAGGCCGTGAACCACGTCAGATACGAGCAAGGCGTCGAGCATGGTTTGTACGCTAAACTTGAGCGTCATTCCCACCTGCGCCACCGTGATGACCACGCCGCCGACGCACCCGACGACGTCTGCCATGATGGTCAATAGGGGAATTGCGATGGTCATCGCGACCACGCGCGGCAGCACGAGCTTTCTCACGGGGTCGGCGCCGAGGGCACGAATGGCGTCAATCTGCTCTGTGACCGCCATACTGCCGATTTCCGCGGTGATGCCCGCGCCCACGCGCCCGCCAACCAAGAGGCTCGTCAGGACGGGGCCAAGCTCGCGTACAATGCCGATGCCAACGAGCTTTCCGGTATACATTGTCGCCCCAAAGGGCTTCAGGCCCACGGCAAACTGGGTCGCCATGACCATACCGGTAAACACCGCTGTGAGGAGGGTAATGGACCAAGAGTCCACGCCGCCTTGCTCCAACTGCACCAGCGTGAGACGCCACTCAAACGGTCGACGAAAAAGCTCTCGTACGGTCTGCATAGTGAGCAGGGTGATTTCACCCAGCGCCGAAAAGAACGTGACAAGAGGGTTGGTGCTCATGAGCGCCGGGCCTGAAAGCCGTCGACGACATTTCGAAATGCGGGCCAACCGGCGTCAAAGGTTGTCGGGGGCGCAAAATAGAGGAGGTCGTAGAGGCAGTCGTTCTTCTTGGTGACGACGGCGCCTACCTTGACGGCGACGCCATCGATGTTGCCATCCCAGATTCGCACCAGTGCATCGCGGTTGTCGAGGCGTAGCATCTCGTCGCGAGTAGGTAAACCACTGGCGATGCCAAAAGTCAAGTGTGTCGCAAGGTCTTCGAGTCTGCCGTCTTCGTACCGTTTCCCACAGTTTGCGCTGGTGTAAATGGTCCCAAATATTTCTGGGTGATACCAGGCATGGTCCGCCGAACCCGGCGACTGCGCCTTCCAGCCCTCGCCAGGATTGCCGACGGAATAGCCAGGGGAAACGCGCCTATCGGTTTTGTGTCGACATGCGCCGAGCGCGGCAAATCCGACCAACACCATCATCGCCCGTGAATGGGTCATGTTGCAGACTCGGAGGCGGCGGTCGACTCTTCTTTGGTGAGGGTCATGAAGACTTCTTCGAGGTCGGCGGAGCCACGCCCGGACAATAGCTCTTCGACGGTGGCAAAGGCAACCAAGCGACCCTTGAACAAAATGCCGATGCGGTCGCATACTTCTTGGGCGGTGTCGAGGGAGTGGGTGGACAAGAAGACCGACCGGCCGCTGTCTGCGACTTCGCGAAATCGCTCCTTGATGCGCTTCGCGCCGTGGGGGTCGAGGCCCACCATCGGTTCGTCCACGATGAGCACACGCGGTTCGTGCAGAAGTGCGGCAGACAAGACGAGGCGTTGCTTCATGCCGTGGCTAAACGCTTCGACCAGCTCGTCGGCGCGCTCCAGGAGGCCGTTTTCGTCCAAGAGACGGTCACCTCGGTGCTCGATGGTCTTCCGGTCGAGGCCGTAGATTCCGCCAACGAACGCCAAAAACTCACGCGCGGTGAGCTTGTCGTACAAGTAAGGACGGTCAGGAATATATCCAATCCGGCGGCGGCTCTCGACCGGATTGGCGATAATATCGATGCCGTCGATGTGAATGGTGCCCTTGGAGGGAACCAACACCCCGGACAGCATCCGAATCGTTGTTGTCTTTCCGGCTCCGTTGGGTCCAAGAAAACCAAAGACTTCTCCGGGCCGAACGTGCAAGTTCAACGGATGGAGCGCCTGAAATGTCCCATATCGTTTTTCAACGTTTTCAATTCGAATCATCGACCTTCCAAGCCTCCCTGACGGGATAGGGCCAACGTAGCACAGCGGGTCAACATCGGGATTACGGACTTGCTTCGGCTTCGTTCACTACAAAACCAAGTCGACCCATATACGCCATGATTTCGATTTGGCGGTCGAGGTCGCCTTCGACGAGCTTGACGTGGGTGGCGTCTGCGGGAAACTGGCCGAAGGTGGGGTCGAGGGGCACCCAGTCGAGGTTCGGACCCATACGAACTTCGGGCCATGCGTGATAATAAAACGCGCCTACACCTTGGGTGCCGGGGACGCGGTCGCTATAAACCACACCGGCGGCAATTCGCGCGGGAATGCGGGCTGCACGCGCCAATGACACAAACAAGGCGGTGTGTTCATTGCAGTCGCCTTGGCCGCGGTCCAGCACTTCAAGTCCGTTGGGAACGCCGACCACTGGGATGTCTTCGACGTAGGTGTCGACAAACGCGGCGATGCGCTGTGCCGCGCTAAGGCGGTCGGGGGCGTCGCCGATGACGGACAGGGCCTTCTCGCGCATCCGCGGGTGTGCGGCAGGGATCGTGTAGGTGTCGGCGAGCCACTCCTCCGCATCCGGCTCAACGGCGACGTCTGCCGCGATTGGCGTGCCAGAAACCAATGCCGATTCGGTTGCGCGGGTGATGACAAGAGTGTCGCCATCGCGCTGTTGGAGGGGAGGGAACGCGGGCACACGGCTTGCGGCCTCTCCAACGATTCCGAGCGAGAGGTGGTGGGTGGTGCGAGGTTCGCGAATTCGTCCTTCAGCGCGCACGGCGGATTGGGCGATGAGGTCCACGGGCCCTTCGGACTTGGGCACGGCTTGGGCCTCCTCGCGGGTCATGCGCACGGACTGCAGTCCCAGTGCGGATTCTTCGCGGAGGACGTCGCCCGATGTGGTGACGAGCATCCGGGTTTCGACACCGGAAAAGGAGCGCGTGAGCCACCAAGCCTCTTCGCTGCCGTAGACAATTTCGGCGCCATCGACGTGAACCTCCATTGTGCCTTCGGCGAGGGTCACGGGGTCGAAATACGGGAGCGACAGGGTTGCGCCTTCGACCAAGTCGGCGTCGGCGATGAAGCGCTCAAACGAAAGGCCGACGGCAGGAGGTTTGGTGACCGGGAATCGAAGGACGCTGGTCTCTCCGGCTTGGTGAACATCCATCACAATCTCGTTGCCTTGCACCTCGCCTTCAACGCTCAGTCGCACGGGGTCAGCCGCCATGAAGAACTCGAAGTTCTGCAGTGTGCCACCGGCGTCGACTTTGGCCGTCCCCGCAGTGATGACCTCTTGCACCTGTCCGGCCGCAGCAAAGCGGAAGCTCGACCGTTGCTCGTAAAGCTGCCCTCCATCGGTAGTGGGCGCCGTACGCGACACGGAAAACCCGACATGGTGTTCATGAAAAAAGATTCCGTACCAACGCTCGCGGGAGGGCCCTGCGACCAACGCGGCGGGATCGATGGGTACGATGACACCGGTATCATCGGGCTTTTGGGTAAATGCGACAGCAAGCCCAACGAACGCGACGACCGAAGCGACCTCGACGGCCAGCAGAACGGGCGGTTGTCCACGAACCATCGGGCCTCCAGGCACGCGACCGCGCGCGACGTTGCGCGCCGGCGGGGGTGAGGGGGAAGGATATCGTAGTCAAGAAGACTTGGCGCAGGTCGGCCGGGATGGGTGCGTGGGACTCGCTTCCTTTTTTGGAGTTTGGTGGGGCTGTTGGGGCGCCGTCGGATCTTTGTTTTCGGTTCGCAGAAGAAACATTACGCGGGTTTCTCCGCCCATGCCGCTTGAATTCGCCATAGGATACGATTTCTACCGGTAATTCTCCTTGAGAACTGGCGACCGGGAACCGAGGGTGTCGGCTTGCATTCGCACCGCTGCCCATAAGGAAAAGAGAAGATGCAGATTCTAAGCTGGGGCACCTCTGATGTCGGACAAGCGCGCAAAGTCAATGAGGATGCGTTCTTGGTCGAGCGGGAGCTCGGACTTGTTGCTGTTGCCGACGGTATGGGTGGCTTTCAACGCGGAGATGTTGCATCGCAGCTTGCTGTCAATGTCCTAAAGGAGGCCGTGGGGTCCAATCGGGCGGTCATCGAGCTGTATCGCCGCACCCCTACGGACGGTTCCCGCGGCGCGGTGCGCGCGATGCTCGAAGAGGCGTTTCAGAGGGCGTGTGAAGAGGTCCACCAAGCCGCCATCGCCATCACGGGGGAGGGGGGCCGCATGGGCACCACGATGGATGCCCTCTTGATAGTTGGAACGACGGCATTTATCGCCCATGTCGGTGATGGGCGCATTTTCCTCCAACGTGGCCGCGAAGTACATCAGATTTCCGAGGACCACTCCTTGGTGGCCGAAAAAGTCCGAGAAGGCTTGCTCACACCCGAACAGGCACGGAAAGTCAAATTCAAAAACGTGATTACCCGTGCATTGGGTGTGTTTCCATCGGTCATGGTCGATACCCTGCACTTTGAGCTCGACCCCGGCGACCGCTTGTTGATTTGTAGTGATGGTTTGTATCGCTACATTGGTCTGCGAGAGATGGGCTTCACGCTCATGGGCGACATTTCCGCAGATACTACCCTTCAGCTTGTGGGCACGGCGAACGAGCGCGGTGGCCGCGACAACATCACCGCGGTGCTGGTTTCGGTGCGTGACTCCGGCGAATCCGAGCGCTCCATCGCGGTTTCCGAGCAAATGGAAGTCCTGCGAAAGTGCACGCTGTTCCAGTATTGCACGTACCGCGAGCTCATGCGCATCGCCCAAATCTCCCAGGTGCGCGATATCGTTCCCGGCTCTGTGCTGTACCGTGACGGTGACCCTGGGAGCGAAGCATTTGTTATCGTTTCTGGTGAGGTGGTCATCGAAAAGAACGGCAACCCGATTGCTACGCTTGGGCCGGCGGAGTTTTTTGGCGAGTCGTGCTTCTTGGACCCTGCTGGGCGCTCCGCGACCGCGCGGTCTTTGCACGAAACACGCCTACTGGTCATCAGCCGCGCTGCTTTTATGCACCTGATGAAGCAAGACGCGGACCTCGCCGTGAAGCTGATGTGGCAACTCCTTCGGAAGTTCTCCCATATGGTCCGTTCGGGCGATGCAACATTGGTGGCGGACGCCGTCACTTTGGGCCCAAGCACCTGAAATTGGCGTTGGGTCCGAGCGGTGGCCTTGGGCAGAGCGGATTCGGGCCGCTCCCCCGCTGCGCTTGCCTTGGGGCTACGGAATACCGAGGCCCACGCGTTCACCGCGGAAGTCGCCCACGAAGGGGAGGTTGGTGGAGCATGCGTCCCAGCTCAACCAAATAAACTGTGCCTTGCCCTTGATATTGCGAAGCGGAACGAAGCCCCATCCGCGGCTATCAAAGGAATGGTCGCGGTTGTCACCCATGACAAACACGTTGCCTTCGGGAACCGTGATGGGTCCGAAGTCACCAGCGCCGCGGCCATATTGGCGCGTGTAGAGGATTTCGTGGGGACGCTCGCCGAAGGTTTCGACGTAATGTTTCTCGACGCTTTCGCGACAGTCGTCGTCCACAAACGTGAACTCGTCGATGTACTCGCGACCTTGGGCTTCACCGTTGACATAAAGTATGTTTTCGCGAAGCTCGACGGTATCGCCGGGAATGCCCACCACGCGCTTCACATAGTCGATGGTGGCAAATGGGGGGACAGGTAGGTCAACCCAGTGTTTGACGCCCTTGTCCTCGCCGGGGAATACAAAAACGACGACGTCGCCGCGCTCCGGCAAGCTGAGACCCAGCATCGGGACGCGGGTGAGCGGTATCCGAAATCCATAGGAAAACTTGGTAACGACGATGTTGTCGCCAATCGCAAGTGTGGGCACCATCGAACCAGACGGGATTCGGAACGGCTCGATGAGCATCGAGCGGACCACCAACACCGCCAGGAATGCCGGACCCCACGTACGAATGATTTCCCAGATACCGGCCAGCAGGCCGCCACCCGATTCTTCCTCCCCGGACTCGGGCGGCGCGACTTCGACGCCATTGGCGGAACGCTGCGTCCGCCCTTCGTCTTTGGACTGATTATCGCTCACGGAACCGTCCTCCGAATATTCGACCGTCAGGGACGGCGGTCCCCAGTTGGCGTGGTCGCGTAACCCGTGACGGAGGCGGGGCGTCCCATCGAAGCTCAGTGGAGGCGAAATACCGTGACGCCGGTGCCGTCATCAAAGTGGTGCTGCTCCAGAATGTGGTCTCCAAGCTGATCCTTTAGGTGCTGGATTCCTGAAGGTCCGTAGGCTGCTTCGTCTACGATGACAAAACGAAGTCCGTCGGCGACCATTCCATCCACGACCACTTGGCGATGTGCCGCAAACGAAGGATGGATAGCACTACTCGGGATGTCGCGTCCCGAAAGCACGGGGAGGGCGATGTCATCCCAGTTTTGAATCATGCCCGCTGTGTCTGTGTCGATGCGCATCGGCGCCAAGGTTTTGAGGCTTGGGTAGCCAATGAGAGGGCGCCTCATTTGCACTTGCAAATACCAGCTATCCGTCGATGACAGGTGCTCCGAAATATTCGCAAATACTGGTAAATCGGCGCGCTTGCCCGACTTTGGTGCGGGCCGCCGTTGTGGTAACAACACGACGGCCCCCTCCTCGGGAACCTCGGCGACCCAGGTTGCAAAAGAGACCGCGGGCAACGAGTGTGCCGGAAAAGGGGCGTGAAACGCTGCTGTCCGAAGGCCCGCCCACAACGCGCCCACGCTTGCGCCCAACACCGCGAGCGCGCCCACGACGCGGAACAACGGAGGCACCCAGCCACGCCGGTCGATAAAGTGCGCCGCGCGGGCGACGCCGTCGCCACCGGCCACCGCGAATGCAAAGGTGGCCATCACAAGCCAACGGTGGGGAAATCGAACCGAGCGAATCCCCGGAAGGTCCCGCGCAGCGTCGTTGACGGACAAGATGGTGGCACCCACACTTCGTCCACTGTCGCCGAGCCATACAGCGAGTTCGGCGGGCAAGCGTGGATTGAGCCCAAAGGACAAAATGAGGGTGGCCGCCCCCGCAGCGAGCCACGGCGCACTTCGAGGAAGCCCGAGGACCCCGAAGAGAATCGCGGGCCAAAGTACCCACGCAGGGATGACCGTGGGGGCGAGGCTGGGGTCGCGGGTGTGCCGTCCGCCGAACTCGTACTGCCACCAGGTGTGGAGGTCGGCCGCGTTCATCTGGAGCAGCCTGAGCGTCTCACCGGATGACGTGTTCTCGGTTGGAAATGCGCGAAACAAAAACGCGATAGCCAGGGCACCGAAGGCCAGAACGGTGACGAGGACCGCAATCGACGCGGGGCCCTCCCGTCTGCGGAGGGGGGTCCAAGGAACCAACAATAGGGGTGTCAGCACAAACACAGACAGCACGGCGGCAAATACGCCGTGATAAGGAGAATCGAGTACCATCATCACGGCGGCGAAACCCGTGACCAACGCAAGCGTGCGGGACGGCCGCTCGGAGAGCTTGGTGGCGAGCGCGAAGAACACAGGCATGAGCCACATGGCGACGTGCTCGGGCGTACCGTCCGCTACGGCATGAAGAAGCATCGGCGCGGCCGGCATCGCGGCGCCGGCGACGCCGCCCGCGACCCAGGACCTTGTGCGCGTCCGGGTGAGTACTGCCGTTGCCATTCCAGCAGCCCACAGAAGGCCCATGATGGTGGCGTTGAAGCCGTGAACCGGCCCCACAATCCAGCCGAGGGGCGCGGACAGCAGGCCAGAAAACCACGGCAGGACCAACGCCATTACGCCGCTGGGGTGATTGATTTCAAAGGACCAAATGGGGGTGTTGGGCGGGAAAAGGGACCGCCGCAAATGGTCGAGGCCCCACATGCCGCGAACAGCATCCGTGTCCGCGTCGCCCAAGATAGTCGCCGCTTCGATGCTCCAAAGCGGATGCACCAAGACCAACACCATCACCAAATATACGAGCGCAATGCCCAGGGGAGGTGCGAGGTCGCCGGGGTGAATCGACGCGCGCCAACGTTGCGTCGGGGTGGAGCCGTCGTCGTTTGGGGTCAACCAAGTCTCCGGAATCGCACCCTCATTAGAATCGGTAGGAGCCGGCAGGTTCGTGAGGGTGGTACTTCGTTATAGCGCATTCTCGTATGGCGCGGCGATTGAAGGCAGATGGTGGAGTGCTTCCCGGGCGTCTTGAAGCGATGTGGGGCCATCCGACCACGCGCCGCGAATGGCGCCGCTGCCGTCCACCAACAACAGCCATGGGAATGGAGCGACCAGCGGTAGTGGCTGCAAGCGCTCTCGTAGGTCTGCCAGTGCCACATCATCGGCGGGCTGGAGGGTCCACACGGACGCAAGTGCGTCGTGCAAGGAAGGCTGACCCGCGACAAACAACAGTGCGATGTTGGGCTCGTCATGGAGCGCGGTTAGCCATTCTTGGCAGCGTGACGCACAGGTCTTGTCCGTCACGACGAGCAAGCGATTTCGACCGTCGCGCAAGCTCGCGGGCCGGCCTTCGGTATGCAAGAGGCCCTGCGCAGGGAGCCGCGTAAGAAATGGCGCTGGTGTGCTGGGTTCTGCCGACCACATCGCGCCGAGGGGTATGGCCAACACGACCAGCGCAAACGCGACCCAGCCCGGACGGGTGAGGGGATGAGGCAGGGGAGCGGGAGCTTCGTCCACGATGCCTCAGACCAGCAGTCGGATGATTGCGTCGACCGAAAGCGTCGCAAACAATCCGGTGAGGTAGGCCAGCGAGACGAAGAAAAAGCGGCGTGCCCACTTGGCGCCGCCTTCGTAGGCGACTCCCTTCCACGCTTCGTACAAAAACCAGAACCCGAGCGCGCCACCGAGAAACAGGGTCACGAGGCCGGCGACATTGAGAAGCAGGAGCACGACAGGTAGTCCGACGAGCGGGGCCGTGTACAGCAACGCTTGGCGCCGCGCAGCAGGGATTCCGTGCTCGTTGGGAAATACTATCATGCCTGCGTTTTCGTACTCTTTGCCGCGGTAGATTCCGATGGCGAGGGAGTGCGGAATCTGCCACAAGAAGATGAGAGCAAAGAGGGCCAAGCCACCCCAATCGAGGGAGCCAGTGGCCGCTGTCCAGCCAATCAGCGGCGGCAGTGCGCCGGGAACCGCGCCCACGAGGGTAGAAAGCGAGGACTGCCGCTTCATGGGCGTGTAGATGAGCACATACAGAATCAGCGCGATGGCAGCCAAAAGACCCGCGAGAGGTGTCGTGAGGGCTGTCAACAGCGGTACGGACACCAAGGACAACGCGAGCCCAAACGCGAGGGCGCCCATGGGATGCAAGCGACCCGCAGGCAACGGGCGCGTGCGGGTGCGCGCCATGAGGCGGTCGAGGTCGCGCTCGAGATAACAGTTGAGGGCGTTTGCTCCGCCGACAACCAAGGTCGTTCCGAGGACCGCCGCGATTCCTGTTGTCCAGCTAACGGGGGTTTGCGCGAGCAAGAGGCCGCCGCCTGCGGTGAACAGGACCAAGGAACTGAGCTGGGGCTTCGTGAGCGAGATGAGGTCGGTGAGCACAGAGCGGCTCTTCGGCTGCCCATGCGGGATGCCATCGACGACCGCAGTGTGGACTTCTTCGGATGCGTTCCCCTCCACCGCGGACCATTCTGCCGCAGTGCTTGCGCTCGACCGCTGCTCTTCCGCAGTCGTAGACACAGCAGCAGGAAGCAGGGCCGGTTGGAGCGGCATCGAAATCTCCACGGGACAGACGCCCACACGTCCGACGGTCGAACCCATCGGAGGAGGCGCGAATTGCCCTCTTCGTCGGTATCTGTCAAGGACCTTCGGCACAGGAACGAGATCGCAGCGAAACTGTTCGACGTCAGTTTTTGATGGATTTGTGGCGTTGCTGGAGCAAGCGAATTGGCGTCTGCAATGGCGGGGCGGTGAGATGCACCGGTTGGACGGCGGATGCTGCACATGCCGCGGGGAATGTGACTCTGCCGACACTGTGACATCCGTTGACGTGACGTGTGCCCGTCTGTTAGCCCCATTCCTTCGCTCGAAGACACTCATGCGAGGAGCTTGCGAGGCATTCGCGGTGGTTGGTTCCGAGATTGCGCTCGTGTAGGATTTTTCCCTCGTTCCAGTGGGCACTCGCCCATGGCACTTTGGGACCCCTTCGCTCTTCGCTGGTGGCATCGTGTGGGGTACGTCTTCTTTGGTCCACTTTCTTTCTGCACCCCCTTTCGGTACCGGGCACACCCCTCGTGTGCACCGTTTGCCCCGGGACAACCATGCAGCTTGAGTTCATCTTCCAGAACCCGCTCGTCATTTTCGTCGTCCTGTTCGGGATGAGCTGCACGATGGGTCTGTCCGTCGTGATTCCGCTCGTCGCGAACGTCATCCTCGCCGTGTATAGCGGTTGGGTAGGCGATCTTGCGGCTTCCAAGGCCAACGGGGCTACGCCAGGCTCTGTCTTCCCCGACGAGCGGCCTGACTTCCCCAAGCAGGTCGTTGGCTACGAGCCTGGCCACGAGCCGAAAAAGGTCGCCCCGGGGCCCGTGCAGGTGGAACCCGACCATGTGCCGGTGGGTATGCTTGCCCGCTTGGCATTCGCTGTGACCCTTGCGGCTGCAGTCCTCGTGCTCGGTGGCGTGAAGCTGTTTGAAGCCCGTGTCGCTTCGGAAATGGCTGCCAAGGGCTACGAGGACACCACCACCGCGATTCCCCACGCTAAGGCGAAGTGAGTCTCGCGGTCGCCAACGCCGTGAAGGCACGGTTCACCGGAACCCTCCGGTGGGCCGTGCTTGCGTTTGCTCTGTGTGCTTCGATTTCCCAGCCTGCGATGGCATCGCGGGGCGAGGGGTTGGGCACGGGCAGGCGTTTGGCGGATGAGGTCCCGCCTGAGCTCGCTGCGGTCGCGGTGGACGAACATTTGGGCGCCCCCGTCGACCCTTCGCTTTCGTTTCGGGCGGAAGATGGTTCGATTGTTCGCTTGGGAGACCTCCTCACCGGGGACATCCCAACACTGGTCACGCTGAACTACTTTACGTGCGAAACCCTCTGCTCCTTCCAGCTCAACGCTGTGCTCGAAGGCCTCAAGCAGTTGGATTGGGTCGCTGGGAAAGAGTTCCGGGTGGTCACGGTGAGCATCGACCCCAAGGAAGATGCTGCGTTGGCCCGCACCAAGAAGGCTTCGTACCTCGAAGCTCTCGGAAAGGGCGACGTAGAGTGGCGATTTCTCACAGGGGAACAGGCCTCGATTGAGGCTCTCGCGAGCACGCTGGGCTTTGGGTACAGCTACGATGAGCGGTCTGGGCAGTACGCCCATCCTGCCGTGATTATGGTGCTGTCGCCTGAGGGCAATGTCGCTCGCTACCTCTATGGAATTTCGTACACGGCAATGGACATCAAGTTTGCGCTGATGGAAGCGGCGGCTGGGCGGGTCGGAAGTCCCGCCGAGAAGCTGGTTCTGAGCTGTTTTCAGTATGATGAGTCTTCCGGACGGTACACTCCGTTCGCCTTCGGGATCATGCGGCTTGGTGGGCTGGCCACTGTGCTCGTGATGGGGCTCGTCGGAGTGGTTTTGTGGCGTCGCGAGCTTTTCAGTCGCGGCGATGGGAGTGTTTCGAGATGAACTCGCTGTTGCTGCATCTGTTGGCTGCGCCATCGGCGCAGGCGGCAGAGGGGGCTACCTTCTGGTTGCCGCCTCAGGCGTCCACCTACGCGGGCGATACGGACTTCGTATTCTACTTCATCTACTGGACCTGCGTCTTCTTCTTCATCGTGATGATGGGCGCAGTAGGGTACTTCGTTCTGTCGTACCGCCAGAAGTCGGAAGGCGAAAAAGTTCCGGATATCAAGGGCAGCCATGCTCTTGAGCTCGGTTGGGCGACGGTTCCCGGGGTATTCCTCGTGGCCATGTTCTACCTGGGCTTTGAAGGCTGGGTGAACCAAGCCGTGCCGCCCAAAGACGCCTATGAAATCCGCGTGACCGCTCAAAAGTGGAACTGGAGCTTCACGTACTTGAAGGATGGAAAGGCGGTCACGAAGGGCGGCCAGGACTCCGAATGTATGAAGGCCGTGGACTCGCCCCGGCGGGACGTAGAGTGCAATGAGCCTCTGCGAATTCCGGCTGGCAAGCCCGTGAAGCTGGTCATGAACAGCATCGACGTTCTGCACAGCTTCTACGTTCCCGACTTCCGTATCAAGAAGGACGTTGTTCCTGGCCGGTATACGGTGGTTTGGTTCGAAGCGCCGGAAGTCGGGCCCCATGACATCTTCTGCACCGAGTACTGCGGCGACAAGCACGGCTATATGTACAGCCGTGTGGAAGTCCTCGAGCCGGCCAAGTTTGATGCATGGCTCAAGGAAGAAGCCGACAAGCTGGGTGAGGGCGGCTTGCCCCCCGCGAAGGAATTCTTCGCGCAGAAGGGCTGTCCTGCCTGTCACAGCGTAGACGGCGCCAACGGCGTTGGGCCTACGCTCAAAGGCAAGTACGGCACGATGGAAAAGCTTGCTGACGGCTCGGAAGTCAAGATTGACGACGAGTATCTGCGCGAGTCCATCTTGAATCCCACCGCGAAGATTGTTGCCGGCTACCCCCCCGCGATGCCGTCCTTCCAAGGACAGCTCAAGGAAGCCGAAGTCAACCATCTTATCGACTACATCAAGACTCTGGCCGAGTGAGAGGCAACCGATGAGCACCACTTCCCTCGACGGCGTGGGACACAGCCACGGTGGCGAAAACTACCTCAACGCCAAGCGTGGGTTGATGTCGTGGATTTTCACGATCGATCACAAGCGGATCGGCGTGATGTATCTAGCGACTGTCCTTACCTACTTCCTCGCAGGCGGTCTTTTGGCGCTCGGCATTCGTGCTGAGTTGTTTACGCCCGAAGGCGACCTGTTCCCGGCGGCGATGTACAACCGCGTGTTCACCGTTCACGGGGCCATCATGGTCTTCCTCGTGTTGGTGCCCGCGATTCCCGCCACGCTGGGCAACTTCGTGTTGCCCCTCCAGTTGGGCACTCTCGACGTTGCATTCCCCAAGCTGAACCTCGCAAGCTACCACATTTATGTGCTTGGCTCGCTGTTCTTGCTCTACGTCCTCATCAACGGTGGCGTAGACACCGGCTGGACCTTCTACACCCCCTACTCGAACAGCGATGGTGCCGACCCCAACGTGGTGTGGGCATTGATGGGCGCGTTCATCCTCGGGTTCAGCTCGATTTTGACCGGTCTCAACTTCATCGTCACCATTCACAAAATGCGCGCTCCGGGGCTTACTTGGGGTCGGTTGCCCTTGTTCCTGTGGGCCATCTACGCCACCAGCGTCATCCAGGTGCTTGCTACACCGGTCATCGCCATCACCCTCTTCCTGTTGATGTTTGAAAACATCGTGGGAATCGGCATCTTTGACCCGGCGCTCGGCGGCGACCCCGTCCTGTTCCAGCACTTCTTCTGGTTCTACAGCCACCCCGTTGTGTACGTCATGGCGCTCCCGGCGTTCGGCGTCATCTCCGAAACCGTGACCATCCACAGCCGCCGCCACATCTTCGGCTACACCGCGATTGCGGCCTCGTCGGTGGCCATCGCGGCAATCGGCTTCCTGATTTGGGGCCACCACATGTACGTTTCGGGACAGTCGGAGTTGAGCGGCACCATCTTCTCGATGTTGACCTTCGGCGTCGGCCTGCCCACCGCAATCAAGCTTTGCTCCTGGATTGCAACGCTCTACCGCGGCAGCATTCGCATGAACGCCGTCATGCTCTACACGTTGGCGTTCCTTTGGATTTTCGCCATCGGTGGTTTGACCGGTCTGTTCCTCGCTACCCTCGCGACGGACGTTCACCTCCACGACACCTACTTCGTGGTCGCGCACTTCCACTACGTCATGATGGGCGGCGTTTTGTTTGCCCTCATCGCCGGTATGCATCACTGGTGGCCGAAAATCACGGGCAAGATGTTCAACGAGTCCATCGCAAAGGTGGCTTGGGTCGTGGCCTTCGTCGGCTACAACCTCACCTTCTTCCCCCAGTTCGTAGCGGGTTCGCGCGGTATGCCCCGGCGGTATCACCAGTACGTCCCCGAGTTTGAACTGTGGAACCAGCTGTCCACCATCGGCTCGTTCATCTTCGGCTTGGGCCTGTTCATCATCCTCGGCTACCTGATTCACTCCTTGTTCAAGGGTGAAAAGGCTCCGAAGAACCCCTGGGGCGGCATGTCGCTCGAGTGGGAAGCTGCATCGCCCCCGGTCGAGCACAACTTTGCTGGCCCGGTGGTGTGCAAGACTGGTCCTTACGACTTCCCCGAAATCGAAAAGTCCGTCGGCCACGCCCACTGACCCAACTTCTTCCGATCCCTGCGTCGCGGGTCCGCCCAGCGGCGCAGGGAAGCGGGAAACCTGGAGCTTTCCAATGAGTGCTGCAGCAGAACACGGGCACGGGCACGAACATCCGCCGTACCTCGCCCATCACTTCTTCACGATGAACCAGCAGGCCGACTCTGCCAAGATGGGCATGTGGCTGTTCCTGGTTCAGGAAATCCTGTTCTTCGCCGGCTTGTTCATGGCATACACCGCCATGCGCTACATCTACCCCGGCACTTGGTTGAGCGCGGCTGAGGAGCTGGACAAGGTGATGGGCGCGACCAACACGGTCGTCCTGTTGACCTCCTCCCTCACGATGGCCTTGGGCGTTCGCGCCGCCCAAATGGGCAACAACAAGGCAGTGGCCGCTTGGTGTGCCGCTACGTTGTTGGGCGCATACGGGTTCATGGTCATCAAGTACCTTGAGTACTCCCACAAGCTGCACGTCGGGCTTCTTCCTGGCGAGTTCTTCAGCTTTGAAGGCTTGGACCGCAACGCAGTGGACGCACCCCAGCTGTTCTTCAGCGTCTATTTCATGATGACTGGAGTTCACGGTCTTCACGTTGTCATCGGTATTGGCGTCATCGTGTGGATTATGTTCAAGGCGTTGGGCGGCAAGTTCAACTCTGAGAACTACGCAGCGGTCGAGAATGTCGGCTTGTACTGGCACCTTGTCGACCTTATCTGGATTTTCCTCTTCCCCCTTCTCTACCTGGTTCGGTAGGTCGTGGAGGCACCCATGGCTCATCATGCGAACGCCGCCCACGGCGACGAACATCACGACGGCCTCGGCCATCACATCTCGCCGCTCTCTACCTACTTCGCCGTTTACGGTGCATTGTTGGTGTTGACGGTGTTGACGGTGGCGGTCAGCTACGCGGAGCTTCCGCCGGAGCAGTCCATCCCGGCTGCAATTGCGGTGGCATCGGTGAAGGCCACGTTGGTTGCTGCTTGGTTCATGCATCTCAAGTATGACAAGCGCTTCAACGTGTTCATCTTCCTCGCTGCGTTGTGGTTCATGGCGGTCTTCTTCATCTTCACCCTGTTCGACCTCACGTCGCGGGGTAAGGTGTTGGAAACCAACAACCACTACGAGTTCCGGCTGGACAAAGAAGAGTCGGGCTCCTGAGTCCCGAGGCTTTGGATGACCGACGATAGGTCAGACAACGGGGCGGCCATTGGCCGCCCTTCGTGTATTTGTGGCTATGACCGGAATCACCATATGGTGTCTCCGGTTCCTACCTACACCAACTGGGGCAAGTTCTGGGTCATCTTCATGGGTGTGAGCACGCGGCCAATTCGGATTGATTTCCAGTGCCGAGTTTGCAACGAAGTGTTCGACCACACCGAAGATCCCGCAGAGCTCGCCCAATACCTTTGACGCACTGCAGGATGGTCTGCGGTCGGCTATGTGGCCACCGTTCCCGTCCTCTGTAGGAGAGACAAGATGAAGGCTCCCATCAAGGTTGCGGTCACTGGCGCCGCTGGTAACATCGGCTACGCCCTCCTTTTCCGCATTGCATCTGGCGACTGCTTCGGCAAAGACCAGCCCGTCATTTTGAGCCTGCTCGAAGTGACCCCTGCGCTTGGCGCCTTGGAAGGCGTCGTGATGGAGTTGAACGATTGCGCGTTCCCGCTCCTTCACGGCATCGAAACCAGCGACGACCCCAACGTCGCGTTCAATGGTGCGAACCAGATTTTCCTCGTGGGTAGCCGCCCCCGTGGTCCTGGGATGCAGCGCGCCGACCTCGTGGCGGTCAACGGCCCTATCTTCACCGGCCAAGGCCAGGCGATTTCTCGTGCAGCCTCCGATGTTCGCGTGATTGTGGTGGGCAACCCCTGCAACACCAACGCGCTCATCGCCATGCACGCTGCCAAGGACGTTCCCGCCGAGCGGTTCACCGCAATGACCCGCCTCGACCAAAACCGCGCCATTTCGCAGTTGGCCGGCAAGTTGGGCAAAAATCCGTCCAGCATCACCAAGATGGCCATCTGGGGCAACCACGGCCCCGCGATGTACGCCGACTACTTCCAGGCCGAGTGCGATGGTACCCCCATCACCAGCCTGATCGACGAAGCCTGGCTCAAGGGTGAGTTCCTCGCGACGGTTTCGGATCGTGGCAAGGCCATCATCGATGCCCGTGGCAAGTCGAGCGCCGCGAGCGCTGCTGCCGCCGCTATCGACCATATGGCCGATTGGGCCAATGGCACGCGCGCCGGCGACTTCGTGAGCATGGCCATTCCGAGCAAGGGCTGGTACGGCATCCCCGAAGGCCTCATCTTCAGCTTCCCCGTGACCATTCAGAACGGTGTCTACACCGTGGTGGAAGGTCTTCAGCACGGCGCGTTCTCGCAGGAGCGCATCGCGGCCAACGTGGCTGAGTTGGAAGAAGAGCGCAACGCCATCCTCGACCTGCTCAAGTAAGGACTGCTTCGGCCTCCCGTGTGTGGAGGCCCGAATGTCGTACCGTCCCAGCCACTTCGATGCGTATTTGCGTCGAAGTGGTTTTTTTACGAATCCAGGCTGCCCTGGTTGTTGGGATTGTGGCATAGTGCGGAGCCAAGGAATCTCCCTGTTACCGTGCCGACATTGTCGCTGTGCTGCGATTGCGGCATAGTAGGGGTTGGAGTGGGATTGCCCTCCTGCCCGTAGGTCGGGTTCTCGTCGTTACTTCTGGAGTGGACATGCACCGCAGCGCGTTGGCCATGGTTGTACTTCTTGCGTCGTGCAGCGACCAAAACTTCTCGAAGCTCACCGACCAAAACCAGGGCGACGAGCCCAATATTGAAGTCAGCCCCTTGCTGCTTCAGTTTGGTACGGCCGCGCGCGACGACGACGCCATCGTGCAGACCTTCGTCGTGCGCAGCACGGGTGCCGTCGACCTTCATATCGACAGCATCATTGTCGATGGCGATGCGGCAGCAAGCTTCACCGTACTGACCGACCTTTCCGGCGTTGTGCTGCCACCGGGCACCGAGAAGAGCGTGGATGTCGCGTTTGTCCCGATGGGTGCAAACCAGCAGTTCGCAACCGCCACCGTCATCAGCGACGACCCCGACGAACCCTTGGTCGGTGTAGAGCTTTACGGTGAAGGTGCGGTCCCAGAGCTTGCTATCACTCCCAATCCGCTGGACTTCGGCACGTCCTATGTCGGCTGCGGCAATGAGCTGTTGGTCGAGCTGACCAACGTTGGCTCCGATACGCTCATCATCGACAGCTTCGAACAAACGGGAGATGTCGAAATCCAGCTCTCTGCCTATGCCAGCTTGCCGCTCACGTTGGAGCCGGGTGAGTTTTCGCAGGCAACGTTTACCTTCTCGCCCGAAGAAGAAGGCGCATTCACGGGCGCTTTCGCCGTTACCTCCAATGAGCCCCTGGGCACGCGGGTAGCGGACCAAGCGGGAATTGGCGCGTTTGCTGGCTGGTACACCGATGTTTGGGAGATCCCCAGCGATCCACCCACCGACATCATGTTCGCCATCGACCAGTCCTGCTCGATGGACGACGACCAAGCCCGCCTCGCGAGCAACTTCTCGACCTTCATTTCGTTGTTGTCGGGATACTCGAACGATTGGCAAATCATCATCGCCAACAACGATGATGGCTGCAACCAAACCGGCATCCTCACGCCGGGAACCGCGAGCTACCAGTCCATCTTTACGAGCCAGGTCGGTGTGGGCGGTGGCTCGTTTACCGAAGCGCTTCTCACGGTTGGGGCACGCGCCGCAGAGTCCGCTGCATACGCCGGTGGCTGCAACTACGGCTTCATGCGGGAAGGCGCCGCGCTGCACTTGGTTGTGGTGTCCGACGAGCCCGAACAGTCCGCGTTTATCTCCGGCGACAACTGGAGCACCTTGGTCTCGCGGCTCCAGGCGGCCAAGGGCGACCCCGGAATGGTGAAGATTTCGGCCATCGCGGGTGACTATCCGAGCGGTTGCGGCAGCGCCGACGCGGGCGACGGCTACTACCAAGCCGTCGGTGCCACCCATGGCGAGTTCATCTCGATTTGCTCAGACTGGGCCAATGCTTCTACTCTTGAGCAGCTGGCCTCGGCGTCTATCATCCAAAACGCCTTCGAGTTGCTGCAAAAGCCCATTCCTGAGACCATTCAGGTCTACGTCAACGGCGTCGGCGTGAGCGACTGGACCTACAACCCCACGGCAAACACCGTCACGCTCGACACCGCCAACCCCACGGGTGGCGACGTCGTCGAGATTTCGTATGGCGGCGCCGCCAGCTGCGACTGAATCGTCGCTTCCGTATTCACAGGCTCGCCAGCTGTTGGCGGGCCTGTGTTGCTTCAGCGGGGCAGCTGGGTGAAGGCGTGCAATGCTCGGGCAATGTGGTCGTCGTGGATGTCCAGGTGCGTCACGAGGCGTAGCTCTTGGGGCCCTACGCCCAGCACCCGCACGCCAAAACCGGCGAGATGGGCCACAGCGTCGGCAGCCACGGGCACGGTGACGTACACCATGTTGGTGTCGGGCGTTCGCACGGTGTAGCCTTGTGCCGCGAGACCCTCCGCGAGAACGCGCGCCCGTCGGTGGTCGTCGGCGAGACGGTCAATGTGGTGGGTGAGCGCGTACATTCCGGCTGCAGCCAGGATTCCGGCTTGGCGCATGCCCCCGCCGAGGGCCTTGCGAAAGCGGCGGGCCCGCTCTTCGAGGGCGGCGGGCATCGCGAGCACGCTCCCCACCGGTGCGCCCAATCCTTTGGACAGGCACAGGCTCACTGTATCGAAGTCTCGCGTCCGACGCGCCGCCGACACGCCCGATGCGACCACGGCGTTCATCAGCCTTGCGCCATCGAGGTGTGCCGCAGCGCCGTGTTGATGGGCTACATCGGCGAGGGCGTCGAGGCGTTCGAGGGGATGGACGGTGCCTCCGCCGCGGTTGGACGTGTCTTCGACCGAAACGAGGGTCGCAGGGCTGAAGTGCGCATCGACAGGGCGAAACGCCGCCGCGACCGCGCGGGGGTCGAGGACGCCATTCACGCCGACGATGGGCCGCGTGGACACGCCTGACAGCATCGCCGCGCCGCCGGCCTCGTAGTTGAACGGGTGGGCGCCCGCCTCGCAAAGCATCTCGTCGCCGGCGCGAGTGTGAATGTGAATTGCGATTTGATTGGCCATCGTACCGGATGGTACGAAAATCGCCCGCTCTTTTCCGAGCAGCTGCGCGGCCATCGCCTCAAGCGCGAGGACGCTGGGGTCCTCGCCGAAGACGTCGTCGCCGACTTCTGCGTTGGCCATCGCTGCGCGCATTGCGGGGACCGGGCGGGTGACGGTGTCGCTTCGAAGGTCGACGAACATCAGGCGGTCCTCCGCGTAACGAGCGTCGGAAGGTAGTCGGTGGGGGGCGAGACCTCGGCCAATGTGAGCACCGTTGCGCCAATTCGTGCGATGCTACCAGCGATGTCGCTGTCGCCTTGGGGCACAGCGAGGGTCCATTCGTGGGTGGGGTCCACAAGGAGGAACGGAACCGGATTCAACGAATGGCTGGTGGACGGCACGAGCTGGTGCTTGTCGTCATAGAGCAAGGCGCCCGTTTTTTTATTTCGAGACGCCATCTCTTCCACGTTGCCGTGGTCGGCGGTGACAAGCAAGATGGTGCCCGTATCTTCCGCCGCGCGGACCAAGCGGCCCAAGGCGCGGTCCAGCGCTTCGACGGCCTGCACCGCGGCGGCGAGATTGCCCGTGTGCCCGACCATGTCGCCATTGGCGAGGTTGATGCGTGCGGCATCAAAGCTACGGGCGGTCATTTGACGAATTACTTCGTCGACAATCTGTTCGGCCTTCATCTCGGGCTTTTCGTCAAAGGGAACGACGTCCGATAGCACTTCGTGGCGTCGCTCTCCCTTTGGGACGTCGCTGCGGTTGCCATTGAAGAAATAGGTGACGTGGCCGAATTTTTGTGTTTCGCTCGCGGCGAACGAGCGGCGTTGTGCGTGCGAAAGGTGCTCAGAGACGGTCCCTGCAATCGCGGGCGGTGCGACGAGTGTGCAGCCAGGAATTGCGAGGTCGCCGTCGTACTCCATCATTCCGACGAACAGCACCTCGGGACGGGGAGAACGTTCGAACGCGGTGAAGTCGTCCCACGCTTCGAATGCGCGGCTGATTTCAATCGCCCGGTCTCCGCGGAAGTTGGTCAGCACGCAGCAGTCGCCGTCTTCCATCCCCGAATACCCCTCCACGACAAAGGGGGGCATCCACTGGTCGTCGACGCGGGCGTCGGCGGCGTAGCGTGCTTCAATTCCTGCACGCGCGGAGACTTCGCGCGGACCTTCACCGCCTACATGCAGGCGCCAACCTCGCTCCACCATGGGCCAATCGGCCTCGTAGCGGTCCATCGTGACGACCATTCGGCCGCCGACGGTGGCGATGGCATAGTCGAAGCCTTGGTCACGGGCGGTCTGAAGCGCGGCCTCAAGGCGGTCCACGAAGCCAAGCGCGCTGCGGGGTTGCACATCGCGGCCGTCGGTCAACACATGGACGCGCAGTCGACGTACGTCCGTCTGGCGTGCTTTTTCGATGAGGAGTATGGTGTGGTCGATGTGGCTGTGCACATTTCCATCGCTCAACAAGCCCAACAGGTGCAGGGTGCCCCCGCGTTCGGTTCGCCTCTGAATGGCATCCCACGCGATGCTTTCCCAAATTCGTCCGCTTTCGAAGGCATCCTGGACCAGCTTCGCGCCTTGCGCAAACACCCGGCCCGCGCCCATTGCGTTGTGGCCGACCTCCGAGTTGCCCATGTCGTCGTCGGAGGGCATTCCGACCGCGCGGCCGTGTGCCGCCAACAAGCACCAAGGGTGATTGGCGAGAAGGGAATCCCAGACGGGGGTGTGGGCGAGGTGAATGGCGTTTGCGGCGTCGGGGCGGCCCCAACCGAAGCCATCCAGGACACACAACAAATGGGGCGTGGGCATTGGTCCTCCGCGAGGTTTGCCCGACCTAACCCACTGTTGGATGTTTCGGATGCGAGGGCGGCTTCGGAAGACGACGGGGCCGCGCGTTTTTAGGGACCCGGATGCTCGCCCGTGGCCTCGTGGGTGCTCGTATATTCGTCCCAGTCGGGCTCAGATGGCTCGTCTGCGGGGAGGATGGGGTGGGGCACCGATGCGACCCAAAACGCGGCGTGAATGCCTGCGAGGGCACTAACAGGGATGACGCGTAACCAATACACCCCATAAAACACTTTGAGAATGTTCCAGATTCCCGAGTTCCATTGGGGGGGCCAAAACAAAAAGTACAGCGTGACGGCACACCAGCCGGCCGCTATCCCCGCGAACGCTCCAAGTGCCACCCTGCGTGCGGTGGTGGAGCAAGGTACGGACAATAAGGGATACCACGCGAGGCCCATTGCAGCGCCCAGTTGGAGCGACCGAATGCTCGCCGGGCCGAACAACGCCATCCAAAGCGGCGTATGGGAGTCCGTGACCTGCACGGCAAAGGACACCGTCCAACCTGCCCCGCAAAACACAAGCGCCGCGCGAACGGCCGAACGGAGGCGGGGATGAAAGGCCAGAATTTTAGGCATTAGGTGCGCGGCCACAAATAGTTGTCACGGAACCTGCCGAACGAAGCCCACCGGGGAGACATGGTCGCGGTAGCATGGGGTTGCGGAGGCATCATGGTTGGTCGTGTGGTTGTCATCGGGGGCGGAATCACAGGAGTCCTCTCTGCAGTACGGCTCGCGCGGGCAGGTTTTGAGGTGGTTCTGGTGGAAGCCCATCATATTGGTGCCGGGAGCAGCTCCCGTACCGCTGCGGGGATCCGTCAGCAATTCTCCACACCCGAGACAGTCCTTGGGATGCGGTATGCAGTGGACGTCTACCGTCGATTTCCCGAGGAGGTCGGCGGACTGGTTTCACCTATCGTCGAAAATGGGTACCTGTTTTTGCTCGAAGGGGGCTTGGAGGCCGCTCGTTCCCGCGTCGCGATGCAAAAGGCCCAAGGACTCGCAGAAGTCGAGTTCCTGACCGCCGACGAAACGGTGGAACGCTTTTCGTTTGTGGACGGTTCCACAATCGTTGGCGCGACCTGGTGCCCGTCCGATGGCTTCTTGCGCCCCGAGGTGGTGTACGGGGAAGCAGCGGCCTCGGCCCGCGCGTATGGCGTCGACATTCGGCAACAAGCGCCGGTGACCGACGTTCGCGTGCAGGGCGACCGCATCGTGTCGGTGCGGGCGGGCGACTCCTGGGTCAGTGGCGACGTGTTTGTCGACGCGACGAATGCGTGGAGTCCGCGTTTGGCGCAGGTGTTGGGTGCGGAGGTGCTCCCCGTTTCGCCTGTTCGCCGCTATCTTTGGTTTATCGGTCGGGGCGGCGACATGGCAGCTGAGACGCTCGTGCGAATGCCGATGGTCGTGACGCCTGCTGGTGCTTATTGTCACCCGGAAAACGCCGAGACCTTGATGACCGGCTGGGCCCATGATGCCGCGCCAGAGCCAGAATTTGCCTTTGAGGACCAAGACCGCATTGAGCCTGCGTTCCATCACAAAGCCGGCGTCGATGGGCGCGCGGTCGATACTTGGATGACGCTCTCGCATTACCTCCCTGCGGTTGGCGAATTCAAGGGCATTCACGCCACAACGTGTGGCATGTATGCCGTAACACCCGACCACAACCCATTTTTGTCTTATGACCAGGCCCGTACCAACCTAATTCGGGCCGTGGGCTTTAGCGGACACGGCGCCATGTTTGGGCCTTTCTCCGCGCTGACGGTTCACGCGCTCGTCGAAGCAGGCCGCAACGTAGACTCGGTGCATGTCTTGGGTCGTGAAGCAAATGTCAGCGCGTTTCGGACAGGGCGTTCGTTCCATGGGCACACCGAAGCTCTCGTGATTTAGCGCCTTGGGTTGCCTGTCGCGCGGAGCGGCAAGCGCCTTTCCTTGCTGCTGGCACCGTATGCTCACATGGCATCCGTCGCGAGGCGACGTGGGTTGCGTTATCGAGCTACCAGCCGGAAACCATTGCTCCCTGCGGGTTCCCCAACGCCCTGTGCGTCAAGCATCCCGAACCTGCGTGGAGCGAGCGTCAAAACAGTGATGCGGTCGTAACTTTGGAGGTCGTATGAGTGGAGTGTCGGCACCTGGCCACGATTCGTTGGAGTCCTCGGGCACGTTTCCTGCGCCCACAGCCGATGAGCTCCGCCTGGCCTACCGCATCGCGGTTCGTTCGCGTTCGACCGAAGAGCATATCGTTCGCCTCGCAAGCCGCGGCGAAGTGAAGTTTGCGATTTGGGGTCCTGGCGAAGAAGTGCACGGCTCCGCGACTGCGCTCGCGCTCTCAAAAGTGGTGGGCGTCGACCGCTTTGGTATCGTGCCCCACTACCGCTCGGGCTGCTTGTGCGCGATGTGGTGCGAGCTCCAGGGCCGCGAGGGCTTCACCCGCGATGTGCTCCGCCAGCAGTTTTCCAAAGACACAGACCCCATGAGCCGTGGTCGCCAGATGGTGTACCACCTCGACATTCGCGAGGTCGGTATTCTTCCGGTGCAAAGCCCCGTAGGGATGCAGCTCGGCAAAGCGGCCGGCTATGCCTTGGGATTCCGCATGAAAGGAATCCACGATGCGGTGACGATGGGCATCATCGGCGACGGCACCTCCGCCGAAGGCGACCTCCACGACACCATGAACGCTGTCAGCGTCTGGTCTTTGCCCACCATCGTCTGCGTCACCGACAACGGCATCGCCATTAGCACGACGCCCGAAGAAGGCCGTGGCATTCGGTCTTTTGCCAAATATGCCGAGAGTTTCGGCGTCCGCGCATTTGCCTGCGACGGAAACGATTTCTGGGACGTCTACAATACAACGTTGGCCTGCGCCACGTACTGCCGGGACGAGCAAAAACCTGCGTTCTTGCACGTTCACAGCTTGCCTCGCTTCAACGGCCACAGCTCCGCCGCGGACATGACCTTCGACCTCAACCAGTCCGACCCCTTGGTCGCGTTTGGTGCGCAGTTGGTGGAAATGGGTGTGCTGCAAGCCGGCGACGAGCTGCGCCGCGTACCCGGTGAAGGGCGCGACTTCTTCGCGCACCATGAGCTTGGTCGCGTGATGGGCCAAGAAGATGAGGTGGTGCGGAGCCTGTTCGAGATGGTGCGCGCCGAACCCGAACCTCCCGCCGACAGCATCTTCGAGCACATTCGGCCGCCGTTCCCCGATGTCGTGGAGGCCGAGGTTTCGGGGCAAACCTCCATTACCTACGGTGGCGCGATTCGGGCCGCCCTCGACCACATCCTCTCGTCCCGCCACGGGGCCATGTGGGGCCAAGACGTCGCCAAGTTGGGCGGGGTCATGCAGGCCTCTGCAGGCTTGATGGCCCGGCATCCTGGGCGTGTGTTTGATGCGCCGCTCAATGAGCCGTTGATTGTCGGGACCGCCTGTGGTGCCGCATTGCACGATGATTTCATCGCGCTCCCCGAAGTCCAGTTTGGCGACTACACGCTGAATGCGTTCCACTGGCTCGTCCACATGGGCAACCTTTACTGGACGAGCAACGGCAACAGCCGCTTTTCGATGATTTTGCGTACCCCCACCGACCCCTTCGGCGGTGGCGCGGTCTACCACTCGATGAGCATCGACGGCTACTACACGCCAATTCCGGGCCTTGTGGTCGTGATGCCGAGCACAAGCTGGGATGTGTACGGGTTGCTGCTGAGTGCAGCGGATTACCGCAGCCCCGTTATTTTCCTAGAACCGAAGTGGATGTACCGCCAGAACCTCGGACCCGCGTTCCCCGGCGAACCGACGGACCCCGAAGAAATCAAGGCGCTCAAGAAGCTCATCATGCGCGGTGGTATTCCCGAAATCGACCCATCGTTGCGCGTGCCCATCGGCAAGGCTGCGATTCGGCGACCGGGGAATGATGTCACGATCGTCGCCTGGGGACGCGCAGTTTGGACGGCGATGCGCGCAGCGGAAGACTTGGAAAAGCAAGGCGTCGACGCCGAGGTCATCGACCTTCGAACCCTCGTGCCCCCCGACCTCGACACCGTCTACGCGAGCGTCGAGCGCACCGGCCGCTTGGTGGTGGCCGCCGAAGACCGCTCGTTTGCGGGCTTTGTGCGTACCATCCAGGGGCATGTTGTCGACCGCTACCCCGGCATGCCGACCCGCGCGATTGGCCAAAAGGACATTCCCGGCATTGCGCAGTGCTTGAAGCTCGAAGAAGCCACTGTTCTCACGGTCTCCGACATCGTATCGGCGGTCACCGAAGTGCGAGGCACCGAAGTGACGGGTACAGGTGGGTTCCGCTGGATTCCGCCGCGCTATTTCGTCAACTGACGAGCGCGTCACCGTAGGGCCGCTCGTGGAAGCCTACGCGGTATGCGTAGAGTTACAGATGTTCGCGCCAAAACACACATCGTCCGTTCGTGTGCGGTGGGTGTGACAAGACATGCTTCGCTTCGCAGCGACCAGAACCGGTGGGCGTGCCCTGCCGGTTTTCTATTTGGCGGACGGCGGACACGCGCAATGCTGCGTAAGGATTACGCGTTATATCCTCGGATAAGGTCTGGGAACGCGACGGGGAGTGCGGCTATCTCACGGGTATCTGCGTTATTGCGTGCGCCCTTGTGTTGTATTGGTACCTGTGTTTCCATCTTGGTCTACTGCCGTCACAGAAATCGAATATGACGCTGCATTGGTACAGATGATGTTGTCCTCGACCTCCAAAAAAGAGCCGGAGCAATGGGCGATAGATAAGTCTTCCACCACACAGGAAAGCGCATAGGTAGCGACGACGCTACCGTTGGCTTCCACTTGTATGGCGTCTTGCACGAAGGTTTCGAGTGTATCGGCGCCTTGGGGGTCGGTCGCGTCGGCGGTGATGGTCCAAATGTAGGTGGCTTCCCCGGTCGTGTGCTCGGTGCAGCGTGCGTCGAGCGACGAAACGATGGGGGAGGGATCGGCGGGCACGTCGGTATCGGTGTCGGTTGTGTTGGACGTGCCGTCGGTGGTTTCTTCGGTGGTTGGAGTGGCGGCCGTTTCATCTGCGTTCTTGGAGGTCGCGTCGTTACATGCAAGGCAGCCGAGGATGAGTACGGGAATAGAAACAAACGAGACGGCGGCGCGCATGGGGACTCCGAGATGTCCGAGGTGGTGGGCGGTCGGTGGGCCGCGCCCGCTTCGATTGTATCGGATACAAAAATGAATGGCGGTTCATTTGATAGTCAGGCGAGGGACCCGAGGGAGTATAGTCGTCGACCGCGCCTTTCATGGGGCGGCACGGGTCGCCTGTGCCCCATAGTGCGAGTTTGTCCCCTTTCCTTAGCGCGAGATGCGCAACGATTGATGGCAAATTTCAGCCGATTGCAGTTGGATGGGACGATTTGTAAAATGCCCCACAGTGGGCCTTTTCTGATGCAGTTTGCGTCGAATTGGTTTGCGCGGATGCGGTTGCGGAATGAAAGTGGCATGATGTCTCTTGGAACCATTTGGGTTTCCCATTCCTCGAATGGCAGTTCTTTGGCGGTCGAAAGCTTGGTTCCCCTACCGATTGGACAACCTGTATGGCCTTTTTTTTGCCCGTACGGTGTCCACGCTGGCAAAGGGTGAGATAGGCCCTTCGTCCCTCTGCGGTTCCCGTCCGTTGGATCCGCTGCCCCCGCCCGGATTCTCCGGTTTTCCGGAGTGCCCCCCTTTCCCTCCCCATCCCCCGCACGAACATGTCCCTTGACTTGTCCGATCTGCGCGCGCAGCGCATCACGGAGCTGGTCAACACCGCCCGAACCCTCGGCATCGACAACGCCTCGGGTTTGAAGAAGCAGGAGTTGATCTTCGAAATCGTCCGCATTCGTGCGGGCGGAGCCAATGGTGCCTACGGGGAAGGCGTGCTCGAAACGCTGCCCGATGGATTTGGCTTCCTTCGCTCTCCCGACTGCAACTTTTTGCCAGGCCCCGACGACATTTATGTGTCGCCGTCCCAAATTCGTCGGTTCAATTTGCGCACGGGAGACATGGTGGGTGGCCGTGTGCGCGCACCGAAGGAAGGGGAGCGGTACTTCGCTCTCATCAAGATTGAGACGGTCAACGGCCGCACGCCGGATGAAGAGCGGGACAAAATCCTGTTCGACAACTTCTCGCCAACCCACCCCGACCGTGTGATTCGGCTCGACTCCCTCGACACCCGCTTGCGGTTGATCGATTGGTTGCTGCCGCTTGGGTTTGGGCAGAGGGTGGTCATTCACACGCCGCCGCGCGCGGGGCGTACGCTGCTGCTGCGCGATTTGTGCCAGTCCATTCAGGCTTCAAATCCGGGCACCATCATGATGGTGCTGCTGGTGGACGAGCGGCCTGAAGAAGTGGCGGCGATGATCGATTCGGTGAAGGGCGAAGTCCTCAGCTCAACGTTCGACGAACCGCCTACCCGCCATGTCCAAGTGGCCGAGATGGTGATTGAGCGCGCGAAGCGACTTGTCGAGCAAGGGCGTGATGTGGTCGTCTTGGTGGACTCCTTGTCGCGATTGGCCCGCGCCTACAATGCCACCGCTCCTACGGGACAGCGCGAGCTGCGCGGCGGCGTGGACATCGCCGCAATCCACAAGGCCCGTCGCTTTTTTGGCGCCGGTCGCAGCCTCGATGGCGGGGGCAGCTTGACGCTCATCGCCACCGTGCTCACCGACACCGGCCACGACGTCGATGAGGTCCTGCTGCAAGAGATTCAGGGCACAGCAAACGCAGAAATCCGTCTGGACGCAGAACTTGTCGCGTCGGATGTGTGGCCGGCCCTCGATGTGCGGGCCTCGTTTACGCGAAACGTCGACCGCCTCGTCGGCCACTCGCAAGCCGAGAAGATGCGCGCGTTCCGGCGTTCGCTGTCCACAGACCGGCAAACCGCTATCGAGCAATCCTTGGCGTTGCTGGACAACCTCTCGTCGGTCGAACTGCCCCAGGCCGGTTGACCGTCGCACGGTCGTTCCGGTTCGGTGGCGGCGGAACGGTGGAATCCGGGGTACATGCGCGACCGCGGAGTCAACCATGTTCCACAGCATCGATGAAGCCATTGCTCGTTTAGAAGAGCTGGACACCCTACTCATGAACCCCGAGGTCTTGGCGGACCGTCGGCGGCTCATGACCGTCACACGCGACCGGGCCCACCTGACGCCCATTGTCGAGTGCTGGCGCGACCTCCACAATGCGCGCAACGAGCTCGCCGAAGCGCGGGAGATGCTCGAAGACCCCGAAATGCGGGACATGGCGATCGATGAGGTCCGGCGCTTGCAAGGCGAGCTGCCCGAACTTGAGTCGAGCCTGCGGGCCCTCCTGATTCCGCCCGATCCCTATGAAGGGCGCGACATCATCCTCGAAGTGCGCGCGGGCACAGGCGGCGACGAAGCCGCGCTGTTCGCCGCCGACCTCTTCAGAATGTATTCGCGCTACGCCGATGGCCAAGGCTGGCGCCTCGAAATGCTCGAGCGCAACGAAATCACCGTTGGTGGTGGTGCCGGCAAGAGCGCGGTTGGCTTCAAAGAGGTGATTTGCCAGGTCGCAGGCGCCGATGCATACAAACATTTGCGCCACGAATCGGGAGTCCATCGCGTGCAGCGCGTGCCGCTCACCGAAGCCCAAGGTCGGATTCATACCTCTGCTGCAACCGTGGCCATCATGCCCGTGGCCGACCCCGTTGAAGTCGACATCCAGGACAAAGACCTGCGCATCGATGTGTTCCGTGCCTCGGGGCCGGGCGGCCAGTCGGTCAACACCACCGACTCCGCCGTGCGCGTGACCCACTTGCCCTCGGGCATTGTGGTGCAGTGCCAAGACGAAAAGTCCCAGCACAAGAACAAGGCCAAGGCCCTCAAGGTGCTCGCTGCGCGCTTGCTAGAGCAAAAAGAAGCCGAGGCCCATGCGGAGCTCGCCGCCCAGCGTCGCCAGCAGGTCGGCACGGGCGACCGCTCCGAACGGATTCGTACCTACAACTACCCCCAGAATCGCCTGACCGACCACCGCATCGGCCTCACGCTCTACCAACTCGACCGCATCGTCGAAGGGGAGCTGGAGCCTGTTGTCACGGCGCTCAACGACCACCTCCGCGAGCAGCTCGTCGCGGAAATGGCCATGGGCAACGGCTGATTCGCTCCCGCTGTCCTGGCTGGCCCGTCCTATCGAGAAATGGCAGCCGGGGCGCTTTTTAGCGGGGTCGTTCCAGAAACACGGGGGAGCCGACCGCCCACGCTGGCGCGCTCTGTACGAGCCCAAGAAAGTCGCTCTCCGTCGTGACCACGCCCATGACCCAACTTGTGCCTGCGGGCAAGGTGACCGTGGTGTCGAGGCGTATGGGGTCGATGGGGTCGCCGAGGGTCCAATCGGCCAATGTGTTGCCCGAGGGTCCGATGAGCGCCACGTTGTCGAGCTGCATCCATTGGGGGGCCGTCACTATCACCCGCACACGATGACCGCCCGCGTATGGCCGGTCGACCGCAGGCAGGCTGGGCTCCGGCGTGACGACCACCAAGGGCCCGTTCGTCGCGACCGTGCGCCGCTCCAAGAGGGCGCGCTCCGCATCCGCGGGTGCGTGCTGGGCCCGGTCGACGCCCACCAAATAGGTGAGGGGACCGACGAGTGCCGGCGCGGTCCATTGGTCGAGGAGCGCGATGTAGGCCGGGAGGTCGTCGATGCTGTCGATGCGAACGGCGGTAGGGACCGTCGGCCAATCGCGGGGGGGACCCGCCGCGGTCACCCAAGAGGTATCGACCACAGTAAAGCGCCCGCGGGCCATCACGGAGAGGGCTTCGTGGTTGTCGAGGCCGCCGACGCGCGGCACACCCCATTGGTTTTGCTCGCTGTCGGCCGTCCACGGCCAACTCACAATTGTGCCGCCCGCGTCGGTCTCCACGCGCGCGCCGGCGTCGGTCCACAAGTCATCCTCGTTGAGCGCGGTAGAGGCAGTGGTCGCAACGGCATTTGTGGCCACGGTGACGCTCCACTGCACGCCGTCGCTCACACGGCGGGCGTTGGCGCTGCTTGCAGACGTTCGCGTGGTGGAGTGGGGCCATGTCTCTACCGCAAAATCCGCCAGCAGAACATCTTCGGGTAGCTCGCGCCGAATTCGAAGGTCGACGGCGGATTCGGCGTCTACGTCCAACAAGGGAATCCGTCCGACAGACCATACGGGCCCGCCCCATACCAAACCTTCTCCTTCTCCGGCGCCGACCCACAGGCTCCCCGAACCCCCATTGAGACTCCACCGGCCCCCATTCCACCACACCGCAACAGGGGTCGGTAGGCCGAGGTCGTCGGTGACCCGCACATCGAGTATGCCCAGGTCGCCGACGGTGAGCTCTATCGGCTCGCGCTCGCCCGCTTCGTCGGCCGGCGAGAGGTCCACCCACCCCGACGACCGGCGCCCCCCCGCTACACAAACGATGCGTGTCGCGCGCTGGTCGATAGCGGCGTCAAATCCACCCGAGGGGTCCGAAAGAGAAATCCGCTGGACGATTCGGCCCGCTTCGTCCGCCAAATAGACGAGCTCGCCGCGGTCGCATCCCCCGGTGAGATGGTGGCTGTATTGCTCTGGAAGAAGCTCAGGAAGCGTTGTTTCGGCGAATGGGCCAAAATAGGATGCGTCGTCCCACCAGAACCAGCCGCCGTCGTCTTGGGCGAGCAGGCCATCGGTTACGAGTACGTCGGAATAGACCATAAAGTCGCCCAAAAAGCCGGTGCTCGCTTGGGGGGCCACCCGAAAACGAGACGCGCCGAACACTTCGAGCACGGGGCTGCTGTGGCCCAAGAAGTAGGTGACCTCGCTTGGCGTGCCATCGGGAAGCACGCCTGTCACGACAATCTCGGCACCATCGTCCGTAGTCTGCGCCGAGACGATAGCATCGGCAAACCAGTGGGTTCCGTCGACCAGTGGCACCATTTCGGTGACATCGGCGTTGGCGTTGGGCGACAGGATGTCCAGAACGGTGCCACCGGCGGCGCCTGGCTCGGTCAGCGCGGTGCCCTCCGCGCGTACTTGTACGGTCAATAGCGCGTTTTGCAGTAACCAATCCCCAACGCGCGCGTCTCCACCCACCAACTCGTCGGAGCAAACCACCCGCTTGGCGCGCGCGCGGGTGGGGTCGGGAGCGGTGGGCACGCAGGTGTTTTCGTCCAGAATCGGCTCGACAACGGGATGACAAGCCGCGGCGAAAAACGCCCCAGCACAAACCGTTCTTCCAAGGCCCCTGGACATCGTGGGCGCCTACTGCTCGCCGACAAAGCCGATGTCGATGGGCACCAGCTTCACTTTCTTCGACCAACCGGTCGGGAGGTCGCCGGTGGTGAAGTTGAACGTGCGGGCCTTGCCTGGCGCAATCGGCTTCGAGAAGCCCTCTTCCATCGGCATATTGCCGGGAAGTCGCGTGGCCACGGCGGGGTACGATTCGGAATGCGCGACCTTGCCGGCATCATTCAAGTACTGAATCTCGATGTTGAGGTACTGAATGGCTTTGTCGCCCTTGTTGATGATGTCCGCTGTGAAGCCCCAGCCATCGAGCGGTCCATCGGGATTCTCGGCAAGATTGACTTGCTCGACCTCCACTGGCCCAACTTCCACGCGGTCGCGGTTTTCCGCCATCTTTTTGCGGGTCTTGGCTTTGTCGCGCAGCTTTTTGTCCTGGCCGGAGGGGTATTCGTCGATGAATTTTTGCCATGCTTCCGGCGTGTCTTGTTCGGCTGCCCACGAGAACATGAAGTCCTTGCGCTCATCCATGATCTTGTCTTTGTGCTGACCCTTGGGAAAGCGCTGCAGGTAGGCATCGTAGCCCTCGAGGGTGCCCCCGTCGCGCGCTGCCTGCAGATAAAGGTCTTCGAGAGCAAGCGTGGCCTGGAGGACGTAATTGCCGTCGGGATGCTCCTTCAGGTAGGCTTCATATGCCTCGATGGAGTGGGAGGCCTGGGCCTTTTCAAACTCGTCCTCGCAGCCGATGGCAAAGAAGGCCGAGCACAAGAACAGGGCGACGGAGAGGCGGTTCATCTTGGCTCCTCAAACAATGGTGCGGGGACACTAACAGACGCGGGGCCAGTGATGGGCCATCGCACCCTATTCCTGACGCAATGGGCATCGGTTCGTCGGGCGCACATACGAAAACACCCCGCCGAAGCGGGGTGTTTCGTGCCAAAAGGCTCGGCTCACATGCCGTACTTGCGCTTGAAGCGGTCGACGCGGCCTGCGGTGTCGACGATCTTCTGCTTGCCCGTGTAGAACGGGTGCGACTTGGCGGAGATGTCGAGCTTGATGAGCGGGTATTCCTTGCCATCTTCCCAGGTGACCGTCTCGCGCGAAGGAGCGCAGGAGCGGGTAACGAAAGAGTAATCCGCGGAGGTGTCCTGGAACACGACGTAGCGGTAGTTCTGGGGATGGATGTCGGCTTTCATGGTGCGTTCCTCAACGATGCGCTGGAGTCAATACCGGGCGGAGCGGGTGTGCAACCGGCGTGGACGGACACTGCCGATCCCGATGCACAACTCGGACTTGCCACGTGTGGTTCAACCTTGGCCGGGTAGCGCATTCATCGCGTTTGGGCAAGGGGCCACGGTAGGGGTCCAATCGCAGAATCTACCGTCCGATGAAGGAACGGTATGTACGCACCGGCGGTTCGCTCGATACACTCTCGCGCGAACGGACGCTTGGCTGCGAGCCGGGACCGCTACGGCGCGGTCCGAACACTGACCGTAAGGAGACCCCCGCATGAACGCAGACCTCAAATGGTGGAGCCGCGCTGGGGGAACGCTTTTGCTTGCGCTCGCGGCGCCTCGGGTTTTTTCGTTGGCTCCTCCTCCGGCAGGTGACTCGGGTCTCGATACGGCTGTGGTTACCGATACCGCCGTCGACACGGCCGCCTCTAACGACACGGCAGCGCTTCCAGCGGGCGATTCGGCAGGCGTGGAAGCCGAGGCCGTAGACACCAGCGCTGCCGCGCTCGACACCGCCGTGACGGACTCCGCCGACCCCACGGTTGTTTCTGCGTTTGCGTTGGCAGGCGAACCGGGTGGTTTTGGCTGTTCGGCCTTGCCATCGGCGTGGGCGGGCATGGGCGGCGCTTGGTTGTTGGCATTGACCTTCGTCGCGCGCCGCCGTCCTTCGGAATCGACCAGCGAGTGACGTTTCGGCGCGCACGCCCGAAAGCCCGCCCTACACATGCGCGTCATCGCGCCTGCGGGCGGACCTTTGGGGTCAGCCGTCGGTGCTCAACTGGTAATTCAGCACGAGACAGTGGATGGGGTGCGGCAGGTCGTCTCCCAGCACCGCTTGGAGCGCCTTTTTGTCGATGTTTGGGTCGAGCACGCCGAGACAAGGAACCGCGACGGCGCGCGCAAAGATGTCGGCGGTGCGCTTCAAAACCCACTCGCCGCGCGGTCCTTCGTCTTTCAGCGCGCGGCTGATGAGCTCGCCACCGCCTGCCTTGAAGTCGATACCTTCGACCGTACGGTTCGACGGATTGTAGGACGCGCTGGGCAGGTCAGCCGAATAAAAGCGGGCGACGCGCGCGGACAATGCGCCTACGTTGGACTGGGGCATCGACTTGTCGCTGATGGAGAAGTGTCGTTTGACCATGTCCAGCAGCGCGGAGCGTTTGGTGCGCTCATCGCCGTCGCCCTCGGCAAACAAGCAGTACTCTTTGCTCGTGTTGCCGACGCCGACAACGTCGATGGTGATTCCTTCCGGGAGCTCTTGTCCTACCGAAGCCGCGGTCTTGGCCAACATTTCCTTGCGCACGGCGTTGTCGTTGATGGAATCAAGAATGCCGCGGTGGAATGCGTCGAGGTTGGGGTTTAGGCCGAGGTTTACCGCTTGGCGATACGAAAGCTCAAGCTCGCCCCGCATACAGATGTCGTTGGCTTCGGAGTCGAAGCCGCGGGAGAAGTCGTCGGCGGGCCCCGCATTGGGCGGCGCCGCCAGCCAGACCGCGATGCGTGCGGTGTCGCCGTCGAGTTCACTCAACTCGATGACGCGGTTGCGCCACTCCATAAAGCTATTGGCGCGGCCCGAACCAGCCTCCAAGAGCCAGCGGTAGTCATCGGGGGAGGCCAAGATTGAGCGAACGCGGTCTTTGACCTCGCGGGCAAGGTCGCGGTCTTTATTGATAAGCACGCCAACCCGGTTCGACCCTACGATTTCCCGCACGAGGTCGGAGAACTGCATCTTGATAGGGTCGGACTGGCCGTTTCGAATCCCAGATACTTCTTCGCGACACCCTTCATAGCGCTCATTGACGGCATCGAGTTCGACGCTTGCCGAGCGCATCTTGCAGAACGAAGCGCCGCCGATGATGTAGCCGCCAAGTATCGTGACGCCGAGGATGATATTGCGGGGCTGCAAAATCGCGCCCGACTTGACGAACATATAGGCCCGCTGCACCAACTGCATCGGGCCCATGACGAGGATACGGGTCCACGCTTGGCGCTTGACCTCATCGGCCATCGCTTTGCCGGTGAGCTTGCGGCCACCGATGCGGGGACCGCCCATCGCGGCCCGACGTTCCTGGACTTCCGGCGGAAGCTCGTCAAGCTCGATGATGAAGCGTGGGCCGTTGGGCGTGGCCAATGCAAACGACTCACCGGGGCGGATCGCGGTGGGGGTCGTGATGATGTCGGGGCGGGTCGCGTTCGGGCGCCAATGGTAGACGTCGGCAGCGCGGTCAGCGGGCGCGATGATGATGTTCGTCGGCCCGTCAAAAATGACCTGCACATGCTCGGGCGCCACACCGAAGCCTTGCGCGATGGCGATGTCGCAGCCGGGATCGGAGCCAAGACGAACCACTCGTTGCTCAAAGTGGCCGAATCGGGTGCCGCCGAACTCAGGGCTCAGACGGAGGTAGAGGACCTTTTCCTCGAATGCCATGACTGTGGTACCTACCCATGTCAAAACGTCGCGGGGGTATCGGAAACGTCTGGAACGTGTACCATCTTGGACCCGCGATAGATACCTGTCTCTTTTGAGCCGCTGCCTCCATCGGCGTCTCGACCACAATCATAGACCGCTTCGGGAGGTTCCCGAGGGTGGCTCTCGGAGGGTCGATGAACATCTTTTTGCTGCCCTACACTTGGCTTCGCCATTTGAGCATGGCGTATTGGTGTGCGTCGGCGGGACTGATGGCGTGGTGGGTGGTGTTGTTTGGGCTGGTGGTCGTCAACCTCGACTGGCCGCCTGGCTTGGACGGCCCCATCTTGATGGCCACAGTGTCCATGACGGTCGCCGCAGCATCGATTTTGGGGGAGGCGAATCTGCGTCGCCTCCCGATTTGGCGCCGTGTGGTCACCGTCGCCACGGTCATGGGCATTTCGGGCGTCATCACGACGATTTACTACTATATGTGGCACGGCTTTACGACCGTAGTCACGGGGTTTCGGTTTTTTCACGACCCCTCGATGACCTTCAATGGGGCCATCGACTACGCCGTCGACGCCTCCGACGCCTCTCTGGTGAGCATCACCTTCCGAATGGGCGCGTTTGCGATGGGTGGCCTCGGTTGTGGCACCGGTTGCTTGGTGGTGCGCAAGTTTCAAGAGCCGGTGAGCCATTTGGCGGGTGGGCTCTCCGCGGGCTTGTTGGGCGGCATTGCTTGGTACGTTTCCGGCTTGCCGTCCGATGCGTCAATTTTTGTCGTGTTGGCGCCCCAGAAGGACTTGTTCCTCGCTGGCGCGCTCATGGGGCTCGTGTGGGGCTTTTCGTTCGGGCTGCTCGCTTGGTCGATTCCAGACGAGCTGTATGTCGGTTGGTTGCGTGTTCTCACTCCCAACCGATTTGCGCGGCGTATTCCCGTCGACGGACTCGATGGCAAGGCCCGCGAACGATTCGTGGGTCACTTTCCGCGCGGCCTCGACCTCTTCTTGCCTATCGAAGACGGCGTTCAAGAGCTTCATTTGTCTGTCACGGTCAACGAGAAGAAGCGCTATACCGCGCGTGGCTTGAGCCAATTCCCCACCACCTTGCGCAGCTTGCTCAATCGTGTCGACATTCGCTACGACCCGCGCCAGCCGGTCCCTGTAGAGACGACGTTGGCGTCGGGGGACCGCATCGTGCTGGGCGAGGGGGAGCAAAAGGCCGAAGTGGAGTTTATTCTGCTTCCGCGTGAGGAGGTCTGATGCGGTCGTTTGCTGTCGTGCTCGCGAGCCTCGCGTTGGCCTGCAACAGTCCGGGCTTTTTTGCGATTCCTGGCACCACCACGCGCATTGAGCAGCCCACGGCCGAGCGGGACAAAGACTACGAGTTGCTCATTTTCTCGTCGGTGGCGGATTGCGAGAGCGCGCGGATTGCCACGGACGAATTCAACTTGTGCCTTCCGCATGTAGACCGTGCCAGCGGCGAAGTGCGCATCGGCTATCAATTTCTTGCCGGTGAGCAGCATGTGCCGCTTCCTGCCCACGACGAGCAGCTTCAGGTGCAGTTTCAGGGCACCGAGGTCGCGAACGGACGCGATGGGCAAGAGGTCAAGATTATTCCCCACGACCCTGCGGTCGGTTCGGGAACGCTCTATATCCTCGTCATCGACGGCTCTGGCTCGATGGATACAGTTGACCCCGGCTCCAATGACACCCGCATGAAGCAGGTCCGCAAGGCCCTCTTGAGTGACGAAGTCGCCGACGCCTTCTTTCCCGACGGCCAGGCCGAGAATGCCGTCATGCTGCTCCAGTTCACCCAAGGCGACCCCGTACCCGTCGGCGGCGCGTTGCAGGCTCATACGTCCAAGCGTGCCTACAAAGACGCAGTGCGGCAACTTCAGGTCATACGCGGCTACACCTTCTTGTTTGACGCCATCAAGTATGCCACCAGCGACTTGCTCGAATCCGCCGAAGTGAAGGACGCTCGTGGCGGTGACCGTCGGGCCATCACCGTCGTGGTGTTGACGGACGGGTTCAACAACGAACGCGCCACGGACACTTGCAAAGACAACGCCGGCCGCTTGCGAAACTTGCTGGAGCACCTCAACAAAGTTCGTCAGGGAGATGTACGAAAACGTCCCCAGGTGCACACCGTGGGGCTCGGTCGCCCGATTCGTCCGGGCTTCAAGGTGCCGCGCTCGTATGAAGTTCCTACGCCGGCAGATATCTGCGGCAAGCGCAATATTGACGTCCGAATTGACGGCGACCTCGAACTTCGAGGCATCGACAATGCGAGCCTTCAGCTCATCGCGCGCGCGGGTGGCGGCGAGTCGCACATCAAGCGCGGGCAAAAGAAGCTGGCCGAGGCGTTTCGCGCTGCTGCCGCGCCGAAGTACAACTGGTTCGAGCTGCGGTACCGCATGAATCCGTTTTTCTTGCGAAGAAGCTTCAAGACCAAACTTTCTCTGGTAGGCGTCGGCACGGCCGAAGCGTCCATTCAGATACATCCGAGCGCGTGGCTGGATGCGCCTCCGGGTCGTTTGATGGCGGACGGCTGGCATGAAGAGGATACGTTCCTGCGTACCTTCCTTGTGCTGATGCCCATCTTGGGTTTGTTCGTCGCGCTCTCGTATGTAGGGGCCGCGCTGCACAACACCAAACGAATCTTTTTCGCGCGGGTTCGGCCCGTTCGTCCCGCCGCTCGTAGTTCTGCGCCTCCGCCTTCCGATGGCCCCGCAGCGTAAGTTGAATGTCCCCTTGTGCGTCGAATAGACTGACAACCTGAAGACGGTCGAGCCGTCTATCCACCCATCTTGGAGAGTCGCATTGGCGCAGTTCATCGGCAAATACGAAATTGTACGAGAGCTGGGAGAGGGCCAGTATGGCGCTGTCTACCAAGCGGTCGGGCAGGTTCCAGGTCGGGGCCGGCAGCCAGGTCGTAGGCGGGTGGTCGCAATCAAGGCGCTCAAGAACCAAGCCGACCCCGAGTCCGCGGCGGCATTGGTTCAAGAATTTGCTCTGCTTGACCAAGTGAAACACCGTGGAATCGTGCGTGTTTTCGAGTATTTGGAACACGAGCACGCCGTTGTTATGGAATATGTGCACGGCGTCACACTGCGTACGATTCTGGACACTCTCGCGCGCAATCGGGATCAGGTGTTTACGGAAGCAGCCGTCGAAATCGGTTGTGAGATTGCGGACGCGTTGTTCCAGGCCTACACCACGCCGGGCGACAATGGGGAACCGCTTCAGTTGGTTCATCGAGACTTGAAGCCAGTGAACGTGATGTTGACGCCCACGGGGGAAGTCAAGGTCTTGGACTGGGGGCTTGCAAAGGTCGACAACGCCGAATTCCGGGCCGACAACGCCGACCAAATAAAAGGCACGTTGCTCTATATGTCCCCCGAACAAGCGCGGGGGGAGGCGGTCGACCACCGGGCCGACTTGTTCAGCTTGGGCCTCATGATGTTCGAGCTGCTCATGCGCCAGTCGCTGTATGAAGTCGACGAAATGGCGCGCGACCCCTTGGCCCAAGTGATGCAGGACATCGAGACGGGGAACACCGCCGCGCGATGCCAGGAGCTCACAAGCTCGCTGCCCAAGGTCGGCCCGACGATTTCGCGCTTGCTCAAGGCGCGTCCGTCGGAGCGCTATGAAAACGGCCAAGAGCTGCTGGTCGACCTTCGACGCACGCTCAACCGGCCCCGCGGCGTCGACCTTCGGGAGTTTTGCGAATACTTTTTTGGACAATATATGGACATCGGGGATGCACCGGACCCCGACAAGCTGGGAACCGAAAACGCAAATACGGGTCGATTGAGTATCGAAGAGCGGCTGCGGCGGTCGATGGCGCGGCAAAACAAGGCCAGTGCAGAGGTCAAGTCCTTGGGACCCACCCCAGGCAGCACGCCGCGGGTTCGAGCGGCTCCTGCGCGCGCGTCTGGCGCCGACGACGCAACGCCGCGTAGAAGCCAAGCGCCGCCGCCCGCACGCCCGTCGACTGCGCCTCCCGCAGCGCCTCCTCCTCCCCCTGCCCCTGAAACCGACAACGAAGGAAACGATATGTCTGACAACTCCTCGGGTGGTGGTCGCCGGCCTCCTCGTCCTCCGGTGGGGGGTGGAGCCAGTCGTGCGTCGCCGTTTGCGCCGCCCCAAGCGCCGCCACGCAAGCAACGTCGGTCGTTGGGGGAGCGTTCGCCCGAAGAAACCGGAATGCTCACAATGGTGCCGTTGTCCCAGGACGACGATGACGAGGACGTTTCTCACGACCCCAGCGCGACGGCCTTCTTCGCGTTGCCGCCGCCCAAGGCTGCGCCGACAGGGGGCGGAGCACCGCCGCCTGCGCCCCCGATGATGGGTGGTGCACCACCTCCGCCTGCGCCCATGATGGGGGGTGGAAACTTTCCCCCGCCGCCTGCGCCCATGATGGGCGGCGGAATGCCACCCGCGCCTCCGATTCCAGGGTTTGCGGCCCACCAGCCGCCGCCGGTCGCGCAGCCGATGGGTGGAGGTCCGCCGCCGCCGGCCATTCGTGGTCCCATCGCGTCGGGGCCGGCTTCGTCGGTCACTTCGCCGTTTCAAGTGCAAAACCAAGCGCCTCCGCCGCCTGCGGGGGATTCGGGGCGCGTCACCAACTACACCGCGTACGTCGTGGTTATCGGGCTGATGATGCTCGTCTGCACGGCGGTGCTTCTGGCCGTGTTCTTGGTGCCCGACAAGCCTGAAGACCCCGTCGTGAAAGACCCCGGCAAAGTCGTGGCGGACCTCGACGACGACCGGCCCAAAAAGTCCAAGAAGAACCGCGACGAAGACACCGGCGTCGCACCTCTGCCCAAAGAAGAGCCGAAACCCCAGCCGCGCAGTCAAGGCGGAGGTGGTTCGAAGCCCAAGACCACCACGACGGCGAGTCCTGCTACGCCCGCTGCGCCGAAAGGCGGCACGCTCACGGTCAAACTCACCGACCCTTCTGTGTCGCAATGGGTATACGTGACTTGCCCCACCGGCTTTACGGGGAAAGGCAACTTCTCGGGTGGCGTCGCGAAGGTGGCAAATGTTCCGCCGGAGCGATGCACCGTCAACTTCAAGGGCGGATCTCCGGCCAAGCATGAAGGTGTATCCGGCGGTCAAACCGTGACTTGCTCGCCTGTTGGCAACGTCGGCAATTGTCGGTAACCCGAGCGCGCTCGACCCATTTCGTGTAGATTCTCGTATTCGATCCCCGCCATCCGATGCGGGCGTGAGCATTGAACTCGGAGTTCCCCCGTGATGTTCAGGCTGTTCCTCCTCGTGTTCTCTATCTGGGCCGCGCCTGCGCAGGCCGCAGACCCCTCTGAGCCGGTTCCCGACGCTCTTCTTGGCAAAAAAGATTCGAAAACCAAAGAAGAGAAGACCGAAGAAGAAAAAAAGGCCGAAGAGGAGGCGCTGAAGAAAAAGCGCGAGCTTCTCGCGCGCGTCATCGTCCTCAAGGTTCCGGGCACAAGCGTCGGCCACACCGACGAGACGCTGGTGATGAACGTCCGCGGGCGCATCAACCGGCCCGAGGCGATGTTCTTCCCTGAAGTCGACCTCTACCAAAACGGCCGTAAGGTTCCCGATCGCACCATCGTGCCCGTTCGGCAACCCGCGATTGTGCCGGATTCGGTCATCCCGGAAATTGGCGCCGCTGTGGACCAAGTAGAGCGCCTGACCTGGGACAGCCTCGACGCGAACCAATGGGGCGTCAAGGCCCAAGAACTCCGCAAGCTCACAGATGCCGCATGGTTCGTCGACCGCGTGGAGCTTCGGGAGCCATTGTTCCGACTCTACGCACAGCTCGGGCGCGCCGCCGAATACGCCAACAACTCGACGCCCCCGTACTACGAGCAGGTCGGTGGAATCACTGTCCCGTATTATTGGTACTTGGCCGCATTGCTGGCCTACCAAGAGCCGAGCCTGTTGAGCAGCGTGACCGACCAAGAAGTATTGGGGGGTATCAAGTTCCAGCTCGACAAACTGCGGGAAGGTGCGTACCCGAGCTTCAAGGGCGACTTCCAGCGCGAGAGCGCGTTCAATCTCGAAGACTTCCTCAAGAACTACGAGCTGGTCGTCAATGGCATCCCGATGGAGCTAGACGCACGGGGCCAAATCAACCTGTTCTTGGGACGCACCGACATTTACTTGAAGCGGGTGGACAGCGGGCACGGCTTGACGGAACGTTTGGAAGCTACGAAGCTCGATGAAAAGTCGTACTTCTTCCTCGATGCAGCCTACAAGAAGCTCGGTGTTGAGTTCATCAATCAGTTGATGCTCAACAAGAACGACTGTATCCCCGACGTCGACGGCGACATCCTCACCTTCTTGGCCATCTACCAAAAGATGCACGCAAAGGCAGATGTCTATGTGGCGGTGCCGGAAAACGGCAACCCCAACAAGACTTGGATTTGGCGCTATGACAAAGACGCCGGCCAGCTTCGTAGCGTGGGTGGTGGTCCCGACAACTTCCCCGTTCGCTTTGCGTTTGTGTTCAGCAGCGGTATCATGTTCAATGGTGCAGCGTATTCGGTGCAGGTCGACACCAACCTCGACGACGAATCCTCGCTTGCTCCCGACCAGCTCGCGCAAAACCGAATCAGCGATGAGCTCGACCGCAACAAGGCCCTGGTGCCCTTCAACTTCGAGCTTCGTGGCCACTACAACCGCTTGATGGTGAACATGGGCGGCGAGTGGGGCCTTTCGCTCGGTAGCGACGAACACTTCATGGAGTACTACCAAACGCCAGGTAAGCAAGGTCGCGACAGCCAGGGCGGGAAGTTCGAGTATGAAGATGTTGGCGCGGTGCAGGGCCTCAAGTCTTGTACGGAAGAGGTGGATGAAAACGGCAAAGTGTTCCTCCGCTGCGACAAGATTACGGATGTCTACAACGTCCGGCGGTTCAACCGCGACCTGTGGCTGGGCCTTGGGGTAGTATTGGGCCGTGATGCGGGAATTGGCTTCGGACCGCGATTTGCGTGGCGCTGGGGCTGGGTGAACATGGCGCACGGCTACCAGACCACTCTGCACTTCGGTTGGGCTGTGCAGCCGCCGATTCCCGAGGCTTCGGGTCGCGTCCGTCCGCTCCTCGACCTCGATGTGCGTGGTGGCGTGGGTATTCCCACCAACCGCAGCCTCCGGGTCGACCTGGCCGATTCAACCGACATCAGTCGGGTACAGCCGGTCTTCGGTGCGAACCTGGGTATTGGTCTCACCTTCTGAACGAGCTGGGTGGGACGTATGCGCGGTCTTCGGGCCGCGCTTTTTTTTGGGGTGAGACGGGGGTTGAAGCACGCACGGGCACGCGCACGCGCCAAGGTTGTGGTTCTCCGAGGTTTCTTGTGCGATTTTGACCTTGGGTACGGTTCCGACATTGCGCGCGGAACAATCCCTCTGTTCTCCAGCGGTTCCCGGCGGGAAGCGGTTAGAGTTGCATGGAGGACCGGCCTTCGCGCCGGTGATTGGAGGCCGTATGTCCGCGTTGGTTTTCCTGGCAGCGATGGCCGCCCAAACTGCATCGGCAGAGGGCTTGGCCTGGAAGTGGGAGCAGGCTGAGCCGGTTCGATACCATGCCGAGTCCTTCGTGAATGTCCCCCGTGGATTTCTTTTCATGGCGGATTTCAACTACCAAGCCCGCGCACTTCAGGTGGGAGTTTCGAGCGACCTCAGTTGCAAGGGAACTTCGACTGGCGGTGGGTTTTCAGTCGATTGTACCATCGATACGATTGCCATCGAAGGGCGCGCAATTGACGGTGAGCAAGAGCGACTCGACAAGGTATTCGCCAACTTTACCCAGAGCATGACGGGCGCGACGGTGACGATGAAGGTGCGTGCTGACGGCCATGTGTCCAGCTTGGACCTCAAAGGCATCGACACCTCCACCGGCCGCACCCGCGACTCGTTGGAGCAAATGCGGCAGCTCATGCGAAAGACGTTGGCGCCTTTGGCGATTCAAATGCCGAAAGATGCTGTAGGTGCCAAGCCATGGAAGCACAAAGGAATGCCGCTCTTTTTTGAGCTGCTGACCATGTCGGGCACGACGGGCGGTGTCATGCACAAGTACACGGTCGACGCCAATTCCAAAGACAACAGTGTCTTCATCGTGGGTGAGGGCAGGGGAAACCTCAACTCGCAGTTGGCGACCGCCGGCGCATCGACGGCGGGGGCCTTCAATATGGTCGGCGCGACGCAAACCCGCTTCGATTCGCAGACGGGCTTGGTCCTCTACAGTGAGGTGTCGGTCACCGGCACACCGGGCATCTCCTCCGACACCGTCATGGGTGGCGTGCGCTATGCACTCGCGGCATGGGCAGGCCAAGTATACGCCGACGGCAGCATCGAAGGCCTTGAGGGCCGAAAGGCTGCCGCGCCCCAGTAGCGCCGGGCGCCCGTTTTGTAAACGGCATCGCTCCGAAAAGAGCGGTGCCGTGTATGTTTTGGGTGAGGACTACTGGAGGTCTCTCACAAACTCGTAGTATTCGCCGAAGTGTACGCGGCTCACTTGCTTGCCCATCTTCACCAGCTCGCGTGCGATGGCCTCGATGACATGCCGCTGGCCCACCGCTTCGCCGCGGGTCGCGGCGATGATGCATGCGTTGATGGCCGAACTGACGATGTTACCGCCCGCCAGAATGAACTGGTCCGCAAGCTCGTCGAGGTCGAGGTCATCGGCTTTGGGCGCACCCTCGGGAATCGCGCGGCTCCAGAGCGCCCGTCTCTGTTGGGCCGTGGGCATGGGAAACTCGATGACGGCGCCAAAGCGACGAAGGAAGGCTTCGTCGATGTTTTCTTGAAGGTTGGTGGTCAGAATGGCGCAACCTTCGAAGACTTCGAGACGCTGCAGCAAGAAGCTGACTTCTTGGTTGGCGAAGCGGTCCTGGGCCTGCTTCGTCTCGCCACGGGAGCCGAAGAGCGCGTCTGCTTCGTCAAAGAGAATGACCGCTGTGCCACCTTCTGCGGCGTCGAAAATCTTCTTGAGGTTCTTTTCCGTCTCACCGACCCAGCGGCTGACGACGCTGGACAGGTCGACGCGGTACATGTCGAGACCCAAGGTGTGCGCGATGACCTCGGCAGCCATCGTCTTCCCTGTGCCCGGACCACCGCTGAACAAGGCCTTCATACCGAAACCACGCGCGCGCACCTTGCTCGCGCCCCAACGATGGTAGACGGTTTCTTGCTGGGCCAAGTAATCGGTGAGATGTTGGAGCTGGTCGCGCACCTTTTCGGTGAGGATGAGGTCGGTCCAAGTGTACCGGGGGACCACATGCTCGGCGAGACCCATAAATTCCGGACGCGAACATTCGCGCGCCGCCGACCACAACGCCTCGCGGGTCGGCTCTTCACCGCCGCATTCCGCTTCTGCCCGTTCGCACACGCGGTCGATCGTGGTGCCGCCGACGCTATAAAACCGCTCGGAAATGTCGATAACGGGCTCGGTCGACCAGCCACGTCGCGTAAACGCTTCGGTCCATGCCTCAATCCGTTCGTCGAGGTTGGTCCGCGCGACCTTCACCGTCAAGCTGGGGCGATCTTCGCCCAGCAGGACTTCGATGGCGCGTCTGTCCGTGCCGCCAATCAGCACCGGAAACGGCAAGGTGGACAGCGCGCCGCCCAGTTGCATGAGCTGGTTGCGCAGTGCTGGGTCTTCTTGCGTCTCGAGCACGTTGACGACATACGGCAGCGCACCGGAAATACGCAGTTCCCGCATCAAGTCCCAGGGCTGCTCCAGGTACTGCTTGGCCCGCTCAAGGTCAACGCGTACCAGAGGCCGGTCCGCGGACTGCGCGATAGCAATCGCAACACCTTCGCGAGAACCCGCAGTACCACCGGTCACAGCGATAGTGACCGCACGGTCGAGGTTTCGCTGAATCAGGGCGATGCGCTCTTGGGTTTGCTTGGGAATCAGCAGGTTGCCCTCGGTCGACAAGGGCGTAAAGCCGACGCCTGCCGGAAGCTCCACCTGCTCCATCAACCACTGCAACAGGCGACCGGAAGGGTGAACCCGTCGCGCTGTATGGGTCTCTGAGCCCTCGGGAGGGTCGAGGAGCAAGAGGCGATTGCGCACCAGTGGCGCGTTCTTCATCAAGCGGGCCTGCAGGGCCAAGCGCTCCGTGCGTCGGGTGCGCAACACGCGCGACGCAAGGTCTACCGTCAAGAATGCTTGGTTGAGGTTGTCATTTAGGTACGCGAAAATACGACCATAGCCCGCGCTGATTTCGGGGGCGAGCGCCAACAATACGAGGTCCGCATCATCCCCGTCGAGTTGAAAACACTCGCGCAGACGCCCGAATCGACCGTTGGGGTCGTCGCGCAAGCGGGCGCTCATGTTGACTGCGGATTCTAACCCATCGGTCAGGTTCGGCGGAAGATCGATTTCGCCGTGTGCCTGCAAGAGAGCGTCAACTTCATCGTCGGTGATGACCGAACCCCAAAACTGGCCTTTGGCCCGCATTGCGGGTCGGGCACGCTGGCGGCGAACGGCTCGCAGCAACAAGAGGTCGGTTCGCCGTAGACGGCGCGCCATTTCTTCGTAGATGGTGGCCAAGTGGGACTCCACAATAAAAACGTTTGCATCCGGTAGGGGCCCGCAAAACGTCGAAGTGCGGGGCCTCGGCGGCTCTTGCCGGTGCCACGGGTCCTTGTTGGACCGTCTGATTTCCGGTCAGTGGGTGCGAGCAAGGTCACAGGCCAGTTTGTCGTCTTCCCGTGCGCATAAACGAGGTCTCGACAGACCGCGACCAATCACTCAAAGGGTGCCCTTGATGTCGCCAAAGCGGGCCTTGTGAGCACCTTCGCTTTCTTCGGCCGATGACAAGCACTTTTGCACCAGGAAGTCGACGCATTCGGCGTGGCTAAAGCCTTTCTCGCGCATCGCGAGATAGCCGCGTTGGGTGTCGGGCATTGTGTCGCGACCGACGGAATCTCCGTCGCGCAAAGACTCTGCGCCGGCGTTCGTGCCACCGCCTGCGGTATCGGCAGAGACGTGGTGGTGGCCATGGCCGCCGACGCTCGATGACGCGCCACCGGAGCCGCCTTCGTAGCCGCCCTTCGCCGAACGCGAAATCACCATCGCTTCGACGGCGCGTGCGGCGATTTCTTCGGCGTCGCGGAAGTTGCTGCCGCCGCCTCCGCCATCGCCGTCGCCATGCTGCGCGTGGTACTGCTCGTGCGCGAACAGCGCTTGGTCTTCGACACTTTGCATGTTGAAGTCGTCGGCAACCACAACGCTTCGGTCGAGGGTCATGGCGCGTGCGCCCAGGACCTCCAGAGCGCGGGTGGCGAGCTCGCCGCGCATGACCTTTCCACCACCCGCGACAGATTCCTCGCGCAATTGGGATCGGTCCATGCGGGACGCAAGGCGGTCAATGGTTCGGGAGCCGGCGGAAGAACGGTGGGCAGCCATTGGATTGCTCCTGCGTGAACTCAGAGGTTTCGGCAACGCCGACGGATAAGGTCGCGCACAATATCGACAGTGCGGGCCAAGTCGGAACGAAGAAGGTATTCATCCGGTCGATGCGCGACGTCGATGCTGCCGGGTCCAAAGACCAGGGGCTCTGCACCCAGGCGCGCCAGATTTCCGGCGTCTGTCGCGAATGGTACCCCAACGGGCGCGCGTTGGGGAGAGTGCTGCAACAGCAGATTCATATGGGAACACGAGGGCGCGGTCAGGAGGCCTTCGCTGCACTGGAGGGTCTCGACATGCACCGTTCCCCCCCGCGCCTCCGCCCTTTGCTGCACCGGGGCGATCCGCGCGGCAAGACGTGCAAGGATACTCTCAAAGCGCTGGCCGGGCAGTGGACGGAAGCCGACGACAAACTGGCAATGTTCGGGGACAATATTTACGGCGGTGCCCCCTTGAATCGTGCCGACATTGAGCACGGTCCAAGGAGTATCGAGTGCGGACTCGAAAGAGCGCTCCTCACGCAGTTCTTGTTCTAGCTCGCCCAGAGCGACAAGGACATCTCGCGCGAGAAATATCGCACTCAAGCCGAGGTCGGGACGGGAGCTATGGGCTGGTCGTCCCCGGCAGACGATGCGCACGCTCGCATGGCCGGGATGCAAATGCGCGACCCGAAATTCGGTGGGCTCACCGACGACCATTGCGCGGGGGAGGACTCGACCTTCTTGTTTGAGGGTATCAGCCAAGCGGGCGGAACCGCGGCACCCCACCTCTTCGTCGTGTGTCCAGACGAGAACCAGCTCTCGGTCGAGGTTTCGCACTCCCTCAAGCGTGATGGCTTCGACAGTGGCAGCGATAAATCCCTTCATGTCGCAGGTGCCGCGCCCTACCAAGCGGTCGTCGCGAAGCGTCAAACGAAAAGGGTCGCTGGTCCAGTCTTGTCCCGCGACGGGAACAACGTCCATATGCCCGGAGAGTGCGAGGCCATCCGTGCCTTGCGGCCCCGCGCTCGCGACCACGTTGATCTTGCCTGGCTCGGACACAAATCGTTCAACACGCATTCCCGCCGAGTCTGCGCGGTCTGCCAGCCACCCGGCCAGGGCGTCGAGCGGCTGATGGCTAATGGAGTCCCATGCGACCAAGCGCGAGAGGGTCTGCTCGACGGGTGCCGTCCAAAGGTCACCCATTTTCGCCGTCCTCCTCTTCTTCTTCCTCTTCAATGTCCTCAAACCAACGGCGTCGACGCGCGCGCAACGGCGGTGTGTCCTCCATGACATCCACTACGTTGAGAATAAGACGTCCAAACTCCATTTCGTCGGGCATCGCGACGCGGCCGCACGTCATGGTGGACACGATTTCCCCGCATGCCTCCGGCGTCGCGCTCGCGGACTTTTCGTCTCCCTTGAGCTTGTCGGCGACCATCTTCGGAATTGTCGCGTAAACGGACTCTTCCATCTGGCTGGCCTTTTCAATGAGACGGGCGCCTTGACCGAGGTTGCCATTCGCCAAGGCCTGGGCCGCTTGCATGTAGACCTTCGTGCAGGCATGCCAACGTGTGGGATCGGGCAAATGGTAGCCGGTGTTTCCCTTGGCAACCTGCCGAAACCACTCCCGCTCATTGTTCATCTCATTGCGCTCAATGACTTGAACACCATGAATTTTCTTGAGGCGAGCGCCTACCTCCGCAAGGAGTTCTTGCTGGAGGTCATTTCGTTGACCTACACGCGCGCCAACTTCGGCGTTGCCGACCTTTTTGGCGGTGCCTTGAAGTTGGCGACTCTGCGCGTCGTTGCTGCGCACGCCAGGCGCGCGCCGAACGCGGGTTCGTCGATGGGTGTCGAGAGGTTGTTTTTGATTGTCCTTCACACTCTGACCGTAGCACGCATCGGCACGAGCGGTTGGACGATTGTTCGATCCCTGACACCGGCGTGTCACCACGGACACCACCGCCCGTGTGTAGAGTGTTTGTGTAGTCAGGGGCGCGGCGCAGCGCAGCGCACCTGATAAAACGTGGAACACACATCTCGATTGGGTTGAAAGAAAACTGCCTGTCGATGGTTACCAGATGATGTCACGTGAAGCGACACATCACCGTCACACGGATAAGCGGTTTTTGTTCTCACCTGGAGCTCCATTGCCCCCAAACCTCAACCGGCTTGAACGCCCCATCCCCGGAGACCGCTTCCATCAGAAGCGTTCTTCCGAGATTCGGGCTGAAGAGCGGTTGGAGCGGGAAGTCAAGAAAGACCCGGTGAAGCCCCATCGGGAGCCTCGTGCTTTCGGCACGAAGGTTTCCACAAACACGTCCACTCCCCACCCGTATGTGCCGCAGCTTATTCGGCTGCGTCGCAACCCGTATCCGATGTTTCCGGTGGCATTCAAAAAAATGCCTGCTGCGGAGCGTGCGCGGGTCAACGGTGAGGAGCGGAAGCGGGAAAGCGTCGCGGCTGCGATGGCCGAGTCCCGCGTCCCTGCGCGGGAAAAGTTTCCAAAGCCGTCGGAAGCGCGGATCCGGTTGGAGGCGCGTCCCCGTCCAAGCCTTGCGGGTTGGGTGCCTGCAGGTGAGGAGGGTGAATGAGTCTTGGCCTAAACGCGCCTTTGATGGGCCCCCCGTCAGGCGTCAACATCATTGGCGAAGTCACCGAATCGGTTCACCGATTCGTGCTGGATGGGTACGACCTTCAAGAGCAGCCTCCTCGGCTTGAAGAGGACTTGAAGTTTGTTCCGAAAGACCGCGAGGAAGTGGTCTACGTCTACATGTACCGTGTAGCGCAGAACCCCAACCTTCAAAATCGCAAGCGGCTTCGCCAAGCTCCCGTTTTTATGGGGTCGGAGCCTGATGACGGAGGGGAGGTGTTTTACCACCGTCCCCCCCTGATGCTCGACCTTTTCTACCTGTTCTGCGTGCACAGCAAGTTTCGTTCGGATTCCGAGCGCTTGCTGGGCTGGCTGATGCTTCGTCTTCACGAAGCCACTCACCTCGTTTATCGTCCTCGTCGTTTCGTCCTTCCGGACGGTCGGGAAGTAGACAGCCTCGGGCGCCCCTACGATCCTAACTGCACAACGGAAAGCGACGACCTTTGGATGGAAAAAGTTTCGATGGCACTCGTTGACGATTTGACCGTCGGCGACGCTATCAACCTCTATAGCTTGCACGAGGCACCGTACCGTCCGTTCCTTACCTATCGGGCACGGGTTGCACTCGACGGTCCACTTGTCGCAAGCTCTGGCGGAACCACGGTCCGGTTGCCGCGCCTGGACAACGCAGCATCGGGACGAGGCGAGCCTCCTTCGAGTTCCCCCCGTCCCTCAGGGCGAATGAGCCCTGGAGGCCAAAGCCGGAGTCGGCGTTCGCCGCCCGGTCCGCAGTCCCACTTCACGCGTCGTGCGGTCGACGCCGAGCCTGACACGGAAGATTGAGGAGTACCATGGAGTACCATACCCCCGGTGTATACATCCGTGAGGTCGACAGCGGGCCCAAGCCCATCGCCTCCGTCGCCACGAGCATCCCCGGCTTCCTTGGCCTGTTCCAGTTCAAGGCACCGGTCGATGCTATCGCGATCACCGGCTCGGACGGCACCCGCCAAGTTCGCGGGAAGGTGCTTCCGCAGCTCGTCGATACCAAGGGCAAAATCACTGGCGATGCAGTGGAAGCAACCACTGCGTTGACCACTGCTTTCCGCCTCTCGCGGGCCGGCGTGAAAGACGTCAAGGCTTACTTCGAGCTCCATGGCGCCGCCAAGACCGGCCCCAAGGCTCCGAAGTTTGAAGCTGGCTCGAAGAAAGGCAGCGTCAAAATCAGCCTTGACACCAAAGCGGTGGAAGTCTCCGACCGCATCGTCAGCGTCGAAGGCAAGGTTGTCACCGACAATGACCAGTTGGTTGAGGAAATGCTCAACCAGCTCCACGAGACCTTCGAGCTCGCCTCTGTGCAGCCCAAGACCGCTTCCGACGTGTTGGCTGTTTACGGCCTCCAGTACGAAAGCGCGACGGGCACGGCGCTCCGCAGCGAATACTCGGTTCCCCCGATGGGCATCACCAACAAGGGTGAGTTCTTCCGGTGGCTCCAGAGCTTCTTTGCTGAGTACCTGATGCAGACCGAGTCCCTCGTCGACCTCATCGGCGAAGACATCGAGGACCCGGACGACGCCGCCGATGCAGTCTTCGAAGCACTCGGCAAGGACGAGACCCTCAAAGAGCGGTTCCGTGCTTGGTTGAGCCAGCCCTCTGTCTTCAACTTCGTGGCTTCGGTCAACGGGTTCTACGACAACGGCGGCGGCAAGTGCTATGTCTACCTCATGGGAGTCCAGGACCTCGCACAGAGCATCCGGGAAAACCAGGCAGACAAGCTCGGCCTCTATGCTTTCGACGACGTCGACGACATGGCCTTGATGGCCGCTCCAGGCTTGAACTCTGTTCAACAGAAGGAAGTCCTCGAGCACTGCGAAACCCGCAAGGACCGCTTCGCAATCCTTGACGGACCCATCGTCTCCGACGGCTCGATGGACATCCCGGCTTCGGAAAAGGGCTTCGGCGCAATGTATGTGCCGTGGCTCAAGATCACCAAGCCGAGCTGGTTCGTTGGCGACCAGGCCCACATCGAAGTCACCGGCCCGAACCGCCGCAAGCTTCAAAAGGCTACCCGCAACGAACTCTACGTTCCGCCGAGCGGCCACATCGCTGGCATCATGGCCCGCGTAGACACCGAGCGCGGTGTCCACAAGGCGCCGGCCAACGAGTTGGTGATGGGCATCACCGGTCTTACCCAGAACATCAACCGTCTGGAGCAGGGCCAGTACAACGACCGCGGCATCAACGTTATCCGCGAGTTCAAGGACCGGGGCATTCGCGTGTGGGGTGCTCGTACCCTCGCCACGAAGAACGACCCCTCCTGGAAGTACATCAACGTCCGCCGCCTGTTCATCATGGTGGAGCAGTCCATCATGGTCGGCAGCCAGTGGGCAGTGTTCGAGCCCAACGACCACACCTTGTGGAAGAAGCTTTCGCGCGATGTGCGGTCCTACCTCATGCGCGTTTGGCGTTCGGGCGCTCTCTTCGGTCAAACCCCCGAAGAAGCCTTCTACGTCAAGTGCGACAGCGAGACCAACCCGCGCTACCTTATTGACGCAGGCCAAGTCAACGTGCAGATTGGTATCTGCCCGGTCAAGCCTGCCGAATTCGTGATTTTCAGTATCGGCCAGTGGGACGGTGGTGGTCTCATCGAAGAGACTTGATTCCCACGTGTCGTGAACCCGCCTGAGCTGCAACCCACCTCAGCTCAGGCAAACAACAAAAGGAGAGCAACCCAATGCCCACCGAAGAACTGTTCGGCGCCTACCACTTCCTCCTGGAAATCCAGGGCGTCATCAACGACAACCGCGTTATCGTCGGCGGCTTCAAGTCCGTTTCCGGCATGGACTCCGAGACCGAAATCATCGAGTTCAAGCAAGGCAACGACATGGTCGTCCGCAAGAAGCCGGGCCGCACCACCTACAACAACATCGTTCTCGAGCGCGGCTACACCGCTACCGACGACCTGTGGCAGTGGCGCAAGAACATCGAGGACGGCAAGATCGACCGCCGCGCTGGCTCGGTCATCATCCTTGACCAGGATGGGCAGACTGAGGTCGCTCGCTACAACTTCTACGAGGCCTGGCCCTGCAAGTGGTACGTCCCGGACATGGACGCCGACAGCAGCGGCATGGCGATCGAGAAGGTCGAGCTTGCAGTTGAGAAGGTGGAGCGCGCCTGATGCATCTCAAAACCGAGTACGAGTTCATCCTCCCGCGTGGTTACGTCGATAAAGACGGCAATCTCCACAAGGATGGGGTGATGCGCCTGGCGAACGCCAAGGACGAGATCGTTCCCCTGAATGACCTCCGAGTTCAGCGCAACCGGGCGTACCTGATCATTGTGCTGCTCAGCCGTGTGATCACTCGTCTCGGTGATCTCAAGGAGGTAAACACTGGGGTTATCGAGAACTTGTTCGCGAGCGACCTTCGCTTCCTTGAAGAGATGTACAACCGGGTCAACGAAGACGAAGCTACGGTAGGCGTGACGTGCCCTGAGTGCGGTGCGAAGTTCGAGAAGGAGTTCGGCCGCCTGGGGGAATCGTAAGCTACCCCTTGGAGAATATCTTCAAGGAGGTAGCGTTCATCGCATACCACTTCCATTGGGACCGGGATTCTATCCTAGACCTGCCGCACAAAGAGCGGCACGCCTGGGTAAAAGAAATCTCCGGTATCAACGAGAAGATCAACGCCAAGCGTTGACCCGTCGGCGGTCCTGCCCCTCCAGGCAGGGCCGCCCGCCGCTCTGGCCGTCGTCATTTTCTTTCCGTGACATCGCCGTGCTATCGGCAATTTCGTAACTTTGTTCCAGGTTCTAATTGATGAGACCCGGAATCCTTGTCCAGCACACCGGCCTGCCTGATCGATCGAGCCCGCTTGTTCGGTGCGACATCGCTGGCGTTATCGGTTTTCTTCCGCGTCGGAGCTGGCCGCAAGGCGCTTCGGAAGGCGACTTTCTTGAAGTTGTCCTTCGACGGGAGCGCGACCTTTGGGACCACCCTGACCGCGAGCTTTTCGACGCTCCGTCTCGGTTGGCGGTCCGCAGCTTTTTTGCAAACGGTGGCGACACCGTCCACCTTTTCGTTGTGTGCGTGCGTGACTTGCGTGACCTGGCCTCGCCTGTCGCGGTTGAGCAGCCTCTGGCCCCTCTAATTGACCGTCTTCGGTCGGAAGAGGACATCGGCTTGTTGCTTGTTCCCGCTGCGGCGTATTTGCCGTCTCGTATGTCTCGTGAGGGGGAGGTAACTTCCGATGCGGAAGCCCTCTATGGCATCTTCCTCGCGCACTGCCGGGAAATGAACAATCGTTTCCTTGTAATGGATGCCCCTGATTCCCTTCATGGACTCGCTTTGGAGCGCTGGGTCGCTGCGTTTCGCAAGCGAAACGCGGCCCATGCTGCATACGGTGCGGTCTATTACCCGTGGTTGCTCAATCGCGACGAACGAATTCCGCCAGCTGCAGTGGTTGCGGGTTCGATGGCGCGCCTTGAAATCGACAACCGCCCATACGGAGTGGCGTGGCCGCCCGCCAACCACACCTTGCGTGGTGCAACCCACGCTGAAGTCGACTTGACGTGGGAAGAGGCCGGTGCGCTCTCCGAACAGTCCATCAACCCGCTGCTTGTGCAACCGGGCCGAGGATTGGTTTCATTCGGCGCGCGGACCTTGTCGATGTCGGAAGACTTCAAGTTTATCAACTCTCGCCGTGTGCTCAACATGATTACGGAGCAGTTGCGCCGTGACAGTGAGTGGGCGGTTTTCGAGACCAACAACCCCCACTTGTGGGACGTACTTGAGCGCGACGTGTTGTTTCGGCTTGCGCAATTCGCCGGGGGGGGGATGCTCCTCGGTAGCTCGTCGGGAGACGAGGATTTCACGGTAAGATGCGATCGTGAAACCAACTTGCCAGCGCTGAGAGACGCGGGACAGGTCAATGTACAAGTGCGGCTCCGACCTGTCGGAACCGTGGAGCACATCGTCGTCGATCTTCGCCTGGGTGAAGACAGCGCAGCAGGAGGTGTTTGATGTCTCAGTGGGTTGGCCGTGGCGGTGGGCGTTCGGCTTCTCAGCCGCGGGTTGCTGTGATGGGTGGTCCAGGTGCTGGCGGTGGCCGGCCCGGGGGCCAGCCGACGATTTCATCACCGTCCAGTTGGGTCGGTCGTGGGGGGGGTCGGGCTGGTGGTCAGCCGACGGTCGCCGCTGCCAATCCGATGGGCGCTCGCTCAGAACAGGCCACCGCCGCATGGCGGAGCGCCAATGGCACCAGCAGTGGAAAGGTGGGGAACGTGGCCGATCCAGAGGGCAACTTTATTTTTGCGCTTGAAATCGACGGCATCGAGGTTGCGCAATTCCTCGAATGCACCGGTCTCAAGACCACAACCGAAATCTTTGAGCTTCAAGAAGGCGGGATGAATCACCGGGTCCACAAGCTCCCGGGACAGTCTCGTTGGGAAAACCTGCAGCTCCGGTATGGCGTCACAGGCGATGTGAGCTTGCTGAAGTGGCGGAACGAGGTGCTCAACGACGAGTTCTCTGCCGGCAAGCGCCGGAAAGGCTCCATCGTTGTCAAGAACAACCAGATGCAGGTCGTTCGGCGATACAACTTCGTCGATGCTTGGCCGGTTTCTTGGGAAGGTCCGAGTTTGTCGTCGTCGAGCGCCGAACTGGCGATTGAAATGATTGAGCTCGCGCACGGTGGTATCAGCGTCGGCTGATGCCCGCGTTACGCGCAGTCGCGAGTCTGCGCGTTGGGTCGGTTTTCTTTTGGTCCGTTGAAATTGCGGAGTCAGTCCATGTCCCTCATGACCAAACGCATTGCCGGAGAGTCCTTGGCTTCCCACATCGGTGGGCGCCTGGACGGCACGCCCGTTGCGATGGGCGGCAAGATGCTCGAACGCCTCGGGGTAGAAAACCCTTGGTCGGCGTCCGAAGGCATTGACCCTCGTGCGCAAGCGCGACAGGCCCGTGAATCGCGTTTGGATCAACGGTTGCACCGATTCGACCGTGCGCCGGTGCGCGCTTCCCTCCGTTTTTGGCCAGGCGAGAGCCGGCAACTCGGTTGGGGCGGCTATTGGTTGTCCGATGGGGACATGGTGGTTCCGCTGATGCCTCTGGAGCCCGAAGTCGAGGTTGAGGAGGCGAACGATGCCGCTCCCGCGCGGCGTCGGTCCCGGGGTGCAACGATGCGCCCTGTCGCGTCGCCTTGGCACTCCGTCAACCATGCTCCGGCAAGGGTCATTCGGGGCGGTCGTGGCGTTGCGGCGGAGCGCACTGCGCGGGTTTCGCGTGGCACTTCGGAACGCTTTGAGCCGGTGGTTCGCTCCCGCCCGTCGTCCGTTGTCGCTCCCGGTATCTCGGACGTAGTGGTTTCCGGCGGTGAGCGTCGCGCATCGCAGGTCGTCGAGGCCGCGCGGTCCTCCCGTCCTGCGCCCGTGCGTCGGTCGGTCGCGGCTGTCGCTCGCTCCGCTGGCTTTGGCGCGCCAGTCGATGTTGCGCATTCGGTGCCCGTGCGCACGCGGCCGTTGGACCGCACCGGCGAACGTGTGGCGGCTCTCTTGGGTGAGCGTCCCCAGCGTCGTACGCTTCCGGCGCCGGCCTCGCTGGCGCACGTGGCCGATGCTGCCCCGACTCCCATGCAGGCGACCGTGGCCGCGGAGCGGGAATCCGTTTCTGTTTCGCGTCTCGCGACCGAGCGCTCGGCGACGGTTCGGACGAAGGCGTCGTCGACAGCAGCGCGCAGGGAGCAGGCGGTCCGCTCGGTGTTGGGGGCTGCGCTTTCGCGGGTTGCACTGCCCAACGCGACAGCCGACTTGCCCGATGCGCAAGTGCGCCCCTTGGCGGTTGCGAGTGGTCGCTCGGCGGATGCCGAAACCCCACGCCGTGGCCTTCGTCCCGTGTTTCGTCATTCGCCCGTGATGGCTGTGGTGGAACCCGAGGCATTTGAGGCCGAAGACACCTCTCCTTCGGTAGACGCGGGGTCGCCAAGCGCAGCTGTGGCTGCATCCCGCGCCGCTGCCGGGCCGCGCCGCGTTCGTGGCTTTGCGTCGGCCAAGGCCGCTGCGTTGGAGTCGGCAGCAGGCTCTTCTACAGGGGCGTTGGCCGGAGAATCGCGACGCACTGTAGAATCGCGACGCACTGTCGCGGTCGCCGCACCCTCCGTACGGCAGGTGGCTGCCAACCGCAGCACCGGCTGGGTCGCCCGTCGTATGGACGTCGGCACGGGGAAGGCGGGCTCTTTCCTCGCTTCTGTCATGCCTCGCGTGGCGCCGGAGCCTGTTGCAGCTGCGTCTTCTGCGCTTGTGTCTGCTGCTGGGCACGAGGCGAGGGTCGCACCAAGCCAACGGCCCGTCGCGGGTTCTATCGTCAGTGCGGCGCTCTCGGCTCCCGTCGCGTCGCGGGCTGTTTCCGTCGCGTCGCGGGCTGTTTCTGTGGACTCCCAGACCGGTTCTGTGGACTCCCAGACCGGTTCTGCGGACTCCGAGGCCGTTTCCGTGGACTCCCCGGCCCCAACGGCCGCGCGGGTTGGTGCGTCTCGCTACTCTGCTCATGTGGCGGGCGTTCTCAATCGCTTCGATGCGGGCGGGGTGGTTCCGGGCAGCACGCTGCCGGTCGCCGTTCCCCGCGCCACGCGAGAGGGCGGACGCCGCAGCTTGGGCTTGGTCGCTCCCGAAGCCATCATGCCGCAGTTGCCGGTAGAGGCCGATGCTTCCGCAGACGCCGTCGAAGCTACGCGTCCTGCGGTGGCGCGGTCCGCCGTTGCTCCGAGCGGCCCGCGGGTCATTCGCAGCGGCTCCGTTCCTCAGCGTGAAACGACCCGCAGTGAAGCTGTGCGTACGGCTCGTTCGGCCGTAGAGACGCCTGTTGTCGCACCGGCTCGTGCGAGTGTTTCTCGTTCAGGCCCATCCGTAATGGACTTCGGCAACGTCGCTTCGGTTCCGGCAGCGTCTTCGGTTTACGAAGGGGTTCGGGCTCCGCGGCCTGCAGAGCGCCTCGCCGCTCAAGTTGCCTCGCCCGAAGCTGCGCGTTCGGAGAGTGTACGGGAAGCCACTGTCGCCGCGGCAACGGCGACGGAGTCGATTTCCGCTCCCGCAGCTTCGCGGATGAGCGCAGTCGCCGCGGACACTTCTCTTCCTGCTTCCCGCGTTCGTGCGGTCGCGCGGGCCGCTCGTCGTGTTCGTCCCGTCGAGGCGGCCGCGGTGCGAGTGGAGCCGTTTGCGGAGTCCCGTTCGTTGTTGCCGGTTCGCGCGCGTATGGCGGGTGAGCTTACGGCGGAAAAAACGGACTTCTCGCCGTTGTTGGCGGATGGTCGGCCGGTCGTTTCCGCAGCGGGTCGTCTGGATGCGCGGACACGTAAGGCGTCTGGCCTGCGAATCGCCGAGGATGCAGCGGTTGTGCACGCAATCGACGAGGTGGACGAAGCGCCTGTGACCGATTCGGAGTCGCGTACGCCGACATCTGGTCGCACGGCTGCGCCGTCGGCACCCCGCGTGGTGCGTGCACTGTCCCGTGCTGAACGGGCGTCGATTGCTAGCGCGTCGTCGGACTCGTCGTCGGAGAGCGTGCCTTCCCGTGCCGTTCGCTTGTCCCGCTCGCCGGTGGTGCGTGCGCAGACTGTGACCGAATCGGAACCAGTGCGCGAGGTGGCTCGCAACATGGAGCGACTGGACGCGGATGTGACGTCTGTGGTGGCGCAAGAAAGCGCGCCGGTGGCTGCGCCCGCAGCCTCCTCGCGGCAGGCCGCTGCTTCGTCCGAGAATGTGGCATTCGCCCGCTCGGTTCGTGCGCTGGCTGGTTCCCGCTCGACCCCCCGCGCCGTGTCTTCGGTTCTTCATGCGGCCGCGCGGGCTGTGCTCAGTGGCGACCACACTGCGGTAGACGTGCTCCTTCGCACCGCTGACACCGCTGCACGTCGCGAGATGGCTGCCGAGTCTTTGATGCCCAAGGTGGCCCCGCGCCACGAAGTGCGGGCTCCGTCGACCTGGGGCGCATTGCGGTCGCCAGTGGACGCGGCTGTGTTGAGCGCGCTGCCGGAAGTCGAGGCGTCGGGCGACGACACTGCGTCCGCGCCTTCGGCCCAGCGCAGCTCCGCTTCCGGCGTTCGGGTGGTGCGTGGCGAACGGGCAGCACGCTCCGCTTCGACCACATCGTCGGCCAAGTCGACGCAACGTATCGCAGCGATTGTGCAGGCTGCTTCGCGGACCAACGCGCTCCCTGTTCACTCTGACGCAGCGCGGGCGGTTTTGCAGGCTGCGCCCCCGCAGGTTCGCGCTCGCGTCAAGGCGCTGTTGGGCGGTCGAAGCCGGCCCAGCGCACTCGGGTATGCGCGCTTGGCCGACGTGGAGCAGGTCGTGCAGGCTGTTGCTTCGGCTGCTGCTGCGAGCACCATGGGCGGCAATGGGGATGCCCCCCGCGTGGAAATCGTACGGGATACGGCAGGTCGCAAGAAGCTCGCGGCTTCGCGAAAGGCGCTTGGCGGTGGCTCTCGTCCTGCTGCTTGGGCTGGGGCGCGAACCGCTGCGGCGGCGTCTGACCCGGACCCCCGCGTTCGTCGCGCCGTGTCGGCCATGTCGGTGTTCCGCACCGCATTGGGGGAGATGACCCTTCCGTCCGCGGAAGTGGATGCCGGCACAACCGACGCCCAAGTAGCGGCCGCCGACGTTGCTCCAGGTGAGCGCCGCGGCGAGCACGTCCTTCGCACTGCAGATGGGCAGTTTGTGTCCAGTCGGTCCCAGGCCGCTGGTCGCCGTGCGGTGACCGTGCGGGGCGAAAGCTCGCCGCGCGTGGCCCGTGCCGCTTCCGGTGTCGATACCGACGGCGTGGTGCGCGGTGAGGCCCCCGTCAACGGACAGCGGGATGGTGCTTCCGACGGTTCGTCCGCGCGTGTTTCTGCGGGCGGCCGGTATGCACGTCGGCCTGGCTTGGCGGGCACACTCAACGAAGTCGATGAGCTGTCTGCGGGTCGCCACGAGTTGCCGATTTGGGCGCGTCGCGCATCGGGGGCACCTTTGGTGCGCGGTTCCGACCAGCGTGATGTCGTCAAAGCATTGGCGCAGGCCCACACCCCGGAGCAGGTGGTGCAGGTCATCGCGCAACACGGTGCAGAGCTTGGCTCGGTGCCGTCGACGCTTCCGGCGCCGGTCCTCCAGGTTATCGAGCAGGTGCGCGAAGACGCCCGCCACGAGTTGGAAGAGCGTTTCCGTGCTGCGCGCGCTGCTGCTGCGGGGGGAGAAGCTCCCGCTTCCAGCGCTCCAAAGGCCGCTGCTGCTGCAGAGCCGGAGGTCCTTCGGGTCGTCAGTGGCCTCAAGAAGTCGCGCAGTGCCCGTCGAGAAGTTGGCGTTGGCGAAGACCGCGTCATGAAATTGGCCCAAAAGCTCCAGAGCCTCATTCACCTTGCAGAAGGGACCGGGGATCGGAACGAAGCTCGTCGGCATGTGCGGATGGCGGAAAATAGCCAAGCCGCCCGTGCGGAAGGGCAAGGTGCGGGCAACAATGCTGCTGGTGGCACCAACCAAAACGCTCAAGCCGATATTGAAGCGTTGGTGACCGAAGTGGTGCAGGCAGTCAACCGAGAACTTGCGGTGCGTCGTGAGCGGCGCCAGGAGGACCCCGATGGCGGGAATTGGTGGTAGTGTCACGAAAGCCGTGTTCCAGCCTGAAAATGGCCCGGCATTTCCGGTTCAGTTCAATCCCACGCAGTTCCAGTTCAACAAGGCCGTCGAGTGGACGCCCCATGATGAACAGGGACAAGAGTCGACGCTGGAGTTCCAAAAGAACTCTCCGGCATCGATCAGCATGGAGTTGTACTTCGATACCACCCACGATGGCATGGGCGATGTCCGTGCGAAGTGGGTGAACGGGCTGCTTCACATGACCAATCCGTCCGTCACGCCAGAAGATGGCCAAGCGGGCGACATTGCGAAGAAGCGGCCGCCGAAGGTCACCTTCATCTGGGGCGCGTTCACAATGGTGGGCGTCCTGAAAAAGGTCGATGCCACCTACCTCATGTTCTCCTCTTCCGGCCTCCCGGTTCGGGCCAAGGTCGCGGTGGAGATGATGGAGTGGACGGCGACGGAGTACGCTGCAGGAGCAGGGGGTGGTTCGCTCACTTCGAGCCCCGTGCAGCTGGTGACGGTGGGGTCGGGCGAGACAGTCTCGGCGGTCGCAATGCGTGTTGGCATGTCGACCAAAGAGTTCTGTGAGCTCAACAACATCGACAACCCGATGGCTGACCATACCGGCGCGACCTTCGCTGGTTGATTCGACCTTTCGCCGGCGCGTTGGCCGGGCCAGCCCCATGTGGATGGGGCTGTGTACCCCTTTTTTTCATTTCTCGGGCGGGTTGTGCTCTTTGTGCAGTCCGAGGAATGGGTACCGTTGGAGCGTGTCATGAGCAATTCCGCAAGCAGTGCCGTCGGCTACAAGCTGACCATTGGTGGCACCGAGATGACGCAGGCCGCAAAGGACGGCGTCGAGCAGATTGTCTTTGAAGACCACATCGACATGGTTGCCATGCTCACGGCCCGTCTTGGCGGTGGTGAGGGGCAGCCAAAGTGGAACTTCAAGATTGGCGACGAGGTCAAGCTCAAGCTGGGGTCTGGCAGCAAAGACATCTTCACCGGCGAAGTGATTTCTGTTGAGCCAGGCTTCGAGGTGGGCGGTGTTTCGAGCATCACCGTGCGCGCGCTCGACAAGCTCCATCGTTTGGGGCGCGGCCGAAAGACCCGTCATTGGGAAAAAATGAAGGACTCCGACGTTGCCAGCGAAGTGGGCAAGGAGTCCGGGATGCCGGTCACGGCGGATGATACGTCTGAAAAGCACGAATACATCCTCCAGCGCAATGAGAGCAACATCGCGTTCATCAAGCGCTTGGCAGCCCGCAACAACTTCGTGGTCCGCATCACGGATGGCAAGCTCGAGTTCAAGAAAGCGAGCTTCAACAGCCAGAAAGTGCAGGTGAAGATGGGTGAAAACCTTCGTTCACTGCGGCTTTCGTTCAACACCACCGACCTTGTCCAAAAAGTCGTGGTGCGTGGTTGGGACATCAAGGCCAAGAAAGAAATCGTGGGCCAGGCGTCTGTTGGCGATGTGACCAAGATTGGCGGTGGGGAAGTCGGCGCCCAGCTTGCGGGCAAGTTCGGCGATTCTACGGCCTACATCACGGACGTTCCGGTTTCTTCGCAGGCGCAGGCCAACTCCGTCGCGAAGGCGGAAATGGAGCGCTTGGCACGGCAGTTCTGTAAGGGCTCTTGCACCATCGCGGGAAATGACTCTGCGCTGGCTGGTGCCTCTGTGGAGCTGTCTGGCCTTCCCCAAGGACAAAACGGCAGTTTCTTCGTTATTGCCACCCGCCATGTGATTTCTAAGCGGTCGGGCTATACGACGGAAATGCAGGTTTGCTCCAACTCGATGGGTAGCTGAGCAGTACGCCGAGGTAGTCGTGGCCGGGATCGGACGCCGCGCCACGAGTGCCTCGTAGGACGATTGTTGACAGAATCGCGCCGGTGCCAGCGTTTGCCCCGTCCCTTTCGTCTGGTAATCCTTTGCGGTAGAGTGCCGCAGTCCGAGCACACCAGGCCAGGGTGAGTGCGATGGCGATACGAAAGGAATTCCTGGGAAGGGGTTTCGCCTTTCCCTTTCGGTTTGACCCCGCAGGTGGGGGGGTAGCTCTGTCGGAATATGAAGAAAACATCCGACAGAACATCTCCATCATTTTGGGCACGCAGCCTGGAGAGCGGCAAATGTTGCCGAAGTTCGGCTGCCGTATCCATGAACTGCTCTTTGCCCCCAACAACGGCTACGCTGGCCAGATAGCAGCCGAGTACGTGAAGGATGCCCTTCGCCGCTGGGAGCCTCGAATAGAGGTGGAGCGTGTGGATGCGGTGCCTGACCACTCGGGGTCCATTCGGGTCAACGTTCAGTACCGTATCGTTTCGACCGGTGCTATCGAGCGTTTGGAACAAGTGGTGTCGAGCGCGAGTCGCTAACACCTGTTTCGTCGTTTGAGGCTCCATTCTATGAACTCTTTCTTCCGCGACGTCTGATGCCCATCAAGCCGCCTCGCCTTGACGACCGTGAGTACGCCGACATTCTTGCGGAGGCTCGCCAGCTAATTCCCCAGTATTGCCCGGAGTGGACCAACCTCTCCGATGCAGACCCGGGGATGACGTTGGTGCAGCTCTTCGCGTGGATGACGGAGCTCACTCTGTACCGCCTCAACCGAGTGCCGGACAAAACCTACGTTCATTTCCTGAACTTTATCGGGGAAGAACGGCGGGAAGCCCGGTCCTCCGTGGTGCCGCTGACGTTCAGCCTCGCGCGTGAAGACGCCGGTGCGGTCGAAGTTCCGCCGCATACGGTCTGCTCCACCCGGCAGACGGAAGCAAAGGCGGCGCTCGACTTCGTGACCACCGAACGCCTGACGGTTCATGGCGCGCATGTGCAGCGCGTAATGGCCGTCAAGGGCGGCAAACGACCGGCGGTGCGCGAGATTCCGTTCTCGCAGTTCAACAACCACGCGAGCGTGTTGGCCTTCGATTCGGGCCGCGGTGTCCAGTTCTTCGACATCGACCCCGTCCGGTATGGGCCCGACTCCTTTACGCCGTTCCAGTTCTTGTACGTCGCCCACGACGACTTGCGCCTGATGGACGTCGACCCCGAGAGCGGTCGTCCCACGGGGCAAATGCGGGTGCGCCGTGTTTCTGATGGAATGTCGGTCGCGCCGTTCTTCTCGTGGGAGTACCCTACCGAGCGGGGCTGGGTGCCGATTTCGTTCGAAGAGGACGTGAGCAGCAACCAGCTCGGAATGCCGGAAAAGCTCCTAAGCACTGCGCTTCCGGGCATTGTTCCGATTCCATTTCGCTTGGGCGGCTCCGCAGAGGACTTGCCGGCAGAAGTGGCGGAGTCCGAGTGGTGGATTCGCGGTCGCCTCGAATACGAGCGCTGGCTTTCGGCGCGTATGGAGGAGGACCTCACGGTTACTTGGCGCGACGACCGCGGCGGCGAAGAGCGGGAACTCAACAACTGGAAGGTGCGCCCGCGCGGCCACGTCCTTGAGTTCTTTTTGCTCGACCTGCCGCCCATCAAGGCCGGCTGGACGGTGCGCCTTGCGCTCGTCAACCGCGACATGCCTGCGGGTCGCACGGGCTACCTTCCCCAATACCGGTGGTCTTACCGCCGGGGCGAGCTGTGGGAGGAGATTCCCAAGGAGCGCGTGCGCGTCGAAGGTACCCTCATTCAGTTGACGGGGCCCTTCAATGACATGGCCACCGACGGCTTCAACCTGCGCGCCGAGCGGATTGAGGCAGTCCATATTCGGGGCTTGAGCCGCGACTTGGACGTTTCGTTGGATTGGGTACGTCCGGTTGAAAAGGTGCTGTTTGCGGGCGAAGACAAAAACCTCGCCACGCGATTGGAGAATGGCGAAGCGCCGTGGTCGCCATTCCAGTTGGCGCCTTCGATTCCGCCGACCATTCGGCGAAAGCTGTTCATTGGGTCCGACCTCTTCAACAACCGCCGCAAAGAGCCGGTAGAAGTTGAAATCGAGTTTGGCTTCGAAATGAATGGCGACCTGCGCCCGGAGCCCAAAGACAAGTACCGTCTTCAGTTGACCTATCGTGCAGAAGATTCCTGGCGCGTCGTGTGGACGGAAGGCAAAGAGTACGCGGGCTTTGTGTTCGCCGACCTAGAAGCCGACCCCGTTGATGCGGAGCGGGCGGCAAAGCGTCGCATCAAGCTGACGTTTGACCCCACCACCAACCTGCGGGGCCTGTCTACCTACGACATCGGCGGAATCGACACCGCTTGGTTGCGTTTTGAGTTGGTCAAGTCAAGCCTCACCGACGTCGACAAAGAGACCAAAGAGCAGCACCCCATCGCGCTGCAGATTTACGACGTCAAGTTGGGTGTGCAGGGTGCCGTTGGCCGCAAGACCTACGAGCAGCCGTTGCCCAATCCGCGCATGGCGCAGCTCGACTTCCGTGACCAAAATCAGCGTCTCACGCGTGTTGTCACCCGTGCGACTGGCAAGTTGAGCGAGGCATTCCCGTTCTTCAAGTTTATGGAGATTGAGGAAGACAACCAAGCGCTGTATCTGTTCTTCGACCGTCCCCTGCCGGTGGGCGCGCGGCACGCGATTCAGTTCCGTTGCTTGGGCGAAGCCTTCGTTCCCAGCAACTCGCCAGTGCGCGTCGTATGGGAGGTCTTGGAAGACCGCGATTATGGGCGCACAGGCTGGCGTGCATTGGAGCAGTTCCACGATGCTGCCGGAACGTCCGTAGGCAAAGTACGGCAGTCCTATGACCTCACGCGCTCGGGTGTGTTGGAGTTCCCGCTGCCCGACCTTCCCGCGGTCCCGGCCGATGGCTTCTGGATTCGCGGCCGGTTTGAGTTGCCGGCGGGAATGGCCTCCGACCAGCTGCCTTCGTTGCCCCCCGTCACCCACATCATGCTCAATACTGTCAACTCCGCGGCGATGTTCACCAATCGCACGGAGCGGTATAGCGGCATGGGTGTGCCGCACCAAACGATTCAGCTCCTCCAAAAGCCGATTTATGTGCATCCGACCGAAGGAGAGCTGCCGGTCTTCCGTCGTCCCGACCAGTTTGAAGACATCCGTGTGTATGTCGAGAACGAAGATGGTTCGCGGGACGAGTGGACGCGGGCCGACTCGCGTTGGCGCGTGTTTGACAAGGTCAAGGACCGTTGGGTGACCGCCCAGAAAGACGACCGCGTCTACGTTGTTGACTCCGTAGAAGGCTCCTTGATGTTCGGAAACGGCATCAAGGGTCGTATGCTGCCGGTGGGCTCCAACAACGTATTGGTCGATGTCTACCGTGTAGTGCCCGGTGCCCGTGCAAACGTAGGTCCGGGTGAGGTGGAGATTGTCGAGGGTGTTGGCGCCGCCGAGGTGACCAACCTGCTGCCCGCGACGGGTGGTCGAGACGCGGAGTCGATTGAGCAAATCGTTCGCCGTGCGCCGAGCATCTTGACCAGCCGCGACCGTGCCGTCACCCGTACCGACTTCGAGATTATCGCCAAAGAGGCGTCTTCCGAAGTGGCGCGCGCGGCGTGCAATGGCCGTATGGATGGAGATGGGCAGGTCGAGATTGTCATCTTGGCCCATCGCCGCGAAGGTGAGCGGATTCCCGACCCCTTCATGAGCAGCGGCCTGCGCGACCACGTATTCCGCCACCTCAAGCAGCGTTGCTTGGTCAACGTGCAGCCGGTGGTCCGCCTGGCGCGGTTTATGGAGATTGACCTCTCCTTGGACCTCCGCTTGCGTCCCAACGCAAACGTGCTGCAGGTGCGTGAGCAGGCCCGCCGGTGGGTAGAAGCCTTCCTGGACCCCTACACGGGTGGCCTCGACGGCGATGGCTGGCCCTTCGGCGGCACTCTGTATGCGCAGGACTTTGCGCGTATGGTGTCGGATATTCCCGAAGTGCGACACGTGGGCTTGGTCCACCTCTACGACGTTTCGGAGGCGGCACCGGGTGTTGTCGTCCCCGGCTGGGAAGAAGGGGAAGGGCACACGGAGCTGTTCTTGGAATCGCACGACCTGTTCGTGGTGCGCCGTGTTCGGGTTCGTGCTGAGGAGACGGGGCAGTGAGCATCGACTGGCTCGCCCCCGGCAACGCCGCCCTCGTCCCCCATGGACGAGGCGGGGCGATTGCAGCCCAGGGGGACTACCGATACCTTGAAGACGTCGTGCGCATCCGGTATCCCTTGCCGGAGGCGCGTGCGTACCTCAACCGACACCTCGGAAACACCGTCCAGTACGAGCTTGTAGAGGCGCGTCGGGGCGAAGAGGTCGGGGAAGTCCGGGAAATCCGCGTCGAGCCTGCGGGCGGAGAAGCGGTGGTTCGTGTGCGCAGTGAGCGGCGCCTGCCCGATGGGTCACCGGCGAGCTTTTATGCGCCCGACGATATGGTCGATGTTGTGACCGTATTGGAAGCCGAAGGTGGGCGTTCGATTCGGCCGCTTCAACCCAAAGACCGCATCTTTCTCGTGGTCCCGGTGCGCAGCTACCTACGCTTCTTGCCGGGCATCTACCGTGGCGCAATGCCCACGCGCTCGCGCGAGATTGCGCCGGTCTCCGAGCGTACGGCGCGGCAGTGGGGCGCACGTCCTGCCGAGCGCAGCACGTCCGGCGACGCAAACAGCGCAGACCAGTTCTTGCGGTTTTTGTTCGTCTTCCAACACCTCATGACGACGGTGACGGAAAAAATCGACGGACTCCCATCGCTCACCGACCCCCTCACCGCAGACCCCGACTTTTTGCCGTGGATTGCGAGCTGGGTGAGCTTCCCGCTGGACGAAGACCTTCCGCTCCATCGTCAGCGAGAGTTGGTGCGCCGCTCGATTAGCTTGTACCGGTCGCGCGGAACGGCGGTGGGCATCGCGGAGATGATTCGGGTGCTCACAAACGCCGATGTGCGCATCGAAGAGCGGAAAAAACCTGCCAGCGCCACCATGGGGATGATGCGTTTGGCGGGTGGTCGCACCGTAGAAGAGCGGTATCGCAATGGTGAGCCTTCGGGCTCCTTCATCGTACAACCCGACCGCGCCCAGACTTCTTTCTTTGTGGTCAAGCTGGATGACCAGAAGAGCTTCCGAAAGACGTTTGGCGAGCGCGCCGAGACCGAGCTGCGTCGTATCTCACAGATTGTGAGCAATGAACGACCCGCTCATGTCACCTTCACCATCGAGTTCGAGGACGGCACCTGATGAGCAAGCCGGATCCCATCCTTCGCCGGATGAACCCTTTTGAGGGTTTGTGCATCACGGCAGAAGATTTCGTCGCCGAACAGACCTACCATCGCCGCAACCTCCAGCGTCATGCCGTGTTTTTGCACAGCCACGGCATTGTGCAGGGGTTGCAGGTCGAGCTGGAGCGTCGGAAGGACCGTTTTGTGGCGATTCTGCAAGCGGGCTACGGAATCACGCGCTTGGGGCAAGGTGTCCACCTGCCTGAAGCCGTGGCCGTTCCGCTCGAAGTGCCGAAAAAAGACGGCGAATATATGCTCTGGTTGTTCCACGTGGAAGGCCCGGACGACGGCGACCTTCGCAACGTGTTTGACACGAATGAGCGTCGCAGTGCGCGCGTCAAAGAGAGCTGCGCGCCGCGGTTGCACCCCGCCGGCGAAGAGCAGGCCGATGCCGTCGCGTTGTGCCGTATTACCGTGCGCTTGGGCCGTATGGTCATGCTGCCATTGCCGGTTCCCCGTGCAGGTCGCCAGGCGCGTGCAGCAGAGAGCTACCTCAAGCCGCGCGTGGAGGAGTTCATTCGCATCAACCGCAAGGTGATGACCAACCTCTTCCGTACCCGCCAGTTGCAAGAGCTTGACCTCAGCGCGTTGGCCTTCAACTCCGCGTTGGTATCGTCTGAGTTTTTGCTGATTGAAGAAGGCACGCCGGACCGCGTGTTGTTCCGCACAGCGGGCTCTCTCATCAACTACGCACACGATTGGTATAGCCCCTTGCCGCCGACCATTCAGCGGATGGAACGCTTCAAAGACTATGTTCGTCGGGTCAACGCCGAAGTTCCGGGTCCGCAGCAGGGCGACGAAGTTTGGCTGGATTGGTTTGACAAGTTTGAACGCCTGTTGAAGCCGCTCCAGCAGCTCAGTGAAGAGCTGGAGCAGTCGGTCGAAGCGCAGCGCTGAGGCGCAGGCATAGGAGGCTTGGGTGGACATTCTTCCGGGACAGCCAGACCAGACCGTTCGGGTCCGGGTGCAGGTCATCGACATGCAGCCGCAGTTGCTGAACCTCCAGCTGCCCACCTACCTCCCGACGCGCGACATTACCCAACGAATCGCCCGCGACGCCGGCCTGTCCGCCCATTGGGAAGACAAGCGCCGGCGTTTGTATTGGATTCGTGCGCGTGGGCGCCTGCTGGGCGAAGACGAAACGCTCGCCCAGCTCGGCATTGTCAACCACGAGCTCATCTACTTGCTCCCAGAGCCTCCCGCGGGCTCTGGCGTGTTGGAGCAGCCGCCCGATTACCCGGAGAGTCGTGGATATGCGGGGAAGGGTATCGCCACGGCTGTCGCGAGTTTGGCGGTCGTTTTGCTGTGGGCGGTTGGCTGGGGCCTCGCGCTGATGGTGGAACGCAGCACTTGGTCGGTTGTCTTTCCGGGCGTTGCTGCGGGGTTGTTGTGCATCTCCTTGGCCCGCCACATGTGGGGCGGTCAGGGCAGCCAGCCGCGCATTATGTTGACGGCGGTGCCTATCTTCACGATGATTTTCGTCATCGTGTTCTTGCCGGCGGTGCTGTCCGATGGCTGGGGCATTGTGGCCACTTTGTATCGCGAGAGCGTTGCCGGCTTTGTTGGTGGCTTGGTGGGCATCTTTATGGGCTGGCTCGCATGGTGGGGCGGCGTCGAGCCGTTGCCCGCGTCCGAAAAGGCGGAGACCATCGCCGAAGCCCAGGTCGTCGCCGTGAACTGCGCGATTTGCCAGGGTTCGGTCACGCCCGAGGTGCGCAGTGATTGCCCTTATGGCTGTGGCCACGTCTTCCATAGCGGCTGTCACCAGGCGCGTTTGGCCGTGTATCGCGGCGACCCACGCTTTTGCGCCGTTTGTAACGCGCGGGTGGGTTGACCCCAGCGCGTTTGGGGCGCTCAGCCGAGGAAGTAGAAGTCGTCGGGATTGGCTTGGGGATGCACCCAGCGCTCCAAGGCCGCGCGGAGCACGTCGATGCGTACCGGCTTGCCGAGGTGGCCGTCCATTCCCGCTTCGAGGCACCGAGCGCGGTCTTCGGCGCTGGTATTGCCCGTAAGCGCGATGATGGGCGTGTGCTGTCCGCGCCCTTCTTGTCCACGCAGCCAGCGCGTGGCGGCGAGTCCGTCCATACGTGGCATTTGGAGGTCCATGAATACGGCGTCAAACTTGCCGTGTTCGAGCAACAGCGTGGCCTCGATTCCGTCGGTGGCCGTCAGGACCTGGCAGCCGAGGTGTTCGAGCATGATGCGTGCGACGCGCTCGTTGACGGGGTCATCTTCGACGAGGAGCACGGTGAGCCCTTGGGGGAGGTCGGTCAGAATACCGGTCTCAAGGGGGACCGTAACGGGGACCGACAGCCAAACGGTAAACTGGTCTTTGCGCTCGCTCTCGGAGTCGACGTGGCCGCCGATGGACTGCACGAGGTTGAGCAGGTGGTCGCGGGTGGCGTCCCGTGCTGGCGCGCCTTCGGTGGTGCTTGTGTTGGTGCTTCGCGGGCCGTCAACCTCGACATAGAAGACCAGCTGGCCATTTTCGAGGTCTCCGCGGTATCGCGCGCCGAGCGTGACGCGGTTGGGTTGGTGAAACAGCGCATGTTCGACCAATGTTTGCACGGCGATGCGGGTGGTTTCTTCGGCACCGACGACGACCAACGGGAGAGTGTCGGGGACGGTCGTGTGCAAGATTGTGCCGATGGCGCTCGCAAACGTGGCGGTGGCCTTGGTCGCAGCGTCGACGATGGCTTCCGCAGTGTACGGCTCTCCCCCAGCAGAAGGAGGAATGGGGGCGAGGCGATGCGAAAGTGTTGCGGCGAGGACTTCCACGCGAACCAACAGAGAGCGCAAGCTGTCGGACGGGGGGCTATCGCGCTTGGACGTGAGGTGGGGGAGCACCGCTTCCCGTATGGCCTTTGCGGGCTCCAGGAGGTCTCCCATGGGGCCTTGGCCGTGGGTTGGGTCCGTGGCAGTCAAGCTCCCGCGGCACACCCAGCGGCAGTGTCCAGCGGCCGCGCCGATGGCTCTATGGGCGACGCCATGGAAGAGCACGAGTCCGTCCGTACCCATCATCGTCAGGGACAATCGAAGCTCTGCACCCGGCGCCATGCTGCGCATCGACGAAGATGGCATCGGCATTCCGGGTGTACTTCGTGCGACCAGGGTGTCGATAAACGGGCCTTGGAGGGCGGAGGTATCGATGCCGGTTCGGGACACGAACGTTTCGTTTGCGAAGCACACAAGGAGGTGTTGGTCCATCGCAAAGACACACTCGGACGATTGGTCCAGCGCATGCCACGCCATCGTCGACGCGAGGTCGGGCGGAGGGGATGACCGAAAGAAAGGCATGACGCTGTCCTTACGCCAAAGTGGAGGTGGGGTTGTATTTTCCAGCTGGCGAGCGTTCGCTACCGAGGGGCGCGCAATGCCCAAACGAAGGTCATGGTGGCGGTAGGAACGTCGTCGACCATCAAGCTGACTTCGATGGGAAAGTCGACCTTCCCCGATGTGGCGTAGTTGCTGCGCAAGGCGCTGGGGTCGTCGACCAACGTGGCTGTTGCGGTGACGGCGCCCGGACAGGCCTTGAGGTGGGCCACGCGGCTCTCTTTGAGTGCGATGAAGGCGCCCGCCGCCACCGCGTCTCCAAATACGGAGAGCGCCGCGGTGCCCGAGGCCGTTTCGGCTACCGTATAGACGGCGCCCGCATGTGCGGTGCCCAGGTGGTTGTTGACCTCGGGGCGTGCGGGAAGGCGTGCGACAGCGCGCCCGGGCGTAGTGGTGCGGTCGATGGTGAGGCCGAGGGTTCGGACGAAGGGCACCAGTTGAATGAGCATCTGGCCGGGGTCAATGTGCGCCATGGTTCCTCCGCTGGGGGGTAGCCGGTGGGGGGGAGGGGACCCCCCCTTGTGTGCGCTACCTCTTACTGCGGGGGCGCGGTTTCGGCTGGCATTTGAAAACGACTATCGGGGAGCTGGGGGTTCACCTTGACGGTGTCCACGGTGAGGTAGTGACTTTTTTCGTCACCAGCCGTTTGGGAGTCTTGCCGACGGGCGAAGACGAGTCCGTCCATTTCTTTCCAGTCGGAGTACCGTGTGGTCACCAGCAGCTCTTTTTTGAGGAGATAGCGGGTTGACTCGACCATTAGCTCCAAGTGGGTCTCTTTATCCAGATAGACCGTGCGCGTGCTTCCTCCGGGCAAGGTGACTTGGAGCTTCCAGGCCGCGCGGCCATCGACCTCGGCGTCGCCGAGGAGGTCGAGCGCGTGCCCCCGCTGATCGTAACGAAACAGCAGGCCCCATGGGTCAGAAGAGCCCTTGGTACCCGCTAGCTCCTCTTCGGATAGGGGCTGAGGTCCGGTTTTGCCGGTATAGGGCGCGACTTTCCATCCGTTGGTGCCGTCAAATGCTTGAATCGCCGGTTGACCGTCAAACATAAACTCAAGGCGCATTTTTTCGGGACGTTTTTGTTCCAAAAAGTAAGGAACCTCCAGGCCTTGCCCGATTTCCATGACGCCAGCGAGACGGAGGCTTTCGACATTGCTCCAGGCTTCTTCTCCGCCTCTCGCCGCGGTGTTTTTGGCGACGATATCTCGGATAAGGTAGGCATCCCGGAGCATCGGGATGACAAAAATAGCGGCCAGAAGAGCGATGACGCCCCCGACGATGGCCAGTGTACGATTGTTGTTCATTGTGGTTTACTCGACGATGATGCCGTCAACGCGAAACGGCCCAATTTCAATATTGACTTCGTCGCCTGCCTTTACATATTGGCCTGGATTGGCAAAAAACATCCAGTAGATATGGTTGGCTTCCGGCGGGTTGGAATTTCGCAATGCGCCCGTCTTTTCGGGCGTTGGCACGATAAATGCGGCGCCGCTCGACACATGATGCAAAATCGGCTTGTTTTGTCGCTCAAACAAGGGCGCGGCTTTTTGGGGGTCCAGCACCTTATAGCGAAACTCCATCATGTAGTTGTTCGCGGTCAGCCGAACGTGTACGATTTCAATGCCCCATTGTCGCTTGAGGAGCGTGTTCTCGCGGGGATGGGGCTTTGCGGACGTCGGGGGAACCGGGGGAGAGGTGCCTTGGGCCGGCGCGCTGAGTCCGATGACGACGAGCGCCGCGGCGATTCGGGCCCGCCAAGGACGGTTCTGGATTCGAGGTGCAGTCACGAAAGAACTCCCGCAGTGGGCTTCGGAGTGGGCGCGATGGTCTTCCGAGCCGTTGCGTCCGAAGGGGGACGCCGCTTTATCGGTTGGCACAGTCTGCAAACTGAGAACATTTGGGCGATGTCAAACGCAGAGAACAAGCGTGGACGTCACTTGTGAGAACGCGGGTTGAGTGGAAGTTTTCAGCGACAGTAGACGGCCTCTCGGGTGGCAATCCGCCCGCAAGGATTCCCAACACGAAACGGCCACCGATCCTTGGGGGGACCGGTGGCCGCGCATCTACCGCACCGTCAGACGCTTATCGACGGCCACTGTTTCCACGACCTTGGGTTGTTCCCGAGGGAACGGGCGTGGTCGTGGTGTCCGTGGTCGGCGCCAAAGCTGCCGCCGCAACGTATTCGTCAGCCCCAACATCCGGCTGGCCAGCACGGGTGTCACCATCAATGTCGTCGGTGACGCCGGTGGACGGACCACTCGGGGTGTAGTCGATGGCCGGCGAACCAGCAGCGATGTGGTAATCCCAAGCATTCGCACCGACCGGCCACCCAAAGGTGAGCGGACCATACCGAAGCTCGGAGATATTGCCACCTTCGGCGGGAGCGACGTTCAAGTGCATCGGGCCGGTGTTGCCGAGTTCACGTACACCATTGCAGTAGCTGTTGGCCAACATGGGGTCGGAGCCCGCGTTGTTGCCGGTGCCGCCTGCGAAGATGGAGTACTTCTGCGTCAACACGTCGGTGGTGCCGAGTACGCCGACATCCCAGTACACCGCACCCGCCGGGCAGTCGCCCTGCGATGCCGGGGAAAGCTCCGGTACAAGGACCGGCGCATCGCCCGTCATATCCACCGAGAACGCACGGTTCTCCCAGATGATGTTGTGGTTGAGGTCTGGCGTGGAGTAGTCGCCCGCCGAGCCCGGAGCCACCGCATTCATCGGGGCGCTGTGCAGCATCGCCACCACACCCGACGGCTGGGGCTCGGAGAGACCCGTCGCGAGGTTGATGAGCGCGCCGACAGTGGCCGTGGTGTCGTTGTGGGCGATGGTGTTGTGGTGGACGTTCGCGTTGAGGGTGTCCCGCAACGCGATACCGGCTCCCGACCAGCCCGCGACGTTGTTCACGATGATGTTGTTGATGATGTTGAGGGCGTACCAGTTGTTCTTGTTGTTGGACAGCTCCACATCGCGGCCGTTGACCATGTCGGCGAAGATACCGCCGCCGTGGCCCGAACCCGCCATATTGCCCTGGATGAGGTTGCCCTTGATGGTCACATCGCCGGCACCGAGGCCAATGAATGGCGGTTCAATCACCTGTGCGCCGACGTAGATACCACCGCCAGACTGCGTAAACGACGGGTTGAGCGATTGGTTGAACGCGATGAGGTTGCCCTCGATGAGAACACCGTCGCTCAAGCCTGCATGGCCGATGCCTGCACCGTCGCCGGAGGTGTAGTTACCGCAGATGAAGTTCTGGGTAATCTTGTATCCGTCGGCGCCTGCGCACATCGAAATGCCGCCGCCTTTGCCTTCTTGACCAATCGCGCCGTTCCGCGTGATGGTGTTGTGGTGGATGTTGACGTTGGTGTTGTAGGCGAAAGGTCCGTCGCCGGTGAGCACAAGGTCGGGGTGACCTACGCGAATACCGCCGTGGTAGTTGCCGCCGTTTTGGGTAATCTTGTTGTTGGAGATGACCAAGTTGTGGGCATATCCATTGACGAAGATACCGCCGCCAACGTCTGCGTTGATGATAGAGAAGCCGTCGATGCGGGAGGCGTAGTTGTTGAAGTCACCGGACTTCGCCAACACGGTGATGCCAGCACCTTGCTCGGTCGCGAGGGGACCCACGCCGAACGCGGTCGGTGCCAAGGCCTGCCCCGGGATGAGGTCGACCAATCCACCGTTGATGAGACCTTCCACCTTCGCGTTCCAAGCATTCAGACCATCGGTCGGATTCTTGAGGGCGTTGATGGTGGTCACGCCAGCACCGGAGCCTTGGAGGCGAACGGGCTTCCACAGCACCACTTGCTCGTTGTAGACACCCGGCTCGACGAGGATGAGGGCACCTGGCGACGCTGCGTCGATGGCTGCTTGGATAGAGCCGCCGGCGGAGACCACGATTGGCGTCTCGTTGCCGACCGTGACCGTCAACGTGGTGAAGGCGGTCATGCCGTTGTCGCGCAGGATTTCGATTTGGTGGTCGCCCGCCGCGACACCCGCCGGCACCGTTGCCGTGATGGAGGTGTCAGTCCAGCTTGTCACCGTCATCGCCACACCACCGATGGTGATGTTGCCGCCGGTACCAAACCCGAGGTCGCGCTCGATGGCCGGCACGTTGTACGGCGCCGGTGCAAACGGACCTTGGTAGGCCGGGTTGGCCACGAGCGTTGTGCCCGGGGAGGTGAGGGTGATGCTGCCACCGGTTGCGACGACCGTGCTGCCCGAGATGGACGAGACGGTCGGCGTACCGGCCGGGTAGTCGCAGTCGGGCGGGCTGAAGTCCGCAGCGAAAGCGGCGTTCGGGAGCACGGGGGTGTCGAGGTAGGTGGTGACGCCGGGCATGAACTGCATGGTGTAGCAGAGCGTGCCGTAGGCGGGGTTACGCATCGGCTCCAGGCCGTCGTCGCCCGGGTCGTTCAAGCAAACGCTGTACATCGCCGGCGAGTAGCCGGACGGCATCGGAACGTTTGCTGTGAACGTGGACGGCGCCAAGCCGTTGTAGCGGCCCTGTGCGTCGGAGTAGGTGCGATACACCTCGCGACCGGTGTAGTCCCGCATCGAAATCGGCAGGTACGCCGGCGACCACTTTTCGCCCGCGTAGGACGGAGCGACAGGGTTGGTCTCGATGGCAATGTCGTCGGTGGTCAGACCGGTGTATTGGGCCGCCACAGGCGCCTGGGTGAACAGATGGAAGTCGGCCACCGATTGCCCTTGGTCGGACAAATGAACTTCCTTGTGGGTGCAGAGCGGGCGCTCGGCACCGGCAAAAGGAGCATAGGTCTCGGCGTTCGGGAACAAGCTCAGGCCGTCGGGGACCAAGTGGGCCGGACCCACGCAGGCAGGTTGGGCGATGCCCGGTTCCAGGCCTGTGGCGGTGCCAACCATCGCTTGGTCGGGAAGGATAGCCGCGACCGCACCGCCGGGGAGCAGCAATGCAGCGGGAGCCATCTCGAAGACATCGCCGAAGCCGACGTTGATGTCCTCTTCCTTGACGATTTCGTAGCCAGCAGGCGGCACAACTTCGACGACATACTTGCCGGGCTCGATGCCCGTGAAGGCGTAGCCACCGTCAAACACGGCCGGACGAATTTGGTTCCAGTTGCGGAAGCCGTCGTAGCATTGCTCGACGTTTTCGACACCCAGAGTGTTGACCGTGAAGGGGTCGGCGGGGTTTTCGCCCGGACAGCCAGTGGGAACGTTGTCGTCCCAGCTGTCGGTGGTTGCCTCTTGCACCAAGGTGTAAGAAACGCTGCCATCGAAGTCTGTCGCGACTTCTTTGTAGAGACGCACCTTCACGCGCGGCACGCCCGGTTCCCAGGTGTCGCCAACGGCGAGGCGGGGGTCGTTTTCGGCGCGGGTCGAGGCGTAATAGACGATACCGGAGATGCCGCCGTTTTCGCCTTCCGCGTAGGGCGCCTTGCCCCAGTCGATGACGCTGGTTTGGCCCGGGAAGCCCTGGAAGCCTTGCACCAACACGGGGCCGGTTTCGGTGCGCGGGCTGCCTTCCTGGAGGCTCAACACGCCCGGGAAGGGGCTGCTCGAGGTGTCGCCGCCGCCATCTACCCACATTGTCGCGCCGGTTGCCTTGAAGCGCGCGAAGTCGACTTCGGCCACCAACCAGCTAAAGAAGGGGAAGACTTCATCGAAGGGCACGAAGCCTTCGAGGTCGGTGGGGAACGACTGGTAGACGGTGCCGTCGCGCCAGCGGAGGTTGACCGCTTGCTCGGGGATGCCTACTTCGGTCTCTTGACGTATGCCGTCCTGGTTTTCGTCCAGGAAGACATTGTGCTCCATGCGGGTGAACCAGTGGTTGACCGGGATGTGGCCCATGTCGACGTCGCCGCCGGCAACCGTCACCGTCTGGAAGGCGATGACGATGTCGAGGTACTGGTCCCACACGACCACTTGGTAGAGGCCATCCGGGATGTTCGGGATAGAGAAGGTACCATCGGTCTCTGCTTGCACCACGGCGTAGGCGGGGCCGTCGCCTGCGTTGCTGTTGAGACCAATCCACGCGCGGGTGTGGGCCAAGCCGTTGAAGTTGCCCGTTTCGTGGGTCATCAAGCCGGCCGGGGGCCGGGGGTCGTGCCACAAGGTGACGGCGCCGGTGATGGTGTTCACCGCTTCAGACGGATTGAAGGTATCGGGGACAACCTGCTGGCCGGGGTCCACGAAGCCCTTGAAGACGTGGGGGCCCGGACCGCCGAATTCCAACATGAATCCCGGTTCAGCGGCTTTGACCCACGCGTCGACGACCTGTGTGCCTTCGATGGTCGAGGTGTCGACCCACTGGCTTTGTCCAGCCGGGGGATTGACGATGATGCCGTACTTGCCGGGCACAAGGTTGTCGATGAGGACGGAGCCGTCCGGACACGACAAGATGATGCCTTCGGGCTGCGGGATACCGTCAAAGCAGTCGAGCGCATTTTTCAGCGGGTTGCCGAATGCGTCCTGGTTGACGGGACCGCCGCTCGCACCGTAGCGACCGCCCGGCTCTTCCAGAATAATCTGGAAGCCGCCCATGCCCACTTCACCGCCGTCGATGGCGCCATTGATGGGAGCATTGTCGTTGAACACCGAGATGCTGATGCGGGCAGTGGGAATCGGCTGCTTGTGGACCAACACACTGGCTGCGGTGGTGCCGGGCTTGAGCTGCACGCCACCGAGCGAGTGACCGGTACCCGAGCCGTCGCCCGCGTCCATCGGCAGGACGTTGACGTAGTACCACTTGTTGGGGTCGAGGGCGACCTGCGCAAACTCCTCGGCGCCCACGCCTGCAGCCAATACCGGCATGTAGGACTTGTGGAAGTTGAGGAACTGCTGCTCGATATACGGCACCGGGTTGGCCGGGTCGTTGTGGAACGTGGCGTCTTCTTGGATGGTCCAGCGGTAGTCGGTGACGGCCACGCCATCGGGGTCCGCGACAGTCAGCGCGATGCCGGCGACGGCGTTGACGGACATCGTCACGTCGACCGGGTCGCTGTCGTTGACGCCATCGGTCGCGTGGTATGTAAACGACGCGGTGGTGCCCGGCGTGCCGCCCGTGTAGGTGAAGGAACCGTCGGCGTTGAGCGTCAGAGTCCCTGTTGCCGGAGGTGTGTCGAGGACGGCAGAGAGCACGTCGCCGTCAGGGTCCGAGTCGTTGCCGAGGACGCCGTCAGCGGCGCTCACCACTACATCTGCACCAACGGTGTTGACGTAGCCTGCATCGGCAGCGGCGACCGGCGCGTCGTTTTCGAAGGACACTTCGAGGGTCGCCAACGCTGGATAGGTGTTGGTGCCGTCGCTGGCGCTGTAGATGAAGGTGTCGCGACCCGAATAGTTCGGATTCGGCACATACGAGAAGGTGCCGTCCGCGTTGAGGGTGAGCGTGCCGTGCGCGGGCGCCCCTGCGAGGGTGACCGTAGCGCCGGCCAAGCCGACGTCGTTTCCAAGGACGCTCGCGCCGGAGAACGCAGTGTCTTCGGTGACGGAGTAGGTGTCGTCAACGGCGTAGGTGGTGGGTGTAGGCGTCGGAGGTGTGCCAGCTCCCACCTGTAATGACCCAATCGCGCCACCGCCGGGCATACTGGCGTAGTTGCTCTTGGCCATGCGGTCAAACAGGGTGTAGGTTTGGTCGCCGGAAGTCTGAAGCAGGACGTCCATCGTCTTGCCGGCAGCCAACAGCACGCTCGTTTGTTGGCGAACGGCGCCCGGATAAGGGAAGCCGTCTTCCGCCAAGAGGCCCATCGTCAGGCCCACAATCGAGGGCGTGTGGGACTCCAGACCCGCGTTGAGCATCCGCAACAATACGATGTCGCCGGGGGTTCCTGCGGCGAGGGTGCCGCCAGCACCACCGTTGACGAGGAAGTACGAGGGCTCGTAGTGGATGGTGCTCGGGAACGACGCCACATCGCCGTTTGCGGCCGCGATGGCTGCGTTGAGCGTGGGGTCGATTTCGCTGAATACCATCACGGTTTGTGCGTTGTAGCACGCATATTGTGTGGTATACGCGGCCGCGCCTGTGGTGCAGGTGGTGCTGCTCGGGTTGACGGACAAGGCGCCGAACAAGCCCATCGGTACTTCAATCGACGGGTAGGTGCCTGCTTGGTACAAGAACGTGCCTTCACGAACGTTGGACCAAGTGTAGGTGCTCTGCCCGCCCGCTGCGGTTTCGTGCGTGAAGGACCGTACGCGTGCGCGGCCCAAGCCGTCGGTGAAGAAGACGGGGTCGCCGCCTTCGGCTTGTCCGGGCACCACAATCGAAACCGGCAAAGAAAGCTGGTTGTCGACGTGGATGTTGAGGGTGTCCCCCGCGGTCATGTCGAGCTGCGGGCCGGGCGCAGTCGGAGAATCGCAGGTTGCCCAGCCAACATCGCAAGTGGCGAAGCCCCACATGGGGACTACCACGCCGTCGTGCATCGTCATGTCAAACTGCGATGCGCGAAGGTAGACGTCGGTTGCGGCGGCAGGATTGCCGGCGGCAAGCAGGATTCCAGATCCCGCAAACATCGCCAGCAGAGAAAGGGCCTTGGTGGTGGTCTTTTGCATGGCCTGATTCCTCTTTGTCACGGGATTTCTACCCAGTGCGGGACCACAATCATCATGGTCATCATCCCGCCCGGGAAGATGTCGTTATTGACGAGCTCGCGTTCAGCATGGGAGTGCCACATGTAGGCAAATCCCGCATTCGGGTTCAAGCCGCCTTCGCCCGGCGGCAATGCGCCGAGTGCGCCCAGGAACGGGCTGCCGCTATAAAAGCCGCCGTAGACGAGCGAGTTGGAGTTGGGGAGCTCAACCGGAATCGGCTTGCCGTGGTCAGGCTCGTACTCGTTCGGCTCCAGCGGCGGTAGCTCGCCGGTGATGGGGTCGGGTTCGTGGCCGTACATGTCCCAGCCAAGCTGCTCGCCCGTCCACTGGAAGATGCCATCGACGGTACTTCCCGGAACGCTCGGCACGGTAAACATCTTGGGACCGGCCAGCGCGTTGGCGTTGGTCTCGCTCACGAGGACGTTGCCGTCTTGTGCAATCAGCGCGAGATGGTTGCCGTGCGTGTGGAAGGGGTGCATATCGCGGCCGCCGCCGATGATACGCGCGAGAACGCGGTCGCCGGGGTGCATCTGGGGGAGGCTGTTGTAGGGCTGGTACGGCAGCACCGCGGTTCCCGGCGGACCCATTGTGTCCGGAGCTGCGCGCCCGTTGATGAGCCAATACTCGGGATGGAAGGGACCGGGGCCAACATCAATCGGACCCGCGCCCGATGCCTGCAACTCTGCCTCTTGATGGACGTCGATGTCGATGTCGGTCAACAAGAACAAGTATTCTTGGTCAAAGCAGGTTTCGGGATGGGAATATGCAGATGCTGTGCATCCTGCTGCCGGTGCCGCGGGTTCGACAATCAAGGCGCCGACGAGTCCCATCTCGATTTGCAAGTCGGGCTGGGTTCCGCTATAATACGTATAGGTGCCAGGCTTCGAGGCCGTAAAGGTATACGTAACGGTGCCGCCGGGCTGTGCCTCTTGGGTCATCGCGCCGGGGACGCCGCCCGTGGTCGACACAAGGTCCATGCCAGGGAACACGATGGACGTATTTCCTGCGGCTGCAGGGAGACTGTTGTTCAACGTGACCGAAATGGTCTGCCCTTCGGTCACAATCATCGTGGGACCGGGGTATTGCATCGTCGTGCCGTTGGTGTAGCCCCACGAATAGACGGAGGCTCCATCGGGAATGCTGACGTAGCCGGTCTTCGCCGTGAAGTTGAAGCTTGTCCCGGTGATGCCGTCGACGCCTGCGTGCGCTGCGCTTGGTACGGCCAAAAAGCCGACGGCGCAGGACGCTGCGGAAAGCAGCCGGAAAAGGCGCGTGCGTGTGGTGGTCTGAGTCATGCCGCCCCCCTTCTCAGTTGATGTGAATCTCGGTCATCATGCCGCCGAAGTTTTCGACGTCATTTGCGAGACGATGCAGGTTTGTGGTGTAGAGAAAGTAGGTCCCTGGGGCCACCGAGGTGGTGTCGAGGATGACGTCATAGGTTTCGCCACCGCCAAGGGTCAGGGAGTTTGTGTTGTAGTACATGTTGTTGCCGTCGCCGTCGCGAAGGAGCTGGGCGTCCTTTGCGATGACGGTCATCGGGATGCCATTGGTCGCCAGCGTGTTGAACGTGGTGACGTTGGCGTTGCTGATGCGCAGCAAAATCCGTTCGCCCGCGTCCGCCTCAATGAGCGACGAAACGGGCTGCGAGAGCTGTTCTTTCCCCAATGGATCGACGGTTGACAGTACGTTTGGATTTACGGTATCGGGATAGCCGCGTCCGTTGATAAGGAAAAAAGTGTCCAACATGTCTGCGAAGGGCAGCGGTTGAACGCCGATGCTCGCGTCGTGGAATGCGGGGTCGAAGCTCGCGAGCTGAATGGGGAACTCGACGTCGTAGTAGGTGGTGCCATCACCATCGTTGTACGCGTAGGTGAAGCCCTCTTGGTGGATGAAGCCGTCGAGGTCGGTCAAGTTGGGCAGCTTGTTTTGCCGTGGGCGAACGTAGAGATTGCCGAGCATGCCCATCTGCATGTGCTCGGTGGCCTCAACGTGGCAGTGGTAGAAGTAGGTGCCCGGCTCTTGCACGTTGTAGTAGTAGGTGAGGCTGGCGCCCATGTTGACAGCGATAGAGGCGTCCGGGATGCCGTCGAACACCGAGGCGGCTTGGGGAAAGCCGTGCCAGTGGACGCTGTGCGCGTCGAACAGGTCGGGGCGCATGGTCATGCCGACATTGGTGAGCGTCAGGAAGAGCTCGTCGTCTTCATCGACGGCGATGATAGGGCCGGGCGCTTGGGCGGCGAGGATGCCTTCTTCCATGACCCAGCCCGGGAACTCGGGGCTATTGTCTACCGGTCCGCCGGATGGCAAGAGGCCGAAGCCGAAGACGTACATCGGCCGCTCAATGTCGTCCGACATCGTGACCATGCCGTCGCCCGCGATGAGGTGACTGCACTTGATGCCTTCACCGGTGGGGTGCGCGTCCGTGGTGGATGGGCATTGGGTGCGGATTGCACTGTCTTGTGCGCTTGCGAGAGGTGCAAACAGCAGAAGGGCGAATGCGGCAAGCGTTCGCTGGGGGGGAGTCCACTGGGGCATCGCAGAGCCTCCTTGGTCAAGGGCAGGGCGGGGTGGTGTGGGGCCGACGGAAATCGGGTTTCGAGGCCAACCGGCCTCGCGGATGGCTCGCTGAAAACCGTCCGCAGCGGCAGACGGACCACAAACGCCGGAAGCCAACGTTTGCAGCGGTTCGTCGAAAGCAACTCCATTCTTCATCTGCGTTGCGAATAAGTCGGCGCGACTCATCATTGGTTCGCAGGGAGAAATGGCGTCTCTTTCCAAAGATACAGTCCTTGGCGCAAGCGTGTCGAGGTTTCCATTTGCCAGTCTGCGCACCATGTCTTGAATGCCGACATTGAAGCGCCGTATGCAGACATCGGAAGAGAATGTGAAAGCATCCAGTTGGACGATGCTTCTGTCGACAGGGAGAGGGTTGTGGTGGTTCGTGTCGTGCAGGTTTGGGTTGGTTTGGGACATGTGCGCGAAGGGCAAATTGTCGCATGGTCCGGGTACGGAAATTTCATCTCATGGCGCGAGTGAAGATCGATTCAAAGTCGCTAAATTCGCCGTATTGATCGAAGCTCTGATGAACCAGCGAACTGAAATCGAAAGTCAATATTTTGGGGACAATAAAGTGAAAAAGGAAATCAATTGCGTTTTGTATTGAAAATGAAACTGAAATCCAACACCGGTTTGATTTGGGTTTGGTTGCACCATTACAAATGAAAATGAAATCCAATGCTGGAGATCGATTTCCCCCCCCCGTGCCTTCACAGGAAACCGGCTCCCGGTTTGCGGGCAGGCGCGAGGGGCGTCCTCTCGCAATTCGGCGTTGCTGCCGGCGTTCCTGCTCTTCTGCCGCGGAATCCGTGCCCTGCCGCGGCACCGTCGTGGTAGGCGCGCAGACAACCGGCGATGGGCTGTGGGTCGTCGCTTCCGCAAAAAAAAGGCGCGTTCCGAACGCATCGGACGCGCCAGGAGAAGACGACAGGGGAGCTACGCGTACGAGTACCGGGCCGATTCGTGGACCAAGCCGTGCCGAACGCCACCGTCGCTAATACGGAGGCTGTCACGCTGGCCGTGCGTACACACCGCCTCGAGGACACAGGCTCCGGCAAGGAGGTAATCGGCGCGCTCGGGACTGACGGCCGCGAGTGTTCGGCGCTCTTCGGGCGATGCGTCGAGCAAGCGGTCAATCCACCTGCGCAAGGATGCACGCGACAGCTTCATGCCATGGACTTGCGCGCGGTCCCAGGTGGTCAAGCCGCGCTCCATCGCACCCAGGGTTGTGGCGGTCCCGGCGACGGCGACGATTGCCCGCGGCAGCATCGGCCACTCAAAGGTCGTTAGCAGACCGTGTACGTGCTGCTTGAGGCGGGCAAGGTCAGCGGGGCGATACCTGAGTATGTCTTCGCCGAAGAACATCTCGGTGAGGCGCACAGAGCCCATTTCGAGGCTTGCCCGGCGCCCAACTTGGTAGCCATCTCCCATGACCATCTCGGTGCTTCCACCGCCGAGGTCGACCACGCCCACGGGGCCATCGGGCAGGCGAAGGCCTCCGAGTGCGCCCTGCCAGGTGAGCTGCGCTTCTTCCTCGCCGCTCACGACCTGCACCCGAATGCCGCTCTCGGCGTGCACGCGGTCGATAAATGCGCGGGCATTGAGGGCACGGCGGGCACCGCTGGTCGCCGCACATCGAATCTCGTACGGTGGAACGCCGAGGGATGCGGCGCGCTCGGCATAATCGCGCAACGCGACGCAAGCGGCGTCCATGCGGTCGGGGCGAAATAGGCCTTTGTCGCCCAAGCCGCGGCCCAGGCCGACCACCCGGGCCTCGTCGTGGAGAATGGCTCCATCGTCGGCGACGACGAGGAGGAGGATGGTATTGCTGCCGATGTCGACCGCTGCGCGGGGCACGGTGCCTCCTGAGGTGTGGGTCACCAGTCGAGCTTGGGGGACCAGTCGGGGTTGGTATAGCCGCCCTTGCCGCGGGTCAATTGAACCTGATGGCGCCCATTGATGGTGCTGGCCCAAATGTGGCTCTGGCCCGTTCGGGTGGAACTGAATGCGATGTAGTAGCCGTCGGGCGAGAAGGTGGGGTCTTCGTTGTCGCCTTGGCCCTGGGTGATTCGCGTGAGCTGCGAGCCGTCGAGGTTGACGGTGAGGACGTCGAAATTGCCGTCGCGACCCACAAAGGCCAACTTGGAGCCGTCGGGCGCCCACGTGGGGTCGACGTTGTAGTTGCCCATGAACGTGACGCGACGGGGGTTGTTGCCTTCGGCGTCCGCGACGTAAATTTGCGGTCCACCGCTGCGGTCGCTCGTGAAGGCAATCATCGAGCCATCGGGGGAGTACGCCGGCCCGACGTCGATGCCGAGGTCGTTGGTGAGCTGGGCGAGCTGGCGGCCTGTGGCGCCATCGAGCGTAAAGATGTCGGGATTGCCCCCAGGCGACAACGTGACGGCCAAAATATTGCGCGTGGGGTGCCAGTCTGCCCCGCTGTTGATGCCATTGCGTGCGCTCAAGCGGGTGATTTGGCCGGCGCCAAGGTCGGCGACGTAGAGGTCTGGGTTGCCCGCCGCGTAGCTTGTGAACGCGATGCGGCGGCCGGTCCCGTCCCATGCAGGTTGAATGTTGATGTCGCCGTTTTTGGTGATGCGGGTGAGACCGTATCCATCGAAGTCGACGGTATAGATTTCTTTGTTGCCCGAAAATGAGCCACTGCACGCGAAGCGAGTGTTGAAGGGCCCTTCCCGCAAGGTGACGCGGTAGATGATTTCGTTCGCGACCTTGTGCGCGAGCAAGCGCGCGTGGTCGCCGTCGGCAGAGAAGTTTCGCGCGCCGAGACGGCGGGTTCCCGCGACATCGTAGACCCACACCTCTGCATACAGCTGGTTGCCATTGCGGGATTGCAGCAGGGTTTTTGCGAGGACGGAGGTGCCCAAGCTGTCCCAGTCCTCAAAGCGGAACTGGCCAGGCCGCACGCCGGTCCCGGTGGGTTCCAAGAACGACGCGGGGTCCATGATTTCGAACCAGCCGCTCAACCGGAGGTCGTTTTCGAGCACTTCGTAAAACTCGTCGACCGCGCCGGCTCCGCCGACGGGACGCGGCAGCGCAATCGGCATCTTCTTCTCGCCGGGGTACTTCAGCTCGATATTGTAGAGCGTGTGCGGCTCTTCAGCTTCGACCGCGCCCGGCGCAAACACCGCGAGGGCCGCCGCGAACAATGCGGGGGTCGCAACGGCGATTCCGGCGAGTCCACGGCTACGAAGGCGGAACGAGGAGGAAGTGCGGTGCATAGGGGCTCCGGGCACAGAATGGGACACGTCAGAGTGTCTCAGAAATATCGAAGGTGATGGTCAGACCCTTGGACACAGCCTCTTGGAGCCGCGATGGGGGGGCTTTGACCCGGATGGCTTTATAGACGGCCATGACGGCCGCGCGGTCGATGGATGAAACACCACTCGACTTGCGGACTTTGGGGTCTTTCATCGTGCCGTCGGGGGAAATAATGAGCCACACGACGACCTTCGCGTTCGGATTGGCGCGTCGGTCGGCTTCGACGACGACCCAGCTTTCGAGCAAGCTCTTCCGCACGGCATCCTGCCAAGCGGCGAACTCGGGGTCGGACTCGTCGATGCCCTGTCCCGGCGTCCCTTCAGACGCGCCATCGGGGCTCGTCCGGGCTTGGTCTTTGTCGCCCAAGGCAGCGGTGGGGTCTTTGACCAGCGCTTGCTTTTGCGTTTGGCGCAAGAGGGCTTCACGGTCCCGAGAGCGGTCGACCGGTTTGGGGTCTTCTTTCCCTTTTTCGGGGGGTGGGTCTTTCGAAGGCAGCACCAAGTCGCTTTGTTTGGGCGGCGGCGGCGGCGCTTCGGGTGCCGCTTTTGCGACTTTGGGAGGGTCGGGTGTGCGGGTCGGGCGCTCTGGCAAGATGCTCTTTTGCTTGGGCGCTACGCCGGGAGTCAACATGACCATCGTGTGCTCTTGCACCATGCTCGCATTCGAATGGTCGCCGCCCAACCACGCGTCCGCCGCCATCAGGCCGCCGGCAAGCGCGAAGTGACCGACAATCGACACAACGATGGAGGCGGGCGAGATTTCGCGCCGCATGGTGAGCACAGGGGTAGCCACTCAGCCCTCCTGCCCAAGTTCCGTCACCATGCCAACTTTGGTGACGCCGAGCTTGGTGCAGACGGATAGGAGTTTTGCGACGCGCTCGTAGGGCACCTTGGCATCGGCTTTGATGAACACGGCCTTGTCTGGCTCGTTTTTGGCGAGCTCGGCGAGGCTTGCGGCCATCTGTTCGTCGGTGCGCGGGGTTTCGTTCCAGTGCCAGTTTCCATCGGCAGTGACGCCCAACACGAGCGGTTCGGGGTCGTCTACCTGGAGAGGGGGCGCTTCGGTGTTGGGGAGGTCGACGTTGATGCCGACCGTCATCATGGGGGCGGTCACCATGAAAATGATGAGCAGTACCAGCATGACGTCCACGAAGGGAGTCACGTTGATTTCGGCCATCAATCCTGCGTCATCGCCGCCGCTCGTGGACATGCCCATCGGTCACCCCGATTGCCGATGGCGCTTGACGATGTTGAGGAAGTCGTCGGAGAAGTTGTCCATCTCCGTAGCCAGCACCCGAATCCGGCTGTTGAAGAAGTTGAACGCAATAACGGCGGGAATCGCGGCGGCGAGGCCGACGGCGGTTGCAATCAATGCGTGCGCGATGTCGGGGCCAACGGTTGCGACAGTGGCCTGACCGGTGACACCGATTTTTTGGAACGCCCGCAGGATTCCCCAAACGGTTCCGAACAAGCCGATGAACGGGGCAGTGGAGCCGGTGGTCGCGAGGAAGGTGGTGAAATGCTGCAGGGCCGTGCGTTCGACGGTACGGGCCCGGCGAAGCGCGCGGGTGAGGTTGTCTTCCCCGGAAATCGTCATGCCGCCGCCACCGCCAGCGTCGCGCGCAGACAGCTTGGCCAACTCGGTGTAGCCGGCCTTGAAGACCATCGCGACGGGGCTTCCCGAGTATTTGTCGACTTGGTCGTACACTTGGTCGATGCGGCGGGACTGCCAGAACCGTTCCAAGAATGCGGCGCTAGAGCGTTCGGCTTCGCGAACGGCGCGCCATTTGTTGATGATGATGACCCAGCAGGCCACCGACATGCCCACCAGCACCAATAGGACGAGCTGGACGATGATGTCGGCTTCGGTGATGAGCTCAAGCATGCCGGGCGATGCCGCCGAGCCTTCGAGGTCGCCGATGGTCGCGAGCAGGACCGGAATTGCGTCGGTCATGGGTTCCTCTGGTTGCGCAGGCGGGCGGAGGGAAGCCCGCGGCTGGCAAGGGTGGGAGAGGGAGGGGGAACTGCGGACGGGGTCCGGCGAAGCGAAGGGGATAGACCGGGGGGCGGTCAACCCGGAAGGTGGTTTGGGCCTTCCGGTAAATGGCGGGGAGGGGAATCCCCGGCGGTGGGGGAGCGCGATGCACTCCGTCCCGCACTCCTAATCAGCGCGAATCGGGGGCGCCGCAGCCAAGGACGATGTCTTTCCCACGAAATTTGGGAAATTGCCCACGGTACTACTGGCCCTCGCCACCGGTGACGCGGGGGCCGCTCCACGCGCTCATGCCGCCGACGACATTGAAGATGTCGTGTCCACCGATGCTTACGAGGAACTCGGCCGCGGCTTGGGAGCGTCCGCCGGCTTGGCAAACGCACAAAATCTTGCGGGTGTCGCCCAGTTCGGCGGCGCGCTGGGGCAATTCGTCGAGCGGAATATGAATTGCCATCGGCGCGTGGTCGGCTTCGTATTCCGATGCCGTTCGCACATCGAGGAGGCGGTAATTCTGCTCTTCGATAAGTTGCACAGCCTCGGCAGAGTCGATGTGGCGTACCCCTGCACCGACGGTTTCGGGGGACACTTCTGCGGCAGGAGCATCCAAGCCCCGCGCGGTGCGAATGGCGGCCGTGACGTCGTCGGGGCTGGGGAGACCATCCTTAGCCCACGCAATTCCACCGTCGACGTTCACGAGTACGACCATATCGCGGGTGGAAGGCCGCCAACGACTGGTGGCCCGCCATGCCCGTGACTCGATGCCGAAGGGGTCATAACAAAGGGGAACCTCGACCTGCGCAGCATTCCGAAACGCGCGCAGGCGGTCGGTGCGCGCCGTGTGAACGCCGTACACAACGGTGTCGGCCTGGGTCAAGCGCGCCGTGGCGCTGGCCACTTGTCCCAGCCACTCGGCCCGTGTGTTGTCGAGCCGACGCAAAAAGACGAGCAGCACCTGCTGGCGGCCGATGTGGTCGTCGATGCGCACCCACTTTCCGCTATCGGCCGTGAGGGACAAGCGGGGCGCGGGGTGCCCTACCGATAGCGGAGTGCGCGAAAACAGTGCGGCGAAGGCGGACACAGGTGCCTCTCGGTGCGGGCGTCTGCGGAAACAAGGGATTCTTCGCGGGATGCGTCTGAGGGAACTAGCCCGGTCGGTGCCAAAGGACCAGCCTCAACGCGGGTTTTGCACTTCAACGGCGTCTTCTACGGACGGCACGGCGCTTCCGCCGGTATACAGCCTTCGAAGGTACACGACCATTCGCTCGGCCTGGCCGCGGATGCTGCGGTGGGCGGTGACGGCTCCGAGCCCGGCGCCCACGCCGGGTATCCATCGGGAGAAGCGACTGGCGAGCGTGACCGCGCTGCGTACGACAATAATGCCGGCGACATCGGCCGTTTGGTTTCGGATGGTCGACGATTTGGACGTGAGCACCATCGGGAGGTCGCGCAGGCGAAGGTCGATAGGACCGCAATCCGGGAGCACGACATCGAATCCGGCAGCGAGGGTGCGTGCGAGGGTGAGCTGGCCCAGGTCGGTGTCAATGTCATGGCCCCATACGACGGCCAAGCGCTGGGCCAGCCGGACGGTTTGTACGGCTGACAACGCGGCCTCGGGAGGCACCGCCATCAAGCCGCCCGCCCCGGCAATCGCGCCGCGTGCGGCAGCGCGGCGGGTAGCACGTCGAATGACGGCAGCGGACGCGGCTTCTAGTTCGTGTAGGTCGGGCGTGACATCGGGCTGGGCGATTCGAACATCTGCCGCGGCCAGCTCCATCCGTATTTGTTCGGTGGTGAGGCTGGCTGCCGAATAGAGGGCGGGCAAGAGGTCGAGGTCGATGCGCTCGCCGATGTTGGACAGGACTTGGCGAAGAGGGGACGGCATATTCGACCTTTTGCCTTGCGGACGCGGGCGTCAGGCCAACGTATTGTGGAGATGTGCGAGGTCGTTGACGCTTCCGAAACGGCCGCGCTCGTCGAGCGTGACGCGCGCCATCGCGCAGGCGGGGTCGTGGGTAAAGAAAATGCGCCCCTTTCGCTCGGCGAGATACGTGAGCAGGTGGGCCTTTTCGTCGATGAGGAGTTCAGGGAAGCGGTCGTAGCCCATGGTTATCGAGCGGTGCACCCACGGGCGGCCGGGCACCAAGTCGCCGGCGAAGATGACGGGGCCGAGCATTCCGGGGACTTCTGTCAACATGAGTCCGGGAGTGTGGCCATTGGAAAAGTGCAGAGCGTAGTCGGGGCCCAATGTCTCGCTCTTTTTACCTTCGTCTACCAACTCTAAGCGACCGCTGGCGGCCAGCAACGCTTGCAGCTCGGGTACAAAGCTGGCGGAGTCGCGGGGATGGGGATTTTGGGCGCGTTTCCACGCGGGCCGGCTGACCACGAAGGTCGCGTTGGGAAACAATAGCTGGTAGGGCGCATCGTCGCGCCAAGCGGTGAGGAGGCCGCCGGCGTGGTCGAAGTGAAGGTGGCTCAATACGACGACGGAGATGTCTTCGTGGGTGAGGCCAATCGCGGCGAGGTTGTCGAGGAGGATGTGGCGGTCTTCTTCGATGCCGTAGCGGTCTTTGTGCTTCGGATCGAAGAATGCGCCGATGCCGGTCTCGAGCAAAATCCAGCGGTCGGGCTCGCGAATCAACAGCGCGCGACACGCGAGGTCGATGCGGTTGCGGTCGTCGGGCGCCGCCCACCGCTCCCATAGCGCGCGGGGTGCGTTGCCAAACATCGCACCTCCGTCGAGGCGTTGGCTATTTCCTTCGATGGAGTACAAGCGACGTTCAATCATGGGCTTCCCAAAAGCGCGCCTGAAATCGTTCAGGACGGCGGCGGGCCAATACTGCAATGTAGCGCAAACTGGGTTCGTTCGGATCGGCCGATGTTACCACGTTGATACCGGCCTCAGCGTGGTGCGGCGCGCTGGGTTCGGCATTCCCCGGCACCGCCCGGCGCGACAACGTCGGCCACGCGCCAGCGGCCGTCGGTCCAAGCGAGGTCGAGTCTTCCTCCGCCATGTTCAAAGCGAACGTGTGTGGGGTCGCTCCAGACAAAGCCGGCGTCAATGAGGCCACACCATGCCGATGCCGGCGCAGGGGCCGGATGGTCGGCGCCAGAGGCCCATCGCGCACGCAACTGAAGCGCGGCGACAAGGGGATCTTCTGGCATTCCGGGGGCCCCCGCCGCCCGGAGCCGGCCCGTTTGCAGCCATGCTTCTTTGCCGTTGTCATCGCCCATACAGCCGTCACATCGAAAGCGGGTGCGATGGTCGAGCACTTGTAAGACCTCAATCCGCACGCCGTATCGCGCAATGTGGGTCACCGGCTGGCCGCCTGGGCCCACGGGCGTGAGCGGCGCGTGCGCGGTCCACGCGGTGTACGGCGGGCTGCCAAGCTCCGACTCGGGGGTGGCAGTCAGCGCGGCGGTGGGCTGACGGGGAGGAGGCGGTTGGGGGGCAGGCGCGGAGTGCACGGGCGCTGGCGCTTCGGGGGCCGCGACCGGTTGGGGCGCGGGAACGGGCGGCGGCGCGGTGGGGGAAGCCGGCAGGTCGGCGATGTCGGGTGCCCAACAAGACACCAGGAACAATACGGCGGTGCAGGCGAGGGGTGGTCGCATCTCAAGCAGGTCTCGGGTTGCGATTCGGGATATCCCGCTCTGCATGTTGAAACCCGGCGCTATCGTTTCTTTGGTGTCCCCTTCGCATCCATTTTCTGCGGAGCGCTTGTCGCGTGCAGAGGCGGTGCTTGCGGATTGGGGCGTTCAGGTCGTCCATGAGGCGAATGTTGGCGCACGCCATCGCTATCTCGCAGGCACCACGGCACAACGACGCGCGGACTTGCAGAATGCGCTGTCGCGGCCGGATGTCGATGGCGTTTGGATGGTCCGCGGAGGCTCGGGGATGGTGCACTTGGTCGATGGACTCGATTGGTCTGCCGTGGTGGAGCGGCCCGTCTTGGGCTTTTCCGATGCCACCACGCTCCTCGTCGCGATGACCAATCGCCGCTTGGGATTTCCGGTCCATGCGCCAGTGGTGCACTCGCTGGTGGATGCGAGCGACGACGAGACCCTCACAGCGGTTCGACATTTTATACTGAGTGGTACGAAAACAGTGTCTTTGGTCGGCACACAAATCGCGGGGCCGGTGGGAAGCGTCGAAGGTCGTGTGGTCGGCGGCAATTTGTGTGTGTTGGCGAGCTTGTGCGGCACGCCGTCGCAGGTCGATGCCACCGACGCTATCGTGCTTCTCGAAGAAATCGGCGAGTCCAGCTACAAAATCGACCGGGCGCTCACCCAGCTCGTACAATCGGGGGCGTTTCAGGGCGCCAAGGGCTTCGCGATTGGTACATTCACGAACTGTTGGCTCCCCGAAGACGCGGACTGGTCCCATTTGGATGTGGTGTGTGAGGTGCTCGCGCCTTTGGGCTTGCCGGTGGTCGCGGGCTTGCCGGTAGGCCATGGTGCTTCGAATCATCCTGTGCCGCTCGGCTGTCAAAGCGTGCTTCATGCCGCAGGGCTCGACATTCAGGTTGGAGTACGGCGATGACCAATGGACCGTGGGATGGCGTGTTCGGGTTGCTCCGAGAGGTCACGAAATCGGGGGCGACCGTCGGCGTGGCAGTGTGCGTGCGAACCGTCGACGAGGTGCTGTGGACGGCAGAGACCGGCATGGCGGAGGTGTGCCCGCGCGTGCGCCCTGTGGTGCCGGGCCAAGTGTGGGACCTCGCGAGTCTCACCAAAGTGCTGGCTACTGCGTCTATTTGCGCACGCTTGGTCGACCAAGGTGTGATTTCTCTCGACCAGCCGCTCTCGTCGGTGCTGGCGGGTGTCCCCGAAGGCGTCACCGTCGCGCGCTGTCTCGACCATACGTCTGGCTACCCCGCTTGGCGCCCTTTGGTTGACGTGCCCTTGGACGGCCAATGGGGCGACGCCGAAGCGCGCGCCCACCTCTTCTCCCACTGCATCGCTACGCCGCTGGTGGCGACGCCCGGAAGTGTGCATCGGTATTCCGACATTGGGATGTTGGTGTTGGGCGCGTTTTTGGAGCGCGTGACAGGAATGCGCCTTGACCGTTTGTGGACGTCCGAAGTCGCGATTCCCACCGGCGTAGACCTCCGCTGGGGCTGGCCCAATGCCGCCGCGACGGAAGACTGCCCCGTCCGCCGTCGAATGGTTGTCGGTGAGGTCCACGACCTGAACGCCGCCTGTTTTGGAGGCATCGCGAGCCATGCGGGGCTGTTTGGGTCCGTTTCGTCGGTCGCGGCCTTGGGGGCGGCGGCGCTTGGCGCGTGGCAAGGCCGAGGGTGGATTTCCGAAGCCACGCAGCGTGCGTTTTTCTCCTGGAAAGGCGTGGGCTCGCACCACCTCGGCTGGGACGGCGTGACGCCGGGTGCGTCGTCTGCCGGACCTCGCTGGCCGCTGGATGGTGTGGGGCACCTTGGCTTTACGGGCGGGAGCTTATGGATTGCGCCTCGTCAGGGCGTTGTCGTCGCCGTGTTGGCCAATCGCGTACACCCGCTGGTGGAGGGCGGGGCGGTCCCCCATGCGCCTCTGCATCCCCGATACGCGAACTTCAAGAACTTCCGGCCTGCCGTACACACCGCGATTGTGGATGCATTGCAGCAGCAAGGATGGTCGTGGGGCGAACCGGCGGGGTTGGGCGAAAACGAGGCCGCGCGCTACAAGGCACGTTCAAGATTTGGAGAGAACCGTGAGTGATTCGCGTCGGTGGTTCGAACAAGCACCACCGGAGCCGCAGGCTCGCCAAAAACGTCTTCCCCCCGTCGCCCAGATGTGGGTGAAGTGCCCCGAATGCCGAAAAGTGCTCTATAAAGAGGACTTGGAGGAGATGTGGCAGGTATGTACGGGGTGCGGTCACCACCTTCGCTTAGAAGCCATGCAGCGCATCCGGTTGCTGGTAGACGAAGGCAGCTTTGTGCGATTCGACGCGCACCTGCGGGCTGGCGATCCATTGCTGTTTGTGGACTCCAAGCCCTACCCCCAGCGATTGGCCGCTGCCATGCGGCAGACAGGTGAGCCGGAAGCCTTTATCGCCGGTGAGGCCACCATCGATGGAATGCCTGTGCAAATCGGCGTTTTCGACTTCCGGTTCTTGGGTGGCTCGATGGGGTCGGTGGTCGGAGAACTGGTGACGCGCTTGTTTGAGCGCGCCTACGACAAGCGTCATCCGGCAATTGTCGTCAGTGCGTCCGGCGGGGCACGCATGCAGGAGGGCGTGTTGTCTCTCATGCAGATGGCGAAGACTTCCGCCGCATTGGCGCGCCTTCGCGATGTAAAGATGCCGTATATCAGCATCTTGACGCATCCCACCACCGGTGGCGTCGCTGCGAGCTTTTCGATGTTGGGAGACCTCAATATCGCCGAGCCCGAAGCATTCATCGCGTTTGCAGGGCCACGCGTTATCGAGCAGACCATTGGGCAGGCACTTCCAGAGGGATTCCAGACCAGCGAATATTTGCTGGAGCACGGCCTTCTGGACGACATCGTGCCCCGTCTCCAAATGCGGGAATACGTGGTCCGCGCTATCCGTCTGTTGACCGATCCGGTCTGAGGCCTCGCAATGCGAACCCATCCTATCCTCACCGAGCTGGCGCAATATGGTCAGCGGCTCGGGTTGGAGCGCATGACCAGCTTTTTGCGTTGGTTGGGGGACCCTCAAAACCATTCTCCCGTGCTGCATGTCGCGGGAACCAACGGAAAAGGAAGCGTCGTTCGTATGACCGGCGCGATGCTCCGCGCCCATGGCCTCAAGGTTGGGGAATATACGAGCCCCCATCTCCAGCACGTCAACGAGCGAATCGTCGTTGATGGCGTCGAAATTTCCGACGAAAAGCTCGACCAGGTGCTCGTGCAGCTAATTGATGCACGGGACGCTTGGTTGGGCGCGGCTTCGGAGGGGCCCGGCGGGGGGCTGACCTACTTTGAAGTCATGACCGCCGCCGCGTTCTTGCACTTTGCGAGAGAAAACGTCGACGTAGTGGTGTTGGAGGTGGGCCTCGGCGGGCGCCTGGACGCGACCAATGTCATCACGCCGGTCGGAACGGCGATTGTGTCTGTGGGCCTCGACCATACGGACCAGCTCGGTCCCGACCTTGCGAGCATCGCAGCGGAAAAAGCAGGAATCCTCAAAGCGGGCATTCCGGTGGTCACAGGTCCCTTACAAGCGCAAGCGATGCGCGTTGTGCGGGCCATCGCGGCCCAGCGCGGCGCGCCTTTGCTCGCGCCCCCCGAAGCCTATGGGGTAGAAGAACGGCGCGGGCTTGGGTTGTGCTACCGCGGTCCCGGGCGGACGCTCGATGGATTGGAGGTCTCCCTGACCGGCGGCCACCAGGCGTGGAATGCGGGTGTGGCCTTGACTTTGGTGGACTGCTTGCCGCCGCAGCTACGCCCAAGTGACCTCGCTTGTCGCGAGGGGCTCTCGCAAGTGCGTCATGCGGGTCGGTTGGAGCGCCTTCTGCCCGATGTTCTCGTCGATTGTGCCCACAACCCCGAGGGCGCAGAGCAGCTCGCGGCCTTTTTGCGCGATATGCCGGAAGACCAGCGGCCGCGCACACTCCTGTTGGGCATGTCCTCCGACAAAGACCCTCGCGCCGTCGGCCGCTTGTTGGCGCCGTTGGTGCAGCGCGTGCTCACCACCCATTGCTCGCACCCGCGGGCGATGTCGGCGGGGGTTCTGGCCACCCATCTGGTCGACCTCCCGTGCGCTGTTTTGCCTGCGGGGCCCGTGGAAGAGGCCCTGCTCACGGCGCGAGAAGAGCCAGGCGGTGTTTTGGTCGCTGGCTCGATTTTCCTCGTTGGCGCTGTGCGCGATATCCTCGACGTCTGAACGCGGTGTTATCGCAGCGTGGCGGTGGCCTTTTCAAACTTGGCGTCGGCCTGGAGAAACTGTAGGGTTTCCCGGGTGACATCTTTGCCTGCGCAGCCGCCCAGCGACGGCGGATTGGCGCAAAGGCCGACGGCAGCGGGCGCTCCTTTTTTGGCGCCTTTTTCGAGGGAAGCGCGCAGGGCCGCGGCGATGACCGCGCCATCCGCCGCGAGTGCCGCGTAGTAGTCCGCGCGGTGCTGGGCGGCTTTTGTTAGGGCGCCTTGGTCTCCGGCGGCGAGGCCGTCTTCGAGGGGTTCGAGAGCGCGGTCGAGGTTGTCTTGGTGGAGCTCTACGCGTGCGGGAAACAGGGTGCGCATCAAGGCGCCGATTTGCACCCAGTTTTCGGAGCCAGTGACGGGCACGACCGGCCACTGTTGGCTGGGGTGGGACACGGCGGGCCAAGGTACGTCGGCGATGCTCTGCACTGCCTTTTGGAGCGCGGGGTCTTTGTCGATTTGACCGGCAATCTCGCCGTTCATGTCTTTGCCTGGGCAGTCCTTTCTGCCGACCATTGCGGCGATCCCGCTCGCACCGCACTCCACGAGCTGTCCTTTGCCGTATCGACCGAGAACGCGCTCCATCGCTGCGCCAAACTCGGTGCTGTAGTCTTCGCCCATTAGGTCGACGTGCTTCTGGAGGCGCATCCACTCTCCGGTTGCCTGGCGCCGAATGCTGTCCATCCAATCGGAGATGCCGGCGGGGGCGGATTCACCCAACAAAAACACGCCAAGCTCGAGGTATTCGAGCCCACCCCCGACTTGCTTCAGCTCTTTTTCGGATTGGGCGTAGCGAGGGCCGACCACTTCGGCCGCACCGGCGAAGACCTTGCTTGCGGCGGCAATGTCGTCGGGGTGGTAGTGACTTGGGGGCGTTTCTGCGCGGGCGACGCGCGTGGAGACCAGGGTGCTACAAAGGGAGGCGGTCAGGGTCCAAAAAGCCAAGTTTCGCATGGGATCTCCGAGGTTTGAAAAGGGTAATCCCTCGGGTGCCGAGGTGCTTGTGGGTCGGATACCCCAACCTCTTTTCGACAGGGTGCCGAGACCAGGAGGCAGCGTGAGCTACGAAACCGAACTCCCGGGAAATCGTCCATTGCGGCGGCAGCTTTCTGCGCTCGCCGATTCCGGTCGCTTGCACCATTGCCTCATCTTTGAGGGACCCGCCGGTGTCGGAAAAGCGAATATGGCGATGTGGCTAGCGTCGCGGATGAATTGCGAGTCAAAGCTGGGCGCCCCGTGTGGGCAATGCTGGCCTTGTCGTGCCATCGCAAAGGGGCACCATCCCGACGTCCTGAAAGTTGGGCTCGACCCAGAACGTACAGCGCGCCTTGTTTCGGTTCGTCAAGCGCGCGAGGTGCTTGCGGCGCTCGCGCTTCGGCCCCACTCTGCACGTCGACGCTTTGTCATCATCGACCCCGCGGATGCGATGAACGTCGAGGCGGCCAACGCATTGTTGAAGACCTTTGAAGAGCCTCCCGCAGACACCGGCTTTGTCCTCGTGACGGACCAGCCGGGCGCTCTGCTGGCTACGGTTCGCTCGCGGGCGCAGCGGGTTCGCCTTTCGCGGGTCGACCACGATGAAATGGTCCGTTGGCTCGAAGGACGCGGCGTTGCCGACCCCATCTGGATCGCGCGTATGGCGGAAGGCTGCCCGGCACGCGCATTGGCGCTGGCGGAGGGCGAAGGCGTAGAGTGGCGCGCTGCGCGCGATGAAATTCTCGCCGCGATTGCAGGTGACATCGGTGGCTTGTTTGCTTTCGGCGAGACGCGCGGGAAGGGGGAGCGCACCGAGTGGGTTCCTTGGATGGCCCGGGCATTCGATGGGGTCGAGCGAATGCTGCAAGACGCTTGGCGCCTCCATGTGCATCCCGACACTCCCGCTGATTCCCTCTACAATCCTGACCTTCGGCCGCGCGTCGAGCAATGGGCGCGCCATTTGGACGCGGCGGGCGTCGCGCGGTGCCATGCCGCGATTGTAGAGGCTCGGCAACAGATTGACGCGTTTGTCAACGGTCGCGTTCTCGTCGACGCGCTTTTGTGTCGCTTGGCGACCGAGCTTGGGCCGGCGAGAAAAGCGTCCTGAGCACAGTCGACGGCTCGCGGCGTCGCCACCAAAAGAAAACGCCCCTGGGATGAGCCAGGGGCGCTTCAAAACGAGAGTGTACAGCCCCCAAGCGAGGGCTGACGACCGGCTACTCGTTTCCACCGGCCTTGGGGCTGACCATCGACGGAGCGAGGGCGTCTGCCTCAGGGGTGTGAATCGGGAAAGCAGGCGTGGTGCCGCGGCTGCGGAGCAGGCGCTTGCGGTTGCGGCCCATGTTCTTACGACGGATGTGCCGCTTGAACTCGGTCTCTTGCGTATTGCTGGCCATGATGATCTCCAAGAAGTCAGGCCGGGTAGGCTTACCGCCAAGTCCCGTGGTTGTCAACGATTTGGCGCGCTCCGGGTTGGGTCACCGAGAGGTCTCCCGGCAATAACGCGGCAGGACTGCCATCTGCGAGGACCTGCTCCAATCGGTGCAGGTGAGCGAGGGTTTCTGTCGGAACGCGTGTGGTGGGGCTCGCATGCAAGAGGGCCATCATCCGCGCTTCGGCGTCTTTGGATGGGTTTTGTAGTTCTTCGAGCAGCTCTTCCCAAAGTCCTCGGCGTTCTGGAATACGTTGAATCGCGTATTCGGGCAGCTCTGCTTGGTTGGCGGCATACGCGATTGCGGCGTCAAGTCCGCCCAACTCATCGACGAGACCCCGCTCCAGGGCTTGTTCGCCGGTCCAGACGCGTCCTTGTGCGACGGCGTGAATGGCCTCTACTTCCATATTCCGACCGGCTGCGGCCTTTGTCGTAAAGATGTCGTAGAAGCCAGCGAGGAATGACTTGAACTTCTTGCGCTCGGCTTCGTCGAAGTCTTTGGTGGACGACAACATGAGCGCGTAGGGTCCGCGTTGGTCGGCATGCAAGTGGACGCCGAAGCTCTCGTAGACGCCCGCGAGGTTCATTTTTCCGCCAAATACGCCAATCGAGCCCGTGATGGTGCCGGGACTTGCAAAGATACGATGTCCCGCCATGCTCATATAATAGCCGCCGCTCGCGGCATAGTCGCCCATGCTGATGATGAGGGGCTTTTCGGCCTTTGTGAGCTCAATCTCCCGCCACATGGCGTCGCTGGCCGCGCCGCTCCCGCCCGGACTGTTGACGCGCAGCACGACCGCCTTCACGCGGTCATCTTCGCGAACCTTTCGAAGCTGCGCCGACACGGTGCGGTCGCCGATGTAGCTGCCTCCAAACATGTCCTGGTTGCTGGACCCGGAAATGATGGTGCCCTCGGCATAAATGACGGCAACACGGTCGCTGCCAGACTTCCAGTCGACGCGGAGGTCACGGAGGTAGTCGGCCATGCTTGTGAACGACACCTCGGGAGCGTCGCTTTCATCGTCTTCTTCGACAGCAGCAGCCTCATCGCCTTCGGGCGCGGCCGCGTAGGTTTGGTGCAGCCATGCCGGCATTTCGTCCGGGTAGGTGAGGCCGTCGACCATTCCGCGCGCCAATGCATCGGGAGTGGTCATCGGGGGGTCGTTCAGCCAACCTTGGGCGGTTTCGGCGTCGACCCCGCGTCCTTCTGCCATGACGTCCACCAACTGCGCATACAAGGAATCCAGCAGGGCGTCGTTTGCCTCTTGGGCTGCTTCGGAAGGACCGGTTCGTTCGTAGGGCTCGACCGCGCTCTTGAAGTCGCCGACATGCTCGAAGTTGGCAGAAACGCCGTAACGCTCGAACGTTTCGGCATAATACATCCGCGTGGTCGCCAATCCTTCCACAAAAATCAGGCCCGCCGGGGCGACGTGAATGGTGCAAGGGCTGGCGAGGGCATATTCTTTTGTCGTGAGCACATCGGCCCACACAACACACGGCTTTTCTGCTGCGCGAACGGCAAGAAGCGCATCGCGAATTTCTTGCACGCCAGCCCAGCCTGCGCCAACGCCGCTCAGCTCAATATACACGCCCTCTACCGCAGGGTCGGTAGCGGCGTGGCGGAGCGCGGCGGTGAGCTCGCTCGTAAGGGGCGGAAGGTCGAGGGGGTCGACCAGCAGCGTTTCCGAGCCGGGGGCGTCTTGGAGGTTTCCGGCGATGCGTGCTTTCAGCCAGGTAGGCTCGGCGTTGAACCCCGGTGCGTCGGATTCGACGAGCAACACGACAGCAATCGACGCCGCGACGACGATCAATGCCCCCAGTGCGGCGACAATAAGCAGAAGTCTCGTCTGATTGCGGGCCAAGGGGCCTCCCCGATTGCGGTGACGGACCGGCGCAGAAGCCGGGGTGGGGCTTCTTCGAGCGGGCCTTCCTCTCTATTGCAATTTGGGCGTTCGTGCTTGCCGAAGGCCAACCGTTCGGACCTTCGATTGCCGATGCAAGCGCGAGACAACGCCCGCTCTACCAGTCATTCCAGACGCGGTCACGGTGCTCGGACAGCCACGTCACAATGGGGTCAAAGACGACGGACGGTGCTGCGGCGCCCATCAACATGTCGTGATGGCTCCAGGTTTCGGGGAGCGCGATAGCGCGTCGTTGGGGAGAAGACATGAGGGGCGCGACGGCGCGCGGTGGACAGAGTGGGTCGCCTTGGGCCGTGACGACCAACATCGGCACAGCGCACGTTTCGAGGGCCAGAGCGTAGTCGACCTCGCCCGTACGGTCGCAGAGGTGGCCGTGGGTCATCCACACGCCCAACTGCCGCACCATGCCCATACGCGCGGCTTGGGTGCCGTGAATGAGCAGGCCGCGGCGGGTGGTTGCATCGCATTGTCCCGTATATGGCACAAGGAGGTTCGCGCCGGGACCGGGGGCGAGGAGGTCGGCGACGGTGCCCAAGGGGATGCGCCATTCTGCAGGAAGCAGGCGCGCGACCAAGCCTGCCACTTTCTGGTGGGTGTGGGCGGCAGGAAACGCCACAGGTGTCGCGAGAGCCGCCATTGCAGCGATGCGGCCGCCGTGATGGGCCAAGTGTACCAGCGCGACTTGGCCGCCGAGGCCGTGTCCGACCCACAACACCTGGGGAGCGCCGGTGGTCTCGCAAATCTTGTCGAGGGCGGTTGGAATGTCGTACTGGGCGATTGCGTCGACGTCACAAGAGGTGGGTGTCGACGGGGCGCGGCTGTCTGCGCATCCGCGATGCGTAAACCACCATACGTCAAAGCCGGCGGAGCGGAGCTTTCGGACGAGGGAGCGGTCGGGCGCGGCGTCGACGGTATGGGGGCCAAGGCCCAGGCCCGCGGAAATCAAGACAGGCTCGCCGCGACCACCGGGGCGGGCTGCGACACGCGACAGCGGCAACTCCCATCCATCGGGCGTTTGCACCCACACCGTCTCCCATCTGCTCGGGGAGGGCTTCTCGCTCAGTGGCTCCTGGGGGTGCCGGAGGCTCCACGCGGAGGCCAATGCGCGTCGAGCGATGCGACCGGCAATGTCGGGTGCTCGTCGCCGTGCGCGAATGGCGCGAGGCTGGGCCGTCAGGCGGGTGTCGGCGGCGTTCATGGCATTCGCGGAAAAAGGGTGGGACAGGACGCGTCGCAGGCGAGACAGCTGATTCCGAACTGCGGTCTCGCCCCACCGCTGGTTCGTCTGCACAACACCGCTGCGGTGCAAGCACCGCTTCCGCTCCTTCCAACGTCGGCAAGCGACGCGTCCTGTCGAGGAGATGGGCTCGCAAGAGCGCCATCCCGTCCGTTGTAGCGTATTTCTATTGACACGTAAAGAGTATGGATAGAAATCATCTGAAGGAGAAACCCCGCCGCGGTGAAGCTGTGGGAAGACAGCGACCGGGACGGGGTTTTGGAGCAGGGATCGGTGCCCGAGGGCGCTGCTTAGATTTCTTCCAGAGGCTTGTAGAGCCGCTCGACCTTGGCGCTGCTCATCATGTCTTCGAGCCACATTTCCAAAAACATACGGCGTTTTTGGCCGACCATGCTCATGTAGATGGCGGTTTCTTGGGCTTTGAAGGTGGTGTCGTCGGGAAGGTCGACGTTGACAACCTCCACGAGCAGCGTTCCTACGGTGGAGCGGTATGCTTTCGGGAGGACGCCAGGGGAGGGCATCTCCGCGAGCGCGGCGTTGAGGTCGTCGCTGGTGCCGGCGCCGACGAACTTCGGTGCCCGAGGGGAGAAGGGCTCGGTCTCGCGCACGCGCAGGCCAAGCTCGTCGATGCGTGCGGTGGGGGGCGCACCGGGTTTCCAGGCGTTCAACAGCTCGCTCACCAAGCTCTCCGTGAACCCGGCGAGGCCTTCGTCTGCGATGAGCTCGCGCGTGATGGTTTGACGCGCTTCTTCGAAACTGGTCTCGGTCGCGGGCACGATGGTCTGGGCACGCGCGATGACAAAGCCGAGGGGAGTCTCGACGATGTCGGTCACGTTTCCTTCACCGGCTTGAGCGAGCTGGGTGACCAGCGCGACGTCCATTTGGTCTTCGCGCTGGAGCCCTTGTTCGCCGCCCCGTCCTGCAGTGACATCTTCGCTGTACTGGCGAGCCAAGTCGGCAAAGTCTTTGCCGCTGCGTGCTTCGGCCAGCACCGTTTCGAGCTTCGCCTTGACCTCGGCGGGCGACAGCGCGCCCTCGCCTTCTGCCAAGTCGGTGCGGAGCAAGATGCTGCTGTATTGGAACTTTCGGGGCTGGCTCCACCGGCGTGCTTTTTCGGCCTCGTACCGGGACCGCACTTTGTCTTCGTTCATGGACAAGTAGGCGTCGATGGCGTCTTGGCTGACGGGAACGTGCAGGCGGAGGTCGTCTGGCGTCAACAGGAGCCACCGGGCGGTCATCTGTGCATTTTGTTGCACAAACGCCGCACGCACTTCTTCGTCGGAAACCATGACGCCGGCCTGGACGGCCGCTTGTACCTTGGACATCAGGATGCTTTCGCGAACTTGGGCCTCGAACTTGCCTTCCCGAAATCCACCCATCTTCAGGGCTTGCTCTTGCAATTTCTTGCTGAACTTGCCGTTTTCGTCCTGAAATTCCGGCATCTGCATAATCTTGAGCGCGACTTCGTAGTCGGACACTTCCAGGCCCATACGCGCGGCCTCTTGAAGCATCAGCTCCTCCCGAATCAGCTCGACGATGACCTGCTCTTCATAGTAGGCCTGCTGCTCGGGGGGGAGGGCCATGCCGCGGGTGACACGGCGCATCCGCTCTTGGAGAGGCGTCGCCGTGATGCGTGTGCCGTTGACGCTGGCGATGGTTTGTACTTGGCCTTGGCCACCCACACCCCAGAAAACGAAAACAATCACGATGATCCCAAATAGGACCTTCATGACCGGGCTGTTGGCGCCCTGGCGGATGTTTTCCATCACCGGCATCTGTCACCACCTGAACCTTCCCGCCCGCGATGCAGTCCGCGGCGGGGCGACGGGCGGGCATACCGTGGGGGCCCGCAAACGGCAAACCGCGCGCGCATACCAATCCCCACCTTAGCGTGGGCCAGATGTCGTCCAGACCGGGGTTGTGGTGACCCGCGTCTGCTTGTTTCGCTCGTACCGCTTCTCCGCCTGTGCGAGCCAGTCGCGGAGGTTGGACTTGCGCTGGCCATGGCTCGGATGGGTGGACAAAAAGGCGGGAATGGCGCTGCGGCCTGTCTCTTCCGTCATGCGGTTCCAAACGCGAATGGATTCATTCGGTGGGTATCCGGCGCGCGCCATGTACATCATTCCGATGATGTCTGCTTCTTTTTCGTGCTTTCGCGAAAAGGGGAGAATGAAGCCGATATTGATTCCGACGCCAAGCGCGCTCAGGATGGTGGTGCGCGCGTTTTCGCTCAGGTCGGTTTTTTGGTCGAGGTAGAGATACAGCGCACCCAAGCCGCCGATGACCGCAAGTTGTTGGCTCATGCGCTCTGCGCCGTGGTGTGCGGTCGCGTGCGCGACTTCATGGCCCATGACAAATGCCATGCCTGCTTCGTTCTCAAGGACCGGCAAGATCCCGGAATAAAATGCAATCTTTCCGCCGGGCAAGCACCACGCGTTGAGGGTGTCGGGGTCTTCAATCAGGGAGTAGCGCCACTTGTAGTCGGGGCGTTGGGCGACCTTCGAGATTCGCTTGCCAACCCGTCGAAGGAGGTCAACGTCGCGACCGCTCGTTTGGAGGTCTGCGCCTGTGAGCATTTCCTGATACGCGGATTCCCCCAGCGGTGACATCAATTTGTCAGGAATCAAATTGAACTGCACGCGCTCGGTCACCGGGGCCTTGGAGCAGGCCGACGCCACTGCGAAAATAAGCAACAGTCCGAGGAATCGCGACATTTTGCCTCTGGCATCCATGGTGGTTGGACTCTGGGCGCGCGGGGAACGGGTGAATGTCCCCAGAGAAGTACGCGCTTGTTTGGGTGCAAGTGCGGTCTTCATGGTATAAGCCGATTGTGAATCGGTGGGTCCTCCCCCAACCGTTTTCCCCGCTGGGTGTGAAGCTCTTTCCACCCACACCCGCATTTGTCTGCGCCATACCGCCACTCGTCCTCGCTTCCGTTTGTCCGCACCGGCTCTGCTGGTCGGCTCCCACGGATGGTTGCGTACTCCGTCCCCGGGGCACGTCTGGAAGTGTGGGGTGCAGCTCTCCCTCCGCCACTCCCTCCCGAGCCCCTCTTATGATCAACACTGTCCTCGGCGCACTTTCTGCCGGAGTGGCCATCGATGTGGGCACTGCGTCCACGCGCGTGCATGTTGCTGGGCGTGGGGTCGTCATCGACACCCCAACCGTGGTCGCCATTCACGAGGACCGCACAGGCCGTCGTCGGGTGCTCGCAACGGGCCGCGAGGCCGTGCGGATGATGGGGCGTGCACCTTCGGATGTGCGGGTGGTGCGTCCGGTGCGCGACGGCGTCGTGGTGGATTTTGAAGTTCTCGAAGCGTTTTTGCGTCTGTTGATGGTGCATGTGCACGGGCGGCGTTTGTGGGTGGGGCCCCAGGTCGCGGTGGCGGTGCCTCACCTCCTCTCGGACATGGAAGTGCGCGTGATTCGGGAGACGTTTGAGGCCGCCGGCGCGCGGGAAGTCGTCGTTGTCGAGCGGCCCATCGCAGGTGCGCTCGGCGTCGGCCTTCCGATTGACGACCCATGCGGCCATATGGTCATCGACGTAGGGGCTGGGTCCGCGACCGTCAGTGTCCTGTCGCTGGGCGAGGTGGTCGACAGTCGCACGCTTCCCGTGGGTGGCGAACATATGGACAGCGCGATTGTCTCGCGACTGCAAGAGCTGCACGGCTTGTTGGTGAGCAGCGAGGCCGCCGAAGAAGTACGCCTGGCCGTCGGCTCCGCCATTCCCCATGAGGGCGGCGAGGCTTGGGTGCGCGGCCGACATCTGCCAACAGGCTGGCCCCGCGCCTTGTGTGTCGAAACGGCCGACGTCTACGCAGCCATCCAGGATACCGTTCGCCAGTTGGGCGATGCTGCCCTAGAGGCGCTCGAGCGCGTCGCTCCCGACCTTGCGGCGGACGTCGCGGAAACGGGCATCGTGCTCACCGGAGGCGTCGCGAATCTGCCGGGCTTGGATGTAGCGCTGGGTGAACTTACTGGTCTCCCGGTGGTGGTGCCGGAAGCGCCAGCGCACGCGGTCGTCCTGGGATGCGCGCGGTGGTTGGCGGACGGTATGAAGGCACGCGCGGTAGGCTAATCATCCAGGAACGGGGCGCGCGGCGCACAGCACGCACGGGGGGAAATCCGATAGTCTTCGGGAAAGCGTACTGTGTCTCCGCGAGACCTGAAGGAGGACGGGCATGGCCCATGTCCTGGTGGTGGACCCTGATGTGAGAATCCGGCGGAGCCTGGTTCGAATGCTCCAAGGCCTTGGCCATGTGGTCGATGAGGCGGACGCCGCTGAGGAGAAGACGTCCTCCTTGGCAGGATTTGCCTTGGTGTTCGCGGCGGCGGGTCCGGGCGGCAGCGCAATCGACCCCACGATGGGGACGTGGGCAGCGGTTTCCCCGGAGCCGAAGGTGGTGTGGACGGGGCCCGTGGCGGGCACCATTCAGCCGGCGGTGCAAGCGGGCGTAGGCGTAGATGTGCTCGAGTTGCCCGCGCGTCTGCCAGCGCTGAATGCGCTTCTGGCACGTCATCTTCCACGGTTGCGGGTGGACCGCTGGGCCGGGGAGGCCTTCCTTCGACAGGTGGATGGTCCGTCCACGCGGTTTCCTCCTGTGCGCGTGCTGTTCTTGCTTCATCGCTTGGCGGGGTCGGGAACGTTGATTGTCGGAAGTCGACAAATTGACGTCAAGCAGGGTCGAATCGCCGATGCGCGGGGCTTTGCAGAGGTGGGCGCTGGCGGTGGTTTGATGCATGCGATTGGGAGCGCGATTGGTGCAGGGGTCGCGCCCGACCAAGCGATGCAGCAAGTGGGTGTCGACCTCTTCGTGGCATTGTTGCAATCGAGTCGCGCGGAGGTAGACGTGCGCTTTGCCGCAGGGGACCCGCCGGCTCCTTTTGCGCTGCAGACCGCCATTCCGCGCCTCATCGCACTTGCGGTGGACAAAGTGTATCCGGCAGACGAAATTCGGCGAAACCTCGCCGGGCGCCCCAGTCGTCGTTTGTCGATTCACGTTCCGGACGACGCGCCGGATTCGGTATGGGGGCTCAGTCCGGGCGCGCTCAAGGTCGTGCGTGGTGCCAGTCGTGTTCGTGACCTTGGGGGCTTGGTCGCTTCGGCGGGCGGTGCGGAGCGGGATTCCGTGTGGACCGCCATCGCCTTCCTCCAGCAGCTCGGAATCCTTCGTTTTGACGATGAGGAGACCCAAGTCGAGGAGACCGAAACCGCTGCGCCCGGTGTAGAAGACGACATCGTCATTGAAGCCGTGCACACAGAGCCGCGTGACCCGCGCGTAGCCGCGCTGCAGGAGCGCTTGGCGGCGTTTCAGGCATTGCCTCCTTGGGAGTTGTTTGGAATTGGGGAGCCTGCCGACGTAACGGTTGACTTCGTTGCCAAGCGGTTCCGCGAACTGGCTGCGGAGTTCCACCCCGACCGCTTTGTGCAGGAGTCGGATGAGGTCAAAGACGCCGCTGAAGCATGCTTTTCGTACCTCGGTGACATGCAGGACCGATTCGACAGCGAAGCCTTCCGCGCCGAAACCCGCGAACGCATCGTGGCAAAGCGGGAAGGACGCACCTATGTGACGGATGCAGAACGCAAAAAGGCGCGGGCCGCGTTCGTGCGCGGGGAGCACGCCGCTCGTCGAAAAGACTGGCAAGCGGCACTCGTGGAGTTTGAGACGTCCGTGACGGCAGACCCAACCTCCTGGGAAGCGGCAATGCACCTTGCTGTTGCGCGATTGCGCGCCGAGAAGGCGACGGCCGCGCAGACGGTCGAGGCCCTTCGGCCCCTCGTGGCCGACACGCGTCCGGGGAAGGCCGAGCTCGCGTATCAGTTGGGCGAAGCGCTCCTCGCGATGGGGGATGAGGCCGGTGCCGGCAAAGCGTTTGCCGAAGCCGTCGAGCAGTTTCCTGGCCATGTGGGCGCCGGGCGCCGAGTGCGGATGCAGGAGCGGCGACAGGGAAAGGCGGCCGACGACACCAAGGGTGGGAAAGGCGGCGGATTGCTGGGCGGCCTGTTTTCGTGGGGGAAAGGGAAGTCGTAGGCAACAGCGGACGGCGAGATCACAGCATCGTCGTTGTGCGACGCTCCGCGGGTCGAACCCTTCACTACCTGTGTCCTTCGGGCCGCTTCGTCATTTGATTTGGGGTTTGGCCCGCGCGATAACGCCATTCCCCAGGCCCGGTGTGCAGCGGAGGCGTTAGGAGGGGAGCGCGCGAACGTTCGCGCGGAGTTGGATTGACGCGCTGGATCGCCATTTCTGCAGGGCTCTCGTACCTTGTCCCGCTGGTCGCCGACCGCGTTCGGCCAGACGACCGGCGCTGGACGCATGGCGCTTGGATAGGCCTCGGCATCTTCCTGCATATCGTCGCCCTCGTCGTTGACATCGCACTCCTGGGCGCTTTGCCGCTCACTTCGATGCGCTGGGGCCTCGGTGGGCTCGCGCTTTGGGTCGTGTTGGGATGGGCGATACTGCGCGGTCGGCCCCAAATGGAGAGCCTCGGGCGCCTCTTGGTGGGCTTGGCGCTTGTTCTCCTCGGCACGGCGCAGCTCGCGCCCGATTCCGGTGGTCGCGCTGACCTCAGCAGCCCATGGTTTGTGGCGCACGTCGCCCTAATTCTCGTAGGACTGGGCGGTCTCGCGGTCAGCTTCACGCTGTCGGTGTTGTGGTTGGCGGTGCGCCGTCGCCTGAAGACCAAAAAGCTCCGCGGCATTGCGCGCTTGCCAACGTTGGACACCCTCGACCGCCTCAACTCGCAAAGCATGGCCGCTGGCTTTGTCTCGCTTACCGCGGGCATGGCGGTGGGGGGAATGTGGGCGGCGACCCATCCGACGGCCTCACTCGGGCCCGACATTACGGTGTGGGGAACTGTCGCGTTGTGGATTTGGTACGCCGTTGGGCTGCACACACGCTTGGTGAGTGGCTGGCGCGGTCGTCTTGCGGCATTTTTTGGCGTAGGCGGCTTTGTTGGGATGGGGGTGGTTGTGTTGACGGCCGGCCTCGTCCTGCGTGGGTGGCACTGAAGAAGCCATGAACACGTTTGTCTTGAATGCCCAAATACCGGGCGGTGTACTGTGAACCTCGTCGCGGTCGGCTTGAGCCACCATACGGCACCCGTAGAAGTACGGGAACAGCTCGCGGTGGGAACATCTTCGGTGCCCGAGCTTTTGGAGCGTATGCGGGCGGACCGCGTGGGCGTAGAAGGGGTGTTGCTGTCGACTTGCAACCGCGTGGAGCTCTACGCCGTCCCTCGAAATGGGCGCTCGATGGACGATGTGGTCAACTGGCTCGCGGAGTCGGCGGGCGGGCACTCGCGAACGCTTGGCCGCCACATGTTCGCGTACCAGCAAGAAGCCGCTCTACAACACGTGTTTCGGGTTGCATCGAGCCTGGACTCGATGGTGATTGGCGAGCCGCAGATTGTGGGCCAACTCAAGGATGCGTACAAAGCGGCCACCCACGCGCAGTCCGCTGGGCCTGTCATGCGACGGGTGATGGACCGCGCGCTGTTTGTCGCCAAGCGTGTGCGCACGGAAACCACCATCGCACGAGAAGCGGTCAGCGTGGGCCGTGCCGGGGTCGAGCTGGCGCGGCAGGTCCTCGGCACACTAGAAGGCCGTTCTGCGCTGCTTATCGGGGCTGGTGCCCACGGAAAACTCGTCGCGACAAGCCTTCTCGGCTACGGATTGGGTGAGTTGGTGGTTGCCAATCGCACCTTCGAACGGGCAGCGGAGCTCGCGGCGCGGTTCGGCGGAAATGCTGTGCATCTCGACGACATCGAGCGGCACTTAGAGCGCGTTGACGTGGTGGTTGCAAGCACGGGAGCGGGGCATTTGCTCGTCACACGGCAGCAAATGGCACGCGTGGTCCGGCGTCGTCGGTATCGTTCGCAGGTCTTGCTCGACCTCAGCGTCCCGCGAAACATCGACCCCGGAATCAATGAGCTCGACGGCGCATATCGATTTGACGTCGATGACCTACGGGAAGTTGCGCAGCAAGGTGTGGACCGCCGCCGAATGGCCGCAGAAGATGCAGAGGCCATTGTCCGAGACGAAGCCGCTCGTGCGTGGATTCAAATGCAAGGGGAGGTCCATCGCGACCGCCTTGCGGGCATCATGCGCCGGGCCGAAGCCATCCGTAGCGCGGAGTTCGCGCGCGCCGAAAAGGCGATGGCGGAACTCAACGACAAGGACCGGCGCGCTGTCGAAGCAATGACACGCGCCATTGTCAAGAAGCTCCTTCATCCAGCACTTCAAAGTAGCCGCGAGTGGGCGGAGTCGGGCGACCTTGTCCGGCTTGAGATTGCGCTCCAGGCGTTGGGTGTGTCGCCGGACGACCCGGAGGAACCATGAATCGCACGCTTATTTTGGGAACCCGCGGGAGTCGCCTCGCTGTCGCGCAAAGCCAGCAAGTTGCAGACGCCATCACCGCTGCAACCGGCGTTGCCGTGCAGCTTCAGATTGTGTCGACCCGCGGCGACCGCGACCGCACCCGTCCGTTGGCGGAGCTGGGCGGAAAGGGGCTCTTCACGCAAGAGCTCGAAGACGGCTTGCGCAACGGTGAGCTCGACTTCGCGGTGCACTCGCTGAAAGACCTCCCCACTGCCGACCCGATGGGGCTTACGCTGGGCGCGATTCCGGAACGGCAAGACCCGCGTGATGCGTATGTGGGCGCGCCGTTTGCGCAGCTTGTAGAAGGGGACGCGGTGGGGTCCGGCTCCCTTCGCCGTCGGGCGCAGCTCTTGGCCCTCAAGCCTGGTTTGCACCTCGTCGACATTCGCGGAAATGTGGACACGCGGCTTCGGCGGGTCGACGAGGGTGCCGTGCGGGGAACCGTTCTCGCGATGGCCGGTATGAACCGCTTGGGAATCATACGGGAAGACATTCAGCCTTTTGATGTAGACGATATGGTGCCAGCGGTCGGACAAGGTGCCCTCGCCGTCCAGTGCCGGGTGGATGACGCCTTCCTTCTCGACGTGCTGTCCTCGGTAGACCACGCTGAAAGTCGCCTGTGCGTGGACGTAGAGCGCGCGTTCCTCGCTGCCTACGGGGGGGGATGTAACGTTCCGGCGGCCTGCCATGCCCGGTTGGACAACGGTCGGCTTTTTGCCGTCGCCATCGCGGAAAACGAGCAGGGAGCCTTGGTTCGCGCCGAAAGCGCGGGGGATGATGCCGCGGCGCTCGGACGCGCACTGGCTGCGGCTGTGCGAGCGGGCTGAGGGATTTGATGCGTCGGCCGACCGTCCTCGTCACACGGGAGAAGGTGCAGCCTCTCGCTTCCTTGTTGCACGCCCTCGGCTGTGATGCCGTTCACTGGCCGGTTTCCGAGCTGGTCGCCACCCAAGCTCCGGCGCCAGAGGGGCCGACTCCCGAGGCCTGCCTCGTGACTTCTGCTGCGGCGGCGCGGTTTTTGCCTCCATCGCAGTGGCCGCAGGTGCCGGTCATTGCGGTGGGAGAAGCGACGGCGCTTGCGATTCGGCGGGCGGGGGGCACCGTTCAGCAGGTCGCGGAAGGGTCGGGCGAGGCGGCTCTGGCGAGGTTGCCGGCTACCGGGCCCGTTTGGTTCATCGGAGCGGCAAGGCCGGCGCCTGCGGTGCTGGGAGCCTTGGCATCGGGACGCTTGGTGCATTGGCCCGTTTATGACCGTGTAGACAGGGCGGACGCTCCTGGGCCGGGAGAGCTTGAAGGCCTCGGCGCGGTCACGCTCGCGAGCCCTTCGGCGGCCCGCGTTTGGTGCACGTTGGCGTCGGCCCGAGATGCGCCTCTGGTTGTTATGGGCGAGACGACCGCCGCAGCCGTACGCAACCTTGGTCGGACGCCCGCTGCCGTCGCCTTGCGTCCGACCTTAGAAGACCTCGCGGAGGCCGCCGCGCACGTCAGCCACAAATTGCGCGGGTGAGGTCCTTGGTCAAGTTCTTCTGGTGGCTTTCGAGCGTTCCACCCCCAATTTCGAGGAGCTTGGCATCCCGGAAGAGGCGCTCAATCTGGAACTCGGTGCAATACCCCGCGCCGCCCAAGACTTGCATACAGTTGTCGGCGACATGCTTGCCAACCGGTGCCGCGAACAACTTGGCGGCGTCGGAGCCGATGCGGTTGTTGATATCGGGACCGACCGCGCGGGCGACATTGTAGACGAGACAGCGTGCCGCTTCGGTCGATGCGTAGGATTCGGCGATATAGCGCTGAATTTGGCCAAAGTGATTGATGGACTGGCCAAAGGCCTTGCGGTCTTCGGCGTAGCGCACCATTTCGTGAACACAGCGGAGAGCAATCCCCGTAGACATCGCGGCGAGGGTGAGGCGCTCGATTTCGAGATTGCGCATCATATGCGTCAAGCCTGTGCCTTCTTCGCCCAGCAGGTTCTCCGCGGGCACCCGGCACTGTTCGAAAATCAGCTCGCACATGCTGCTGGCGCGCATTCCCATCTTTGGAATGTGGGCGCTCTTGGAGAAACCGGGCGTAGTGGCTTCGACGACAAAGGCGCTGATGCGGCGGCCGGTCTTTGCGTAGACAATAAAGATGTCACCCTCGACACCATTTGTGATGTAGGTCTTGGTGCCATTGAGGATGTAGTGGTCGCCATCCCGCACGGCGGTGGTGGTCATGCCGAGCACGTCGGTGCCGTGGTCGGGCTCTGTCATGCCCATGCCGCCAATCCATTCGCCGGACACGACTTTGGCGAGGTAGCGGTCCTTTTGGGACTCATTGCTGCAATGCTGGAAGTTGTTGACGAACAGCATCGCATGGGCCAGGTACGCGAGACAGAAGCCGGGATCGTGCTTTGAGAGTTCTTCGTGGACAATGACGGCCGCTACGGCATCGAGACCGGCGCCGCCGTGGTCTTCGGGGACGGTGACGCCCAGAAGACCAAGCTCGCCCAAAGCGCGGAAAAGCTGAATGTTCAGGTGTTCTTTGCGGTCCTGCGCTTCTGCTTGGGGTGCGACTTCACGCGCGGCAAAGTCGGCCACCATTTCCCGCAGCATGCGGTGCTCGGGTGTCGGATTGAACAGGGCGTCGTAGGCCGGATGGGCGGGAAGTTCGAACATTCGGTGCTCCGGTTGGCAAGGAGATGGTCTAACGCAGCGGTGGCGCGATGGAACCGGCGCGGCTTTGGTCTCGGGAGGGAATCCGCGTTCGCGATAGTGCCCATTGTGGGCATCCTGTTGAAGATATGCGTTCGGATGCTGCATTTTGTGGCTGTGCGGAACCAACGGAGATCCTCCCGCCGCCAGCGCATTCTCTTGCGAACACCTCGTTTTGCGGTTCACGAGGCCAAAGTGTCCTTGCGATGATTTTTCATGGTGCCATTCGCTGAAGCCCCCGTGCCAGCGCGTTGCTTCTCAGCGACTATCATTTGCGCTGGTTCGCGCGACTGAATCGCCATTCATTCTTCGTTGGGGGAAGTTTACGGAGAATTTTTGGATTGGCCCAGTGGTCCCCGCGGGACCGGTTACAAGGGCTGAACGTTTGTCACGTTCCGCACTGGACCGTTTGGGTACGCTGATTGCCAGGGCGGGCGTCTGTCGCGCTTTTCATTTGATCGCAGGAACCCCAATGTCTGCTGTGCAACCCAAAAAGATGTTCCTCGTCGACGGCTCCAACCAAGCCTTTCGGTCATTTTTCGCCATCCAGTCGGATATGCGGGCGCCAGACGGCTTTCCGACGCGCGCGCTCTATGGGTACACAAACGCGCTCCTCAAGCTCGTAAAGGACCACGAGCCCGACTATGTGCTGGTTGCATTTGACCGGGGCTTGTCCTTTCGCAATGCGCTTTACCCCGACTACAAGGGGCAGCGCCCCGATATGCCCGCCGACCTGCGCGCGCAGTGGCCGGAGTTCATCCCGTTGAGTGAAGAGCTGGGGCTGCGCTCTTTGGCGATGGAAGGCTTCGAGGCCGACGACATCATCGGCACCCTCGCGCACCGCCATGCTTCGCCTTCGTTGCACGTCTTTATTGTCAGCTCCGACAAAGACTTCTGCCAATTGGTCAACGACAATGTTCGCTTGATTGACATTGGAAAAGGCGAGGAGCTGGGTATTCCCGAGGTCGTTGAAAAGTGGGGAGTCCGACCCGACCAAATCATCGACCTGCTGTCCTTGATGGGGGACACCTCCGACAATGTGCCCGGCGTAAGTGGCGTCGGCGCAAAAACGGCAGCGGGCTGGCTCGTGAAATACGAAACCGCCGCGGGAGTGCTCGCGGCGGCACAGTCTGGTGCCATCAAAGGCAAGCGTGGAGAGGCTGTCATCGCCCACGGTGAAGGGGGCCTCGCTCTCGGAAAGCAGCTCGTTACGATTCACACCGATGTGCCTTTGGGCTTCGGTCTCGACCATGTGGCCATACAGGAGCCCAATTGGCCGGCATTGGTCGAGCGCTTCGGTCGCTATAATTTCCGACGGCTGCGCACTATGGCCGAGGAACATGCGGGGGTCGTCGAGGCCCCTCCGAAGGTCGATACCCGCTGCTACCGCACAGTGTCGTCGCCGGATGACCTTCGAGAACTGGCCCAAACCTTGCGCGCGGTGGGCCGGTTTGCCTTTGACACGGAGACAACCAGCCTCGACCCACGAAACGCGGCGCTGGTCGGCATGAGCTTCTGTTGGGCCGAAGACCAAGCCGTTTATGTGCCCGTTGGTCATGTCGATGAAGCCGGCAACTTGGTCGACGGAAACGCACCCGATGCACTCGCGATTCTGGGGCCCATTCTTGCCGACCCCGAGGTCCGAAAGACCGGTCAAAACCTCAAGTACGACCTCGCTGTATTGCGAACCTTGGGTTGGACTCTTGCGGGTATCGACGGCGATACTATGCTGCGAGACTATCTTATCGATGTTGACCGGCCACACAGTCTGGATGAGTTGGCCAAGCGTTATCTTGACCATGTCAATGTATCCTACACAACGCTCACCCAAGCCTTCGACGGCCAGTTTTCCCGAGTGTCTATCGAGCAGGCCACGCGCTATGCGGCGGAAGATGCGCATGTAGCGTGGCTTCTTGAGCGCGAGATGGCCTTGGAGCCTTCGGTGGCGCAGTTGTATTCGAGCGTCGAGGTACCGTTGATTCCCGTGCTCGAAGACATGGAGCGTGCGGGCATCGGCGTCGATCGTGACGCGCTCTTGGCCCTCGGCGTCGAGCTGGGAGAACGCTTGGTCGAGGCGGAAGCGGCAATTCATGCCGAAGCCGGAAAGCCGTTCAACGTAAACAGCACCCAGCAGCTTGCGACCATCTTGTTTGAGGAACGCGGCCTCACACCCATCAAGAAAACCAAGACTGGCTATTCTACCGCGGCCGCCGTCTTGGAGCAGCTCGCCGAACAAGGGGATGCGCTTTGCCGGCGAATTCTCGAATACCGAGAGCTCGCCAAGCTCAAGAGCACTTACGTCGACGCGCTTCCCACGCACATTGCGGCAGATGGGCGTATCCACACTTCGTTTCACCAAGCGGTCGCTGCAACGGGCCGTTTGTCGAGCAATGAACCCAACCTACAAAATATACCGATTCGAAGCGCAGAGGGCCGGCGGGTACGGCGTTGCTTTGTGCCGGCGCCTGGCTATGTTTTTGTTTCCGCCGACTATTCCCAGGTTGAGTTGCGCGTCTTGGCGCATTTCTGCGGAGATGGACCACTGGTCGACGCCTTCCAGACCGGCCAAGATATCCATCGGCGCACCGCATCGGAAGTCTTTGGCGTCGCGCTCGATGAGGTCACTTCGGACCAACGCCGTGCTGCAAAGGCCATCAACTTCGGGCTGATTTATGGCATGAGCGCCTTCCGTTTGGCAAATGAGCTCGGCATCTCGCGCACCACAGCACAAGAGTACATCGACGGGTACTTTGCACGGTATCCCCAGGTGCAGAAGTTCATGGCGGACGCGGCCGCAAAAGCCAAAGAAACGGGCAAAGCCACCACATTGTTTGGGCGGGAGCGCCGCGTCGTTGGCCTCGATTCGCGAAACTTCTCCGAGCGGGGTGCCGCAGAGCGCATCGCCATCAATACTCCCGTCCAAGGCACGGCCGCGGACCTTATCAAGATGGCCATGATTCGCGTACATGCGGCGCTTTCATCAAAGCATGCCAACGCGCGTTTGCTGCTCCAGGTTCACGACGAGCTGGTGCTCGAAGTCCCCGAATCCGAGGTGGAGGCGGTATCCCGTTGTGTCGTCGCGGAGATGGAAGGGGTCGCAAATCTCGTGGTTCCTCTCCAGGTGGATGTTGGTGTAGGCCGCACTTGGGACGACGCGCATTGAGCTTGTCCCGCATCACCTACGTTCGGGATACGTGCTTCGCAGCGGGTCACCGTGGCTCCGCTGCCTCCCGTTGACTGCGTGCCGGAGTTGAGCATGCCACTTTCGTCCATCGACGCCGTCACCGACTGGATGTCACTGGTCTGGGTCTTGGTTCCCCTGGTGCATCCCTTGTTGGGCATGTCCAATGTCCCCGAAGACCCCGACGCCACCGCCGAGCGGGAAGAAGAGCACGCGCTGGTGCGGCAGGTGCTCGAAGGCGATGGCGAAGCATATCGGGTGCTGGTCGAGCGGTACCAAGACCGAATCTACTACGTCTGCTATGGGTTTGTCCGAAACCAGGAAGACGCACGAGATCTCGCGCAGGAGTCGTTTGTCAAAGCCTACCGCAATCTTCCAGGCTTTGAATTCCGCTCCAAGTTTTATTCGTGGCTCGCGCGTATCGCTACAAACCTTTGTATCGATTGGTTGCGTCGTAAGAAGGTACGAAAGGCAGAGGAGTTCGACGAGTCCATCGCTGCCCACGAGTCCGCGGGCGTTTTGTCGATGGCCCATTACAAAAACGACCCTCGCCGGGCGGTAGAGTCCAATCAGCTGCGGGTGCGCTTGATGGCTGCTATCGAAGAGCTGCCCGACCAACAGCGCCAAGCGATAGTGCTCCGCGAAATCGACGGCCTGCCTTACCGCGACATTGCGGAAATCATGGGGATTCCAGAAGGAACCGTGATGTCTCGCTTGTACTATGCGCGCAAGAAGCTGCAGCAGGCGCTTGCCGAAGAACGAGAGTGATCTTCGCGGCCTTTCCCCTTTGGGGGGCCCACAGAATTCAAAACGGTTGAATGAACGCCGGGCTGGGGCGTCCCCAACCAGACCACCGGCGAACCCGCATTGCCTTCTATGCGGGTCCTATTTTCCCGGAGCGCGACCATGTCGCTCATTCCTTCGACGAACGAAGCGCAGGACTCCTCCTTTGGTCCCACGCTGACCGACCTCGAACTTCGCGAAACCCGCGTCCGCGACGAGGTCGCTGATGCTGCGGATGTGCGCGTGCTTGAGGCTGCTGGAGTGGATGTCGGGGCGCTTCGGCGGCAACACGCGCGGCTTCGTGCGTTGTTGATGCCCACCGGCCCCGCGCTGCCGGTCGCGGACACTGTCCTGCAATCCGTGGGGCTCACGGCTCCTGTCTCGGCATTGGTCCGGGAAGCGCTCCTGACAGGTGCTGGGTCGCCGCCGTCATTGTCGGCGCAGGTCGACAGCACGCTTGTTTTCGGGGCGATGGGTGTCCGCGAAGCGCTGTTGGCGGGTGCAGGGACACCTCCCGACCTGCTGCCAGCGGTGTGGTCGGACCTTGGGCTGTCGTCGCTTTCTGTACGCCAGTTGTGGTTGGCGGGGGCAGGTCGCGCGCCGAGCCTCGTCGAAGGCGTCGGACGTGCGTTGCAGCTCGCCTTTTTCGATGCGCGGGCTGCATTGTGGGGCGAGGCACCGGCGGGGACGGCCAAGGGTCTTTCCCATGGGGTCTTGCGTAGCTTGGGCCTCGAAACCCTCGAGCTTCGAGGGCCATTGCTAGCGGGTGCTGGCGATGCGCCGCCGGTATCGGATGAGGTCACCCGGCAGCTTGGCCTCGCTTCTTTGGATGTCCGCACGCCGTTGCTCGAAGGCGCTGGTTCCGCGCCAAATCTGGCCGACTCCGTCATGGCTGTCGTTGAACCGGGCACGCCTTCGCTGCGGGCGACGCTACTGGCGGGTGCGGGTGCTGCGCCGGATGTCTCCCAGGCCGTTTTTGCGGAGCTTGGCTTGGCCACGCTCGACCTCCGCGCGGTGTTGCTAGAGGGAGCCGGGGCGCCCCGAAGCGCACCAGAAGCGAATCTCATCGCACCTGCACCCGTCGATTCGGTGGTTGTGCCGTTGCGGCGGCGCATGCCGAAGTGGGCGTTGCCGGCGGTTGCAATGGCGGCAGCCGCCCTGTTGATGGTTGCCCAGGCGGTCTTCTCGCCCGCGCCGGTTGAAGAGGATGCCATCTTTATGCCGTCGGTTGCCAACCGAATTGAAATCGAAGACATCTCGGCGGGCTCGGATGCGATTGTGCACGTCATCTCGGGTGACCAAGATGATGCTGAGGCGCCTACCATCATCTTTATCGACGAAATTGACGAAGATATCGAGTTGCCCGATGCGGGCGACGAAGGACGGACACTGTGAGCCGACAATTCTTCTTGAACGCCCTGTTGGCGAGTCTGCTCGCCGCCTCCGTTCCGATGGTGGCGTCCGTTGCCCACGCGGAGGCCGGCGAAGAGGTCAAGGGAAAGGTCGACCTCAGCGTCCATGTCATCTATGCCACGGAAACGCACAATCGGGTCGACCCCAAGCTCGACAAGCTGCAGAAGTACCTGCGACACCTCCGCTACACGGGCTACGAGCTGCTAGAGACCCAGCGCGTCCCGTTGACCAGTCGCGGCGCCGAGACATTCTCGATTGCTGGTGAGCGCAAGGTCAGCGTCGAGCTATTGTCCCGCGATGAAGAAAAGGCGCGGATGCGGGTGAAAATCATTGGCAAAAAGGGACAAAAGCTCCTGGATACAACGCTTTCTGTACCGCGAAATGGCACCTTTATTGTAGCCGGACCCAAATACAAAGAAGGCATCTTGGTATTGCCGCTCACAGCGCGGTATTAGGTCGCCCGCGCGCAATCTGCAAGCCGATAAGCCCATGGGTGTTTGGGGCGGGACAGCGCACGCTCCGTGCTCTAATGTCGCATGGTTAGGGTCTATTCGCTTTGCTATCGTGGCCGACCCGCGCGGGGTCTCGGCGCGTTTGGAAGGTTTGCGAATGGCGGAACACGTTCTCCGTCGCGTGCCTGCTGGTTATGCGGGTTGGGTCTTCAACCATGTAGGTGCAGCATGACCATCTTCGCCAAAATCATTGACCGGCAGATTCCCGCGGACATCGTATACGAGACCCCGACGGTGTTGGCGTTCCGCGACATTCAGCCGCAAGCACCCGTGCATATTTTGGTCATTCCCAAGCGCCCAATCGTGTCTTTGGCGCACCTGACTGCGGAAGACGCGGCGCTCATGGGCGATTTGATGCTCGCCGTGTCCGAGGTCGCGCGGCGAGAAGGGCTCGACGCGAACGGCTACCGCGTCGTTACCAACATTGGCGACAATGGCGGTCAGTCGGTCCATCACCTTCACTTTCATGTTTTGGGGGGACGGCCGTTGCGGTGGCCGCCGGGATAAGGTTCTGGGCAGCACATCGTACGCCCGAAAACATTGCGTATTGGGCTGGGGACGAGCCTGGTCACCACTCAAAAAATACGCCATCACCAGCATCCTGACGGCTTGTTCACGTCTTTTCGGTGTGGAATCATCGCCGTGCGCGATTCGTGAATGGCCGGCCAAATCCGGGCTGCTCCGAGCGCCACCCGTGGCCTGGGAATTATCGGCGTTTCGCGCGGACGCGGTGTCTGGCCAGCGAACGAAACAACGGCTGCCCGCAGTCCGATATGCCGTCGCTTCACCAAGGCGCGCGGTGCCGTAAACCGTGCTCCCGTTTGCAACGGGTGGGTCGTCGATCTCGGTCTCGTTTGTTGGCGTTGTCGCATCTTTTTGTCTCAGTCTGGCAATTGCACATGGTTTTGCCCACGCGCCCGCGTTCGCACGCTAGGTTGGATTGGTGTCCGGTGTGCGCGTGGCCAAGCTGGGTCAAGCGCGCAACGAAGCGGGCGCACGGCTGGGAGACCCCCCATGGAATCGTCTGCACCGCATGACCGTTTGTCGGAAGGGGCACTGCTGGCGACGTCTCCGCAGGTGTGTCACTGGCTCGACATCACCTGTAGCGTGTTTGGGCATACAGAAGCCCTCTCCGTGCTGGGTGCCGACATCCTGCGCCGCGCCTTGACCCATTTTTCGCACGCAGCGTTTGGCCGCGGTTGGCCAATGTCTCGTGAGCGGGCCGTCGTGGATGTTGTGGATGGCCGCGTTTGGTTGAACCTGTCTGTCGTTGCAGGCTGGGTTCGTGTGGACGCGCTCTCGCGGTGGCTGCGGGATGTGGACCCCCTCGCAGCCGCGACCCTGCGGACGCCGGGACATCCACTGGTTCCCGCTGAGGACGTCGTAGGCATCGACCTTTTCCCTGGACTGGTCGTTCGCGGTGCCCGCGCTCTCACGGCTGCGGTCTCCGGTCAGCTCCAGCCTGCGCGGGCGCGCGCCCAAGTCGACGCGGCGTGGAAGAGCTGGTGGGGGACGATTCAGCGGCGCAGCGCGCGTCCCGTAACCGCGGACAACCTCGTGGAATGGGTGGACGACCTCCTGGAGCCAACCGCCACATTTGTGTTGGACGCCCTCTTGCCTCGCATCGCGCTTGCCACGACCGCTTCGCGCGTCTTGCGGGAGCTTGGAGATGGCCGGCCCGAAACCCTTGCGCTGTCGGAAGCGATACCGCGGGGCGTAGAGGGAGGCGCCACAACGGCGTGGATGCGTGCGCTCGCGACCATGGCCGCGCGTTCGTCGGCTCCGTCCGCACACGCAGATGCAGAAGGGACGCCCACGGACGAGTTTTGGGAGGCCTTCGCGCATCGCGGCCCTCGAGAGCTCGATGTCGCGACGCCGCGTTTCGGCGAAACACCCGACGTCTTGACCCAATGGGCGGACGTCTTGCGGAGTCGGCCATCGCTTGTCGCTGCCTGGGACCATGCAGCCCAGACGCGCAAGCTCGCTGCGTCTACCTTGGCGGCGGACCTTCACCGGCCCCTAGACCGCGCTCGCTTTTGGGCAGCAGTCGATGTCGTCGAGCATCTTGGTGGTCTCGGAGATTTGCCGGTCGCCGCGCTGGTTCAGGCGTTGTGGCCCATTCGGCGGGCATTGATGACCCTCGCCGGCGAGCGTATGCACGACGTTCCCCTCACGCTCGAGCCTCTGCGGTCCATGCCGCTCGCAGGGGTAGCGGCTTGGCTGGCGGGACACGATTCCGTGCCAACGCCCGCGCTGCGTTTGGCAGGCGCGTCCTGGCCTGCCGTGTCGCCCTCCGCTTCGGGTTCTGTCGTCGGTGGAACGGGAGAAGGCCCCCTCTGGCGCCCGCGGTTCGGTCAAGCGCCGCCGTCCGTTTTTGTGTTGGTCACAGATGGATTGTCGCTGTCGGACGCGCCGTGGGCGGCTTCGGCTGCGGCGGTGGTCGTGGTGGGGGACGCGGGCCTCGGTGCGGCGCTGCCGATTGTGCGCGGATGGGGCATCCCGTGTGTGGTCGCGCCCGCCGTGCGGACTTGGCCTGAAGGGCAATGGGTGTCGGTGGACGGTACCCAGGGCATTGTGTGCATCGCGCAACACGAGCACTGAGAGGGTGGGGCGCCGGGACTTCGGCGCTGGAACCGCGCAGAAACGCGCGACGAAAAGGACAAGCCGGCGCCTACAACCGCGACAGCGTTGGTGCTGAATCGCGATTCAGTGGCTCGATGCGGCGCGGTATTCGATGGTTACCTTTCGAATTCGGTCTTCGGGGGTCAAGCTGCGCACAACGTGCATTCCTTGGATGACCTTCGCGAACGCCGTATAGCTGCCATCCAAGTGGGGCTGGGGGGAGAGGGTGACGAACCATTGGCTCCCGGCGGTGTCGGGGCCGGAGTGCGCCATGCCAACTACACCTTCTTGGTAGCGCATGCGGTTGATTTCGTCAGGAACCGTCCATTCGGGTCCGCCGGTGCCGTCGCCACGGGGGTCGCCCGTCTGTACGACGAAATCGGGGACGATGCGGTGGAACGTGACGCCATCAAACCAGCCGGATTCTGCGAGCTGCACGAAATTCCAAACCGTTACGGGAGCGATTTCGGGGATTAGGTCGACGATAAACTCCCCTTTGTCGGTCTGAATTCTCGCCGAAGTCACCGCAGACAGGGTGTCGAGCGGAACATTGACAAGGAAATGGGGAGGTGTTGCGGGAGCCTTTTTGGCGGCTTCGAGAATCGCGAGACTATGGGCCCGCACGCGGGAGTGCGCATGCTGCAGCAGCCCTTCGGCCATTTGGATAGCGTCAGCATGGGGCTTTACGATAACTGGCTTTTCACCCGAATACGCTGCGGCCAATGCGCCGAGGCAATACGCGAGCACATCGGGATGATTTGCGGTTTGTAATGTCGCGAGGATGGGCTTTTCCATCTTTGTGACTGGCTTGCTGCCGAGCGATTCGCAGGCCACGGCGGTCACCATTGCGTCGGTGGCCGTCAGGAGGGGGAGCAGGTCGTCGAGGCGCGGTTCTAGGGTCGTAAGTTGGCTCACAGCGGCGATGCGCACGGGGCCTTCGGCGTCTTCGAGGGCGAGTGTGCGCAGGGCGCTTTGGTCTGTGAGACCGGCGACGGCGGCCGTGCGGATGGTGGTGGGCCGCTTGGGGTCGAGCCATGGGAGCACATCTTCGAGCAATCCAGCGCGTGTGAGGCTCTCTAACGCCGCGGTCGCGTCCAACAGACGTGGGTCTCCGGTGGTCGCGAGGTCTTCGGCGGCTTCGATGGTGTCCCCCGCGGTCACGATGGGCAGCAACACGTCCAGACGGGCGAGGGCGCTCAGTTGTCCCACCGACTCGATAGCGACTTGCCGCACGCGCGGGTTGGGGTCGTCGAGCATCTTTGCAACATTTCCCCAGCCCGCCGTGGAGGCCGCACGGGCGGTCGCGATGCGGACACCGGCGTCGGGGTCTTTGCGGGTTTGCTCATATAGGCGCGCGCGTTCGCGTCCGACGCCGGTGAGGCTTGCGGTAGCGCGGACCAAGTAGGCCTGGGCGACGGGGTCCGATTCTTTGGCGGTCGCCGCCAAAAGGGCGCTCGCGGTGGTGGACTCGACCTCTTCGGGGCGGATTCGTGCGAGCGCGAAGGCGGCGGCGCGGCGGGTGTTGCGGTCGAGGCGGCGAAGCTGGTCGATGAGCGCCACCAAGACCTCCTCGCGGTGGACGAGCTCGCGGTCCCGCATTGCGACGCGGCCAAGCGCCAACGCCGCGGCCTCCGCATTCAAGGGACGGTGGAGGGCGCCGACATCTTCGCGAAGGGCGTCGGTCAGGAGGCGGAGGCCAGATGCGCGCGCTTGCTTGCCGAGTGCTTCGAGGAGCACGGGAATCACGGTGGGGTCGGATTCCTCGTGCAGTCGCTCGATCAAGGTCCGCTCTGCGTTGGGGGTCTGGCCGAGGGCGAACGCCGCTTCGATGCGCACGCCGACTTCGGGGTCGCTCGCGAGCTTGGCCAAGCTCTCGAGCGCCAGCGGATCTCGAATGCGCCCCAAGGCCACGGCGGCGCGTGCGCGTGTGTCAGAGTCGGTGCTTTCGACAAATTGCCCGAAGGTGGCGGCTGGCTGGCGTTGGGCTTCGAGCAACAAAATCGACTGCGCGTCGACGGGATCGACCCCAGCGAATGCCGGTGTAAATCCGACGGAAAGGCCGATGACGAGCGTCAAAAGAGAAACAGCCATAACGACCTGGAGGCAGAAGTGGACGAGATGTTCCAGACGATAACGGGCACGGGCCTTGCCGGAAGGCCGTTGCGCTATCTAATGGGGCGGGTGTCTGCGTGTGTGTGCGCATCGCGAGGAGGCGACGGTGGCGGGTCCGCGAAGCCGAACAGGCCGAAAGGGTGCTGTCGATGAAAAGATAGCGTTGGTCGAACGGCTGGTGGAAGACGCCCGGTCACGGGGCGCTATCAAAGCACTGGGCGAGCGCATCGACAAAGATCCAGAACTCAAGGCCCAGGTCCTCGCGTTCGCCGCGCAACGCAATCTAATTATCGACGCCGACCTTCCCGGAAAGCGCATCGTTCGCCTCGTGCGCGACCGAGAGGCGGAGAGCCGCGTTCGTGGAAACCCGATTCGTCGAGATGAAGCATTTGTTTGTGGGCATTGTGGCGCAGACGTCAGCCAAGGCGGCGCGCGGGTGCGCGACCATTGTCCGCGTTGCTTGCGCAGCCTCCACGTCGACGTCGTCCCGGGCGACCGCGCGGCCGAATGCGGTGGCCTGTACGACCCCATTGCCTTCGAACGCCTGCACAACGACATTCTCATCCGGTATCGCTGCCGCGTGTGCGGGAGCCTCTGGCAAGGCCGAGCCCACGACGACGATATAATTCCACTGGATTTTGACCCGCGGAAGCTACCCGGCCCGGCTTCGGCAGGTCCGAGCCAGCTCCAAGCGGGCCTCGAACGCGCGCGCACCTTGCCGATGCGCGTGCTCGAAGCCATTCGGCGTGGCGCGCTTTGGCGGCCCGACGAAGATGTGTTGGTCGCGGTGAGCGGTGGGCTCGATAGCACCGTGCTGCTTGAGCTTCTCGTGGAGCTGTCCGCTGCGCACAAAGGACGCTTGCGGGTGGCCTCGGTTGACCACGGGTTGCGGCCGGAAGCTGCCGCAGAAGTGGCCCAGGTCGGGCGACGCGCCCGTGCGCTGGGGCTTCCTTTTGATGCGCTGCGCGTGAATGTACCCGCAGGCAACGACCTCTCGGCGCGTGCGCGTGCTGCGCGCTGGGACGCCTTGCGCAGCCTCGGGGTACCGGTGATTGCTACGGCCCACCACGCCGACGACCAAGCGGAAACGGTGCTCCAGCACCTCCTTCGCGGCAGCGGGGCCCGTGGTCTTCGCGGTATGCAAGCGCGGGACGGCGACCGGGTGCGCCCGTTGCTCGGCGAACCACGGGGCGTGCTCGAAGCCTGGGCGCGTTCCCGCGGCCTCGATTGGGTAGAAGACCCCTCAAACCCCACGAGCGAGCGCGGACGCATTCGAGAGGTGATGCCCACGTTGTCGTCGTTGCGGGGAGGCGCGTCGGCATCGCTCGCGCGGTCAGCCCGCTTGTTGGCCCGCGACGACGCGTTTCTCGACGATGTTACTGCCCAGCGTTGGGAGGCCTTTTCGGTCCAGGGGGCCTTGCCTTGGGACCGTTGGGCGGCGGAGCATCCGGCCATTCAGCTTCGTTTGTTATTGCGCCTTACCGATGCCATTCCGTATGGGGTCGAGGTTCGCGCCGACCAACTCGAAGCGTTGCTGGGGAGTACACCCCAAGGGGGAGCGCGGTTTGGATTGTCGGCTGGGTGGTCGATAGTGGTGGAAAAAGGGCTGCTGCGCCTGGTTTCTCCGCCCGATGACGAAGCATAGGCTTCGGACGCCGGCAACATTCGAAGGGGCGGTCCCCGGAGGTGCGCGGGGCGGGGTTGCGCGGTGTTGGGGGCGCTGTGGTGCGGTGCGAAGCCGAAAATGAATGGCGATTCAGTGGCGCGCGGAGGTCTGTCGACGGGGGGGCGCGCGAGGCGTTTGTTTTCGGGAAAGGGGCCGGAAGGGCCAGTGTCTCCCTCTCCCAACGCAAAATGAATAGCGATTCAGTGGCGCGCGGAGGTCTGTCGACGGGGGGGCGCGCGAGGCGTTTGTTTTCGGGAAAGGGGCCGGAAGGGCCAGTGTCTCCCTCTCCCAAACGCAAAATGAATAGCGATTCAGCGCGTGCGTGCCAGGAGTTGGTCGAGGGCCGCGCGGTCGTGGGTGGACATCGGCGGCAGCCGGGTGGGGTCGAGAGCGACGAAGATGCCCTCGGCTTCGGCGAACAGCGTACCTGCGCTGTCGACGAGTCGGCCTTGGACCGACACGCGCCGGCCCTGTGAATCGGTGACTTGGCCTTCGCCCCAACATTGGCTGTAGAGCGGCAGCATGTTCCGAAACCGAACCGTGAGGGTGGCGGCCACCACGGGGTAGCCCGCCAACCATGCGGCGCCGCCGACCAGCTCGTCGAGCACCGCCGCGATACAGCCGCCGTGGACGTGGCCGGGCGGGCCTTGGGAGCGTGGTCCAAACCAGACCTGCGCCCGAAGCTGCTGGTGGGGTTCGCAAAACCACCGCACCTGCACGGTTTCTGGAGGCTGCGACCGCACGAAGGTGAGGCGGTCCAGGAGAAGCGCCGGATGGGAGAGTGGCGACCAATCCGCGGGAATCGGCTCCCAATCTACGGCGGCGGTGTCACTCATTCCGTGTCGCCGCCCGAGCAGACGGTGCCTGCTTCGATATCGTCGCGGCTGTCTTCGTTTCCGGCATCGCACAGGTTTTGGTACAGCGCGCTGAGGGCCTGGCAGTCGCCGCAGCTTCCTGCGGTCTCGGATACGTCGTTATACGTACAAGTGACCTCGCCGCTATAACACTCCGGGCAGCTTTCGGTTTCGGCGGCGAGCTCGCAGGCGCCGGTGAGCGTTTCTTCTTTGTCGCCGCACGAAGCCAGTAGAAGCAAGCAGCATCCCAACATGACGCGCATTTGGACCTCCAAGCGTAGGATGGGTTCTCGCTACGCTTACGGGTATCCTTACTGAGTTGCCTTGTTGTTTGATAGGGGAGGGGGCGGTTTTTTTATTGCCGCAGGCCATGCGACCAACCAAAATACGCCCCAGTACGCTGGTCCCACCAAACCATGAAAGGTGAACTGCCGCAATACCGAAGGCGCGAGCAGCATTGCGGCGGGAAAGAGCGCCAATAAGGGGTGAAGCCGCGCGAGGAGCGCCGACGCAGCGAACGGAAATGCGAAGACGGGGTCGAGGTAGAGCACGGCGAGCGTCGTAAGGCCCGCGCCCAAGCTCGCGCTGCCGGTTCCCGCGAATACGGCGCGGGTGGTGAGCCACAAGACGGTCCCCAAGGCGACGGCGAACGGCGCGGCCTGCCACCAGCCTGTCGGTGCGGTGCCCATGACGGCCGCTGCGGTTTGCTCGCCTTCCGTTGTCGAGAAGAGGGAGGTGGAGGTCAACAAGGCCATATGCAGTCCCGCAAGAAGCGCGGCCATCAACCCGACGCCAAGCTGCCGGGGGAGCCCGCGCCAATCGCGCCGAATGTCCCACGCCGCCGACGCGAGGCCGAAGACGATAGTCGCCCAGACGACTCCCGAAGGCACCGCCCAGCCGCCCACAATCACGCCTGCATCGAGGGGAGCGCGCTGGCGGTCCCGTGTATTGTCGGGGACAGGCTCGGCGGGAGGGAGGGGTGCGGCCGCAAGCTGTTCGAGGGCGGTCGCGAGGTCGACCAACGCCGCGCGGTCCCAGGTGGTGTCGGACGGCTGGTGGTAGCGCGGAAAGACGTCGCTCTCTCCTTGGCCGAGGAAGTGCAAGGAGAGTCCTCCGTACCATGCAAAAGGTGCATGGTCACTTCGTTCTGCCCACGGTAACAATCGGCTGTATACGCGATACGGAAAGGGCGCGATGGGCAGGGGGTCTAATGTTTGGGTGAGCCACGCGAGGCGTTCGTCGGTCCACGCGGGGCCGAGGCCCATCATGGCAAGGTTTCCTTGGCCGGCAAGGTCCATGGCCACCGTCAGGCGGGGCACTCCCGAAGGGTACGCAGGGTCGTGTCGCGCGGCTGCCTCTGCCATTTCGCGGCTCCCTACGAGTCCTTCTTCTTCGGCGGCAGGAAATCCGAGACAAAGGTCGGTCGCGGTGGTGGACCGAGCCAATTCGAGCAAAACAGCTACTCCGGCTGCGTTGTCGATTGCTCCGGGACTGCCTTCGACAGAGTCGAGGTGCGCCAAAAAGAGTCGTTGACCCGCACCGCGGCAGGCCAGGACCGTGTTGGCCAAGCCGCTGGTGGTCGGCGTCCATCCAGCATCCGTGAGCCGTTCGCGAATTCCAGCGGCTGCCGCGGCTTCTGCGGGCGAGCCCGCGGGCCTTGGTCCGATGTCCGAAACCAGCCAGTGAATATCTGCTTCGGCGCGGTCGATGTCGAATGCAGCAGCCGGCGCGGCAGCCAGGGCCAACGGCACACAGCCGGCGCATACGGGCAAGGACGGGGTGTATCGCAGGGACATCTTGCGCTCCTCAACGTCCTGCGCGCCTAACCGGGCGGGCTGGTCGGTCCGCGGCGCTCCGTATCTCGGGCGGAGTCGCCGTGCGCGGGGCGTGCCGGGCGCGTGGTGCTGCGCGAACATCGCGTGCGAAGAAGCCGAGGACGGTGTAGCGGGGGACAGAGCCGCAACACGCCAATCGTCGCCATTGGGACGGCGCTCGTTTTGGGCGGCGCTTGTTTCGGGCGGCGCTTGTTTCGGGCGGCGCTTGGTTCGGGCGGCGTTCTTGTGCGACGCCCCCAACCGGTCAGCCGGGTCTTGCCTGTTCGCGATGCACGAAAGACGGAAGCCGGCGCGTGGGAAGCGCGGTCGTGCGAAGCGAAGGAGTGTCCCTTCATTCCCGGTTGAACTCGTTCAGCAAACGCTCCGTGCGCGCGGCGTCGGCGCGGGTCAAGATTTTGCTGGCCTCGTGGTCGTCGCGCACGGTTTTTGCGAGGGCGAGGGTAGAGCTGACCGTAAACAATACGCCGAGCAGCATAAAGCCGCGTTGCCAAATATCGACGTCCAAAAAGAGCGTGGCACCCGTGGTTGCTCCGACAGAAATTACAAACGACAACCAAACCTGAATGCGCCAGGCAGCGGTGTTTTTCTCGATGATAGACGGCATCGCGGACGTAGTAGACATGGTCACTCCTTTTTTCCCCGACCAACGGTGGGGACGTAGAAAGAGTAGCCTTCGCCGCGGGCGGTGTCGCGCGTGGGGCTGCACTGTTCCTTGTGCGTTGGTGCAACAGGGTGCATCATTTGTGCAGACTCAGTGCGTCATGGTGCGGTCAGCGGAGCGGGCCATAGACAGCGGTGGAGCGAAATGCTGTGTAGGAGCGTCGCTTGGATGCGGACAAAAGTCCGCGCTCGGCCTTCGTCGGGCGGTTGGGGCGGGGGCGACCGACGCCTTTCGATTCAGTCCCAGGGCACTATCGCTGCGCCATACAGGGCGGCGAGGGTGGACAGGTGCCGTCGAAAGGTGTTTCGGTGGACGCCGACGGCTTCGGCCGCGGCTCCGCGGGAGGGGTGTTGCTGCGCGAGCGTGTGCAGGCGGGCCTCGACGGCTTCGCGGGGAACTCGGCCGCTTTCGACGGTCGCCATAAACGCGCGCCAGCCGATGGCTTGAGGTGAATCCCCGCCTTGGTGTTGGGGCGCGTCCCAGGGCGCCACGAGGCTGAACCAGCGGGCGACTTCGTCGAGGACCTCGCGCGCATGGGCAGGTACGCGGTCGGGGAGGTAGGTGCGGAGCCCGGGGGCGTCGGCGCCGGAGACGAGGCCGGCAAAGACGGGGCGCACGTTGTCGATGCGCAGGAGCCCGACCGCTCCATCGCCTGCGCGCAAGGGGACGGTGCCGACGTTGCGAGAGGCCTCGCCCAAGGCTGTGACCATGGGGTTCCAGAGCAAGAAGCCGTCTTCGCTCACTTCGCGGGCGGAGCGGAAGAGGGGGGTGCGCAACAAGCCGTGCTCGCGGGGATCGAGCAGCTCGTCGGAGATTGAGAACGCGGGGAGGTCGGCGGTGGGGTCCAGGCCCGCTGCGCCGACGCAGCGAAGTTGGTCGCCGTCCCGTTGCCAAAGCGTGACGGCGCCGGCGCCAAGGCCGGCGGCGAGGGCCCGCGCGACGCCGTCCGCACCAGCGCGGCGCTCTAGCTCCACGAGAACGCTTGCGCGGAGGGTGTCTCGCCAGCGCGCGAGGCCGCCTGCCAATGCGGCCATGACGCGGTCGTGGACGCGCTCGACGAGGGCCGAGAGGCGACCTTGTTCGTCGGGACCAAGCTCGGGGGTGCCTTCGGGCTCGGCCCAACGTGCGGACGCGGGCCGCCCGGAGAGGACCACCACGAGATTTCGCCGTGAGGGGCTCCACGAGCGCGAAAGCGGACGTTGGGCGACGGTCCAAGGGCCTTCGCCGATGGCGGTAAGCGGCAGGCCGCGGGCCACCAAAAGCGCCCGCAATTCGGTGGGACCGCCGATTCGACGCACCATCGGGCGCCCGGTTCCGGCGGCGGGGGTCATGGCCTCGGCGGCAATCCAGTCGTAAGGCAGCCCTTCGGGGACCTCCTCGGACACGCCGGCGTGGCGTGCCCTTCGCCGGCCGCCGCGCACGGCGAGGTCCCACACGAGCCCGTCGTCGGGGTCGGGGAGGTGAACGCTCACTTCGGGATGGCCGGAGGCTTGGGCGACGCCTTCGAGGATTTCGCCGGCCTCGCGCGCGGCCCAAGCGACGGCCTCTTGTGCGCTCGTGACGGGACCACTGGCTTCGAGGGGGGTCTGTGCGAGCGTGTTGACGAGGCGCTCGATGGTGCGTCGCCAGGAGTCTGCCCGCAACATGCCGGCCACGGCGAGCAAAAACGACCGGAACGGAAGTGCGGGCAGGGGAATAGGCCGTTGCCGTGCGGCAGGGCCTTGGAGAATACAAAAGCCGGGGCGGCGCCCACCGATGCACAAGTCGACGATGATGGTGTGCCCGAGGGTCCACAGGGCGGGGCCTTCACCGGGAGGTGGCGCCAAGGCGGCGAAGGCGCGGGCGGCCCGTGCGAGGGCGGGACCGGAAAAGTCCGCGCCCACCCACTCGACGGTGGCTCCAATGTCGGCCAACGCGAGGCTGCGCGCGCTGTCGAAGTCGTCTGTTTCGACGTCGCCAGCCACCGCCAAGGCGATGACATCGATGCCCAACGGGCCGAGCAAGGCGGCCACGCCAAACAAGCCCGCGCGTCGGCGGCCCCCGCCCGTTCCCGGTGTGGTCAGCAACGCCTCGATGGGTACGCCGCCGATGGTGCCTTCGGGTGCATCCGACTCGGGGAGGGAGAGGCGGACCAGCTCAGCGTTTGACTCGGACTTCATGGCGCTTCCGGTGCATGTGGGTGCAAGTATTGGTGCAGTCTGCACTCTATTGTGCATGAGATGCAAGCGCGGTGCGGTCCTGTGCAGCGGACAGCCGGGAAAGCCGGGGCGTTTGGATTAGAGGCCGGTTTCCAAGAGCAGCACGACGCTGGCCTCGGGCGTGCCGAATCCGTAGCTCGTGACCCACACTTCCGCGGCGCCATCTCCATCGATGTCGCCGGCGTTGTCGATTGCGAGGCCGAGCGCTTCGCCGGCGAGGGGAGAGGGCAGCACCGCATGGGCGAAGTCGGCCGCAGTGTGGTGGGTGCTGTCGAAGATGTCCGCCGAAGGGGCGAAGATGTAGAGCGCGCCGTCGAGTTGGGAGGGGTCGGACGCAGGGTCAGCGCCGGGAGCGCCCACGACCAGTCCGTCTCCAATCCACGCGGCCGAAAAGCCGAAGAGGTCCATCGCTTCGGTGGTTTGAATGGTGGTCCAGGACGCAGACGGTGGCAGGTTGTCGAGGGTGCGGCGGGTGCTTCCCCAGTCGGTCAACGTTCCCGGGGAAAGGATGATGACTTTTGCAAGCTCCGTTGCGTCCTCTTCGAAGGTCGTGAGCACAATTTCGGGCAGTCCGTCGTCGTCGATGTCGCCGGTGAGAACGTGGACACCAGCATTTTGGTTGGCTGTGTCAAATGCGAGCCCAAAGCCTATCGTATCGGCGCTCGTCTCTGCGCCCATCGGCAGCGCAAACAAGTCCATCGCGGGGAAGACATCGACACCGCCTGCGTCCATCGCGACCGTGCTGCGGCTCGGCACACCTACGATGAGGTCGTCGAAATCGTCCCCGTCGAGGTCTGCCCAGGCGAGGGCTTCCCCGTAGTTTGCGCCGACGGAGCCTGCGACAATTGGTCCTCCCGGCCCCATAACACCGAAGGAGTGGAGGTCGGGGGATAGGTCGACCCATACGCGGTCGAGGTTGGGCCGACCTGCCGCAAGGACGGTCCCCATTGCGGCGGTCCAGTTTCCGGCGGCGATGGCTTCGACGCCGTTCAAAGGGCCCGGGCTCGCGGTTGTCTCGCAGGTGCGGGCGCCCGTGGCTGCGAGGGGAAGGTCGCCGTCGGCGGCTGCTTGTGCGTCGACGAAGAGCACGGCGCAGGCGTAGTCGAGTCCACCAATGTTGACGACACCGCCGACGCCGAGCGCGACGGCATCGATGGTGGTGGCGCCAATGGGCAGAATGCCGGTCATCGCGGAGCCTACTTCTAAATTCGCGGCCCCCCGAAGGGTATAAGCGAGGTCGGTGGACAACGGCACGGTCGTGCCCGCGCTGTGTCCGCTGGTGTCGCGCAGGGCGAAGATTGCGCCACCATTGTCGCTGGTTCCGCTGCTCGAATCGGCGCTGGGTGCGCCTACGAACGCAAAGGGCGCGCCGCCGCTATCGGTGAGATTTCCGACCAATGTTGCCCCGAACTCGTCGGAGGAGGTGCTGCGGGTCCAGCGAATCGCGTCGGTCGTTAGGTTCGGGCCGCCACAGTCGGCGTCGACGCCGTCGCAGTTGTTGTCGAGGCCGTCTTCGCAAACCTCGACGGCAGAGGGGGAGATGTCGTCGCGAAGGTCGTCGCAGTCGTCGTTGGTGTCCACATAGCCGATGACTTCTTCACAGAGCGGAATCGCGACCTCGGCGTCGCCATGTCCGTCCCCATCGGCATCGGCGTAGCGGGTCAAGGGATTGGGGCAATCGGCCGCCCGCGGCTGCGCGTATTGCAGGGCGATGGACGGGAGCGTGGGGTTTTCGTCGGGCGCTGCGCGATGGCAAGCGACAGAAGCAAGCACCAGCAAAATCGACCGCATACAGCCTCGGGGGAATCGACGAAGGTGGACCTTGTCTATCCAGTTGCGGGGGAATCGCGGATTGGGTTTGCGAATCTATGGGTCGGTTTTCCGGAAATACCGCGTGTGGCTCCTTCTCTGACGTGTCCCCGCCCCATATGAACGCCGCGCATGGCGAGATGTAGAATCTCACCTCCCATTTCTGTGCAGACGGGCTACCGGGACCAGATGGCTTCGCATCCAATCCTTCGTATGCTGGCGACTTATGCTTGGCCCTACCGCTACTCGATGGCGGCGGGGTTTTTGGCATTGGCGGCCACGAACTATCTCAGCGTCGAAATCCCCGTCCGTATTGGTGATGCGGTTGACGCGTATTCCAATGCACGAAATGCATTTCCACCGATTTTGCAAGTGGTGTGGATGGGCTTTGCGGTCATTGTGGTCCGTACCTTGTCCCGTGTCTTGGTTTTCAATCCGGGGCGTGCTGCGGAATACGAGCTTCGGAGAGACCTCTTTGCGCACTTGCTGGCCTTGCAGCCCTCGTTTTATGCGAGTCGGTCGACAGGGGACATCATCAACCGCGCAAGCTCCGACATTACGTATGCGCGGGTGGTGATGGGCTTTGGTTTGATGCAAGTCATCAATGTGACGCTTGCATTGGGCCTCACAGCCTGGAAGTTGTTTTCGCTGTCTCCGATTCTCACGCTATGGGCGGTGCTGCCGATTGCGGTCGGCATGATTGTCGTTCGGTCGGGCATTGGCCGCATCTTTCGGCTGCACCGGCTTGCCCAAGAGCAACTTGGCACGCTCTCTGACCACATCCTCGGTAGTTTTCAGGGCATCGCCACCATTCAAGGCTTCAACGCAGAGCCGCGGTTTCGCAAACGGTTTGAGCACCACAGCAACAACCTGCTCCAGACGAATATCACGATGGCCCGTCTGGGCTCCGTGTCCTTTCCCGGTCTGACCTTGGCGGGCAGTATCTCGGTGTTTTCGCTGTTGTTTGTGGGCGGCCCTATGGCCATCGAAGGGGCCCTGTCGGTGGGCGACCTCGTGGCCTTTCAAGGCTTGCTGTTGATGCTGCTGCCTCCGTTGCGGTCCTTGGGTTGGATGATTTCCGTCTTCCAGCGCGGGCAAGTGTCGCTCGAACGAATCTTCGACCTCATAGACAGCCCCGTCGAGCGTCCCGAAGGCGACCATCCGGCGCCGTTGCCGGCTGCTGGCCAAGGCCCTGGATTTGTGATTCGTGATTTGACGTTCGCGTATCCCGATGCACCCGAGCGGCCGGTCTTGTCGGGTCTCAACGAGACCATTCCGGCGGGCGCGGTTGTGGGATTGTTTGGTGCGACGGGCAGCGGAAAGTCAACGTTTATTCGTTTGTTGACCCGCCACTACGACCCGCCGGGTGGCACCGTCTTTGTCGCGAGCGAAGAAGGCGTCGAAACGGATATCACCCGCGTCGACCAAAAAGAGTGGCGCCGACGGCTGGCGGTTGCCCCCCAGCGCCCGTTTTTGTTTAGCGACACGATTGGCGAAAACGTGGAAATGAGCGCGCGTCCGGCAGACTTGGCCAAAGAGGGGCACGCGCCGATTGACCAAAGCCGACGCGACGAAGCGGTGTCTCTGGCGGCTCTGGAGCCGGACCTCCTCGCCCTTCCGGACGGTGTAGACACCGTGGTGGGGGAGCGGGGAATCATGTTGTCGGGGGGACAGCGGCAGCGGGTGGCCTTGGCGCGGGCGCTGTACCGTCGCGAGGCCGACATCATTGTGTTGGACGATGTGCTCAGCGCGGTCGACCACGACACGGAGCGGAAATTGGTCGCGTCGTTGTCGCGGGTGCGCTCGAACACTGGTCGTCCGACGACGTTCATCGCAAGTCATCGGCTGAGTGCGCTTCGCCACGCCGACCTCGTCTTGGTGTTTGAAGACGGGCGGGTGGTTGACCGCGGCACGCACGATTCTTTGGTGCAGCGCCCCGGAACCTACCGGGACACCTACCTCGCCCAGCGGCCGGAAGGCGCAATGGAGGCGGCAGAATGAGTCCACGTGCTGCATCAACATCGTCGGGGTCGCAGCCCGACGAGCGGTTTCGGGGTTCGGATTGGTCGATGCTGGGCCGTCTGTGGGCGTTTGTGCGCCCCGATGCGTGGGCCGTGGGAATCGCCTTGGTGCTCACCCCCCTCATCGCCGGTTTGGACCTCATCCAGCCAATTTTGCTCAAGACGGCCATTGATGAACACATTGTGGTCGGCCAAGGGGACGGCCTGCGCTCTGTTGCCTTGATGTATCTGGGCGCCGTTGTTTTGGCCTATGTGTGTGAGGCGTCCTATTCGTTGGTGCTGGCCTGGGGGGGACAGCGCACGATTTTGCGGATTCGCGACGCGTTGTATGGCCACACATTGGGGCTGGCCCAGCGCTTTTTCGACCGGCAGCCCGCAGGCAAGCTCTTGACCCGCTTGACGAGCGATGTGGAAAGCCTCGGGGAGAGCCTCCAAGCGGGCGTCGTAACCATTGTGCTCGATATTATACTAATATTGGGTATCTTGGGTGTTATGCTTGCATTCAGTCCACAGATGACGTTGGCGCTGATTGTGTTGGCGCCGCCGCTGTTGTTGGCCATCGAGGTATGCAGGCGCAAGTTGCGCGAGCTGTATTTGGTCACGCGGGAAGCGTCGGCCGATGTCAATGCGTTCATGTCGGAGCGTATTGATGGCGTCAGCATCGTGCAGATGTTTGGTGCCGAAGAGCGCACTGAAGCGCGCTTTGATGTTCGCAATCGGCGCTTTCGGGATGCAACGCAAACCGCGAATATATACGACGCCGCGATGTTTGCATTGGTGGATGGAGCGGAGCGTATTTTTACCGCGGCATTGTTGCTGTGGGGCACAGGAATGGTCGCTCCCTGGCTCGGCCTGACCCCCGAACCCGCGTCGGTGGGACTCTTGGTCGCGTTCATGGACTACTTGGCGCGCTTGTTCCGGCCATTGCGGGAGCTATCGGGCAAGGTCACCATTATTCAGCGTGCGATTGCCGCGCTTTCTAAGGTGTTTTGGCTGTTGGATGCTGACGACAAGATTGCCGATGGCTCGTCTGCGCTTCCCTCGAGCCTCGGACACATTTCGCTCAAGGACGTGCGGTTCCGGTACCGTCCCGACGCGGAGGATGTTCTGAAGGGCGTAGACCTCGACATTCGGACAGGTGAGTCGGTGGCCATCGTCGGTGCGTCTGGCTCCGGGAAAACGACGCTCACGCGCGTGCTCGACCGCTCGTATGAAGGCTACACAGGCTCCATTTTGGTGGGCGGCGTCGAGCTTTCGAGCTTGTCGCCCGTGGCGCTTCGTTCGCGCGTTTTGAGCGTGCGCCAGGACATTCATGTCTTTCAGGACACATTGCGTTTCAATGTCAATCTCGGTAGTCCGGAGGTTTCGGATGCGGCCTGCGAATCTGCGGTAGACCTCGTGGCCGCGCGACCGGTTGTCGACCGGATGGGCTGGGACCACTACCTCAAAGAGCGCGGCGCCGACCTCAGCGTCGGGGAAGGGCAGCTCTTGACGTTCGCCCGCACGATGGCCCACAACCCGGACTTCATTATTTTGGACGAGGCGACCGCTTCGGTCGATAGTTTGACTGAAGGGCGTATTCAGGCGGCGATTCGCAACATCTTGCAAACGAAGACGGTGCTCGTAATTGCGCACCGCCTGTCGACCATCCAGAGCTGTGACCGGATCGCGGTTATGGAGCACGGACGGGTCGTGGAAGTTGGCTCGCACAGTGCGTTGATGCGCGCGGGCGGGCGTTACGCAGCCTTGGTCGAAGCAGGACAAGAAGTCGTGGCAAACGAAGACGTTTTGTGACGTTGTTTGGGCGTCGCGGGTGGACGGATTTTGCGCTACATCTGGTTTGTTCGCGCAAAGGCGGCCGCGTGAGCTTTGGAGACACCATGAGGACTTCCCCCAGCACGCGCAGCGTATCGACCGAGAGCCGGTCGGCGCCTCGGTTTGCGCACGCGCAATTGGCAATGGTGGCCGGGGTCCTTTGGAGTTCTGGATGCAACCTACTCGACAAGGAGTACGCTGAAGGCGCGACTGTCGATGTAGAGAACGGCGCGGGCCTTGAAAACACTACGTCCGGCACCACCGATGACAACCATCCGGGCGGCACCGGCAGCGAGCCGAGCGACGACGGCGGGTCCGACGGCACCACCGACTCTGGCGCCGATGATGGCGGCGGGACGGGCTCGGGGTCCGGTGGGGGCAGCGGTTCTGGAAGCGGCTCGGGGGAAGCGGCGCGGGTGGATTGTACGCCCGGTGCCGTTCCGGTCACCGGCAACATCGACGGCTGCGTGAGCGACACGCTGACCTGCGGGGATTCGGTGGTCGCGACCACCATGGGCGGAAACTCCGTCATGGACGACCGCGATTACCTCGCTTGGTTTTGCACGCCATTTCCCGAAGGCGAATACGCTGGCGCGGAGCGCACCTACAACGTCACGGTGCCCGCCGGTCAATCGGCGACGTTCACGCTTGAGAGTCCGTGTGCGGAACTCGACATCTTCGCGCTTCGATGGGAGCTGTGGATGAACAACGAGCTGTGCCCCGAGTACGGCAACAGCGTCATCGAATGCGAAGCCGACGACTCGCGGGATGGTGGCTCGATTACTGTCTACGCCGACCCCACGCGCGAAACCAACTATCTTGTCATCATTGACGGACGCCAAGGTGAGCAAGAGGCCTTCGCGCTCGACATCACGTGCGACTAGCTCCCCTCGCGCGCCGGGATGCCCTTGCGGTTTTCGCAGGGGCAGGTCCAAAAAATGCGCGAGAGATGTGCTCCCACACGTTGTCTTCGCTGTTCGGGCGTACGTTGTGAACCGGCGTGGTCTGGCTTGCTGTCATCGGCGGCCTGGTGCAAATCAACCCGCCGTCGATAGGAGAGGCTGGGGGAAGGTTTACATCGGTAGCTGCGCACGAGTCGATGCGCTGGTGTCATCGTCTTGTTATTGGCGTGCGGGAACACTGGGTTGGGTTGTGCATCCTCACGGGTGCGTCGCGGAGGAGGCACAATGAATACATGGCGATTGGGACGCACAATCGTGGCGATGGGCATTCTGGCATCAGGATGTATCATCACGACCAAGGGCCAAAACGACACCGGCGGTGGCAGCTCGGGGAGCGGGAGCGGGTCCGGCTCGGGGTCGGGCAGCGGTTCGGGGAGCGGGTCTGGCAGCGGCGGCTCCAGCGGCAATCCTGGAATCGTCGATGTCGACTGCGACCAAACCCCGGCGGTCCTGGACTGGAATACGAGCACATGCGTGGCCGACAGCCTCGCTTGTGGCGATAGCATCATCGCCTCCAACACCGGTGGCCCCAGTATGCTCGATGGCGGCGAGTATTCGAGCTTTTGGGCGTGTGCGGTGGTCGGCCCAGAGTCCTACCAAGGCAGCGAGCAGCACTTCTCGTTCGTGCATCCCGGAACGGGCGATGTGGTCGTCAGCCTCGATAGTCCATGTGAAGACCTCGACCTCTTTGTCATTCGATGGGACGGAGGTTCTTGTGTGCGCGAAGGCCTGAGCATCATCGAGTGTGATGCTGCGGTCGGCTCCGGCGGCGGGCAAGTCACCATCTGGAACAACGAGCCGTCGGGCTATGTAATTGTCGTCGATGGCCCCAACGGGGAGACGGGGCCCTATGGCGTGAGCCTCGATTGCCTCTGAGGCGTTAGGCCGGCGCGGTCGCGGTCTCTGCGGCGGGCAGGTCGGATACAACGGCGGGTACTGCATCGGCGATGCCTCGCACGACAACACTTGCGCACGTCAAGCCAAAGGTGCCGGTCACAAACCCTGCGGTGCCCCAGATGACGTTGCGGTCTTCGCAGCTGTGTTGGTCGTTTTCGCCGTTGGGACAAACGCACGAAAAGCCCTCATCGCCGTCGTAAGCGAGGGGGACAGGCTCGTGGAGGGCCTCTTCGCTATACACAGCGGGAATGCCCCATGGCTTGTTCTCCCGCGGAAAGTCATGCTTGCGGCGCAGGATTTTGCGAAGGGCGGCGGCCAAGGGGTCTACTTTCGTGAGCCCGAGGTCGGTGACGCGCACTTGCGTGGGGTCCATGCGGCCTGATGCGCCGGTTGAAACCACCATCGGAATGCCGCGGGCTTTGCAGGTGGCGATGAGGTGCGCCTTTGCGGTGAGATTGTCGATGGCATCGACCACCCAATCGGCACCCTCAAGCATTTTGTCGGCCAAGCGCGCGTCGTAAAAGAGGGGTATCGCCTTGATCTCGGCAGCCGGATTGATGAGCCGCAGCCGCTCGGCGAGCACGTTGGCCTTTGGCTTTCCGACGGTTCCACGCATGGCTTGCAGCTGCCGGTTGGAGTTGGTGACACACACCAAGTCGAAGTCGATGAGGGTGAGGCGGCCTACGCCAGAACGCGCGAGTGACTCCGCAGCCAGCGAGCCGACGCCACCCAGCCCAACCACGACGACATGGGACCGGTGAAGGCGGGACATGGTTTCGTCGCCAAAAAGGCGCCCAATGCGGTCAAAACGGCGGTGAAGTTTATAGGTCTCGTTCATCGGCGTGCCCCGTTGTGTGTTGCCGACTACCTATCCAGGTTGAAGAAGCGATGTGCGTTGGCAATGGTGGTTTGGGCGAGCGACACGCGGTCGGCGCCGCGCACACGCGCCAGATGGTTGAGGATGGTCGGTAGGTCGCCCGGGGTGCCATGCCTGCGAGGCTGGCAAGAAATCGGCTGGTCCGGCGCATCGGTTTCGACAAGCAGCGCATCATCCGGGATTGCGCGGATGCCCGCCAAGCGGCGCGTCGACATACGCCAGGTGACCGGGCCACCCACCGACAACATGGCGCCAACGCGAAGGTAGCCGTCGGCAATCTCCGCCGATCCCACGAATCCATGGAGCATTACGCCCCTACCTGGGCAGCCGTCGGCGCGGAGAACTCTCCATACATCCGTGTGGGCGCCAACAACGTGCAGCACTGCGGGGAGGTCGAGCTGGCGTGCGAGGTCGAGCTGGTGGCGAAATACACGGAGCTGCACGTCGAGCTCCGGTCCCCGTTGCGTATCAAGCCCGATCTCGCCCAACGCGCACAAACCCACCTGCGGCGACTGAAGGAGCGTGTCGAGGTGATGGAGCTCCTCGACGGCGGCCGCTTCGTAAGGGTGAAGCCCTATCGTTGCGTAGGCGTCGAGCCAGGGCGCGACCGCAGCCATCGCCTCTCGTTGTGCAGGCCAGCGAGACGGACGCACACCCGCGACGACAACGGTGCCCACCCCCACTTCGCGCCATTGGGGCGCAAGGGCGAGGGTGTCCAGGGCGTCGAGGTGGCAGTGGGCATCGACGAGCGGCGGGACTTCGGCGTCGGTCTGCGCGGTCGTCTCAGTCAAATCGTGCGACGACCTCGCGGCAGGCCGCGTTTTTGTGGTCCAAGCCCTCTTGTTCGACCAGCTGCGCCAAGCGTCGACCGTTTGACTCGAGCGGATACCCCTGAAAGAGCTTCTGGAGCTTCTTTCCCCACGTCGACTTGACGGCTACCGCGCCATAGCGGCGGGCGATGGCATCGGCATCGCACCGCTCTCGTACGCAAGTGACGGTTGCCTCGCAAAAACCAAAGATTTCTTGCATCTCCGTTTCTGTGAGCGGGACGTTGGGATTGTCATAGCTGCGCTCGGGGGGCGGGGGAGGCGGCTCGGCTACTTTGGCCGCCACATCGTCACCCTCCGTGCTTGGTCCGCCGCAGCCGATGGCGCTTGTCCACACGACGAGAGAGAGTCCCGCGAAGGCGAGCTTGCGCGTTGGTACGATTCGGGCTGGCAACATCATCACTCCGCGCGCAATCGTCAGGCAGCGAACGTGCTTGCTCCGCACGTCGGGAGAATCGGTCCGTAGGTGGTGATTCTTCATGCTCATCCTATCCAATGTGATTGCGCGCGGCTTGGCTTGACGCGTGGTTGAATACGGGAGCACGGGCTGCGTCCCCACGATGCGCCGGTGGTCGGGCGCGGACGACGGTTTGCGGTTCCCTGGATTTTCACGGTGGTCGCCAGGGACCGGCGAATCGACGGCTGCTTCGACCACCGGTTTGCCGAATTTTCGCTTATGCGCGTGTAGAGCTTCGATTGGTTGCCTTGTCCAACCGCTCAATGCGCACAAAGCGATGGTTCTCGTCGAAGTGTACGCGAAATACACCACGAATTCCTTCGGGTGTCAAGAACGGCTGGAACACGCGCGCGGGAAGCTGGACGCTGCGTCCATCGAGCGTGTAGGCGCGAACCGATTGCACCGCTCCCCGGTAGTAGTCCATCCATTGCTCGGTGGAAATTGCGATAGGTACAGTAATCGCGGGCATGGGGAACGTTCTCGCCTACGCGCTTCGCTGTGCATTCCACGCGATGCGGTCGAGAATGCGCGTGTGTACGGCGGGTGGGAGGTCATGGCCCATTCCGTCGATGACTTCGAGGTGGCAGCCAGGCAGGTTGGCGGCGGTGTGCCGACCTGCGCGCACAGGCACGAGGGGGTCGTCGGAGCCGTGAATGACCAAACTGGGAGCCTGCACCGTGCGAAGGGCCTCGGCGCGGTTTCCGCTGGCGAGAATCGCGGCCCATTGCCGCAAGAAGCCTGCGGGGTTGGAGCCGCGGTCGAATGCCTGACGCCCCTTCTCCCGCAGCTCGTCGGGGTCGTTGGGGAAGCGGGGGCTGCCGATGCGCTGGTACAAACGGACGATGTGCTCTGCGGCCTCGTCGCGATTGCGCGGACGGCTGGCCAGCAAGGCCCCGTATGCGGTGGGGCTGCCGATGCTGTGAAGGCGAGAGCCGGTGGTGGAGTGCATCGAAACGAGGGAGCGCACGCGCGTGGGGTGGCGAATCGCGAGGCTCTGGGCGATCATGCCGCCCATGGAAATGCCGACAACGTGGGCGTTCTCGTGACCCAAGGACTGAATCAGCGACGCGGTGTCTTCGGCCATGTCCCATAGCGTATAAGGCGCCGAAACGGGCAGACCGGCCATCGCGAGGGTCATGGCGGACAACGGATTGGGCGCACGCAGGCCATCGAGCCAGGTGGACGCGCCAACGTCCCGATTGTCAAAGCGAATGACTTGGAAGCCGCGTTCGACCAAGCCGTCGACAAAGGCCGCGGGCCACAAAACCATTTGCGCGCCAATGCCCATAATCAGAACGAGGGGGGCGCCTTCTCCCTGGATGTCCACGGCCAGCTCGATGCCCGGCCGTACTTCAATCGTTTGGGTCATACCTTTCTCCGGCGAATCAGCAGGGCGAAGACCAATAGCATCGCCCATCCTGCGGCTCTTCGCGGGGACGGCTGTGTAGAGCAGCCTTCCGTGCCCTTTGCGGTCGATGCGTCTGCAAATGCGGGGATGATGACGCAGTCCGGGTCGATGGCGCCGACGGTCTCGCAGACTTCGTCGCATGTCCCATCGTTGGCCCAGCCGTTGGCGATACAAAGGTCGCGGGTGCCGTGGACGGCCTCCACTTGGTCGAGAATCCAGTCCATGCCGACGTCCACGCGCTGGGAGCCCGAGAGCGACCGGCAGTTGGAGTCGCCCCAGGAGTGGATGCCCCATTGCTCCCACTGGCCGTTTACTTCGGCAATTTGGGGACCGCCGGAGTCACCTGAGCAAATGGTGCTGCGGTCTGGGTTGGTCGAGGACGAGGACAACAGAAATTGGTCGTCGATGTCCGAGAGCAGCAGGGTCGCAGAGCGCTTGACGCCGCTTTGGTCGCGCTCATCGAGGCCGAAACCTATCGAGAGCATTGGCGTAGAGATGAGGTCCGTCGACAGGGCCTCTTGGCGCAGCCACATTGGCCGAAGGGGCGAGTCCTCTGCGAGCAAGATGAGGCTAATGTCGTAGGCGCCGACGCTTCCGATGCTGTTGTCGAGCGGCTCATAGTCGGGATGAACGTATTGCTCGACCAGGCGCAACTCGTAGTCGGTGTTCCAAATGTCGGGGCCGACAAATGCGCGGCCTCCCGCTGCGATGACACTTGGCGGGATGAAGTCGGTGCAGTGGGCGGCCGTCAGCAACAAGCGCGTGGTGATGATGTTTGCGGTGCACAACGAGACGCGCTGGCTGCCGAAGTCCGCACCCAAAGAAACCACCGTTGGAAAGCCCGTTTCCACCGCGCCATTGACAATCGGAGGCGGAGTTGCGGCCAGGACGGGTCCAGCGGCAAAAAACAGGGCGGCGAGGAACATTCGCGATTGCAGCACGGTGAGGCTCCAGCAGGTGCGACAGGTATAGCCTACTGGTTGGTTCTCGCGGAGCAATTTGCGCGGCTGCCACGCGGACGGTCAGCGGCGCACCAACGTAGACGGGCCCTGGGGAGAGGGTGCGAAAGCCGCGGGTAGGTACCCAGCGGCGCATTGGGCAATACAGCGTGGGTCAGGGCCGGCGCGGTTTAGGTCGTGGAGGTGGCCTTTGACGAGGACTTCGCAACTTTCTTGTTGGGAAGAAAGGGAAAACGCAACACAGGCTGCGATTTCACACATTTGCAGGCAAGGACCACCGCCTGCGGCGACGTCCATGGTGTCGTCGTTGGAGTCACTGACATTCGCGATACCCCACGCAACCATGACGGCGACCAGCGATGCCGCAAGGGGGGGGCCCAGATTGGGCGTTGGTTGGATTGTTTCCTGCATGACCTGCGCTCTCCCAGCCGGGGAACGCTACGCGAATGCGTCGACGATTGAAATAGCGATGTCGAAAATGTGCCAAAAACAACCGAAATCGGTTGGGTCTTGTTGGTGGCTATCCCCCCATTGGGGCTAGCAAGCCCACGCATGGAATCTTCGATGGTCCGCCCTGAACTAGGGTGGACACGCAGTCGAAAAGGCGCATAAAATCAGGCATCAAGGGGAACTGCTGGGGTCGTGCGTGCCCGTGGAGGGGTGGCGCTGGGCTCGCCGGGCAAGCGGACGACGATGCGCGCGCCCGACAGCCGTGTGCCATCCTCGATCCACACAGAACCCCCATGAACAGAAGCGATGCGCTGCACAATCGCGAGTCCTGCTCCAACGCCGTCTTGGTCCTGGTCGCGGGGAAGGCGTCGAAAAAGTTGAAAGACCTTTGCCCGTTGGTCTTCTGGAATGCCTTGGCCGTTGTCCTCGATAGACACCGCTACCTGGCCGTCTGGGGCAGGCTCGGCGGCGACCCGAACCCGTGGCTGCTCTGCATTGCCGTACTTGATTGCATTGTCCAGGAGATTTTGAAATAGCTCCGCGAGCAGTGGACGGCTACCCATGACATGAGGCAGCGGATGAATTACCTCGAGATGGAGGCGCTTTTCGCGAATCTTGGGGTCAAGCTCATGGGCAATCTCTCCCAACAACGGGCCAATATGTACCGGCTCCATTCGGTCGAGGCGCTCTTCAAGGCGGCTTAGACGGTGCATTTCATCGAGCTGGCGGGCCATTCGCGCGGCGCTTTCGCAGATTTGGTCCGCCATCCTGGCGACGCGCGTGGGGTCGGTGTGCGCGGCGAGCGCGGCCATCTCTGCGCGCGCCATCATGGCTTGCAAGGGGGCGCGGAGGTCGTGGCTGACCGCGACGTTGAACTGGTCGAGACGTTCGTTGGAGCGCTGCAGCGCGCGGTTGGTCTCCGCGAGCTCTTCGTTCGCGATTCCGAGTTGGTTGTTGCTTTGACCGAGCTGCTCATTGACCACCGCGAGCTCACGAATCGTGGTCTCCAACTCACGGTTGAGTAGGGTGAGGTCTTCATTTGCGGTTTCGAGCTGGATATTGAGTTGTCCCAACTCTTCGTTGTTGCGTTCGAGGTCAGACGTGGCCGTCGCGAGGGCCGCGTGGTTGCGCCGGACTTCATCCTGAAGCTGGGCTTGGCTCTCGAGAATGTCGACCGATGCTTGTCCGGCGAGGAATGCGGTCCCAAAGCACGCGACCGTAAACGCCATCCAGGTTTCGACGGGCGCATCGGTGCTCGGTGGCGGCGCAAATCCAAAGGACTGGAGCCAAGGCCCGAGGTGGCCGGATGTGTCGAGCCACAAGATGCCGGTAAACAGTGACCAATGGGCGACCGTCGCGCGCACGACATGCCCTCGACCACTGAACAGGGGCGTCATCAGGATGCACAGCAGAAGCCCCGCCACGGCGGGTTTGTCGATGGACCCGGAGAGGTAGGTCAAGGGGTAGCCGACGGCGGCGTCCACCATGAGCAGCGCAGCTACGACGTTGAGGTGGTATCTGCGGGAAAAGTGGACCGCCCATCCAACGGCGGTGGCCGCTATCAGCACCGCCCCCGCGGCGAGGTTGCGCCGGGAGACAGGTTGGTCCAAGAGACCCGATGCGCGTGCAAACACGGTAACAGCCAGCGAAAACAGCAAAATGGCTGTTTGGCTGCGCAAGAACTGGCGCGACCGCTGGACGACAACCTGGTCAATGTTTCCGAATGGCATGAAGGTCCGGGTGGGCGTTCGCGCGGTGGTGGAGAGAGGATTGTACCGCAATGTTGACGTGTCAGTTGGCAAGAAATGCGGAGAAAGTCAACATTTTGGGCCGGACGAAACCCATTTGGTTCCTGCGGTGACACCGCCGCGCGGGAGGGGTGTTGAAGATGGCGAACCGCGGTCACGTTGGGACCGCGTTGTGTGGAGGTCTGGATGTTTGGCGTATTGGTTCCGGTATGGTTGGCGTGGACAGTCGCGGGTGCTGCGGAAACGACGGAGGCGCCCGCTGCCCCGGACCCCGTGGCGGTCCCGGCGGAAGCGCCCGCATTGGCCCCCGCGCTGACGCCCGTGGGTTTGGGCCTCGACATCCTGCCGTGGGTGGGCGCGTCTGCAACCGCCCAGGGGTCGGATGACCGCAACTTGTCTCTCGGCTTGCTCGGAACCTATTCGGGGGGCATCGATGGCCTGGAGGCCACTACCGTACTGGGAATCGTTCGTACGCGCGTGGACGGGGCCCAGCTTTCGGGGGGCATCAACGTCGTCGGGCAGTCCGTAGACGGGCTGCAGGCGGCGGGGGGTGTAAATATCGTGGGAGGGAGCGTCGACGGCGTGCAGTGGGCAGGGGGCGCAAATATCGCCGCCGGTTCCGTAGACGGCTTCCAAGCGGCCGGCGGCGTCAACCTTGCCGCTTCGGACGTCGATGGCATGCAAGTGGCCGGCGGCGCAAATGTGGCCGGCGGTACCGTTGACGGACCGCAAATTGCCGCGGGCCTGAACGTTGCGCGGGGCGTGCGCGGGGTTCAGATTGCCGTCGTGAATCTCTCGACCGACGACGTCGAAGGTGCGCAGCTCGGAATCGTCAATATTGCGCGAGATTCGGACGTGTCATTGGGCATCATCAACATCATCTACGAGGGCCGCACGAACGTTGACATTTGGCGTGGCGCAGGAGGCTGGAACGAGTTCGCGCTCAAGCATGGCTCGCGTAAAGTACACTACATCTATGGCGGTGGTGTCAACTCGACCTCAAGGTGTCCAGAGTGGGCGCTCACGTTGGGAATGGGTGGACACTTTGAGCTGAGTCACTCGCTTTTTCTGGAAACAGACCTCCTCGCCCGCCATATTAGCCCCACAACGGGCTTTTTGTTGGCGACCAACACACTCGGGACTGCGCGGGCAGTCGCCGGCTTGCAGGTGTTCGAGCAAGTGGCGTTCACAGCGGGCTTGACGGCGAATACGTTGGTGTCCTCGGTGCAGGACGGGGCGTCTTATGCAGAAAAAGGCAGCAGCGTCGCGCACCAGGGCGCGCTCACGGTGCGGTCATTTCCAGGTGTGCAGTTTGGCGTACAACTGTTTTGACGGGGGGGATGGCGGAGGCCGGGGAATGGCTGGCGGCGATGGCGAGCAGGCCGACGAAAAGGACCAGCCAGAGCGCGCAGCCCCCGCGCTTGCCGCGTTGGAACTTTTTGAACCAGTCCGCGTCATTCATGAGGATGACTCCGTGGGCGGTGGAACCTTTCGACGCGCTTTGGATTCGGCGCGCAGCTCCGAGAACAGGTTGTCGACGGCTTGCTTCACCTCCGGCGGCACTTCCTCTGGTGGGAGGTCAATCGGCGGAGGTGGTGGCGCGGGCGGCTGCGCGACAGGTCGCGGAGGCGCGGCGCGGGGAGCCTCGGTAATAAGTCCCCAGCCGCGTCGAACATGCATCCAGCCTTTGTTGCCGTCAAATGTTCCTGCGGGCAGAAGGTTGGCGGCCAGCAGGAGCAGATTGGCGGTGGTCAACGTGGTTACGAAGCCATCGGTCGCAGGCAATGACAGCGTGAACAGCGCCAGGAGCATGTGGGCCGTGACCCCACCGAAGGCCACGGCTGCGTGACTCCACCGCGAACCTCGCCCCTTCCAATCGACGGCAACGCCCATGACGTCGATGTGAATGGAGGACACAGAAAAACCACCCAGGAGCGCGGCGGTGAGGTGGCCGAGACCGTGCACCAGCCACACGAGACCCAACGCGGCGAGCCCTCCTCCGATCCCTGCGCGCGTGCTTCCTCCGGCGAGAGCCCAGGACAAGGCTATCCAGACGACCAACAGCATCGGTTGAATGCGAAAGGTCGCTCCGCGTAGGGTGGCGATGGGCCAAAGCGCGAACAACATAGGCTCCGGTATGCGGCGAATGGAGGGTTTTTGGGGGTTGTATCCGACATACAAACGAATGGGACAGGATTTTCCTCGGTTGGTCGGGGAAGCACCGCTTGCGCGCGGAGAGAGGCAGCCTGCCTCGAAAGCGTAGGCGCGCAAGTGCGGGTTCTCGTTCGACGGGGAGCAAACCACACAACAGACGATGATATCGCTGCGGGTGCGGGCTTGGTCACCCCCTCGTGACCCGGTTGTCGATTTCCACGGCCTTCTTGCGTGACCGCAGCGGCTGCGATGTTGGCGGCCGTCTTCGTCGCGCAGGCGTCGGTGGTTGACCGGCGGGGCGAAGGCGGCCTGGCGCTATCCTTTTGTTGCGCGGGGGCGACGCGACGATTTCGGTGTGGTTGGTGGTGGCGCACCATTTGCGGCGTGGCGTTCCCGAAGAACGGCACCCGTGACGGAGCGCATGTGCTGGCGAAGGTCTTCGGGCGTGCCCGTCGCGATGACCTGTCCTCCAAAAACACCGCCCTCTGGCCCCATATCAATGACGTAGTCAGAGTTTTCAATGATGTCGAGGTGGTGCTCTACGGTGACGACGGTGTGCCCTTGGTCCACCAACCGATGCAGCACGTGCAATAGCTTTTGTACATCTGCCAAATGAAGTCCGGTTGTGGGTTCGTCGAGAACGAAAACGGTGGCACCTTTTCGTGCGACAAGCTCTGAAGCCAGCTTGAGACGCTGCGCTTCGCCGCCAGACAAAGTTGTTGCGGATTGCCCGAGTCGTAGGTATCCTAAACCGACGTCCACCATCGCTTGCAGGCGGCGCGAAATCTTTTTCTGCGTTTCGAACACGGCGACTGCGTCTTCGGCGGTAAGGTCGAGCACATCTGCGACGGACAGGCCTTTCCAGCGCGCTTCGAGGGTCTCTCGTGTGAAGCGACGCCCACCACAGGCTTCGCAGGTCACCCAGATGTCGGACAAGAAGTGCATCTCGACCAACACTGCTCCGCGCCCCTCGCATGCGCTGCATCGTCCATCTGGCGTGTTCCACGTAAATCGGCCGGGAATCCAACCGTTCTCGCGGGCGAGGCGTGTGTTTGCAAAGAGGTCGCGGATGGGGTTCCACACGTCGCAGAAGGTGGCGGGTGTTGAGCGGGGAGACCGGCCGATGGGCTGCTGGTCGACCACGACAAGGCGCAGGGGTTGTGGCTCTCCACGGGGCACCCGTGCCTGGGCTTTGGCATCCAAAATGGGCACCAAATGGCCCATCACGAGGGAGGACTTGCCGGAGCCCGAGACGCCCGTGACGGCGGTGAGGACGCCGAGGGGAATCCGCGCTTCCACACGCTTGAGGTTGTGAAGCGAGCAGGCGGGAAGGTCGAGCCAGTCGGTCGGAGTGCGTCGTTGGCTCGGGGTAAGGATGGACGCGCGCCCGGAAAGGTACAGGCCGGTGAGGCTTGACCCACGCGCGACTTCCGCGGGTGAACCCATTGCGACCACTTCGCCGCCATGCTCGCCGGCTGCGGGTCCCATGTCGACCAATACGTCGGCTGCGTTCATGACTTCGGTGTCGTGTTCGACGACGATGAGGGTGTTGCCGAGGTCGCGCAGGCCCTTGAGCGTCGTGAGGAGGCGCTGGGTGTCGCGTGGGTGCAGGCCCACGGTCGGCTCGTCGAGAACATAGATGGTGCCGGTGAGACGGGCGCCGAGTTGGGTGGCGAGGCGAATGCGTTGGGCTTCGCCACCGGACAAGGTTCTCGTTTCGCGGTCGAGCGTGAGGCTACCCAGTCCAACGTCCTCCAAAAAGCTGAGTCGATGGATGATTTCGGCGACGGGCTGGGCAGCAACGGCGCTGTCGGCGGGGGACAGGGTGAGGTTGCGCCATTCGCGGAGGGCGTCGCTTACGGACAATCGGGTGATAGACGCGATGTTGCGTCCGGCAGGCCGACCAGGACCGGCGGGGGGCGTATCGCCCAGCGTGACGGCCAAGACCCAAGGATGGAGTCGGCCCCCTCGGCAGCTGGGACAGGTGGACTCGCGCCGAAAACGGTCGGCACGCTTTCCCCATCCCTCGACCATCGCGAGAATGCCTTCCCAACGGGTGCGTTCGGACACTTTGGTGGTACGCCCTGCCCAAGAACGCGTGTAGTCAACGGAAATCTCGTCTTGCGTTCCGAACAGGAGGTCTTGGCGGAGATTGTCGGACCATTGGGAAATGGGGGTGTTGGCGGGCAGTCCGGCTTGTTGGAACAAGGTGTCGACCACGGCGCGGCTGCGGGCGGTGCGGAAGAGGTAGGCGCTTACTTGGGCATCGAGACCGTCGGCCAAGGGGAGGTCCTGGTTTCCGACGACAAGCTCGGCGTCGATGGTGTTGCGGCGCCCGAGACCTGTGCAGTCAGGACATGCGCCCCAATGGCTATTGAACGAGAAGTGACGCGGAGTGACTTCGGATGGCAGCACGGGGCCATGCTTCGGGCAATGGGGTTGTCGCGAAAGCAGGATGGTCTCGCCGCCCGAGCGTGGGACGAACTGCGCTTCGTCGGCACCCCAGCCATAGGCGGAGGCGATGGACTCCGTGAGGCGAGGAAGGTCGGTTGTGGCGGGCTGGAAGCGGTCGATGACGAGCTTTCGGCGGCCGACGGGATGGTCGTGTCCCAGTGCGGGGTCGGCGATGAGATCCGTGATGTCGAGCGGGCCGTCGTCCCACAGCCGGATGAAGCCCTCCGCGAGAAGGTCGCCCAGTCGGGTATCCTGGGGAACCGTGCAGACGAGCCAGCCTGGACCGGGGTTTGCGGCTTGAAGGTCGCGGGCGGCGCGCGAAGGGGACCGCGCGGTAAGGGGGGTTGCGCACTGGGGACAATGGGGTCGACCAATGCGTGCGAACAAAAGACGCAGTTGGTCGTAGATTTCGGTGGTGGTGGCGACGGTACTGCGGGGATTGCTGCCACGGTTGCGTTGGTCAACGGCAATCGCGGGGGCGAGTCCGGAGACCTTTTCTACGGGTGGACGTTCCATGCGTCCTAAAAATCGACGCGCATAGGTGCTGAGTGACTCAACGTAACGGCGCTGGCCTTCTGCGAAGATGGTGTCGAAGGCGAGGGAGGTCTTTCCACTCCCGCTCGGGCCTGTGATGACGACAAACTTTCCTTGGGGAAGGTCGATGTCGATAGAGCGCAGATTGTGCGTTTGTACGCCACGCAACGACAAGGTCTTGTCGTGCGAGGGTCCCGTGTAGCGGGGGACATCGTCGGCTGCGGCGAGCGGTTGAATGCCACTGTCAAAGGCCGCTTCACGGGCCAATACTTCTCTCAGCAGGCGTCCAGTGGGGGTATCGAGCGTGGAGATATGTTCGGGAACACCGATGCCTACGATTTGTCCACCGGCTTCTCCGCCTTCTGGACCGAGGTCGATGATGTGGTCGGCGCATTTGATGACGTCGACGTCGTGTTCGATGACCAGCACGGTGTTTCCGGCGTCAACGAGGCGTTGCAGCGCGTGGAGGAGCCGGTCGACATCGGCCATATGGAGGCCCGTTGTCGGTTCGTCGAGAATGTAGAGGGTTCGCCCGGTGGAGGGCCGGGAGAGCTCGGATGCTAGCTTGATGCGCTGGGCCTCACCGCCCGAGAGGGTGGTGCTCGGCTGGCCGAGGGTGACGTAGCCAAGGCCCACATCGACAAGTGTTTCCAAAATTCGCACCAACTTGCGGTGGTTGGCAAAGAAGGTGCGCGCGCTGGCGATGCTCATGTCGAGCACATCCGAGATGGTGCGGCCTCGGTACCGGATGTCGAGCGTTTCTCGATTGAAGCGGGCGCCTCCGCATGCTTCGCACGGGATTTCAACATCACTCAAGAACTGCATCTCCACCGTAATGACGCCTGCGCCTTTGCATTCTTCACAACGGCCGCCTGCGACATTGAAGGAGAAGCGTCCTTTGGCATACCCGCGGGCGCGGCTTTCCGGCAGCTCGGCAAAGAGGTCGCGGATGGCGTCGAGCAGGTTGGTGTAGGTGGCGGGGTTGGAGCGTGGTGTGCGCCCGATGGGTGCTTGGTCGATGCTGACCACTTTGTCGATGTTGGACAAGCCTTCGATGCGCAAGAAAGCGCCAGGTCGGTCGGTGGCGCCTGCGAGGTGTTCAGCGAGGACACGTTGTAAGGTGTGTTGGATGAGGGTGGACTTTCCCGAACCACTGACACCCGTGACGACGGTGAGTGTGCCCAGTGGAATGTGGAGGTCGACATTCTTTAGATTGTGTTCGCTTGCACCAAACAAGGAAATGGTGGGTTGGGTGCCGACCGGACGGCGGTTGGGCATCCGTATTCGCTCGGCGCCGCGAAGATACCGTGCAGTGCGGGCTTCGCTCCGCAAGAAGGTGCTGGGAGGGCCTTCGGCGATGAGTTGTCCGCCTTCGCTGCCCGCGCCCGGACCGACCTCCACCAGCCAGTCAGCGTTTTCCATCGTCATGGGGTCATGTTCGACGACCAGGACTGTATTGCCGTCATCTCGAAGGCGCTTGAGTGCAGTCAGCAGACGCGCTTGGTCTCGGCCGTGCAGCCCAATGCTGGGTTCGTCGAGGATGTAGGTAATGCCTTGGAGCCCCGACCCAACTTGGGCCGCCAGCCGGATTCGTTGGGCCTCGCCGCCAGAGAGCGTCGCGGAGGACCGGTCGATGCTGAGGTAGCCCAGGCCGACTTGTTCGAGAAAGCCGAGCCGCGCGACCAACTCCCGCACCAAAGGAGCGCCGATGAGGGCTTCGTCTCCTTCGAGGTGGAGCGCCGCGAAGAATGCCCGTGCATCGGATATCTTCATCTGGGTGAGTTGATGAATGTTGGCGTCGCGAAACCGCACCGAGAGGGCGAGCGGATGGAGACGTGCGCCGTTGCAGACTTGGCAATCTACACGTCGACGGAACTTTCGCAACTTCGGAAAGCTTGTATAGTGCCAGACCGTGCGAATGGCGTCGAGCCAACCTTCCCAAGGGCGCACGGTGACCTGCCGATGCCCATCTCGTTCGAACGACGATTCGTAGAGGAGGCCGGGCGACCCTTCGAGCAGCGCGTGTTGTTGGTCGGCGGACAGCGTCGCAAAGGGAACCTGTGCGTCAAAGCCCATGCGTGCTGCGAGCTGTGTGATGAGGTCGCGCGTGATGGCGGTGAAGGGAATCTTTTCCCCATCTCGAAGCGGGCCGAAGCAGGAATAGACCGGCTGCGTGGGGTCGAGCAGCAGCGCGAGGTCGAAGTCTTCGTGGTAGCCAATGCCGTTGCAAGCGGTACACATCCCTTGCGGCGCGTTGAAGCTAAACAAGCGGGGCTCGAGCTCGGGCGCGCTGATGCCATGTTCGGGACAGGTGCGGTCGAGCGATGCAACGGTGTGAAACGCGTCGCCGGTTCGGGGTTGCACCCACAAGCTGACGATGGACCCGGCTTTCTCCGCTGCGCGTTCGATGGCTTCTACCCACCGGGCCCGATGTTCGGGCCGCGCGACGAGGCGGTCGACGACAAGCTCGATGGTGTGCTTCTCGTATCGTTCGAGGACGATGTCTTCGTCCAAACGGCGAAAGGCGCCGTCGATTCGCGCGCGCACCCAGCCATCTGCCAAGGCTTCGGCGAGCTCCTTTCGGTACTCCCCCTTTCGCTCCTGCACAATTGGCGCCAGCACGATGATATTGGACTCTGCGAGGTCACGAAGGAGGCGTTCGACAAGCTGGCCCGGTGTAGAGCGAGACAGCGCTCGCTGGCATTGAGGGCAGTGCGGGGTTCCCAATCGGGCGAGCAAGAGGCGGAGGTGGTCGAGGATTTCGGTGACGGTGCCGACCGTAGAGCGAGGATTGCGGTTGACCGTTTTTTGGTCGATGCACAATGTAGGGGACAGGCCCTCTACGCCGTCTACCTTGGGCTTTTCCATGGTGCCCAAGAACTGTCGGGCATAGGCCGACAGGGACTCCATGAATCGCCGTTGTCCTTCTTGGTAGATGGTGTCGAACGCGAGGGACGACTTTCCTGACCCGGATAGGCCGGTGATGACCGTGAGGCTGTTGCGTGGCAGATCGACAGACACATCCTTGAGGTTGTGCTCGCGCGCGCCCGACACGCGGATATGGTCTTGCGGGGTGATTGCGGGACGCGCGACGAAGGTGTCTGACATGGGGGGCTCCAATCCGTTCGCGCCCCCGTAACCCATTGTCCGCGGTGTGGTGAACAGGTTTCCAGTTATTTTTCTTGCAGTCGTGGCTTGCGGTTCGCCGCTTCAGTTGGGTCGTTGTAAATTTGGCCCGTTTTTACCAGGCAGGCGTCCACAAAATGCCGGAATAGCTGCCACTTACGTTGCCTCCATTGGTCTTTTGCAGTTCGTCAAAAATAATGTTACCTTCCATCCAGGCGATGTCCTTCCACATGCCACTCCCTGCCTCCGCTTCGTGGTAGAGGATTGCATAATGAACGGTCATGTCGGTGTAGATGCTTGCCTCGACGGCGTCCTCCTCGGGCATGGCAAAGTAGGGCATCACTTGGCCCGCCTCATAAGGTTGGATGCAAGCCAAGACCGCTGTGCCGTCCGATGCTCCAGCGTATCCGATTGCCGCAACGGGTAGCACCAAGTCGGGCGTGGTGATGGTTCCTTCGCACTGCCCTGCCCTGCCGCGGCCATTGATGGTACCCCATTCCGTCGAGAAGGTGAGGTCGATGGTTCCGGCCTGTTGCAAACACAAGGCCTCCCGCAAAGGGGTGGTCCAGAAGGGCCATGGGTCGGTACGGGCCGCCGACATACGCCGGGTTGTGTCGCCAACGAGAGCCAGCAATGTATTTCGCTCGCGGGTATTGCGATTCCATGGGGAGATGAGGTCGGCCCATGCTTCTACATCGGCTGCAAACTCTTCCTCATTCCAGACTTCAGCAAGTTGTCGCTCGACTTCATCCAGAAACAGTGCTTGGCCCTCGGGGGTCTCCGCCAATGCCCGAGTGAGTGCGCTGTTGGCGGCAATCCAATCGAGTCCGCCCCCGGGGTTGGGTGTTGAAAATACGGCATCGGTGCCCCATGGTGTGAAGCGGGCCTTTCCATCGGTTGGGTCGATTGCAATATAGTAGTTGTTCGTGTTCCAGCCATAGCCGTCCCAGTGACCCAATAGAGACTCGCCCACCCAAAATCGCGCAAACGCGGGAAGGTCGACCAACGTTTCGAGCGCAGCGATGTCGTTGTCGGCGATAGCGTCGACAATAGGGGCAAGGAGCGCGAGGTCTGCAGTGTCGGAGTCGAGGTCGTAGGTGTTGGTCCAGCCATCGCGGAGGTCACTGAGGGTGCCTTCGAAAATGGCGACGTCATCGTGGCCGGTGCGGTCCTCGTAAAACAAGGGGTCTGCTTGCTCGACGGTGGCGTAAATCCCCATATCAACGCCATTTACGGTCACATGGGCGAATCCGCAGCGAGGGGAGGGCACGCCAGCGGCCGAGAAGTACGTATACGCGAGGCACGTGCGCAGCATCGTGGCGTCTTGGGGCGTGTTGTTGAGGAGGAGGTGCTCTAGGCCTTCAAGTCGTCCCCCTTCCGTCCAGTGGTCAAAGTCGAGCTTCAATCCGGGCTTGGTGGTGGAGAGCGAGCCAATGAATCCTTTTTTTCGAATTCCTACGTCGTTCAATTCGGTTCCGTCGATGTATACGTCGGCTGCGAACCATGTATAGGGGCTCTCCGCCGGGCCTTCCATACAATCATTCCCCAAAATGTCGAACATCGACCGGGTTTGGTTGCGGAGGGTGTCCCAGTCATTGGGATCGATTTCGATTTCGACCTCAATCACTGCATCTTTGCGAAAGAGCCGGTCGGCGTTCGGGGCCTCCCCGGTCACGTCGTCCACCGCGGTATCCGTCTGCCCATCGTAGGTCGTTTCGTCCGACGGTCTGGCCTCCATTTTGGATACGCCGGAGTGGCAGGCGCCAAGGGACAGTGCTGCGGCGAGCGTGGCAATCGATTGGGGCGCGCGTGTGGCTCTGGCCTGCATGGTGCTTCCTGTCCGATGAAAACAAACGCCATCCCGGCGATCATTTCTGTAAGGTAGTCTGGAGAAAACGTTCCGGGACATGTCGGCGCAACTTTGGATGGATAATTCTCTGGAGCGTCGCACGGTAGTCTCCTGTCACGAGGCCGCCACGGCGTTGACGTAATCCCGTCAAATTTGAGTACAGGAGCGATTGGTTCGAGCAGTGGTCCGCGCCATCGTGTACTGTAGAGGGATGCTTCGGTTGTCACGGTTTGAAACGATTTGGTCGCTGGAGGTTCCCATGCGTTCCGCTCTTGTTGCCCTTGTGGGGCTCTCCTTGTCCGCCTGTGTGCCGACAATTCAAGGTGGGGAACTCGGCAAGACGTCGGGCACTACGGATCCTGGGCCAGGCTCCACCACCGGCGACCCGACCACCGACGACACCGACGACACCGGGGAGCCGGCGGGCCCCGTGGATGCAGATGGCGACGGCGTAGACTCTGACTCCGACTGTGACGACACCAATTCCGACGTGTATCCAGATGCGGACGAAACAGCCGATGGCGTCGACAATGATTGCGACGGTTGGGTGGACGAAGTCGAGGTGTGCGACGACGGCGTAGGCGCGTTGCAGGCCGCGATTGATGGCGCCGCGGATGGCGCGACGTTGTTGCTGTGCCCCGGCACCTGGACCGAACAGTTGGAGGTTCGGGGGCGTTCCCTTCGCATCGTGGGACTTGAAGGGGCCGAGGTTACCGTCGTTTCTGCGGGAGGTGCGGGTTCCGCGTTGACCGTTTCGCGAAACAGCGTGCTGGCCGTAGAAGGACTCACCTTTCAAGACGGTGTGGGCGAGATCGGTGGCGTTGTGTCCTGCAATGGCGCGTCGCTGACCCTCGACGGCGTCGTGGTCGCCAACGGAAGCGCCGCCAATGGCGGAGGGCTGGGCGCGGTCGATTGCGCGATAGACCTCGCAGAGACCGCGGTCATCGGCAACACCGCCACAGAGTACGGGGGCGGTATCTTTACCCAGCGCACCAGCGGCACCATTCAATCGAGTGTCATCGACGCAAATGTAGGCGCGCAGGGCGGTGGCGCGTTTTTGTATGACGGCACCATCAATATTTTCGACACCGACATCACCGCGAATGAGGCCACAACGCTCGATGAGACGGCGTGGGGCCCCGGCGGCGGCGGCGGCGGCTTGTGGACATCCGGCGGCGAGGTGTCCGGCAACCGGATTGTCGGCAACCACAGCGCATATCAAGCAGGCGGTGGGTACTTTTATCGCGGTCGTCCGGTCGTGACCGACAACCTCGTGGAAGGCAACACCTGCGGCGAAGATGGAGCAGGTCTTTACTTCAACGTCTCCACCGCACGCATCGAGGGCAATACGTTCACCGGAAACGAAGCCGCTGACGATGCGGGAGGTCTTCGATTGTATTTTGGCAGCAGCACCATCGAAGGCAATACAATCGTTGGAAATGTCGCGGCTGACGATGGCGGTGGCGCAAAGCTGTCCCACTCCGAACACACGTTTGTGAACAACCATCTCGAAGGCAATCGCGCAGGCGACGCGGGCGGTGGCTTGGAGCTGGACAACGACAGCACCCATGTGGCGGATAGCGTATTCATTGGCAATCAGTCCTATCGGGGCGCTGGACTTCACAACTGGCGTACGGAGCGCCGCTTCACCATTGAAGACTCGCAGTTTGTCGACAACGTTGCGACGGATTGCGGCGGTGGTCTCCAGTTTGACAACAATCCTTACGTCGTGACCATTCGAAACCTGTGGATGGAAGGCAACGAAGCGGACGACGGCGCGGGGGTATGCGTGGACCGCGTGTACCGCGACCCCGAGGATGTCGGCGGGGTAGAGCTCTACTACCAGGATTCCCATTTGCAGTTGGAAAACCTGTTCTTCGTTGATAATACTGCCGCAGACGACGGCGGTGCGGTTTACATACGCGCCGGTATAGTCGATATTGTCAACGTTGTAATGGCCGAGAATTACGGCCCGGGCGTTGGCGCAATTTCTGTGAAGGGAAGCACGGTTACGCTCAACAACGCGATTTTGGCGACCAACACGGGTGGCCCGGCGTTGGTCGTCGAAGATACCGAAGACGGCGTGGGTTCCTTGGTGGTGTCCTATACGGATTTCTACCGAAACAGCTCCATCGCGGGTGGGCTGGTTGACCCCACGGGCTCCAACGGCAATATTGCTGAGGACCCTCGCTTCTCGTCTTCGGGCGACTATTCGTTGTCCTCGGACAGTCCTTGCGTGGATGCCGGTGACCCCGCCATTCGCGATGTAGATGGTTCGCGCTCCGACATGGGCGCGTTTGGAGGGCCCGGTGCGCCCTGATTTCCTGATTTTGATTGCCATGATGGCTGCTTGCTCTCCCACCATCGCGGGTTCTCAGAAAGGAACCACCGAGGAAACGCAGGAAATTGTGGGTCCAGGCGAAGGCGAGGGTGAAGGCGAAGGTGAAGGTGAAGGTGAAGGCGAGGGGGAGGTCACTGTCGTGACGTACTCCTTGTTCATCAACGAATGGATGGCGAGCAATGGCTCGGTTGCGGTCGACCCATCGGATGCCGAATCGACGCCCGACTGGATTGAGTTGTACAATCCTTCGGAGTTGGATTTGGACCTGACGGGCTATTTTATGACCGACGACCTGTCGGTTCCTGATATGGCGGAACTTGAGGGCGTTGTGTTGCCAGCCGGTGGTTTTTTGGTCCTCTTTGCGGATGGTTCGGATGCGGGCGGGTTGTATTTGCCGTTCCGCCTGGACTCCGAAGAAGACGAGATAGGTCTGTTTGACCCTGACGGCGTCCCGCTCGACCAAGTCCGCTTTAGCAGCTTGTCCGACGACCAAGTTGCCGGTCGCCTGCCCGATGGCGGTGACCTATTTTTGTTGTCCACTTCAACGCCGGGGCAAACCAATGCGTCGGCGGAGGCGCTTTCGCCATGATGCGCTGGACCAGATTTAGTGTTGGGCTTTGGGTGGGCTTGGTTGGTTGTGTTGCAAGCTCAGGCAAGTCGAGTTCGGACACGGTCGGCACTGCTCCCGGCGACCCCGACGGAACCACGGGGACGCCTGCGACCACGACCATCTGGGAGATGGGGCAGGATGCGTCGGTAGAAGACGTGGCGGGTCTGCCATCTGACAGTGACGTACTGTACGATGAAGACACGCTACAAGAGTTTTACCTGTACCTGTCGGACGCGGCATTACAAGACCTACAATCCAATCCCTACGAATACACCGAAGCGACGATGACGTGGCGCGGTCGGTCGTATGGCCCGATTGGTATTCGAACCAAAGGGGAGAACTCCTGGCGTCCGTTTCGGCAAAAGTCCTCATTCAAGCTGGACTTCAACCGGTATGCCGATGGACCGGACCGCTTCTTGGGGTTGAAGGGCCTGACCTTCAATGCCATGAATGAAGACTACTCCATGATGCACGAGCGTGTCGCTTATAAAGTGTACCGTGAGGCGGGTGTTCCCGCGGCCCGTGCCCATCATGCGGTGATTTATGTGAATGATGAGCTTTATGGCTTGTTTGTCATGATGGACTCCATCGACGACGTCTTTCTCAAGCGCTGGTTTGATGACAACTCCGGCTCTCTCTTCGAACAGCATGACGGCGATTTTACCGACGACTACGTTTTAGACAACCGGTTTTTTCAACTTGAAGAAGGGGAAGACGACCGTGTGGCGCTGCAAGCTATCGCTGACGCCCTCGAGTCCAGCGGTCCAGAGGCACTTGCTGCTGCGGGAGTCTACCTCGATTGGGAGGCGTTTCATCGTTATTGGGCAGCAGGCTCCATCGTGATGAACTTCGACGCTTATCCGTTCCGTTTTGCGGGGGACGATTGCCATATTTATCTCGACCCCACCACGGGCCGCTTCGTATATATTCCCCACGGCGTCGACGAGACCTTTTATTACGACGACGACTTTGAAGGTCGCGCTGCAGGTCACCTCGCGGCGCGGTGTCGGGAAGTGCAGGAATGTCGGGATGCGTGGGCTTCGTCTGTCCACGATGTCCTGGAGCAGGTTGAAGCCAACGACCTTCATTCGTACGCGCAGACCGTTCGCGACCAGATTGAGCCGTGGGTCGTGGCCGACCCAGAACGGAACTATCCCCTCGATTATGTTCGTTATTACCAGAACGACATGATTGATAAAATTGGGAACCGTCGGGCTTCTGTTGAGCGCTGGATTGGCCCTCGGCCGTAGCTTGGATGTGTAATGCGCGGTTGGTTGATGATTGCCTCGATTTGTAGTATTGTTTCATGTGGTCGCGACAAGGGCGACTCCGGTGACACTTGTCCGATTTGGGCAACGCCCGTTTCCTCGGGTGTCGTCGCCGATGCGCGCATTGCCGAGGCCTCGGGTTTGGTCGCGAGTCCTGTCCACGATGGCATTGTGTGGACCCACAATGACGACGATGCGGACAACGCAACGTTGTATGCCTTGGGTGTTGATGGCACGGTGCGCGGAACCTTGGTTCTTTCAAATGCCGAGCCAGTCGACTGGGAAGCCATTACTGCGACCTCGGAAGGGGGCATTGGCATTCTGTTTGTTGGCGACATCGGGGACAACGATGCCAACCGCGACTCGATAGTGGTCGTGCGTGTGACGGAGCCCTCGAACGTCGATGGAGACAATACAGCGCCTGTGTTGGAGCGGTTCCGTTTCCATTGGCCAGATGGTCCAACGGATGCAGAGGCGATGTTTGTTTATCCGGGCGACAATCGGATTTATGTGGTTTCGCGGGATGCGCACCGTGCATTGGTGATGCGGCTGCCTGTACTCACGCTTGCAAACGATGATACAAACGGGGAAATCGTTTCGGAAATAGACCTTGATGCCGATGGTTTGGCGGGTTTCGGGGCGGTTCGGGGCGCCGATGTCGACGCTGATGGTGGTTTGGTCCTTCGGCTATCGGATGCGGTTGTGTGGTATCCTCCCCGCAGCAGCGTCGCTGCGTCCTTCGCCGCGTTTCCTTGCGCCGTTCCAAGCCCAGCGGAAAGCGATGGCGAGGCGGTCGCTGCGGTGGGAGAAGACCTGTATTTCTTGGGTGAAGGTGCGTCACCTACCTTGTGGCGCGTTGCAGGGAGTGGTCGGTGAGCACGGTCATCAAGAAAATCGTGGGCGTGGTGTCCGGCGTCGGCCTCCTTGGCCTCGGTGGCTGGTCGATGGGCAGTGGTGCATCGCGTAGCCCCGGCCTTGTGGTGCCTGCGGAGCGGTTCGAGGTGGTCCATGTGGGCGACGGAACGCTTCGGTGGCGTCGATTGGATGGGCGGGTGCCCGGCGGTCCTTCGTTGATCGAAGACGGCGTCGTGTTGACCGAGCGCGGCGGTACGCTCTCCGTCGAACGTGCAGATGGCCTCAAGCCCGGCGCTGTGGCCAAAGGCGACCTCCTCTTGGTGGCTGTCAGACCTGACCAAGAAGCGATTGCGGATGCGCGGGGGGCCGAGAGCGCGGCGGCAGGAGCCGAGGCGCTCGCGCTTTCTGCAGGTGGGCGCCCTGGTCTGGTGGCCGCTGCAGAGGCCAAAGTGGGTGTAGCAAAGGCCGCCTTGGAGCAGGCGGAGGCGTCGTTTGCGCGTGCGCAGGCCGTTGTAGCGGGGGGTGGTGTTCCTGCGTGGGATGCCGACCTTCTTCGTTTGGAGGTCGATGTGCGCAAGGCGGAGTTGCGTGCGGCGCAAGCTGCGGTCTCTGCTGCGCGCTTGGCGCCGTGGGAATCAGAGGTGGCTGCGGCAGATGCGCGCGCCGCCGCTGCGTCCGCGTGGGCTTCCGCCGCAGACGCGCGTGCATATGGCCCATCGTTGGCCGCGCCGTTTGACGGCAATCTACAGACGCCAGGCGGTGACATTTTGCTCGCGGTCGACTCCTCGGAGCGGGCCGTGGTGCAGATGCTGGTCCCCGAACGTCGGGCTGCCGATTGGGTTCCCGGCGTGCCCGTCAAGTTCCTCGCGACCAGCGGAGACGACCCCGTGCGCGGCGAAATCGCCGAAATCGGAACCGTCGCGATGGCGACCACTACGGGGCCAGCCGTGTGGGCGGTTGTCCACTTGGATATGGACGTTGTGCCCGGAACGACGGGCCTTGTCGTTCGGGACACCGCATGGGGGGCGTGGTGAGGGAAGGTCGTGCGGAGCTGAAGTACGCTCTTCCCTTGTGCCGCCGCGCGGAAGTGTTGGATATTGCCGGGCCCTATATTGACGCCGATGAAAACGCGCTCGACCTCTCGCAGATGCTACCGGAGCTGCGGGGTATCCGTGCGTTTGGTTATCGCGTTTCTAGCTTGTATTTGGACGACGTTCGGTTGGATGGTTATGCGCAACGGTTGGACAACCGGCGGATTCGCAATCGTATCCGCATCCGTACCTATGGAGAGGTGGGCGAGCGCCAGACCGTCTTTCTGGAAGCGAAGCGCAAGCTTTATAGCCGCGTCATCAAGCATCGCTACCGGGCTTGCGACACGGACACCTGGGCACAGCTTCCCGGTCCCCGGCCGTGGTTGGGCCTCGAACCCTCGGGTCGTATGCAGGACCATCGGCGCTTGGAGCGCTGGGTAGAAGCGGTCGAACGCGGTGGTCTTCAGTCTGTTTGTCGTGTAGAGTATATTCGAGAAACTTTTGTCGCTGGAACGTCACGGTTGACCATCGACCACCGGGTCGCTGCTGCGCCAACGTCGGATGCCCATGCGCTGCGTGGGCCGTGTCCTGTACGGTTGTTACCTGATGGATGGGTGGTGCTGGAGCTAAAGTTCGACGAAGATGAGCCGGTGTGGATGCGCACTCTTGTGCAGAGGCTCGGCTTGGTCGCCGAACCGGTAAGCAAGTTTGCGCTCGGCGTCGCCCGAACCGTTCGTTCGGCAAGGCAAATTGAACGCGATGCGGTTACGCCACCCAGCATTTTGAAGAGTCTGCGCCAAGCGAGGATGTCGAGTTGAACCCTCTCGAACGGGCATTGTTGCTCGAAGGTGTGTCCAGCGACGGACCCGCGGCTGTCGTGTTGGCGCTCGTCGCGGCATTCGGCTTGGGCATCGTCGTGACGATGCTGCACCGATGGTCTGCGGGAGGCCGCCGCGTCTCGCCGTCTTTGCAAGCCTCGCTTGCATTGTTGCCCGTCGTTTCGTCAATGGTGCTGTTGGTCATCGGAGACAGCTTGGCGCGGGCGTTTTCGTTGGTCGGCGCACTGGCGATTGTCCGCTTTCGCACCCGCCTGCGCACCACCTGGGACATCACCTTCGTTTTCTTGTCGTTGGCGGTGGGAATCGGCTGTGGCACTGGAAAACCGGATGTCGCTGCCTTAGGGGTCGGCGTCACTGCGTTGGCGGTCGCTGTGTTGGCTGCGATTCCCGGAATGGCGCAGCCCGGCGAACCTCCGTCGCGAATATTGTGCGAAGTCGCAGCGTTAGAAGTCCGCGAAAACGACATGCGGAAGGTGCTTGACCGCTACTGCTCCGAGGTGTTGTTGGCCACCACGCGCACGTTGCGGTTTGGCGAGACCCTCTCGATGGTCTGGCAGGTCCGCGTGCGACCGGGCGCCTCCGTCTCCGACGTAGTGATTGGTCTGTCCGGAATTGAGGGCGTCGCGCGGTGCCAGTCGATGTCGGGTGCGGTGGAAGAGAGCGAATCCGACGAGGACTGAGCGATTGCGCATCTTCCCCGCGTTTTGGCAAGCGGCCGCGACGATACAATCAGTAGGGGCCACCGAGGCTATCGATATGGTCCAAACGCTCCGTGATCCACGAGCGCATATACGCGCGTTCTTGTTCGGGCGTTGTCCAGTCGTTGTACCAGTTCCGCTCGCCGGCCCAGCGGCCAAACGTTCGATACGCAGACTCCCATTTGGTCCAGTCCCGCGTGATGTTCGGTCCTAGCGCATCGAAGAGTTCGTCGACTTGGCCTTCGAGCGCATCGGGGGCGAGCGCGCCTGCGGTGCGGAGCTGCCAGTAGCGCGCGCGTAGGCGGTCGAGCATCGCGGGATTGTCCTGAAGCAGCACAAACACGCGGTTGTTCCACCGGTAGGTGTTCATGGACGTAGAAGATGTGCGGGCGGTGTACCAGTTCTGTCCGAGAGAATGGTTGATATCCCAGGGGCTCGGGTGCCAGATTCCGGTGTCGAGGTCTTGATAAAGGTAGCTGTTTTTACCTGCTGTATCCTCTGCTAATAGCACAACGGCCCAGATATACCAATCAATGAATGCATCGATTTCAAGGACGTCAGGACCATCAGCTTCAAATACTTCTGGAGACACACTTCCAGTGAAGGAAACAAGTGCATCCAAATCAGTCCAGTCGTCAGGATTGCCCTCTTTCTTTTCGTATCCTATTCCCAGCCAGGACTTTGGCCAGCCGCTTGCGTCGGTCAGCCAAAAGTTGGCGTCGTGGGAGATTGCTTTGTACAAGGGGCCTTCGCCCGAAAAGCCCGCGTCCTCGACAAACTCGTCGTCGATGCGGTCGCTGCCGAGGTAGAGACCTTGGTACTCTCCGTTGAGGTAGAGGACCGTAAAAAAGGTCTTGGGAACCATTCGCGGGACAGTCGCGTCTTCTGCCATCGCTTCCCATAGAAGATAAGAGAGCTTCTGGCGAATATAGCTATTGTCGTCGAAGGTGCTCGTGAGGATGAGGTGCTTGCGGGGCCCATGTCCCCATGCTTCGGTTGTGAGCTTGTCTTCCCCAAAGTCGAGTGTGAGGCTGGTCTTGGGGTACGAAGCGCTCGACGCCCCGCGAACATGGGCCGAGCCTTCGACCGTCTCTCCGTCCAACGTAATGACGGCCGCTTGGTCTGCCTCGGTGAGCGGTGCGCCTACGGTGAGGTGCACAACGGGCAGGCCCCATTCCTCGGTATATTGGGTTGGGTCGGGAGCCTGCGCGTCGGGCGCGTCGGGGCTGTCAGCCACCCACACTGTCAGGACTTGGGTTTCCGGCGTGCGGCCACGGGGGGTTGCGGCGACCGTGACGTCCCAACGTCCGCCATCGCGGCCGGATGTCTGCCAAGTCGCTTGAAGTGCGGCGAGGTCGAGCATCCAGCCGTCACCGGCACCTGCCACGGCGAAGGTGGTGTCGGCACCGTCTGACGTCGTACACCCGAAGGTCAGGGTAACAACGTCGCCCTCTGTCCAATACGGCGTGTCCACGGCGGCTGTCAGGCCACATGGCTCCGCAGGAGGGTCTTCAGAATCGCCTGTATCCTCCTCCGCGGCGGTATCGTCGGGAGGCGTATCTGTGGTCGCGTCCGTTGTGTCGGAGGCAGGCGGGATGTTGGATGTCTTGGTTTCCAATGCGGGAGCGCAACCTGCAAGCCAACACAATCCCACCCAAGTGTGCTTAGCCGCCATTGGTCGCTCCCGGTGTGGGCGTGCTCAAAATGGCCCACGTGGACGCGCCATCCGGAACGCGTGCAACCGAGACATTCGCGCTCATCGCCCCAAATTCGAGTTCGTCTTGGGCTACCCCATCGGCGTTATAAAGGCCGAGCTGCTCGCCTGTCGCGTCGAGGTTGAAGTTGAGGTGTGTGGGCCCTTCTTCTTCATCATCGTCTGCGAAGAAGACGATGTACCCATGCGCTTCGATGGTAACGCCATCGGGGATAGCATCGCGGTCAGGGACGGCAAAATCGTCGGTGATGGTCCACCCGGAGAGGTCGACTGCTTCGTCGGACGTATTGTAAAGCTCGATCCAGTCAGGGTATGCGCCGCTCTCGTCCTGCAGACCGTTTGTGTTGCTCGGCACCAGCTCATTGATGACGACGACGCCTTGCGCATCGTTGTCGGTGATGTCGGGATTATCGGTGTCGATGGTGGTGCCACTCTCGGTGGTTCCCGGCGTGCCCGTGGTCGTAGGAGCCGCGGTCTCAGTTTTGCTGGACCCTGTGCCACATGCGGTCGCCACCGAAGCGAATGTGAGCAAAAGTAACGGTTGGATACGAATCACGGCGTTCTCCCAGACATCGGGTCGCAGCGGTTTGCGCACGATAGGTGGAGTGTATACGAATCGAGGACCCAATGGCGATAGTTCCGCGGCTTTGGTGGATGGGGATTTGGACCGGGTGGGTCGGCTGCGCTTGCCCGTCGTCGGCGACGACTCCCGAATCGGCGTCGATACCGAAGTCCGTATCTCCGCCTGATCCCCCCCCAGGTCTTGACCTCGTCGTTTTGCCAGGAATTTGTGAGCCATCGGGCGGCGCACGCGACCGCGCGGGCGATGTTTGGATCGTAGACGACGACCAAGAGGACGTTGTGTTCCGCTGGTCCCCCCCACAGCCACCCGTGCCGGTGCCATTGCCCAAAGACCAATGGGCGAAGGACCCTGAAGGCATTGCTCGTGCGGCAGATGGTGCGATGTGGGTGGTCGGCTCCCACTCGCAGAACCGAAAGGGCATGATTGGCGACCGCGCGCGTTTTCTGCGCTGGACATCGGAGAATCCTCTCGATGCCCGTGTTCTTCCCGTGCAGCTCTTGGGAGCCCCTCCCGAGCAGCCTGCACGATGGATGCGACGGGTCGGCGCGGCTTGCGACGGATGCGGCGTGCCTGTCGAAAGTGTCGACCACCTCAACATTGAGGGGATCTCTCTACGTCCGGGAACGACAGAAATGTTGGTGGGGCTGCGGGCGCCGCTGACCGTTGACCGACGGGCGCTTGTGGTTGCCCAGGCGGCCCCAGACCTCACGGCTCCGATGTCCGTGCCTGCGCCTACAATGGTGTGGGCGCTCAACCTGGGTGGGCGCGGTGTTCGCGACTTGACCCTCGCGCCGGATGGTTCCGGTGTGTGGATTCTCGCCGGTCCCCCCGAAGACAGCGACCCCGATGGCCTTGGCTTTGCCGTCTTTTCGTGGACGGAAGGGGGGCCCATCCAGGAGCGATTGCGCCTGCCGCCGATGCCGGGAAGCCCCGAGGGCTTGGTGCCGACGGGGGAGAGTTCAGCGTGGGTGTTGCTGGACGAAGGTGACCGCCTGGGCGACGCGGAGCTGCCGGTCCATACCCACAAAGGCAAGTTCCGCTGTGGAAAGCACCCGGAGCTTGCCGGGCCCAACGACTGGGCGCACGCTGTTGCGGTGAAGTGGACAAATGGGGGGGACATCGGCGCGGCGCGGGAGTAAACTCATTTCAATAGACTTGTGAGGTTACGGTGTCGAAGTCCCTTCGCGTGTCATTGGTGGGCCTGCTTGCTTTTTCTTGCCGCCCAACTGTATCCACGTTGAAGCCGTCGCCAGATGTTGACGAGACGACGAACGTTCCGGTCGATTCGGCCGTGCCCACCACCGACACCGGGCCGGAGGAGGAGGAGACCGAAGAAACGGGCGACACCGACGAAGTCGAGACGTTGCCGGGAAGCATCGCGGATTTGGTTGTTTCGCCGGCAGGAGGCCTGTTTTCGGAGTCGCTGCCCGTGTCCTTCGCCTCTTCCACGGGCGAAGGCGTCGTGCTGGTTTGTGTTGCTTCGCCATCCGAAGTGTGCGACCCTGTGCCAGTAGACGGCGAAATCCTCCTTACAAGCTCAGCGATTGTGTACGGAAGGGTTGATGTGGCAGGAATCGCTGGCGAAGTGACCGCCACGCCGTTTGTATTGGCCGAACCCAGCTTGCTTGCCTATACATCCAATTTGCCTGTGGCCGTTGCTTGGACCCCCGCCGGTGGCGCCGATTTTTCGAGCAACACAACGGTCATGTTGTCCATCTGGGAACCAAGCGACGACCGCACGCACCTGACGGACACTCCGACCGTCGGAACACGGGCACGTATGCGCATTCGCGGTTCGAGCAGCGCCGGGCTGTCCAAGAAAAACTATGATGTCGAGCTTTGGCAGCCGACCAACGCAAAAGACCATGACATTTCGTTGCTGGGGCTGCCCGCCGACGGTGACTGGGTCTTCCACGCCCCCTCCTACTTCGACGACGCGCTGATGCGCAATGCATTGGGTTACCAATTGAGCCGGGATATTGGGCGCTATGCACCGCGTACGGCGCCGGTAGAGATGTTCGTCGCACGCGGCGACCGCCCGGCGTCTACCTCCGATTATGTCGGTGTTTATAGCATTACCGAAGAGATTGAGGTGGGCAACGATAGGGTGGACATCGCAAAGTTGGACGAAACGGACGTCTTCGAGCCAGAGGTTTCGGGCGGGTACATCTTCAAACGTGACCGGAGCGGTGTAGGGGACACCGAGATTTACGCCGGAACGGGCGGCGGTGTGTATTCGTTCGGTGTCGGCTTGGTTCCGGTCGACCCCGAATCGCGGGAGCTGCAACGGGAGCAAGTGAATTGGCTTACCGCAGAAATTGACTCCGCTGGGTACGCGCTCGCGGCCGCGAATGGATTGGACCCTCGCACTGGGCGTCATTTTGACGAAATTTTGGATGTAGACAGTTTTATTGACCACCACATTCTCAATGTGTTGTTCAAGAACCCCGATGCCTTCCGTTTGAGTGGCTATTTCACCAAGGACCGCGAGGGGCCGATTCTTGCGGGGCCCCTCTGGGACTTGGACCGCACCGCGGGTTCGATTGACTCCCGCGCAACGGACCCCTATTATTGGGATGCGTCCAACTTTACCGGCGATACAACCTATGTGTTCACTTATGGTTGGTACCTCGGCTTGTTCCAAAACGAGAACTTTCGCACCCGCTATTGGGCCCGCTGGCAAGAGCTTTTGGACGGCCCTCTCTCGGAAGCCAACGTAGTCGCTGCTATCGATGCGCTCGAAAGCCAGATTGGCGAGTCGGGAGTGCGCAACAATGAGCGCTGGGGCGCAGCGGCATTTTCGGTCGAAGTTGCCAACCTTCGCGGCTGGATGCAGGAGCGTATTCGCTGGATTTCTGCGTGTATCGACACCCACGCCGACCCGCGGACGTGCGCAGGCCGGTGATAATGGCGCGGGTCGATGCGAGACACCATCGTTGGCCTGCCTACCGAATGGTCGGACGTTGCCAACCAGATGGTAGGCACGCGGTTCAGCCGCCCATCAGCCACGACGACAGGTCAAGGAGAGCGCCGCGCCAGTCGATGCCCGCGGCAGCCAATGGACCCTCAAGCAGAATTACGGTGCCGATGAGCAAAGAAAGGAGGAGGGGACCGTTTCGCATCGTAGGCTCAAGGTTGGGGGCAAGGTGGCCGTTGTGCCACCCATCCCTAAATTCGGATTTGTGCGCCAAACGCTGACACCTCGTTGGCCACTTTTTGGCGAAAGTGCGAAAGCTCGTTGTGGATTGGGGAATTCAGCCCTTTGGTTTGGCGACCAATTCGTGTGCAATAAGGGGACAGCCTTAGGCTCGGGACGTTGGCACGGTCTCAAATAGGCCGCGCACGCGATCGAGTTCGGATACGGAAACGTCCGCGACAACGCGTCCTGCGCCAATCATCACGATGCGGTCGGCGACCTTTTCGAGTGTATCGAGTACGTGGGTCGACAACACCACGGCCTGTCCGTCCGCGCAGGCTTTTCGCAGCGCATCAACCACCCGCGCAGCGCCGGGCGGGTCAAGTCCATTGAGTGCTTCATCCAGGACCAACAACGGCGGCTTGCCGACCATCGCGCAGGCCAGCGCGGTCTTTCGGCGCATTCCTTGGGAATACTCGCGGATGAGTCGGTCGGCATCGTTTCCCAACGCGGTCAGTTCCAATACGGATGCAACATCTTCCGCAGTCGCGCCGCGAAGCTCCGCCGCGAATGTCACCATCTCCCGGGCGCTGAGGTAGTCGTAAAGGGCGGGCTCTTCGGGCACATAGCCGATGTGGCGGCGAGCGCCGTTGGGGTCGGTCACAACGTCGATGCCTGCGACCGTTACCTTGCCACGGGTGGGCAAGAGCTGCGCGGTCAAGAGCTTGATGGTCGTGCTTTTTCCGGCGCCATTGGGGCCGACGAGGCCGATAAACTGGCCCCGTTCGACGGAAAACGACACCGAGTCGACTGCCCGAACCCGGCCAAAGTCGCGTCCAATAGCATCGACGTGCAGAATGGTGTTCATCAGGCATCCTTTCGGACGGGGGGAAGAACGGAACAGCGGCGGGAAGCCAGCGCGCAGAACGCGGGGCCCGTTACGGAGGCGAAATTGGGTGGAGGTTGTCGAGGAACGGCAAACCATCGGTGCCAAGGGCCGTGAGAGACGCCCATGCCAGCAACGCGAGCGGGCCCACCCACCATGCCGCGCGGTCGCGCTGGGTGTGCGCGAGGAATGTCGCAATCCCAATCAACAAGACGCCCATGGCTTCGGCGGCGAGAATCGGCGCCAGTACGACAGAACCGTGACGAATCGAGCCCGCGAGCAGCGGTGGAATCACCGCGCCTTGGGCGTAGAGAAACGCGACGGACGCGCGCGCACGCGCGACTTGCATGCGGGACACACCGAGTGCTTCGTCCAACCACAGTGGGTCGCCGAGCGCGAGCCGTGTGGGCACAAAGGCAAACAAGGCCACACACCCGCCCACGACCGACAACAAGCGCCCAGCGACGTCGGGGTCGCGGGACCAAGCTGCCAAGAAGCCGAGCATACCGAGTCCCCACGCTCCTGTGGCCCACGTGCGATGGGCCCGCCAGCCTTGCCGAAGCTGCCGAATCAACTCGCGACGACCGCGCGCGAGCCACTCGAGGTAGACGCTGGTGTCTTCTTCGGCTTTGCCCGTTCGTGCGCTGGCGACCATGCCGTCGACTTCGGACAAGAGCGCGGTGGCACGGACGTAATAGCGTTCGGCGAGGGGGCCGGCTGCCGTCCAGCCCACCCATCCAACCAACGGTGGCAATCCGACAAACAACCAGCCGACGGGTTGGCCGACGAGGGCGCGCGCGAGTCCATTTGCCGCGAAGTCGATGACAATTCCCATCACCGCGAGCACTGCACCGGGGGCGTAAATCAGCGCCGCTTGCATGCGTGGGTTGTCGCCGCGAAGGGTGTCGAGAATTGCGGCGTAGCGGTCGGAAAGGCCCACATGCACGGCGCCGAGGTGGGTCGCGAAGCCGACGCCCAGGGCGCCCAGCCACGCCCCCGTGACGACGGCGGTGGCGCCGAACCATGCCTGCCAGCCTGCTGTGGGCCAGGCGGGAAGCAGCAATATCGCCGCGACAACGGGAAGGTAGCTTCGTTGAATGGCCGTGCGCCAAGCAATCGCCCGCAACAGGACCCGGGCATCGACCGGATGGGCGTCGAGCACCTTGCGGTCGGGGGAGCGCACGAGGTCGGTGTAGGTGTGAAGGGCCATCAACGCGGCCACCAGCACACCAAGACGCAGGCTGACGCCCTGCATCGCGGACGCGACCACGCCTTTGTCCAGCAAACCGAGCAGCACGGGACGCGCCAGGGGGGCAGCCGCAATCGCCGCCACCACCGGCACCCACCATTGCCACCGCTCCCCACGCCGCGCTGCGACCCGTCGGAACGTTGCCCGGTAAGGATTGGCCGAACGCGGAGAGGATTCTCGCGCGGAGTTGGAAGAAGAAGGGTACAAAGAGGGTCTTTCGCGCGTGCAGGTGTTGACGACGGCTCCCAGTCCCGTAACGTGGAGCGCGACTGGCTTCGACCCGTCGACCTCTGCTGCTGTGGAGCTACAACGATGCTGTTTTCTCGGTCGACTTCCCTTTGGATTGCGCTCGCTGCGCCATTTTTCCTCAATTTATGTGTGCAATCCACTGCATTTGCAGGGGATGATTTTGATGATCTTCCGGATGAAGACCTTGAAGACGAAGACCCTCCCGAGGGGAGGCCCAGCGCTCCGGCGTCGGGCGGCGACGGCTTCGACTTCGGCGAAGACCCCGAGTGGGACGATGCTCCGGCGCCGGTGCCGGTGCCAAAAGGTCTCGACGAAGACCCCGAAGAAGGGCGGGGAAAAGCTGCGCCAAAGGATGACTTCCTGGAGGAAGACCCCCTCGAAGACCGCGCCACCGGCCGCTCTCCCAGTGAAGGCCTCGACGACGACGAGCCCAGCGATGTCTTTCGTGCTGCGCCGCGAAAAGACACCTTTTTGGACGACGAAGACCCCGTAGAAATCGTGCGCCCTCCCACGTCGGCCCCCATCGATGACCTCCCCGCAGCGCCCAAGACTGCCCCTGCGCGCGCGCCCGCTCCCGTGGTGGTCGCAGCGCCGGCCTCGGGCATTGGCGTAGAAACAAAAGGCAAGCGGGCCTTGTCGGACAACTTTCCGGCGGTGGTCGTCGGTCGCGACCTGGATGCGGTTGTCGTCGAGCTTCCCATTTTGGTGGCCAACAAGCCGACCGACCACAAAGCCGACTATTGGCTGATAGTCGATGTGATGATTGCAGACCGCAAGGTCGGCGAGCAGCGGTATTGGGTCGCCGAAAATACCATCGCGGAAATGGGCCCCACCCTCGTTTGGTGCAAGGCACATGTCCCGGTTTCCGGCCGCACGGGCAAAGTTCGGCTCAAGGTCAGCAAGGTGGTTGGCTCTGCAGACCCCTCCGAGCTGTTTGTGCAGACGGTCGAATACGCCCTTTGAGGCTGTGCGCCGTCTCCGCAAACGCGGAGGCGGCTTTGCTTCGGCGCAACGAAGCCAATCTCAGGCGTGGCCGGCAATTTCCTGCAAGGTCTTCGGCTGCTCTCCGGGCTTCAACCAAGTCCCGCGCAGCGAGTTGGTGAACGCGCGGGTAATTTGCACGGGAACCGTGTGGCCCACGAGCGAGAGGTCGCCGGTGAAGTTGACCGTCTTGAAGCAGCTTGTCCGCCCGCACACCACGCCTTCGCCGTGTCGGCCGGGGCCTTCGACGAGAACGGGCATGACATTCCCCTCAAGCTCTCGGTTTCGGGCCAGCGACAATGTCTGTTGGCGCGCCTGAAAGACGGCGAGACGCTTTTTCGAAACGTCGGTAGGAACGGCTTGGTCGCGCTCCAGGAGCTTGAGCGCCGGGGTGCCGGGCCGCGGGCTAAAACAAAACGAAAATGCGCCGTGAAAGCGCACGGCTTCGAGCAGCGACATGGTCTCGGCGAAGTCTTCGTCCGTCTCGCCGGGAAAGCCGACGATGATGTCGGTGGTGAGGGCAATGTCTGGCCGAGCGTCGGTGAGGTTTTCCACGAGCTGCAGGTACATGTCTCGCGTGTAAAACCGCTTCATTCGCTTCAACACACGGTCGGAGCCCGACTGGACCGGCAAATGCAGGCCGCTCGTGAGCTGGGGGAGGTCGCGGTAGGCCTGCACGACATCGGGGCCCATGTCGCGGGGATGGCTCGTGGTGTACCGAATGCGCTCCACGCCCGGAACGTCCGCCACAGCGTACAAGAGCTGCGCAAATGAACGCTCACCGGTTACCTTGAGGCCATACGAGTTCACGTTTTGGCCGATGAGCGTGACCTCGCGTACACCTTTGGCGGCCAGCTCCCGTACTTCGCCCAAAATCTGCTCGCTGGGACGAGAAAGCTCGGGCCCGCGCGTCGAGGGTACGATGCAGAACGTACACTTGTTGTCGCATCCTTTTTGGATGGTGACAAACGCGCCCACCTGAGAGGATTGGTCCGGGTCAAGCTCACTTGCGAACACGTAGTCGTCTGCGTCAAGGAACTCGGTGTCAAGCACCGGGGCAGCCTGGGCGGCCGACACGAGCGAGACGATTCGGGGCACTGCATCGGGGCCAAACACGAGGTCGAGGTCCCGGTAGCGTTGCAGGAGCTTTCGCCCCTCTTGCTGGGCCACGCAGCCCGCGACGGCGACGGTCATCGGGCGCTCTGTGGCGAGCTTTCGCTTGAACTGGAAGGCCTCGCCCAAGAAGCTGTGGAGCTTTTGCTCGGGTTTGTCGCGAACGGAGCAGGTATTGACGATGACGAGGTCGGCGTCGCCCATGTTTTCCGTGGGAGCATACCCATCCCGCGCGAGCAACGCCCGAATCTTGCCGGAGTCGTAGACGTTCATCTGACACCCAAAGGTCTTCACGAAGACCTTCTTGGTGGGAGCGGACGTCTCGACTGCAGTTTCCGGGTGGGGTGTGGAGATGGGCTCGGCCATCGCCGCCTCCGATGGTATGAGGGGGGGGCTCAACGCGGCATTCGCGCGGCGATACAATGCGTGAACAGCACCCGGTATCCCCGGTTGTACTGTCGGACCACCCACGGAACATGGGGCTCCTCTTCCTCGATTTCGAGTCCCATCTCCTCAAGCAGCGCGGGGAGGTTGTCCTCGGGGTCATCGAGACCTGCGTCGCCGACTGCGTCGTCGTCATACGGCGTGGCGATAGTGAGCAGGCCACCCGGTTGCAAGGCGGGCAACATCGCCTCCAAAACGGCAAGAGGACCGTCGGGAACCATATCAAGGACGGCCCCCAGGTGCAGCCAGGCCGCGGTTTGCGGTGCGAGGGGTGGCGCGAGAACGTCACCGGCCGCGACCGCGAGGCGGGAGGGGTCGATGGGCGGATGTGGCCACGGGTAGGAGGTCGTCGCGCCACGATGGGTGCCCACGGCAATGTCGGGAATCGCGCCCAAGAGCAGGTCGCGGGTCAGCCACGCGGCGCGAATGGAGCGGTCGAAGGCCATCGTAGGACGGCCCGCCTGTGCCATTCTACGGGCCATGCCGCCGACACCGCAGCCCCCGTCGACCGCTACGCCCGGAGGGGCCAGGGAGGCTCCCCAGGCGGCGCAAACGGCATCGGGGCTCATGTCGCCGAGGGAGGCGACCCAATCGCCGAGGGTCCCCGGCGGACGAAGGGCGGCCGGCCATTGTCCCGGCGGGAGGTGAGGGGTGAGAAGGTCGGGGGCATCGACCGGTTGCGTCTCCAACTCCGCGGTCCCCCACGTCGACTTGGGGGACCACGCGAGGCCGCTTCGTGCGAGATGAACAGCGGCAGCGGGGGTCAAGATAGGAAGGCCCTGCCAGACGATGACGCCCGCGGGCGGAGCGTGGTCGGCCGGATGCGGCGAAACGCGGTCTCCATGGTTGGGGTCGTGCCACTCGGGCAAGGTGTCGGGTGACGCAACGGGACGCTTTTTTCGCGGTGCCATAGAGGACTCTCCGAGGATGCGCGAAGCTATCTGTCGCGGACGCGATGGGTAAGCGGTTATAGTGTCGGTGTGTGGTTTTTCTCGTTGTCCGTAGGCCAATGGAGTTCTGATGTTGTCTGCCGCGATTTTCTGGCTGGGACTGGTCCCGGCGGGGTTTGCTTTTGCGCCGCCGCCCATCGTCGGGGGTTCGGCCACTTCGAGCTACTTGCCGGTTGGCTCGATTTTGGCCTACGACGCGCGCTCGGGAGGCGCTGCAGATTTCTGCTCGGGCACGCTGATTGGAAACAAGTGGGTTCTGACGGCGGCCCACTGCAACGAAGCGGCCCTCGAATACGCGGGCTACGGCTACGAAATCTACTTCTGCACCGGCGAGGACCTCGACAACCTGTACGAGTGCGACATCGGCGTTTCCGTCGTCACACACCCCAGCTACAACGCCCGCGACGTTATTTATGATGTGGGCCTTTTGGAGCTGGATTACGGCCTTTACGCCTCGGGTGTGTATCCACTGAATCGCGATTCACCGTCCACGTTCCGCGCAGGCTCGGAAATCACCTACGTCGGCTGGGGCATTACCGGCGACGGCCGGTATGACTCGGGGACAAAGCGCACCGTGAATGTCGAGCTGTACGCGTACGACGACTACGACATCTACACCTGGGACCCCTCCGGCTCGCGCAACATTTGTTCCGGCGACAGCGGGGGCGCAGCGCTGATGATGGACGGTGGGGCGTGGGAAATCGTCGGCGTCAACTCGTTTGGCTTCGACCTCTACGGTGGTAGCCCCAACTGTGAAGGCGACTATGCGGCTGCCGGCGCAGCGCGCGTCGACAACGTCTACGACTTCATCACGACCTATGCTGTGCTGGGCGACGGCGACGCGGACACCGATACGGATGCGGACACCGACACTGACACCGATTCCGATACGGACTCCGACACCGACACCGACACCGACGCCGACACGGATGCCGACACGGATGCGGACACCGATGCCGACTCCGACGCCGACTCGAGCGGCGATGGCGCGACCGATAGCAGCGGTGCGTCGAAGGGTGAAAGCGACGCCGGCAAGGTGGTGGGGTGTGCGACGACGGGCAGCGCACCTTGGGGGCTTTGGGGCCTCCTGGTTTCGGGTGTCGCGCTCGTCGCGCGCCGGCGCTCTACACGGCAGTGATGCCCCCCTGGCCATCGTCCCTGCGCCGTGGGGACGTTGGCCAAAGGGCTGCCGCTATCGTTGGTTTCGCTGATTTGTGACGCGCGGGACGTTCCCGAAGGCCGCGGGGAGGGTGGTTCGCGGAAACGTCGTACCGCGCGCGTCATAGGCGGCGACTGACCGGAATCCAGAGCACGCCAAAGTGGCCCACACGAATGTCGGAGCGGGTCAGTCTCACGTCCTTTTGGCTGACGCCCTCCGTCGCGATGTCGGCCCAGCGTTTGCGGATGGCGTCGATGTCCTGGGCGAGCGACGTCTGAAGCGCTTCGGCCTCCTCAATCACGCGTTCTCGCTGCTCTTCGAGACCGGCGAGGTGGCTCGACGATTGACTGGTTCGCGAACGCCGCGACACCGCAGAAGAGAGGCTGCGGCGCCGTCCGACAAAGAACGACAACACGGTTTCGCCGATTCCCACGACCTCTTCGGCCTTTCGTCCTTTGACGACGCCCTCTTGTTGCACGATACGTTGGTCCAGCTTGGCGAGCTTGTCCTCCAAGCGGTCTGCGGCGGTGCGTGCTTTTGCTTCGAGCTTCGCAATCTCGGTGTCCGCGACGTCTTCGGCTGCTGCGGCGCATCGCGCACGGAAATCCGCTTCGTCTTCTCCGCCACGCCCATGCAGCTTGAGTTGCGTGTGCACCCACATCCCACGGGCTTCTTTCGCGTAGATGTCGTCAACAATGCGCTTTTCGAGCGCCTTTCGCTCCCGCTCTTCATCACACCAAACGGGGAGTGGGAAATACCGATGCGCGGATGGCGGAGCGGCAGGCAAGAGGTCGCTTGGCTCCAGCGCGACCGAGAGGGCGTTGCCAAGGTCGGCGTGGGCGGACAATGGAAAGAAGATGCGGTGGAGGTGCTCCGTCAACGAAAAGCCGGCGCGTGCAACGTCAAATTGCAGCGACACGTCGAGGTACAGAGCGGGCTGCCAGGTGGTGGTGTTGGGAGGGCCATCGACCGCCGAAATGGGCAGGTCAAGGCGCGCGGAGTGCGCCACGCGAGGGTCCAGCCACTTTGCAATGCCCGGCGTGGGCGGCGCGACGGGGAGCAGTCCCGCGGCCGCCGCGGCGGGGTGCGCGGGCGGCATCGCGCCAGACGGGGCAGGCAAGGGAGGGGGGGCCATCGGCGGAAGAGGGGGCGGAGCTTGGCCGGGCAATGGGGGCGGCAGGTGAGGGGGCCGGTGTGCGCTCGGAAGGGGTGGTAGGGGCGCCTGCGTGGCTCCAGGAGGCACGGGTGGCGGGACCGCGCGGGTCTCCACAGGGGGTGCCGAAAGGGGGGCTTGTGTGGCCGTCTGCGCCGCGTGAATGCGCCGAATTTCGATGGGAGTCAACGGGCCGCGCAGGTAGCACATCGCATGGCGGCTCGCGATGACCTGCGGTTCTTCTCCGGCGACATGCACCATAAAGCGGCGTTTTCCGAGTGCTTGCACGGCATCGTCAAGGTCAGGACGGCCGATGCCTTTGAGGAGACGGTCCCGGTCTTGGGCGGTCTGGAGGCGCCCGATGAGCCACGTTCCAGCGTTGGACAAAGCCTTGTAGTCGATGTCAACGGGGTTTTGGGTGCAGAGGACCACGCCAACCCCGACGGCCCGCGCTTGCTTCATCAGCGTCAACAGGGGGCCCTTGGTGGGCGGATTGTAGGGGTGGGGGGGAATATATCCGGCCACCTCGTCGAAATAGACGATGGCCCGCAGTCCTTCGGTGCCCGGCTGTCGTCGCGACCACACCTGGAGGCGGCCAAGAAGCACGCCCAACAAGAACCGTCGCTGGTCTTCTCCGAGGTGGCTGATGTTGATGACATTGACCGCGACCCGTCCGCCATTCTGTTCGGGCTTGACCAGCATTTGGTCGATGTCAAGGCCTTCTCCGCCGCGCCACGCCGCGAATGCAGGAGAGGCCAGGACCGCGTTGAGCTCCATCGCCAGCTTCATGCGTTCGTCGGCGGGAAAGAAGCGGTCGACGGGGAATACGCCGACCCGCGTAAACGGTGGGTCGACGAGGGTGAGAACGAGTGTCTCGAGGTCGGGGTCTTGTCCTGCGGACCATGCTTCGTCGACAATGCGCGACAATACGACATGTGCGGGGTCTCGGACGGGGTCCGCGTCGCGTCCGGCGAGCCCCAGTAAGCCGGAAACAGTTGCTGCTACGAGGTTTCTGCGCGCTTCGGCATCGGCCAATACGTCGTCGGGCGGACGGCGAAACGCTTGGAGTACATCGATAGCGCGGCCAGCGGACGAGCCGGGCGTAAACAAGCGCAGGTCCATCCGCTCGGCCAAGTCGGTCACGGTCGCGGGGCTGAGTCCCCAACGGTCCAGGCCGTCGCGCCATCGCTTTGCGACCGTCTCCGGGGATTCTCCGTCGACCCACGGCGCAAATGCGTCTGGCGCGAGGTCGCGAAATACGAGGCCCAGGCTTCCGAGGTCGCCTTTTGGGTCGATGGCAACAATCGGAACGCCGGCGCGGACGAGCTCCTCCAACAAGACGAGCGACAGACCCGTCTTGCCGGAGCCTGTCATGCCGACGACGACGCCATGGGTGCGCAGCGCGGACGCCGGAAGGCTCCACGGGGCGCCGATGTCGCCGTTTGTGTCCTGTTCGCCACCGAGGAAGAGAGAGGGTCCGCCCATCCGTTCTCCAGGTTCTTGCGCCCGCGCGTGGGTCAGCTTGCGCAGGGGCCTTCGGATTGCTGTTTTTAGCCTGCCAGAGCGTCCGCGCTTGTGCAAACGCGCGCCCGAGGTTCGTCGGGTGTACCGACGCCACGCGCTACGAAGCCGACGCTCCCCCGACTGCTCGTCGTGCGAGACGGAGGGGATTGACGCGGTCAACGACGAGGAAATAGACCGCGGTGGTGGACTGTACGGCGTGAATCCACCAATGGACGACCAAAGCGAACACCAGCGCGGTGGCATCGCGGGAGGGTCCGCCGGGGACCAAGGGCGCGTCGCCGACCACACCGTAGAGGATAAGTCCGGCGCGAACGGCCGCTTCGTAGGTTCCTGCAAATCCGGGCGCGGCGGGCAAGGCCATGCCCGCCATCGTGACGCCGAGCAAGCCCATGCCTTCGGCGTACCCGATGATGTCGCGAAGTCCGGTTGCAGCGGCAATGGGTGGATACAGCCAGCCGGTCAACAGCCAGGTCGTAGCGGTGAGCGACACAACTGCCAGCATTCGGCGTGTATCCCGAACAACCGCGGTTCCTGCGACAAACGGCACCAAAAACCGCAATACGCGGTCTCGGAGAGGTGCGGGGACGCGTCCTTCTGACCACGCTTCTGCCCGCGCGAGGAGGGGTCGTCCTCCTACGACCAAAGAGAACAGGCCGACAACGCCCATCGGCACCACCACACCCACCAATACCCGCGCGTAGGATACAAAATCAAATCCGGGCAGCAAGGCGGTGAAGGACGGCGGTATCGGGACCGTCCACGCGAGAACGGACACCATCACGCCCATTGCCACGAGGTCGAACACCCGCTCGACCACGACCATCGCAACACCAGCGCCGAAAGGAATATTGTCGTTTTCCGCAAGCAGCAGGGGACGCACGACCTCGCCCAATCTCGCGGGCAGCAGATTGACGAAGAAAAACCCGATGCACAGCACCGCCAAGCTGCTTCGAAAGCGATGGGTCGGAAATTGTGCGCGCAGCAACACCATTTGGCGCACAGCCCGCAGCGTTTGTTGGACCAAAAAGACCAACGCCGCGGGCAATAAGTAGGGCCATTCGATCGCGGCGCCGGCGTGCCGTAGGTCTTCGATAGGAACGCCCCAAGCGGCAGCCAAGAGCGCGAGTCCCCCAACCAGAAAGCCCGCCATTGCTTGCTTTTGTGGACCGCGGCTCACGGTCGTCGTCTGCGGCGGGTGAACCACGCCACGCAGGGCCAGCCATACAACCAAAGGGGAGAAGGCGACGCGCACCCGCAGAGCGCGACCTTGGGCGTTCCGTCGTGGGGGTCCGTCCCCATGCGGTATTCGTCCAGGTTGACGTAGCTATCGTTGTCGGGGTCTTCCCAAGCATCTTCTGCGCGGCTGGGGTCGAGGCCGTGCTCCCGCTCCCAAGAGTCCGCCATTTCGTCAAGGTCGACATCGCGGGCAACTTGGAGCACCAAGGCAGTGCGTTGCTCGCCTTCGGTGACCACCAGGGGTTGCGCCCAGTCCGGATTGGGCGTGCCCGGCCACCAGACCGGCACATAGCCGGGGTCGCCGGGGCAAATGGGCGCGTATTCGGCGCTAAAGGTGTATTCGCCTTCTGCGAGGCCGCCGATGGTGAACTCGCCTTCGCGGTTGGAGGTCTCTCCTTGCCCACTTCCGTCGGACCGAATGGCCGCGACGGCGATACCGTCGACCGACTGGCCGTCTTCGTCGATGACGCGCCCCGCCAAGCGGGCGGCCGCGGGCAATGTCAACGTGAGCGAGGTGGCGGTTTCGGGCTCAATCCACAGCAGCTCCTCTACACCGCTGGCGTCGCGAATCCAGTCGTCGACGTACCCTTGGTCGGCCCCCCACACATACAACAACCAGTGGCCGCCGTAGAGGCCATCGATGCGCAAAATGCCGTCGCCGTCGGCGGAGTTGCCAAGTCCAACGGTGCGGGTGTCGTTGTACAGCAGCCCGCCGATGCCTTCGATGGTTTCCCCATCGGCGTTGACGAAGCGTACGTCGAGTGTGGCCTCCAATGGCGGGTAAAGGTCGAGGTCTTCGCGGACGGCTCCTTCTTCTGTCACTGGGACGAAGGTGGTGGGGCGGTCGGCATCGGGGAGGTAGGTTTGGGCATAGCCTGGCGCGCTCACCCAGGTGATGACATCGCCGGTGGGCAGCCCGATTGCTTCGTAACGGCCGGTCTCATCGATGTCTACGGATTGAATCTGGCCATTTGCGTACGCGAGGACGGTGCCCTCGGAGACAGGGCCATCGGGCCCGATGACCGCGCCGCCAACGATGATGCCGTCCAAGAGTGTCATTGTTCCGATGTCTTGGCTCTCTGTACCCGAGAGGGTGAGGGGCTCGGACGCTTCATCGTCGTACGTGTTGCCACGGTATTGGTCGGGCCAGCCATCGGCGACGGTAGCGATGGTCCAGGTGGGGCCGCCCGACTCCGTGTCGATGCCGACAATCACAAATTCGCCCCGCTCATTGGTGATGGCGGGACGGTCGTAGTTTTGGGAGCCGATGGTCGATTGGGCCCATACGGTCGCCGCAAGGACCGGGGCTCCCGCGGAATCGACGATAGTGCCGCGAACTTCGGCGCCAAGTCCGAGGGCGATGTCGCCGAGGTCTACATCGGTGTCGAGCCAAACTGGCGTGCTGGAGCAAAAATCGCCACCACCATCGACCATCTGCCAAGTATGGGGGTCGTCCCAGCGGGGAACGGCGCGCACACGCCACGGGCCGGCGGTTTCAAGCGGCATCGCAAAGCGCCCATCGTCGGAAACGGTCATGCCAAAACCGCGTAGGCGCAGGTCGTAGGCCTCGATGGTGACACCCGAGAGGGGGACACCGGTGGCCTCATCCACCACGCGGCCGGAGAGCGTCGCGGCGCTCGCAATCGCGCCCAACCACCAAGCCATCATGCTGCACCTCGGGATGACGGAGGGTCGGTCAGGCGCTTTAGCAGCTGCGCGACACCTTCGGCGGCATGGGGGTCATTCGCGCCACCGACGAGGCCCATCGCCGGCCAGCCCATTCGACGGGCCCGGAGGGCCGCGGTGCGCCACGGGCGTCCTGGACGCCGCGGGGCATCGGGGAGGACGAGGGCGCGCGCCGCATGCAAGAAATGTGCCGGAGCCGCGCTGCGGAATGGCCCATCGAGGGGCACGATGGCGAGGGGACCGGGGGTTGGGTGCCATACCAAAACGACGGTGCGGTCGGGTGGAATCCGCCTCCGACGCGACAGCAACGCCACGCCGAGTCCATCGAACCAGGGCTCGAGGCCGCCGACCACTACGACCCCGAGGCGTCGGTCTACCGCGTCCGCCAGATGGGGCAAAAGCTCGCGCGCCATCGCGATTCCCGCGGTTGCGCGGGGCGGGCCTCTCCGGCGGTCGATGGCTGCCGCTGCGGCGGCAACAAAGAGCAAGACGACGGACGTGCCGGCGCGAACGGCGAGTGCTTCTTGGGTGTGCAGGGGCATCGTGATGAGGATGCCCGCCAACGCCAGAAATCCAAACAGCGCGCCAATAGCGGGGCTGTGGGTGGCCAAGCGACGCCGTGGATGGGCGGCGACGACGATAAGCCCTTGTGGACGGGCGTCATAGGATGACGGGACGCCGGGCCACGGACCTGGCGAGGGGTCAGGCGCGCAATCGCTGGCCCAGGCCCATACATTTCGGTGCCCCCGCCGAGGGGTCAGCCAGCGCACCCACGAGCGCCCGCCCGCGGCATCCACGAGGCCCGCAGCAGCCGTTGCTGCGGCCAAAAACGTCCCCATGTTGGGCCAGTGCAGGGATACCAGCGACGCAGCAATCGCCGCGACGGCGTACCCGGCAACACCCCGCGCCAATCGCGCATGAACCACCGATGCTTGCAGCTCCGTTTGCCAACCGTCGTCGACCAACGCGCGCGCTGCCCGTTCGAGGCGGGCAGGCGCATCATCGCGGGAGCGGGGCAACGACGGGGGGCGTTGGGGATGCAGGGGAAGCTCCCAGGCGGAAAGTCGGTTGGGAAATCGGGTGGAAATTGACGAAAGTTTCGACAGTCATGGAGGACGGCCCGATTGACCGTGTCTCTTGTGTGTCGAGTCCGTGGAACGCGCTACGGACGATTGGCCGTTTTGCTTCAACTCGCCTAAACTATATTCCGCGCGCCGCGACCCGGCGGTCGTAAGTCTTTGCGCTTCGCTCTTGACCCGGCAACCAAAACGGTCCAGGATGCGATCTGAGAAGGATGCTGGTTTATGCGTTTCCGCGGTTCCGACTACACAGGAAAAGGCGTCACTATCGCTGTTATTGATAGCGGCGTCGACGCACGCGACCCCCGCATGCGGGGCACGACCGTGGAAGGTTGGGGCATCACCCTTTCCGCCACTGGGCATGCCGGCATCAGCGGCAATTTCCACGATGAGAACGGTCACGGCACCGATATCGCGGCGGCGATCCTCCAGATGGCGCCCGATGTTCGAATTGTGGCCATCAAGATTATGGATGCGCGCCTTCGCACCAGCGCCGACCTCATGGCCGCAGGAATCGAGACCGCCTACCGGCATGGCGCGCACATCATCAACTTGTCCTTGGGCACCCCGAACATGGGCAAGGCGTTGTTGTTGCGCGATTGTTGCGGTTTGGCTGTCGATGCCGGCAGCATCGTGCTTGCAGCCGCGCATCCCAAAGGCGACCGCGCGTATCCGGCGGACCTCCCGGAAACCGTGGGCGTCGCCACCCACCCCGACTGCCCGCTCGAAAAGGTCTATTATTTCTCTCCGCGGCGCTTTCCGCGGGCAGAGTGGGGCAACCTGACCGACAAGTTCCTGACGCACGGCTACGAAGTCAAAGACGGGCAACGGGGCGGTTTCAAGGGTTCCGGTATCGCCACTGCGTTCTTGGCCGGTCGTTTCGCGTGCTTGCGCGAAGCCATGCCCGATGCCGAGTCCGAACAAGTGATTGAGATGATGCGCCAGCTCGCGCTTACGCCCGTCCCCGAGATTGGCTACGGCTGAGCGCACGGTTTGGCGGACACCCCGGGGCGATAGGGAAACGGGCCTTGGGTGGGGAAAGCGTCGGTCCCCTTCCTGTTCGAATAAAAACACACCATCTTCATATTGTCAACTATCGCTATGAAGGCACATGCGGGTGTTTTCGTGTGATGCGCACACGTTTTTGCGTTTCGGAGCACGGGACGGCGTGGACGGCGGCCGCGGGCCGATTGTGCTGACCAATGTGCTGACCAAAGCACCACGGGCGGACGATTCGAATCGGAGCGGCGAAGCACCGCGGTGATTTCTGCGGACGAGGCACCTTCACTCGTCTCGCGGTGGGTCTCCTTGTATCTGCGCGGCAACCGGTGGAAAACGGTGCGTGACTCGTTAGTCATGGGGAACATTCTGAATCTCGGAGCGCCGCGTGGCTGCACCCTCAACATTGTCTGGCTTGGTTCGGTCTGCGCTGGCGCTGGTCGCGCAGGTGGAGCAGATACCGCCGCTGGTGCTCGAACGTGCGCGATTGCAGCATATGAGCGCTGCTACGGCCATTGTAGGGGCTTCGGCATGTGTACGCGACGTTGACATCGGTCTCGATTCTTCGGCCGGCACGGTGCCCCGCTATTCGCGGAATCCTTCGGATGCGGCTTCCGCGGTTGGGTTGCACGCTGCCTTCGCAGGCTGGCTCCAGCAGGATGACCTCAGCTTGCGCGGACGGAGTGCTGCGGCGATTGCGGCGGCGGCTTGGGCGGCTGCCCGGCCCCACCATTCCTTTGGCACCGTGCTCGCCGCGACGATTGCCGGAAATGAGCTCGCCGGACGCTTGGGTTTGGTCACAGCATTGGGCGCGCCGTCTTGGGAATGTCCCGTTGCCACGGCTGCGGGAACCGCGATGACCACAGGCCTTTTGGCTGGCCTGACCGAACACGACCTGGCGCGCGCGATTGCGCTTGCATTGGCGGACATGCCGGTTCCCCGGGCGGCGCTGGGCTCCGCCCAAGAGCGCGCGCGTGCAGATGCCGATGCATGTCGGCGGGGTGTCGGGGCGGTGCTTCGGGTCGCGGCCGGCGCGCCAGATTCTGGGCCGCTCGATGTTTTTGATGTCGGCAGCCCGCTGTTGGCGGCGATGTCGTGGCATCCGCTCCACGGCGCATGGGATGGCGTCGGGACGGTTTGGCTCACCGAAACGCTCAGTTTCCGCGCGCACTGCTGCGCACCGGCCATCCAGACGGCCGTACAATCCGTCGCTGAAGTGCTGCGGCGTCACCTCAAGGCCGCAGACAAGCGCTTGCGGGTGGACCAAGTCGAGCGCATCGAGTTGGTCGGTCCAGCGGCGCTCGCGCCATTTGTGGCGCGCGGAACCGGCATGGCCGATTCGGTGACGGCGTCGATACCGGATGCGCTGGGGGTGCTGGTTGCGCGGCATGCGCTCGGCGCCGACGACCTCCAAGCGAGTGTTTTGGAGGCGGAGCGGGAGCGGGTGGCGGCCATCGCGGATCGGGTGACGGTGCGCACGGACCCGTCCTTGTCGCTGCGGACATGGGTGGCGCAGCTCCAGGTGCTGCGACCCCTCTTGGGGCGGCCTCCGCGCGCACTTTGGCAGCGTGTCTTGCGCGGGCAGATGGGGCCAGGGTTTCCGCGATTGTCCCTACCGCGCCGCGCGAGCTTGGCGCCGGCTTGGGAGGCGCTCCGGGCGTTGCGGGCGGAGTCCACTTCGGGCTCCCTCGTCGATGTCGATGTTTCGGCATGGCGTATGCGGATTCCCGTGGAGGCCTATGTCTTTACGACGCGGGGGGGGCGTTGGCCTGAGCGCCGCGACCTCCCCGATGGCAGTCCGGGTGCCGCGTGGGAAACCACGGTGGCGGCGGTGAGCGCCCGCCTTCCCCCCGACCACCCCAAATCGTCGGCAATTGCACAATTTCGGTCTGCTCCTTTGTCCGCGCCGGCCGATGGCGTGGTGAACGGGTGGTTGCGCGGTGGATGATGCCCGTCCATACGGGGTATTCGACAGATGGGTTTTTGTCGTTCCTCCGCCGGAAAGCCGGATGGGGTACCATGCGGTGCCACCAGTTTTTTTCTCTGAATTGATCGTGACATCGAGGCGTGAACATGGCCGATGACAACAGCCGTTTGGGCGAACTGCTCGTCAAAGAGCAGCTGATTACCCCTCTTCAGCTCCGGCGCGCGGTCGATTCCCAGCGGGGGTCGGGCGGTCGCTTGGGACATGAGCTCACGAAGTTGGGCTACATCGACGAAAACGAGCTCACGGCCTTCTTGTCGAAGCAATACGGCGTGCCCAGCGTCAATCTCGCAGACATCGAGCTTGACCCCGAGGTGCTCAAGCTGCTTCCGAAAGAAGTGGTCACGCGCCATCAGGTGATTCCCGTCAATCGGTCTGGAAACACCCTGATCGTGGCGATGGCGGACCCATCCAACATTTTCGCCATCGACGACATCAAGTTCATCACCAAGTTCAACATCGAAGTCGTCGTGGCGTCCGAACAGGCCATCGCTGACGCCATCGAGAACTACTACACGTCGAACGTTTCGTTTGACGAAGTCATGATGGACTTCGATGCAGAAGACGAAGAGTTTGACTTCGAACAAGGCGATGACGAAGACATCAACGTCCTCGACCTTGAAAAGAGCGCCGGCGACGCACCGGTCGTCAAGCTCGTCAACTTGATTCTTCTGGACGCCATTCGGAAGAACGCTTCGGACATTCACGTTGAGCCCTACGAAAAGTCGATGCGGATTCGGTATCGCATCGACGGCGTGCTCTACGAAGTCATGAAGCCGCCCATCAAGCTGAAAAACGCCATCATTTCGCGTTTCAAGATTATGTCGAACCTGGACATCGCGGAGCGCCGTCTTCCCCAGGACGGTCGTATCAAGATGAAGCTCGGTCGCGGCAAAGAGATGGACTTCCGTGTGTCCGTCCTCCCGGTGCTTTGGGGCGAGAAGGTCGTTCTCCGCTTGCTCGACAAGTCGAACCTCCAGCTCGACATGACCAAGCTCGGCTTTGATGCAAAGGTCCTCGCGCAGTACAAAGAGAACATCGCCAAACCCTACGGCATGATTCTCATCACGGGTCCGACGGGGTCGGGGAAGACCACTACGCTCTACTCGACGCTGTCCGAGCTGAACAAGACCACGACCAATATCTGTACCGCCGAAGACCCCGTCGAATTCAACCTTTTCGGCATCAACCAGGTCCAGATGCACGACGACATCGGCCTCAACTTCGCCTCGTCGCTGCGTTCGTTCTTGCGCCAAGACCCCGACATCATCATGGTCGGTGAGATTCGCGACTTCGAAACTGCGGAAATCGCGGTCAAGGCTGCGCTCACGGGCCACCTTGTGCTCTCCACCTTGCACACCAACGACGCGCCGAGTTCGGTCAGCCGCTTGCTGAACATGGGCATTGAGCCCTTCCTCGTGGCAAGCTCGGTCAACGTCATCGGTGCGCAGCGCTTGGCGCGGTCCATCTGCAAAGACTGCCGCGAGCCCATTACGGTCCCGCGCCAAGTGCTGCTGGACCTCGGCGTGCCGCCGGAGCGCATTGACGGCTTCCAGGTCTACCGCGGCAAGGGTTGCGGAACCTGCAACAACACTGGCTACAAGGGCCGTATCGGCTTGTACGAGATCATGTTCTTCAATGATGAAGTGGCAGAATTCGTGCTCAACGGTGCGTCGACTCTTGAGCTGAAGCGCGAAGCTGTGCGGCAGGGAATGAAGACGCTCCGAATGTCGGGTATCGACAAGCTGGGCGAAGGTCGTACGACGATCGACGAAGTCGTCCGGTGTACTGCGCCGGACTGACCTGCAGTGACATTCCCCGAACGCTGTTTTGCAGCTTCGGGTTGATTGTTGGATGGTTGTGCTTGTAGGATTCGGGTGTCGTCACCCGTTGGAGTCTCCATGCCCGTGTTTGCTTTTGAAGGCCGCACCTCTGCCGGTGAAGTCCGGAAGGGTGAAATTGAGGCCGCGAACGCAGAAGCAGCCCGAGGCCTGTTGCGACAGCGCCAAATCCAGGCCACTTCGGTCAAGCCGAAAGGGGGCATGGGCTCGATTGAAATCAAGATGCCGGCGTTCATGGAGCCCCGCGTGGGCACCAAGGACCTCGTCATCTTTACGCGCCAGTTCGCGACGATGATCGACTCCGGCCTCCCGTTGGTGCAGTGCCTCGATATTCAGTCCAAGCAGGCTCCCAATCCGTCCTTCCGCAAGCAGCTCGTCGTCATCAAGGACAGCGTAGAGTCGGGCACCACATTCGCAGAAGCGCTGAACAAGTTCCCGGACACCTTCGACGACTTGTTCCGCAACATGATTGCGGCAGGTGAGGTCGGCGGTATTCTCGACACCATCTTGAACCGCCTCGCGCAATACCTCGAAAAAGCCGACAAGCTGAAGCGCCAAATCAAAGGCGCCATGATGTACCCGTCTATCGTTATGACGGTCGCAATCTTGGTTATTTCGGTGCTCTTGCTCAAGGTCGTGCCAACGTTCGAAGAGATGTTCGCCGAGTTCGGGCAAGCCCTCCCGGCGCCTACCCAGTTCGTCATCGACCTTTCGAAATGGCTCCAAAACAACATCTTGTTCATCGTTGTGGGCCTCGTGGTCGGCGTGTTTTCCTTGCGCCAGTTCTATCGAACCAAGCGCGGAGAGGTCATCATCGACGGCATCATGCTGAAGCTGCCCGTCTTTGGTGACTTGCTGGTCAAGACCGCGGTCGCCCGCTTCTGCCGCACGCTCGGTACCATGATTGCTTCGGGCGTGCCGATTCTCGAAGCCCTCGACATCTGCGGGCGAACCGCAGGCAATAAGGTCATCGAAAACGCCGTCAACAAGGTCCGAGACGCAATCTCGGAAGGCCGTACGATTTCGGAGCCGCTCACCGAGGCCAAGGTGTTCCCCGAAATGGTCTGCCAGATGATTGCGGTCGGTGAAGCCACCGGCGCGCTTGACGTCATGTTGGGCAAGGTCGCCGACTTCTACGAAGACGAAGTCGACCAAGCGGTGGAAAACCTGACGTCGATGATGGAACCCCTCATCATCGTGTTCCTCGGTACGGCCATCGGTGGTTTGGTTATCGCGATGTATATGCCCATCTTCTCGATGGCGTCGGGTATCGGCGGGTGAGCTTCCAGGTGGAGGCCATCCCGCCCACAGAATCGCTACAAGACCGAGTGCGGGCGGCTGCTGAGGGCAGTCCGGAGTTGATCCCCGAGCCCGTCCGTCGCGCGAAAGTCGTGGCGGTCTACATCCTCGTGCGCTTGCTCATCGGGCTTGGCCTGTTGGCAGTCGCGTTGCGCGCGTTGATGGAGCAACCGACGGCCCGCGAAGAGCTTGTGGGGCCGTTTGGCGTCGCGGCGGCGATGTTTTTGGTCATGGGCGTGAGCGCCGCGGCTGTGCAGCGATGGGGGCGGAGTCCTTGGTTTGCATGGACGCAGGTGGCCATCGACGCGTTGTTTGCCGGGACCTTGGTGTCGATGTCGGGCGGCCCGGTCAGTCCGCTGTTTCCACTGTTTTTCCTCAACGTGATTGCCTCGGCGTTTTTGCTGCCGGGGCGGGGGCCCCTCGTCGTCGCCGGTCTCGACGGTGCGCTCTATCTGGTGGTGTTGGGAGCCCAAGGCCTACCGTGGCTCACCGCGCTCATGGGCGGTGACCTCCTGCTCACCTACAGCCAGGTCCTCCTCCAGATTTTTGCGTTCTTGTTGGTCGGGATGCTGTCTAGCGTCCTCAGCGACAACCTTCGCCGTGCGCGGCAGGCGCTCGCCGAGCAGGTTGCAGAGACGGCGGTCCTCCAGGCGCGCCACGACGTCATCCTCGACCAGGTAGACACCGGCGTTTTGGTGCTTGGCGCAGGCGATGTCATCGAAGACGTCAACCCGGCGGCCCGGCGCTTGTTGGGCGATGTGCTCAACCAGCCGTTGAGCCAAGTGCTCAATCCGGAAGGCAACTCCTGGGAAGAAGTGCGTCGGTCGGAAGCGGGGGTCAAGTCGTTGTTGTGCAGCCGCAGCGACCTCCTCGATGGCGGCAGCGTGGTGTTTGTCGGCGACGTCACCCGGCTGCGGGAAATGGAAGCGGTGGTGGCGCGCGAAGAGCGGCTGGCCGCCGTTGGCCGACTGGCGGCGGGCTTGGCCCATGAAATCCGAAATCCGTTGGCGAGCCTCTCCGGCTCCGTGCAGTTGCTAAGGGATGAGGCGCGCAGCCCGTTGCATGATATCGTGCTTCGGGAAGTGCAGCGTCTCAACGAGCTGGTGGACGAGTTTCTCGACAGTGCGCGACCTGTGCGCTTGTCCTTGTCGTTGCAATCTCCAAGTTCGATTGTCGGCGATGTGGCCACCGCGTTCCGAAATGACCCACGCTACCAAGGCCGCCGCGTGCTTCGAACACGCGCGGGGAGCCGCTTGCCGCTGGTTATGATGGACGGCGGCCGCTTTCGGCAGGTCGTGTGGAACCTCTTGCTCAATGCCGCCCAAGCCACGCCCGACTACGGCGAAATCACCATTGATGTGCGCAACGAAGACGACTGGCTTCGTGTAGAAGTGAGCGACAATGGTGTGGGCATCGACCCTGTCGCCCTTCGTCGAATCTTTGACCCCTTCTACACCACCCGAAGCGGGGGGACAGGACTTGGCTTGGCCAACGTCGAGCGTATCGTTCGGGCCCACGATGGCCGCATCGAAGTAAGCAGTACACCCGGTGAAGGAAGCGCGTTTGTGCTTCATTTCCCCGTTCAGGGGCCAAGCGAAGTCAAGGCTCCGCCGGAGATGTTCGGATGATGTCCGCAACTGGTGTTCCGCATGTCCTGGTGGTCGACGATGACCGCTCGATGCGTGATTTTTTGTCCATCTTGCTGGGACGAGAGCGCTATTCGGTGGCCACGGCAGAGAGCGGCGCGGCAGCCCTCGAAGCGGTCGAACGCGCTTGGCCTGACCTCGTCTTGACCGACCTCAATATGCCAGGCATGTCTGGAATGGAGCTGCTTCGGGAGCTAAAAACCCGAAGCGCCCGCAGGGGGTTGGATATCGAAGTGGTGATTGTCACCGCGTTTGGCACCAGCGAGTCCGCGGTTGAAGCCATGCGGCGGGGGGCGTTTGATTATGTCCTCAAGCCATTCAACAACGACGACCTTCGCGTCACAGTTCGCCGCGCGCTCGAGCGCGTGTCGCTCCAGGCGGAAAACGCCCGCCTCAAGGCAGTCGTACAAGACGAGCTGTACTTTGGACGGTTTATTGGCTCGTCGCCGGCGATGCTGCGCACGTATGACCTCATCCGGCGCATCAAGGACACCCCCATCAATTGCCTCGTGGTGGGGGAGAGCGGAACCGGCAAAGAGCTCGTCGCGCGAAGCATTCACGACGCCGGCGTGCGGAAGGGCCCGTTTGTGGCCATCAACTGCGGCGCAATCCCGGAAAACCTCGTTGAAAGCGAACTTTTTGGACACTCGCGCGGTGCGTTTACCGGAGCCGACCGCGACCGGCGGGGCTTGATTGAGAGTGCCCAGGGCGGCACGCTGTTCCTCGATGAAATCAACAGCCTCCCTGCGAGCGCGCAGGTCAAGCTGCTGCGGGTACTACAAGAGCGCCGCTTGATGCCGGTTGGCTCTACCCGCGAGGTCGCCGTGGATGTGCGCGTGGTCGCCGCCGCCAACGTCGACTTGCTCGAAGAAGTCCGCTCCGGTCGGTTTCGGGAGGACCTCTACTATCGCGTCAATGTGATTCAGATTCCTTTGCCGCCATTGCGAGAGCGTACCGGCGACATTCCTGAGCTGGTGCGTCATTTCGTCGCGCTATGTGCAAAAGAGTACGGCAAGTCGGTCGTGGAAGCCGCGCCGGCGGTGCTGCGCTTGCTCCGGCAATGGCATTGGCCCGGCAACGTGCGAGAGCTGCAAAACACCATCGCGCGTGCGGTCGCGCTGTGTGATGGCCCGGCGTTGCTGCCGCGCGACCTGCCCGACGCATTGCGTCATGCGGAAGACTCCCAAGCGGTTCCCGAGGCCGCGGCGCCCGACAGCGCGTCGTTTGAAATCCCGCCGGACGGAGTGGACCTCGATGCGCGCCTGGCGGAGTTCGAGCGTCGTTGGCTGGTGGCGGCTTTGGATGCATGTGGTGGAAACAAAACCCAGGCCGCCAAGCTACTGCGGATGAGCTTTCGGTCGTTCCGGTATCGCTTGGCCAAATATGACCTGGACACCTGACCTATTTGGGTCATCCTGGGCAACATATTGTGCGAATTCGGGCAACTGACAAAAAACGTCACCTTCGATCTGACGTTTTGCGGCACCTCGGACAGGAAAACGGAGGGTCCCTCGTCCAAAACGCCGTGTTTTCGTAGCGCGAGAGTTGGCACGGTCCTTGCTTGGTATGGGAGAGAGAGCGCACTGCGTCTCCACCCCTGTCACAGAAAACCCACGCTTTCCTTGAATGGAACTTTGGAGTCTGCCATGATGAACAAGAAGGGCTTTACCCTTGTCGAGCTGATGATCGTTGTCGCCATCATCGGCATCCTCGCTGCTATCGCTATCCCCAACTTCGTTGCGATGCAGTACCGCGCCAAGCGGTCCGAAGTTCCGTCCAACGTTGACGGCATCAAGACTGCCGAACTTGCGTACGACGCAGCGTTCGACACCTACATCCAGCAGACCAGCTTCATGCCCGACGGCTCGCCCACCAAGAAGCAGCGCAACTGGAACGGCGCCGCCTTCAACACCCTCGGCTGGGGCCCGGACGGCCAGGTGCGCGGCTCCTACAAGGTGCAGTCCACCTCCTCCACCGACTTCCTCGTGACCGGTATCGCTGACGTCGACGGCGACACCACCCAGAGCAGGTACACCGCGACCAAGTCCATCAACGCGGTCATGGTCACCCTGAACGACACCTACTGAGGTTCGTTCCGGGAGGAGGCTTCGGCCTCCGCTCGCGGCCAAGGCTGTCCCCGTCTGGGGGCGGCCTTGTGTCGTTCTTGGCTCCACCTTCGCACGTCCCTTCGAATCATCGGCGGGGGTGCGATACAGTGGGACGGTGAATTTGACTGGTCCACCTTCCGACTTTCGACGCAGCCTGCCGCTGTTGGGCCTGTTGTTGGGGTTGACGGCCCTGGTTTATGGCCGCGGTTTGTCCAACGGTTTTGTTTGGGACGACATCCCGCTGTTTGTGCAAAACACACACCTGAATGGCGATTTCGACGTTCGTGCTGTGTTTTTCGACGACCTTTGGTCCTCTGCGGCTATCGGAGATGAGGCGGCCAGCGGCTATTATCGACCCTTGATGGTGCTGGGACTTTGGGTCGACCGCGCGGTGGGCGGGGGCGCCGCTTGGTTTGGACACCTCCACAGCCTGTTGTGGCATCTTTTGGCAGTCGCGGGCGCGTGGCGGCTCGGATTCCGCCTTGGCCCGAGCGTCGGAATGGTGGGAGCGGCGATGTTTGCCTTGCATCCTATTCAGTCCGAGGCGGTGTTTTGGATTGCTGCGCGCAACGACCTTATGGCGGCGGCATTGTCGTTTTGGGCCTTAGATACAGCGTTGTCACAGTTCCGCGGCGCCCCCGTTCTCGCAGCGGCGCTCGCGGTTTTGGCCTGCCTCGCCAAAGAAACCGGCCTCTTGTTGCCCGCATTGCTTGTGTGTGTGGTTGCTGCGGGGCCCAAGCCGTTGCCTCCTGTTCGCGCGTGGGTCGCATCGAGCGGCGCGTTGCTGCTGGGCGTCGGCGTTGCGGTGCTGTTGCGAATGTTTGCCGATGTCGAAGGCACCCGTGGGCCCGAGTGGCAGGGCATCGACCTGTTTGCCCATCGCCTTCCGCACTTCGTTGCGCTGGTGGCGCGCTTGTGGTGCATTCCATGGCCCCTTTCGACGGCCCATGTGCTCGAATATCTCGACCGCGTGCCCGCCCATCATGCGGTCATGGCCGCCGTTTTGGGCGGTGTGTTGTTGGGGGTCGTAGGATGGCGGGGAGGCCGGCCGACATGGGCGGCGCTGGCGTTTTCAAGTGTGGCCTTCTTGCCCGCATTGTGGGCCATTCTGACGACCGGCTGGATGGGGGAGCGCTACCTCTACATTGCCACGCTCGGCATCGGCTGGGCGGTCAGCTTGGCTTGGAACGGCGGTCGGCAGGCCGGAATTGTGGGCGTGGCCGTGGCGGGCATCGCGTCATTGAGCGCGATTTGGGTGCGTGCGCCGGATTGGCGCGACGACCAAACGTTGTGGCAGTCGGCACATGTGCATACGCCATCGCCGTTTACGGCGGAGAGCGTCGGCCACGCGATTCGCGGTGCAGGCGATGTTTCCGGAGCATTGCCGTGGTTTGTGGCGGCGCTCGATGACCCTGCGCCGCTCGCCTCCGCGTGCGTGCCGGCGATGAGCACCGCCGTGGCCACCCGCCGCCTTGTCCTGGCGGCCCAGATGGGCCATTGGCTCGGTATACGTGGCTGCGCCGACGCCGAGTTCCGGGGGCTGCAAGCGATTTCGTTTGCGGCAACGGGCCAATGGACGGCGTTGGAAGCGGTGCTTCGTACGGACGTAGAAGACCGCGCGGGGCGTCTTCGCGTCGCACGGGCCGTGTTGGCGCGCCGAAGGGGAGACACGTCTACTTGGGAGGAGATTCGGGCGTCGTGGGCGGAAGCGCTTCCCCTCGAACCACAAGTAGAAGCGTTGCTGGCCTCGTCCGCACAACACGAGGCGAAGACGGAAGCGATGATGTATAATGAAGCCCTCCCGCCGGAACCAGGAGATTGACGGTGGCACGACACGGGCCTGGGGTTTGGCTGCGATGGACGGTGTTTGGCCTTGCTCTCGCCGCATTTGGGGGCGTGGCCCATACGTCCCACCGCAGGGTCGATGAGCTTCGGTTCGCGCCGGATGCCCGTCCTGACCGCGTCGCGCCCGATGGACAGGTGTTGGCCGTGGCCAGCTTGGGCCAGCGGGTGTTGGTGGGCGACTTGTTGTGGGTGCGCACGATTCTTGCGTTTGCAGACATTTACGAGACGCCGGACCCTTTGTCGGTTTCTTGGGTGCGCTCGATGGTCGATGCGGTGATTGTGCTCGACCCCCAGTGGCGCACGTCGTATTTTTATGGCGGGACATTGATGCGGGTGTTGGGTGATATTGACTCCAGCGACCGTGTCTTTCGTGCAGGCCATGCTGCCTTGCCAAATGACCCCTTTTTTCCATTTTCGATTGGAATGAATGCCTACCTTCATCGTGATGACATTGAAGGGGCCGCGCCTTGGTTGGCCAAGGCGGCTGAGTTGCCAGGTGCGCCTGCTTGGTATCGCGCTGCGCTCGCTGGCTTGATGGAGGAGGGCGGCACACGTCGGGCGGCGCTCGATTATTTGGACCGCCAGCTGCAAGAGGACCAAAAGCCACAGGTTCGCAAGGCGCTTGTTGAAAAGCGGCGCGCATTGCTGCACGACGAGCTGGTCGACCGCATCACCGAACATCGGGGCCGGTTTCAGCGAAGGTTCGGTCGGGACATTCGGGACATCTCCGAACTCGGAGACCTTCCCGACGACCCCTACGAAGTGGGATGGGTGTTGGCGCCAGATGGGGTGATTCGCAGCCAGGTCCGGGAGGACTTTTTGCGCCAAAAAGCCGTCGCGGACGAACGGCAGATGCTATTGCTGCCCCTCGTGTTGCGCGACCCATGACGCCCGCGCTGGTGGGCCTGGGCACCTCCTTCGGGGCGCAGGTGCCGATGTTGCGGCTGGCGGTTGCTGCGTTAGCATCGCACGCCGACATTTGCGTGGAGGCCGTCGCTCCAGCGATTTGGTCGAAGGGGATTGGCCCCGCGAAAGGGCCGTTTCTCAACTCCGTGGTTCGCTTGCGCACCCGACTGGCCCCCGAGGGGATGTTGGACGTGTGCAAGCACATCGAGCGGCGCCTGGGCCGCCGTCCTTCCCGCCGCTGGGGGGACCGCGCTGTCGACCTGGACGTTTTGCTGTGGGGCGTCGAGGTCATCCATACACCGCGGTTGACCATTCCGCATTGTGCTATGCTCGAACGTGCATTTGTGCTCGTGCCCGCCAGTATCGTCGCCGGTTCGTGGCGTCATCCGGTCGTAGGCGAGGCCATCGCGGACCTTTGCCCGAAGGACAAGCGCGGCACCTGGAGCGGGCCAGGGCTTGGAGGCCGCCTTGCCGGTCTTCGTTCTGTGCGGTACACGCGCACACCGAAGGGGTCTGGTGTTGACCCTGTCCGAACTGGAGATTCCCGTGAAGCTGTTCCTTGATACTGCCAACCTGGATGAAATTCGGGAAGCCCATTCCTGGGGCATCATCGATGGCGTAACCACCAATCCGTCGCTGATTGCCCGCGAAGGCGGCGATTTCGTGGCGGTCATCGCGGAAATCTGCGACATCGTGCGCGGGCCTGTGTCCGCCGAAACCATCGCCCAGGACGCCGCCGGAATGATTCGGGAGGGCAGGGCGCTCGCCCAGGTGAGCGAGCATGTGGTGGTAAAGGTGCCGCTGACCCGCGAAGGCTTGAAGGCCACCCGCGCGCTCTCCGACGACGGCATTCCCGTCAACGTGACCTTGTGCTTCTCGGTCAACCAGGCCTTGTTGGCGGCCAAGGCGGGTGCTTCGTACATTTCGCCGTTCTTGGGTCGCCTGGACGACATCGGCGCCGACGGTGTGGAGCTGATTGAGCAGATTGTGCAAGTCTACGCCAACTACCCCACGCTCAGCACCGAAGTGTTGGCCGCGAGCATCCGGCACCCGCAGCATATGGTGCGTGTGGCGCTCGCGGGCGCCGATGTAGCGACGCTGCCCTTCAAGCCGCTGGCGCAAATGTTGGAGCATCCGTTGACCGAGAGCGGCAACGCAAAGTTCCTCAAAGACTGGTCCACCGTTCCCGACCAAGACATTTTGGGCCAGGTCGAGCGGTTCTTGGCCAGTCGAAGGGCCTGAGCGTCCTTGGGGGCGGTATCTCCGAACGCGGACTCCGCTGCGGTCTCCCGCGCGGCGCTGGTTTTGGCGCTCGCGGTGGGGGTGCCGTATTGTGCGGGTGGCGCTGTTTGGGATGACCATGCCTTGATTGTCGACGGTTTGGCCCCGCTTCGATTGGCGGACTTGCCGTCCCTCTGGACCCACGCGGTAGGGGGCGGCGACACCGGCGCCACTTACTACCGACCTGCGGCGATGACCGTGCTCGCGCTTGCCGGCAGGTTTGGGATTCCGGCGGTGCATGCCGTCGTGGTGCTGCTTCACGGTATCTCGGCCATGCTGCTGGCGCGGAGCGTGCGGCTCGGTTGGGTTGGCTTGGTGGCGCTTTCGGTGTTTGTGGCGCATCCTTTGACCCACGAGGTGTTGGGGTGGGCGAGCGCCTTGCCCGATGCGCTGGCTGTGGCCCTGAGCCTCGGGGCCGTGGGATTCGTGGGGCGCTATCCGGTGGCAGGAATGGCGCTCGCGGCTCTTGCCGTTTTGTCGAAAGAGAGCGCCCTCGTGGTGCTTTTGGCGGCGGCTTGGGCGCTCGTTCCGACCCGCGGCGACCGGTGGGTGCTCGTGGCGGGGGTGGGGGCGGCGTGGGCCCTCCGGCTGTCGGCCGGTGTGACGGTCCCGCCGCTCGATTTCTCGCTGACTGAAGCGGTGGGGGCTTGGCTTTCGCAGCTTTCTCGGTATGTTTGGCCCTTCCCGTTGTCGGCGGTGCGGGACACCCACGGTATTTCGTGGGGAGAGCTCGTTGTGGGGGGCGGTGTGGCCATTGTGGGCGTGGGGGTCGCCTTGCGATTCCCCCGCACGCGGCCCGGTTGGTTGCTGCTGGCGTTGGCTCCGGCGGTGGCGCTTCCGACAACGCTGACGAGCCACCTCGCAGCCGACCGCTACATGTACCCCGGCCTTCTGGGCGGTGTTTGGGTGGTGGTGGCGTTGGTTTCCGCTTGGAATGCTGCGCGGGCGGGCGAGACCTTGGCTCGCCCGCCGCCCGCGGAGACCTTGGCTCCGCGGGCCCCGGAGCCGCTGCGCGGCGGAGGGTCGCCCAATTCATTGCTTTTCGACATACGCCTTCTGCCTCTCGTGATGCTGATTTTGGCTGTGCATTGGCGCGCGTCCCGGCCTTGGAAGGATGACATCGCGCTTTTTGCCGCTGCTGTCGATGCGCAGCCGGAGTCGTCGTATGCAGCGCACTTTTTGGGGCATGCACACGCGATGGCCGGCGATTGGAAGCCTGCATCGGCCGCGTTTGTGCGTGCGGCCGGTTTGCCGTATGCCCACCCGGTGAGCGCCGGATTGGCCCTGGAGTGTTTGGTACGAGCCGGTGAAAGTGAAGCAGCGATGGAGTTTGCGGCAAATGGTCCCAAGGACGGACTGACGGCGGACTGGCTCGCGTGGTGGGCGCAGGCCGCGGTAGATGTGGGTGACTACGGGCGTGCTGACGCGCTTTTGCGGCAGTTGGTGCAGGCAGATGGGCGCTATGATGGGCCGCCGTTTGTCGCGGACCTCGCGCGCGAGGTTGCGGAACAACGCAAACGCGCGCCCTGAACCTCCGGAGATCAAGGGACCGGGGGGGAAGTGCGCGATTTTTTGTGCGGTTTTGGCGAAGACGGCGGAGAGGGAACGGCCCTTCTGTGCGGCGGTGCGCAAGTCCGCAACGACCTGACCCAGCGCAATCGTACAACAACGTGCCCCTGCCGCCCCTTGCGCGGTGCCTCTGCAGGGGCTATCCCTGAATCTCATTCAGTGAATCGCCATTCAGTGAATCATCATTCAGTGAATCGCCATTCAGTGAACGGTGAACGTGGGCAACCGGGTGGGTTCCGCGTTCGACACCATGGAACCTTTTCCCCCTGGTTGTGTGTGTTCTGCGCTATTTGCGTGGCCGACCGCGACGGGGGCAGTGTGCTGAGGCAACGATGACCGAGTTCGATGATGATGCCGCAGTCGATTCCATGAATCGACCATTGAAGGGTGACAAGCGGGTTCGAATTGTCGATGCCGCGGTAGGTGTGTTTGCCGAAAAGGGCTACCACTCGGCCCGAATCAGCGACATTGCACGGCAAGCCGGCGTCGCCGATGGCACCATCTACCTCTACTTCCGCAACAAAGAAGACCTGCTGCTCACTATCTTCGAAGAGAAGATGGACGGCATCCTCCAGGGCTTGCAGGCCGCGCTCACGGGGGTCGAGGGTCCCCAGGAACGTATGCGTGTGTTTGCGCGGTTCCACTTCGAGCAAATGCGCCAACAACCGGCACTTGCGCAGGTTCTTCAAGTAGAGCTGCGGCAGTCGAGCCGGTTTGTGCGGGAGTACCGGCCGGAGCGCCTTTGGGACTACCTCGCGGTGTTCAGCGGCATTGTAGAGCTTGGGCAGTCGACGGGCGCGTTCCGCGCTGACATCGACCCCTTCCTTGTGAAGTGGGCGTTTTTCGGGGCACTCGACGAGCTGAGCATTCAGTGGGTCGTGTCGCGAAATCGGGAGCGCTTCAATTTGGAAAAGGCCGCCGAGCAGGTGGTCGACGTCTTCCTCCAGGGTATGGGCGGCACGCCGTCTGTTCCCCCAACCTAAACGTAGTCGCCATTTTCGGCGTCTCATTTGGCCCCCCCCTCAACCGAGGAGTTTCCCGTGAAGATCGGAGTCTGCTTGAAGCAGGTCCCCGCCAGCGACAGCCGCATCAAGATTGCCGGCCCCAGCGCGGGTGTGGATTCGTCAGATCTCAAGATGGAGATCAATCCCTACGATGAGTTTGCGCTCGAAGAAGCGTTGAAGCTCAAAGACGAAAACGTCGCGAAGTCGGTCGTGGTGTTCACGGTGGGCGACGCAGACGCCGAACAGCGGATGCGGGACGCGCTCGCGCGGGGCGCCGACGAAGCCGTTCGCCTCGACGACGCCGCTTTCGCCGGAAGCGACAGCCTCGGCATCGCGCGCATCCTCGCGGCTGCTGCCAAGAAGGAAGGCGTTGACCTTCTTTTCGCGGGCAAGCAGGCCATCGACCACGACAACAGCCAGGTGCCCGCAATGGTCGCCGAGTTGTTGGGCTGGGCGCAGGTCACCGTGGTCGACAAGCTCGAAGTTTCGGGCGGGTCGTTCAAGGCGTGGCGCCAGTCGGGCGGCGGCGCCCGTGATGTTGTCGCAGGCGCGCTGCCGGCGGTGATTTCGGCCGACAAGGGCCTGAACACCCCCCGCTACGCAAAGCTGCGCGGCATCATGATGGCCAAGAAGAAGAAGATTCCGGTGTGGGGCGCGGGCGACCTCGGCCTCTCCGCCGGCGACGTTGGTGCTGCTGGCGCCAAGGTTGCGCTGTCCAACTGGGGCGAGCCGCCGGCCCGTCCTCCGGGCCGCAAGCTCTCCGGCGACGCCCAAAGCATGGTCAAAGAGTTGGTTCGCCTGCTCCGCGACGAGGCCAAGGTCCTCTGACCCACCGTCTGATTTGGAGAACATCATGTCCAACGGAATTCTCGTTATTTGCGAGCACGACGGCGGTTCGTTCAAGAAGACCGCCTTCGAGTTGCTTGGCAAGGCTCGCGCCTTGGGCCTCGGCAATGTGACCGCTCTCGTGCTCGGTGCCTCCAATGGCGCAGAGCTCGGTGGTTACGGCGCTGACAAGGTGCTCACGGTCGCAGGCGACTTCGGCGCGCACCTCACCGGCCAGTACGTCAACGCGGTGCAGGCCGCGATTGCCGCGGTTCAGCCGGCCGTGGTGTTGGCGGCTGCGAGCGCGGAGGCCAAGGATGCCCTCCCGCGCTTGGCTGCACGCTTGGGCCTCGGCCTGGGCACGGAAATCACCGAGCTTCGCGCTGAAGGCGGTCGCGCAGTGGGTCGTCGTCCGGTGTATGCCGGAAAGGCCTTCGTCGACGTCAACATCTCGTCGTCGCCGGCGTTGTTCACCGTTCGCGCCAACTCGTTTGGCGTGGGCGAGTCTTCGGGAGCTTCGGCTGCTGTAGAAGCGCTCTCGGTCGACCTTGCTGCCGGCGTCAAGACCAAGGTGGTCGACACCGAAGCGCCCTCGTCTTCGGTTGCCGACCTTTCGGAAGCCGACCGCATCGTTTCGGGTGGTCGCTCCGTCAAGTCGAAAGAAGGCTACGACAGCCTCGTTCGCCCCTTGGCTTCGGTGGTCGGTGCAACGCCCGGCGCGAGCCGCGCGTGCGTCGACGCTGGCTACGCGCCGCACTCGCATCAGGTCGGTCAAACCGGCAAGACCGTCAACCCGAGCCTCTACATCGCGATGGGCATCTCGGGCGCCATCCAGCACCTTGCGGGTATGCGCACCTCGAAGATTATCGTCGCGGTCAACACCGATGGCGACGCCCCTATCTTCCAGCATGCTACCTACGGCCTCGTCGCAGACATGTTTGAAGTAGCGCCGCTTCTCAAGGCCGAGCTCGAAGCCGCGCTGCGCTGAACGCGTCGGCGCCGTTTGGCGGCTGCGCCCTCCTTTGCCTTCTGTGGCGAAGGGGGGCGTTTCGTTGTGGGGGCACGCGCGCGCCACGGCCGCCAGCGAGAACTGCGCGGCGGTGGCGGTGCAAGCTGCTGCTCCCGCTGCTCGCTTGGGGAGGGGCGGTTCGGGTAGTGTGTTCGGGGAGGGGCGTGCGGTGATATAGTGTTGTCTGGTCCGTCATGTGCAAGGCGTGCGCTTGTCGGGTTGGTTCCGTATTTAGGTGTGAGCGAAGACCATGGCGAGCGCTGACGTCAAACCGCCCGGACCCCGTCCGCCCGATGATCGGTCCCTCGACCGTCTTGTCGACCGCTTGGCGTCGGCAGGGCGCTCCGTGGGCGTGATTCGGTTGGTCGAGCGGTGGGCCGACCAGCGCCCGCCTACGCGCCACGCATTGCTGGCGGAAGCGCGCGCGTTTCTCGACCTCAAGCTCATGGACCGCGCGTGGGTGCGCACCCGTGAGCTCATGGATGCCGAAGGCGGTGACGTAGAGGCCACGGCCCTCACCGCGGAAATGTTCATCGCGCGGGGTTGGCCGGCGCGGGCCCAGCGCTTGGTCGAGCACCTGCAAGCGGCCTCGGTGGAGCCGCGGCGGTTGGCGGCGATTGTCGAGGGTGCCGCCGCGCCCCCTGTCCGTCCGCCCACAAACGCGCGCGACCTCGAACGAACCGGCACGATTGAACAGCAAATCGCGCTCGCGGAGTCGTTTTTGGTCACAGGGAGCGTGCTGCGGGCGCGGGGCCTGTTGGAGCGCCTCAACCGCACGCACCCCGACAACCAGCGCGTGCGTCACCTGCTGTGGGGGCTGCGGGGCGAGTTTCTCACGGGGCAACAGACGTTGGCCGAGCTTGTCGTGGAGCTTCAGGCGGGTTTGGGTGGCGGACTGGCGGGGGGTCTCGAACTCATCTCCGCTTCGCTTGACCAAAATGACCCCGAAACCGCGGAAGTCAGCAAGGTCGGGGCACTTGGTGCGATGCCTTCGGAAGAGCGGGGGCAGTCGTTTCCCAGCTTGTTTCGTTTGGTGGGCGATGCCGCGGGTGGGAGCGACGAGGACGACGATGTCACCGTCGCGGCGGTCCTCGCGAGCACCGAAGAAATGCTCGACCCGCCAACGGCCGAGCACGCCGACCCCGATGGCGAAATCGCCAGTGGCGGTGGGGACACGCAAATCATGCAGGTCATCGGCAGCGGCGCCGAGCGACGGTTGACGCCCGCTTCGGGGCCGATGCACGAAAAGAAAGAAAAGACCGGCGGTCCCGTTGACCTGCGCCAATGGCGAGAAAAGCACGGTTTTGTGCCCACGCCGGGATTGCTCGACGCGCCGACGATGGATGGCCTGGGCGCCTACGACGACGACTTCCTCGAAGAAGAAGACGAGGATGTGGTCGTGATGACACGCACGGAGGCCTCGGCGGACCGTGCGCCGGAGCCGGCGGCCCCACGCCGCGCGCCGATTTCGGTCATCGAAAAGATTCCGGTGCCTCCACCCGTCCTCGATATTCCAGACGATAACGAAGATACGCCGACCGTTGCGGAGGTGCCTGAAGCGCCTCCGATGCCGGCACCGCCAAGGCCCGTAGCGGCCCCTGTGCCGCGTCCTGCGCCACCGCCTGTGGAGGAAGAGCCGGAGCCCGAGCCGTTGCCTCCGCCGCCCGCCTTGGGCCTTGGAAGGGTACTTCTGCTGGCCGCTGCCGTGGGGGCCATCATCGCGTCGGTGGCCGCCGTCATTGGCTTGCGGACGTGGATTGGCCTGCAGCAATCCGACGGCGTGCGCCAGGCGATTCTGGACAGCAGCCCCCAGCAATTGCTCGAAGCGCGGGCAGAGCTGCGCGCGGCCTACCAGTCGGGGGGCTTGTTGGGGCCTCCCCGCACGCATGTGGCGGCGCGCTTGGTGCTGGTCGACCTTGCCCTTTGGGACGTCGTCACCGGCGACCCGGATGTCCTCGCGGAAGCGCGTACGTTGGCGGCTGAAGGGCTGGGAGGTCCGGAGTCGCGGGTCGCGCTGGCGTGGTTGGACTATTCCGAGGGCTCATTGGCTGTCCCGGACGTTGACCAAGAAGGCTCGGTGGGCGCATTGTTGGCCGCGGAGGTCGCCCTCGCGCGGGGTGACCTCGACCGCGCCGATGCGGCGCTTCGTGCGGTTTCGGGTGAGCCAAGCGTGCGCCTGGGATTGGCGCGTTTGCGGCTCGAAGATGCGCGTGGGTCCGTTGATGTGGCCAATGTGTCGAGCGTCACCCGCGCGCATCCGTTGGGGCAGTTGTGGTTGTACGGAGGGGGCGACGCTTCGATGGCCGACCGCGACCGCCTCGCGTCCTTGGCCGCCCTGCGCGATGCGTTGCCGCCCGAAGCGGGGCGCCTCATCGCCCGCACTTGGTCCACAGAGGCGCTTGTCCACGAGAGCGCCGGGCGCGCGGAGGCGGCGGCGGAAGCCTGGGAAAAAGCACTGCGCGCAGACCAAAACGACCCTGCCTTGTTGGCGCGCGCCGCGGTGGACCGACGCACAGCAGGCGCTTCCCTGAAGCTCCTGCGGCACTGCTTGGGTTTGCGGCCGTCGGACGCGGGTTGTCAGCGGGGTTTGATTCAGGTTTTGCTCGAAAGCGGCGACGTCGCGGCGGCGGAGACTTCCGTGGGGGCTTGGCGCGAAGCGGGCCTCGGGATCGGAGTTCTCGGCGACTGGGTATCGTTGCGGCAAGGAAACCGGGACATTCGACCGGGCACCCCGGACGCACGGGACCTTGCGCGAGCAGGCGCGCCGCTGGTCGCGTATTTGGATGGATTGGCCCAAGGCACCCGCAGCAGTCGTGTGGCGCAGTTGGGCAAAGCGGCAGCAGAGCTTGCGGCTTCGGAGAGCCCGTGGGACCGGCGCCTCGCGCTGCGGGTGCGGGAGGCGCTGCAAGCCGAAGACGAGTCCCACTTGCCCTGACCGGGGCTGGTTGACGCTTTCCGCGTTGACGGGTAGCATGGTTTGCTCACGTTTCCGTTGGGTGGTCCTCCACTCCGGTCCTATTGAACAGCAGCTTGAGATGTGGTCGCCGGTCCGGTTTCCGCGCATTTGCGGTGCTTTCGGAGACAGGGACTGCGCGCAGGAGTACAGGATGAATGTCGGATCCCTCGTTGGGAACACCCGCTGGTCGTTTCTCGTCCTTGGACTGACCATGTCGGCAGGTATGGTCGGCTGTTCGGACAAATCCGCATCGGAAACCGGCACGTCGACTTCGGAAGCCGATGCCGACACCGACGCCGACGCCGACACCGACACCGACACCGACTCGGATGCCGACACCGACACCGATACCGATACCGATGCGGATACGGATGCCGACACCGACGCCGATTACGACTACATCGCAGATGCGGCCGTGGTCTCGTTCCAGTTTGCTGTACAAAACGGCTATTTCACCAAGCTTCCGGGCCTCGACACCTCGGTCGACATTCACTTGGTGCAGTCCAGCGCTTGGTACGACGACCTCGAAGACTCCCGTCATCAGTGTATGGTCAGCACCGACATCTCGGCCGCTGCTCCCGTCGATTGGACCCCCGACTACCCCACGCTGTTTGGCGCTTGGCAGGTGGATGCCGCGTCCATGCGCGTGATCGGCACCGATTATCGCTGCGACTCCTTTGACCTCGCCGCGGTTGGGGGCGACCCCGAAGCTTGGGCGGCCACTGTGAGCTTTGGGGTTGGCTTGGCGCCGCTTGACGAGACCCATGTCGCGGCGTTCTCGGAAGCCGCCGCAGACTGGTCCGACGTCGCGGAATATGCCGCTCTCGGCATTCTGTGGACCGACCTTGGCGGCACCGAGATGGTGTACGACAACTACTACATCGTCGGCTACGAACTCGATGGAAACAACATCCGTACGTCCGGCGGCGACCCCGTCCCCTTGGATTTGCAGGGTGCCTGGTATCTTCCCGATGGCTATTATACGGCCATTCCCGTTGACGTCGAAATCGGTCTGTGAGGAGCGTACCCGTGCATCAGCGCCTGCTTTGGCTCAGCCTGTGCCTCGGGGGATGCTCGGGCCCCTCCGCGGACCTTTGGGGTGTGCTGCACGGGGATGTCACGGTCGGCGAAGATGGTTCTGTCGACGGCGTTCTCGTTTGGGAGATGTTCGAGTCCGACTGGGCCGATGACCTCGACCCCGAGCGCCATTTGTGCGGGCGGGTCTTGCATGTGGCAGGCGAAAGCAGCCCCTCCGGGTGCGCGGAATGCGCGGTGGATGCGGCGCTTGTTGTGGAAGAAATCCAGACCGACTGTCCCGGTGTCGAAGGGAGCACGCCCGCGTTGGTCTCGATGGACCGCCTGCGCTTGCTTCCGGTGAATGGAAAGATTGCCGGCGCGTGGCCCGACTATCAGTGGGCGTGGGCCCTCGGTTGGGCGGGTGGGGAACCTGCACAAGAAGGTGTGGCCTGGGACGAAGGCTTCGAGTTTGGCGACCCGCCTGCCGATGGTGCGTCCGTTTTGGGGCGGCGGCTGCGATTGGGGCCAGCAAATGCCCGTGCGTTCCGCGATGCAGATTTGCCCGAGCCAACGGCACCGTAGCTCTCCTGCGCGCAAATCGTGCGCCGGAGAACCAATGCACCTTGGGTGGGGCACGTCTCTGCTCCGGGCCCCATGGGCGCTTCGCCACGGCTCCTTTGTCTCCATCCCGTCGCCCCTTTCCGGGTTGCCGGTTGGGTGATGAGCGCAATTCCGCACAGGGTGTGGTGGGTGCGGCGCGGGATGAATTTCGCAGGCGCGGACAGGTGGGTTGTGGGCTAAGGTTCCTCCACTGGAGAAACGATGGGCGTGAACCGTATCGCTTGGCTCGGTGTATTGGCGTTGTGCGCCGCTTGTTCTGCATCTCGAAAAGAGTCCGGGCAAGCGGGAGCAGCCTACGCCAGCGCCTCCACGGACGACAACTCCGAGCAATGGGAGCCTGACGCGCCTGTGCCAACGTGGTGGCGCCTGCACGCAGACCTCCAGGTTTCGGCCGGTTTGTTGACACACCTTGGCTCTGCGCTCACGGTGGAGATTCTCGACCAAGATGGGGGCTTGTTGTGTTCAGAGGACCGTCGGGTAGACGCCGTAGACAATATCAGCCTTCGTCCTGACCCCGCCGTCCTCACCTGGTGGAACATCTCGGTGGGGGAGAGCACAGGCGGCTGCGACGCGGTGGACTTGCTCACTGCGCTGCCCGCCAGCGTGTTTCTGGGGGTAGGCGATGTCCACCCGGAGATTGAAGCGGTCGCGGGCTGGGTCGATACATTGCCCCCCTCCGGCACCGCTACGCTCAATGGCGTGTACGCCCGAATGGACGAAAGCCAAGATGATATCTGGGTTTACGGACTTGGTGGCGATGCAGAAGCATGGGCAGGAACTTCGGGCCCAGCCACGGTTACGCCCATTCATGACGGATTGTGGACGTTGCGCGGAATTTATTCGTTCCCGCTGCCCTGAGGGCGAGCGAGGGCATCGGGCGGGTCTGGGTTCGGTGTGCGCGCGAGGTTCCAAACGAGGGTGGTCCCTGAAGCGGCGAGAGAGGCCGTTTCGGCGCAATATGTCCAGTCGGGCGGCGGCGAGGGCAGGGGGCCGTGTCCGCAATACGGCAACACCCAAGAAACGGATGGGGTCAACGGGTTGTCGGGGATGCCATGAGGCAGCCACGGCGCTCCTTGGTCGTCTCGTTCCTCCCATTGTTCGATGGGAAGGGGGGAACCGCGTCGCTGGCGCGCAGCTTGAAGCTCCTCGACGAGCTGTGTGGCGCGTGCGGTGAGCTCCGCCAACTCGGCTTCCGTTGGTGGACGGGGAAGCGCGGGAGGCAGCGGATGGCTTGGCCGCGGTGGGGGCGCTTGGGCGGCATAGTAGGTCGCCCAGGCCGATACCAAGACGGCAACGGCCCAGCCCACGAGGGAGCTGGGCCGCAGTGCAGGAACGGTGGTCAAACCAAATAAACCAGCGTCACGACGATGAACGTGGGGATGAGAATCGCGGACGCCCAGCCGACGTATCCAAAGAAGGACGGCATCTTGTAGCCATTTTCTTCGGCGATGGCGCGTACCATGAAGTTGGGGCCATTGCCGATGTAGCTGTTCGCGCCCATGAACACTGCACCCAGTGAAATCGCAACCAGCAGGGGCCCGCCTTGCGCACCGTTTGCCAACGTGCCGAGCTGCTCGGGTCCCGCGCATTCTGCGGGCAAGCTGCCGCATGCCATCGCTGCGAAGGTGACGTAAGTGGGGGCGTTGTCAAGGAAGCTCGAAAGCAGACCGGTTGCCCAGAAGTACTGCCACGGTTGGGTGAGCCCGAGCGCTGCGCCGTGGGCTTGCAGGAGCATGGTAGCGGGAATCATGGTGATGAAGATGCCGCAGAACAATGCCGCAACTTCAAGAATCGGCCCGAAGGTGAAGCCGTTTTCTTCGCGAACTTTCTTTTGGGTCTGCCACATGCTCAGGCCAGCAAGGCCGAACATCGCGATTTCACGGGCATAATAGTCCCGGAAGTCGGGATTTTCTTTGTCGGGCGACAGCAACAACACGGCCGCGACGACACCGCCCAAAAGCAGGATGTTGACGGTGCCTTGAATGCTCATCGGGGTCACTTGGGTGCGGTCCCGCGTGATGTTCTTGGGGTCTTCTTTTTTGTAGAAGTAGCTATCGACGATGAAAAAGAGGATGAGCAGCGTGAAGATGGGGAGGAGCCACACCGTCCAGAGGTGCTCGAAGGTCCAGAAAAACGGCACGCCGCGGAGGTAGCCCAAGAACAACGGGGGGTCGCCGATGGGAGTGAGGGCGCCACCGATATTCGACACCAAGAAGATGAAGAACAGCGGAATGTGTTTCACGTATTCTCGTTCGCTGTTCGTCTTCAGCAGAGGCCGAATCAGCAACATCGAGGCGCCGGTGGTGCCGATGAGGTTCGCTAGCACAGCGCCGATGGCCAAGAACGCTGTGTTGATAGAGGGCTTGCCTTCAAGGTCGCCCTTCACCAGTACCCCGCCGGAGATGATGAACAACGAACCGAGCAACGCAATGAACGAAACGTACTCTTCAACGGCGTGGGTCAGGCCGTGTGCCGCATCGTGTCCGTGATGTCCCGTAGCGATGAGGTACCCGAAATAGCCGAGAATCGGCAAGGACCAAAGCGTAGACACCAAAAACTGATTGCGGTGTTCTTCCCACCAATGGTGGGCAAGCATTGGCAGGAGTGCGATGCAAAGCAGCATTCCGGCAAACGGAACCACCCAGATGGGCGAGAGACTCGCGCCGAGACCACCCTCGCCGCCGCTTGCATGCGCGGTCGAGAGGATCAGGGCCCACCACCATCCGAAACTCGTCATTTCGACTCCCCGAATTCGACGGGAACGGTACCACACACCAGACTCGGCGAAGACAACATTGCGCCACCGTTGTCGGAAACTGCGCGTTTGGTCGATGCTTTCGGCAACACAACCGCCTTGTCCAATTGGTAAACGCGGCCCTTGTCTGGCGACCGCGTCCGCGCATCGGTGTCACGGACTCCAGAAAGATAAATTGAGGACAATATTTGTCCGACAATATCCCTGAACGTTTGATACCCTGTTTGTGTGAGCCAAGGAGGTTCTATGGTCCCGCGCAAACTTCATGTTCCTGCGTTTCGCGACGAATCGTCGGTCGGTCTGAGTGCCGCTGGCATCGAAGGTTCCACTGGGAATCAGTACAGCCCTGTCGTGGTGGTACGGTGGGGTCGCATCGGGGGATTTACTTTCCGCGCGGGAGATCGTTTGGTTTTGGAAGAAGACGCGGGGTCGGGTCTTCTCCTCCTTCGGCCGCGTGGCTACGGTTGGCCGATGTTGGGTCGGCGGGCGGGGGGTGCGCTGCTTGCCGAGCCGGGCGGGGTGCCGGCGGGATTGCGTCGCTGGCAGGTGGCGGCGTCGGTTGTTGGGGTCGAGCGCGCCCTCGACCGGGCGGTGGTCGATAGCGGCGATTGGTATGTTGTCGTGCGTACGGTGTCTGCGCAGGGGCTCCCGACATTTGTGATGCGCGGGTGGTGTACGGCACGAGAGTTGGATGAGCAGTGCCATGTCGCCCATCGGGCCCACAACGAAGCAGGAGAGCAGGTTGCGATAGGTGCGGCACTGGCTCCCGAGCGTGCGGTCGCGCTGGCGAAGCGTTGCGCGGACGGCTGCGTGTTGATGGACGTCGCGCGTCCCGAAGCCTGCGACACTCCGAGTGCAGACATCATCGTCGGTCCGTGGAATGCGCCCCCGCCAGTCGCCCCCTCTTCGCCACCGGCGTACGAGGCCCCGGTCTTTTCACCCCCAGCGGCCGAGGTCGCTGGCCCGGCCCAGCTCAGCCTGTTTGGCCGGATTCGGAGCAATCGTGCAAGCTGAGTCTTCGTCTCGTCCGTTACGCCTCATCGGTGTGTTGCACCTTCCCGCCTTGCCGGGGGCACCCAGTGCGTCGCCGGGCTTGGCTGCGGTTGTTGAACGCGCAGTGGCCGACGCGCGGGTGTTGTGGGAAGGGGGAATTCAACGCGCGATTCTTGAGAACCTGGGGGACGCGCCGTTTACCGGAGGAGCGGTGGGCCCAGAGGTGGTGGCGTTTCTCACCCGCGCTGCGTTGGCGGTTCGCAGCGCTGTTCCCGGCCTCGACCTTGGTATCAATGTGCTTCGAAACGATGCGCTTTCGGCCATGGCGATTGCGGCGGCGGTGGAGGCGTCGTTTGTGCGCGTCAATGTGTTGGCGGGTGCGAGCTGGACCGACCAAGGCTTGGTGCAAGGAATGGCGCGAGATGTCTTGTTGCTGCGTAGACGCTTGCGCCAAGATGGCGTTGGACCGATTCAAATCGCAGCCGACATCGGCGTGAAGCATGCGGTTCCTGCGGGCGAAACCGACCTCTCCCGCCTCGCCCACGACACCGCAGGGCGGGGGGGCGCGGATGTGCTCATCGTCACAGGGAATGCCACGGGCGCCCCTGCATCGCTCGCCGATATCCAGGCAGTTCGGCGGGGGGCCCCAACACAGCCTCTGTGGGTCGGCAGCGGCGTCACGGCGGCATCGCTGGGTGCGCTTGTGGGACAGGTCGACGGCGCGATTGTGGGAACGTCTCTCCACGAAGACGCGCGGCTGGAGCGGCCGCTGTGTCCCCGTCGTGTTCACGCGCTGGTCGATGCCCTGGACCGCTTGACCTGATGTCTCGCGTTTGCGTTGGGCGCGGTTTGCGCGTCCCCAAACGGCCGCACCCCGACTTGCACCAAATGCAAGGTCGGGGTGGGAAGGGCGAGACGACTTTTGTTTCCGCGTTCCTCGGGTGAGGATGGACAGGTGCAGATTGAAAAGTAGGCTCGAGGGACGAGCAGATGGGGTCTGCTGTGGTGGAGGACGGGCGGGCGTCGAAGGGGGCCACGAGGCCGTGTCCCCGCTTCGGGGTGAGTGTCAGAAACACTCTGGGGAAGAGTTGGTACGGGCAGGCCAACTGGTCTCGGCATCGGAATCGGTGCCGGGGTTCAGGAGGTGTCCGCATCGCCAAAGATGGATTTTGGGCAGACAAAACAAAGCCCCGCGACCGAAAGGGCCGCCAACGAGGCGCTGCTTCGCTGCTCGCCTCTTGGTTGTACTGAGTCGCTCGGTCCTGGTCAACCCCGTGGAAGTCATGGGTCCGTTGCAAGTGTAGTGGGTCGGTGAAAACGTAACGTTGGAGCCGTTTTTGGGTGTGTGTGACTGTGGCGGCCCCATCGATCGATCCCGTGGAACGCCTCGAAAGGTGGAGGTGGGTAGGGGAGGGAGCCTCGGGAAAATCGCCTGGAGATCAAGCGAAAGGACGATTGGAGAAGTCCAGTGTCCACACCTCATGGGGTTCTTGGCGGCTTTCCCTGGTTTTGCGGAAGGCTCCAATTCCAGATGGCGGTTCTGCCTTCGCTGCCTCGTGATGGGTTCGGTTCGTTGGCGAAGACCCGGATGTTGAAAACGGGCGATGGAGCGACGGAATCGCGCAGAAGGCCTAGGTTTGTCAAGCCAGCCGATGTCTACCGCGGGCGGGTGACCAAATGTCGGGTTTTGTGCACAATGAAAGGGGAGAAAACAGGGTCTTTAGCGTGTCTTGACGCGTGTTCGATTGTCTTCTTGTCGGACACGCGTCGGTGTTTCTTCCCTACTTTCCGCGCGCACAAAGCGAAGCCAAGAAACGAAAACGCCCCCGCGAAGGGGCGACTTCTTCTCTATGTGGGGTGGATGGCGGTTGGTGTCAGCTGTCGGACGAGGAGAGCGGCGTGCCCGAAGGGGTACCCACAAAGGTTTCGGAGATGCTGTTGTCCACCCGTGTCATCCCACTGCGAGACACGCGCACGGTGAAGTCTTCGATGCGGCCCTGGGACCGCGCGACTTTGTTGACGAAGGTGACGGTAATGTAGCCGTCGCCGTCAAAGTCCGTGACGGGATTGCGCACGAAGCCGCGTGGGTCGAGGACGATGCGGTCGGTGTTGGTGCTGCCTGGACCGGCCAGGGAGCCCCATGTCTCCATGCTGACATGGCGTGCGTAGTAGGCGTTGCTGGAGTCTGCCAAGTCGACAGTTCCGAGGGACACGTCATCGTCGGAGCCGTCAGCGAGGCCATCTGCAGGGAGGTAATCCCAGGTGTTGCTGTTCATGCTTCGATTGCCGATGCCGACCCAGTAGGCGCCGGCGTTACCCGAGAGATTGCTGAGGTCGCTGTCGTAGTCAAGCAACCAGACGGAGCATTCCCGATTGGTTTGAATCGCCAACGAGCGGCATTGATTGACCAACGACGAGAAGGTCATGGCGGCGCGGCGGGTGCGGAACCGGGGAATCATGTCCTGCGACTGTACGATGCCGATGGCCGTGAGAATCATCACAATGGCCACGACCACGACAAGTTCGAGAATTGTGAATCCCGATTCAGTCCGCCTTGGCTTCCGCCGGCTGTTGCCGAACCGAGCAGTAAGGGGTGCCGAAAGGCTCGGATGATGCGGAGGAAGGCGGCAGGGGGAAGGCATGTACGGCTCCAGGCGGGATCTCCCGCGGATCCCCTGCAGAATACTCGCCACATCCGTCTCGCACAAGCCAACAGTCCAGTGAAGGCTCGGTTTTTCCGGTGAACGTGGGCGTTTCTCGCGTGTTCACCGTAGCGCAAATCGCGTCGACGGGGTACCCATTTGCGGACGTGGCGGGGCGGCTTCCTCACCTGAGGTGCTGCTTTGTCGTATGCGCGGTCGAGTATTTGCACCGGTTTTGGGTGCGTAGTCGCTCGGTTCGCGCAGGGGGCATGCCAAACCCGAGCACCTGCTCGTTGACGGCTTCGCCTCCATACGATACACGCCAGCGTCGCCCGGTTGAGCCTTGTGAGGCGCAACCTGCGCTCTACTCGGTTTCCGATGGATCGTCTCGCTGGTGGCGAGCGGACCCCTCGAAGCCCGTATGTCATCGTTGCGGCGCCCAGCGGCGCTTCCGAATTCCCCTTCCGTTCAGGACACGTCTCAATGGCTCGCTACTCTGGACCCCGTCTCAAGCGGTGCCGGTCCCTGGGCACGATTCTCCCCGGGCTCACCACTTCCGCCACCCTCGAGCGCCCGTACCCCCCCGGCCAGCACGGCGCTCGTCGTCGGAAGAAAGACTCGGACTACAAGGTCCGGCTCATCGAAAAGCAGAAGCTGCGTTTCCACTTTGGTGTCCTTGAGCGCCAGTTCCAGCGGTACGTGGCCGAGGCTTCCCGCCTTCGCGGCCCCACCGGCGACCTCCTCATCCTCCTCCTTGAGTCGCGGTTGGACAACGTCGTTTGGCGTTTGGGCTTGGCCGCGACGATTCCGGCCGCCCGTCAGCTTGTGGTCCATGGCCACATTCACGTCAACGGCAGCCGCGTCGACCGTCCCAGCTTCCGCGTGAAGCCGGGCGACGAAGTGTCGGTTCGTGAAAAGAGCCGCTCCAAGTCGTTCATCCAGGAAGCCTTGGAAGCCAGCACCGCTCGCGTCCGCCCCGCTTTCCTCGAGTTCGACCCCGCCAAGGCCACCGGCAAGATGGTCGTGGCTCCGGGCCGCGCTGACCTCCCCTTCGACGCCAACACGCAGGCCGTCGTCGAGTTCTACAGCCAGAAGCTGTGATTCTCGTTGGGATTGGTCCCAAAAACCCCAGGAGTTTCTCCTGGGGTTTTTTGCGTTTGGAGGAGCGCTGCCGAGGGCGGGGTGGTCTCCTTCTTCGCTGCAAAATCCTGTGTGCCCTCGACACGGCGGGCGACGCAGGCGCAATAAAAAAGCCCGCCGAAGCGGGCTTTCTCGGGAGGACGACCGCCACAGGTGGGCGTTCGTCCAAGCGTGCGGAGCGGCGGACAGGGCAGTCCACCGTGTTGCAGCGCTTACTTGACTTCGCGGTGCAAGGTGACGCGGCGAAGGTACTTGTTGTACTTCTTGAGTTCCAGGCGTCCGGGGGTGTTCTTCTTGTTCTTCATGGTCGTGTACCGGCTGATGCCCGAAACGCCTTCCACGTTGCGGCTCTCGGTGCATTCCAGGTGGATGACCTGGCGGGCGACGTTCTTCTTCTTGGCCATGGGATGCCTCTTCAGATGGTGCAGTGCGTGTTGTAGCGACGGTTCCGGCCCAGCGGCGGTGAGGGAAGTCACTGCGCGCCAGCACAAATCGGAGCGAAAGAAAAGGACAGTGGTGGCTGCGGCGAGGGGTGCCGGACCGGGCCACTAGCCCGTTGTTGATCCTCGCGCTCGGATCAAATCGGCCGACCGTCGAAAGACCCTCGTGGGCTAACTGTTTCCATCCCACCGTGTCAACGTGCGCAGTACCGACGCGTTGGAAACGTCGTCAGGAATTCCGCACGCATCGCGGTGTCTGCATCGCGCAGGACGGATATACTCTTGACATTGGTGCTCGCAATGTCTGTTTCTGTTTCCCGTCGGACCACATGGATGCTGACCGCGTGGCTTGCTTTTGCATGCCGACGGCGTCCCCCTCCGCCTCCGCCCGATGCGGTGGCGGTGCGTGCTATTGAATTTGATGGGAACGGCGCCATTGGTTCGGGGCGGAGCGACTACAACCTCCAGTCTGCCATCGACCAAAAGGCAAACCCAAGATTTACATGGCTGCAGCCGCGTCGGCGGCGGGCGTACCTCGACCGCGAGACGCTCGAGCTCGACGCGTGGCGCTTGGAGACTTGGTACGCCCACCAAGGCTACTTCGACGCCACTTTCCGTGGTTGGGACCTCGAAACCCACCACGATGCTGGCCGCCGGTTCTTCTTTTGGAAACCGCCCAAGGTCGTGTCGATTCGCGGGTACTTAGAAGAGCACGAACCAAGTGTGGTCCGAAAGATTGACTACGTCGGTATGAACGTCATCGGTGGGCCGCTCCTCGCGAGCATCAAGCAGTCCGCTGCGCTGCAAAAAGATGCCGTCTTCAACTTGGATGCGATGAAGGCGTCAGAAGCGGCGGCCGTCGCGGAGCTTCAGGAGCGGTCGTTTGCCCATGCGCGCATCACCACAGACGTCAACGTGTTCCCCGAGGAAAACGCCGTTGACGTGCGCTATGTGGCAGAACTTGGACCGTCATGCAAGTTTGGCAAGGTCACTATCGAGTACATCGGCAGCGCCGCGAAGGACCAGAAGCTCATCGACGAAAAGCTCATTCGGGACGAGCTTACCATCGAAGAGGGGCGACCCTACCGGCTGAGCGAGCTTGCGAGCACCCAGCGCCGCTTGTTTGGGCTCGGTGTCTTTAGTATCGTCAACGTGATTCCCGACCTCTCGGACCCCACCGCCGACGTCGTTCCGGTGGCGATTACGCTGGCCCCTGCCAAGTATCGGCAGCTCAAGGTCGGCGGCGGCTTGCTGGTGGAGTCCGGCAAGCAAGATGTTCACGTCTCTCTCGACTTTGAGCACGTCAACCTGTTCAATAACCTTGTTCGCATGGGCTTCGAGAACCGCGTCGGCTACGCGGCTCTCGTGCAGATTGCAGGGATTTCCGAAGACGGCCTCGACGACGTCAGCAAAACATCGGGTCCCACCATTTTGAGCAGCCTCAATTTTACGGTGCCACGGGTTCCTGCCCGGGCCTGGAGCGTCAACAGCGAATTTGCGTATGAGTTGGGCGTGGAGCAGGGCTACCGCTTTTTGTCGCCGTCTTGGTCGCCGTCCTTGCGGGGCCAAATCAGCAAAGAAGTGAGCGTGGAAGCAAGCTACCACCTCATCTTTTTCGAGTACATCGACCTTCAGATTGACCCTTCCGACTTCGATAGCCCTCTTGCGAGCCTCGACTTTCGCGAGAAGTATCTGCTCACGTACTTGCGCCAGCAGGTCACCTTCGACGACCGCAACGACGTATTTTCCCCCACACGTGGCCAATACGGCATCTACTCTTTGGCCGAAGCAGGGCGCTTTCTCGGCGGCGACTTCAACTACTTGAAGGCCCAAGGCGACCATCGCTTTTATTCGTCCCTCAACCGTATTCTGCCCAACTCGTTGCGCGGCGCCCTCGCGTTTCGCTTGGGCGGCGGTATTATCGAGACCTTCGGCGACCCGCAGTTTGCGAGTGTTCCGTACCAAGAGCGGCTCTACCTCGGCGGCGCGAACGATGTCCGCGGCTGGACCCAAAACCAGCTGGGGCCCTATATTTGCGATCCCGAGTCAGGCTACGAATGTACGGGCGAGCTGGGTGTGACCCCTCCCAATACCGATAGCATCATTCCGATTGGTGGCTTGGTGCGCGCCAACTCGACAGTAGAAGCGCGGATTTATACCCTTGATGGATATGGATTTGTGTTGTTTACGGATGTGGGTATGGTGTGGATCAATCGGGGCCAGGTTTGGGATTCGTCGCGTGAAGGCCTCCCCATTCCGCTTCAGACATCTGTAGGCGCGGGCGTGCGCTATCTCCTCGACTTTGCCGCCGTTCGGTTTGACGTGGCCCGTCGTTTGGGCGACGAGCCGATGTTCTCGCAGCTTCCGTACTGGAATTTCCACTTTTCCTTGTCGGAGGCATTCTGATGTCCGACGAGCCGTTGCCGCCTGACGAAGCCACCGCTGAGGCCGCCGAACCGACCCCGTCGGGCGCGGGCGCCACTTCGCCCACACCACCACGCTCATTTGGGCGGCGGGCGGCGCGTTTTGCTGTCATTACGGGTGGCGTGTCTCTCGGAATCGTTGGCCTCGTGTTGGTCTCGGTGGGCGGCGGCGTGTTCTGGCTCACCACGGAGAGCGGCAATCGCTTTTTGCGGGACCAAGTTGTCGCGCAAGCTGCGCCCTTTTTTCCGGGGGCCACGTTCGAGCTAAAGACCGTCGATACCAACTTGTTCGAGCACTTGGTGCTGGGCGGCGTAGCGATTCGGGCGCCGGATGGCCACGCGATGGTCGAAGCGCGGGAGGTTCGCCTTCGATTTGACCTCTCGCATGTCCTCGATAAGCGCGTAGACATCGCCGAAGTCGCATTGGTCGAGCCAAACCTCGACCTACAAGTGCTGCCGACGGGCGACCTCGACCTCGTGGCAGCGCTGGGGCCGTCGGAGCCTGCACCCCCGGAGACGGGTCCGCCTGCGCCTTGGGTCGATGTTCCGGCCGATATTCGGGTGGCGCGCTTGGCAATCGAGGGCGCCGCGTTGCGCTATCGGGACGCGACGGTGCCCGATGCACCGCTCGATGTCGTGGTGTCTGGTTTGGACGTGTCGACCGCCGTTTCGGTAGCGGGGCGGCGCGCGTCGTTGTCGGGTGTCCACATCGGCCTGCAGCAGGTCGGCGGGCTGGGCCTCGACTTGCCCCTCCCGCTTTCGGTGGACGGCGGTATCACGTACGACGAAAGCAAGCTCCAAATCGAACAGTTGCAGGTGTTGGCGCGCCGGTCGCGGATTGTGCTGGCCGGTCAAGTCGACCAAGTGGACTTTGACGACCGGGTTTTGGGGTTGCAGTTGGTGTCGGTGGACCTCGATGAGGCCGACATTGAGGCGCTCGCGGCGGACGATGTATTGCTCGGCGGGCTGTCGCTGACCGGCGCAATCAACGGGCCATTGTCGGACTTGTCGGCGACCCTCGACGCAACGACGCCGGGGGGTGGGGCCCACGTCTCGGCGTGGGTGGACACCACCGCAGTGCCGCTTGCATGGCGTGTGGGCGTCGAAACACCCTCCTTGGACGTCGACCGCGTCACGCCGTTGGTCGCGGAGCCTACACACCTCAACCTCGAAGTGCAGGCGGAGGGGGTAGGGACCGACCCGAACACCGACCTGCGCGCGACCTTTGGTGTGACGGCACGCGACCAGGTTGTCTTCAATGAGTTGCTGCCGGAGCTTCGCGTAGGCGGCCGGATGGCCGATGGCGTCGTGCACTTGGAGGAGTTTGGCGCGGTCCATGGCGCAGCCTCGGTCTCTGCGCGCGGTTCCATCGACCTCGTACACGAGCGGGTAGTGCTGGAGCATCTCGACGCCAAAGTGCCCTCGCTGACAGCATTGTCGAAGTATGGCGCCAAGGGCCTACAAGGTCGGCTGGGCTATGTCGGCTCCTTGCGCGTGGATGGGTTTGGGGAAGGCGGTGTGTTGACCGCCGAAGGAAACCTCGACCTCACGGGCTTTGGCGCCGAGGACGCTGTACGCGTGCAAGCGATTCGCGGGCCCGTCAACGCGCATGTTGCGCTCGATACGCAGGCCGTCAAAGCGTCCGGGCGGACAACCCTCACGGGTGTTGACACGGCGGGCGCGTCGATTGGCTCATTGGCCCTTGGCTGGGAGGCTTCGGTCCAAGGTGCCGTGGTCACGGCGTCTACATCCATCGACCTCGCCGCGTTGTCGGTAGGCGATGGCGCCGTGCAAATCGACCGAATTGCCACGAGAGAAGGCCAACGGTTTCGCGGGGGCGTCGACCGACGCGGCGAACCTTGGGCGGTGGGCGCCCTCAACATGACCGCGATGAAGTTTGGCAGCGCAGGCTATGAGGCGCAAGGCGGCCAAATCACCCTTGGTTTCCGCAATCCCGACGGAAATGCGGGCTCCGATACCAAGCGACTGGAAGTCGGCTTTGACCTCGACCGCAACGGGGAAGCGTCCTTTTTTGAAGGCCGGGTGCAAGGCGACCTCGTCTCGGGCGAATGGCAAATCGACGACCTCGTCATTGCACCGATGGACGACAATCCTTTGGTGGCCGATGGTCCGGTGCGGTTCAAGCTGGTTGACGGAGGCGCCCGCGACATCGAAGCGCGGCTGCGCAGTGACGCCGGCTCGCTCACCGCGCTCGGGAGCTGGGTGCCCGATTCCGAAGATGCCTCGACGCTCGACCTTGTGGTGGACAAGGTCAACCTGGAGCATGTCGCGAGGCTGGCGCAGCTCTTTGTCGCACCGGAAAAGGAGGGCGACCCCGCGATTCTGGAAGGTCTCAAGGGCATCGCGAGCCTGTCTGTTCGTTTGCAAGACGCGCCTGGAAAAGACTTGGTGGTCGATGCAACGGCCGACCTTGATGGCATTGGATATCCGAACACTGTGGAGCAGCTGTTTCTGGATGCAGAGGTCCACGGTCCCATTACGCTTCCGCAAGTGAAGGCACAGCTGCAAGGTGCCGACAACTCCTTGTTGTTGGCGTTGGGCGGAAAGGCTCCGTTGGTCCTGGTCGAAGGGGCACCCCAGCTCGACTGCGCGCGGAACATCGAGCTGGACGCAATTGTGGCTCCAGGGAACATCCAGCGCTTTTCGACGACGCTTCCCGTAGCAGGCGAGCTGCCCGATGTCACCGCCAGCGCGGCTTTGTTGGTGGATGGACCCGCTTGCGACCCCAATCTTTCGTTGGTTTCGTCTGCATCGGTTCCCGTCGGCAAAAATGGCGAGCGGGTTCGCCTCGACCTCGATGTGCATCGCAATGAAGGGCAGCTCCGGGTCGATGGAGCGGTGGAGCAAGGGTTGCGTCGTTGGGCCTCGATTGAAGGTGCGGCCACGACCAATCTGTCGAAGCTGTTTACGTGGGCATTCGCCGGAGGGCCGGAGCCCGCCGTCGACCAGCTGTCTACTTATGCGAGCGCCATCGACCTTTCTATCGTGCCCTTGGGCATTCCGATACAATCCTTCCGCCCGTTTGTCGAACTGCCGCGGGGTCTCGTCGGCCGCATTTCGGGTGGATTGAACATTAGTGGTCGCCCGGAGTCGCCTATTGTTGCCGGTGGCTTGCTTTGGACGGAAGGGGCCATTGGCGAAGTCAAAATCGACCAAGCCGCGTTTATGCTGTTGCCGAACGATGGCGGATATAGCCTCGACGGGGACCTCGCGTTTTCGACGGGCGGCACCCTCGCCCTCGACGGCTTCGTGCCCATCGTCGTCGACCTCGACTCTGGCGGCGATATTGACCTCGAACGTCCGGGCTTCACGATTGAGCTGAGTGGTGACGGTGTTCCCCTCGAAATCTTGGATGGCGTGGTCGACGGCATTTCCGATGCAGGTGGTCGCATCACGCTCACCGGCAAAGTAGGCGGGACCGTCGCCGCGCCCGACCCTACCTTTGAAGTGGCCATCAAAGATGGCCATATGTTGGTTCAAGATACGGGTCTTTACTATAAAGACTTGACCTTGGATTCCGAGCTCACGCGCTCCCAGTTTACGCTGCGCAACCTGTCGGTTGTGGCCGAGCCGTGGAATCCGTCGATGGGTCTCGCCCAAGATGGTCCGCTGTTTGTGTCGGGGAAGGTGGAGTTTGCCGATGGGTTTGTGCCGTCGCGCACCAACCTGCACGTCAAGGCGGATTCGTTCTGGCTCATCAAGACGCCGGAAATGCAGCTGAAGGTCGACTCGAAAATCAACATCAAGGGGGACAACCCCAAGCTGGCGGTGCGCGGAAACGTCGCGATTATCGAAGGCTTGATGGTGTTGGGTGAGGATGCGTTCCTTCCAGTGAGCGACCTTTCGCTGGACCCGTTGCTGGTCGTGCATCGACGCGACGAGGAGTATTCCCAAGGTATTTCGCGTACAGAGGCCGAGAATAGCCCCATCAACGACATCGACCTCGCGCTCGACATCGACATGACGCGGGCCGTGCGCCTCAAGGTCGACGTGCCGATGGACTCCTCTATGGGCAGCGTGGGCACGTCCTTGTCGACCGCGTCGGTGGACCTGGAGGTTTCGAGCCAAAAGCTGGACGTCGCGCTGCAAAATGGCGAGCCGAGCATCGCCGGCGTGGTCGAGATGGGGCGCGGAGACCTCGACTTCTTCGGCAAGACCTTCGACATTGGTGGTGGGTCGCTCACGTTTGCGGGCAAGTCCTTCGACGACCCCCAGCTCGAACTACAAGCGGTCTTGCATACCGGTCGCTATGGCGACGTAGGCGTGGGCATTTCGGGTTCGGTTTCCGATCCCAAGCCCCAGTTCACATCCGACGACTATCCCGACCAGACCGACATCATCTCCATCATCTTGTTCGGCAAGCCCGCGAGCGAGCTGGGCGACAACGAAGGCCAGACCGGCGGAAGCCAACTCGGGGCCGCGTTGGCGATGGCCGCGGGTAGCTCCGTTTCTAAGGCGTTGGGCTCGTCGTTTGGTGGCCAAGTTGAGTTCGACCAAGACGCCCTCAAGGTCGGCATTCCTTTGTCTGACAAGTCGTTCTTGTCATTGGAGCGCCACGCCAACGCCGAAGACGATGAAAACGTGTTTGCGGTGGCCTTGGAGCTGCTGATTTCCCGGCAAATGTACGCGGAAATGGTGACCGGCGACCGCGGCCAGTCTTCGGCCGACCTCTATATGCGGTGGCGGTTTTAGGACTATCCGTCGAAAGTAACGAGCGTATTTGAGCGCGGGAGCAGTCGGTCGTTGTTGTCGGCCATTGCGTTACTCCCTTTCAAGGCGTGTGCCCGCGAAATCGACTTGCCGTTTATGGCTCGGACGATGGGAATCGGGCAGCCGAAGGAGCAGCGCACGCGCCTTGGGGGCAAATGGCAACGGCTTCGACGGCCGGTGCCATGTTCCGCAAATAATCGACAGCCAGCGGGTGTTCCGTGTCAGGGTGCGCCAGGAAGACGCGCACGCCGCCTTGGGCGCGTTGTTGTGCCTTCGCGCGCCACTCGGGGTCGTTCGGCGTCGCGGTCCAAACTTCGGCGCGAAGCTCGCGTTGGGTGAGGGGCCGAACCAATGCCCCGCGGACGGCTCCAAACGCCACCTGCTGCGTGCGGGTGTCCCGGTCAGGGGAAAGAGGTGGCGGAGGACGGGGCGGGTCTGTGCAGGCGTAGAGGAGCATTGTGGCCGCGCCGATGGTTTTCATGCTTCGTCCGGCGGGAGCAAGTCGAACTCCACCAAGAATCGGCGAATATCCGCCAAGATGTTCAAGTCTACCTGCTCTTGTGTGGTGCCCGCCTGCTTTTGCGCCCGCCGTGGGACGAGCAGAGAGTGGTCGCCATCCGGCACCATCCGGAGACGAAGCCACGAAGGGTTTGTCGCGACGACTTCTTCGACGTGTGCGAGCGGCGCCTTGTCATCGCGGCTGCCCTGGACCAGCAGGGTCGGCAAGGACATGTCGTGGAGGGTGTCTGCGCGGGACACAGGCGTCTTTCCGCTAGACATCAACGGGTATCCGAGCACGATGACGGCACGGGCCGCCGTTTGCGCTGCTACCCGCGCGGCGACGCGACCTCCCATGCTCTTGCCGGCCAAAATGAGCGGGCGGTCGGGATATTGGTGTGCGAGCGTAGCCGCTGCTTCGATGAGCGCTGCTTCGAGGGTGGGCATCGGGTCGGGCGGGCGTCGCCCGGCTTGGCGTCGATACGGAAACGTGAACGCGGTTGTCTCACCGAGCGTGGACAGGTGCAGAAACCAGGTTTGATTCCAAGGGTGTTCGTGGCCCGCGCCAGCGCCATGGGCGAAGAGCAGAATGGGCGTCACGCGTGCGTTCCCACGGGTAGGCTGACGTACAATAGCTCCTCAATATTGCCGGACTTGGCGCCTGCGATGGGCGAAGCGACCGTGCCATGGACCACAAATCCCTGGGCCCGTGCATCGTCAACAACCTCCGCAATTGCGCGCGCGCGGGTCTCTTCGTCTTTGACCAAGCCTCCGCTGCGCAAGCCATCGGGGCCCGCCTCGAACTGGGGCTTGATGAGCAACACCGCGTCCGACCCTGGCAGGCCGAGACGGGCTATCGTTGGCAAAATGAGGCGCAACGAAATGAACGAGAGGTCGCCTACGATGAGGTCGACGGGCTCGGGCAACGATTCGAGGTGGCGGGCGTTGGTGCGCTCCATGACCACCACGCGCGGGTCTTGGCGCAACGCCCAGGCGAGCTGTCCATAGCCGACGTCGATGGCGTAAACCCGCGCGGCACCCCGCTGAAGCAAGCAGTCGGTGAAGCCACCCGTGCTTGCGCCCAAATCGGCGCAGGTTCGTCCTTGGGGCGATACGGCGAATGCGTCGAGTGCATGGGCGAGCTTGTGGCCTCCGCGGCTCACATATTCTTGCCCCGGCCCGGACACCGCTACCTTTGCGTCGGGTGTGACCTGCGTGGCGGGCTTGTCGCGCGGGATTCCGTCGACCAAGACTTGCCCAGACTCGATGAGCTGGCGCGCTTGGTGGCGAGATGTCGCCAAGCCGCGCTCGAGAACCAGCTTGTCGAGGCGAATCCGCGCGGCCATGGGGTCAGTGGTCGCGTCGAATGGTGTACGTAGCGAGTGCGGACAGCGCCTCGGGTCGGGGGAGGCCCTTGAGCGCGGCCAAGGCCCAGTCCAGCTCGGCTTCTGCGCGTCGCTGGGTCTCTTCGATGCCGAGCAAGCGCACGAAGCTCGGGGGCCCGTCCTCGCCTGCATCTTGGTCGGCGTCCAGGACGTCGTCGGCGAGCTGGAATGCGAGGCCCACAGCTTCGCCAAAGGTGGTGAGGCGCGCGAGTTGGTCGGTGCGGGCGCCTGCGGACAATGCGCCCATGCGGACGGCACAGCGGAAGAGCGCGCCGGTCTTTCGGCGGTGGACATCGAGGAGGTGGTCCAGCGAAACCACTGGGCCGGCAAGTCCGATGTCGAGCGCTTGCCCTGCAATCATGCCGCGATGACCGGCGGCTTCGGACAGCTCCCGAACCAGCGCGATGGCCAATGCGGGGTCTTCGACTTGCGCCAACACCTCGAATGCTGCGGTGAGGAGGGCGTCTCCAACCAGCACGGCCGTTGCTTCATCGAAGGCTTTGTGCACGGTCGGACGGCCGCGTCGTTCGTCATCGTCATCCATTGCGGGGAGGTCGTCGTGGACCAGCGAGTAGGTGTGAACCAGCTCGATGGCCACGGCGGCGGCCCAAGTGGCGGCGGTCGCTTGGCCAGAGACGGCTTCGGCTGCTGCAACACACAATAAGGGGCGCATCCGCTTGCCGCCTGTTTCCAACGGGTAGACACAAGCGTTGGCGAACCGCTCGGGAACGGCGGTCGTGACGGCGTCTCGAAGCTTTGGCAACAGGGCTTGGCGAAGGGGCTCCGCCCAGTTGGCCAAGGAAAACACAGAAAGGCTCATCCGGGTGTCGGCGCTCCGTCGGTGGGCGCAGCGGGGGCCGCGGGCACCGCTTCATTGGGCGTGCACGCCCGGTAATCTTCGGGCTCTTTGAGCGACGCAATGCCCAAGCGTGCCGCTCCCGATGCCCGCACAGCGTCCATCATTTGCACGACGGTCTCGTAGGATGCATCGGGATGGCTGTCGATAAACACGACCTTCTCCGACTTGCCACGAAGCCGCTTTCCAACTTGGTCCGCGAGCTCGTCGAGGGTCATGCGCTTTTTGTTGAGCGCAAAGCCGCCGTCTTCGCAGACCGCCGCGACGAGCTGTTCCTGGGGAACGTCGTCGGGAGGCGCTTCTTGGGTGTTGTCGGGTAGCTTCGCTGCCATTTGGGACAGCGTGGGCGGTGTAATCAACATGAAGATGATGAGCATGACAAGCATGATGTCAATCAACGGTGTGACGTTGATTTCGCTCATCCCTCCGCCGTCGCTGCCCCCGGTGCTCATGCCCATGGGACTACTCCTTGCCTTTCTCGACGGCGAGCAGCATGGTCGACATGCCGCCCTTGTCGTTGATGTGCGACATCACCTTGTGGACTTGCCGCCAGTTGAGTCGCTTGTCACCTTTGATGAGAAGCGCGCGGGCGGGGTCCTTGTCGAACTCAGCTTGGAGGTCGTCAATCAAGGAGTCGAACGTCGACGGCGTCTTGCCGACATACATCGTCTCATCTTGCTTGATGGCGATAGCGATGTTTTGTCCGACGTCCTGGCCCTCTTCGACCGTCTTTGCCTGAGGCAGACGCACGTCGACCCCGGAGGTGAGGACTGGAGTGACGACCATGAAAATGATGATGAGGACGAGCATAACGTCAACCAATGGGGTGACGTTGATGTCCGCCATGGGGCCGCCTGCGCTGCCGCCCCCTGTGCTCATGCCCATGACAGGCCTCCTATGAAGGAGAACGGTGGCTTGCCGAGGGTCTACTTGGCCGCGGCCTCGGGGGAGTTGACGACTTGCTTTTCAAACCAGTCAATCAGCTCCAGCTCGGAAGTGGTGATGTCTTTGATGATGCTTCCGACGATGGCGGTGAACAGGTTGAACAACCAGACGCCCACGATGGCCACCGCGATGCCGATGGCCGTTGCGACCAATGCTTCGGCGATGGGCACCAGCAGCTTGTCGAGGTCGCCGCCGCCCGAGGCCATGCTCTGGAAGGCGCCGATGATCCCGAAGATAGTGCCGACCAGCCCGACGAAGGGACAAGTAGCGCCGGTGGTGGCGAGGATGCCGAAACCACGCCGCAGGCTTGCGTCTTCGTCGATGTGGGCGCGCTGAAGGGCCCGCTCGGCGGCTTCGATGCCGTGGCGGTCGGGGCGGTCCACGAATTCCTTGAGGCCGGCTTGCAAGGTGCGCGCGAGGTAGGCGACCTTGAACTCTTCTTGCTGGGCGACCTTGAGGGCCTCGGATGCGTTGCCATCGGCAAAGTGCTTGCCGACGCTCGCCGCCAACGCGCGGCTGGCGTTCCGCGACCGGGTCAATGCGATTCCGCGCTCGATGGCCACGAAAACGGAACCCACACCCATCGCGTTCATCGTGACGATGACGCTCTTGACGGGAAGGGTCGCCTGGTGCCAGATTTCAACGAGATCGAACTCCACGGTGTCCTCACTTTCTCAGTTGTGCCGTGAGACCTTCGGCCATCGGGCGCGGTCAGGTCCGCTCGGTAAAGGTGTATGCCGCACCAATGCGGCCAAGGGTCAGTTCGTCAGTACAAATCGAATGGGCTGCGTAAAGGTCGCGGACATGGCCGTTCCACCGGTCTTGTACGGGTAGAACTGCCACTTCATCATCGCCTCTTTCAGCTCTTCATGGAAAACAGCGGGGCACTTCGACACAGACACGCTCGTGGGCTTGCCTTTTTCGTCGATGATGACCGTTGCCAAGCATAGCTCGTTGTCGAAGCCGAGCTGCTTCGCGGCTTCGGGGAAGCGCGGCGCAACTTGCCGTTTGACCTTGATTTTGGAGTAGTGCGTGGACACCGCGGTGCCCGTACCACCCAATTGGCCGCCAATCACGCCGCCAATCTGACCGCCGACGACGCCGCCGCCGACGCCGCCCTCGACGCCCCCTTCCACACCACCGGCGACACCGTCGGCTTCGGCCTCGGGCTCGTCTTGGGGCTCGGGTTCGGGCTCAAGGTCCACGGGCTCCGGCTCTACTTCTACGGGGTCGGGCTTGGGCTCATCGGGCTTCTTTTCTTTTTTCTCGGTCTTTGGCTTCCCACCGCCTGCAGGCGGGGGTGGGGGCGGCGGCGGAGGAGGTGCGGCTTCGGCGATAAACGTGACCTCAACGGGCGCTTCCTCAAGCACTTCGTCGACCACTTGTTTTCCCGCCCAGATCGCAGCTCCGAGGCTTCCGCCGCTCAAAAGACCGGTAAGGATGAGCGAAACGAGGTTTTGCCCCGCGCTCTGTTTTTGGCTTCGTCCGACGGAATCAAACATGGAACGGGCTCCAGTCGGTCACGGTAAGAACACAGGAAACAGGCGATTGGTGGGACATCATGCGTCTGCCCCCGCTTCCGAGAGGGGTGCCGAGAGCTCTTCGATACGGCGCTCGGACGCATCCAGTAGCTCTTGGCATTCTTGCTGGAGGGCGACCCCCCGCTCGAATGCGTTCACGGCGTCTTCCAAGGACAATCCACCCGCTTCAAGCTTGCGAACGCAAGCCTCAAGCTCCGAAAGGGCAATGTCGAATGTACGGTTGTCATTGGGAGGGGAGGTCGAGGTCACGTTTGCTCCGCCGGTGTTTCGGCCACACGTCCAGTGGCCGGGTGAACGGGATTCGTCAACGCGTGGGCTGTGGAATCCCTGTCACCTTCCGTGAAAGTTCTCGCCGTGAGGAGGGCGCCGCTTGGCCGAGAAGCCTACCCCGGCATCACCGGGGTTTGTAGAGCGCCATTCGTTCAATCTGCACAAGTTGGTACGACAAGCGTTGATCTGCCGCGATGTCGCGGGCAACCAAAACTTGTTCACCTTTTGCATTTGTCGCGACACGTTCCGGCGCGATGCGCAGGTGTTTGCGCTGCTCGTCGCGCGTGACGTAGAGCATCTCGATGAAATACTCCCCTGCAATCGCGCGGTCGGCGAGCTCGCGAACCTCGCGGGGGCTGCGCCGGGGCGGGAGCTGCTCTTTGCGACGCTTTTTCTGTCGCATCGGCTGGCCCGAGCCGGGAACGGTGCACAACACTTCGGGCTGGGCATCGGCGGCGTGGGTGCGCTGGATGAGGTCTTCGCGGCGGGTTCTGGCTTCGGTCACTTGGCCGAGGAGCCGCTCCCGCGCTTCCATCATTGCGGGGTCGTCGGGGTACTTGCGAACTTTCCCAGCGGGGCTGAACTCATGCTCGGCCAAGAGCACGTTGAGTTCGGCCAAACGGGTACGGTCGACGGCGTACATCCCCGGCACAAAGCGATGGAGGAGGTACGGACGAATAAACCGATTGGACTCGATCTTTCGAATCTGCGCGCGGTGTACCGTCAACAGGACGACGTCGTGGTATTCGACATCGCCGTGGTGCCCCATCCACCCACGAAGGGTTTGCTCGACGTTTTCGGGCAGACCAATTTGGCTGTTGTCGCGCAAGAACTCCAGAAGGTCATCTCTTCGCCAGCCTTTCTCAAGTGCTTGCTCAATCGTGACTTCTGTGATTTTGTATGTGTTTGCGCGGTCGCATTGGGTGAGTTCGGCCAGCTCGCCAATGCGGAAGAACAGCGCCGAGGACATGCCCGCGGGCGCCATGACCTCAAAGCTCGGCGTGAGGTAAAACTGGCTAAATCCGTCGTCTTCGGGCGGCGTGAGCAAGCGTGCGGTGCGCGGAGAGAGCCGGTAGAACTTTTCCTGGCCCCACTGCCCAAGCTCGAGCATTCCCGTGTTGACGAGGGGGGTGAAGGCAAAGCCCTCCCGGCTCGCTGTGCGGGGCGCGCCCCATTGCTCGGAATGGAAGCGCGAGCGCCAGTCTTCGCCGCGGCGCCAGCGTCGGTAAAGCGCTTGCAGCGGCCGTTCGGGCACCCATGCGCCGCCCACGTCGTGAATGGCCCAAAAGACCCACTCGGCCATTGGAAAGCGTGTCTCCAAACCGGCGAAGATGAGGTCGCGTTGGTCTTCGGGGTCGAGCTGCAAGAACTCTTCGACAACTGCGCGGTTTACGCTCAGGCGGTCGCCGCGAAGCTCGACCATGCCTTGCGTCATCAAGAACTCGATGTGGAACCCGAACAGCTCGCTATCGGCCGGCCAAAGCTGGCTGAAGAAGCGGTCCATCTCTTCTTTGTGGACCTTGAAGATTTCGTGCCGCTGGGTCAGGCGTGGGGGGTGCTGGTCGATATACGTGAGCAACGAGATGATAGAGAAGTCGAGCGGCGGGCAGAATGGGCGCCCGTCCATGACCTTTACATCTTCGTTGTCAAAGCCCGGCAGGTCGAGGTCTTCGCGAAGGTGGTCGAGGAGGTGGTCGATGAGGGGTTCGGGGACCAGGTAGAACCAGTGCCCGTCTTGTTCATCGGTCGCCGCCACCAAGCCTTTGTCGCCCAAGTTGGTGAGTACCTTGGTCCATTCGCGCTCCGTGCCGCCGAGGCTCAGGACCAGCTCTTGCACCAACTCGGCCTCATGGGCCAAGCCACCGCACTGGAGAAGAATCGCAAGACCTTGGCGGTCGCGCTGGTGCAGCGTCTTCAGCATTGCAGAGAGGCGATTGCCCTGTGCAATTGCGCGCACCGTGAGCTGAATCATGCGGTCTTTGCCAGGAACGCGCCCAGGCTGGCCGCCAAGTCCCGAATAGAGCTGGGCGACAATCTGGTCGGGCAGCCGATTCAGGTAATCCGCCAGCGCATCCATTTCGGCCCGCGACATACGACGCCGACGCGCGGTGCCGCTCGCTACTTTGCCGCGACTCGGATGGACCGCCAACCGCCGCCGCGGAACCCGGGGGCTGCGGGGGAGAGCGACCGCAGGACGATGGTCTTCCCGGCGTCCCCAACGACTCTTTCGCTGGCTGGAGCTAGGCGCGCCCTGGGACTCCGCGTACGAAGCCTCTTGATTCATCGAGGGATTGCCGCGGCGGGGAGCGCGACGACGACGGCGGCGACGGCGCCGTCCTCCGTCACCGGCGTACGAGCTGTTGTCCATGTCCACACCCTTGATCTGGCCGGAGCGGGATGGGAAAACCCTGACCCGCACTCATCGGTTGGTGTCCGTGTAAATGCGCGAGAGCCAACACATCGGCGGGCTCAAACCCGCCCGTTGTAGTCGACAATGTGGTACCGGTAGCCCTGTTCTGTCAGGAATAGCTGCCGTTTTAGGGCAAACTCCTGCTCTTTGGTGTCGCCGGTGACCACGGTATAAAAAATGGCGGCCTTCTTCTTCGGTCGCAAAATACGACCGAGGCGCTGTGCCTCTTCTTGTCGACTTCCAAAGCTGCCCGACACCTGAATGGCGACATTGGCATCGGGAAGGTCGATGGAAAAGTTGGCCACTTTGCTCACCACCAGCTGCCGCAACGTTCCTTTGCGAAACCGCTCGAACAGGACTTCCCGTTCGCGATGCGGTGTTTGCCCCGTAATGAGGGGCGCGCGGAACTGCTTGGAGATTTGCTGGAGTTGATCGAGGTAGGTGCCGATAATGAGGACGTTATCATCATCATGCTTCTTGAGGAGGTCGTGAATAACGTCGAGTTTTCGCGGATTTGCGCTCGCGATACGAAACTTTTCGTTTTCATTCGCTTTTTCGTATCGGTCTGCCAAGTGTCGCGAAAACGGAACCCGCACCTCATAACAGGACGTATCGGCGATGAAGCCCTGCTGTTGCAACATTTGCCAGGGAAGGTCGTATCTCTTGGGACCGACGAGTGCGAAAACGTCGCCCTCGCGCCCGTCTTCCCGAACAAGTGTAGCGGTGAGGCCCAAGCGACGCCGACCTTGAATGGTGGCAGTGGCGCCGAACACGGGCGCCGGCAGCAGGTGGACCTCGTCGTAGATGATCAGGCCCCAGTCTTCGTCTTCAAACACATGGAGATGCTCGAAGTCGTCGTTTCGTGACCGGCGCCAAGTCATGATTTGGTAGGTCGCGACCGTGACCGCCTTTAGCACCTTGGTTTCGCCGGTATACATCCCGACGTCATCTTCGGTGAGGGTGGTCTTGTCGATGAGCTCTCGAACCCACTGACTGACCGCAGCTTGGTTGGTCGCCAAGATGAGGGTCTTGGTTTGCACCATGCTCATCGCGGTCATCGCGACGATGGTCTTGCCCGCACCACACGCAAGCACGACGACGCCGCAACCGCCATTGGACTGTCCGTCTTGCCACCAACGCTTCGCCGCTTCCCACTGGTAGGGACGCGGTGCAAATGGACGGCCGTTGGCCTTCATGGCGTCGACAAGCTGCACGTCGAGGTGCGCGCCAGGTCGGAAACCCGCGAGGTCTTCGACGGGCCAGCCGGCTTGTAAGGCACGCTGCTTGAAAATGCCGCGATGACCCGGATGAATCGCCCAAGCGCGTCGGCCGTCGGCGACCAAGAGCTCGGTGAGTGCTGGTTCTTTTGATACCAGCTTGGCCACAAACCCGCTCGCAAACTCCAGGCGGAGAAGGTCGGCGTTGGTGGGGTGCGGTATCAGACGGACCAAGCCATAGCGTTCGATGGTGCTCTCGATGGTCTGCAAGACATCGGGAGGGACGTCGAACTTGGACCACTTTCGCAGTCCTTCGATGATGCCGTCTTTTTGAAGCCCGGCGGAGGCTGCGTTCCACAGCGACAACGGCGAGATTCGGTAGGTGTGAAGGAGGTCCGGCGAGGCCTCAAGCTCTGCAAACCGGCCAAGGAAGTCGCGGACTTCCTCGTACCGGGGATGCTGTGTTTCCACAAGCACTTTGCCGTCGCCCTGGACGATGACCGGGTTGTCAGGCCGAAGCTGCATCGAACATTCGGTGGGTCTCCCGAGCCTGCCTGGCGCAACAGTGCGCTCCAGGCGGCGGTGCCCTGCATGGGTTGGATCCGGTGTGGTCGAGGCAGAGAATGACAACGGTGCCGTGGGGCCCTCGTTGTCGGGAAGCCGGAACGACAGGGCGTTCTCGGTTCTCCCCTCGACGATGGCGACACAGTGTGGAGGGCGGAGCCTCTCCTGTCCTATGCCGCAGCCAAGTCCCTGGGTGTCGGGGGCTCGCTGGTCCCTCCGCACTCCAGGCGCTCATTCTTACGCGTTGGCCGTCCGCTGTCAAGCGACCGTGCACAGAACCTCGTGCAAAGCTTAGGTCTATGCGTGGACCGCAGCCGGGAACACGCGGGGAACATCAGCCGAGGAAGGGGTAGCGCCAATCGGTCGGTGGCAAAAGGTTTTCTTTGAGCGTGCGGGGCGAAACCCATCGGAGCAAGTTGAGCGGGCTGCCCGCTTTGTCGTTGGTTCCGCTTCCACGCGCGCCGCCGAATGGCTGCTGGCCGACCACTGCACCGGTTGGCTTGTCGTTGATATAAAAGTTGCCGGCGGCGTCTCGCAAAGCGGCTGTGGCTTGGTGAATCACGGCGCGGTCGCGTGCGAAAACGGCGCCTGTGAGGGCATACGGACCCGTTTGGTCCACCAATGTCAAGGCTTCGGTCCACTGCGCGTCTTCGTAAACATAGACGGTGAGGATAGGCCCGAAAATCTCCTCGGACATCAAGCGGTGCTTGGGGTCGTCGACTTGCACGAGCGTGGGGGCGATGTACCAGCCGGTTTCTTCACTTGCCGTGCCGCCGTAGACCACGGTGGCGGTTGCGTGGGCCAAGTCGAGGTACTCGCAGTGCTTGCGGTACGCGCGTTCGTCGATGACGGCGCCGATGAAATTCGAGAAGTCGCGTGTGTCGCCTTGCTTCATCTCGGCCATCATCGCGACCATGCGTTCGCGGACGGCAGGCCACAACGACGCGGGAATATACGCGCGGCTTGCGGCGGAACACTTTTGGCCTTGGAACTCGAAGGCGCCACGGGTCAATGCGACGGCGAGGGCGTCCACATCTGCGCTGGCATGAGCCAAGACGAAGTCTTTGCCGCCCGTTTCGCCGACGATGCGCGGGTAGGTGCGGTAGTTGGCGATATTGCGCCCGATGGTGCCCCACATCGTGTTGAAGGTGCCCGTGCTGCCGGTGAAGTGCAAGCCGGCGAAGTCGCGGGATGCCAGCACGGGATCGCCGACATCCGCGCCATGGCCGGGCACAAAGTTGATGACGCCGGGGGGAAGGCCCGCTTCTTCGAGGAGCTGGTAGCCGTACCAAGCGCTGAGAAGCTGCGTGGTGGCTGGTTTCCACACGGACACATTGCCCATGAGTGCCGGAGCCGTGGGCAAGTTGAGCGCGATGCTCGTGAAATTGAAGGGAGTGACGGAAAAGACGAAGCCTTCGAGGGGGCGAAGGTCGAGGCGATTCCAGGTGGCGGCTGGCTGAACGGGCGGCTGGAGGCTTTGCAGGAGGTCGCGACCATAGGAAACGTTGAAACGCCAAAAGTCGATGAGCTCGCAGGCGGCATCGATTTCGGCTTGGTGGCACGTTTTTGACTGGCCGAGCATCGTGGACGCGTTGATGCGGTCTCGCCAGGGGCCGGCGAGGAGGTCGGCTGCGCGCAGCAACACGGCCGAACGCTCTTCCCACGGCAAGGCGGCCCACGCGTGCCGGCTCTCGACGGCGTTCTGGATGGCCGCGTCGATCACCGCGGGCGTTGCGAGGTGCGCGCGCGCGAGCACGTGCCGGTGGTCGCAGGGCATCGTGACTTCGACGGTGCGCCCGGTAAACACCGGCTTCCCACCGACGACACACGGAATCTCGACGACCTCCGCGCCTTGGCGCTTTAGCTCCGATTCGAGGCGCGCACGCTCGCGGGAACCGGGCGCGTACCCGAACACAGGCTCGTTGTGGGGAGTCGGCGGCTGGAAAATGCCTGCGGTGCTGGCCATTCGAAACCTCGGGGCACGAGTCGAGTTTGGCGTCCTCTCGGAGCGCGACCGGTTGTGTCTAACGTGGTAGCCGCCTCGCTGGGTTTTCCGTTACGTCGATGGCGTGGGGTCCCCTTGTTTGGGAAGTCGGAGGCCGCCATGGCGTCGCGAATCCCGTATGTGTTGCCCATTGGCGCGCCCATGTGCCAGGACGTGCGCGTGGCCGGTGGAAAAGGCGCGAGCCTCGCGCGCCTCGTTGCGACGGGTGTGCCTGTGCCACCTGCGATTGTGGTCACCACTGGCGCATTGTCGGCGCACCTCTCCCACCACGGGCTCGCGGAGGCCGCGCGCGCGGGCGACCCTTCGCTCGCCGAACGCCTGCTCGTGCTGCCGTTGTCGCCGGAATTTGCCGGTCTGATCCGAAAAGAAGCCGCACATTTGCCGCTTCCTCTTGCCGTGCGCTCTTCGGCGGTCGCGGAAGATGGCGCTGAAGCCAGTCACGCGGGGCAGTTTGCGACGGTGCTCGGCGTACAAGTGGGGGACGCGCTCGAAGACGCCCTGCGGGTTTGCTGGTCGAGCGCATTTGGGGCACGGGTACGCGCGTACCGTGGGGCGGCAGGGCCTTCGGAGGTCGCCGTGGTCGTGCAGTCCCTGGTGGATGCGCACGCCGCGGGTGTGTTGTTTACTATAAATCCTGCAAATGGCAACTGGCGCGAGATGACTGTGGAGGCAGCGTGGGGACTGGGTGAGTCGGTGGTGTCGGGTCAGGTTTTGCCTGACTTTTATCGCGTACGACGCCCGATGCGCTTGCCTGGCATCTTGGGCGAAGTCGCTGCGAGGGTGCGCTTGCGAGAGGTCGAACGCGAGGTCAATCCGCAAGTCGAAGAGCAGCGCCCAGCACCCCACGGTGGGGGTGTCGTCGCCCAAGACGTTCCCCCAGAGCGAGTTCACGCTCCGAAACTTTCACCTTCGCAAGTGGCGCGGGTTTGCCGTTTGGGGCTGCGCATCGAAGCCCGCGCCGGTTGTCCCCAAGACATCGAGTGGGCCATCGACCAGAACGGACAGTGCGTCATCCTTCAGAGTCGTCCCGTAACGACCGCCCGCGATGTTCGCCCCTCCGGCGATGTTCTTTGGACCCGTCGCTTTCTCGGCGAGCGATGGACAGAGCCGGCGACACCGCTCGGGTGGTCGCTGATTCAACGGGAGTTGCATTGGCTTGTGGCATACCCCGATACAAGCCGACGCTTTTTGGGAGGCGCGCCGCCCACGCGCCTGCACCGGTTCGCGCCTTATCTCAATGCGACGATTTTTCGTCACCTGGCATTCAAATTTCCGGGTGCGCCACCGCCACAGTTTTTGATGGAGCTGCTGCCTGCGGAGGAGGAAGCAGCATGGCTTCGAAGCTTTGCTGCGGCTCCCGACCTCGCGGTGTATCGCAGCATCTTTGCGACGACGTTTCGCGAGCGCAGGTGGCGACGCTTTCGCTGGAACCCACTGCGCAATTGGGCGCACTGGCAGGCTTTTGTCGACGACCTTCCCCGGCAGTTGCGCGCTTTGCCATCCGCTGCGCGCCCGCGGGCAGATGCTTGCCAAGCCCTCGCGCGGGAGTACATCAAAATCCACGTGTGCAGCCTGCTGTTCGCCAATCTTGGCTATGAGTTGGTGACGACACTGTTTCGCCAGCGTGGTTTGTCGGGTGCCGAGACGGTCCTTCGACCGTTGAAGCCGAGCGCGACAGTGTTTACGCACCACGACCTATGGCGCTTGGGTCGGGGAAGCTGCCCACTCGACGAGGTCCTCGACCGGCATGGAAATCGCGCGGAGTCGTCGTGGGAGCTCTTTGGCGCGCGCTGGCGGGAGCAGCCAGCGTTGGTGAAAGAGCTCGCGGAGGCCGTCGCGTCCGGCGATGACCCGCTCATCCATGCAACGGCGAGCATCGCGGAGGCGGACGCGGTATTCGGGCAACTCCCGGCGGACCTGCGGCCTATCGTGCGTCTTGTGCGCCGCTATTACCAACTTCGCGAAGACCAGCGCGCAGCGTTTGAGCACATCACGGGGGCATGGCGCGCCGCGTGGCAGGAACTCGAACGCGAGACAGGAATACCGCTTCGCTTGCTGGACATCGACGAAGCCGACGGGCTCCTCGCCGGCCGTCTGGACCGCGGCCACGCGGAAGCGCTCGTCGCGCAGCGCCACGCGGACATGGCCGAGGAGCGGGAGCGGCGCGCGCGTGGGGATGAGCCTCCTGCGGTGCTCGGTGCGGCGCCCCGACCGGTGGCTTGGGCGCACCAGCTTCGCGGGCGCGGCATTAGTTCCGGTGTTGCCCGCGGGCCGGCGTGTGTGCTGCGGTCGCTCGCGGAGGCGCACAAGCTACGCCACGGGGATGTCTTGGTCGCGCGCGCCACAGACCCCGGCTGGACCCCCTTGTTTCGGCGCGCTTCTGCGTTGGTGCTCGAACAAGGCGGAATGCTGTCGCACGGTGCGGTCGTGGCCCGCGAGTATGGCTTGCCCGCGGTCGTCAACGTTTCCGACGCCACCCATGTGATTCCGAATGGACAGGTCGTGACCGTGGATGGAGGGCGCGGCTTGGTGCTGTTGACGGAGTAGCGGGGCTTATGGCGTAAACCAGCGCAAGACCGGGCCTTCGAGGGTCTGGCGGGTGGTGGCCATTACGGGGCAGGCGAAGTGGCGGGGGTCGCGAACACGCAACGCCCAAGGGTTGAGATACCCTTTGGCGCGGATAGCGTTGGGGTTCTTTGGCGTGCGGTCTACGAAAAAGATTCCCTGTACGCCATTTTGGAGCGGGTCGCGCAGGAGGCTGGGGGACTGCTCTACGCCCAGGTGAACCTGAAAACCTTCGGGCCCGGTGGTCATCTTGACTGGCTTGCCCACGAGCATCTCGCGCACATACCCCCGCGACAGGCCCCACGGTTGGTCGGAGACACACATAGCGAGCAACGGGCGGCTGGGGTCGGGGCGAACGGCGTGGCGCCACTTGTCCAGCTCGGCGATGAGGCTGCGCTGGACGCGTTCGAGGGTACGGAGGGCGTCTTGGGGGCCCAACGTGAACGCGACTACGCGACCGCGGCTCTTGACCCGTTCCCCGGTGAGCGCGAACTCCAAGCTGATGTTTTCGTCGTCATATGCAGCATAGCGGCCATCCCAGCCACCGCGGTCGACTTCTTGGAGCCACATTTCGATCGCCCGCCGCACCGGCTCGGGGTCGAAGTTGTGGGGGAGCCATCGGCGCACCACCACCGCGACACGGGACCGCGCGCCGACGCGGTCGAGGCTTTGCACCAAGCGTCGAATGATAGCGTGGTCGGCGTTGGGACGGAGCTGGCGAATAAACGACAGCACCATCACATCGGCCTCTGCACCGGTGGGGTCAGCGTAAACAAGCAAGGGGCCGGGCTCTTGCAAGTGGAGCGCACGCCAACCGGTGCTTGATAGCACGGAGTGACATGCGAGCTCCGCGAAACCCTGCATGAACACACGGTTGTCGAGGCTATGAATCATTTCACGCCAACGGTCGGCTACCGGACCATCGACGGTCGCGAACGTGGTTTCGAGCAGGTGGCGGGTGCTTTCCCCGTCTGGCTCGACCAAATGCCGCAAGAAGCTGTGACGCGCACCCGGAATTCGCCGCACATCGTCGAGGATAGACTTGGGGAACAAGGTCATACAAAAACCCCGAGGCGAAAGAATACCGGCGCAGGCTGTTATCTTGCTGGTGGTGGTTGCACCACACGGAGAAAGGGAGGAGTTGCCCCTGCATTTCGGCTGGCGTTTCCCTGCGCTCCGGTGACCGACTCTGGACGAAGGGAGATGCGTCGGGTAGCGGGCGGGCCACGCACAGGCAGGGCGCCCTGTGGAACGAGGAAGCGGGCCCATGGTTCCGGTCAAGCTCTTATCTTTCGACGATGCGCGGTGTTGGGTGACCGATGGCGCACAGCTCGTGGACGCGCGTTCGTTGCTGCAGCGGGGGCTCCATTTCGTGCGGGGGGCGGTTCGATTTTCGTGGACCGACACAACTCCCGGCGGGCGCTGTGTGGGCGTGCTGGACGAGCCCGAGGTGCTGGCGCAGCGTTTGATGGCCGTGGGCATTGACTGGGGGCGGCCCATTGTGGTGTTTGATGTTGGTCCGGGAGGCTGGGGGGAAGGTGCCCGGGTTGCATGGACGCTCGCGTTCATGGACCATCCAGCGGTGGGCTGGTGCCCAGGGGTGCCCGGCTCGTTGCCAAGGCCGTCCCGACGGCAATCGGTCGTCGCGTGGACGGGGCGATGCTGGCGCGAAGCCCGTGGGGTAGATGGCATCGAACCGCCGCCGGGAGCGGTGGTGGTGGACTGCCGCGACACCCATGAGTTTTCCGTGGGGCCTTTGCACGGAGAAGCGCGCGCTGGACATATTCCTGGCGCAGTACATGTCCCGTTTGGTTCCTTGTGGGCGCCGGATGCACCTTTTGGTAGCCCGCATCCTTTGTTGGTGGATGTGCTCGTGGAGAACGGCGTGTGGGACGCGCCGATTGTCGCCTGCGTGTGTACGGGCGGCGTGCGCAGCGCAGCATTGGTTGTGCTGCTAGGAGCGTTGGGCTATCCCGGTCGTCTGGTGCACTTGGACGCCGGAATGTGGGCGTGGGCGAAAGACCGCAAGCGCCCAATGTCGCTCGACACTTGACCGAGCGGGGCAGGGGTTCGGTGTTCGGCCTGCCCCCCGGAACCCGTTCTAACAGTAGGGAAGAACATGGGTATGTTGGTGGACGGATGCTGGACGGATGCGCCGTTTGTGTCCATGAAGCACGGTGGGGCCTTTGTTCGTGCGGAGTCGCCGTTTCGCGATGTCGTCGTGGACTCCCCGAATAGTCGGTTTCCCGTCGATGCCTCTCGCTATTGCCTCGTGGTCGCGATGGCCTGTCCGTGGGCCCACCGTACCCTCTTGACCCGTGCGCTTTATGGGCTTGAGGACGTGTTTCCCGTGGTGCGTGTAGCGCCCCTTATGCTGTGGGACGGCTGGGTATTTGACGCGGACCATCCCGACACGGTCTATGGCCACTCGTTTTTGCGGGACTGGTATTTGCGTGCCGCGCCGCGCTGCACGAGCCGCGTGACGGTGCCGATTCTTTGGGACACACAGTCGGGTACCATCGTCAACAACGAGTCTTCCGAAATCTTGCGATTGATGGCCGGCCCCTTTGCGCGTCTTGGTCGTTCCGATGCGCCCATGCGGGGCGTCGACCTGCGGCCCCCCGCGCTGTGCGACGCGCTGGACCACTGGAACGAGCGCATCTACACGACGGTCAACAATGGCGTCTACCGCTGTGGCTTCGCTGCAACGCAAGCGGCCTATTCGGAGGCTGCCGTGCGTTTGTTCGAGACGTTGGACGTCCTCGAAGAACGCTTGCAGAAGAACCGCTGGCTCGTTGGCAATCGGTTCACGGAAGCGGACCTCCGCTTGTTTCCTACCCTCATTCGTTTCGACGCTGTCTACCACGGTCACTTCAAGTGCAACTTGCGGATGTTGCGGGACTACGCGGCCCTCTCCGCTTGGATGGCCGATATTCTCGCGATACCGGGCGTTCGCGGCACCATCGACCTCGCCTCCACGCGACGCCATTATTATGCGTCCCACTTGGCGCTCAATCCCCACGGCATCGTGCCCATCGGTCCTTCGTGGCGAGAGCCGGAGAGGGTCGACCGAAGTGGACTCGGACCTGCAGCGGGACCGGGACACACGGACGGGTGACGCCGCTTCCAGCGCTGAATGGTGATTCAGTCTGCAGCACGGAACGGTGCTGCCGGCCGTGGCGCTGAATGGTGATTCAGTTTCGCGGTGCCAGGGGCAAGCTGCCGTGGGTGGGGGCGCGTGCAGCGCGTACGGCAACGATTTCGGCAGCAATCGCGACCGCAATTTCGGCGGGATTGGCCGCGCCAATGTCGAGGCCAATCGGCGCATGAATGCGGTCGAGCACACCGAGGTCGGCGCCAGGGCTCTCCGCAAGGTGCCGGGCGAGGTGGTCGCGCTTTCGCCGGGCACCGAGCATGCCCAAGTAGGCATGTTTTCGGCGGGAGAGCGCGGCGACAATTCGCACATCTTGGCCGTGGTCATGGGTCATCACAAGAACGGCGCGGCGGGAGTGGTCGGTGAGGTTCGCCGCATGTTCAATCGGGTCGACCAATTCTCGGTGGCACGCCGGGAACCGCGCAGCGGTCAACAGTTCCGCGCGAGCGTCCACCACCGTCACTTGAAAGCCGAGGGTCAACAATAGCGGCACAACGGCTGCGGCAACATGGCCCGCCCCGTACACAACCGCTGGCGCGCGAACGTCGAGAGGGTCCACGAAGACCTCAACTCCACCCGCGCAGCACATTCCGAGGTCATCGGCGAGGCGCGGCTGTATACGGCGTGGCTGGCCATCTGCGATACACGCGCGGGCGGCGTCGATGGTCTCTCGTTCCAAGCGACCGCCGCCGACACTCCCGACAATGTCCCCGTTTTCGTAGATGAGCATCCGGGCGCCTGCCCGTCTTGGGGTAGAGCCGTCCGCGGAAATCACCGTAGCCATAGCACAAACGGTGCCTTGGGCAATCGCTTCGGCGGCGGCAATGAGGGGATGAAGGGGCGGGGTCATCGACGTTCACGCTGAAAACGAGGGGGGATTAGCCACACAACAAGGTGCGTGCGGCGCGCAACGACGCGAAGAAGTGCGCAAGTTCAGTCTCTTGCGTAACCACACCCGCCGACGCGCGGACGCTCGCGCCGATACCCAAGCGGTCATGGAGGGGGCGGGCGCAATGGTGTCCTACCCGCACGGCGACGCCGTCTTCGTCGAGGAGTGTGCCCAGGTCGTGGGGATGGGCGCCGTCGACGGTAAACGACACGAGGGGCACGTCCGGCTCGGCGATGAGCCGTACACCTGGCTCATTGCGGAGGCCGTCGACGAGAAGGTCGCGCAAACGCTGCTTGTGGGCCCGCGCTTCCCCAACTTGGGGACCACCATGCTGGCCGTGGTGCCAGGCAAAGGCGGTCGCGAGGCCAACCAAGCCGCCGACGGGTAGGGTGCCGGTTTCAAGGTGCCGTGGCGACGTCAAAAAACTTGCCGTGGTCAGGCCAACGTCGTCGACAATACCCCCGCCCACCAGCAAGGGGGCAAGTTGGGCGAGGATGTCGGGCCGCGCGACCAAGGCACCGACGCCTGCTGGGCTTCCGAGCTTGTGGCCGGAGAATGCGTAGATGTCTGCGCCGAGCAAGGAGAGGTCAGGGAATGTCAAGATTCCCTGTGCGCCATCAATCACCGTCAAAATGTTGTGTTGACGGGCTAGCTCGCAGAGCGCAGCGATGGGTTGCAGGGCGCCGGTGACGTTCGAAACATGCGTACAGGCGATAACGCGGGTCGAAGGTCCGATTGCCTGCGCCAGCGCGGCGACATCGACCCGCAGCGCGGCGTCGAGCGGCAACCACTGCAAGGTCGCGCCCGTTTGCGCAGCGACCCGCTGCCAGGGAAGCAAGTTGGCGTGGTGCTCAAGGGGCGAGACCCAGATGAGGTCGCCGGGCCGCAAGTGGTGGGCCCAGCCGTGCGCCGCGAGGTTGAGGGCGGCGGTGGCCCCTGAAGTCCAGACCAGATGCGCGGCCGGAACGCCGAGGTAGCGGGCGACGGTCGCGCGGGCGCCTTCGATGTGCGTTGCGGCGGACTGGGCGCCCCTGTGGATTCCCCTGCGCGCAGACCCGGACACCGAGGACTCGGCCTGCGCCATCGCTTCGACGACACACTGAGGCCGGGGCGCCGTCGCGGCCCAGTCGAGGAATGCGGGCGCTTGCAGGGCGGGAAACTGGCTGCGGAGCGCGGTCAGGTTCATGCGGTCCACCGGGCCAAATCCAACGGCGTGTCAATGTCGGGGCTGAGGGGGCCAAGACAGACGGTTCGGTGGGGATGTGCGACAAAGAGCGCCCGCGCGCCTGTTTCCGGCGGCAAGTTCTCGACGGCAGCGCGCCAACCAGCGCCAATCAGCACGGGATGCCCTGGGGTTCCGTCGTGGTCGATGAGGCGTGCGAGGGGAACCTCGCCGGGCGCCCACGGGAGGTCCAGCAGCGCGCGCACCGCATCGGGGGGAACGGCGGGCAGGTCTCCGAGAGTGACCACAAAGGTGGTGGCGGCGGGCGCCGCCTGAAACGCGGCCTGGAGGCTCGATGCGGGGCCCGAGGCATGGCGCGGATTGTCTACGAATCGAATCGGGAGGTTGGCCAGCTCGGCCCGAAGGTGTCCCGGACGGGTCACGACGAGTACTTCGCGCAATCGGGCGGCCAACAAGGGGCGTATGGCGCGTCGAACCAAGGCCTCGCCGTCCACGCGCAAGGTGAGCTTGTCGGCGCCGCCCATTCGCGCCGAAGAGCCCGCCGCAAGGACCACGCCTACCACATTATCGGCCATTTCGAACCTGCATGACTTGGGCCAGAATCGAGAGCGCGATGTCGGTCGGCGCGCGCCCACCAATAGGGAGGCCAACGGGACCAAAGATGCGGTCGATGCTGGCTTGTGCTGCGCCACGTTCCGCCAACCGCGCGCAGCGCTTGGCGTGGCTTCGGGTGGAGCCGAGGGCCCCTATATAGCCGCACGGTGCGTGAATGGCGGCGAAAAGCGCGACATCGTCGATTTTTGCGTCGTGCGTGAGCGCAACAACTCCGGTGCCGGGGTCGAGGGTGAGTTGGTCGAAGACTTCGTCGGGCCACGCAATATGGATATGTGTATCGGGAAAGCGGTCAGGGTGGACAAACGCTGCCCGTGGGTCGATGACGTGGACCTCGATGCCCATGATGCGCGCCATCGCGCACAACGCCTGGGAAATGTGGCCGCCGCCGACCACCAGCAAACGGTAAGCCGGGGGAAACGGACGGCGCAGGGTGCCGTCTTCGCACGTCGATGTCGCGCGCTCGCTGGAGGTGGGGTCCAGATGCGGCGCTCCATCGACGGGAAACACGAGCGTGATGGCTTGGCGCCGGGAGGACGTGGCCAAGAGCGCTTCGAGCACCGCGTCGGGCAGGTCGCCGTCTTTGCCAGCGATTCGGTCGAGCCGTACGACCACGGTACCCCCACAAGCAAGCCCCGCCTCCCACGCGTTCTCGTGCGATACACCGAATGTGTGCACCGTAAAAGAAGGCAATAGCAGGCGCTTTTCGGCGAGTAGGAGGAGCGCGCCTTCGATGCAGCCACCCGAAACGGAGCCCACAAAGCGGCCATCTGCGTGGATGGCCATGAAGCTGCCCGGACCCCGCGGTGCGGAGCCCCATGTATCGAGAATGGTTGCCAGTACGACGGGATGACCTTGATTGCGCCAAGCGCGGGCCGTTTCGAGGGTCGCGAGGTCGTCGGCGGCTGCGGGGAGGGGAGGGGTGCTCATGGGGTGGACCTAACCGAAACCCGCCCGCTTGCCCCGCGCGGGCTGTGGACGGACGCGCGGGGTCGGCACGGGGCGCGCAAAGCGGGTAGGGGGACGGCACCAGGCCCCACGGGGCCGCGTATTGGAGGTGGGAGGTGACGGTTCGGCCCTTGTACGCACCCGCGCTGTTGGCCTTTGCGCGCGCCCGCGCTGGTGTTGGCCAGCTCGAAGGTGAAGGCGTGCTCCATACGCGCGTCCACAATCCGCTCTGTGGCGACCAAGTCGACCTTTGGGTCGCGGCGGAACCCGCCCATGGACCGCGGGAGGCTGCCCATCGGACCCGCGGGTGCGTCGTATGCGAAGCCGCCGCGGAGTGGGTGGTGCAAGAGCTGCGGCATGGGCGGGCAATTGACGACCTGCTCGCGTTTGGGGACTCCCTCGTCACCGCAGACGGCCCGATGGTCGCGGGCGATGTCCTGCAGGCGCTCGCCGAGGTCCGTCGCGTGCCGACCCGGCAAGCGTGCGTGCGTCTACCCTTTGATGCGGTGCGGAGGTGTTTTGCCCTCCCATGACGGCCGAGGCGGTTCCCAGAATGAAATTCCGACCGGTTTTTTGGCGTCCAACGTTAGGACATCCATCGGGCAAACATCGATGCAAACGCCGCATTGAATACAGCTGCTATTGGTGTTGTCAAGTCGTTCACCGGACTGCGCAAAACGGCGCACATCGATGCCCATCTGGCAAGAAATCGAGCACTCGTCGCAGCCGATGCACCGCTCGTCGGCTTGAATTCCAAGGCGGCCTGTCTTGCGGGCCAACCATTCCATCCAGGTGCGGAGGGGGCAGAAAAAGCGGCACCACACGCGGTTTCCGAGGACTGGGTACAGCGCGACCCCAACGATGCTTGCGAGTCCAAAGTCCACCATCAGCGCGTACCAATGGCGCCCAAAGTCCGCGGCCGACCGAAGCGAAGTCGAAGACAAGAGCGCCCAGGCATCCAGCAAGACGAGCACAGTGACGGGAATCGCGAGCGCAAACGTGACCCGGCCGCCCCACTCCCAGGTTCGCGCGCTTGCACCGCGCGGCGCCAAGTGCCGCCATGCGTCGCCAAACGTCTCGGCGAGGCCGCCACAACCGCACAAATAGCTGCAAAAGCGCAACCCTTGGGAGCGCACGTACAACGGAATCGCGCCGAAGGTCACGGCTGCTGCGGCCCCTAGCCAACCCAGGGCGGTCCAGGTGTCGGACGCAAGGGAGCCGGAGCCAACCCACGACGGAGCGTCAATGAGCGACCATGTCGACAGCGGCCACGGAACCGTCAAGGCGTAGACCTTCCAGGGTCGGTCGAGCCAAAGTGGCGCGATGAGCTCGGGAATTCCAAACAAAAACACGAGCTGAAAGGTCAAGAGGCTCATCAGGCGGCGCTGTTGGCGGGGCCGCGCGGTGGGCAGCAAGCGCAAACCGGTCACGGTGATGAGCAGGCTGTAGACGACGGTTCCCCAAAAGGAAGCATCGACGGTACGAAAGCCGAGGTCCGCGCGGAGGAGCGTAGGGATGGTGCCCCAAGGGTCGTCGCCGCCAAAAGGAAACCAGTCTTTTCCGCCTTTGAGTAGGTAAAACAATACGGTGGTGAGGGCAAAAAAGCCGATACCGAGCCATTGCAGCGGGCGGCGCTCGTTTGGGTACGTAATGCCCAAACGGCGCAGCAGGGGACGCGGTGGCCGACTGCCGGTCAACACCCGCACCTCGTCGGCGGGCAACACGCGGCTTAACCCATCGGCAAAGGCGACGTTTACGGATTGTGGGGTAATCGCGGTTGTTTGACAGTCCCGCAATACCGTGAGCGTGCCGTTGGCCTCTGCTTCGGCGACCGCGCGTTGGAGCGCTCGGCGCGGGCGGTGGAGGGTCGAGGTTCGTACGACCAGCGCGACAGAGCGGGCGGTCGTGAGGGCGGAAAGCGCGGCCTCGACGGCGCTGTCTCCTCCGCCCACGATAACCACCGAAGGCGAACCTGCGGCAACGGGCGTGGGGGTGTGGGCGACGTGGGGGAGGTCTTCGCCAGGAATCTCCAAGGTGTTCGGCTGGCTGCGCTTTCCGAGCGCGAGCACGAGCGCGCGTGCGCAGAAGGTGACCGTAGAACCGTCGGCGCGGCGGGCGGTCACCGTGAAGGTTCCATTGTCGTGATGGCCGTCCACGACCTCGTGCTGGGAGTGTATCGCCAAGCCCAGTGAAGCGACGTGCTGCGCCCAACGCGCGACGATGTCTTCTTTCGGCTCGGTACCAAACGCGAAGCCGGGTGGTGCAGAAACGCCGTCTGGCTCTGCATACAGGACTTTGCCGGCGGGGAACTGGAGAAGCGTCGCGAACGGCTGGTCCTTCTCCAAAACCAAGTATTTGCGGTTGTTTTGGTGTAGGACGGTGGCCGCCGCAATCCCGGCTGGACCCGCACCGACGATGATGGCGTCGAGCACGCCGTCTATCGCGGGCGCTTCTTGTTGGGACAAGGTGGTGCCTACTTGCCAGCCTTGCTGCAAGGCGAGCTTGAGCACCGAGGCGGTCCCAAGGTCACCCACCACAAACAGCCCAGGTACTACACTCTCGAAGTCAGGGGACAGGACAGGCCGCTCTCGCAGCCCCGCGCCCGGCGGAAGGCCGATGAACTGCCAGAAATTCAACGGCGCGCGGTTCATGTGGAGACTCCAAGATGCGACGATAGGTTAGCCCGTTCTGATGCCCGGTAGTCCCGACCGTTTCATCTGCCCCGTAGACCGCCTCGGCGCGGCGATAGGGGGGCTTGTGTGCCTCGGTCTCGGGGCCGTCGGATGTGCGCGGGAAGCGGTCGGCCCGCCTGTGGTGGCGCTGGTCACGATTGACACTTGGCGCTTCGACCACTTTTCCGCCGTCCACACGCCCCATTTGTGGCGCTTGGCAGAAGAAGGAGAGCGCTTTGAGCGCGCATATTCGCCGATTGGTCTGACTTCGCCGGCCCATGCGACGATGCTGACGGGGCTCCTTCCTTGGGAACACGGGATGGAGGCCAACAACCATCATGGCTACTCCCTCTTGGAGTCCGTGCCCCGCGTGATGGACCATCCACGCCTCGCGCAGCTCCCGAAGGGCGCGTTTGTGAGCGCGTGGCCGGCTGGTCCTGAAGGCGGACTGGGACACGGTTTTGATGTGTTCTCAGGACCCGAAGAAGGAGAGCGACCGGGCGATATTGCGGTCGCCGAAGCTCTGAAGTGGCTGCCCAAGGACCAATCCGCGTTTGTGTGGGTGCATGTCTATGAGCCCCACGGGCCGTATGTGGGACGCGGGGCCAGTGACCCGGAGCGGTATGCGGAAGAAGTGGCGCGCGCAGACGCTTTGTTGGCGCCATTGCTCGACGCGCTGGTCGCGCGGGGCAGCACCCTCGTTGTGGCCGCCGACCACGGGGAGGTGCTGCTGGAAGAGCGATGTGGACGGCAGCATGAGCGTTCTTCGTCCGACATTGTGCTGCATGTTCCGTTGTTTCGGTGGACACCCGACCGCCCGCGCCGTGTTTCTCACGATTTGGTCGGACTTGAGGACGTGCCGCGGCTATTGGTGGGGGAGGCACCAACGGTCGATACCGTGCGCTTCGCGGAGTCCGGCTTGTGTGAACCTGGCTGTAGTCCCGGATGTGCGCCCGAAGGGGTCGCCGGTCGTGACCGTGTGGCGATAACCCCGGACGGTGGGCGGGCGCTGCTGCGCGGTGGGCAGGTCCGTCTCACCGGGAACGTACCGGCGGAGTCGGTGGCCGCGCTGCGGGCGATTCCGCCGGTCCCGAAGCCGGGGACGGTGGACCACGCGGCGTTGCAAGTGCTTGGTTACACCGAACCGTAGCCGTTTTTGGGCGATGTCTGCCGGGCAGGGAATCGGGACTGAATGGTCATTCATTTTCCCGAAATGACGTGCCGACCGAAGCATAGACGCGTTCGGGCGGGTCGTTTGCCGCGGCTTGGCCGGGTGTGTGGGGTTGGCGCGTTCAGTCCTTGGCGCCGCCGCGTTGGGGCTTGCCAATCCGTGTGCGCTTTTTCCGGGACAGCGGGCGGTTTGGCTTGGGCTTGGGCCGGGCGAAGCCAGGACGGTATTTGGTCTCGTGACCCGCCTGCTTGGGCTCGGTGCCATCGACGATGTCGCGCAAACGCTGAATCTCGGAGCCGGTGAGCGGGCGGATGTGGCCGCGCTCGAGTCCCCGCAGGGACACGGTGCCGAAGCTCTCGCGCCGCAGCTTCGAGACGGGATGGCCGATGGCCTCAAACATGCGGCGAATCAGGCGATTGCGGCCTTCGGTGACCGTAATCTCAATCCAGCAGTTGCCAGAGTCGGTCTCTTCGACCACGCGGGCCTTGCAAGGACCGGTGAAGCCGTCCTCAAGCTGAATGCCGCGCTGCAGACGCGCCATCTTGCGGTCGTCGGGGCGCTTCCAGACCTTCGCGAGGTAGCGCCGGGGCACTTTGTGGGAGGGGTGCAGCAGGCCGTTGGTCAGCTCGCCATCGTTGGTGAAGATGAGCACGCCTTCGGTGTCCATGTCGAGACGGCCGACGGGGTCGAGGCGATGGGGGAGGTGCTCCACCAGCTCTTGCACCGTGGGGCGGCCCTGAGGATCGGTACGCGTGGTGAGCAAGCCGCGGGGCTTGAACGCGACGTAGTACATCAACGGGGGCGGACGGGGAATCCGCTCGCCTTCGATGGCAATGACGTCGGCGCGGGGGTCGACGGCGTGACCGGGATGGAAGATGGTTTCGCCATTGACCGTGACGAGGCCGTCCTGCACGAGCTTTTCGGCTTCGCGGCGGCTGGCCCGGCCCGAACGGGCAATCACTTTGGCAATACGGTTGCTTTCGTCGATGTTCGACTTCGTGTGCATGGTGTCCTCGCTGCCCTCTGACGGGCGCGCAGGCCCAGCGCCTCACGGCGCGGGTCGTTGAATCGGAAGCGTAGCCGGCTCTCACGCGGGTGTCGGCAATCGGCGCGCGGTCGTCGCCCATTCGTCGTATTTCTCGGGGAGGCAAAAGGCGGGCTTATACGCAGCCTCCCCCAAAAACGGGCGCTTAGGTGGGGTCTTCGTCGTCCAGCGCACCATTGGGGTCGACGACGGCGAACAAGCTCGTTTGTACGGGCTCGTGCTCGTCGTCGTTTTCTTCGTCGGTGATGTCTTCGGGTTCGAGCCCGAGGGCCCGACCAAGCTGCTCGGCGGAAATGCCGAGAAGCTCCGCGGCGCCGGGGGGGAGGCGGTCGTCGTCCCGACGAAGCTCCCGAAGGTCGCGGAGGGTAGGCAAGTCGGAGAGGTCGCGAAGGCCAAACAGCGACAAGAAGTTCTTTGTGGTGCCGTACAGCAATGGCCGGCCGGGCACATCTTTTCGGCCCATGACTGCGGCGAGACCGCGCTCGCACAAGAGCCGCAAGACACCGCCCGAATCGACGCCGCGGAGCTGGTCGATTTCGGCGCGGGTACAGGGTTGGCGGTAGGCGAGGACGGCCAAAACATCCATCGCAGCGGGAGACAAGCGCTGGGGACGCCCGCCGCGCATCCGCGCGACCCAGCGGCCATAGCGAATGTCGGTGCGCAGCTGCCAGCCTTTGGCAACTTCTACCAAGCGCCAGCCGCGCTGGCCGCGGGCGAGCTCTGCGGCGACTTCGCGCAGAGCGTCCCGTACGACGCCTTCTCCGGGCTCCGCGAGCCAAGTGTTGAGCTGCGACAAAGAGACCGGGCCGTCGGCCGCCAGCAGCAAGGCCTCGATGGCGCCTTGCAACATGCCGGGGGCAGGCGGGGTGAGCGCGACATCCCCTTCGTCGCTCTCGACGATGTCGTCGCCTTCGAGCGGCGGAAGGTCTTCGGGCTCGGGTTGTCGCGCGCGAAGCCCCGCGAAGTCGATGACCTCCCCACCGGTTTCGGGGTCGGGAGGCGCCGGACGCGGATGAACTTCTTTGTAGTCGTCGGGGTCGAGCAGGCCGGTATTTCGGCCGTTTCGACCACGGGTGGTTTCGTCGCCCTCAGGGGGCCACTCGGGTCCGTTGGTCACGCAACGACGCCTTCCAGCCGGCTCAAGTCAACCGACCGGCTGTTCTCGACGAGGGCAAGGCGAATCGAGCCGAGGTGCTCGTCTTGGGCGAGGGTCAACATGCCCAAGCGCGCCATTTCGAGGACGGCCAGAAAGCAGAACACCCGCTGGTGCTTGTGGCGCACGCGCAGAAGAATATCGAGGAGGTCGCGCGGGCCGTTGGCCAACGCTTCCACCAGCAGGCGCCCAGCGTCTTCCATGGTCCACGGCTCCAGCGTGACCGCATGAATCGGCGGGGGCGCGGCGCTTCGTTGCAGCATCGAGTAGAAGCGCTCGAGCAGGCCAAATGCGTCGTCTTCCGCATACACGGGACGCTCGAAGCCTTGGACGGGCTCCAAGGGGCGCGCGAAGGTGTCGCGCCCCAACATCGCGCGTTCGCTGAGCTTCTTGGCTGCATCGCGGTAGCGCTGGAACTCGAAAAGGCGCCGGCTGAGGTCGTCGCGCACGGCGCGCGCCTCTTCGTCCTCAACGGACTGGCTGCCATTTTGCAGGAGCTCACGGCTCTTGAGCCAACACAAGGTTGACGCCATGACCACGAATTCGCAGGCGCTGTCGAGGTCGAGCTCTTGGATTAGCTCAAGCTGCGCGACAAACGCATCTGCGATGGGGCCGATAGGAATCTCCCGCAAGTCAACACCCTGACGGCGGACCAAGAACAGGAGAAGGTCGAGCGGCCCATCGTACGCTTCGCTGCGTACGTTCGAGACGATTCGAAGGTGCGGCACGGGGAGCACCGGGAGCGAAGAGGGAGGGGGGTGCAGCAGGCGAAAGCCGGCCGGCGGGGAGACAATTCGATTCGGGAATCGAAAATCGCGTGAAGTTGGAACCAAGGCAAGTCGAAGAGGGGGAGTCGTCGGCCGCGGCTTGGTGCCCTGCGATTGCTCGGCATCTTAGCCCCTACACGCCGGGTCTTCAAACGAACTTCGCAAATCCGGTGCTTTCCAGAACGTCGATGAGGCGCAATCGATCACACCTGTCAAGACCTGAAGTAGTTGAATGTGAGGTGAGGATCGGCATGTTTGTATACATCCTCCCTTGACGCACCAAATGTCCTGAAATGCAGTTGAAGGAGGAATTACGCATTCTCGCGAAGGGCGGATGCGGCGCTCGACGTTGCCCCGGGCCCCACGTGGCGCGCGGGGAGCCGAGGGCTCTTGCGTTTCGGGCAGCCGCGCGCGCCTCCTGTGCTGCATAAACAAGGGCGCGCGATCTCAACGCCTAACGACCCGGCAAGTGCAAGCGGCGCAACCGAGACACATTGTTGATGCGCTCTTCGGCGACTTGGTTGGACGCAGCGGTGGTGGTAATGTTTCCGGCCCGCGACAGGTTGATGATGCGCTTCACCGTGTCGAAAATGTTGGCGGCGTCGTGCATTGCTTTTTCGGGCGGCAAGCCGTCGAGCTCGGCGGCCACATTGATGAGCCCTCCCGCGTTGATGACGTAGTCGGGCGCGTAGACGATTCCCGCTTGCTCCAACAATGCGCCATCGCGCTCTTCGTCGTCGAGCTGGTTGTTTGCGGCACCCGCGATGATAGGCGCACGAATCCGCGGGATGGTCGATGCGTTGATGATACCACCAATCGCGCACGGAGCCAAGACATCGCATTCGGTGGAGTAGAAGTCGTCTCCATCGATGATTTCGCCACCAAACTTCGCCACTGCTGACTCAAGTTTGCGCTCTGAAATGTCGCTGAACAACAAGCGGGCCCCGCCATCGTGCAGGAACTTTGCCAAATGCAGGCCCACGGCGCCCAAACCCTGAATCGCAATCGTGCGACCGGACACGTCGGGCGTGCCATAAACGACCTCCAAGCACGCGCGAATGCCGTGGTAGACACCCCATGCGGTGACCGGCGAGGGGTCGCCGCTGCCGCCGGTGTAGGTGGCCGCGCCGGTAACGAACTGGGTCTCCCGGCGAATGTTGTTCATGTCTTCGACGGTGGTGTTCATGTCCTCCGCGGTGATGTACCGACCCCCCAGGCTCTCGACGAATCGACCGAATGCGCGGAAGAGCTCTTCGGACTTGATGGTGGGGTCGCCGATAATGACCGCCTTGCCGCCCCCGAGGTCCAAGCCCGCGACCGCGGCTTTGTAGGTCATGCCGCGCGAAAGGCGAAGGACATCGCGAATGGCATCGGCCTCATTGGCGTAGTTGTAGAGTCGACAGCCACCGAGGGCGGGACCGAGTGCCGTGCTGTGAACGGCGATGATGGCGCGCAAGCCAACGTCATCGTTGCGACAGAAGACCAGTTGTTCGTGACCCATCGACGCCATTTCCGTAAACACGCTCATGTCGACTCCCATAGAGTAGGACAGGGATGTATCCGGTTCATAATGCGCTGTGCATGGTCAATGTCGGTCGTCGGCAAAAGCGACGAATCGGCGCGGATGTTTGCGGATGTCGTGGCGGTCGCCCGGCATCACGGCGCACCGCATTTTGCGCGGGGGCTCGGCCATAGCCGCTTGTCCACGAAAATACGTGCGGTCAGTCGCTTGTGGGCGTGTTGATGTCGAGGCGGGACATCAATCGGCGGAAGTTGGAGCGCTGCATGTCCGCGGCTTTTGCGGCATGGGTGACGTTATAGTCGTGTGTGGCCAATAAATGCAAGCAGTACTGGCGCTCAAACTCATCGATTACAAGCTGCTTTGCATCTTTTCGGTTGAGGTCCATAAGGTATTGTGGGAACCGGAACTCTGTAGTACTAACGGGTGCGGCAGGGGAGCCCGATGGACTTCGGGGGACGGGCTGGCTGGTGTTTCGCGCGATTTGGGGCGGGAGGTGGCTGACCCGAATCTCAACGGCACTGCCGCTGGACGAGGAACGCAAGCTCGCTTCATCGGTGGAGCGCAGCGCCGCTTGGGACACGACGTTGCGAAGCTCTCGCACGTTGTTGGCCCGCCAGTCGTGGTTTTGAAGGGCGCGAATCGCCTCTGGCTCGATGGAGGTAATCGGGGGGTCGAGGGACCATTCCCGATTGACCATTTGCATGAAGTGATAGGTAAGGTGCGGGATGTCTTCGATACGGCTGTTGAGGTCGGGCGCGGTGATGGGGAAGCCGTTGATTCGGAACAGGAGGTCTTCGCGAAAGGTGCCCTCGCTCACCATCTTTCCGAGGTCGGCATTTGTGGCGCAGATGATGCGCCCCGTGAACTTGCGGGTGGTGGGGTCACCGACGCGGTTGTAGCGCCGCTCATTGAGCAGGCGAAGCAGCTTGCCTTGCAGATTCAGTGGCAGGAGGCCGATTTCATCGAGGAATAAGGTTCCATTGGCGGCTTGTTCGCAAAGGCCGGCGGTGTCGCGGATGGCGCCGGTGAACGCGCCCTTGGCGTAGCCGAAGAGCTCACTTTCGAACAGAGACTCGGCCACTTCGGTGAGGTTTCTGGCGACAAACTGGCCCGGCACGCCGGATGCGTCGTGGGTGGCCTCGGCAATACGTTCCTTCCCGGACCCGCTTGGCCCGAGAATCAAGACCGGCATTTGCGTGCGCGGCGCGACGAGACGGATGTTGTCCTTGACCTCGACCATCACGCGGCTGTTGCCGATGAGACCGGCAAACGCACCACGCCGGTTCATTTCAGCCAAGCGCGCGCGGTGTTGGGCTTCGTCGATGGTGCGGACCCGGCGCCGAAGGGCACCGTCGATGACGCGGTGAAAGCGCTCGTCGTTGAGGTTGTGCTTGTCGAAAAAGTCGCAGGCACCGGCATTCATCAAGAGCTGGCCGACATCGGCGGTGCCGTAGCCAGAGATGGCGACGAACTCCATCAGGGGTCGCACGGTTCGCGCTTGCTCGATGAATTCGTGCCCCATCAAGGTAGGGAGCTGGTAGTCGACCAGAGTGATGTCGTAGTCGTTATCTTGGAGCAAATCCAGCGCATCGGGCGCGTCGGAGGCGAGGTCGACCCGATACCCGCGCTTCGTGAGCATTCGTTCCAAGATTCGCTGGCTCTTGGGGTCGTCTTCCACGACGAGAATCCAGGGTACTGGCTCGGACTCGTGCATGTCGACCGTCTCATTCATGCGGTGGTTTCGAAAGGGGAAAGCAGGTGCCGAAATGTCGAAGGGAGGGTTGAAGACGATTTGTTCGTCGTTCTCTTCGCCGATTCGGGAGGGATACCAACGGGGCAAAAACTTCCGTGCGGCGCTGCAGGAGCGATTGCGCGGGAGTCGGCTTTGTCCGATGGGGTTTGCAGTACAAAACTGGATAATGTGCAGCGGCCCGGCAGGAAACGCCTCCGACACACTTGGCGGCGCGCATCGGCTGTGTCGCTGCGCAGATCAAGGCATTTTTCCATATTTACATGCTTGGCGGGTAGGATCGGGCTCGATGGTCGGCGGCCTTCCATCGGGTGGTTGGGCTCTGGTATGGTGAGGGCCTTGGAGGTCGGCGTATGGATGACGCATTGGTGGAGCGCTGGGCGGGTGGGGACCCTTCTGCGCGAACGGCCCTTCGGAACGCCATTCGGAGCATGGCCGAGCGGGTGTTGGGGCACCCCGCGTTTTTGGGCGCATTGGGCCCGGAGACGCGCTCGCGGTTTTCCGTCGAAGACAAGCGAAGGGAGCTTACGGCACAAATCGCCGAGCAAGTGATGCGCCAGAAGCCCGCGACATCGGGGCAGGTCAAGGCGATGGCGCTGATGACTGCGGGACGAATGGCAGTCGAGGCGCTCCAAGAAGCGCGGCCAACGCTCGATGGCACGCGCCACTTGCCGCCAGCGGTGGTGATGACGTGGACGCTCAATCCGGGGTCTGTTCCCGAGCGAATTCGGGAGGCATCGGAGAAGCACCTCCAAGAATGTGCGGGATGTCGCGAAGACCTGCGCACGATGGACCGCATCATCCGCACTCTGGATGCAGTGGACCACGAGACCAGCCGCGAGCAGCTCGCTGAAGAAGCCGCCCATGTGCAGACGGCCTTGGACCAGACCGTCGACTTGCAAGAGGCCATGCGGGCGGCGATGCAAGAGGCCAAAGAAGAGCGGCGGGGCAGGTCGGAAAATACGGGGCGGACCGCGCGTCCGAGCACGGGGGAGTCGAAAAAGCCCGCGCGGATGCTGCCTGGCACGTCCGAAGCGCCCCGAACGAGCGCGTGGCGCATTTGGTTGCCACTGGTCGTGGTCATTGTGCTTGCCGTGGTGGTCGTACGGTCGCAAACGGAGGACAGCAGCGGGGCGAGCAGCGCGCGCGACCCTCGCTTGCGGGAGCTGGCAGACCGCTCGCCGCCCGAGGTCATGCGTATCGAAGAGATGCCCGCAGGCGTGCAGTTGGTTGTGGGGGACTTTGGGACGGGCGACTGTCGCACCGCGGCCGGGCGGATTCGGGGTCTGATTCGAGAAAATCCCGACGACGACCGGCTCAAGGCCCTTGAGGTCGGCGCTTGGGTGTGCGCCGGCGACGGTCGCAAGGCCTTGTCCTCTTTGGACGACCTTGGCATCGACGACCCCACGAAGCGTCCGCCCCGACAGGTGTGGTGGTTCAAGGCCCAGGCGCATTTGCTCGAGGGTGACGGGGACCTCGCGCTCACCGCATTGTCAAAAGCCGAGCTCGAAGACCCGCGTCATCGGGGGCGCGCCGGCGCACAAGCCGACCAGATTCGTGCCTTGCGTGCCTCCCCCTGAGACGGCGACCGCGGTTCAATCGGGCGTGGGGGCGCTCAGTGGCGAAAGGGGTGGGTGCCCGTTGTCAAGGTATGCTTGGAAGAAACCATCGCAATCGCTATCACGCACGCAGAATCGGCATACATCGGGCTTTGTGAAGGTCACGACGGATGGCAAAAACAGCAGCGCATTTTCCATTTGGTGCTCTGCATCCACATACCAGCGGTTGGTGGTGCGCCGAATCGGCGCGGGGATTCCCACAAGGTGACAGGCAGGCAATCCACGCACGATGAGCGGGTTTTGGCGTGGTTGCCGAAGGGCCTCGGCGAGGGGGTGGGCCCAGGTGTGGGGGGATGGCGCGCGCTCTGCTGGCGCTTCGTGGGTAGGAAACGGCCAAGTGACGACAATCTGCGCGGGCCGTAGTTCGTCGAGTTGCCGCACGAGGGACGGCAGGTGGGGGAGGACGCTGCGGTTAAGGTCGATGGCGAAGGTGACGGCCAGTGTCGCGTCGATGGCCCGGCGCGCGAGCGACACGAGCGACAGGACTTCGCCGGGGGAGTGGAGGGGCAAGACGAGGGTGTCGACCCGTCCGCGCATCCACGAGAGGTCGAGGGCGGCGAGCTCCGCGTTCCCGGCGTGGAGCACCACCCTGCGAATACCGAGTTCTCGTCCATAATCGAGCAACGACGGAACATCGGGACGGGTAGCGACGGTGTGCCCCGAGAGGACGAGCGTGGTGCACGGGCGCGTGCGAGGTCCGCGCAAGCCCTCTGTGAACCAGTGGACGTTGGCGCGAAGCTCGTCGGGCGTCAGGCGGCGGGTAGCGGTGGGCGCTCCAGCGGGGAGGCGGTCGGGATGGTGGGCCTCCACGCGGACTTGGAGGGTTTCGGGCGTACTGACGGCACCAGCGGAGGTCCAGCGCAGCATGGTCTATCCAGGCGTCATCGACGCCGCGGTGGGAGAGAGGGGCGCACGGCGACGCGCGACCGGAGGCTCTACGCCACCTTCAGGGTGCAAAGTCGATGGACGCGAGGGCGGGCAGCAGTCCCGCCGCCGCGCCGCGCTGGAGCAGCGTTCGCACGCCTTCGCGGCCATCGGCGCCGTAGTCGAGGGTGTCGGCGTTGGCGTACAATGAGAGGTAATGGTCGACGGCTTCGCGCGTTTGTAATGGGCCTGCTCCCCGCGCCAACAACCACTGAATGGCGTCCTCGCGGTGTGCGAGGGCGTGGGCGATGCTCTCGCGGAGCACCGCGCTGAGGCGTCGAATGGTCTCCTCGCCGAGGTCGCGTCGCACGACGTTTCCGCCGAGAGGCAGCGGCAACCCGGTTTGTTGAAACCACCATTCGCCGATGTCGGCGACCTTCACGAATCCATGCTGGGCGAAGGTGAGGCGGCCTTCGTGAATGAGCAATGCGGCGTCCACTTCACCCGATGCGAGGGTGGCAAAAACACGCTCGGGGGGTGTGATGGGCACGACGACGGGCTGAATGTCGGGCACCATTTGTGCGAGGACGGTCCAGGCGGTGGTGGTCGTGCCGGGAACGGCCACCCGCTTGCCCTGCAGTTGTTCGAGAGCGAGCGGCTCGCGGGAAATGACCACCGGGCCGTATCCGCGACCCACGCTGCCACCATGGGGCAAAAGCTGCCAGTCTTGGGCCAACGTGGGTACCCACGCGATGCTGACGGCGCTGACGTGGGGCAAAAGGGCCCGGTCTACGGATTCACCCGCCGCGGCGCGGTTGAGCCCGTCGGTGTCTTGGGTGGAGATGTCGAACGAGAAGCCATCGGTGTCGATAAGGTCGAGCAGGAGCGCCCGAAACATAAAGAGGTCGTCAGCATCGGGGCTGATGGCGCAGCGTATTCGCACGGTGGTCTCCCAGAGGTCAGGCGTTTCGGGACGCGCGGGCGTTGGCTACGCGCAGACGTTCGCCCAAAGTCTTGAGAAGGCGCCACAGCAGGGCGTTTCCAAGGGCTGGCTCGCGGGTGCAGAACTCGAGGAGGTCGGAGCGTCCGACGACCAAGGCGGAGCCATAGGAGTCGCCCAACACGGACGCGGTGCGGGGCTGTGACTCCAAAAGACCCATCTCGCCGAAGTGCTCCCCTGCGCCAAGCCGCGCGAGCTCAACGCCGTTGCGGGTGACGGAGACAGAACCTTGTACGATTACGTACATGGCGTCGCCGGGGTCGCCTTCGCGAACGAGTGGCGCGCCGGGCGAAAACTTGACGTCACGGCAAATTCGGCTGACCCGCAACCGTGCATGGAAGGGCAAGTCCGCAAACAAGAAGAGGTCTTGCATGACTTGCGCCCGCGCGCGTGCCGCTTCGGTCTCGGGGGTGGCTTCGGGTTCGGTGAGGATGACCGTGACGTTGTCGGGGCCGCCACCTTCGAGCGCCGCGTCAATCAGGTCGTCGGCGGCGGTCTCGACGTCGTTCTGACAGGCCAGCTCTTCAATCTTTTCGAGGGCTACGGGGTCGGACAAGCCGTCCGAGCTCATCAGAAGCCGGTCGCCGGGCAATATCTCGATGCTCATGAGGTCGGCTTGCACGCTTGGATACAAGCCGACGGCGCGGGTGATGACGTTGCGATACCGCGAACCGCGCGCCTCTTCCCAGGTCATTTGGCCGGAGCGCACCAAGTCGTTGACCATGGAGTGGTCTTCGGTCAGCTGGCGGATGAAACCGTCTCGAACCAAGTAGGCGCGGCTATCGCCAACATGCGCGAGAAACGCGGCGCCACCGCCTACGAGAACGACGACCAGCGTGGTGGTCATGCCCCGCCGACCATTGTGCTCGGCCTCTTCGTAGACGCGGGCGCTGGCTTCTTGGCAAACGTTGTCCAGAAGCTCCAGGACCCGGTTGCGGCTCGCCCAATCGGGTGACTTCGCGTAGACGCGCACAGAGTTTGCCAAGCGGGGCGCCGCTTCGCGGAAGGTGTCTACCGTCAGCGCGCTCGCAACCTCTCCCGCTGCACGTCCCCCAACCCCGTCGGCCACCACGAACAAGCCGAAGTGAGGGTCGGCGAGCATCGCATCTTCGTTGGACTTTCTGCGTCGGCCGGGGTGCGTTTTGGCTGCGTGGCGAATCATCGGTGTACTCGGGGTTCAGAGGACCTGGACAGGGATGCGTCGCTCCAAAAGGATTTCGGGCGCGCCAGAGGGGACACCAGGTACGGTTCGGAGGACCCGCACCACCAAAAGCGCCGACTGTGCGGCGACCTTTTGGGAAACGTCGAATGTGTGCTGGAAGCCCATCTCCCCACCGGCAGGAATTCGATTGTCGGCGAGGGTGGGCCATGGAGCTTCGGGGCCAATGGTTCGCCCGAGCGTCATTTCTCCCGCAGGTGCCAGTGGCTTGCCTGTGGTGTCTTCAATCGAAATCGAGAGGCGGTAAGCCTTGAACGGGGAGCCTGTGGGGATGTGGTGTCCTGCGCCGGTGTTTTGTAAGGTCACCCGCACTTCGGTGGGCTGGCCGCGCTGAAACTCGGGCGCGTCGAGGTTCAGCAGGATGGAGAGGCCGCGCGCGAGGTTGGCCTCGAAGGCGTGGCTCGGGTGGGCGGCAAACTTCGTTGCGGCCGACGCACCGGGCGTAGGCGGCATGTGGCATTCTTGGCAGGTGATGCCCGCTTCGGCATATGCGCTGGCTTTCCACTCGCCGTAGGTGTCGTAGAAGGGACGGTCTGCTTCCGGCCAGGTGAGTTGGTGGCAGGTAGCGCAAAACTCTGCGGATTGCAGCTCTGCGGACACTGCGACGGGATGGGGGGCGTCCGGCGCGGCGTGGGTAGATACGACAACGCCGTCCCGAACGTGGCAGGCCGCGCAGGTGACGCCCTCGGCCATCAATGTAGCGTCCCAGAGCTTATTCTGGACGAGGTTCGGCCGGGACAAGTCGCCGCCTACGAAGCCGGCTGCGAGGCGGTCGTGTTGGTTGGCCAAGGGGAGGTGGCAGCCCTTGCAGGCGGTGGTTCCGCCCGCGCGCGCGATGGCCTCTTGAAACGGGGCGGTGGTCCAGGCTTGGGCGTGGGGGGTGTGCTCCCACTCTTCATGTGCCTGCCAGTGACAGGCGTGGCAGCCTTGTGCGCTCAGGTTGGGCAGACCCGCAGGGGTTTGTTGGAGTGCGACCGGCAACCCTTCCGGAAACAGCGGGGGCGCGGCCGGCGCAGGCGGGGCTGGCGCGGCGACTTCTGCGGCCGCCACATCGGGCGACGGTGTTGGCGTGGGGGTGGCGGGGTCGCGAAGGCCGAACAGGCCTCCCGCAACAGCGACACTGCCCGTGAGGGCCAGAAGCAATGAAAGGATGCGGGCGATGCTCCACCTCTGTGTGGTCGTCACCGAAGCGCCAAGGCATTGACCCCCGCGGGGAGGGTCGGCGTTGCTCGCACCCCACGGCAGGGCGCGCACTTGCTCTTATCGTGTGCGCGGTCTGTTGGCCTTGACATCCTTTCTCTGCTTTCTGATCTCGAACGTCGTGCGACACGGGGAAATGGCGACAAGTGGCGTGGTTACAAGCCCTTTCCGTAGAAGAGATACACTGCTCCATGCTGCGAGCCCGCCGTCGACAAGTTGGTCGAGTTGTTTTGGGTCGCAAACAACAAGTCATCGTTTCCGTCGGCATTCATGTCGCCACCGGCGGAAATGCGTACGCGGTCATTGTCGCCTTCGGGAATGAAGCGCGCGTCGGCTTTGCTGAGGTCCAAAACGCCGGTGGTGGCGCCAAACGGCCCGAGCACCAAGTAGCCGGCGCCACCATTGGAAGTGCCGGCGTCGACCCAACCCGAGCCAATGAGAAGGTCGATGTTGCCGTCACCATCAACATCGCCAACGCCACTGACGCTATCGCCCGTTTGGTCGGACGCCGCTTCCCCGACAAAAATGCCGTCGGCCGTCGCGACAGAACGGTTGGTGCCGGTTGTGATGGGGCCCAGCAGCAAGTACGCGGTCCCGGCTTTTGTGCCGCCACGCCCGTTGAAGCGAGCGCCAGCGATGAAGTCCTCGTAGCCATCATCGTTTACGTCACCGGCCAAACCAACGCCTGCGCCATAGCCGAGCTCGTCCGCCGAGGCCTCTCCAATGAAGCGACCGTCGGCGGCGACGAGGTCGAGGTCGCCGCTGACCGGACCGTGAACCACGTAGACTGCGCCGTTGTCGGTGCGTGTGCCTGCGTCCGCGTAGCGCGCGGCGACCAATAGGTCGGGGAATCCATCGCCGCTCAGGTCGACGCCGCCCGCGACGGATGAGCCTGCTTCGTCTCCTGCGCGAACGCCGATGAGACGTGCATCTGTGCTGCGTACCGAAGCGAGGTCGTATTCACCTGCCGTGCTCGGCCCGTAGATGAGGTAAGCGCCGCCGGCATCCGTTCCGCCTTCGTCCCAAAACTGGGCTGCGATGAGGAGGTCGTCGTATCCATCGCCATTCACGTCGCCTGCAGGCGCGAGGTCGGCGATGAGGTCGCCTGCTGCGGCGCCGACAAACCAGCGGTCTGCGAGGCCGCTTGTGACGACGCCAAATGTGCCTGCCGTGATGGGGCCGGAGACGACATATGCGGTTCCGGTGCTGGCTCCTTTTGTGCTGGTGCCTTGGGCGCTAATGAAGAGGTCGTCGAAGCCATCGTTGTCGAAGTCTTTCGCCGACACCACGGACCGACCGAAGAGGTCGCCTGCGGCCTCCCCCGTGATTTTCGCATCGGACACCGATACGCCGAGGCCTTGGCCGGACACAGGGCCGTAGAAGACGTGGACAATGCCGGCGTTGGTGCCTGCGGTGTCGTCAAAGATTGCCGAGACAACGAGGTCATTCCAGCCGTCGCCGTTGAGGTCGCCGCCGTTGGTAATGCCGGGGTCGCCTTGGCCTACGCGCTCGGCAGCCGATTCCCCGTAAAACCACGCATCCCCGTCGGTGAGGGGCACGTCATCGACAAACGAGCACGCATTGGAGGTGCCGTCGCAGTCTTGGTCGATATCGTCGTCGCAAACCTCTGGTTCGCCGGGATGAATGTTCGGGTCGTCGTCGTTGCAATCGTCGCCGCCGTAAGCGTCCCAGGCGTAGCCGTCGCCATCTCGGTCGTAGTCGTTGGCGCCATCGCAGTCTTGGTCGACGCCGTCGTACCAGAGGTCGACGGCGAAGGGATAAATGGTGGGGTCGTCGTCGTCACAGTCGCCGGCGGGCAAGGAGCCGGAGCCGGGAACATCGACAGTGACACGGCCTGCGTAGGCATCGGGGACATAGCCGTCGGTATCTCGGTCGAAGTCGTCGGCTTGGTCACAGTTTTGGTCGATTCCGTCGTACCAAGCGTCGGGCGCGCCTGGAAAGATAGCGCCGGCGGCGTCGTTGCAATCTCCGCCGGGCAACCCGCCCGAGGTCGGGAGGTAGACGGTCGGAAGGCCAACGTAAATATCCGGCACGAACCCGTCGGCGTCTTGGTCGTAGTCATCCTGGCTATCGCAGTTCTGGTCCACGCCATCGTACCAGACATCCGATACGCCGGGATGCACCGTCGGTAGGGTGTCGTCGCAATCGCCGTTGGGGAGGTTGCCTGTGCCGGAGAGCCCGCGGGTAGGGAGTCCCTCGTAGCCATCGGGCACAAAACCATCTTGGTCGGCGTCGTAGTCGTCGGAGCGGTCGCAGTCTTGGTCGACGCCGTCGTACCAGGTGTCGATGGCGCCAGGGTAGATGGTGCCGTCGCTGTCGTCGCAGTCGGTGCCCCCTTGGCAAGCGATGTCGATTGTGCCGTCCAAATCGGCGTCTACATCATCGACGATGGTGTCGCAGTTGTTGTCGATGGTATCGCAAAGCTCCGGTGCGCCAGGATAAATCGCGGCGTTTGTGTCGACGCAGTCGAGGTTGTTGGACACTTGCCCCAACGGGGCCGTACACGAGAGCAGCGACGCTTGGTCGGGATTTCCATAGCCGTCGTTGTCGAAATCGGGCCACCATTCGATGCGGTCGATTGCGGTGGAGTCGATGTCGTTGTCGCAGTCGTTGTCTTTGTTGTCGCAGACTTCGGCCAATCCGGGTGCGCGCTCGGGGTCTGCGTCGTCGCAGTCCGTATTGTCGGCGACATAGCCCTCGGGTGCGGTACACTCTGCAATCTCGGTGGAAGGGTCGCCGTAGCCGTCGTTATCGCTGTCGAGGTACCACGTCAGCAGCGCGCCTTCGTCGATTTCGTTGTCGCAGTCGTTGTCGATGGCGTCACATTGCTCGTCGGCGCTCGGGTAAACGGAGGGGTCCGTGTCGTCGCAGTCGTCGCCAAGCGTCGCGACGCCGTTGCCTACTTGACAAGCGACGATTGGCGCCTCGGGGTCTCCGTGACCGTCGCCGTCGGCGTCGGCAAAATAGGCAAAACCCACCGCTTCATCGACAGCAGCATCGCAGTCGTTGTCGATGCCATCGCAGATTTCCTCTGCATTGGGAAAGATGAGCGGATTGTTGTCGTCGCAGTCGACGGTAACTGCGTAACCATCACCATCGTTGTCCAAAACCAAGCTTGCCTTGGTTGTTTGGGGGTCGTCTTTTCGACATCCGACGAGAGCGATGCCCAACCAAAGGGTACGCAACCAAGTACGACGCATGACGGCTCCGAGGATTCACGGGCGGGGGCACCGGTGAACGCCAGGGTGCGTTCTGGGTGTGAAGTACGCCCAGAAACCGCAAAAGAGGGGAAACGATAGAATGACGAACGGCGGGGAATTCGATCGAACGGTCGATCGTGTGGTTGGATCGAAGTTCCGTGGAACATCGTATCCCCATGAAGTGACCACTTTGTGCAGTATATCTCAAATCAGCAAGGGCGGACCCTGTACAGCAGTAGGATAGGAGGGTTGGGTTTGTCGAAGGGATGCTGGCTTTACAATGCCGCGTCCCTTCGAATGCGGCAATTTCGCGGCCTTACTCGGAGGAAAACCTGTGGGGAAGGTGTGTCGAAGGGCTGCGACGCTTCGATTTGTCAACGTTTTGGTGTTTCCTGGCTCGCCCTGTGCGCTGCGACTTGGAGCGCGCGGTTGCATGGGGTTTCGGTGCGAACAGTCCGCGTCAGGCTGCATGTTTTGGGTTATGCTGTTCTTCCTGGCGGAGACGCGAATGTCTGTGGTGTTGAACAATCAAGACATCCATGGTTCGGGGATTCTCGAACGAGATGCGGGCCATTTTTTGGATGAAGGGTCGGGAGACAGGGTAGTATCCTTCCAATATCAAGATCCGTTGGACTTGATTTGGATTGCGGCGGCACGGCGTCTGGGTATCGACGTGGTGCGGAGTCCCGATGTTTTCGCAAGTTGGGACGGCCGTTCGACCCTGACATTGTCCGATGCTGCTGGGTTTGATGCCGACGATTCGATTGCACAACTGGTGTTCCACGAGTTGTGTCATGCGTTGGTCGAAGGACCAGTGGCTTGGGCCGCCTCGGATTGGGGACTCGAAAACACCGATAAGCGCGACCTTACACGAGAACATGCGGCGCATCGCGTGCAAGCGCGATTGGCCGATGAATTCGGTCTTCGCCGTTTTCTGGCCGCCACGACCGTTTGGCGTGACCACTATGATGCGCTTGGCTCCGACCCACTGGATGGAGACCCAACATTGCCGGCGGTACACTTGGCCCGCATAGGGTTTGCGCGGTCGCAGCGGGCTCCTTGGCGGTCGGTCCTTTGCAGCGCGCTCGCGGCGACACAAGCCATCGTGCGCGCAACTGCGCCATTTGCGGGTGCTTCGGACTTGTGGTCCCAGGGGCAAGAATCGTGCTGATGTTGGTGTTGGTGCTGTTGCTGCATGTCTTGGGCTGGCACCGGGCCTTGCGTGGCGGTGTGCTCGACCCGCTGTTGTGGTTGCGGTCGATGTGTGTGTTTGTGATTGTGCCGGTATCGTGGATGATGGCGGAGCTCGGTGGTGTGCGGGTGGTGATTCTCGGCAGCGTCGTGATGTTGGAAGCGGCCGCCCAGCTTGTTGACGTGCAGCGACGCGCCAAGGTGACCGGGCCCCATCCGGGTCTGAAGCGCCTACAGGCCGAGTGGGGGCCGCGTTGGCATATTGAGGCAATAAGACGCCTCTTTTTGCCTCAGGCGCTACTGCTTTGGCTCGGGCTCCAGCCAACATGGCATGGCATTCAATATGGAGCGCCGCTGCCATTCGGTTTGATTGACGGTGTGGCCCTGTTGCTGGTGGTCTTGGGATTTTTTCTGTCCCGTTGGGCGGCCGCAACCTTGACCACTTTTTTGCGCGAGGATGGCGGTGCCCAAGGCATTTGTCGACGAGGTCCCTGGGCGCATTGTCGGCACCCTGACCGCGTGGGTGTATTGGTGTTCGCTTGGGGCATTTACGGAATCGCTGCGGCGGCTGGTGATGGTGGCTGGGCGCTGTTGGGCACGCTCGGTACGACCTTTTGGATGTTTTGGCGGGGGGGAGGTCGGAGCCGGGAGCGTTCGATTGCGGAGCGGCGTCTGTTGTATGGGGAGTATCGGATGGCAACGGGACGTTGGCTTCCGGGGTTGGGCGTACAGGGTGTCCACCACATTCTCCCCACAGAAGTGCTTCGGCAGATGGATGCTCCAACCGATCCAAATGCGCGCCTCCCCCAGCGGCGTCGTTGACATCTTCCCCAAGCGCACGATGAGTGGGTCATCGCTGCGTTGCCTCGCTGTTCTACACTATGGCGCATAGAGAGAGCTTCGCGTACAACGGTATCTTCGGGTGGGACCTCGGACCTCCGGTTCGAAGTGTGCGGGCGCCGCACGGCGATTCTTCGTCGAAAGCGCTTGAACGCCGCGGTCCACCCCCACTGTTCTGCTATGATGCTCTGCCGCGTGAGGAGACCGGATGGGAAAGGCCATCGGCATCGACCTGGGCACGACCAATACCGCCGTCGCCGTTCTGATGGACGGTCGGCCGCGCGTTCTTGAGGACGACAAGGGGTATAAAGTGCTCCCTTCGTGCGTCACCTTCAAGGGCGATGGCACTCGGGTCGTGGGGCAGGCAGCCAAGAATTTGATTATCACGCGTCCCGACCAGACCGCCTACGCGGTCAAACGGCTCATGGGACGTCGCTTTGACTCGCCAGAGGTGGCGGAAGTTCAAAAGCTCGTGAGCTACCAAATCGGTCCTGCGCCCGATGGCGGGTGCAGAATCCGACTGGGCGACGACTGGTTTACACCCGTGCAAATCAGTGCGGTGTTGCTCCAGGTTGCCCGCGAAATGGCGGAAAAGGCCCTCGGGGAGCCTGTTACCGAGGCGGTTATCACCGTACCGGCGTACTTCAACCACGCGCAGCGTGCCGCGACGTTTGAGGCAGCGCAAATTGCGGGGCTACGCTGCGAGCGCTTGTTGAATGAGCCGACCGCTGCGGCGTTGGCCTATGGCTACCGAAAAGACATTGAGCGCCGCATTGTGGTCTATGACTTGGGCGGTGGTACCTTCGACGTCTCCGTTTTGCAACTGTCTCGTGGCATCTACGAGGTGCTCGCCACCAGCGGCGAAACCCACCTCGGCGGCGAAGACTTCGACCAGCGAATCATCGATCAGCTGTCCGATGACTTTATGGCGAAAACAGGCGTTGACCCCCGCACCGACGCCACGGCCCTCCAACGCCTCAAAGACGCCGCAGAGCGCGCAAAGTGTGAGCTTTCGTTCACAGACCGCACCACCATTTTGATTCCGATGATCACGATGGCGGACAGTCTGGAAACCTCCTTGACCCGCCTCAAGTTGGAGGGCTTGGTTGAGGATTTGGTTGACCGAACGCTTGAGATTACGCGTGAAGCCATTGTTTCTGCTGGTTTGCGAATCTCGGATATCGATGATGTAATCTTGGTGGGCGGCCAAACCCGGATGCCCCGCGTGCGGGAAGCCATTCGGTCGATGTTCCAAAAGGAGCCCAGTCGCACCGTTCATCCCGAAGAAGTCGTCGCGATTGGTGCGGCGGTCCATGCGACGTCGCTCATCAGCGAAGACATGAACCAGCCATTGCTGCTGGACGTCACGCCCTTCGACCTCGGCATGGATGTCGCGGGTGGTCTGTTCAAGAAGATTATTCGCGCAAACAGCCAAGTCCCCGCGAGTTTTACCGAAACGTTTGCGACGATGCGGGACAACCAACGCCAAGTGCGCGTGACAGTGCGGCAAGGCGGCCATCCAACGGCGTCTGACAACGAGTTCTTGGGCGAATTTGTCATGGCGGGCCTCACCGCCGCGCCCCGCATGGAAACCAAGGTTGACGTCACCTTCAAGATTGACACCAACGGCATGCTGCATGTTTCGGCAGTAGAGCAAGGCACCGGCGAACGCAAGCGAATCACCATCCGTAACTACGCGGAGTTTGTTCAAGGGCAAGGCTTGGTGCAGCCGATGGTCGAAGGAGACCTCGGCGCAGCGCCCGAGGAGCCTTCCTTGGCCGGCGGAACGTCCTCCCAGGCGGGCGGAAAGGGCCGCCCAGCAGGCGCAGAAGCGGACTCGCCGGGATTTTTGGGCCGCTTGTTCGGGCGCAAGAAAGCGGCACCCGCTCCCGCCGCCCCGACGCCGCCTCCGGTTGCGGCGCCTGTGGCCGATGCGGTGCCCGAAATGCCCGACTTTTTGCGAGAGTTGGACGATGGCGCCGTTTCTGAGCTTGAGGTCGTCGACGACGCAGACGGGCCAACCGGTTTGGACGCCGTCGGTGCGGGCTTGGATGCGCTTGGCTTTGATGACTTGATGCCGTTGTCAGCCGCCGACCTCGCGCCGGTTCATGTCCCGGGTGCGCCGTCGGCTCCCTTGCTTGCGCCGCTTGCGAAGCCGGCAGGCGATGGGTTTGGCGCCGACGCCGACGATGGCGTGTTTGTCCTTCCAGACTCCGACGAGTTTTACGCCGACGAAGACTACGAAGACGAAGAAGAGTCGGAAGAGCTGTATGACGGCGCATTCGAAGCAATCGAGAGCGAAGAGGAGGAGTCCTCGCCCGCTGCGTCCCTGGCGCCGGTGGACGTCACCTGGGAGCCCGACGAGGACGAGTTCGTCGAGGACCTGGGTGCGGCCGTGCTGGTCGACGAAGACGACGAAGAAGACGCATGGGTGGGGCCGGGGCACACACCGGACGAAGCCCAGCCATCGGTGGAAACATTTGGCGTCTCTACGCCAACACTCGATGCGTTGCTCGATGTCGACGAGTTTGACGTCGACGATAGCGCCCGGGACTTGGTCGAACCGGCTCCGCGGCCAGCGGGAACTCCGTTGCCCTCCGATGACCTCGAAGATGAGGGCTTGTGGTCCGACGACGACCTCCCCGACGATGGCACCATCGAGTTCACCGCCCACGGCGCAACGTCTACCCCCAAAGCGCCAAGCTGGACGTCCTACGACGAAGACGCATCGGGCGAACTAGAAGCCGAAGACACGCTGATTGACGATTCGGAGTTTGAAGACCTGCCCACAGACCCTCCACTCCCGGTCATGACGAAGCCCAACCGGATTCGCTTGCAATACCGTGCGTTGGAGCGATTGCTCGACGAGCTGGGCCAAAACCTTCGTCGTGGTGGCTCGTTTGTCGCAACGGAGCATCCCCTTGCCGTGGGAGATGAGTGCCTGCTGGAGTTCTCTGCGCCAGGTCTTACGGATTCGATTGAAGTCAAGTGTATGGTGACGTGGTCCTCGCAAAGTGACTTCCGCGCCCAAAGCGAGCACCCCTCCGGCATGGACGTCGAGTACGTCGTCAATCGCCATCGGCGGCGGGAGCTTGAGCTCAAGCTGGACCGTCTCCGCGCGGGCACTGTTCCCAGCGCGTGAGCCGCGGATAAGGGCGTCTCCTCGGGTTTACGATGGGGGCCGCTCCTTTTATGCGCCGCCCGCCTCTTTGGGGCAAACGCCCGCCTCTTTGGGGCAAACGCCCGCCTCTTTGTGGCAAACGCCCGCCTCTTTGTGGCAAACGCCCGATTGTTTCTGACCTGGCAATGTCGCCACAAAAAAAACGCCCCGTTGGGGGCGTTTGTTGTTTTTGGGTCGCGGGAGTACTATACGCTCAAGCCGCCGTCTACGACGAGTTCTTGACCCGTAATGAATGACGATTCATCGCTCAACAGGAAGCGAACGGCATAGGCCACTTCCGCCGGCTGGCCGAGCCGACGCATCGGCACGGCTTGCTTGACGCCATCCACAATGCGGGGGTCCATCGCCCGCACCATGTCGGTGTCGATAAAGCCGGGTGCGACGCAATTGACGCGGACCTTTCGCTTTGCGACTTCTTTGGCCAGGCTGCGGCTCATCGCAGAAACAGCCGCTTTGCTGGCCGCATAGTTGGCTTGGCCAGAGTTTCCGCGAATTCCGGAAATGCTGGTGAGGTTGACAATTGAGCCGCGGCGCTGGGACAACATCACGCCGACAGCGGCCCGACACATCCGAAAGGTGCCGTCGAGATTGGTGCGCAGCACATCCTGCCAGTCTTCGTCGGGCATACGCGGCATCAGTCCGTCGCGGGTGATGCCTGCATTGTTGACCACGCCGTCAATGCCCCCGCCCAAAGCCTTTGCTGCTTCGAGAAGTGCCTGGCAGCCTTCTTCCGTAGCGGCGTCGGCTTGCACCGCAACGGCGCCTGTGGCCGCAGCCAACGCTTGTGCCGTTTCTGCGGATGCGTGGTAGCTAAACACCACACGCGCGCCGTTTGCGGCGAGGTCTTCCACGATGGCGCGTCCGATACCGCGGCTGCCACCCGTGACGATGATGACCTTGTCTTGCACTTTCATGGGTTCTCCAAGAGGGCGGTTCAGCGAACCTGGACCTCGGCGATAGACGTTGCGCCGGTGAGCACCATCACGAGGCGGTCGACGCCGAGGGCGATACCGGCACATGCGGGAAGGGCGTCGACGGCGTGGAAAAACGCATCGTCGACCGGATGCGGGGGGCGCCCGTGTTCGGCGCGGATGGTGTCCGACTCCCGCTTTCGGGCGCGCAATTCGGTAGAAGAAAGCTCTTCACAGAACGCGTTGGCCAGCTCTACGCCGCCCAAGTAGACCTCGAATCGGTCGGCGTTTTCTCCGCGAACGCGGGCCAGCGCGGCTTGCCACGGCGGGTAGTTGTAGACGATGGTGGGGCCCGTGAGCGTGGGCTCCACTTCGTCCACCCAGCGAAAAAACCAGTCGTCGGGAGCGAGCGCGTGCGGCAACAACGACGCGACCGGCACCCGCCGAAAGGCCGGGGGCGGCTTTCCGATTGCTTGTGCTGCTGCCCCAACCAAGGACTCGACCTCCGCCATGAGGTCCTGGGTGCCGGCGCCTGCACGGTACCACTCCAACATCGTGAACTCACGGTGGTGGTGTGGCCCGGATTCTTCGGCGCGAAAGCAGGGGCAGATTTGGTAGATTCGACTCAGTCCATTGGCCAGCACCCGTTTCATGGCGAACTCGGGGCTCGTATGTAGCTCTGCATCGGCCACGCGAAGGGGCTCTAAATGCGGCTCCATGGCGCCTGCAGGCACCAACAATGGCGTGTGAACCTCAAGGTATCCATGCGCCTCCATCCATGCCCGAATCGCAGCGACGATACGGGCACGGTCGCGGAGCAACTCCGGATGAAGGCGCGCCTCCAAGCTACTTGACGCGCGACACGTAAGAGTTTGTACGGGTGTCGACGCGAATCACTTCGCCTTGCTCCACGAACAGGGGCACTTGAACCGTAGCGCCGCACCCAAGGGTGGCGGGCTTGGTCGCGCCGGTCGCGGTGTTGCCCTTCACGCCTGGCTCGCAGTAGGTGATCTCGTCTTCAATGAAGTTGGGAAGCGCGACAGAAATCGGGCGACCATTGAAGAAGAGAACGTCAACTTCCAGGTTTTCGGTGAGGTAAGGAGCCTCGTCCGAGATGTTGGCGCTGGTGATGGCGACCTGTTCGAAGGTCTCGACGTTCATGAAATAGTGGAATTCCTCGTCGATATAGAGGAACTGCATCTTGGCTTCTTCGACGGCGGCGGCTTCGAGCTTTTCACCGGTGCGGTAGGTGCGCTCGATGACCGAGCCGGAGAGCATGTTCTTCAGCTTGGTGCGGGTGAACGCGGTGCCCTTGCCCGGCTTCACAAACTGGAAGTAGGTCATGACGTAGGGGTTGCCGTCGATGACAACCTTGAGGCCATTGCGAAAGTCGGAAGTTTCGTAGAGGTGAGCCATTGGGATTTCTCCAGAGGTGTAAACGGTAAGGTGCCCGTAGGGCGATGAAGTCCAAAGGGGACGAGTCGTGCTCGGGTGTGCTCCCCTAAGCCGCCCAACGGATTGGCGCAGCACAGGTGCGCCTCTCAGGCGATAAGGAGCAGCCGGGAATTTCAGAAAGTGACCTGTGCATCCGGTGCGAGTGGTCCAGCCATTGAGCGGGACGCTCCACCAAGGGGCGCGCGTCGTATCACGATCCGATAGGATGTGAGAATCGGAGGCGAAGATGGCCATTCGACGAGCCACACGGAAGTATTCCGACCTTTCTTCATTTTTTCGGGACCGGCGAGACCACCTCGACTCGGGCTATTGCTTTTTGTCTGCCGACGACGCGAAAGGGGAGTTGGCACCAGAAATCAAGCTCGACATACAGGTGCCGATTGTTGGCCGTATGGGACCGTTTACCGCGCAGGTGGTGCAGCGGACTCCCGATGGCGGTGTCGGACTGCGGCTCCCCGACTTTGTGTCGGAGGCAGGCCGCTCGCTCGAAAAGCTAGACGAAGCATTGCTCGCTGCCCGTGCGTTTTTCGCGGCGGAGGGGTGGGAGCCGGCGTCTTCATCGCCTGCATCGGCGGAGCTGGACGCGCTGCAGGAAGAAATTGCGCGGCTGACTGCGCGGGTCGCAGACCTCGAGGCCGAGCGCGATGCGTGGGCGGCGGGGAGCATTGCGGGCGGTCGCGACGAGGCGGGTGGGAAACCACGGCGCTTGTATGGTGGACCGGGTGATGTTGGTCCACCGGAGGTCGATGAAGCCGAAGGTTTGGACCCATCGCTGTTCGCGGTGGGGGACGAAGACAGCATTCTCGACGACGACAGCGCCGAGGCGCTTTCGGATGACGGCTTGCTGGATGACACGAACGAAGACGACGCACGCGTCGATGACCTCCTCGCGGAGGCCATGGCCCAGGAAGCCGCTGCCGCTGACGACGATGTGGTCGACGAGGATGAGGAGGCTCCGCTTGTTCGACGGGGAATTCCGATTCCCGATGTGTCGCGTGTCGCGGCCGACCTCGAGGGTTTGGTTGCGGGGAATGGTCTGCGCACGGGCATCTTGAATATCGCAGCCCGCGGTTGGACTGGCCTCTTGACGATTCAAAGCGACGACGGCGTTGTTCGCTACGGCTTCTTTTTTGAGGGTGGGCCGGTTGCTTGGCGTACCGAGCCACTGCAAGAACGCGAAGTTCTCGGCATGTTGTTGGTGCAGGCGGGCCAAGTCACGCGCGAGCAGCTCGCGGAAAGTGTTGAGGTCATGCAGCGGGACGGATGCCGCCAGGGAGAAGCTTTTGTCACGTTGGGCGTCATCAAGGCGGAGCAGCTGCCGATGGTGCTCGGAAAGCAGACAGAGTACCTCTACCATCGCGCGCTCAAGGTTCCTGACGGCACATGGACGTTCCACGTCCTGCCGTCGTTGCCGGAGATTTTCTTGGCACCGCCTGTGCAGGTGGGCGCGCTCATGTTCCGTACGTTGTTGGCCCAGGGCCGGGCGATGCGGGGCACGGAGCTTGCGGATTCCCTTCGTCCGCACATCAACGCATATGTACAACTCCATGCAGAACGGCGACCCCTGCTGGACCGCATGGGGCTGAGCGGCGCAGAGCAGCGGCTGGTGTCCATTGTTGTCGAGCGCACCTTGCGTATGCGCGAACTTTTCAGCATGTCGCCGCTCTCTCGGCAGGCAACCGCTGCTGTGTTTTATGCGTTCGTCGAAATGGGACTCTTTACCTTTGGCGAGCAAGAAACCCGCGAACGCTACTTGCAGCGCGTTGGCGCCGCTATCGCGAAGAAAAAGCGCCACCTCATCCAGGCCACCCACTTCGATGTGCTGGAGGTCCATTGGATTTCTATGCCCGATGAAATCGATGCAGGGGCGCGCAGAATGCGAGAAGAGTTCGCGCTCGAAGCATATGACAACCTGCCGCCCGAAATGGTGGAGACCCTGCAGCACATCCTGGCGCGGGTGGACGAAGCCCAGGCGGCCCTCAAGGATGACTTCAAACGTCGCGAGTACCGCAAGAGTCTGCTCGAAGAGTTTATGATTTTGCAGGCCGCGGAGCTTCTCGCAAAGAAGGGCGAAATGGCGGTGATGCGGCAGGACCGGCGCTTGGCCAGCGATTGCTACGGAAAGGCGTGCGAGCTTGACCCAAAGAACGCGGAATACAAGACGTCCTTGCAACGGGCGCACGCAATGTAGCCGTGCCGTTTGGTCGCGTAACAGTTGCCCCCATCGAGGTTTCGGTGGGGGCATTTGTTTTGGATGGGCGACCTCAGGAGTTCGTGCAACGGGACATTGTCCCTTCGTTGTTCATGGAACAGATGAAGGAAGGCGCTTCCTCGGTCCGTTGCGCCAACGGTTGTCGTTGAGACAGAAACCGACGCGACCGCACAAAAGGGGAGGGGAGGGACGTGTCTTTATGAGGACGTCTCGTGGTCGCCGATTGGTTCGAAACGAAAACGGGCGGCCCAGATGGACCGCCCGTTTGGGGAGAGCGAAGGTCGCTCAGTGGTGGCCGTGGCCCTTCAAGCGGGACGGGACCACGTGGACGTGGTCGGGGTCGGCCTGCATGTAGGGGTCGGTGAAGGTGAGCGGAGGAACGCTGGTCAGGAAGCTCATCACGACGAAGGTGAACAAGCCCAGGAAGCCAAGCGTCATTCCGACTTCAACGATACCGAGGGGCAGGGTGTCTTCGCGCCAAACACTCGGCATATTGACGAGGAAGCGCTCCAACCAGATGCCAACCGCCAAGATGCCCGTCACCATGAGGTATGCTGCCGGGACCTTCTTGAGGCCGCGGGAGGTCAACATCGCGAAGGGAGCGAGGAAGCAGAGCATCAACACGACTTTGGTCAAGGTCGACCAGGGGGCCAGCTCGGTGCGGATGAGGATCTGCACGGTCTCTTCGGTCATGTTTCCGTACCAAATGGGCAGGTACTGCGCGAAGAGGGTGTAGGCCCAGAACATCGTGAAGCCGAGGGTGAGCTTGCCGAGGTCGTGGTACATGCTGGGCTTGAAGGCACCTTCGATGCCAAGCGTCTTCCGGAACAGCATCGAGAAGATAGCGAGGTAGACGAAGCCGCTCCAAATGCAGCTCATAAAGTACCAGGCCGGAAACATGTTCGCGAACCAGTGCGGCATGAGCGACATCGAGATGTCAACGGCCATGACGGTGTAGGTGATGGCGTAGGTGATGCCGAGAATCGGAGCCAACCGTGCTTGGGTCTGCTGCGAACGTTCGGCCTCTTCCTTCGCGCCTTTCCAGCCGCCGATGTTGCCGAGGAATGCGGCAATGCCGGTGGGTTGCCAGCCGTACTTCTCGCTCGCTACGCCCATGTCCGACCGAACGCTGGCCCGGATGAACATAAGGTCGAGGACGATAAGCAGACCGATGAGGATGGCGCTGCGTGCGATGAAGGGCAGGGGGAAGTGGCTGTCTGCGGAGCCAAAGAAGTAGGCCCACTTGTGAAGGTGGCCGAACTCATGGTGGTCCCAGTGGTACCATTCATAGACGTTGAGCCCGCCCGCAAGCAAGAACACCATCAACAGGAGGTACATCGGAATCATCATGAGACCGAAGGCCTCACACATCCGCTTGAGCGGACGGCCCCATCGACCCTTGACGATGACAAGGGCGACGGCGAGCATCATGCCGCCCTGGGCGATGCCAGCCCAGTACATGTAATTGACGATAAATGCGCCGCCGGTGCGGTTGGCGTCGGTCATAAAACCGAAAGCCGCAGCGGCGATGCCAATCGCCATGAGCGCGAAGCTGGCCATCTTGATGTTCGATGGCAAACTACGGGGCGCCTTTTCGATATATGCGCCGTAATCGACTGCGTGACCCATGAGTGGATTCCTCGTCTTGGTCAGTTCGCGCCGTTGTAGGCGGCACCGTCAAGTGTGCGAATATAGGAGACGATGGACCACCGTTCTTGGTCATCCAGCGCCGAGCCATAGCTACCCATGAGGGCGCCGCCGTTGCGGATGGTCAAATAGAGGTATCCGTCGGTCCGAATGGGCGTCACTGCGCCTTCGCCGCTCAGACGAGGAGGAGGAACGGGGTATCGCTGGCCTTTGGACAGGTCAACCACCGCAGCTCCGCCTTGGCCCTTGAGACCGTGGCAAGTGGCGCAGTAGATGTTGAACAGCTTTTCGCCGTCCGCTGTTGTCGCCGCATTGACCGGGTAGGGGTTGGTCAATGCCTGGCCTTCGGGGGTGAACCGGTCGGCGTTGGGAGCCCAACGGTTCTGCGACACCGCACCTTCGGGTACGGACATCATCTTCCACTCGTAGCCACGGTAGAAGTATGCGTCGACGAGGTCGATGTCCCAGGGGGCCGCAAATGCGGTCGACGAGCAGGCGAGGCCAGCAACCACCGCCGCAGTGCGCGCCAGTGTACGGAACTCAGCCATTGGACGCCTCCATGCCGGTGACTTCGGCTGCACCATGGGTGTCGAGGATGGAGCGAACCCGCGCTGCGTCGTTGACAGACAGGCCGTTTACAACGAGACCAAAGACGTCGTCGCTGAAGCGGGGGTCCTGAACTTCGGACTGCAGGTTGTTGGCGGGCAAGCCACACATCACCAAAAGACCGAGGAGGGTCGCGAGGCTACCGAAGAGGATGGTGGCTTCGAAGGTGATGACGATGAACGCAGGGATGGAAACCAGGGGCTTGCCGGCGGGGATAATCATGGGCCAGTTCACGTGGGTCAATGACGCCACGCTAAAGCCCATGCTGCCGCCGAACAGTGCACCGCAAAGGGTAAACCACCGAATCGGGCTGGGGCGTCCGCCGTATACCTGTTCCTCAATCTCATGCCGCGGAAGCGGAGCCGTGACCACCATGTTGGTGTACCCGGCCTGCTTGAGCGCATCGATTGCGTCGACGAGGCAGTCGAGGTGCGGAAACACGCTCTTGATGGCCCCCGGAGTTGGGGGAAGGTACTCGATGACTTGGGTGCTCATTTGGCCGCCATCTGGTCAGACTTGAGGGGAGGACGAAGCAGTTCCTTGATTTCGGCGACTGCGACGCTCGGCATGATCTTGACGAACATGACGAACCACATGCCGAACCAACCGAAGCTGCCGACCATGATTCCAAGCTCAACCCAGGACGGGGCGTAGTAGGTCCACGAGGCGGGGTCGAACTGGTGAGCGAGAGAGCTGGCGATGATGTTGTAGCGCTCGAACCACATGCCAATGTTGATGACAATGGACACGAGGAAGAGGCCAACAAGGTTCTTGCGCACTGCGGGAATCCACCAAAGAAGGGGGATGAGGCAGTTGCAAGCGACCATCATGTAGAAGACCCAGCCGTACTCTTCGCCGGTTGCCCGGAAGACGAAGATGCCCCACTCGTACGGATTGTCAGAGTACCAAGCGATGTAGTGCTCGACGCCGTAGGCGTAGGTGAGGATGGATCCGGTGAGCAAGCACATCTTGGCGAGCTGCTCGAAGTGCCACACGTTGATGTACTTCTCCCACTTGAAGATGAGGCTCATGGGGAGAAGGAGCGTGATGACCATCGCGCAGCCGGAGAAGATAGCGCCAGCGACGAAATAGGGCGGGAACAGGGTGGAGTGCCAGCCGGCGGTCTGCGCCATCGCGAAGTCCCAGGACACGACGCTGTGCACGGAGAGCACGAGGGGCGTGGCGAAGGCGGCGAAGAAGCCGTAGGCAGCCATATAGTGACGCCACTGGCGGTCGGTGCCGCGCCATCCCAACGCCAAGCCGCTGTAGATGTTGCGGATGGTGCCGGTGGTGCGGTCGCGAACGGCGGCGATGTCAGGGATGAGGCCGATGTAGAAGAAAATCGTTGACACGGTGAAGTAGGTGGACACCGCGAAAACGTCCCACATCAGCGGGCTCTTGAAGTTCTGCCAAAGCTGGCGCTGGTTGGGGTACGGGAACAACCAGTAGGCGTTCCAGGCCCGACCAACGTGGATGGCGGGGAACAGCGCCGCGCTCATAACCGCGAAGATGGTCATGGCTTCGGATGCTCGGTAAACGCCCGTACGCCACTTCGACCGGAACAGGAAGAGGATGGCGGAGATGAGCGTACCGGCGTGACCGATACCAACCCAGAACACGAAGGTGGTGATGTACACACCCCAGAACACCGGCGGCGCGTAGCCACCGACGCCGAGGCCCTGCGTGAGCTGGAGATACCAGCAATAGCCACCCCAACCGAGCAGTGCGACGCAGAACCCGAGGAGTGCCAAATAGGCGGCAGACGGCTTGAACAGCGGCTGCAGGATGTCGCGCGTTACCGCGCCATACGTGAGGCCCTTCACGGCAGACTCCTAGTGCTTGTCGCTGTGTTTGGTGTCATGGCCGGACGCATCGCCGTGGCCGTGGCCTTCGGACTTTGCGCCGTGTGCGTCGCCATGGCCGCCCTCGTGGGCGTCCTTGCTGGCGCTGCTGTGACCACCGTGGTGGAGCGGCTGAGCGGGAATGAAGTTGATGCGAGCGAGATACCGAACGCCAGGCTTGGTGTTGAGTTCACCCAGCATGGTGTAAGCACGGGGCTCTTGGAACAGCTTGGAGACGGCGCTGTTGGCGTCGTTTGCATTGCCGAAGGTGATTGCGTCGGTCGGGCACGCCTGGGCGCACGCCGTCGCCTTCACCAGCTGCTTGTCGGTAGCCGGGGTGTGGCGGTCCTTGTCCCGCGCTGCGTCCTTGATGGCACGCAAGCGCTGGACGCAGAACGAGCACTTCTCCATCACACCCATTTCCCGCGTCAAAACGTCGGGGTTGAGCATGAGGTTGTAGCTCTCCGGCCACTTGTAGCTGTGGTAGTTGAACCGGCGCGCGGTGTACGGGCAGTTGTTCGCGCAGTACCGGGTGCCGACGCAGCGGTTGTAGACCATTGCGTTGAGACCATCAAGGTTGTGGTAGGTCGCGAGGACCGGGCACACACCTTCGCACGGCGCATGGCTACACTGCTGGCACATGACCGGCTGGAACCGAACATCGGGATGCTCGCCTTCGCCTTCCCAATACCGAGACAACCGAATCCAGCCCATGTGGCGGGAGAGCTTGATTTGCTCAGGCCCGACGATGGGGGTGTTGTTTTCGGCAAAGCAAGCCGTTTCGCAGGCGCCGCAGCCGGTACACCGGTTGAGGTCGATTGCCATCGCAAAGCGGTAGGTGGGATGGGCCGGCTCGGGGAACATATCGAGCGTGCCCGCGTCGATTGCGCGCTGGTCGACTGGCGGATGGTGCATCGACACGATGCTCGACGGACCGTGACCCTTGGTCAGGTCTTCGTGGCTGACGACGTAGTTGACGCCGCGGCCATCGGTGTCGATGTTGCCGATGTACTGATGCATCTTGGTCTTGGTGCCCGCTTTGGACACCTTGGCCTTCGATGACGTGTAGGTGAACGCGCCTGCGCTATCGGCACCGTTGGCGACGAGCGCCATCGGGTTGGAGCCGAAACCAGCGTAGCGACCGCCCGCTTTGTGCCCGTTGCCGAGGACGACCGCCACGCAGTCCTTGCGGATGCTGGGCGAACCGAACCAAGCGCAGGTGATGCTGCCCTTGTCGGTTGTCACGGTGACTTCGTCATCCTTGCGGAGCCCCATCGAGGCCGCGACCTCGGGGTTGATTTCCGCCCAGGTGCCCCAGGTATAGGAGCTGAGGGGCTCGGGGACTTCCTGTGCCCACGGCTTGTTGGCGTGCCGCCCGTCACCGATGAAGGGGTGGGGGAAGAGCAACAGTGCCATGTCGCCGCTGCCGCTTGGAGCGGTTGCTTGTACGGCGGGAGCCGCAGCGAGGACGACGGACGCGCCGGTGCCCGACCGATGGCCAAACCAGCCACCCTTCTGCAACGATGCGCTCCAGAAGGACTCAAAAGAGCCGGGCTTGCCAGCCTTTTGGTCCCACACCACAGCCTTCCACCAGCCCTGGAGCCAGGTGCGGAAGTCTGCGGCGTCGAGGCCGGGCTTGGGCGTCGGCGGCACGAGTGCTTCCACCACTTCGCCCTCGACCGCTTCTGCCGCAGGCGCTGCTTCGGTGGCTTCGGTGGCTTCCACAACCGGCGCGGCAGGCCTCAAGCCCATCTGCGCCGCGAGGGCCAACAGCACGTCGCCCATATTGCGGGTGTCGTGGAGGGTGCCCATGGTGGCTTGCTGGAGGGTGTGAACGTCCGCCTGCGCTTCGGCGTCGCCCCAGGTTTCCACGGTGGTGCCGGGGGGCAGCACGATGGCGTTACCGGAGATGGAGTCCGAAGGTTCGTTGGCGAAGGCGACAACCTGGGCAGCGGCCAGCGCAGCGCCGGCGTTGACGTCGGCAGGCATCGTAAAGGCGGGGTCTGCTCCGTCGAGGAACAGGACGCCAATCTTGCCGGCAGCCGCGTCTTGAAGGAGCTGCACGACTTCGGCGTGGCTCGCCAAGCCAGCAACGTTTTCGATGCCGAACTTGACCGAGCGACCGATGTTGCCAGCAACTTCGTTCAACAGCAGGGTTGCAATCGCGAGGTTGGTGGGGTCTGCGGCAGTGTGAACACCACCGGGGAGCACCACGCTCGGGTGCTCGGCCAACCAGCCGGCCACTTCTTCCAGGCGCTCTGCGGAGATGCCGGACTCGGAAGCGGCTTTTGCTGCGTCGCCACCGGAAACCAAGCCGGCTGCGGGGCCGCTGTAGCCCTTCTTGCTCGCGACAAGCTTGGCGAGCGCCATCGCAACGAGCGCTTCGGTACCGGGCGCTGCTTGCAGGTGCAGGTCGGCCATGGCGCTGGTGTTGCCAGCGCGTGCCTCAACACACACCGTGCGTGCGACGAAGCCGCCCTTCGAGGGGTCGCGGCCGTCCGCCCAGCCGAGCTGGGTGCGCATGTCGCCCCATCCCGACAAGAACTCAGCACCGAAGCTGAGAACGACCTGTGCGGCGTCGAGCTCGTAGGTGGGGATGCCGTCAATGCCGAACACCGCTTGGGTGGCCGCCTTCAACGAATCTTTTCCACCGATGGTGTCTTGGAACAGGACCTTGCCACCCAAGGCGCCCATGAAGGCGTGGATGAGGTCGCCGGTTGCGCCGGTGCGAGGTTGGCCGAGCCAAGCGGCGGTTTTTCCACCACCGAGAGCGGCCTTGACCTTGCCGAGCGCATCGTCCCAAGACGCGGTTTGTCCGGCCACCTGGGGGGCCTTGAACCGGTCTGGGCTGTAGGTGGCCAACAAGCCTTGCTGGCCCATCGCGCACAACCGGCCCTTGCTGACCGGATGCTCGGGATTGCCCTCAAGCTTGATGACGCGACCTTCACGGTTGCGCGCAACGACACCGCACGAGGCGGAGCATTCGTTGCATTGCGTGGCGAAGAACGTGGGTGTACCCGGGACAATCTGCTCCGGCTGCACCGCGTAAGGGAGGACGTTCTCCTTCGGGACGCGTGGGTCACAGGCGACGGCACCGGCCGCCGCAGTCACACCAGCCGCCTTGAAGAAGTCACGCCGGTTGAGAATCTGCATGTCAGGCTCCGACCGGAATCACTTGTGGCAGGTCCAGCAGTCTTTCATCTCTGCTCGACGAAGCTCGGCTTGTGCGCCGTAGTTTTCGTCGACCTTCGGATGAGACTCGTGGCAGTTGAGGCACCAACCCATGGTCAGCTCGCTGACCCGGTAGGCCACGGTCATGTCGTCTTGGACTTGGCCGTGGCACTCCTGGCAGGCAACTCCGCCCCGAACGTGCCGCTTGTGGGAAAAATAAACAAAGTCGGGGAGGTCGTGGACCTTGACCCAAGGAATCGGCTCACCGCTGGCGGCGTATTCCTTCAACTTTGTGAGGTCAGCCACGGCCTGCTCGGAGCGGCCATCGACGGGGACGAGACCGTCTTTGTGGCAGTTCATACATGTCGCCGTCGGGGGAACCCCGGCGTGGATGGAACGGCGAGCATTGAAGTGACAATACTCACACTGGATTTCCAGCTTGCCGGCGTGCAGCTTGTGGCTGTACTGAATCGGCTGTTCCAACACACCTTCAGAACCCACGGCACCATACGCCACCCGCTCTTCGTCCCAGCTGCGCTCGGGGTCCGAGAGCAACGGTACGGGGGGAGGGAGGAGATAGTGAACGCCCTGGGGGAAGAGCGCGCCGTCCCCCGTGTCGTCTTGCGCGTGGACGGTTCCTGCGACGGCCGCGATCGCCACTCCGGCGGCGATCACCGGCGCAGCGAACAGAATCGCGCCCTTCCATTGAGCCATGACGCCTTCCATCAGGGCCTTTCATGCGCCCTGTCGAGTTGAGGAGCCGTTCTAATGCCTCACTTCGGGGGTCACAACCGGCGCTGTCTCAAATCGTCACGAAAATGCGTGCTGGCCTGTTTTGTCTGTTGGTGTGTGAACACCGATATTTCCGCCTACGCGCGCCGGTTGTGGCGCGCGGGTGGAATGGGGTTTCGCGGTGCTTTCGACTTCGAGAACGCCGCTTTGACCCACGTTGTTCACCAATCCGTCACTTCGATGCAGAAATCCAGAAGAACCCACGATTTGTTCACGTCATTCCCCAAATGGATCGACCTCAATCGTGCCAACTTCGTGTTCACCTGCAACTTGAATGAATTCAACATCCGCATCCGAAGCGAGCGTGACCCATCCGACATCGACAGTGGTCGCGAATTGGATCGCTGCGGTCTCTACCAACGACGAATTGGTCATCTGGGTGCTGACAAACATCGGGCTGCCTTCACCTAACTCGACTGCATAACTCCGTAGGTATTCACCCTGGCTTTCGGTACCGGGAACCGTGACGCCGAGGTCAAAGCTCCGGATGACAGGGAAGCCGGGCGAAGTGGACGCGAGAGAAATGCCCAGGTCTGCGCTCTCTAGGGGCGGTTGCTCCGAATAGACGCCGTGCGCGTAGTCGATGGACCCACTGCCGCTCGTGGTTTCGAGGGTTCCAACGTACCCAATAACCATATAGTGGATGGTGACTTCGGTTTGGGCGAACGGAATCGCCGCGTTCATGTCGGAGCGGTCGAGGGGGTCCTCGGGGCCTGCCGGACCCCAACGAACCACTCCCGCGAGGGTCAGCGTCGCTGTATCGCCGGAGACGGTCGGCTCGCCGACCGAGAAGCCGAAGCCATTGGAACAGTAGCCCAAAGCGGGGTCGTATTCAGGGTAGTCGGCTGTTTGCGGCGCATCGGTCAAGATGCTGAAGCCCGAGAATGCTGCCGTGACGTTCTCCGCGTCGCCCAAGCCAGGAACGTCGAGGGAAACCGTCTGCAGAATTTCTCCGTTTGGACCGGTAAGCACCGTCACTTCACCGTGTCCAACAACAAATCCGTCGGCGGTGACGTGGCTCGAACGAAGCACATAGGTCGCACGTTCCGGGTTGTCGTCACCTGTGGACCAATCGCCGCCAATCATGCCTGTTGTGAAGGTTCCGTCTTCGTGAAGTGCCACTTTGGCCATCGAAAGGCGGTGGGACAGCGCCTTCCAGGTGTGGTTCCATCCAGCGAAGACATGTCCTTCGCCCGGAGGCGTGGACGAGCCGGAGTCATTTTTTCCAGAACAACCCACGGTTAGCATCCATGAGGCCAGCAAGAAGGCAATCGGGCGCATAAGGAACATTCCTCGTTTGGAGAAAGGGTGTCTGAACCAATACCGACGGCATCGTACAACGGTTGGAGGTGGCTTGCGGCCGAATCGCTTGGTTCACAGCACAGCGAGGGTTGATTAGCCGGTTTTTGCACCGTTCGTTGTTCGGTGTGTTTGGAGGAATCTGTGCCCGCTCTTTTGCAAATGAGTCGTCCGCTGCTCCCTTTGGCCGCCTGGATGGTGCTTGTCGTCGGAATCGCATGCAATCGAGGAGAGCAGGCGCCGCCGACAGAGGCGCCGGCGCAGTCTGTGCCCGTCCAGACGGAGGCGGCGGGGGAAGTCGTTGACGCCCCATCCGCAGTCCCGGCCGATGTACCTGAAGGTCGTCGTGAAGGCATTCAGCCATTGCGACCACTGACGGAGCTTACTCCGCTCGGAAAACCCTCGGAGATGTACGCAATGTGCAAAGACCGCGTCGAAGGGGCGGACCTCGCGGGAGAGTGTTCGTCGGACGCAGACTGTGTGAAGGCCGGCTGTTCGCAGGAGATGTGCATTTCGTCTTCCGATAGCGCAAAAGGCATCATGTCCACCTGTGAAGTGCGTCCGTGCTTTGCGATTTTGAAAGACTGTGGCTGCGTGAGCGGTGTTTGTTCCTGGCGGGTGGACGAGTGAAGATCACGGGTGGACGGCTTCGTGGACGTGTGGTCCGTGTTCCTGAGCGTGATGGCGTTCGGCCGACAGCGTCGCGGGTGCGCGAGGCGGTGTTTCATGTGCTGCGGGAGCGCCTGCTCGGTGCGACGGTGCTCGATGCCTTTGGCGGGTCTGGGCTGCTTTCGTTGGAGGCATGGAGTCGGGGCGCCGCGTCCGTCGTGTGTATCGAGCGAGACGCGAAGGCTGCCGCTATCATTCGGGAAAACGCACATTCCCTCGGCGTGACGCTCGACCTTCGGATTGGCGATGTTCGCAAGCAGAAATTGCCTGCGTTTGACATCGTGCTCGCAGACCCGCCCTACGCGGACGACCCGATGGAGTGGGCCAGACGCCTAACGCCCTTCGTTTCGCCCAACGGTGTGCTCGTTCTGGAACATCGCACCGGAAACTGGTCGGGCAGGAGCCTCGGTCCTCTCCAAGTGACCTGGGACCGACGATATGGCGATTCTTCGGTGGTTTTTTTGTCACACGCTGCGGGGCTTCGGGCGCGAACCGTGGGTCAGCCAGCCGAGGTAGTCAGCGAGGATGACAGCGTGGTCGAAGACGATGGGCATCCCGTCGATTGACGGCGGCGATTGTGCGAGGGCCGCGGTCAGCTCCTCAATTGTGACAATACGCACTGTGGCGGCATCGTCACCGGCGCGTGGGCGAGCGCCGTCGGGAGCGGTCCCGATGAAAGCGACAGAGAGGGTGTGTTTTCGCGGGTCCCGACGTGGGTCGGAATAGACATACAGCAGCTCGTCGAGAACGACGTGCAGATTGACTTCCTCTTGCACCTCGCGGCGGGCTGCGTGCTCGACCGTTTCGCCTTCATCGACGAAGCCGCCCGGCAATGCCCATCCCAAGGGCGGGTTTTTCCGTTCGATGAGGAGGATAGACAGGGTTGATCCCCCGAGCTGCACCACAACATCGACGGTGGGAGTGGGATTTCGATACTCCACGGCGGCTCCTGCTTGAGACTCGGATAGGGGACGGAGGTTCGTGGGACAACACGAACTCTGAAACTGTAAGTAGCAAGGGATACCATGAGCAACCGGGTCGTCGTTGTAGGTGCAGGTGCGGACGCCGTGAGAGTGGCCGCAGTGCTGGCTTTGGTCGGTCGGCCCGTCACGCTCGTATTGGCGGAGCCGCCTGTCGCTTCGGATCTGGCGTGCCGTGACCGCACCTCGTGGCGTGCCGCGCGTGCAGACACTTCGTTGGTGGACGCTGTTTTGGGGCCAACCGTGGCGGCGCGTCCGGTTGAATGTGCGGTGATTGGCGACCGTGCGGTGCAGTCGTTGCCGCTGTCTCGGTGGGCGGTTCGGAAGCTCATCCCCGAAGCCGAGCGCAAAGTTGCGGCCCGCGATTGGGCGCGCGCGAGAGCCCGGAACGCTCTCGCCGTCGTGGTTGGCGGTGGGCAAGAGGAGCGTACTTATGCGGACTGGGTGTCGCGCCGGATGGGCTACGTCGCGCTTCACCGCATGTATGCGGATTACGCGCTCCGTCGTTGGGGGCGTGCGCCCGATGCCTTGGCGGCTTCCGTTGCGCGGATGGCCCATGGTGTCGGCAAAAACGATGTCCGGGTGAGTCCAGCGGCACCCACTGGATTTGGTGTGCAGGTTGCGCAGGACGCGTTGCAAAAAGCAGGCTGCGAACGTGTGCAAGGGGTTCCCCGCAGGTTCGTCGTCCGCCAGGGACGGGTCGTCTCCGTCGATTTCGCCGATGGGGGTTCGGTCCCGGTAACAGGCGAGCTTTGGTGCACGTTCCCTCCCCAAGAAATCGCACGGTTGCTCGCAGAAGACTGTCCGGGTGAAGTGCGACATATCGCCGAAGCGGTCGCGTCCGTGCCCGCCCATCGCATCCGGCTGTCCGGAGCGGTCGCAGGTGCAGACGAAGTCCACGGGCTCGACCCCGCGCCTGCTTGGCGCTGGATTCGTTCGCCCGACGACCCATCTTCGTGGTTGGTATCGGTCACGGGCGGCGCCTGCGACAATGACTTGACCGAGGATGTTCTCGACTATTCCCGCCAGGTAGGTCTGGTCGACCAAACGGGGAAGGTTGTTTCTTGTGCTTCGGTGCCGGGAGGGGTTCCTTCTACGGGGCCTGTCGACCTTGCGCGGATGCGCACGATTGTAGAGGGCCTCTCGCCGCTCGGCATCCGTGTCGCGGGTCCGGCAGGCTTGGGCGCCGAACTCGACGCCCCCGAGGTGGTCGCCCATGCGACGGCGCTGGCCACCGGAGCGGCGCCGTTGGAGGCGTGGCGGCGTCATGCGTGTCCACCAGCGGCAGAAGACGACCTTGAGGCGCACATCACGTCGTTCTTGCGGACCCACGGTTAGGCGGAGCCGCCGGTCAGGGGCCTGCTTGTGCCGCGTCGGAAGCATCGCCCAACGCCGACTTCAGGGCACCTTGGGAAAACTGGTGGGCTTCCGGCGAGCCCCAAGGGTGTCCATTGCTGGTGAGGCTGTGCAGCACGCCTTTGTCGCGGTCGGCGCCGAGTTCCAAGCCTCCCGAAATCTCGCAGGGACCGACGCTTTGAAAGTCGAACTGCCACCAAAACCGGCCTTGGCGTTCAACAAGGTCGCGGGAGACGCCGATTCCGGGAATGTCGATGTCGATGGCGCTTCCCAAGCAGGCTGTCAGTACGGGGTCGAGCCATGTCCATTGCAGCCGCCAGCGGGCACTTTCGGGTGCCGTTTGGAGGAGTCGGTTGGGAGTCCGGAGCAGCGTGAGGGTCGGTCGGGGCGCCGTCAAGTCGACAGGAGACCACGTGAGCGACACGCACGGCGTCTCTCCACGGCATGGTGTCCAGTCTCGGCTCGGCGCAAAGCTCGCCATGTCCGGAAGGTCCCGGTCCACCAAGGTCCAACGACGTTCGAGCGGCGCGGAAGGCGCGATGGGCTCTTCCTCCACCGGAGTGGGTGTTGGCGACGATGGCTCTGTGCTGCACGCGGTCCCGAGTGCGGCACAGATACAAAATGAATGGCGATTCAGCGGTCTGCCTTCAAGTTGTTGCAGTATTCCACCTCAAAATCGCCTTGCAGAGAGCCATTGTCGAAAGACAGGTCAAAGTTACCGATGACATGGTCTTTTTTGTCGATTTCGGTGACGTCGATAAACCCACCGGCGGTGTCATAAACCGTCATTGCGCCGCCGCTCACTACGATGAGCCGCGCGTCAACCAACGACTGTCCGTCGACGGACACGTTTTCGGCGACCACTTCGTCGTTCGCGTAGGTGAACAACAACGAGACCATGTCGTAGTCCGTTGGCGGTTCTTGCCCGCTCGAAAACTTGCTTCCGCGCTCCACCCAGGCCATGTCCAGACATTCAGACTCACGGCTCGTAAAGACCAAGAACGGGCCGCCATGGTAGAACGAGGTCGCGTTGAGCTTCACGCCTTCGACGGAGCCAGAAATGTCGGCAAATGTGCCGCTACCGCAACCGATGGTGTTGGAAACAAGAAGAACGAGGGACACTGTGGTGAACATCGAGCGGGGGATCCGCATGAGCGCCTCCGTGAAACAAATCGCGCGCGTTTTGCGCTACATGGCACCGTAGCGATGGCTGCGCAACCCGTCATGTCCATCGCACCCCCTCCTGCGTCGGTTTTGCAAGCGGTTCGCGTGTTGGAGTCTGTTCCAATTGGGCCGGGCCAGGTGCATGTGACCGTCGAAGATGGCGTATTTGAGATTATCATCGATAATCCGCGTCGGTCGGGGGCGATATCACCCTCGATGATGGTTGCGTTTTTTTCTGCGGTCGAACAGCTGCGCGCCCTGGAACCGGCCCTCGTATTGTTCCGAAGTACAGCGCCCAATGCATTTTGCGCAGGCGGTGACTTGGGCGCCGTGCGGGCACACTTGGTGGAATCCGAGCGTGCGGCTGCGATGACGGAGGTAATGACGTGGTGCCTCGACGCTATTTCTACGGGCCCCGCGATGGTCATTGCTGCCGTCGACGGGCCGGCGTTGGGGGGCGGTGCAGAGCTGTTGACTGCCTGCGACCACATCTTTGCGTCCAAGGGTGCCAGAGTGGGATTTGTCCACGTTTCGTTGGGCGTGACGCCCGGTTGGGGCGGGCTGCGGCGCTTGGTCGCGCGGGTCGGAAGACGAAGCGCACTTCGCTGGCTGACGTTCGCTGCTCCCTTGACGGCAGAAGAAGCGATGCTTTGGGGCATGGTCGATACGCTCGTGGAGACTTCCGCTGCAGAAGCCGCAAGGGATGAGGCATTCCGCCTTGCTGCGATGCCTCGCCACGCCCTTCGAACCGCGGTGTCGTTGGTGCGAAGGGGTGGGGACGGGGAGGCCGCTGCATTTTTGTCGCTTTGGGGAGGGCCCGACCATCGTGCCGCTTTGCGCCGTGTCGGTGCAGGTCGATGAAGCGTGCAGGCTGGCTATTGGTGGTGGCAATCCCCGCGTGCGCGTTGTGGAAGCGCCGCGCCGCGACCGACGGCGCAGTAGACGCCACGCCGATGCCCAGCACCACGGTTTCCGTCGCAAGGGGATTGGTTCGAAACGGCGTCTATACCGACGATGACAGTGGGTTTTCCATTCGTATGCCCGTTGGCTGGCGATGGGCTGAAGGCGCTGCCACCGACAGTTTGCGCCTGCGACTCGAAGACCCCGCGCTCGGAACCGTCGTGGAGGTCTGGCGCTTTCCGGGCAATGACCGAGAACCACGTCCGAGGGGGGAATGTGCGTGGACCTTCGTCGACACAGGCACCTACTTGGGTCCAGGTGGCATAGGCGTGCAAACAATCGGGACGTGCGTCCCCACAAACCCCAACAATCCGCGCGTTTTTGCTTGGATGGTCGAGGGGACAAACGAAGTTTGGCAGGTAGAAGGGCACGTTCTACCTGCCGCTTTGCTGCGCGGAGACGCGGCGGTGCGAAGTGTCATCGAGACTTTTGCCTTGACGCCGCCGGACCCTATGCCTTGAGCAAAACCGGACCTCGCTCTACGCTTCCGACGAAGAGCGGCGCCGGTAGAGCAGGAGGGCCAAGGGCAGCCCGAACAGCATAAACCGACCCGGCGAAGGGCCAGCAGCGCCGCAACCCAAGCCGCAGCCGCCCGAGGTATCGCCGCAGCCGGCTGCCTCGTAAGAAACGGTCCCGACGTTTGCGTAGATGCCGAGCCAGTCTCGGTCGTCACCTGCGGCATCGATGCTCAATGCGGTGAGGCCCAGTCCTTGCAGTGCGGGAAGCGCGATGCTGGTTTCGCCGAGCATCGATGCAACGATAGGTCCGACAAGTGTGTCGACCAGGCCGGGGAAGTTGGCCTCAAGGTCGGCGGTAGCTGCCGGCACGTATTCGTTGTGGATTACGACGGTGTCGAAGTTTTCGCCGGCGAGGTCCAGTTCGATTCCGAGTGTTCCGGCGGTGCCGTCAAATGGCAGGTCCAGCCCAATTTCGGCGCTGAGGTCGGCGCCGACAATGCGGGTCTGCCGGTGATCCAGTTCGGCGAAAAACTCGAGGCCGAGCTGCTCCACCGAGACCACTACGTCGCTGCCGCTTGCATACAGCAACTCGGGAGGACGGTCGGGGCGGGTCTCGATGATGAGGGGGCTCGGCTCGGGGAACAGGGGGTCGAAGGCGTCGGCCGCCAACAGGCCGAGAATGTTCGTGTCGAGAGCGAACCCGCCGGTCAACTCGGAGTCGACCTTTTGGCACAACAAACCTGCCCGCCAAAGCGCGTAGAGTGCTTGATTGCCGAACTCGTCCGAGAGGAAGATTCCGGCGTGGTGGCCGGTGGGGCCACTGCCAATCGGAGGGCTGTCGGACGCGATGTAATAACTGCCGCCGGGGTCGACGTCGGCGATGCACGCGGCGGGCTCGGCGGCATCCACCAAGCCGGCCATTGTGAAGCGCATTCCTTCGTTGCGAATCCGAATCTCGTAGGGGTACAGCACGAGGTTCGCGCTCGCGTCGCCCAAAGCGAGCTCTTGTTCGATATAGAGGCCGCTCGTGGCATCTTCGATGAGGGTCTCGATTTGGGGCACAAAGCCGGCAATCGCATCGTCGATGAAGCCGCCCGCAAACGACAGGATGAGGTCAAAAATCGAAATCCCGAAGAAGTTCAATACGTCTTCGACGGTGCCAATGGCGCAATTGTCCAGGTGGATCTGGTCGCCCGACAAGGTGTAGGAGACCGACAAGTCTCCGACATTGGCGTCGATTGCAGGCAGACCATCGGACCCTGTGATGACTTGGAGGTCGACCACAGTAGACGCCGAAACCGTGAAGGGCTCGACGTGTCCATCGCAGGTGTCGTCAATGCACTCAAGGCTCGTAAAGAGCGAGAAGGTGTCCGATGGGTCGTTGACGGAAATGCCGATGTCGAGGTCAATCTCAAGGTAGCCGTCGCGCGGAATAATCGAAGCGCCGTCGACACTGAGAGAAATCCAGACGTTTTCGAGAGCATACTCGTAGCCGCCGAGCCAACACTGCCCCCACAGGCCTTCGTAGGCGTCGCCGATAGGGTCAACCGAGATGCCGGATGGAAGGAGGGTGGGAATGACGCCGGTGAGTGCATCGAAGCCAGCGGGAGTCAGGTCCACGACCGCCGCTTCATCAACTGCCTCGCCGGCCGGAAGCGTCTCGGCAGCGGCCGAGAGGGGGGCGAGCAGCATCAAACTAGACAAGAAACGCGGGAAAGCCATGGAGCGCTCCGTCGTCGCGCGGGAGGTGCGGTGGCAGGGATGAACAGCGTACCGCATTGGGCGCCGTCAGCCATCGCATGGTACAGCCGTTCGGCAAACATTGCCATGGCTGCGGATGGATTGCGACACGGAAAGATTTTTTGGCGGGACAGCAAGATTGTTCTTGCCATCTGGGGAGAGGTAGCATAAGGGGTGGGTGTTGGAAGGGCGAGGCGCCGAAACGCAGCAAAGAGCTGCAAAGAAGCGAGTCCTCTTCATTTGCGACCTCTGTGTTTGCAGAGCAAACTGTAGATGCAGTGTATTGGCCGGGTAGCTCAGTCGGTAGAGCAGCGGACTGAAAATCCGCGTGTCGGCGGTTCGACCCCGTCTCCGGCCACCTTTTTATATCTACTGTTCGCAGTAGTTCAAACAGCTTGCGGCCAGGACCATTGCGACGAGTTATGCGTCGAAATGTCCTGGCGCATGTCTTCTTGCCTACAGCAATGGCCGGAAGGCTGGGGCGAGCTGGATGCCCAAAGTAGGTCTGGCTATCGCCTCGCGTGCCAAAACCAGTGGGCCGACGAACGTTCCCAATTAGAATCCTGGGAACTCGATGATGCCCTGGCGCAGTGCGAAGAAACGTCGCAGGCATTGCGGCGCGCGGACCAACGCGGGACCGCCTGTGATGAGTTGCGCGCCCTGTACGTTGCCCCCTGAGCGCTGCGCAGGCACGTTTCTGTCGCACGCGCTTGCGCCGGTCCGTGGCCGTGGGGTTTCGGTCAAAGTTTGGCGCTTGGATGCCGCGAATGCGCTTCGGGTGCGTCGCGTGTGACGACGTACTCCACATTGTCGAGTACAATGTTCAAGCGCTTGATGCGGTAGTGCAGATTGGAGCGCGAAATACCGAGAATTCGCGCGGCTTCTGCCTGTACCCCCTGCGCTCTCTTGAGCGCATCAATGATGAGTCTCGTCTCTACGTCTTGCAGGAGATCTGTAAGGGGACGGTCATCGTGGGCGAACGCCGCGATATCGAATCGTGGCGAGGGAAGGGACGTCGACAGGGGCGTCGATAGGGGCGGCGGGGCAACACCGCGCGGGGCAGGTGCGGCTGGCTGAAGGTCCACTTTTTCGATGACGCGCCCTTGGGTCAGAAGCACGGCGCGCTCGATGACATGGGCAAGCTCCCGGACGTTGCCCGGCCAGTGCCATGCCTGGAGAGCGGCGAGCACTTCGGGGGACAAGCTGCGCGCAGGCCGATTGTGGCGCTTTGCAAACACCGAAATGAAGTGCTCCGCAAGCGATGGAATGTCGTCGCGGCGTGCCGACAACGGTGGAACGGGAATATGAAAGACGTTGAGGCGGTAGTAGAGGTCTTCTCGGAAGCGCCCTTCTCGCACTTCTGCCGCGAGGTCGCGGTGGGTTGCGGCGACGACCCGCGTATTGACCCGGACAGGCGTATTGCCGCCGACGCGATGGACCTCACCCGACTCGAGCACGCGCAGGAGGCGCACTTGTGTTGCAAGCGGGATTTCGCCAATTTCATCGAGCAACAGTGTGCCGCCGGATGCTTGCTCAAATCGACCGTGGTGTTGGCGAATGGCGCCTGTGAAGGAGCCTTTCTCGTGTCCGAACAACTCGCTCTCGAGGAGCTGTTCGGGAAGTGCGGCACAGTTGAGGGCAACGAATGGACCCTGCTTTCGGCCGCTTCGTGCGTGTAATGCGTGGGAGACCAGCTCTTTTCCGGAACCGGTTGGTCCGGTCACGAGGACGAGTGCGTCGGAATCGGCGACGGCATCGATAAGAGAATACAGTTGGTTCATCGGCGCGGACGACCCGATGAGGCGCTCAAAGCGGCGTCGGTCATCGAGTGCTTCCCGCAGGCGAACGACCTCCTGCTCCAAGCGACGTGCTTTGAGCGCGCGCTCCAAAACCAGCAGCAGTTCGTCTTTTCGGACTGGCTTGATGATATAGTCGGCCGCGCCCGCTTGCATGGCTTGCACCGCATCGCGGACAGAACCGTGGCCCGTCATCATCACGACCGGGAGGTTGGGATGGGCGGCGAGCGCTGACTGAAGGAGCACCATACCATCGATGTGGGGCATTCGAAGGTCGGTGAGGATGAGGTCAGGCGGGGAAAGCGCGAGACGCTCTAATGCCTCATGGCCGTCCGCTGCCAGAGTTACGGTATATCCGGCCCGGGTGAGATTTACCTGAAGCGCACTGCGCACGGCCTTTTCGTCGTCGACTACGAGGACGTTTCCAGCGTCGCTGCGTGTGGCAGCGGTCAAGTCGGGTGTGGCCGGCGAGGGGAATGCCACGATGGCCTACTGCACTTCAAACAAGTACGGCATGAGCATCAGCACGGTCTCATCGCCGAAGCGTTGGTATTGCGCGGCTGCTTCAAGGCCGGGAATCGTAGGCAGTGCGGGCATCGCAGGCTTGAATGCGAGCGGGAGGCGTGCGGCGACGGTCTGAAGGGTCGGGCGTGCGAGACTTTCGAGGGGGCGTGCATAGACGTCGCCCGTGCCTCCTCCACGGGAATACAAGCGAACGACGCTGTAATCTTGGTGTTCTTCGATACCCGCCTCTACTTTCGCTCGTTCAATCGCGTCGAAGAAGGTTCCCAACTCATCGACCAATCCGCCGTCTTTTGCGTCGGTGCCGGACCAAACGCGGCCGCGGGCGACGCGTTCTACTTGTTCTTCGGACAAGCCACGTCCATCGCCGACGCGGCTCTTGAACTGTGCGTAGGTGTGGGCGACCATGCGGTCGAGCGCGGCGAACTCGTGTTCATCCATCGGCTTGGCCGAAGACCACATCGCTGCGTTCCGACCACGGGTGTAAATCTCTGTCCCAATGCCAACTTTGTCATAGAGGCCCGCGAGGCTTAGCTTGGGACCGGCGTAAACACCGATACTACCGGTGATGGTAGACGGATTCGCGTAGATGGCGTCGGCGTTTGCAGCAACATAATAGCCACCTGAAGCAGCGACGCTTCCCATGCTGACAACGACGGGTTTGCCGGCCTTCTTTACGCGGTCGACCGCTCTCCAGATTTCGTCGCTTGCAAACGAGCTGCCTCCCGGACTGTCCACCCGCAATACGACGGCCTTGATGGTGTCCTCTTGCGCGGCTGCATCGAGCTGTTCGGTAATGGTGTCGGCACCTGCGGTGAAGCCTCCTCCAAAAAAGCCGGGGCCTGACGATTCACCGGAAACAATCCCGCCATCGATGGTTACGACAGCAATTTCCCGCCTTGGATTCCAACCGGGGGTGTCCGATTCGCTTCCGTAATCGTCCTCGACGACGTATTTGTCCGTAAATAGCCGTTCCAGCTGTTGGTCCAGCTCGTCGGGGTAGCAAAGGCCGTCGACGAGCTTCTTTTCGAGTGCCTCATCGGCGGTGTATGGTCCTTCGTCGATGAGTGCGCTGACTTGGTCGACATCCCAGCCTCGGTCGGCCGCGAGGGTCGCCTTGAGATGTACGATAAGGTCGTCGAGAAGCTCGTTCATCTGCTCCCGCGCTGGCCCCGACGACTCTGTCCGCATGAGGCCTTCGGGTGCCGACTTGTATTCGGACCGCCGGGCGACTTGGGGCTCGATTCCAAGAAGGTCCAGCGTACCGCGGAAATACTGCATTTCTGTCGACAATCCGACCAACTCAAGGTCACCTGCTGGGTGGAGGTAGACTTCGTCAGCGGCGGTTGCGAGGAAATAGGCGCGGTTGTCGGGATAGCGGTCGAGGTAGACGATGACCTTTTTCCCTTCGACCTTCATCCGCGCAATTCGGTCCCGGATTTCGTCGACTTGTGCCATCGAAAAAGGTGTGTACTTGAGGTGAAGGACAACGCCTGCGAGAGTTGGGTCATTGGCTGCTCGATCGAGTCGAGAAAGCAAGTGAAGGTAAGTTTCGCCGGACGTTGCAAAGAAGCCCGAGCTTTCGCGGTAGGGGAAGGATTCTTCCAACGTAAACCGCGCGACCTTGGGGCCCAGCGACAATGTGGGTCGCTTACCCGGTGGCGTACGTCCGTAGACAGACACAATGCCGTTTGCAGCGTCTGCGACCGGTGTGTCGTAGAAACCGCCGACACCGGTGGGCCCCCAGTACAACTCAAAGCCAGCGCCAACGCGGCCAGTTTGGTCACCCGACAAGCGAACGACCCAACCTTCGCCGCCTTGAATTCGTGCCGTTCCGCGCAAGATGCCTTGGTCGAGAGTGGAGACCGGAAGTTCGTATTCGGCACCCAGCAAGAGGTGGTCTTCCCAAGGCCGAAACACCACGCCGGGGACAATAGATGTTCCGACGGTGTCTTTGTTCCAGCGCCCAAAGTTCCACGCACCCACGCTGGCGCCGAGCCATGGCGTTGGGCGCCATGCGAGAGAAAGGTCGCCGGCAAGGAAATTGTTGTCGGGACCTTCGGGGAGCTGCCAGCCCAAGTGGCCCCCCAGTGCAAGAGTTCTGTCGAGGCGAATGCCTACGCCTGACGAAACGGTCCACCACGGACGGCCATCGGGGCCATCGGTGGACTGGATGCCGGCGGCGAGTGGTCCCAAGTTTCCGGCCATTGCAAAATGACGCCCTTGGTCGACCGCAGTGCCGGTTTGTTGTGACAGCAGAACCATCCAGGAAGGGTCAGGGTCCAGCGCAAGATTGGCAGGGTTGACCCAAAGCGCCGCGGCACCGTCGTCGCCGGTGCTCGACCAGCCTGGCAGCCGGGGCCGCTCCACGCGCAAGGGAGACGGTGAAGTTTCGTCTTGTGCCAGCGCTGCCAATGGACTGGCCGCAAGCCCAAAGGGTAGGAGGGCAAGCGATCGCAGCAGGGTGGCGGCACGAATCTGCATCAATTCTCCAGCGCAGCCTGGTGCCCGGAGGGATGTGCGGGGCAACAGGTCCTTGGGGTTCACGGGCTTCGTTGGCTCGTAGCCCGGTCGACGCAGCGGCGCCCCTTGTGCAGCGCCCTTCGCCGATGGGCGTGTCGATGGAAATCGTCGTTTCATCTAGGCAGAATGGTTCCGTTGTGCCCGAAAAGCGAGTAGGGTTGTCGTGCCCGGTTCGATGGATGTTGCTCTCGGCGGTGGGTCGAATCAATTCGTTCGCCTGCTGTCCATCAACGAACGAATTCGAAACGCGGCCTCCCCGCCAACCCGGCATCGAAGCCCTCCGCCGGTTTGCACACTTCCTTCCTCCGTCCCTTCGTGAGCTTCCGTATGCCGTCGTCTCGACGTTTTTCGGCGTCCACTGGTAATGTTCGTTGGTTCAGTCGATTGTTTTCCGGCGTCGCCCTCGTGGGGATGCTGGCCTCGTCTGCGGTCGCTTTGGACGCATGGGCCCAGGACCCCAACGCGAGCTTTGTGCTCGAACCACTGTTGGGCGGCTTCCGCAATGATCCTCTCGTCAGCCAAGCTGCGGTCGCTGTTCAGGTCGTAAATGTGCGTACGGGTGACGAGGTGTGGTCCTTAGATGGCGACCGGCAGCTCGCTCCGGCCTCGGTGATGAAGGTGGTGACTTCTGCCGCTGCGCTCCGCACTCTGGGGCCCACGCATCGTTTCACGACAGAATTTTTGCGTGACGGGGAAGTAAATGAAGACGGAGTGCTAGAAGGAAACCTCTACTTCAAGGGAGGTGGCGACCCTACGCTCGTCATCGAACAGTTGTGGAAGATGTTTCAGGATTTGCAGGTCGAAGGCATCGTAGAAATTGACGGCGACTTGATTTTTGACGATACCTACTTCGATCGGGAGCACTTGATTACGGGATGGGACAAGAAGGTAGATATCGCTGCCGGCCCGTCCTACTTTGCGCCCATCAGCGCGATTTCGCTCAACTTCAACACAGCATCGATCGTCGTTGCACCTGGTTTCAAGGTGGACGACCCTGCCCGCGTCCAGCTCGAAACTCCGGCGTCCGTTATCGAGATTCAGAACGAATTGAAGACTGTGCCTGCCGGAAAAAAGGCATGGACATCGGTAGAACGGGAAATCGACCCGAAAACCCACGTCGTCACGTTCAAGCTCGAAGGTGCCGTGCCGCTCGGCTCCGAGACAGAGAAGCACTATCGGTCTGTCGGGAGCCCCGTGGCGTGGACAATGTCGGCGACTTCGGCGCTCCTGAAGCAGACTGGCATCAAGCTGAATGGTCGCTTCAAGTTGGCCGAAACGCCCGACGACGCAAAGCTCGTGGTGCGGCACTATTCTCAGCCACTGCACGAGATTCTCAATCATACGAACAAATACTCCAGCAACTTCATGGCCGAGCATGTGCTGAAGGCCATGGGCGCGGAACGAAAGGGTGCTCCAGGGACCACCGCAAAAGGCGTAGAAGTTTTGCAGGAGTATCTGGATAGCCTGGGCATTCCCCGCGATTCTTATGTGTTGGTGAATGGCTCGGGCTTGTCACGCGATGCGCGGATGGCGCCGAGTCAGGTGAACGCCGTGATGATGGACATGTTTCACCATCCTGCCGTTTCACCCGAGTTCTTGTCGAGCTTGGCGGTGGGTGGCGTCGATGGCACGCTTCGGCGGCGCTATGACGATGAACCGGGGGCCGTTCGCGGCAAGACGGGTAGCTTGAATGGAGTACTGTGTCTCACTTCGTACATTCGTGCGAAAGATGGCGAAACGTACGCCATGACCATTTTTTCAAACGACTTACGAAAAACGCGTCCTGCCCGTGCGCTCCAAGATGGCATTGGAGAGGCAATCATGGGCTGGACAGGGAAGATGCCTGATGTGGAACCGAAGTAGTCACAAGCGGTCACAATCTGTGGCCTGCGAGGCCGTGAAAGGTCAAAGAAGGGTATTCTTTCTGGACCTGTGAGAAGATGAACGAGTCTTCTTCTGTTTTACGGTGAGCCTCTGCCGCGCGGGGTGTCTCAGTTCGGAAGACGGAATAAGGCTGCCGGTCGAAGGAGTGCGGTCTACATTCGCGCAAGCGGGTTGTTAGAACGCTCTCCCGCTCTGGGTCCACCTCGGGGCACTCGGTTTTGGTTTCAAAGATGGTTGGTCGACATCCTGTGAGGAACACGATGAACAGATTGCGGTGGAGCTTGATGGGTGCCGGCGTGATGGCAGCGCTGTCGGGTTCAACGCCTGTTTCAGCCCAGGAGTCGTCGGCCGAGCCGGCGCCTCCTGCTTCCGAAACGTCCCCCGCCAGTGAGGAGAAAGGGGTCGATCCTGCGGACTTCAATCGCGCGCTTCGAACCGTCGAAGAAGACGTGCATTCCTTGAAGGAGCAGGTCTTTCGGTCGAAGGCCACGTTGCAGCTCCTCCAAGAAATCGTGGTGCAAGGTTCCGCGTCGGGAGCCCGTTCTACCATCTGGCACGAAAATCGCCTTGGTCACGGCTACACGGTGGAGTCCGTCCGCTATTTCTTGGACGGCCAAACCAAGTTCACCAAAGTGGACTCGGAAGCGGGCCTTGATGATCTCAAGGAAGTGAAGGTGTTCGAGGGCGCCGTTCCTCCCGGTTCGCACCAGCTTGTCGTCAATATGCGGCTTCGCGGCAGCGGGTATGGCGTCTTTAGCTACGTAAAGCAGGTTCAGCTGACAGTGCAGGCCACCACCACCTTTACCGCGGAAGAAGGCAAGACCTGCTCGGTTCGTGCCATCCTCGACGAACGGAAAGGTGTGGGTCGTTCCTTCACGGAGCGCCCGGCGGTTTCGTTCGAAACGCAGTGCGTTCGACTTGCCGGCCCAGGTGGGAATTGACTCAGGGCTTCCCTATTATTGACCTCGGCGGGCTGCAGGTGACTCATGAAGCGCACATCCATGATGAGTAGATGGCGATTGCACCGACGGGCGGGTGGTCTGCTCGCGTTCTGCGCGCTGCTGGCATTGGCTCCTGCCCATGCTGCATCGCGTGGCGTATCCGAAGGGCTCCAACGGGTGGGCGACGATGTCGCCGACCTCGAAGAGCGGATGAACCGCTTGGCCCGCGAATACGGAAACCGGCGGGGCCTCATCGGTGGCGACGAGGCCCTGCGACGGTACGAAGATGCGGTCTACACCTATTTGATTGGCGATTATGAATACGCCGCGCTGGGCTTTCATACTCTGGTAGAGTCGCAAGCATTGGCGACTCCAGAGCTTCATTACGATTCGGAGTGGTATCTCGCGGAGTGTGTGTTCGAGTTGGAAAACTGGAACACTGCGCTCGCCGCGTACCAAAAAATTATGGACACCGGCGACGCTCACCCCTACATCGGTGAGGCCGTTCGGCGCACGCTTGAAATCTATGGCATTCTTCGCGACAACGAGAAGTTCTATGACGTTTACCGCGCCTACATTGTCAGTGGGCGCGTTCCCGCTACGGATGGCGTGAAGTACACCGTCGCGAAGAGCTTTTATCGCCAAGGGGAGTGGGGACGCGCGAAGGCGATGTTTACCGAGCTTCCCGCCAAGAGTTCCTATTATTCGCGCGCGCGATATTTCGCTGGTACGATTCTGGCAGCCGAAGGCGACTATGAGGCCGCTCTCGCCGAGTTCAACCGCGTGGACGCTGTGAAAGGTGGCGACAACGAGATTCGCGAACTGACTTGGTTGGCCATTGGTCGTATCCATTACGAGCTTGGCAACTACCGCGATGCCGTCAACGCATACCAGAAGGTTCCGAGCTCCTCGCCGCACTTTGCCGACCAGCTCTACGAAATCACGTGGACCTACATCAAGCAAGAAGCGTGGCAGGAGGCCATCGACAGCGTAGAAATCTTTACGGTAGCGTTTCCTGACCATCCCCACACCGTTCGCATGAAGTTGGTGGAGGGGCATCTTCATCGGAAGTCGGAGCACTTCGAGCGCGCATTGGCCACCTACGAGAGCGTGGTGGATGAGTTCAGCCCCGTCCGGGAGCAGCTCCACGACCTCGAAGAAGACCGTGAAAGTCCGTCTGTGTTCTTTGAACGGTTGGTCCGCAATGACGTCCTCGAGGTCGCAGGCGTCAAACTTCCGCCCTACGCGGTAGAACTCCTGGTCAACCAAGAGGAGCTTCGCCGGGCTGTAGAAGCGCGGCAGGAGCTTGTGTCGCAGGAGTCGTCGCTTCTCGACGCTGACGTCGTGATTGCAGATGTTGCGAGCGTTTTGCGTTCGTCTTCGGAGCAGGTCGGCACGTTCGCTCGCGGCCGAGCCGGGCTCCACCGTGTTCAAGACGATGCACTGGGGCTACGGATTCGCCTATTGGAGATGGAGCTTGACCACCTCGAAAGTGGCGCGAATGGTGCATTGAAAGAGACCCTGGGTGAAAAGCGCGCGCAGTTGGAGCGATTGTTGGCGCAGTCGCAGGCAGCGCAGAGCATGGTCTCCAATCGCAGCAATCACTTCCAGTCTTACGCCGACCAAGTCGCAGCCGTGCAAGCGGAAGCGTCGCGGGTCGGGTCTGAAGTTTCTATTTTGCGTGCCGACCTCGCCGCGCTTGAGCGCGCGTTTCGGGAGCGGTCGCCGACGATGCTTGCCGATGCCCGGGAAGCCGTCGATGCGTCGGTTGCCGAGTTGCGTGCGGTCGTAGAGCGGCTGGAGCGCGATATCGCCTCCGCCTCGTCCGATGCGCGCCGCCGCACGCTGCTGTCGTCTATTCCTGGGGCGCGAACCAGCGATTCGATTGCGAGCGTCGCTTCGATCGGTCAAGCGCTTGAAGCCCTGCATCGTGAAGTACGGGACCTTCGTAGCAAAAATCCGTCGGCGGAAGCGGCAACGTTGAGTCGGCTGGACGAGCTTTGGATTCGCATCTCCGACATGGACACGCGCGCTGGGCAAACGCTCTCTGTCGTCGACCAAGTAGAGAAGACAGAAGTGGCAATTTTGGGACGCAAGCTCGAAGAACAAGAGCGCGCGGTGGGACACCTTCACGGCAATGTAGCGCAGGTCGCCAGTTCGGCCGATGCCATCGCGGTAGGCATCACGCGCGACAGCCTAGAAACCCTCGAAGGGCGTCTTCATGAAACAATCATGGAAGCCGATATGGGTATCGTGGACGTCTATTGGTTGCGAAAGTCGGAAGTTGCAGAGCGCATGACCGACCTCCGCAGCGAACGTGCCGACCGAGATGCTGAGCTCGAAGCCCGTTTTGCGTTGATTCGCCAGAAGCTGGAGGAGTGAGATGAGGTTGCTGCTCACCATCGGTGTGCTTGCCCTCGTGTGTCCTCGTGTCTCGTGGGCGGCGGAGCGCAAGATTGAGGCGCCTGCGGATGTAGATGCCGCGGAGGTTGCCGCGTTTGAGGCGGCTGCGGGGCGGTTTACGTCCCGAATGAACGAGTTCCGTGACGAGGCCCGTGCAATGGTGGCGCGTCAGGAATCGCAGGAAGCGGAACAACTTCGGAGCGCCTATGGCGCAGTGGTGGGGCAGCTCGAGCAAGACGACAAGGCTCTGCGTGACACCGCGATTCGTCGCTTTGAGGAGTTTTTGGGGCGCTATCCCGACGCTTCGCACTCGGCGCACGTCATGTTCCGCCTTTCAGAGCTTTACTTTGAAAAGGCGGAGGATGACTATCTCAAGGCGGATGCCGCCTTTATGGCAGCCCTCGAAAAGCTCGATGAATCGGGTGAACTTGAGGACATCGCCGAGGAGCCCGTGCGCGACCTTTCGGCGTCTATCTCGTTGTATACGAAGATTATCGAGAAGTTTCCCGAATACGAGTATCTCGCGGGCTGCTACTACATGATGGGCTGGTCCCACAATGAGCCCTCTGCGTTGCAGCATGACGAACAAGTCGCGACGGAGTGGTTCCAGCGAATCATCGACGAATACCCAGACTCGGAGTTTGCGTCGCGCGCACATTACCGTATGGGTGACTACTATTTCGAGAATATGGACCTCGACCAGGCTGTTCCGCACTACGAGCGCGTCGTCGAACTCGAAGGTGTAGATTCAAAGCTATACGAAAACGGCCTGTATAAGCTCGCTTGGACGCACTACCGAAAGAACGACTACAATCAAGCGTTGTCGTTGTTCGTCAAGTTGCTTGACTGGTCCGCGCAGGTCTACGAGCCTTCGTCGGGCAAGCCTGCCAACACCGTCAAAGAAACGATTGAGTACGTGGCCATTTCCTTGTCCGACGTTGCGTTGGACACGGGACGCGAGCCGTTGGATGTCGCGCGAGGCTTCTTCTCTAAGGTAGGGGAGCGGGAGTACGAGCCGGCGATTTACAAACAGCTCGCCGATGTTCTTACGAAGCAGACGCACCACGACGAAGCCATCGCGATTTACGAGCACATTCAGCAACGGTGGCCGAACGACCCGGACAATCCGAAGTTTCAGCAGATTGTCGCCAGCTTGCACGTCACCAAGATTCCGCCCGACCGCGAAGCCAGCGATACGGCTATCGCGCGTCTCAACGAACTATACAATGACGAAACGCCCTGGTGGCGCGCGAATCGCAACAATCCAGATGCGTTGTCTGTTGCCCGTCGCTTCATCGAAGAGTCGTTGGTATCGGTTGCGGTCAACGCGCACTCGAAGGCGCGGGAGACGGAGAACCCCGCCGATTATTGGCGGGCGGCGGAGTTGTATGGGAACTACCTCCTCAAGTTCCCCTTTGCTTCGGACTACTACGAAATCCAGTGGTACTACGCCCAGGTCCTGCAAGCCTCGGGCAACCTCGACCTTGCGGAAAAGGAGCTTGAGCAGCTCCGCAAAGGCGGAGACCACGCCTACAAGGAAGCCTCGCTCTACCGCCTCCGTATGATTTCCGGGCAGCGTTTGCTCGAAAAGTACGAAAAGGTAGAAATTCGCCCGGAAGATGCGGTCGTCGCCAAGACGGTGACTTCGGTCGGCGGAGCGGAGCGCCCGGTGTACGAGCTGGGGCCGTACCACAAGTTGTTTGTGGAGCGCACCGATGGCGTGCTCGGCACCGATTTCAATCCGGTCCTCAAGGGGCTCCAGCGACAAATCGACGACACCAAAGACGTCGACAAGCGGGAGATTTTCGAAGGCGCCTACGACGATGTGTCGGCCTACGCCGAGGCCCTCGAGACCAATCGCTCCGCGATGGAATACCAGGTCGCGCAGGTCCTCAACGCCCATGGCTGGGTGGAAGAAGCGCGAGAGCGCCTCGTTTCGGTCATCGAGCGCTATCCGCGGACCGAAAATGCATGCTACGCCGCAGCGTTGGATGCCGACACCTACCTCGCCGAGCAGGACTTGGTTGGCTACCGCCGGAAGGTGGCCTACTACGCGTCCGCCAATCCGTGCGGAGGCGATGTCGATGCGGTGGTCGACGACAGCTACTTCCAGACGGGATTGGAGCAGGTCGACTTCAAGCTAGCGGCGACGTTGGCCGAACAAGAAAAGTTCATGGATGCGGCGGATGCGTTCGTGAAGTTCTACCAAGAATACCCCGACTCGAAATACCGGAAGCTTGCCCTCCAAAATGCGGCCAACAACTTTGAGCGGGCAGGGAAGCTCGACGACAGCATTCGAATGCTCGAACTTTATGTCTCGCAGTACCCTGACGATGAGTTGAGCCGAAGCTTTTTGTTCCGTCTCGCCGGCGTGTATGCCCAGGCGCTCGACCTCAAACGCGCCATCGACAGCTACGAGACCTTGTACCGAAAGACCAAGGGCACAGGGTATGTCAACTCGCCCGTGGCGTTGATGAACGCAGCCTATTTGAAGGTCGGCATTGGCGACTTTGCGGGCGCTGCGCGCTTGTACGAGGAGTTTGGCAACAACTTCCCCGAACAATCGGACGTTGAGCGGCAGGTCTTCAAAGCGGGCGAGCAGTGGGAGCGGGTGGGACCCTCGGAAGCTTTGGGCTTCTACCGGCGCTATATCAACAAGTTCGGCGACCAAAACCCCGACCACGCAATGGAGGCGCTGTACCGAAGTGCAGTGCTCACCGAAGAACGTGGAGGCAAGCCGCGGGAAGTGGATGCGGCTTGGCAGGCGGTCAAGGAGGCGTACGTCCGCATGGCCCAGTCGGGCAAAGTGGGCGCACTTGGGCGGCATTATGCTGCACATGCCGAATACCGTGAGCTTCGTGCAGAGCTCGAAGCGTTCCGCGAAGTCAAGTTCTCGTCCAGCGACGAAAAGAACGGTTTGCTTATCGTTGCGAAGGCCGAAGAGATGGTCGCCATCGACCGGCGGGCAGCAGAGTTGGTCACCCGCTATGCGGACTTTGAGTACTCGTCGGCGGCTCTTTTGGTCGCAGGTGAGGCATACCTCATCTACTCGGACATTCTCTACAACGCGCCGATGCCGCGCAGTTTGGACGAGGAAGAGCAGATGTTGTACACCGAGCTCATCGACGAAAAGCGCATTCCGGTCGAAGACAAGGCCAAGGCCCGTTTGCAGCTGGTTCTCGACAATGCTGCTAAGCAAAAGCGTTGGTCCGAGTTCCAGTCGGATGCGATTCGCTTGCTGAGTGAACGATACCCTCGTGAGTTTGCGCCAGAGAAGGCGGAAATCCGCGGTGCCACGACAGCATCTGCAGTGCGCCGTGCCGGTCCCATCCCGGTGCGAGCGCCGCAAGCGCCTGAAACAAAGCAGGGGGAAAAGTGATGCCTCGGCTTCCCCTCATTTTGATGTCGTGCTTGGCGGTCATGGCGTGTGGGCCAAAAGCGCCACCTCCGCCGCCAACCGCGGCAGTCGAGACGCCCAGCACCGCTACGGAAGCGGCGGCGCCCGCTGCATCCAGCTGGGACCAGCGCAGGCGCGACGAACAGATGGCGACCGCGGTCAGCCTCCTGATGGCGCGCACCGCACCAGAAGCGCAGCGCGCCTTGGAGCTATTGGGTGAGATCGGGCAAAAGGAGCCAGACCTCGCAGAAGTTCCCTACAACGAGGGGGTCGCTTGGCTCATCCTGGGCGACATCGAGCAGGCCCGCAAACGGTTCTTGCGTGCAACCGACATCGACCCAAGCCTTGCTGAAGCGTGGCAAAATCTCGGCAGTCTTGCAGAGGAACGGGGAGAACTCGACCGCGCGCTCCAGTCGTATCGTTCGGGTCTTCGTTATGCGCCCACGCATCCGGCCCTTCAAGCAGCCGAAGTAGGAATCCTTCGCCAAGCGAAGCAATACGACGAAGCCATTCGCCGTGCGCAGACGGCCATCGCGACCGATAGCAACAACGTAGATGCCTACAATCAGTTGGGGCAGGTCTACCTGGAAACGGGAAAAGTTGAGCTTGCGCAGTTCATCTTTTTGCGGGCCATCGACTTCGTGCCGCAGGCCAACAACGACCCCCAAATCCACGCCAACTTGGCTCGCGTATACCTCGCCCAGAAGCGAACCGGTTTCGCGCGTGCAGAGCTCCAAAAGGCGCTCGAACTCGACCCCAACCTTGTGCTCGCGCGGTTGTATGTCGCGGAAATGGCGATGGAAGACCGCGATTACGAGACGGTTGTGTCTACGCTGGAACCCACGCTGACCATCACGGGAAAGGATCCCGCAGTTCATATGAACTTGGGCATCGGCTACCGAGGATTGGGCCGGTTGGAAGAAGCGAAGAAGAGCTACGAAAAAGCGCTGGAGCTCAATCCGAGCGACCCTTCACCCTACCTCAACCTTGCGGTGCTCGCGGGTGACCAGTTCCGCGACTATGACCTCGCACTGGCGCACCTGGAGACGTACCAACGGCAGGGGGGGAAAGAAACGGGGCGCGTGGACGAGTGGCGTGCCGATTTCGAGAAGCAGAAAAAGCGTCTTGAGGCCGAAGCGAAGCGCAAGAAGCGCAAGGAAGAGGCCGACAAGCGAAAGAAAGACGCTGCAGCTGCTGAAAAGCGTATTGCGGAGTCTCAAGGGTCGGGGGACAGCGGGGGAGGAGATTCCGCTCCTCCGCCAGCTCCGCCGCCCACAGAAGCGCCCGCTCCCGCTCCCGCAGAAGTGCCAGCACCGCCGCCTCCGCAAGCGCCCGTGGAGGCCGCACCCCCGGCACCTCCGCCTGTGGTCGCTCCGTCGGCTGCGGCTGTTGGACAAGACTGCAAGGCGGTCGGCTCGTGTGGTGACGGTCTGGAATGCGCTCATGACGGCGTTTGTCGTTCCGCTGCGGCACCCGGCACGTTCAACGCTGGCGTTGGTTGCTTCCAAGACGACGACTGCGCCTTTGGTTTGAGCTGCACGGGCAACGTGTGTGCGGCAGGCGGCTCGCCGGCCGCCCCCAGTCCCTGGGGCAATTAGGGTTGCTAACGATTTGCTGACATTTAGGGGGAACCCTGAATGCGCTTTTGAGTCAATTGGACACGTCTCGCTCGTCACCGGGTTATGGTTCCGAGTCGGTTTGTTCCCACGGAGAGAGCACATGCGGTTGTTTTTAGTCGCACTCTTGCTTCTGGCCGTAGCGAGTGTTCTGGCTGCTCCGGCGGCCAGCGCACAGGACCGGCGTGTCCGGCTTCTTCTCGAAGAGGAGAAGATCGTGGGTAAGGTTCAAAAGCCCGAGGTGCAAATGTTCATCTCGCGCCAAAACCTGAACACGGACGCCACACTCGTGCTCCGCGAGTCGTTCGTTCCACGGATTGTTGAGAGTCTTGAGAAACGTCCGTTTTGATCGCTCTCATCGGTGTGTTCGTTACTCTATGACAACGACTTCACAGGGGCCCGGTGACACGGGTCTCACGCTTCCGGTAAGGTTCAGCCGGTCTCTCGGGCGCTACCAGGATCGGTTAGTGCGCCGGGGTTCAACCGCAGTTCGCACCAAAGTGTCCCCGGTTTTGGGGGCCATCCCGCAGGAGGGTTGCAGATGAACTTCTTCGTCGACGCGATGGACAAGGGTGGGGAGTTCATGTACCCCATCCTTCTCGCTGGTATCTTCGCTCTCGCCATTTCTTTTGAGCGCTTGTACTACGTGATGTTCCGCGCGAACATCAACGGCACTGCCTTCATGGCGCAGGTGCAGAAGCTCATCATGGCGAACAACATCGACCGCGCCATCAAGCTTTGCAACGCAGAGCCCAACGCGGCGCTTCCCCGGGTGCTCAAGGCGGGCCTTACGCGCGCCAACCGCAGCGAAGTTGAAATTCAAAATGCTGTGGATGAAGCCGTCCTCGAGGTGTTCCCCCTCATCAACAAGCGCACCGGCTACCTCCCGATGCTTGCCAACGTGGCCACCCTTACGGGCCTCCTCGGCACCATCCAGGGTCTTATCGTTGCGTTCAAGGCGGTTGCTACCGCTTCGGCCGAGTCGAAGCAGACCCTCCTCGCCGCCGGTATTTCGACCGCCATGTACACCACCGCAGGTGGTCTGGTTGTCGCAATCCCGACCCTGGTCATCCACTCCATCATCATGGCTCGTACGACCAAGATCATGGACGACGTGGACCAGTTTGCATTGAAGACGGTCAACCTTCTGGGTGCTCGCCGCCGCGGCACGTTGAAGGACGACGGCGCTGCCGCAAACGGCTGAGCGTCGGTTTGAAACTCCTGCGGTCATCCTTTCGGGGGGGCATCTCCGCCCCCTCGAAGGTGATTGCAAGCGCTATCCAGGCCGCGTACGGACCGTTGACCCACGCGGATAGGGAGCCGCCTCCATGGCTGTGAAACGCAAAAGTGAAGAAGTCCCGGATTTGAATCTGACGCCGATCATGAATCTCGTCACGATTCTGATTCCCTTCCTCATTATGGCGGCCCAGTTCGTTCAGCTGGCCGTCATCGACAGTACGCTGCCCGCCATCGGGCCGCCAACTCAGGTGGAGCCGCCCAAGCCCGACGAAAAGCCGCCGTTGCAGCTCAGCATCGCGCTGACCAGCCGTGGTCTTGTTGTCACCGGTGCGGACGGCATCATCTACCCCGATGGAAAGCCGGAGTTCGCGGAAGGTGAGGAGAAGCCTCCCACGTTCCCTTGTAAGTCCGGTGGCGAGTGCACCAACGTTGAGGACTACGATTGGGACACGCTTCGTCAGAAGCTGAACCTCATCAAGGATGAGTACCCGGAAGATGAGAACGTGATTCTCGTCCCCGATAGTCACATCCAGTACGAGATCATCGTGCGTGCAATGGACACCGCGCGAGAAGACGCCAACACCGGCACTGGCGGCGGGTCTCGCAATCTTTTCCCCTTCGTCGTCGTGGCCGGCGGCGTGATGTGATGACCCAAGCAGGCGAGGCATTTGCTCGCCTGCGGGCTCAATGAGGCATCCACGATGGCAACAAAGAAGGCGCGTCGGCCGGCGGTCGACACCAACTTGAACATCAACTCGATGATGGACATGATGACCATCATCCTGGTGTTCCTCCTGAAGTCTTACTCGGCGTCCGACGTTTCGGTCGCACCGAGCGATGACCTCACCCTTCCGTTCTCGACGGCCCAGAAGAACCCTGAGGTCGCGGTCAACTTGATCATCGAGCGCAAGCAACTCGTCGTCGACGGCGTGCCTGTTGTTTCGCTGACCACCAAGTCTGACCAAGCAACCGGCCGGGACCTTCCGGCCATCCCCGAGGACGAAATCCAGGGGCAAAACATCAGCAAGTTGTACGACGTTTTGTACGAGAAGGCTGAACAGGCCAAGAAGCTCGGCGAACGCTCGAACAATCCCGACCTTGCTTTCAAAGGTCGGATCTTGCTCCAGGTCGACAAGGAAATGCCGTATTCGGTGCTCCGGTCCGTCATGTACACGGCGGGTCAGGCACAGTTCGGCGAGTTCAAGTTCGTCGTCTACAAGCAAGAGTAGCTCGGCATACCCCTCCCGCTCGCTGTACCCCAGCTGGGGACGGCGAGTGAGGAAGGGGGCATGTCCGGCGGGGGCTTTGTGAAGAGTGCCACGTCGTAAGGTGGTGCGCTTCGGTTCGAGAGCCCTGTTGCTGAGACCTTTCTTTACGTTATCGCGGGGTGCGTGTCGTTCGCACCCTGGGTACTGAAGTGTGGGAATCAGCTGAGTTTCTCGCTCCTTACGTATGGCCCCGGTGGAACTTGCGATGCGAGCTACACCGGGTCTATCTTTAGGAGGGTCGCGTTCAATGGTCGATGCAATCGCTGCCGCTCGCCTTTTTTTGGGGCAATCGTCACTTTTTTTGCGTTGGACGAAAGGTTCGCGAACCGATTCCGATTCTGAGGGTCATACCTTCTTGCGACGATACGGGTTGTGTGGCGGCGGTGCTGCCACCCCGGCTCCCCTCGGTGACACCTTCTTAGGGCAGAGGAAGCGCTTCAATGTCTGAACCGGCGAACCAACAGGCCCGCGTCCTTCGGATTGGCATCGTTCAGGGCGGCAAGATCGCACACGAACGGCTCATCAAGCCGGGACAGCCGGTGACCATCGGTGAGTCTCCGAAAAACACCTTCGTCGTGAAGGTGGATGGACTGCCGGCGCGGTTTGTGCTCTTTCAGCCCAAGGGCGACAGCTACCAATTGGCCTTCATCCCTGCGATGTCGGGCAAAGTGGCGGTCGGGGGCGGAATCCGCTCTCTGCAAGAGCTGACTGAATCCGCGCAAGAAGCAGGTGGGGTCTACTCGGTTGCCCTGTCAACCGAAGACCGCGGAAAGGTGGTCATCGGCGACGTCACTGTGCTGTTCCAGTTTGTGGCGGCTCCGCCGGAGTCCGCGCGCAAGGTCACGCAGCACGACTTCCGACCCCGCCTGATGGACGACGATGACCCTATCTACGTGGGCTTCTTGGCTCTGTGGAGCACGGTGGGCGCGGTGCTGCTCATCTATGCGGCCAACACGGAGCCTATCGAGGTGGTTTCGCTCGACGAGCTTCCGGATCGCTTCGTGAACATCGTTATTCCTGAGAAGCAGGACCCGGTGGAGCAGCCGGAGCTCGATCTTGAGGGCCCGGAGATTGAGAAATCCGAGGCGAAGAAAGAAGAGAAGCCGGACGAGAGCAAGCCCGACGATGCTCCCCCTCCGAAGAACGAGGCGGAGCGCCGCGAGAATGAGGCGCGCCGAATCGAAAAGAAGCGGGAGGACCTCACCAAGAAGTCCGCCATCTTGGCCATGATTGGTACGCGCGGTGCCAACAATTCCGGCGGCACTGTTGCGGACGTCTTTGGTGATGGCGACGCAACCTTGAGCAACCTGGGCGACGTCATCAGCGATGTGTCGACTGTCGAAATGGCCGGAAGCGGTCCCGAAGGCCTCGCGGGCTCGAAGGATGGCAGCGGTCGTGGAGATGCGAGCGTTGACATTGAAGGCGGTGGTGGCAGCGGTGCTTCCGCCAAGGTCGACCAGGTAAAGGCTTCTGCACCCAAGGGGCGCACCTCCGTTGGCAAAGTGGAGGCCTACGACGGCGAAGGCGCCGACGGCGTGAAGTCGGCCATCAAGCGGTACAGCTCGCAGTTGAAGGCCTGCTACGACAGTCGACTCAAGCAGAACCCGAACTTGGCTGGTCGCGTGGTTCTCGAAATCGACGTCACTTCGGGCCGCGTCTCTACCGCCACGGTCTCCGAGAACTCGACCGGCGATTCCGTGCTAGCCGATTGCTTGACCAAGCGTGCACGCAGTTGGCGTCTTCCCGAAGAAACGACGGGTTTGTTTGCATTCCCGCTCACGTTCGAGGGCGAGTGAGCCGTCGTTTGGGTGCATCACTGCAAGCTTGTTGACGGTGCCGCCTCTTCAAAACTGCCTTTGGGCAGTTTTTTTGTTGGCCGACCCATACAGCAATGCCTTGGTGGAAGAGGGGGGGATTTTGGGAAGATCACACTCCATTTCTCCAAAACAATTGCCCGAAATTACTGTTCTGGGTTACCGCGTCTGACCTATTTGGGGTGATGAGCTTCTGGCTGTGTTCAAGCTCGGTATCCGATAGCCCCATAGCCACGTTGTTTTCGATGTTTTCTTTCAAATGCGGTTGTTTTCGACGTGGCCCTCTTCAGTCAGCGCAGCTTTGCGACGATGAAGGGGAGGCGGTTTGCACTTCCGTGTAATTGACGAGGTACGTGGTACGTTCTACTTTGTGACGGTGGCACCATCTCAGGGTGTGTCACAAAAAGGTGGTCGATGACTTCAAAATCCGCACTTGTTGGTTTGCTTGCCGGTTGCTGTTGGGCGGCGTTTCCGCTCGCAGCGCGCGCTGCTGACCCCGTCCCATCTGCTTCTGCCACAAGCAGCGAGGTCATGATTCGCGACGTGAAGGCGGCGCTATCCTTCGTGCAGGATGGTGTGCGGAAGGCGGAGAAAATCCAGGCACAGGCGGAAAAAGAGAACGACAAAGAGCTTGTCGACTGCATTACGCCGCCGTATTCGTCGTTGCGTACGCTAGAAAGCGTCGCTTCGGCTCGGTTCGACCTCATGATGACCCACTTGGACGCGGGCCGCGTAAACTTGGCGGAAGGCGTGCATCGGTCTTTCTCCGTCGTTCAGGCAAAGGCGGCTACATTCGTGTCGCAAGTCGATGCATGTACCGCTGAAGGTAAGCCGCAAGATGGGTCTTCCTCCGTCAATGCCAACACTGACGCGCTCACCGATAGTGACGATACTGCGCCACTTCTCGGTAACGTTGACCCTGATGTCGACACGCCGACCTGGTCGCCCTTTCAGTAGCCCGATAGGTTGCACTCTCTGGTCCAATCGGTGAGTATGCACGCTATTGGATCTTGTAGCGCCGACGGTCAAGGCTGCGGCAGAACAGCAGGACGCTCATGCACAAGCGCGCCACAGCATTACTGATTTCCGTCGTAGGGGCGGGCGGATTCGCCTCTACTGCGGAAGCAGCGGCGGGGGACCACATTCGGTTCGCCCCCGGGGGTACGCTTACGCCGTCTTTGGGCGTGCTAACGACCTATCGCACCAACAATTACCTCACGCCGGGGTTGAAGTACGGCGAAGATGAGACGGACGCGGCCATCGGTGGCACCAACCTCAGCATTCGCCCGGGGCTCGATGTCGGCTTTCGCTCCAATCCGCTGCGGTTCAATTTCAAGGTCGGCTACGAGGCGCGCAGGTACTTCAAAGAGGAACTGCAAAACCTCAATCGGTACAAAAACGTCAATGTGGCGCTTCGCGCAGACGTTCTGCCCACCGGGCCAGTGGGGGTAAAGCTCGACACGGGCTTTGCAATCTCTGGTCGGGAAACCGAAGCGGTCAACGCGCAGGACGCTTACCTCCAGCAGATGGTGTCGCGTACGTCCGCTATGTTGTCGGTTCGCCCTGGCAAGGCGATGGAAGTGAATGTTGGCGGCGTTTTCGAGTACCGCAACATTTCTGTTCCAGATGGCTTCGCTGTGGGGGAAAACGGCCTCCCGACGGCCAACCTCAATACGCGCGATGGCTTTGGGCTGGTGTCCGACTTCTCCTGGCAGTTCTTGCCGAAGACTGCCATTGTCGCGTCTTTTGAGCGCATCAACAGCCAGTGGGGTTCCAACGCCATCGCGGTGAGCGGGCAAGGCGTAGGCTTGTTTGGCATCGAGCCGTCGGGCAATGGCTTTGCGATGTGCAACGAGCTCGATGAAAACGGGTCTGCAGATTGCTTTTTGCCGGTTCCAGATGGCGTCTTCACGACGTTTGACGCAGGGATTCGCGGTCGTTTCACGGAAAAGGTCGTGGTTGGCGCGGTGGTGGGCTTTGCCCACGCTACGTTTGACGCGTCTACGGTGTCGTCGCCCCTGACCAACACGGCCATGGTCGATGTGGAAGACACGGCCAAGTGCGATGCGCGAGATGCCGCAGACGGCGTCAACGACGAACTCAACGGCTTTCCGTGCTCGCTCACAGGAAACGTCGAGGTTGGGTACGAGGTCGTCGATGGGCACACGTTTACGGGTGGCTTTCTTCGCGACGTCCAGCCGGTGTTCTTTACCAACTACATGATGATGAATCGCTGGTTTGTCGGATATCGTGGGCTCATTGCAGACCGTCACCAAGCAACGGTTTCTTTTGACGTCAACCAGCAGGGCTATCGAGGTCAAGTAAACCGCGACGACCTTTGGTACCGCGCCCGCGCCGATATGGCCTGGGGGATTCAAAAATGGCTGTCGATCGACACCGGCGTTTGGTACACCGGCCGCCGCAGCGTCGATGGCGAGCTTCCCGAGGTGGAGTACGATGACGTCAACATTCACGCGGGCTTGACGCTCACTTACTGACCGCGAAACCGAATTCGTAGCCAAAAAAGAAAGCCGCCTCTATCGGGGCGGCTTTTGCTTTACTGGGCGCCAAGTCCATAGCGGGGCGCGAGGGTCCATCGCATGACCCCTTCGACCATCTGGTCAATATTGCCGTGCTGTGCGTTCCAGCCGAGCTCTTCTGCTGCGCGTTGCGGGTCGGCAACCAATGCAGGTGGGTCGCCGGGTCGTCGGGGGGCCTCGGTATAAGGCACGGGGGTACCCACGACGCGCTCTACGGCGCTCAAGACTTCTCGCACGGAAAAGCCTCGTCCGGTCCCGATGTTGTAGGCGCGGCCACGGTGTCCCTGGAGCAAATGCTCCATCGCGCGCAAGTGTGCGTCCGCGAGGTCGAGGACATGGATGTAGTCTCGAATGCAGGTGCCATCGGGAGTGGGGTAGTCTGTTCCAAAGACTTGCAGCCCTCCGCGTTGACCCAAGGCGGCTTGTACCGCGAGCGGCACGAGGTGGGTTTCGGGCCAGTGCGCCTCGCCGAGAGAGCCGTCTGGAAGCGCACCGCAAGCGTTGAAGTATCGCAGGGTCGTGGCGCGAAGGGAGGTCGTTTCACGAATGTGGGCGATATAGCGCTCCACAATGGCCTTGGTTTCGCCGTACGGGCTCACGGGCGCGAAGGGTAGGCCTTCCGTGAGCGGCTCCGACCCCGGACTTCCGTAAACTGCGCAGGTTGAGGAGAACACAAGGGAAGACACGCCAGCTTCGAGCATCGCTTGAATCAGCCCAACCGTGCCCGATACGTTGACATCGTAGTAATGGCCGGGCTTTTGGAAGCTCTCGCCGACCTGAGACAGCGCGGCAAAGTGGAGCACGGCATCAAATTGCTGCTCCCGAAACAGAGAGCGCAATAGCTGACGATCGCGTACGTCGCCCACCACCAGCGTACCTTGGGCAGCCTCGGCATGGCCCGTCGACAAATTGTCGAGCGTAGTGGTCTGGTACCCCGCGGATCGGAGCGTGTGGGCGCAGACACTACCGATGTATCCGGCGCCGCCGACGATGAGAAGGTTCGCCTTCATCGTGTCTCCCAGGGATTCCAGCTGTTCGATGTCGAGGGTTCAACTCGACTTAGCTCAAGAAGTACTTTAGGATTTGTCTGACGTGTCAAGGGCACCGAGTGTCGGTGTTGGCAAGCGCGGACATCCGTATTTGCTGCGGTGGTTCCGGTCATGTTTTTAGGAGGCTCTAGTGGGACGGACTCGGACGCTGACGTCCTCGGCTCGAAGTAACTCCCGCGGCAAGCGGAAGAAGTCCCCTTCGGCATTGCCGCCGGAGGAAGGTTTGGTGGCGCCAGTCGAAAAGGGCCGCCGTTGGCTTGCTCTCTTCGACCTTTGTGGTCTCCTTTCATCGGCTTACGTTTCTGCCGCACTAGCGACATGGACCCCCGGCGACGCGGGTTTTAGCCGTGTCGGCGCGCGCGACGTGCACAATGCGGCGGGTCCGGTTGGCGCGTGGATGGCCGACTTTTTGCTCCAAACCGTGGGGTATGGCGCCTGGGTCGTTGTCCTCATCGGGGCATGGTTTCTCGCGCGCCTTGCGGGCAAACGTCCGGGTACATTTGCGTCGCTTTTGGCGGGTGCTGGGCTCTTTTGGACGGGGCTCTGCGCACTGGCCTTGGTGATGCCACCGCATTCGAGCCTCGAGTTTCCAGCAGGCGGAATGGTGGGCTTGATGTCCGCCGAGACCGTGCGTGGCCTGTTTGGTGAGGCGGGCGCTTGGATTGGCCTTGCAGCCACAGCTGCGGTCAGCCTCACGCTGGGGCTGGGCGTTGACTGGCAGCGCACCTTTGGGACGGCCGCGACGGGCGTGGGCGTGGGCGTGCCCAAAGTTGCAGGCGCAGGCCGGGAGCTGGGCCGCGCGGCGGTTTCGGGTGCTGCCGGCTTCCGAGAGGCGGTCCTTTTGCGCCTTGCCGGTCCCGACGAACCGGGCACGGAAGGGGAGTGGACCGACGCAACGGGTGCCGACGTGGACGAAGTGACCGGTTGGGAGGATGCCACGGGAACGGTCGCTGTGCCGTCTGTGGCGGCGCCTGTGGCTGCGGAGACACCGCCCGCAGCCCCCCCTGGTCCCCCGATGTCGGTTCGCTTGCCGTCCCGCTCCAGCCGCCTCGCGGCCCTTCCGGAGACCATGGAGCCGGAGCTGGGCCCGCTCCCTCGTCCGACGCTTCGTCCGATGGACTTGGTGGGGCGAAAGACGGCTACCGTCGGGCCCACGCGGGTTGCGGAACGCGAGTTGGTCGAGGTCGAGTGGGACCCCACTTCGGCCCGCATCGACGGCGGCGTGAGCGAAATGCGCGGCACAGTGGCCGATCCGAAGCAGTCCTTCGTCGCTCCGGACCCTTTCCCCGCGAGCCCCATTGGCCCCGACATCGCGGAAGTTGGCTTCGAGGATGACGACGACTGGAACCAGCCGGTTCTCGAAACGCCGTCGCTTCCTCGTCCGTCGTTCCCCGACGTCTTTCACGACGCCCGCTCTTTGTCCGATGACGACGATCTCGACGCCGAACCGCCCACGCGGCCGTCCTTGGCTCCTCCGCCGTTGCCCGCCAAGCCTCTTGCGCGTCCGGCACCCGCACGCACGCCGGCGGGAATGCCCTTGCAGGTCGCACCTGGCGCGCTCGAGAGCGGCGGCGATGACCATGGCGGCGTCTTGATTGATTCCGTAGAGGATGTGGCCTTTGAGTTGCCGCATCTTGGTCTCCTCGACCGCCATGAAAAGAGTGTCGCCCAGTTCGACGAAATCGAGCTGCGCGCGATGGCCGACAAGCTATCGGCGAAGCTCGAAGACTTCGGCATCAAAGGGGAGGTGACGGCAATTCGCCCCGGTCCCGTCATCACGACCTACGAGTACTTGCCCCACGCCGGCATCAAGCTCTCCAAAATCACTGCGCTCGAAGACGACATCGCGATGGCGCTTTGTGCGCTGCGGGTGCGTATTGTTGCCCCCATTCCCGGAAAGGGCGTCGTGGGGTTTGAAGTTCCGAATACCAACCGCGCGGACGTTTGGATTCGTGACATCTTGGCGAGCGATGTTTTCCGTGAAAAAGAGCGCGCGCTCCCCATCGCTCTCGGCAAAAACGTAGAAGGCAAGCCGCTCGTAGGAGACTTGGCCAAGGCACCGCACTTGTTGGTCGCAGGCACTACGGGCAGCGGCAAGAGCGTTGGTGTCAACGCGATGTTGCTGGCGATGCTCTACACGCGGACTCCCGAGGAGCTGCGCCTCATCCTCATCGACCCGAAGATGCTGGAGTTCGAGCTCTATCAGGACATTCCCCATCTGCTACACCCGGTTGTGACCGATCCCGCGCTTGCAAGTGCGGCGCTCAAGTGGGCGTGCGATGAGATGGACCGTCGCTACGCGCTATTGGCGCGTTGGAAGACCCGAAACATCGCGTCTTATAACGACCTGGTGCGCAAGGCCTTGGCCGACTGGAGCCCCAAGACCGCCCGAAAGTACGCGCCCCGCGATTGGCCAGCCAATGAGCCGCCTCCGCCTCCGCGTCCGCTGCCGTATATTGTTGTCGTCATCGACGAGTTGGCGGATCTCATGATGGTTGCAGCCAAAGACGTCGAAGTGAGCATCGCACGCCTTGCCCAAAAGGCTCGCGCTGCGGGGATTCACTTGATTGTCGCCACCCAGCGTCCCGAAAAGACGGTTGTGACCGGCATTATCAAGGCGAACCTTCCCAGCCGCATCGCCTTCCAAGTGCGCAGCAAGCTCGATGGTCGCATCATTCTCGACACTTCGGGCGCCGAGACACTCTTGGGCAAGGGCGACATGCTCTACTTGCCCCCTGGCTCGAGCGAGCTGGTGCGGTGCCAAAGCGCGTTTGTCGATGACGACGAAGTTCGCCGGGTGACCGACCACCTGCGGTCCCAAGGTGCGCCGGTCTACGAAGCGGACATCCGCTTGGATGAAAGCGGCGGGGACGGCGACGAGGAGATCGAGTATGACGAGCTTTACGATATGGCCGTCGCCTATGTCGTGGAGCAGGGCAAAGCGAGCACCTCGATGGTTCAGCGGCAGTTCAAGATTGGCTACAATCGCGCTGCACGGATTGTTGAAGTGATGGAGATGGAGGGCCTGGTCGCACCTGCGGACGGCGCCCGCCCTCGGAAAGTGTTGGTTGGTGGCCACGCAGGCTGAACGTTTCCCGCACTTTTGGTTATGCCGCGAGCCCCGACCTGCTCCGTAGAGCGAATGGTCGGGGCTCTGTCGCGTCGGGGCATCGTGTGCCCACCGACCCCAGAATGGAGTCTTCGATGTTGTCTGTTCGCCGCCTGCTGTCTTGTGTGCTGTTCTCGGCTGTTTTGGGGCTCGGCGGAGTCCTTCCCCGCGAATCAGCGGCGGAGGAGCCTGTTCCTGCGACCGTTTCCGACCTCGTCGCTGCCTTGCAAGGCAAGTACAAAGGCATCGAGAGCTTAGAGGCCGAGTTTGTGCAGGTCCAGTCCACTGCAATCTCGGGCCAGACGCGCGCCAAAGGCAACGTCAAGGTCAAAAAGCCCCGCAAGGCGCGTTGGGAAACCACGGGCGACCAAGGCTCGTTGTTTGTGACGGACGGAAAGCGAATCAGTGTCTATACGCCGTCGATGAACCAAGTCATTCAAATGAGCGACCTGAGCCAAGCTGGGAGCGGCAACGTCGACATTTTGGCGCTGTTGGAGGATATCTCCAAGCTCGATGAGCAGTTTTCCGTCACGTTGCTCGGCCCCGACGACCCTGCGTCGAAAAAGAACCTCGTTGTCGATGCTGTTCCCCGCAAGCCGGGCGGCTATACACGAGTTCGCCTCGAGTTCACGCGGAAGGGCCTCGACCTCTCCCGTGTCGTCTTTACCGATTCGATGGGCGGAACCACCGACCTTGAGTTTTCCAATGTGCGCTTGGGCGTGAAGTTGGACGATGCATCGTTCGTGTTTACTCCGCCGGCTGGCGCAACGGTGATAGACGGCGGTGCGATGTAGCGACCGCGGGCTGTCCAGCATGGATATTCCCGGTCGCAAGGAGATTTCCATGACTGCCGCGACGGAACGAGTACACGTCATCAGCCTAGGCTGCCCCAAGAACCGCGTCGATAGCGAAGTCATGGTGGGCAAACTTCGGCGTGGTCCTTTTGAATTGGTGGACGAGCCCGATGATGCGGACGTTATCGTCGTCAACACCTGCTCGTTCATTCAGCCAGCGACCGAAGAGTCGATTGACACCGTGCTTGAAATGGCGCGGTTCAAGGAGAAAGAGGGCGGCAAGTGCAAGAAGCTCGTGGTGACGGGCTGTATGGTGCAGCGTTACGGCAAGGCGTTAGAAGACGAGCTGCCTGAAGTCGACTTTTTCCTTGGCACAGGCGAGTACCATCGCATCGACGAGGTCTTGTCGGCGCGGTCTGGTCCAGGGCCTCGTAGTTTTGTTGACACGCCGCTCTATATTCACGACGAGATGGCGCCACGCATCAACTCTTGGCGGCCGCACAGCGCGTACCTCAAGATTAGCGAGGGCTGCAATCATCGCTGCTCGTTCTGCATCATCCCCACCTTGCGCGGAAAGCTGCGCAGCCGGTCGATTCCGTCGCTCGTTGAAGAAGCGCGGCGCTTGGTGGATGGCGGCGTGCGTGAGCTCAATCTGGTGAGTCAGGACTCCACGGCCTACGGTCGCGACCTTGCCGATGGCACGGAGCTCGGCGGGCTGATGCGCGCGTTGGCCGAGATAGACGACCTTGCGTGGATTCGTCTGCATTACGCCTATCCAATTGGCATTCCTGACAGTCTCCTTCGTGCATTTGCCGAAGTCGATAAGGTCGTGCCCTACCTCGACATTCCCCTCCAGCATGCATCGGGAAATATGCTCAAGGCCATGCGTCGCGGGGTTACGCGCGACGGGCAAGAGCGAATCCTGGACCGCATTCAGCGGTATGTTCCCAACATCGCGATTCGCACCACGTTTATCGTCGGCTTTCCGGGGGAGACCGACGAAGATTTTGCGGAGCTGGTGGATTTCGTCAAAGCGCGCCGATTTGACCGTGTGGGAGTGTTTACGTATTTCCAAGAAGATGGCACCCATGCGGCGACGTTGCCTGACCAGGTGCCCGATGAGGTCAAAGAGCAGCGCCAGGCGACGCTGATGGAAATCCAGGCCAAGATCAGCCGCGAGCGCAACGAAGCGTTGATTGGCACCGAGTGTGTGGTGTTGGTGGACGGTCCTGCGGAGGAAGATGACCGCATTCTCGCGGGTCGTTTGGCCACGCAGGCCCCCGACGTAGACGGCCAGGTCCTGTTGGACGAAGCAGACGAGGATGTGCTCCCCGGCCAGTTCCGCACCGTTCGTATTACTGCGGCTTCCGACCATGACCTCGTGGGTCTCATCTTGGACGGCGACTAACGGCAAACGAATCATCTTTGTGGCATTGTGGTAGTACAGATGTCCGGTGGGCCATGCCGGCGGAGGAGTGTGCGATGAAGCGGCAGATGTTGGTAGTGGGACTCTTGGGTCTCGTCGGGTGTGGTGCCGAAACGTCGAAGGCGATCACCGACGGTGTGCTGTACGACACCAGCGTCGATGTCGATGAAGATGCGCCCATCATTCTGCATGACCTCATCACGAACGCGCAGCGCACAAGCACGGATGTATCCGTGTCGGCCAACGTGACCGACGAAGGTTCGGGCGTAGATACTGTGGCCGTCGTCTATCGGCGGAGTGATGCCGCTACGTGGTCCACCGCGTTGCTGTCGCTGGTCGATGAAGAAGCGGGTGATTGGCAAGGCGCGATTCCCGGCGCCGATGTCTCCGGCTCGGTCATGGTCTACTACATCCACGCCATCGACAAAGTCGGAAACGAGTCGTTTGCGCCGAACGATGGGGAAGCGAACCCACAGGAATTCCGCGTTAGCCCTGACGTGTGAGCACTTGCGGGCAACGCCTGCGCCTCGGGCGGTTTGGCCGTCTGCACGGGATCTGTGCATGACGACGGGGGCCGCAAGGTGATAGCCAGCGGCCATGTTTTTCGACCCTTCCCATCCGTCCCGTGTCGGTCTTTCGTTGGTGTTGCCTGCGTTCAACGAGGCGGCAAACCTACGTGCGGGCCTACCCACCGCCCTGCGCGCCCTTGAGCAAACCGGTCGTTCGTTTGAGATTGTAGTGGTAGACGACGGCTCCGCGGACAACACCGCCGAGGTTGTGTCCTCGCTCGCGCGGCAAGACGCACGGATTCGGCTCGTACAACACCATGAAAATGCGGGCTACGGTGCAGCGCTGCGCAGCGGTTTTCAGGCAGCCACGGGTGAGCAGGTGATGTTCACCGACGCCGACCTCCAGTTTGACCTCACGGAAGTCGGCCGTCTCTTGGTTCATGCCGACCATTATGACATCGTGGCTGGATATCGCGCGGTGCGCCGCGACCCCTGGAATCGCCGCCTCAATGCGTGGGCGTGGGGGCGCTTGGTCAACGCGACCTTCAACCTGCGCATTCGCGACGTGAACTGTGCGTTCAAGGTGTTTCGGCGGGAAGTATTGGATGGCGTGGAGCTGAAGTCGGACGGCGCGTTTGTGAACACCGAACTGTTGGCCCGTGCGCGTGCCCGCGGTTGGCGGATTCACCAGGTTCCGGTCAGCCATTACGCGCGCCAACAGGGCGTGCAGACGGGCGCGCAGCCCCGTGTGGTCGCGAAGGCGTTTGTGGAGCTCGCCCGCTTGTACGGCGACATCCAAGCGGCGCAGCAAGGGGTTCGCGGTGCGGCGGTGCGCACCGTCGTGAATCTCTCGGCGGCAGCGGCGCGGTAGGCGCGAATCGGAAGCGACGACCTGCGTTACCGGAATTCTGATTCGGGAATCGTCATAGGAGGCTTCGGATAGCGGCATCGAGCGCGGCGTCGCGGCCGACGTAGTCGGCGGGATTTGCGCCCAGCGCAATCGGTGCTGGCGCTTGGGGGTCCCGCGCGGGGGAGCTTAGCTCGGCCAGGTCGGCCAGCAGCGCCGCACGGGCGTCGGCATCGGCGACATGTCGCTGCAATGCGGCGGTGAGGCGGGAGCGTGCGTCGTCGACGGGTGGGGAGGGGACCGGAATGTCCGGCACCAGGGGCGTTTCGTGAGAAATCGACCGCCCATCCGACAATACGTATTTTGCTGCGGTGAGGCGAAGGGCTCCTCCGTCTTCGAACTCGAAGGTGCGCTGTACTAGGCCTTTTCCGTAGCTTGGCGCGCCGACCAGTTGCGCGCGGCCATGGGCCTGGAGCGCGCCCGCCAAGACCTCGGCGGCGCTCGCGGAGTGCTCATCTATCAAGATACGCACGGGTAGGGTGAGGTCGTCGGCTTGGGCGCGGGCGTCGATGCGCTGGTCGCGAACGTTGTCGCGGCCGATGGTCTCGACGATAAGCCCGGCGGGTAAGAAGCGGTCGGCGATGTCGGAGGCTTCGGACAAAAGGCCTCCGGGATTGCCGCGCAAGTCAAGCACGAGGCCGCGGGTTGTCGCGGGCAATCGCTGCGTTTGCTGTTGGAAGCGAATCGCAGAACCTCGCGTAAAGCGGCCAATACGAATGTAGTAGAGGTCGTGGGGCAAGGCTCCGCCGCCTACACGAATGTCCTCAAATGTGTCCCGAATGATGGTGTAGGCAGCCGATTCGCCTTGGTAGGACACTTGGAGGACGACCGGTGTGCCGAGGGTGCCTTGGAGTTTGGAGCTTGCGTTTTCCGCGCGCTGCACGGGAATACCGTCGATGGACTCCAACAATCCCCCGACGGGAACGCCAGCCAGCGCAGCGGGGCCCTCGGGCACGACCCGTGCAATCACGAGGCCCATTTGTGTGTCGCGGAGGTCCGCGCCGACGCCTGCGCCTTCGCCCTCAGTCTCGGCGACCAGCGCCGCCCATCGGCTTGGCGGGTGGTAGGTCGACCACACATCGAGGCCGCTGGTCATGCCGAGGATGGCCTTGTGGGTCAGCGCTTCGGGTTCGAGGGCGTCAATATATTGCCGCTCGATGGTGACCATGGCCCGCGCAAGGGTCTCTAAGCCCGCGTAGTCGCGCCAAGTGCCGGCGACGGCTTCCCGTACCACGGACACCCCGCATCCCAAGCCGAGTGCAAATGCGCCGCCCACAACGACAAATGCGCGCAGGGTTCGGAGGGAGTCTAGGGTTGCAGCCACGGCAAGGGGTCCTGGGGCGCGTTGTTGTACCGAACCTCGAAGGTGAGTCGGTAGCCGTCGACGGCGGTAAGTCCAGAGTTGCCGACGAGGCCAATGACTTGTCCGGCGTTGACGACGTCGTCTTGGCGCACGCGTACGCCACCCAAATGGGCGTAGATGGTGGTGTAGGGCCCATGGCTCACCGCGACGGTTTGTCCGAAGCCCTTGAGAGGGCCCGCGAGGCGCACGACGCCGCGGTATACGGCCCGAACTGGCTCCCCGAACTCACTGGCGATGTCAATGCCGTGGCTGGTGGTCTTTTGGCCGGTGACGGGGTCGTCGGAAACGCCGAATCGCCGCACCAAGCGCCCGCGAACGGGCCATGGCAATCGGCCGTAGCTCTCGCGGAAGGTGTTGGCGTTGGAGGGGGCCGTGGGTACCGAACCCGAGAAGCCCATTCCACCGGCCCAAGCGTCGGTGGGCATTGGCGCGCGCGAGCGGGAGTCGAGGGCGGAGTCGAAGTGCTCCCGTGCGCGGTTCATCTCGCCCAATACTTGGAGCGCAAGCTCCCGTCGCTCGCGTACTTTTTGCAGAAGGTCCATGCGTACTGCGCGTTGGTCGCGGAGCTCCGTCTCTTTGAGCTCAAGGTCCGTACGAAGGGCGTCCATTCGTCGGCGGTCGACGTCCAGCGCATCCAGGGCGGACTTTCGGTCTTCGCGTACCTTTCGGTAATCGCTGAGGCGTCCGGCGTTCGCGGCGACGATGTGGGTAATATAATAGCCACGCCTCCGAAGCTCTCGGGGGTCGTCCGCTCCGAAAAGCAGCTGTGCGACGCCCTTTCGCAAAATCATATAAAGGGAGCGAATCTGGCGGCGCACGCCGTCTTCGAGCTGTTGAAGTTGCTGGTCTGCTTCTTGTACCGCGGCGGCATTGGCGGCGCGCTCGCGTTCGATTTCGTCGACGGACTCCCGAAGCTCGAGGGTTTCTCGAAGAACTTGTTCTAGTTGGCCGTCAATCATGGCGAGCTGGTCGAGAATGCTGCGCTCTTCGGAGCGTGCGCTGTCGAGGCTGCTACGGGGGTCAAACGCTTCGGCGCTGCCGGTCGGGACTTGTGCCGCAGCGGTCCAGATGGCGCTGCACAGGGGCAGCAGCGCCAATGCGAAGACGTGCAGCCTTCGCTTCATGGCGCGGTCGCGATGAAGCGGGTGACAGCCACCGTCGCCGCGCCAATGCCGAGCACTGCGCCGCACAGCAGCAAGATGGCCAACCAGGAGCCCGGCAAAAATGCGAGCTGGTCAATCAAACCAAGCTGGAATGCCGCTTCGAGGCGCGCGGACAAGAGGGTGTGTACGCCCCACAACCCCGCGATGGCCAAGCCTGCGCCCACAACACCTTGAATGAAGCCCTCTACGATGAATGGCGCGACGATGTAGCCGGTCGTGGCGCCAACGAGCTTCTGGATTTCGAGCTCATCCCGTCGATTGTAGATGACGAGGTAGACGGTGTTTGCTACCAAGAACAGCGCAGCAACAAGAATCAGCAGGCCCATGGTGGCGCCGAGGCCCTTGACGACGGACAAGAAGGTCTCAAAACGGGTGAGCCACTCTTGGCCGTAGTCGACCTCCGCAAACTCATCGGGCCGCAACCAGGGCGACAGTGCGCTGATTTGGGCGTCGAGGTCTTTGCTGTCGTGAAGGGTGATTTCCAGGCTCGCGGGCAACACGCCCGGTCCCATCTCGGCGAGCACGTCTGCCAAAGAATCTGCACGCTCCAGCAGCCATTGCTGTGCATCTTCTTCGCTGATGTAGAGCACCTTTGCGACCCGTGGGTCTTTGCTCAGGCCGTCGCGAATCTGCTCGCGGGTTTCTTCGGGGACGTCATGTTGAAAATATGCGCTCACGTGGGCGTCTCTGGACCAAGACGACACCGCAGTGTTGATGTTGTGCTGCACCGTCAGGTACATGCCCATCAACAGCAGCGCCGCAGCGATGACACCTGTAGACACCGAGTTGAGGTAGAGGTTCTCCCACAACGACCGAATCGAACGCCGAAGAACATGGGGGGCGACGCTCATCCGCGGCCTCCCGATTCGAGGCGTCCGGCGCGGAAGCGCAGCACGCGATACGGAAAGCGCTGCATGAGGCCGGTGTCGTGTGTGGCGACCAGCACGGTGGTTCCGCGCAGATTGATGGCTTGCAAAATCTCCATTACTTCGATGGCCATTGCGCCGTCGAGGTTGCCGGTGGGCTCGTCGGCCAGCAGAATCGAAGGGTCATTGACGATAGCACGGGCCACCGCGACACGTTGCTGCTCACCGCCAGAGAGGCGTGAGGGGCGGTCATCTCCGCGCCCGCGGAGGCCGACGATGTTGAGCACTGCGGTGACTTGGCGCTCGATGCGGTCGCGCGGTGTGCCGAGCACTTCGAGCGCCAGGCCGACGTTTTCTGCGACCGTTCGATTCGGAATGAGCTTGAAGTCCTGAAAGATGATTCCCATATTGCGACGCAGTTTGGGTAGGTCGCCCGAAGACAATGCCGAGACATCCGTGCCATTGATGAGCAGCTTTCCCGTGGAGGGACGGATTGCGCCGTACAGCATCTTCAACATGGTGGTCTTGCCGGCGCCGCTGGGTCCTGTGATGTAGCAGAACTCGCCCTTCGCGATGTTGAAGGTGATGTCTTGCAGCGCCGAAACGTCTTTATAGGTCTTTGACACGCGGTAAAGACGAATCATCGACCGGGCCTCGGAGGTTGTCGACGGGACCCGGAGAGGAGGGGGGCCAGCCGATGCGGGAAGCGAGCGGGGACACGAGGGGTGTGTCCCGCGGGGACCAGAGAATGGCGGGGAGGCTGCCACTCTTTTACAATCGTCCGCGGGTTGCGGACCTGCGGGCGAATGCTAACACGCGGTCGCACAACGCGTTGGATTCTCGCCCCGCCTTGGAGAAGAGAAATGTCGCACCAGCAAAAGGTCGTGGCCGTTTTTGGTGGTAGTTTCAATCCGCCCCATGTCGGACATGGCATGGTTGCGCGGTGGTTGACCTGGACCGGCTGGGTGGACGCCGTTTGGTTGGTGCCGGTCTATCGGCACGCATTTGAAGGCCGCCACGACAAGCGCCTCGCGCCCTTTGCCGCGCGATTGGAGTGGTGCGCGGCGTTCTGTGCGGACTTGGGGCCCGGCATCGAGGTGTGTGGCGTTGAGGCCGAGCTTCCGGTGCCGTCTTACACCATCGACACCTTACGGCATCTCCGGGCGACGGTTCCCGATACGCGCTTTCGATTGGTCGTAGGCGCTGATGCACTGCCGCATTTGCCTGCCTGGCGCGCGTGGGAGGCCATCGCGGCAGAGTTTGACCCTATCATCGTGGGGCGGCAAGGCTATCCGATACCGGAGAGCGTCGATGCTATCGACTTTCCCGAGGTAAGCAGCACCGAAGTTCGTCGCCGAATTCGCGACGGCGCGCCGGTTTCCCACTTATTGACCCGTCGTGTGCGCGGTTTGGTCGATGCGCGGGCTTGGGATGCTCCGTCGGAGTGATGGGCTCACTCCGCCGTTGGCAAGAAAAACGCGGCACCCAAAGAACCTTGGTCGTTGCGGTCGATTCCGCCGACCACCACGCCCAAACCACGAACTGGCTCCACTGCGACGGCGGGCAATACCGCGGGACCCGACAGGTCTCCTTCGGTCGATGTGGGACTGCAGGAGGCAAGTTCCACAAAGTCTCCCAGCTCAGGGTTGAACACCTCCGCGCAAGCGATGGCGTTTTCGCCACGCCACCAATGGCTGTCGATATTGTTCGTGCCACCGACAACCATGACGCGGCCGTCGGGCAGCCGAACCATTGCGTGCATGGCCCGTGCGAGGTGCATCGGGCCTACGCTCGACCAGCTCCCATCTGCAGGGTCGTAGACCCACGCTTCGTTGGTGACGCCATAGACGCCCGCCGCGTAGGTCGCGCCTCCCGCGACCAGGACCCGTCCATCGGCGAGGCCGACCATTGCGTGATGAAAGAGCTCCTTCGGAAGCCGAATGCCGGACTCGGCTTGGGGGGTATAGGCGCCGGAGGTCGAAACGATGCCGCACCCGTCGTTTGTGTAGTAGGCATCACCAATCGACGAAAACTCAAATCCGCCGCACAACAACACGCCGCGGTCGCCGAGGGCTGCGGCCCCATGCCACAACCAGGTGGGCTCTTCGTTGGGTTGCTCGATGGCTCGCATCTTTAGCGTGGAGCCTTCGAAGAAGTGCATGGTGTCGTTGGGGCGATAGGAGTTGTCTTCGTCGGTTTGCTCGGTGCCCCCGGAAATCACCACATTCCCGGCCGCGTCGCTGACCGCCAAATGAGACCGCGTGGGGACCGTCAGGTTGTAGTCGGAGGATTCGAGGGCGGTATCGGTGGTGGGGTCCCACAAAAATGCGTGGTCCGTCACTTGGGAGGTGTCCCAATAGTCGGTGCTGCCGCCGGCAACCAAGATGAGGTTGCGGTTTTCGTGGGTGCCGCCCAAGCGTGTGGCGGTATGTCCTGCGCGGCCCGGCTCGTCGACTTCGCTGGGGTAGACGGGCATTGCGCCGACGGTGCTGAACACGAGGCCGTCTTGGGGACGGTCGAGGTTGAGGCGACGCACGGCGCTTGTAGCACGGCCGCGGGGCGCGCTCGTGGAGGCGACGCGGTCGGTGCCGCCAAACAGCAACAGACCGCCGGAACCGTCCGCGACAAGAGCGGCGCCGGCTGCACCTTCGGTAAGGTTGCTCAGCCACGCGAAAGATTCGACGTGGGCCATGAGGATGGACACTTCATCGTCGCCGCTTGCGATGGACACGGAGCCGCTTTGGCCGATGGTGACCATCTTTCCATCTGCGTCGTAGCCCTCAATCTGCAGCACGGCATTGTCGAGGGCGGCGAGACCTTCGGCGCGGTTCAAATCGCCGCGGGCGATGTCGTCAAATGTCCACCGCCCAACTTCGGCGCCGTCTTGGAGAACGACGAGGACGAGGGACACGACATCGTCGAATAGGTTGCCTTGGTTGAGCGGCAGTACGATATGAACGGTGAGGTCAAATACGGTCACATCGACAGAGTCAGTGTTACCCCCGTCGGTAGTGCCACTTTCCGTGCTGCCATTGGGTGTCTTGGTGGGCTCTGCGCTGCCACATCCGACAGCCAAGGCAAACCCTCCGAGCGCGACGAGCCGACGCGCGGCAAAAGGCAAGCGAACAGCGGGAGGGTAGGGGAGGTTACCAGAAGACAACGGTCGCATGGGCGGAGGGTAGGTGCCTCGGGACACGGTGTCAAGGTGTAGCGCCCATCGCGCGGGGAACTGCATTCAAAATGTCGGCTTTGGATGGGGACTCGCTGTCGTTTCGCCCGATTGTCATAAATGTGCGGGCGACCGAGACCGCAGCGCAGGTCGGTCGCGAGATCTCTCCGCGACGGTGGGCCGCGGTGAATTCGGATACAAGGTGTTTGGCTGTGGAGGTGGTCGTGTCGTCTGAGCTTCCTTTGCGACAAGCGGCAGGCTTGGGGCGTCGTGCGGATGTGGTTCACGGCTTTACGACCCGTGTGGGCGAAAATGGCGTTCGTTTGGACCTTGGCCTCGCCGCCACCGACCACTTGTGGTCCACCGTTGCACGCCACCTGGGCGTAGATGGCGCGGAAACGGCGCGTTTGCGGCAGGTTCATGGCGCGGACGTGTTCGAAGTGCAGCAGGGTGGTGTCGCGGGGGATGGTGACGCCCTCTGGACCACCACGCCGGGTCTCGTGTTGGCGGTGCGAACTGCGGACTGCGTCCCCGTATTGCTGGCCGCTGGCGAGCCGTGTGTGGCCGTTGGCGCTGCCCATGCAGGGTGGCGTGGGCTGGCGGCCGGCGTGCTTCCTGCGCTTGTGGGGGCCCTTCGTGGGCGGGTGGGCGAGGTGTCGCTGCATGCCGCGATTGGTCCGGCGATTTGTGGGCGCTGCTACGAGGTAGGCCCAGAGGTCGTCGCGGGAATCTCGGCACAAGGCGTTCCAGAGTCCGTGTTTGTTCGTACGATTACGAACGCGCCACGCCCATTTGTTGATGTGCGTGCGGCGGCGGTCTTTCAGTTGCAACAGTTGGGCGTGGTGACGGTGGAATGCGCGACCGACTGCACCGCTGAAGACCCCCTGTTGTGGTCCCATCGGCGCGATGGTGCATCACGGGGCAGCCTCGCGGGTGTCATTGCGTTTCGGCACACGCGATGAAGCGGGCGTATGCCGCGTTGATGTGCTGGGCGGCCTCTTGCGGCGGTGACCCGCGCTTGGATGCGCCGAAGTCCGCGCTCGCGCATTGGGACGAAGCAGAATCGGCGGCAGCCGCGGGGGACGCGCGCCGTGCCGAAGCTGCGTGGAACTCCGCGTGGGAAGCAGACCCCCAAAGTGCAGCGCTGGCGCGGGCCGTGGCGCATGCTGCCGCGAAGCGGGAAGACTGGGAAACGGCGATTCGCGTGCTCACAGAAGTCGAAGCGCGTGTGCCATTGGCAGCGCGGGGACCTGTCGCTTGGGACCGCGCTGTCTACCGCATTCGGCAGCACGACATCGAAGGGGCCCTGGCCGACGTGCGCGCGGCGCAAGCGGCGGGCGTGGACCCCCGCGCGATGGGTGCCGACTCCGACCTCGCATTGCTCGCGGCGGTGCCGGAGGGGCTCGCGCTTTTGCCATTGGTGACAGCGCAGGTTGCCGATATGGGCGCGCCGGCGGATGTGTTGTCGGGCGAAGAATGGGAATGGACGCTCCGGGTCGTGGGGCCGCCGGGGGATGTCGAGCTGGTGCCCCGCGCGCCGTTTCCCGATGGCGTTGTGCTGCGGCGTGTCGTCGAAGATGTCCTGTCGGCCGACGATTACGAGGTCCATCGCCAGTTTGGCCTTCGTTTTGCGATGGGCGGCACGGGCCCGGTCTCCTTGCCCGCTTTGCATGTGCGGGTGGGGGCCCACCAGGCCACGCTGCCGGGACGACGGGTGGAACGGGTTGCGTTTGGCGCTACGGCACAAGAAGGGAAGGCAGGGCTTGTGGTCGTGCCGGTGCCCTCATCGTTCGCGACGCAGCCTTCGACGGTCGAACGCAAGACCTCGCCCAATCTCTCGGTTGCCCTTTGGCCGGCGCACCTGCCGTGTCAATGGACGGAGCGGCCGCCGGAGCTGTGTACGCTCGAATATCGGGTGGCAGGCCAACCAGTTTGGTCGGGCGGGGCTGCGGTTTTGGGCGCATCGGGGGCGTGGCGGTGTGGGTCCGAACACGGAACCTTGCCGAAACACGCGGGACATAGTCCGTGAAAACCGCGTGCTGGCCTACTCGCTCGCGGTGCCCAATGGCGCGGACGTGGAGGCATCGGCCCCAAGAGCGCGTCCTCTGACGGCGACGGTGAGGCGCATCCGGTCTTGGTTTTGGCGCTGTCCGAAGAGTGCGTAATAGGGCTCGAACCCAAAGTCAGTATGGGTAATCGAGCCTTCCCCTTCGAGGGAAAGCTGACCGTTGTTTTCGATGGCCTTTACCCGGAGCGCCACGGGGCGGCTGGTGCCCCGCAAGGTGAGCTCGCCGCGAATGATGGTGTGGCCCCCGTCCGTGGGCTCACAGCCCGTGACTTTGTAGGTCAACGTGGGGAAGTGGTCGACGAAAAGTTGGTCACGACCGAGCATATGCTCGTTGATACTCTCGCGGTCGGACGCGGTGAGCGGTCGGTTGAAGCCTTCTGCTTTTCGCTCATTGGCGTCGTCGGCGACCAATCGGGCGACGGGCACACTGAACTCACCTTGGCATTGGGAGCCTTGTCCCCAACGCAAGCGGCCGGACCACTCTGTCGCGACGACGACATGGTGATGGGAACGCCCGCTGTTTTCGGTGGCAGGGTCTTCGAAGACAAGCGCGGCGAGGCGGCCGGTCTTGTTGGAAAACGTATACACCAAAGGCGAAGTGTCGCCCGTCGGGGGGGGCTCTTGCGCGAGCGCCACGAGCAACACAGTGGTCGGTGAAAGCATGAACACTATTTCCGGAGTAAAATGTCGTGAGAAGAAATACGGGGACGAACCGGGTCGCTCGTTTAGAGCGCCGGACCGCACCAAGCATCGCATCCGTTGTGGCTGCCGGCGATATTGCCGCTGAGGTCGAGGGCATCGCAGGCCACGACCTCTACGGTCGAATCGCAGGTCATTCCGTAGGTGCCGGCGTTGGTGATGCTGGACGGCAATGTAGCGTCGCCGGTGACCGTCGAGCCGCTCGCAATCGAAATGCCGGACGTGCCGACGTCGGCGATGTTGACGGTCGTGAGGGAGATGTCGGCGCCGTAAATCGCGCGAATCGCGTCTGCACCTATGTTTTGGATGGTTGTGCTATCGATTTCCGTCTCGATGGCGTCGCCTTGGAGGAACAAGCCGTAGCCTGCGACGGTGTCGATTTCCGAGTCCAGAATGGTCAACGTGGTCGTTCCGGGGTACGAATCGCTGCCAAAGTCGCCAACGATTTCGATAGCACCGTCGTTTTCGACGTTGGTGATAGACACTCCGTCGAGAAGGATATCGGTTTCACCGTAGTAAGTATACGCGTAGATTGCGGCTTGGTAGGCCCACGAGGGGTCGGTGTTGACCCTATCGATGGTGACGTCGACCAACTCGATGTTGGGATAGGAGTCGGAGTATGCGTAGGAGTACAGGGCATACGTGGGGAAGTTCTCGATGCTATCGCCGTCCATAGAGAGGGAGCATCCACTGAGACCAACCGCGCGACCGATATACGAGCTCGTGTAAGAGAAGCTCAACTCGCCGTCATAATAGTACTCTACGGCGTATTCATACTCCGTGCCATTGCGGAACTCATTGTCGCTGAGCTTGGCTTGGCCAAGTTCGCAAGCCACGGCGGAGCCCGCAACTTCGGAGAAGGTGTTGCCGGAGACATCGAAGGTGAACTCGCCCGACAGTTCGAGCGCGGACATGCGGTAGTTTTGCCAGGTGTTGTCACTGATGTTGGCGGCCGTGCTGATGACTTGTGTGCCGTATGTGCCGTCAACAAACACGTTGTCGGTGATTTCGAGGGGCGCCGACTGGTAAGAAACGATGTCGAGCCCGGTCGTGTCATAATAGACGTACTGGGTGGTGTAGGTTCCGTAGTCGTATACCGGGCCTTCGTAGACCCGCTCGCGCTGGTTTTCGGAGAACGCGTTGTCCGAAATCGTTGCGCCGGCGCTCATGTAGTCGACGATGCTGGCGGTAATCCACTGGTTGTCGATGTCGACGGGGCTTGCTTGGCGGAAGGTGTTGCCGACAGCAACCAACGAACCATTGAAGTTCATGACGCCAGCGCAGCCGTTGGCCGCGACATCGGCTCCGCTTATGGAGACGGCGGAACGTATGCCGGTGATTCCGTATCCTTCGTTGTTTTGAATCTCACCGCCCGTCCACAATACGCTGCTGTCGATGAAGACTGCGGCGGCGTGGCGGTCGACGGTCAAGCAGGCGGTGGAGATGTCTTCGGGCTCGCGCTCTTTGAGACCGGTGACGCTCACGTCTTCGAGCGTGAGCCCAATCGTCCCCGAGTAGATTCCGTGGCGGCCATTGTCGACGAACTGCACGCGGGCGAGTGTCGCGCGGCCCCCTTCGTAGGGAACGACGAAGGCACCGGCGTTGTTGTAGCCTTCAATCGTGGAGTCGGAGAGGAGGATGTCGTCGCCGGCCAAGAACAGCGCGGTGCCGTTTTGGTTGGCGTTTCCGCTGCCGTCGTCGGCGTTCCAGGTTGCGTCGGGGACGTTGACCGTGTTGGTCTCCGAGCCGGACACCATGAGGTTGGTCATCGAGACCGGCTGGGGCGTGACGACGTAGATGCCGTGGAAATAGCCGTCTGTCACCGTCAAGCCGTCGAGCGTGACATCGCCCAAAATGGCCGCGATGTTGTAGAGGCCGAGGTTGAGGATGTCGTCGGTCATCGAGAGGTCGGCGTCGTCAGCAAACACGTTGACGAAGGCGTTGCCGACGTACTCGGAGGACATCGAGATGATGCTTGCGCCGTCGGTCGCGTAAACGCCGTGTCCATCGGGGTAAGAGGTCTCGTCGCTCGTGAGCGTGCCGACAATCGCCGACCCTGCGATGGTGACCTGCCCGCCCGCGGTAGCGAAAACACCGTATGCGATGTTGGACTCGACGATGCTGTCCTGGAGGGTCACTTCGGCTTGATCGACCGAAAGCCCGCCTTCGGTGTTTCCGCGAAGCAGCACATTCTCCAATACGACGGCCTCCGACTTTTCAACGGAAATGCCCCAGTTTCCGGCCGTTTCTACCGCCACATCGGACAAGGTGATGTCGGACAAGGTCGCGCCGGCCTCTTCGGGTGCGATGCGTGCGCCCGTGCGGCTGGTCGAAAGCGTAACTCCAGAGAGAGTCACGTTGGACGCGGTGATGCTGATGCCGTACTCGTTGGTGGGCGCCTGCAGCACCAGTTGGTCCGAGCCGGGCCCTTGAATGGTGACGCCTTTGTTGACGACAACACGCTCTTCGTGGACACCTTCGCCTGCGCAAAGCTCGATGACACTCCCCTCGGAGGCCACTTCGATGGCGTCTGTGATCCAGGCGTATCCACCCGCACCGTCGACCAAGATGCAGCCCTCATCGTACGAAGGGCCTGGGTCACCGGAGTCATCGGTGGTGCCATTGGGGTCGGTGGTGCCGGAGCCATTTTCGGAAGCACCTTTGTCTGCACAAGCTGCAAGAAAAAGCGTGGGCACCAAGATTCGCGCGGAAGGAAACAGACGCATGCAGGCTCCAGGATCGGCACGGCGGCCGTCGCGTAGGGGGAAGATACCCCCTTGCATGACCAGTGTGGGGTCTCGAACCCGACATATGGGCGAAGAGAATGATAACCGTAGAGTCTGTCGGGCCGCAGAGCCAGTGCTTGTGCCCGCGAGAGGAGCAGTTGATGGACCGTGAGGCCTTGCACCGTCGCCTGGACGAAATGAACGCCAAAGCCATTGCCGGCGAAGGCCCGAAGTCAATTGCGCGCCAGCACGCGCGGGGCAAATTGACGGCTCGGGAACGAATTGACCTGCTCGTCGATCCGGGCTCTTTTCGCGAGTTGGACCGCTTTGTGGTCCATGATTGCGATGATTTCGGAATGGCCGAGAAAAAAGTGCTGGGAGACGGGGTGGTCACCGGGCACGGCCGCATCGATGGCCGTCTGGTCTACCTCTTCGCGCAGGATTTCACCGTGTTCGGTGGCTCGCTGTCGGCCGCATATGCCCGAAAAATTTGCAAAGTGATGGACCTTGCTGTGCGAAACGGCGCACCCGTCATCGGGCTCAATGACTCGGGTGGCGCGCGGATTCAAGAAGGGGTGCGTAGCCTAGGTGGCTATGCCGACATCTTCTTGCGCAACACCCTCGCCAGCGGCGTGATTCCCCAGCTGAGCGCCATTTTGGGGCCATGCGCAGGCGGGGCGGTCTACAGTCCCGCCATCACGGACTTTATCGTGATGGTCGAAAAGACCAGCTTTATGTTCATCACGGGGCCCGATGTCATCAAGACCGTCACCCACGAAGATGTCACGAAAGAGGAGCTGGGCGGCGCCGGCACCCACACCGGAAAGTCGGGTGTCGCGCACTTCTCCGTGCCCGACGAAGCGGCGGCCCTCGCGCTCACGCGTGAGTTGTTGTCCTACATTCCGCAGAACAACATGGAAGAAGCGCCGCACCGCAACACCGACGACCCTCGCGACCGCACCACGCCGGCCCTCGACGAAGTGGTCCCGGCGAACCCCAACAAGCCCTACGACATCAAAGAAGTCATCACGCATTTGGCCGACGAAGGGCGCTTTTTTGAAGTGCAGCCCGAGTTTGCGGCAAATATTGTCATCGGCTTTGTTCGCCTCGGAGGCCGCAGCGTAGGCGTGGTGGCCAACCAGCCCGCGCATCTGGCGGGAGTCCTCGATATCGACGCTTCGGTGAAGGCCGCCCGCTTTGTGCGCTTCTGCGATGCGTTCAACATTCCGTTGTTGGCGCTCGAAGATGTCCCCGGATTCTTGCCGGGGGTCGACCAAGAACATGGCGGCATCATTCGGCACGGTGCCAAGTTGTTGTACGCATTTTGCGAAGCGACCGTGCCAAAGGTCACCTTGGTTACGCGAAAAGCCTATGGTGGCGCCTATTGTGTGATGAACAGCAAGCACATTCGTGCCGACTACAACTTCGCGTGGCCCACGGCAGAGATTGCCGTCATGGGTCCCGAAGGTGCCGTCAACATCATCTTCCGGCGCGAGCTTGACGATGCCGAAGACCCCATCGTGCGCAAGGCCGAGCTGGTCGAAGAGTACCGCGATACCTTCGCCAACCCGTACCAAGCGGCGCGTTTGGGATATGTAGACGAAGTCTTGTTTCCACGCGACACGCGGCCCCGCCTCATCGATGCCTTCGACAGTTTGGCGGGCAAACGCGACCGAAATCCGCCCAAAAAGCACGGCAATATTCCGCTCTGAGCGCGTGAACGCACAGGCCCTCCTTCCCGCGGCGGGCCTGGTCGCGTTCTTCCGTGGACTCTTTGCCAAATTCGGCGACAATCGTCCCCGAACGTAGCGATAGGTCCCCCGGTTCGGCGCTTGTGTGGCTACACTTGCCGTGCCGCGCACAGGCGGCACATTCGTTGGGCGCTGCAGTACCCGGAGACGATTTTATGTACGTTCGATTGCCTTGGTCTTTGTCATTCCGAACGACGCTGGCTCTCGGGTGGTTGCTCGTGGCCGCCTGTGGTGGGGGAGACGAAAAGTCCGTCACCGCCGACAACGATGCCGACAATGACGGCTATGCCTCCGACGAAGACTGCGACGACAACGATGCAACGGTGTATCCAGGTGCGCCGGAGGACTGCGACGGCAAGGACAACGACTGCGACGGCTTGGTCGACATCGATGACCCCGACGTCTTCAATGTCGAAAGCGGTCATGTCGACAGCGACCTGGATGGATACGGCGATGCGCTGCTGGTCTCTAATTATTGTGCAGGAGCGCCGCCGGACAACGTGGTCGACAATGCCCTCGATTGCAACGACCGTGACGAGGACGTCAATCCCGACGGAAACGAAGTCTGCGACGATATCGACAACGACTGTGATGGCCTTGTCGACGGCGACGACCTCGATGCCGACGCGATTCCCACTTGGGCGCCGGACACCGACGGCGACGGTTGGGGAGATGCGAGCGCGTCCATCAAGGCGTGCTCCGACCCTGGCGGCGATTATGTCGAAAACGCGCGTGACTGCGACGACTCGACCGATGCAATTCACCCGGAAGCCGACGAAGCCTGTGGCGACGGAATCGACAGTGACTGCGATGGGGCCGATGGTCCCGACCACTTCCAAGGCAATAGCTACCTGACGTGCGGCTATGTCGGCTGGGCGATGGACGCGAGCGCTGGCGGCGTCGGCGATGTGGATGGCGATGGCGATGCCGAGGTGGTCCTTGCGGGCGCGCTGCGGGGTGTCGCCGTAGCGCCGGACCCTCTCGCGGCTGGCTTGGTGTCGATGTCCGGCGCACCGACCGGGGGCGGCTTTGGCAAGTCGGTTGCGGTCGGTGATGCCGATGGCGACGGCGTAGACGACGTATTCGTTGGCAACAACGCCGGAGATGGCGCGGTGGTGCTGTTCTCGGGTCCGATTGGCTCTTCGTGGGCATACAGCGCAGGCACGTCGGTGTCGGGCCCGCTTACCGGCGGCGCGATGGGGCAAGTGGTCGTGTTTGTCGAGGATCAAGGCGGCGATGGCGCTCCCGACCTCGTGGCCGCCGCTCCCCAGGCGGGCGGAAGCGTGGGTGCATTGCTCCATTGGCCCGATGCGTCCGACATTTCGACCCTTCAGCCCATGAACCTCGGCTTTGGTGTGCCTCCCGGCGCCAAACTTGGCTTCGCCCTTGAAGATGTCGGTGATATCGACGGCGATGGCACTTCCGATGTCGCCGTTTCGGCTCCGGGCGCCAATTTGGTGGCCGTGCTGACCGGCGGAATTTCCGATGGCATTCCGGGCGACGTTGTGTTGTTAGAAGCGGCGTCCCCCGGCGGCGAGTATGGCGGCGCGATTGCTGGCAAAGAAGACGTCGATGGTGACGGTCTTGCCGACGTACTGGTCGCTGTGCCCGACAATGTCATCGACGGCGGCACGGTGTACGTCTTTACGGGCGCGACCGGCGTGATGAACACCAATGACGCGTACAGCCGCATCGATGGTCCCGAAGAGGGAGCCCGCTTGGGCGACTCCATCGCAAGTGTAGGCGACATCAACAATGACGGCTTTGTGGACGTCGTATTGGGCGCTCCGATGTGGTCATCGGGTGTCGGCTCGGTCGAGGTCGTGTTGGGGCCCCTTCCGAGCGGCGTCCCCGCGACCACCAACGATGTCGGCTACCACTTGGTCGGGTCGGCCATCGGTGACCGGGCGGGATCTTGGGTCTATGCTCCAGGTGACCTCAACGCCGATGGTTACGATGACTTCGTTGTTTCGGCACCGGGCGCGCAAGACACCTACCTCTTCCTCGGCGGCGTTGTGTTTTAGTGCCATGCGTGGAGGCGCGGTCCCGTTCCTTGGCGGAATCGCGCGCCTCCTACGCAACGCACGTCGGCCCATCGCCGCGGTGGACCGGTAAGCGGGAGCAAATACGATGACGGTGGTTTGGAGCCGGTTTCATCCTGCCACCCGTTTGTGGTTCTCGCGCACGTTTGCGGGGCCTACTCCTATCCAAGAGCAAGGCTGGGACTCTATTGCGCGTGGCCAACACACGCTTTTGCTCGCCCCCACCGGCTCGGGAAAGACGCTCTCGGCGTTTTTGTGGTCCATCGACCGGCTCTTGGCGACACCTCGCGATGCCCCTGGCGTGCGCGTTTTGTACGTGTCACCGCTCAAGGCCTTGGTCTACGATGTCGAGCGAAACCTGCGGGCGCCGTTGCAGGGGGTCGTTGCGGCGGCGCGCACGTTGGGAGAGCCCGTCGCGGACATTACCGTTTCGGTGCGTACGGGCGACTCTTCCGCGCGCGACCGGCGCCGACTCGCGACCCATCCTGGCGATATTCTGGTCACAACGCCGGAGTCGTTGTTTTTGTTGCTCACGACCCAAGCGCGGGAGGTCTTGCGGAGCGTCGAGACGGTCATTGTCGACGAAATTCATGCGGTCGCGGGGACAAAGCGCGGGGTCCATCTCGCCCTCTCGCTTGAGCGTCTATCCCATTTGTGCGCGAACGAGCCGCAGCGCGTTGGCTTGAGCGCCACGCAGCGCCCCTTGTCGGCGATTGCGACGTTCTTGGGGGGCGACCGACCGGTGCAGGTGGTCGACGCCTCCGCGCCCCCTTCGTTCGACCTCGAAATTGTGGTTCCCGTCGCCGATATGGACCAGCCTGTATACGAGGAGTCCGCGAAAGGTAGCGCAGAGAGCGGGCTTTTGGCAACGGGGGTCCACGCGGCGAGCTCGCTTGGCATGGACCGCGCGGGCATCTGGCCGGCGATTCAGCCGCGGATTCTCGACCTCATTGCGCAACACCGCACGACCATCGTGTTTACCAACAGCCGCCGCTTGTGCGAGCGCCTCGCGCAGCGGCTCAACGAACTCGCGGCCGAGCGTGGGCGCACAGCTCCGATTTGCCGTGCGCATCATGGAAGCGTGAGCCACAAGCAGCGATTGGACATCGAAGAGGCGCTCAAATCGGGGCAGATTCCCGCCATCATCGCCACCAGTTCCCTTGAACTTGGCATCGACATGGGGACCGTGGACTTGGTTGTCCAGGTCGCTGCGCCCCACTCCGTTTCATCAGGGCTGCAACGGATAGGTCGGGCGGGCCATGGTGTCGGGCAACAATCGAAAGCCCGCATTTTTCCCCGGTTCAAGGGCGACCTCCTGCTTGCCGCTGCGGTCGCGCAAGGTATGCGCTGTGGTGATGTAGAGTCTACTTCGGTTCCGAAAAATCCACTCGACGTACTGGCGCAGCAGATTGCAGCTATGTGCGTTGTGGATGACTTGACAGTATCGGACGTTTATGGTATAGTCCGTAGAGCGTCGCCCTATTTTGGCCTGTCCCATGACAGCTTTACGGCGGTCATCGACCTCCTGTGCGGAACGTTGCCACAGCGGATGTCCGGCGTGGACCCGGATGCAGAGCGCGAGCTCGCGTACTTGCGGCCCCTGTTGTCCCTCGACCATTCTACGGGGCGATTGTCAGCACGGCCTGCTACGCGCTTGGTGGTCGTCGCGAACGCGGGGACAATCCCCGACCGGGGCCTCTTTGGCGTGTTTGTCGCGCCGGATGGTCCCCGCGTGGGGGAGCTCGACGAAGAAATGGTGTACGAGTCCCGAAAAGGGGACGTGGTGCTGCTTGGCGCGACATCTTGGCGTATTGTCGATATTTCACGAGATAGAGTTCTTGTTGCGCCAGCGCCGGGAGAGCCGGGCCGAATGCCCTTTTGGCGCGGCGAAGGCCCCGGACGCGCCGTCGATGTGGGAAAGCGCATTGGGGCGCTGATTCGCGACATTCAAACCCACGGCACAAATGCTGTCGCTTTCTTGCAGGACTCTTGTGGTCTCGACGCTCTCGCTGCGGGAAACTTGGTCGGGTATGTCGCCGACCAGGAAGCGCGTGGCGCGGTTCCCACAGACCAGCGCATCGTGGTGGAGCGCTTCCGCGATGAGTTTGGCGACTGGCGCATTTGTATTTTGTCGCCATTCGGTGGTCGCGTACATGCTCCTTGGGCGCTCGCGATTTTGGCGCGCCTCGAAGTGCAAATGGGCACCGAAGTGCAGTGTTTGTGGTCCGATGATGGCATCGTCCTTCGAATTCCCGATGCGTTTGGGCTGCCCTCCCTCGCGACACTCCTACCGGGAGCGGAGGACGTCCGAGAGCTCGTCGTGGCCCATCTTCGCCACTCGGCGGTTTTTGGTGCGCGGTTTCGAGAAGCGGCAGCGCGGGCCCTCGTGTTGCCTCGTCGGCATCCAGGTGACCGACGGCCGTTGTGGATGCAGCGCTTGCGCGCCCAAAGTCTGCTGCAGGCCAGTGCCGCCTTGCCGACATTTCCCGTCACCTTGGAGGCCTACCGCGAGTGTCTCCACGATGTCTTCGACCTCGATAGCCTCGAAGACCTCCTCGCACGGGTGGCGCAGCGAAAGGTCCGTGTCACGGAGGTCGAGACGGACACACCGTCGCCCTTCGCGCGGTCCTTGATTTTTGCCTTTGTCGCCAATTGGCTCTACGAAGGCGATGCGCCGCTTGCGGAGCGCCGTGCGGCTGCGCTTTCGATTGACCGCTCGTTGTTGCAAGACCTATTGGGGGAAGATGAGCTTCGTTCGCTCATTCCCGAAGAAGTGTTGGGCGAGGTGGAACGGGAGTTGCAGCGATTGGCTCCCGAACTTTGGGTGCAGCATATTGACGGCCTGGAGGACCTTTTGCGGCGCCTCGGCGACCTTTCGGTCGCGGAGTTGGCGCAACGATGTCGAGAAGGCGCGCCGGTCGCGGAGTGGGTGTCGCAACTCGAAGCGCAAGGGCGGGCCGTGCGGGTGGAGCTTGCCGGAGCTGTCCGGGTGGTGGTACCGGAAGATGCCGTGCGGTTTTCGGAGGCCGTGGGTTCCGCGATTCCCGCTGCGGTGCCGGCCTCGTTGCGAACGTCGATGCCCCACGCCTTGACCACCTTGGTTGCGCGGTATGCCCGCACGCACACCCTGTTTTCGGCGGCGCAGATATCGCGACGGTGGGGAATCGGCGCGGCTCCGGTGGGCACCGTCCTTGTGGAGATGGCCGCACGCGGAACGATTGTTGACGGCTTTGGGGAGCACGGCGTTTGGTGCGACCGGGAGGTGTTGCGGCGGCTCAAGCGACGTGCGCTCGCCCAGCTGCGTGGGGCCGTTGAGCCAGTGGATGCGCCCACCTTGGCGGCGTTCTTGCCTGTGTGGCAAGGCGTAGGGGACGACGCGCCGGACCGCTTGGGGCGATTGCGCGAGGTCATCACGCAGCTTGAGGGCTGCGCATTGCCGTGGTCGGATGTAGAGCGCCTCATTTTGCCCCAACGTGTGCGTGGTTTCACACCCGAGCTGTTGGACACCCTCAGCGCATCCGGCGAGCTCGCGTGGGTGGGGGCCGGTCCACTTGGAAGCAAGGACGGACGGGTGCGATTGTTTTGGCGGGAGTCGTTGGGGACCAGCCTCGCCGGACTGTCGTTCGATGGGGCAGACGTGGCCCTGGACGCCTCTCAGCGCACCATCTTGGACCTCCTGCAACAACGAGGAGCGCAGTTCACCGTCGAACTGCAGGGGGCGCTACAAGGACAATGGGGACGAGACGAGCTGGACCGCGCGCTGTGGGGCTTGGTTTGGGCGGGTCAGGTGTCCAACGACACCTTTGGGCCGCTGCGGCAGCTGGGGCGCCGGAAGGCACCGACGGCGGTAGGCAGGCCTTCCTGGCGTCGGGGGACACCGGGGAGCGGTGCGTATGGTGGCTCGGGGGGGCGTTGGTGGTCGTTGCAGCCGTGGCGAGACGCCGCGGAAGACAAGACCGTGGCGATTTCGATGTGGTGCCAACGCCTGCTGGACCGACATGGCGTTGTCGGCAGGGAGGTCGCCCTTGCAGAGGAAATTTCGGGCGGCTTTCAGGGCTTGTATGCCGTGCTTCGCGAGATGGAGGACTTGGGGCATGTGCGCCGGGGATGGTTTGTTGCAGGTTTGGGGGGGGCGCAGTTTGCTTTCCCGGGCGTGGTCGACCAGCTCCGCGCATCGCGGGGCGCAGACCGCGTGATCGTGCTTTCGGCGTGCGACCCGGCGCAACCCTACGGTGCCGCGATGCCGTGGCCGCCGCGGGGAGGGGCTCCCCGACGAGAAGCGGGCGCGCGTGTGGTGTTGGTGGCGGGGCACATACGGCTTTGGTTGGCGCGAGGGGCCAGCTCGATGTCCGTTTGGCCGGACCCCGAGGACAAAGAGCCGCTTCTGCGCGCGGTGCAGGCTCTGCGGGAGCACAGGACCCAACAGCGGTCCCCGTCGCTTCGGGTCACCAAGGTGAATGGGGTGCCGTGGAACGCCGGCCCGTGGGGCGCGTTTCTTCGGGACGCGGGCTGGAAGACCGATGGGGATGCGCTGGTTCTCGAGGTCCCGCCGTGATCAGCCGAGCCCGTGTCGCAGCCAGCGATGTGATTTTTTTCGATTGGGTGGGGGCTTCTGCGGCGTTTTCGGCCATTTTGCACGGGCGTACGGTGCTGGACCGGTTATGCGACGGCGCCGCCGGGTGCGGCTGGTGTGCTTCGCACATCCAAGCGCCGAAACCGTCCGGATTTGTTCACCGCAGGCTGATTCAGAATGCGGTATAAAAGCTCGGATGGTTCCCGCCAGGAAACCACACCCGATCGATTTCCGAAGTCATTGTATGGGAGCGCGATGCTCCCCTGGAGCAGATGAGCATGGTTCGCCTCCGGCTGACCCGCATGGGCCGCAAGAAGCGCCCCTTCTACCGCATCGTCGCAACCGACTCGCGCAGCCCGCGGGATGGTCGCATCATCGAAGCACTTGGCTACTACGACCCCATGAAGACCCCCGCCGAAGTCAAAGTTGACCTCGAGCGCGTGGACTATTGGATGGGCGTAGGAGCTTCCCCGTCTGACACTGTTTCGCACCTCATCAAGCGCGCGCGTGGCGCTGGCGAGGCGGCAGAGGCGGAGCCGTCGTGAAAGATCTCGTCCAGTTCCTGATTGCACCGTTGGTGAAGCATCCTGACGACGTGAGCATCAACGTCGTCGAGGGCGCGTCTTCTGTGCTTCTGGAGCTGCGGGTTCACGATGACGACTATGACCGGGTTCGTGGTGAGGATGGCCACACGTTTCAGGCCATTCAACAAGTGGTTGCTGCGGCAGGTGGAGATGTGAAGCCTGTCGTCGACCTCATGGAACCGGACAGCTCTGCTTCCGAGGAATAACCACGCATGACCGGCCGGTCGCCAGGACCCGCACCCGACCCACGGTTCACCCCGGATGACGTTCGCCTTGGCTACGTCAACGGGGTGTTCGGTCTGAGGGGCGAGGTCAAGCTCTTCCTTTACAACCCTGCCTCCGACCTGGTGGACGAAGCCAACCAAGTCGTGCTGGTGTCTCCGAGCGGCGACCGTCGTACTGTATCGATGGTGATTCGCGCGGGCGCTGGGCGTCGTATTTTGGGCGAAATCGACGGTGTCGAATCTCCCGAAGCGGCTGCGTCCCTCAAAGACTTTGAGGTGGTGTTGCCGCGAAAGGCGCTGCCCGCACCGGACCACGGCGAATGGTACCATCGCGACCTGATAGGAACCGCGGTTCGAACCCAGTTGGGCGAGGACTTGGGCAAGCTGGCGGAAATCGTCAGCGGTCCCGGAGTCGACACCTGGGTGATTCGTGGCAAGGGTGGCGAGGTCTGGGTTCACGCGATGCTTGACGACCTCTTGTCGGTTGAGCCGACCGTGGAGATCGTCGTCAAGGACGCTGCGGTACTCCGCTTGTAGGGTTTTTTTCTTTCGGGGCGCTTGCCCTTTCTTTGGGGCTCACCGTTCCTTTGGGGCTCACCGTTGTCGACCTTTCGTCGCGGTGTGCCCCAACTTGTTTCGAAGGCGGGTCGATGCGTTTCGACATCCTCACCTTGTTTCCGGAGATGTGCCGTCCTGCGGTGGAACACAGCATCTTGGGCCGTGCGCAGGCCGCCGGGCACGTTCAGTTCCATTTGTATGACATTCGGAACCACGGCCTCGGGCGACACCGCGTGGTGGACGACACGCCATATGGCGGCGGAAGCGGGATGGTCATGCGGGTGGATGTCGTCGATGCCGCGATCGATGCCGTTCGTAGCCCCGAGGCCCATGTCGTGTTGATGGCGCCTGCCGGAAAGCGATTTGACCAAGCCACTGCGCGGCGCCTCGCGCAACACAAGCACTTGGTGTTTGTGTGTGGGCATTACGAAGGTGTGGATGGGCGCGTGGCCGAGCATTTGGTCGACGAGTGTTTGTCCATCGGCGACTATGTGCTCACCGGTGGGGAGCTGGCCGCTTTGGTCATCATTGATGCGGTCGCGCGGCTGGTACCGGGCGTGTTGGGCAATGCGGACAGCCTGCAGACCGAGTCTTTCAATGATGGTCTGCTCGAAGCGCCAACCTATACGCGGCCGGTGTCGTACCGCGGATGGGACGTGCCGGAGGTGCTGCGTTCTGGGCACCACGCGCGAATTGCGCAATGGCGAGCCGAGCAGGGGGAAGCCCTCACGGCACAAATTCGCCCAGATCTTTGGGCGGCTCGGACTGCTGCGCCGACCGCCGTTTCCGTTGACAACCGACGGGGCGGGGAATAGCCTGCCACGTCTCGCCGCGCTGTGGTGAGCTCGGTCCGTTGACGCCGAGGAACATTCAGGATCTTGTGGAAGGTCCTGGGTCCTGGGTTGGACAATCGCAGGTTCGCGGTTGTTTTCCCTCCTCGCCCAACAACGAGCCGGACTCTCCTGGCTGCGTCCCCAGCTCAGACCGTTGACTGGATTGGGGTACCGCGGGTGGTCCGTACGCCGGATGGCGTCCGCACCCGGCCCGGCGTCGGAACCGAGCCCGCTGCCCCCGCAGCGAGAGAGGAATCATGGCAACCATCGCACAGCTTGAAAAAGAGCTTTACCCCAAGCAGTTCAACCTCGACCTCCGTCCGGGAGACACCGTCCGGGTGCACGTCCGCATCCAGGAAGGTGATAAGGCCCGTACGCAGATTTTCGAGGGCACCCTCATCGCACTCAAGCGGGGCGGCCCCCGCACCACCATCACCGTGCGTAAGGTTTCGCACGGTATGGGCGTCGAGCGCATCTTCCCCCTCTTCAGCCCCTGGCTCGAAAAGGTGGAAGTGGTCGGTCGGCACAAGGTTCGTCGCGCCAAGCTTTATTTCCTTCGGGATCTTGCTGGCAAGGCCGCGCGGCTCAAGCCGGTGCGTGGCTGGCGTCCGGCCGCAGTCGAGGCCTCCGCGGATGCAGAGGATGCAAAGCCGAAGATGAAGAAGCGCGGCAAGAAGCGTCGCGAGCGTCTCAACGCCGAGCGGGCTGCTACCGCCGAAGCGTGAGCGCTCGTTTCGTCATGAAAAGCCAGGGTCGGTGTTCGACTCTGGCTTTTTTGCGTTGCGCACCCACCGCTGACTGCTCCCTTGGAACTTGCCAGGAAGTACAACGATGAGCCGGTTTCGCTCGGGGGGCGTGGTTCCCAACCAGCGCGGAGACTCTGCAGAAGACCGGGTGGCCAACGCGCTGATTGCGCGTGGCTGGACGGTGTTGGCGCGCAACTGGGTGTGCGCGGGTGGCGAGATTGACCTGATTGCCTGCAAGGGCCAGGCACTTCGGTTTGTGGAGGTCAAGGCGCGCCGGGACCTAGAAACGGAAGTCATTTCTCCGGCACAAGTCCGGCGATTGCGCCGGGCGGCAGACTTATGGTTGGGGGATTCCTCCCAGGTCTGGGACGAAGCATGTTTTGCGCTTGTTATCGATGATGGGCGCAGCCTCGTATGGGAAGACGACCCCTTTTAGCGGCGCGGGGCGCAAACCTCGATGGGGCACAGCCAAACGATCCGTGCAGCCTCGGCCAGGGAAAAAAGCACGAGCGCCCGACGCGGTTTCCGTACGCCCGTTCCGCAGCTCTTTTGTTCACCCGCCGGAGGTCGAAATTCCGGGAGCGAGGGGGAGAGCGCGTGGTTGACCGTTTCGACGCGGGCATGGGGCGCATTCTCCGACCGGCAGGCCGCTGCGTCCATCGCCATACTCGGCGCTGCGGTGGGAGTGTAGCGCGGTGCAACGGGCGCACGTGCGCGACCTTGACCGGCTGCACCTGCATGGGTTCGCAGAGGCGCATTTGTTGGGCGCATTTGTTCGGCGAAATGGTTGGGCGGGCTCCGTCCCAGCAGCCTTCGGTTTTCGAGGACACGGTTGGACCACCAGAAGCCAAGTGTGCAAAGCGTGCGCGTGGGGAGATGCTCCCGTCTGGCGGCGTCGGTGATGGGCCACGAAATATCGTGGGTGACCATCGCTCCGCTTGTGTTCACCTAGCGGGGAACGAATGTCCCCATCGCCCACGACGGGCCGTGGGTCGCCGGGGCCTTG
>CAZCUX010000002.1:0-493996 GCA_964502005.1 uncultured Enterobacterales bacterium
AGCCGCCCGTCGTTCCACCCGTCGAGCCGCCCGTCGAGCCGCCCGTCGAGCCGCCAGTAGTCCCACCCGTCGAGCCGCCAGACAAGCCGGAATCGGTGCTACCGAGGCCTGTGTCGCCGGGGAAGATAGGGTCAGAATAGAGGTCCTCCCAGGTAGTACAGGTGGTGGACGATGCGTCACAGCCAGCGAAGTCTTTGTTCATCGACGTGCCCGACGCCGATGTCGCAAAAACGAGCGCAATAGGGTCTGCGGGGGTCACGCCCGTCAATGCCGTAAAGTCCGACCACGAGATGGTCCAGTCAACGAAATAGTCCGCACCGCCTGACTTCCCGCAGATGTTCGTACCTGCCACCATATAGCCTGCAGCACCTCCCGAAGTGGAACCCGAGGGCACCGCGGGCGCGGACCACGTGCCAAGCACCACTTCGGGTGCGTCATTCGATGGGTCGGCGGTACCCACCGTGTTCTCCTGGAGGTAGACAGCATCAGCATTGCCGTCCACCATGAGAATAAAATCGTACTTCGAGTTGGTTGCGTCGAAGTCGGTCTCGAACAAGACGCCCCACGAAAATGACTTCCAGGACGTACGACTGGCGCGGGTCTGGACCGGTGTGTCGGCCAATCGCAAGCGGAAGTAGAGGTTGGTACCATCGTCGGCCACATAGGCCGCAGGATGGGAGGGGTCTCCCACGATGTCCCAAACCGTCGTGCCCGAGAGGTCGCCGCAGACATCCGTCAGGGGCGCGCTGGCTATCTCTACCGCCTCCCAGTCGGTGCTCGAAGGCCACGCAACTGCCGCACTCGCAAACAAGAGACCCAGCAAGACAACCACACGGCGGTCGACTGTGTTGTCTGGAGTCAAGGGAGAGGACGCTGGGGGGGTAGAGACAGACATGGGCACCTCGGACTTCAACTTTACCAACGACGTTTGGGCGCGCACAGGAACGAGAAATTCCGTGACAAGCCCCCCCCCTGCAGAATTCGCGAGTACGGGACCTCCAAATCGTACAAGCGTTCTTGCAGCACCAAACACCGATTGTCCGACTACCCGACCACGACGTGCAATCCGCAGCCGTGTCCTTGACGCCGCGGTGTTCGGAGCGAAACGTGTCGCTGCTCTTCGCCTGCGAAAAAATCCACTACTTTTCGCTGACATTTTTCATGGATACACGTAGCGGTCGCGGCGCGAACATTCGCCGCAGAAAGCCAGCGAAATCTCGCACGACCCGAAAAACTCCAAGAGTAAGACGCGAACCACCTTCAAATCTTGTCTTTCGGCACTCCGCGACGCTTCTCCCCCATTCAACAAGGTCCCCTGGAGATCGCGAATACCACTAAACAAACGCGGGAGGTTGTGTCAACTCATGCACCATCCGCGTCGACGTCCTCCCAGCGAACCTCGCGGTCACGCGAAAGCGGTCGCGCGCGCTCTTCCACTTCGCGATGAATCCGATTCATGTCGCGAAGCAACGCCGCAGACATCGTCGTGTCGGCGTAAGCGGCCTCTTCGTAGGCATCGAATACCGCCACCCAATGTGCAGGGAGGTCTTCCGCGGAAGCCGGTGCACTGCGAAAAAGCTCCGGCTGGACCGCGCTGCATGCCGCCTCCGGGTTGAGCCCATCGACACCCAACCACTGCAACACCCGCGGCACAACCGCCTCGGGGGACTCCACCACGCGCCGGTAAGACACAAGGGTAAACGGATATTTTCGTATGGAATAGTCCCGAATCAGCTCGTAATTCTCGCGCCACCATTCGACGGCCGGTGCATCCGGCGAGCGGGTCCGGGCCAGCCGTGCCAGTCGTTGCTGGAGGTCGGCTTCATCGGATGCGACGCTCTGGTGGTGCGCCTTTTCGAGCCCATGCAGGTTTTCCAGCGACGTCACGACCTCGCGCCATGGCCGCACCGTCGCGACGACACGCCCCAAATAGGCGATATCCGAGCGGACGACGCCCGGAATGAACACCTTGACCGCATGGCGGCGTGTGGCTCCGGGCGAAAGATACAAACCCGTTCGCGGGTCGGGGTTTGTCTTGTAGAAAACACCACGTCGGAGACGGCTTTCGAAAAAACCCGCTGGATTCGCATCTTTGAGTGACGTTTCCCAGTTTCCGGGAAACGCTTGCCCGATGACAGGCAATCCCGCCGATGCCAGGACCTGCATCCACATCGACGTTCCCGATCGCTTGGAACCTGTGACAATTACCATGGTACCGGTCTCCACAACGTTACGCGAAAACAATCGGGATACCCTCTCTGCACCCGTTGTTCAAGCAACCGGAGGCCACTCGGGGCCGACCAGCGCTTGGCGCAAAGAATGTTTTCCTACCCCGAGACCCTGGGCTATATCCGCGCCATGCAGGTCGTTCAGTTACGCGGCGGGCTGGTTGAAGCCCGACACCCGATTCATGTATCCGCTTTCCAGCGAAGCCCAGACGCGGCGTGGCCCGCGCCGTTGGCGCCCAACCATCCCAATCCAAACGCGCCTGGCTTGCGCCTTTTGGACATCGACGGCGACACACGCACGTTTTGGCGAAGCGCAGCCAAACCCTTTCAAGTCTACGCCGCGCTCCAAGCCATCGAAGATGCGCGCCCCGACGTCGCCGCGCGGCTCACCGACGCCGACCTCGCGATTTGTGCCAGTAGCCACTCCGGCAGCGCAGACCACACCGCCCGCGTGCAGCACCTTCTGCAGACCTTCGGGCTGTCGCCCCACCAACTTCAGTGCGGCGCCGAGGCTCCCCTCGACCCCGCCGAAGTCGCGCGCCTCGCGGAAACCCGCACCCAGCCTTCCCCCTTGCACAACGACTGCTCAGGAAAGCACGCGTTGATGCTGCTCGCCTGCGCGGTCAAGGGCTGGGACGACACACAATACCTGTCTCCCGAACATCCGCTCCAGCAGGGCGTCCTCGCTGCGGTTTCTCGGTTTGCTGGCCAACCCTACGGCGCGGCCATCGACGGTTGTGGCGTCCCGACCTTCCATATGTCCCTTCACCAAATGGCTGTCGCGTGGGCTCACCTCGCGGCGGCAATGGCCACACCGTCCCTCGACCCCCGCCTTGCGCGTATTGGTCATGCGATGGCCGCCTTTCCCGCGTTGACGAGCGGCGTCGGGCGCCTGGACCTCGCCCTCGCCAATCGAGCCACGGGCACCTTCGTAGGCAAGATAGGCGCACTGGGCGTGTTTTGCGTCGCTTGGCCCCTTGCCCGCACGGGCATCGCAATCAAAGTAGGGAGCGCCAACTCTGATGCTTTGGCCGTCGCAGTGCCCGCCATCGTCGACCGCGTGTGTCCCGGCGCATTGACGCCTACCGCCGACTGGCCCTGGTCCATCGTCCAAAATGTAGTCGGAAAGCCTGTTGGGGAGCGCGTCGTCGAAGAATTTGGGTCGCGTTGACTTCATTTCCGATTGATGTTCGTTCCGCGGTGTTTACCCCTTCGACCTTCCCCGACCGATGCTGGAGCCGCCGATGGCTGGAGACCCGAAAAAACCCGCCCCTCCCTCTCGCGACGTAGAACGCAAAGAGGGCGTGCTTGTCCGCGAGCGCCTACAGCGGCCCCGTCGTCACAAAGTTCTGCTTCACAACGACGACTACACCCCTATGGAGTTCGTCGTCGCGATTCTTGAAGACATCTTTCGGCGAACCAAAGCCGAAGCAACCCGCATCATGCTCACTGTGCACAATGATGGTGCGGGCATCGCGGGCGTCTATTCCCAGGAGGTCGCCGAGACCAAGTGCGCCCACGCACTGCAGCTCGCACGGCAACAAGGCTACCCCCTCCTGCTGACGACCGAACCCGAATGAGTCGCCGTCCTTCGTCCCCTCTCGCTGCTACCCATGCACCAGGAACCCCATGAACATCAACGTTTCCGACAACCTTCGCGTTGCACTGTCACGGGCCGTCGATGATGCATCGGAGCATCGTCACGAGTTCATGACCACCGAGCACCTGCTGCTGGGTCTGCTCCATGACCCCGAGACCGCCGCGCTATTGAGCGCCCTCGGCGTCAATCTGCGGGACCTCGAAAAAGAGCTAGAAGAATATCTCCACAACGAGATGGAGGCACTGCCGGAGGGAGAAGACGTCGAGCCGATGCAGACGATGGCGTTCTCCCGCATCTTCCAGCGCGCGTGGTTTCACGCCCAGGCCAACAAAAAAGACGCCCTCGATGGTCCCGCGGTGCTCGTTGAGCTGCTCCGCGAAGAAAACAGCCATGCCGTCTACTTGCTCCAAAAGCAAAAGCTCACGCGGGTAGCCGTCACGACTTATTTGTCCCACGGCAAAGGAAAAGCAGTCCCGGGGATGAAGAAGCGCGCCGTGGAGCCCACTGCGGGCGACGAAGCCGAGTCCACCACCGCCGACGACCCATTGGCCGAGTACACCGAAGAGTTGGTCGCGCGGGCAGAAGCCGGGCACATTGACCCCCTCATTGGTCGCGACGCCGAAGTCGAGCGCATCGTCCATATTCTTGCACGACGCCGCAAAAACAATCCGCTGTTGGTGGGCGATGCTGGCGTCGGAAAGACGGCCATCGTCGAGGGGCTGGCCCGCCGCATCTTTGAAAACGACGTACCCGAGCCGCTGAAGAACAACAAGGTCTACTCCCTTGACATGGGCGCCCTCTTGGCCGGAACGCGCTACCGGGGCGACTTCGAGGAGCGTCTCAAGGCCGTGATGGTCGCACTCGAAGACCGCAAAGACGCCATTTTGTTCATCGACGAAATCCACACGATTGTTGGCGCGGGAGCCACCTCGGGTGGCACGATGGACGCCTCCAATCTGCTCAAGCCGGCGCTGCAAGGCGGCCGCCTCCGATGCATCGGAAGCACCACCCACAAAGAGCACAAGCAAGCCTTCGGGCGGGACCGCGCCCTCGCACGCCGCTTCCAGATTGTCGAAGTAGGCGAACCTTCGGTCGACGATTGTGTCGCGATTTTGCGCGGCCTGCAGACACAATACGAAGCCCACCACAACGTCCGTTATACCGCCGCTGCCATCGAAGCGGCAGCACGCCTCGCCGCAAAGCACATCAACGACAACCACCTGCCAGACAAGGCAATCGACGTCATCGACGAAACCGGCGCAGCTGTCCGTCTCGCTGGGCGCGATGTTGTCGAAGAGTCGGACATTGAGGCGACCATCGCGCGCATCGCCCGCATTCCGAAAAAGTCGGTCAGCGAGCAAGAAAAAAAGGAGCTGGGCGACCTCACCGTGCAGCTTCGAGAGGTCATTTTCGGCCAGGACGACGCAGTGGCAGCGGTTGCAAGCGCCATCAAGCTGTCGCGGGCCGGCCTCAAAGACCCGGACAAACCCGTGGGCAGCTTTTTGTTTGCCGGCCCCACAGGCGTCGGCAAAACGGAGCTTGCACGGCAGCTGGCCGACATCTTGGGCATTTCGTTCCAACGATTTGACATGTCCGAGTACCAAGAGCGGCACACGGCCAGCCGCCTCATTGGCGCACCTCCGGGGTATGTTGGCTTCGAACAAGGCGGCCTACTTACAGAAGTCGTCAACCGAAACCCCCACTGTGTCCTTCTTCTCGACGAAATTGAGAAGGCGCATCCTGACATCTACAATCTGCTCCTGCAGGTCATGGACCACGCGTCCCTTACGGACAACAATGGGAGGAAGGCGGACTTCCGCAATGTCATCCTCATCATGACCACCAATGCCGGCGCACGGGATGCGAGCGTGCGGACGGTCGGATTTGGCAGCCGCGGTGGCGAACACAAGCAAGATGCCGCGCTTTCCCGCACATTCTCGCCCGAGTTCCGAAACCGCCTCGATGCGCTGGTCAAGTTTGGCCCACTCCCCGAGATGGTTGTGGGGCGCATTGTCGACAAATTTGTTCGGCAACTGGCAGCCCAAGTCGCCGACCGCAACGTCACGCTGCAGTTGACCCCCGAAGCACATCAGTGGATGGCACAAGAAGGCTACAAGCCCGAATTCGGCGCGCGAGAAATGGGACGGGTCGTGCTTCAGCACATCAAGCGGCCCCTGGCCGACCTCATGCTGTTTGGCGACCTCAAAGACGGTGGCACCGCCATTGTCGACCTCAAGGACAACGCGCTGACCATTCGGTGCCTGCCTCCCGAACGTCCGCAGCTCACGGTGCTAGACGGAATGCCCGGCGACGCCGAGACCATCCACGACCCACCGTCTACGCCCCCGTCAGAAGAGTGACCTTCGGCGCGACCGTATGGGCCGCCTTGCTATTGAGCGAGGCGGTGACCCATGCAGCGCCCTGTGTGCCGCGTGGCCCTGTAGAGGTCGCGGAGCTGGTGCAGCGCCTGGATGCGCCGCTCGACCCCTCCCAGCCGTTTGCCTACCAACAGCGGCTGGGAGACATTCAGCTACTTCGTGCTTGTCCAGACCCCGAAGCGGCCCCCGCCTTGTTCCGCGTGTTCCTTCGGAGCCGGTATGGCACCCGAAGCCTCGCCCCCCGCCGCTCGGGCCTCCCCGAAGACCCCGACCTTTTCGAAGCTGCGCTCCGGGCGCTCGCGTTGCTCCCGGCGCCCGTTGTAGCGGCGGCCGCCGAAGAAGGCCTCGGATGGGGCCTCACACACCTTGTCGCCGAGCGCCTTCGGGAAGACTGGCTACGGCCCGCGATTGCGCACCTGCCCGCTTCGGTCCAACGTGACGTGGAGGAGTGGCCCGCTTCGCTGCCCCAGGTAGCCGCGCTCGAACAGCTCGTCCATCTGGTTCAAGAGCAGCCCTACGAAAGCCTCCGGGCGATGTCGGTCGATGGCGGTTCGCTGGCGCAACAAGCGGTGCAACCATTAGAAGACGCTCTATTGGCAGACCTCCTCCTCACGTCCACGCCCGAACTGGCGGAGGCCGTCGCCCACGCCATTCAAGCCGGCGGCTTCCAGGGCCCGCACCTAACGACCGCCCTCTCCCAGCGTGCAGCCGACCTCCCCCCCACCGTAGCAACGGCCGTGGGCCACCCTGGGCTGTGGCCCGAAGTAGCGCTGCCCCCTGTCCCCCCCGGTCGTCTTCCGGGCCGCGAGGCCGTTTCCCCCACCGCGGCCCCGGAGACCTTCGTTACCTGGAACACCCAGCCACACTTCGCGCTTTCCGGCTTCGGCGTCGGTTTGGCGGCTCTCCCTCTGCTCGGGGCAGCCTTCGTCGGTCGGCGCAAATGGCCGCGCGTTTCTGCCGTCGCACTGGGAATTGGCGGCGTTTTTGTATTGGATGCAGGCCTCGACCTCTCGGGTTTCGCCCCCCCTCCCAGCGAACACCCCTTGTTTTCGTTCGTCGCATCAGCTGGCGCCGAGGCCCATCCCGTCGCCGATGACCCGCGCCGCGTGTGGCTGGGCGGCGGCTCGATGCGGCACCAAATCTGGACCACCACACCCACAGCAGCAGAGCCCCCGCGGGTCGCGTTCTTGGGTGCATCCACTGTGCACGGTTCCCATTATCCGCAAGAGGAGGCCTTTCCCGCGCGCGTAGCGGCCCAGCTATCTGACCGCGCGCCCATTTCCGCCCTCAACTTGGGCATTGGCGGGACGACCTCCGCTGGCGTAGAAGCAGCAGGACACACAGCCCTTCAGCTCGGTGCCCAGGGAATTGTGATTGTCTACGGGCACAACGAGGCAGCGCAATTTGCGCGCCTTGCGCAGTTTGAAGGGACCGATGCGCACACCTTGCGGTTGCGGTTGCTGGCCGCGCGCAGCGCGCTCTTTCGCGTACTTCGGCGCCAGCTCCCATCCAATGCCACACCGCGCCAAGACGCCATGCGAACGCGCACGACGCCCCCCACCCCGGCCGACATCGCCGCGCTCACCGGTCTTGCCGTCACGCACCTCCAGCTCCACCTTGGCCGCTTGCTGACCGCCGCCAACGCAGCCAATGTACCCGTGGTCCTCGTCGTGCCACCGACCAACCTGCGCTTCGCCCACCTCGAGTCCTTTCCGGGGGACAACCTCGACGACCTCCGCCGACGCGCGGATGCAGCGGCCGACTCTGGGGACGCTGCGCTCGCGAGGACGCTGCTCCAGACCGCCATCGACCAAAGCGCCTCCCCCCGCGAAATTGTGACGCCCATCCGAACCGCGCTCTATGCGCTCGGCCGCCAACACGGCGTGCCCGTCGTGGACGCCCAAGGCTGGTTTTGCGCCCATGCACCCGATGGCGTGACGCCGAGCGGCCTCTTTTGGGACGACCTGCATCCCACGGCCCAAGGCCACGAGACACTTGCGACCTTGCTCGCGCCGGTGGTCGCCACGATGCTCGAGCGCGCGCGATGAGGCGCATGCGCATCGCGGTCGCGCCCGACTCGTTTGGCGGTTGGCACAACGCCGTCACGATTGCCCAGCGTATCGGCGCGAAACTTGAAGACGCTGGCCACGAAGCCATTCTGCTACCGATGAGCGATGGCGGAGAAGGCCTCCTGCACGCGCTGGAATTTCTGGGACGCATTCAACGCCAACCTTGGCACGGCACCGGCGCTTACGGCCAGAACGTATCGGGCCACATCGGCACCCAAGGCGAACACGTCTACGTAGAGAGCGCGGAGTGGCTGGGCACAGGGACCGAACGTCGCCCGTGGGATGCCCGCTCCGACGGGCTCGGCGTAGTCCTTCGCCACCACAGCCACCGCCCTATCACCCTCGGGCTGGGAGGAACCGGCACCATCGACATGGGCATCGGCCTCTTGGCGCGCTTGGGAATCGTCCCGTTGGACCGCCGCGGACGCGCCTTGCCGGCCACCGCGCGGGCGCTCTCCGCCGTTCACCGCCTCGATGGACCACCCCCCACCGCCCGAGTCCGTGTTTGGGCCGATGTCAACACCCCATTGCACGACGCCGCCGCCCGATTCGGCCCCCAGAAAGGCGTAAGGCACGACGAAATCGACGTCCTGGATAGGGCTTGGCAAACCTTCGCAGAAGCACTCGTGCGCTGGAGCAGCGACCATCACTTGCCCCCTGCACCCGACTCCGTACCCGGCGGCGGCGCAGCGGGCGGCCTCGGCTTCACAGCCGCTTGCCTCGGCTGGCCCTTGCTTCCCGGCGCCGATGCCCTAGTTTCGAGTACACTCGCCCCCATCGACGCCGACCTCTACGTCACGGGCGAAGGCAAGCTCGACCGGTCCACGTACGACCAAAAGGTGGTTTGGGCGGTATTTTCGCACGCGAAACGCAACAACCGGCCCTGTATCGCGCTTGTTGGCGCCCACGCCACCGACGGCACACCTCCGCCGTTCCCTGTCGTGGTCGCCGACCAAGCCTCCCATCGCGAAGTCGCCTTTGGCTTGGCCCTCGACGCCCTTTGTGACGCCGTCTCGGCGATTGCCCGAAGCGGTTCATCGGGGGACGTTTCCGCCCAACGGCTTGGGCCACCCGCACCGTCCTAAGCACCGTCCGATGCACCACGAATGCACTGCTGCACAATCATCTGCACAATTGCACAACAAAAACGGGCGCACTTCTGCGCCCGCCTCGCTTCCCACGCGGAACGACCGGAGCTGCTCACATGTCGTGCAGACCAATCTCGGCCAAGCGTTCACGAAGGAACGCGTAGCCCGTAATGTCCGGCGGAAGCTCGCCGTTGCCCACATTGCGGCAGGTGTCCAGCACCCGAAGCACCGCGTCGGGGCGCGGATGCACAAAGAAGGGCATGCTGAACCGCTCGGAGCGGTCTTCGGTGGGATTGACGACCCGGTGCGTCGTCGCCGCGATGACACCGTGGGTAATCCGCCCCAACATATCGCCCGCGTCCATCAAAATCTCTCCGTCTTCCGCGTTGACCGACATCCACACGCCATCGCGGCGCAAGATTTCCAGGCCAGAGTGAGACGACGTGACAAGAAGCGTGATGAGGTTGATGTCTTCGTGCGCAGCCGCCCGCACCGCACCTTGGGCGATTTCAACGTTTGCGAGCGGTGGGTAATGGAGCGCGCGCAGAATAGAGTTGCCGTCGCGGGCGAGGTCGACGATGCGGCTGGGCTCTTCACCCAAGTACATCGCAATCACGACCAACATCTCCAACGCGATGGCTTCGAGACCGTCGTACAGCGAAAGGAGGTCGGCGCGGAAGGATTCGACTTCGGCGGGCCACACATTTGCGGGATACGCCGCCTTCAGTGGGTGGCCGTCGGCGAGCTCGCGCCCGACATGCCAAAACTCCTTGAGGTCCGGCATCGGCGTGCCCTTGGCGTGCTCGGCACCAAAGGGCGTATACCCACGCTCCCCTGCCCCGCCGCGCACGCAATAGGCCATCTTTTGCTCGGTGGGCAGCGCGAACAGTGCCCGCGCAGCGTCGTAGGCAGGTTGAATCTGCGCGGACCGAATCGCATGGCCGCGCACACGCAAGAAGCCGTATTCCCGCAGGGCGTCGCCGACTTCTGACACAAACTGCGCACGCGATGCGTCATCCCCCTCCAACCAGTCGCGCATATCGACCACGGGAATTGTTCCCGCGACAGTCTTTGTAGGGGATGCTTGCGAATCGAGGGGATGCGTCATCAGGTCCTCCAGGCCCACGGCGGCAGTCTCGCCCACCGGGTGAATACGGACAGAAAGGGGGGGGCGAACCAAGACGGCCCACCTTTCACCACGCGCCGCGCTTATTGCCTGGCTCCCATCTTGCAGGTGACGTATCCGCGACGGCGCACGATCTGGGTCATGTCCTGAACAACAAATTTTGACGGGTCGGCCACAGACCTCACGAAAACCACGGTCTACAACGTTTCTTCGCAAACCATGAAAGTCGCGCGCTTTTCCTGGCCTCGGGCCCCAACGCGAACCGTTCTCTGTGTTCAACCGATTCGAAGCTCGCTGGGGTCTCATACACACGATTCGTGCACGGACGAACCCTTGCGTAGTGGGCAGACACACGCTCCACCATCGCGCACGAACTCGCTGCGAACCTACGCCCAAAGGCGCGTGATGTCCGAATCGCTGGACACTCTCCCTTGGCGTGCTCCCGCGCAATATTTCGTGCATCCAAATGTGTACGATACGACAAAAATACAATACGTCAATAAAAATGATACCTGTTTTGTCCGTACGCGGCAAACCCAGCCCCACAAATGAAACCCAAACACGCCGGTGTTTCCGCGCACCCGCAAATCAGCCTCCCCCCCGCTGCCACCACTTCTTTCGGTCGCGCGGCGCGCCATCGCCTTCCGCTTCTGTCGCGTTTGGCGCACCTTCTTCTTCGTCGCGGCCGAATGCACGTCCCAATAATCCGATGGGGTCGGGCATGTCATCGCCCGAACGGTTGGGGACATCCGGCGGAGACGAGGCCGACACATACTCCGAATACGAAGGCGAACAGCCACTGTCCCCCGCAGGCAGGTGGTCCTCGGCGCAAAAGGTCATCTGGACGACGCCATCGACGGGCGGAAACGGCACACCATCGACGGTTCCCGACCACGACATAAACCGCGCCCACGTCGGCAATGCCGCCTCTGAACCAGTCAACCCCACATTTTTCCCTTTGTCAAATCCAACCCAAACCGCTACCGCGAGGTCGTCGGAAAAACCTGCAAACCAGGCATCGCGCTCATTGTCGGTGGTGCCTGTCTTGCCACCTATGCCTTCGGATACGCCGAATTTTGCTGCCTTTTTTGCCGTCCCCTCCTGGACAACCGCCTCCAGCAGTCGAGTCGCCAAAAACGCTGCACGCGCGCTCGTATGGGACACCGGCGCCTTGGGGCTCGGCCACTTGTCTTTGCCCTGCTCGTCGATGACCCCGCGCACCAGATGCGCCGGCGCGGCTTGCCCGTGTCCCGGAAACACAGAATACGCAGCCGCGACTTCGATGGGCGTCGCGCCAAATGCACCCAATGCAGCCGAAGGCATCGCGGACGCACCCGAAAGCCCCAGACCTGTCCAAAATCGCTGAAGACGCGCCATACCTACTTCTTCAGACAGCAACACAGCGGGAATATTGCGCGAACTCGCCAAGGCTTGTCGGTAAGTAATCCAGCCTTTGTAGGTGCCGTCGTAGTTTTTGGGCGCCCAGGTCTTGCCAGACACCGTGCGTGTCAACGGCTGGTCGTCGACTTGCGACACGGGCGATAGCGTGGGATCAGCGTCAAACAGGGCCAAATATGTAAATGGCTTGATGGTAGAGCCCAATTGGCGGCGCCCGTGAATCGCACGGTTGAACTGCGACGAGACATAGTCGCGCCCTCCGACCATCGCGACCACCGCACCATCGCTCACCCGCACGGCAACCAACACAATTTCCGCCGATTTGGACTTCGTGTGTGTCGCGTCAAGCTCGGCAGCGCCTTCGGCTACGGCGCGCTCTGCCAGCCGTTGCAGGATAGGATTGAGTGTTGTATGAACCACCAGTCCGCGCGCCGCGACAGACCCTTCGCCAAACTCTGCCTCGACACTTTCGACGGCGGCATCGACAAACCACGGCGCGCGCCGATTTCCGACCGACGAATGAACATCCAGAGGAACGGCGGCCAGCGCGTCCGCTTGTGCACGGGAAATCGCGCCGACCTCGGCCATGCGCGACAACGCGATGTTGCGCCGCTCTTCTGCGCGCTCGGGGTGCTTGAGCGGCGAGTACCGATTGGGCGCAGATACGATGCCCGCGAGAACGGCCGCCTCGCCTATCTCCAAGCGCGCGGCGGGCTTACCAAAAAATACGCGCGCCGCTTGGTCAACACCGCACACCGACGCGCCGGCGGCCTGTCCGAAATACACCTCATTGAGGTACAGCTCCAGAATCTCGTCCTTGCTGCGCGTCTGCTCGATGGCAATCGACAGTAAGGCCTCCCGCGCCTTTCGTGTCATCGTGCGCTCACTGGTCAAAAACAGGTTCTTGACCAACTGTTGTGTGAGCGTGCTGCCGCCCTGCATCGGGCCTTCGTGGACCACGTTGGAGACAATCGCCCGCGCAATTCCGATGGGGTCCAGGCCCTCGTGCTCGTAAAAGCGCGCATCCTCCATCGCCAACACGGCCTGCACAACATGCGGCGGAAGGGCGTCGAGAGAAATCGGACGACGGGATTCGTTGTCAACCCCGCGCAGCGATGCGAGCTCCACCGGCGCCAAGCGCACACTGCGCGTGGGCGAGACGGCACGGACGCGCCCATCGGAAAACGCGACATGTACCTCTGCTGCAGGAATCGTCCAACCGGGAATCCGCGCAGCCGGAACGTTGATATAGACGTCGTTTGGACCCACTGCAAAATCGCCTGCCGCAGATGGGTCCCGCACCCGCGCGTAGCCGGCCGCGCTCAAGTCCGACGCCAGCTCTTCCGGCGTCAACACCATCCCTCGCCAGATTTCGAGGGGTCCCGAGCGAACTACCCCGGCGTCGGCCCAGACCGGCCCCGCGAGGCGCGCATCGACATCCTTCACCGCTTGCTGGTACAAGGCCGCCGAAACCACCGCGCCCCCGAGCGTTACCCCCAGCAAGGTGGACAAGCACAGCCGTCCGACGGCGGCGAGCGCCTTGCGGACACGCGCGCTCGACGACGACCCGCCTCCGCGCGCGCCCGCTGCTTTTCGGGTCGAGCGGCCCTTCTTGGGCGCGCTGGACGACGCGCCCGAACCCTTTCGGGAGCGGGAGGGCGGCCGAATCGCAGAGCGGTCAGAACCGGAGCGGCGGGATGCCAGGCGTCACCTCCAGGGCGGCGCCTCAAGCTCCAGCGATGAGCTTCCGCGCCGCTGCCACGACATTGGACGGGTGGATGCCGAGTTTTTCGGCGACCACGGGTCCAGGTGCCGACGCTCCGAATCGGTCGATGCCAACCATTGCGCCGTCAACCCCTACGATAGCCTGCCACCCGAAGGTTATGCCAGCCTCCACCGAAACTCGTGGGATACCCGGCGGCAATACGGAGTTGCGATAATCGGCATCCTGTGCGAAGAATCGCTCCCAACAGGGCAAGCTGACAACCCGCGTGCGTACGCCATGGGTGCCCTCGAGCACTGCGCGCGCTTCTAGCGCCGTCCACACTTCCGATCCCGTCGATACGATCACAACCTGGGGCGCGGAGTCCCCATCCGCGACCACATAGCCGCCACGGCGCACGCCTTCGTGAACGACCTCGGCGGGTAGGTCCAGATTCGGTAGGTCTTGCCGTGTCAAGCAGATGGCGACGGGACCGTCTGTTCGTGACATTGCGTATTTCCATGCACCCACCGTCTCGTTGCCATCGGCTGGCCGCATGACGTCGAGGTTGGGAATCGACCGCATCGCCGCCAGATGCTCGACAGGCTGGTGGGTGGGCCCATCTTCGCCCAAATAGACGCTATCATGGGTATACACATAAACCACGGGCTGGTGCATCAACGCGGCAAGGCGCACGGCGGGACGCATATAATCGTGGAAAACCAAGAACGTCGCGCAGTAAGGCCGCACACCACCGTGCAGCACGAGGCCATTGCACAGCGAGGCCATCGCATGTTCACGAATGCCAAAGTGAATATTGCGACCGGCAAACGCGCCCGGCGCGATATACGGTGTTCCCTTGAGGATGGACCCATTGCTTCCCGCGAGGTCCGCAGAACCCCCCATGAGGGAAGGGACCGCAGGCGACAACGCATGGAGCACGGCCTGGCCAGCCTTGCGCGTCGCGACCTTGGACCCTGGCGCGAAGGTGGGCCAAACCGACTCCGCGACGAAAACCTCGCCAAAACGCCGGTTCCAATCCGCGCGCCGGGGATGGGCCGCGAGCCGCGCATCCCACGCCTCACGACGCGCCCGACGCGCCGCATCGTTTCGGCGCAACAGCGCGAGAGACGCGTCGTGCACGACAAAGGACGCGTTGGGGTCAAGCCCGAGCGCCGTCTTGGCCTTCGATACCTCCGCCGCACCCAAGGGCGAGCCGTGGCATTTTGAGGTGCCGGCCAGCGCCGGCGAGCCAAAGCCAATCACCGTTCGGCAACGAATCAGGCTGGGGCGCACGGTGTCCGACCGCGCTTCCGCCAAAGCCGCCCGCACCGATAGGGGGTCGTGACCATCGCAGGCCAACACCTGCCAACCCGCAGCGCCAAACCGCGCTGTGATGTCCTCACTCGTGGCGATATCGGTGCTGCCGTCGATGGTGATGGCATTGTCGTCAAACAGAACCACCAAGCGCCCGAGCTGCAAATGTCCGGCGAGCGCCGCGGCCTCATAAGCGACGCCTTCCATCAAACAGCCGTCACCGGCAAATACATAAGTATAGTGGTCTACCAGCTCCTCGCCAAAGTCTGCCCGCAAGTGGGCCTCCGCGAGCGCCATCCCCACTGCATTTGCAAAGCCTTGACCCAGTGGACCGGTGGTGGTCTCGATACCTGGCGCTTCGCCATATTCCGGATGGCCTGCTGTCTTTGCACCCCACTGGCGAAACGACTGGATGTCATCCATCGAAAACGCCGTTCCCGAGAGGAACAACATGCTGTACAACAACATGCTCGCATGACCATTGGAGAGGACAAACCGGTCGCGGTCGGGCCAAGCTGGCGCGGAGGGGTCATAATCCAGGACATCTGACCACAAGGTGACGGCCATGTCGGCCATTCCCATCGGTGCACCTGGGTGCCCGCTGTCCGCACGCTGGATGGCGTCCATTGCAAGACCACGCACGGTATTTGCAGCAAAACGAATTTCATCGGCGTTGGCCGGCGACCAAAGAAAAGTAGGAGCGGCTTCCGACATGAGGACCTCCAGGGGGGAGCCCCTCCTAATACCGTCCCTGCCGGATTGAAACGCATTCGCCCGACTTCGTGCGCACCAAATCCAATCCCGCGACCAACAGACCCGCCTGTGCTCCAAAAACTGCACAGAGCACCTTGGCTTGTTCGCTTTGCCCTATCGTCGCAAGCGACTGGTCAACGCCATCGACATCCGGCGCGCGAGGCCCGGGAGGTCGGGAGACGGTGCCATAATGGCGTCGGGACGGGGGACTCCCTGAGGCAGTCCGTTCGCCATCAGCACCAAGCCGACTTGTCCGCCCGGATAACCGCCTATCCCTGTAAGGTCCGAAACAAACAAGTGGGGGTCATCTTCGAGGCTCACCTCGCGACAGTTGAACGCCTTCAATGCTGTACGAAGCCAGGAGAGCAGCGCGGGGTCCCAAACCGCCAACGCCACACGCGGCTGCACTTCGTCTGGCACGCGCAACGCCACCGAGCCCGCACCACCCAGGGCGGTGACATGTGCCGCCGGCAGCGCAATCGCGACTGTGGTACCAGCGGCCATTTTGGCTCCACTGTCGAGGGACCGCGCCGAGTAGATGAGCATACGCGCACCGACCGCTTGGAGGGTGGCCGCAATGAGATTGAGCCCCAATCCGGGCTTCTCCGCGTCGGCGGGAATTTTGAACAGCGGCTCCATGATGCGGTACATCGTGAGCGCGTCCATGCCCACGCCATTATCGTCACAGCGCAGGACAACCCACTCGCCGTCCGCGAGGCCTTGGCACCACGAACCGACCACGGCATCGTGGGGGTCCGGTCGCCCTACGGACACGGCAATGCGGTTCGCGCCCGCCTCCTTTGCATTCGCGACGAGCTCTCCGATGACCAGACGCGCGTGGACACCGTCGATGCGCACATCGGGGAGGTCAGGGAGCACGTTGACGGTCACCCGGACGGCATCCCACGCATTTGTCCCAAACTGCTGCGCGGACGCCCCCAACACATCACTCGCAGGCGTAGGGTCCCACGGTCCCTGGAGAATATACGCCAGCTCATGCATTCGACGAATAAACACGGAAATCCGCGTCGACGCCGTGCCAATCTGCGCGAGGTCGTCAAAGACCTCCGAATCTTTTGGCATTCCCCACTCTGCCAAGTTCGATTCGGCAAACTTCACATAGGCATTGTACGCGTTGATGATGTTTTTGACATCGTGACCAATCGCGCGAAGCAGCGTGCCTGCCTCGTACAACCGTAGGGTGACATCCCCGGCCTCCGCATCGGACTTGGCCAATGCAGCGGTCAGGAGCCCAACCCATGGCGCCATCTGCGCGTCGTCGACGGCCTCGGAGCGAGCATAATGGAGCGCCACCGTCGTACTCGTCGGCAGCTCGACCACATACGTGCGCCGCCCGACCGTTCCCGCGCTTGCCAAGCGACGTGCCGAAAGGTCGGTGCCGCGCACCAACGATGCGCCATCGGCCCCCAATTCTTCGCACAGGTGCCCCAACACCGCAGACAAGTCCACCGGCGTTTGGGCGAGGAGAGTCGAAGCAGCAGCCAAGGGGGAAGGCAACATTGTTTCCTGGGGGCCAAATCAAGCAAAAGTCGTCGCCACTCAGGACATCTGGTCCAACCGAATCCGAAGAGGCGCGAAACAATCGTATACTAACGCAGTGATACTCTTATTTGTAGGGTGCCAAAATCACAGCAGATACGCGAATTTCTTCAATCAAAAGCAAAGACAATACCCGAAAACGGTCCTACAACCGACATCCCCGTGTTTCAATGGCAAAAAAGAAGGGCGAACATGGGTTTGACACCCCGTTCACCCTTCCGCACCCAGACCGTGTGCGTGATTAGCGCTTTTTGCCCTTGCCGCGACCGGAACGGGGCTTGCTGAAGTCACCGTAGTAGCCCGTCAACTCGACACCAAAATGGGAATACGAAAAAATATTGACCCCACTGGTCATGTCGATTTCGTTTCCTTCGTCGGTATTGAGCACCTGCATGCTCGGAATGGGCAACTGGAAGAACAACGAGAGCTCGATGGCGGACTTCTGGTTGATTTTGTAGTAGCCACCGCCATGAAACCGCAGGGGGACGTCGCGAAGCTTCAAGTAGGCGGAGTCTTCTTGGCTCTTGAAGGTCATCGAGCCGACGCCCGCGCCGCCACCCAAAAACACGAATGCACCGTTTTCGCCGGCCAAAATCTTGTCGACTTCGAGCGTCAGCTGGGAGGAGCGGTAGTTGCTGCCAAAGCCGAACTGCCCACGCATCGCACCGCGCCAATCGCTGTTTAGGTAGAGCATGCCGCGCCCACCGAACGCGACATCGCCCCGAACTTTGTCGAAGTAGGGTTCCGCCAAACGGCCGCTGTCGGACGAACCGTAGAGTCCGATGTCTTGGCGTTCCCCATCGATCTTTTGCGACTGTGGCCAAGAGACCGGATGCTGTCCGGGAATGACCATCGTAGAGACTGTCGGGCCAACGCCCCACATGTAGGGTTTGGCTTCAGCAGTAGAAGCGGACAGTGCGAGTGCAACGAGAATGGAGGTCATGGGTTCTCCTGGGACGGGGGGTCAGAGGGATTGGCGCTCGGCGGGGGACCGTCGGGGTAAACGATCACGGGAGCGATAGGACCGTGACGCCGAACCCTAGGTGAGACTTCAATACGAACACTAATTCCCGGTTCAACACGAAACTGTTGCCCCGAGAACGTAAACTCGCCCTCCGGTAACATACCCACAAAGATGCCATTGTCAGAAATTGCTGCAATCGCTGCATCTACCGCTTTTCGTTGGTCGGGGTCAAACGGCATCACCGCAGCTTCGAGCGTGGTGGACCGCGGCGGCACGCTTACGAGCTCCACACGACCGTAGGTATTGTCGATTTTCCACAGCCACTCGACAATCTCTTTGCTCTGGTGATTTCTGGCAGCATCTTTGAGCCGGGCGCGCACTTCGAGGACATCCCCCAACTCTCGCGCCGCGTATGCACCGTGCATGTAGTCCTGGAGGCTCGGCTCCACCTGCATCGAAATCAGTTTTCGATAGAGCCGGTCGACTCCTGGCCATGCCTTTCGTTGCGCCAAGCGGTCCATTTCGTCGGAGATACGGGCATGTTCCGCGTCGTTTTGCGCGGCTTCGTCCCCAGACGCGGGCGCATCGGCGGCAAAAGCACGCGAAGTACCCGCAAAAGTGAGGCTCAACGCAACGACCAATGGATTCACAAGGCGAACGGTGATCAACGTCATTGGGAGGGTCCAGTTCGGGGAGCGTACACCCCTCGTAATTGGGTAGAGCCGACCATGGGAACCGACACCGGCAGCGAACCCGCGAGAGATACGCAACGATGGTCGGCAAGACATGGACCCGGCGCACGCGCTTCGTTATCCGGTGTCGGTGGAAAACTATCGAATCGTCTACAAAGATGCTCTGCCGCACGGCGTCGTGTATGGGGTTGCCCTCCCTGAAGATGGCAGCCCCCCCGACGAGGTCGCACTCGCAGGTCTGCAACCCGAAGAGCGACGCTTGGCGTCCACCTTGCGGGGATTTCGCCAATCATCGTTCGTTGGAGGTCGCTTGGCTGCCCATGCGGCGGTGGCAGCGCTCGGGGGTACGCTCACGCCCATCGGCATTGGTCCGCGGGGGGAACCCGTAGGCCCCGAGGGGCTTGCGCTGTCGATTACCCACAAGCGTCACTTGGCCGTTGCGTTGGTCGCGCGTATGGAGCTCGGCGAGCTGGGCGTCGACCTCGAAAACCTCGCGCCTGAGCGCCCTGGAGTTGCGCAACAAGTGTTGCGCCCAGAGGAGCAAGAGCAGGTCTCGGCACTCCTTCCCGAACGGCAATGGACCGCCACGTTGCTTCGTTTTTCCATCAAGGAGGCTGTGTACAAAGCGCTTGCGCCTCGTCTGCGCCGCTACATCGCTTTTCACGAGGCGTCTGTTTCGCTTCGGACCAATGGAATTGCGAACGTTGACCTTTACCTTGAGACAGGCCCAACACCAGCACACATGGAGGCCCGGTTTCAATGGTTGGACCGCTCGGTCCTGTCCTCTGTTCGTGTTCGGTGGTAAGTGTATAAGGATTGGGGCGCCTTGGTTGCGGGTGTCCAAGTGAGATCCGTGTCGCCGAATCTGACGGCAACGCCGCATCCCCCTCCCAGTCGATTCATCCAGCCTTCGGGCCGGAACTACCCGTCGAGAGAGCGCCATGGCAGACGCCGGCGAAATCACGCCCCAGGACCTTTTCAAACAGTGGCAAAACGGCGATGTCGCTGCTGGCCAGTCCATGGCCCAGCGGTTCACCGACTGGTACTACGCTGTCACGGCTGTGCAATTGGGCGAACAAGCGGGTCGACAGCCCCTTGAGCGCTCCTGCGCCGCGTTCGCCCAAGGCATCACGACCATCACCCGGTCCTCCGAATTGGTCGATTGGGCGCACGGGATTGTTGCACGAGAAGTGCGACAAGCAGGCGGTCGTGGTCCAGGTGGGGACTATCCGAATGCCCTCACCGGCCAGCGTTCGCCCAAGCAACTTCTCGAAACCGCACGGGCGTCGCTCACTTCGAGCCAAGCCGAGCTGCTGTCGGCCACCTTCGATGCCCGCGTGCCTTTGGCCGAGCTCATCGAGATGTCCGAGGCACACGGCGGCTGGCCGTTGGCGATTTTGGAAGCGCGCTATGTGCTCAAGCGGGCCCTTCGCGATGGCTCCGGTGTCAACTTCACCGTAGTTCCCGAGTCTCCCGACCTCGACCGCGCGCCCTTGCCGCTCTACGAAGCCGCGCGTATGTCGAGTGGCGACGAAGAAGCATTCTTTGAGAAGTGGCTCCTGACTGACCTCGGCTTGTGTCGTGACGTAGCGGAGTTCGCCACGTTCGCCCATGCATTGCGAGATGGCGCGCTCTCCCGCAAAGCAGAGCCCGAACCGGAACCAGCATCTCCCCCCCCGACCACGCGGGCGCCCGCGCGTTTGGCCCCTACCAGCGCACCGGAAGAACGGCCGCGTACCGTCCCCGCAGAAATCCACGACGAGAAGCCGCCAAGCACCCCACTGGTGATGGTGGTCGGCTCCGTCGCGATGGTCTTGTTGGTGCTGGCGGGAATTGTGTTGTTCTTGTTCGGCTACTTCGAGTAGGTCGTAATGTCGAGCCTCATCCCGGAGATGGGCCAGTGGTCCATCGACCCTGACCATCTTCGTCGCCTTCGCCTCAAACACGCCGAAGAAATGCTTGCGAAGGGCGACTTCGACCGAAGCTTGGTAGAAGTCGAGGAGCTTCTCACCAACAAACCCGATGACGGCGGCGCTCTGTGGGTGTCTGCACGCGCTGCGCTGGGCATTGGTGACGCGTGTATGGCCGAGGCCGCATTGCTCGCATTGGTGGAGCAAGAGGGCGCGTCCGTAGCGCCTCTTGCGCAAGTGTGGTCGGCGCTGTCGTCGGCACGTTTCTTGCAGGCGGATTTTGCAGGCGCCCGTGACGCTGCGCGCACCGCGACCGAGCATGACCCCCATTTCGCCCAAGCGTGGGTGGAACTTGGCTTGGCTGCCGAGCGCCTTTTCGACCACGAAACCGCGGAACAGGCTGCCACGACTGCAGAACGTCTCGCGCCCGGACTCGCACCCCGCCGCGGCGCCCCTCTCTCCGAGGCCGCCTGGAACGGCATCCTTCAAGCAGCGTCGGCGCAGCTCGATGACCCCGCGCGGGTCTTTGTCGCGCAACTGGAGGTCATCTGGGAGTGGTTTCCGAACGCCGAACTTCTCCGAAGCGTGCTGCCGCCCGTGTCCCCGCTGGTCGACGCGCTCATTTCCGCAGATCCCGCCCCTGCTATGCCGGAACAGCCGACCGAAGACCTCACACTTCCGCTTGAGGAGCTGGTCGCCCGCCGCCTGATTGTGTACCGCGGCAATCTACTCCGCGGTCGCCCCAGCACCACCGATGTCGTCGACCGCTTGGCGGCGGCTATCCACGCGGAAGTGCACGCCTGGTTGATGGGCATGGTCGATTCCGAAGGCAACGCCCAGGGCGACTGACCGCGCCCTACCCCGCGCTTATTCCCATTCAATCGTCGCGGGCGGCTTGTTGCTGATGTCGTAGGCCACCCGGTTGATGCCCCACACCTCGTTGATGATACGCGACGACATTCGCTCGAGGAGCTCCCACGGAAGGCGCGCGATGTTGGCCGTCATTCCATCCGACGAATGCACGGCGCGAATGACGGCCGTTTGCTGGTAGGTGCGCGCGTCCCCCATCACGCCGACGCTTTGCACCGGCAGCAATACCGCGAATGCCTGCCAAATGGTCTCGTAAAGGCCCGCGGCGCGGATTTCTTCGTCCACAATTCGGTCGGCACGCTGCAGCAACTCCACGCGCTCCGCGGTTACCTCCCCCAAAATGCGTACGCCCAGGCCAGGCCCAGGGAACGGTTGGCGAAACACCCGCGCGTGAGAAAGTCCGAGCTCAAGCCCCAGTGCGCGAACTTCATCCTTGAAGAGCTCACGCAGTGGCTCGACGAGCTTCATGCGCATGTTTTCGGGCAATCCGCCGACGTTGTGGTGACTCTTGATGGTCGCGGACGGTCCTTTGAAGGACACCGACTCAATGACATCGGGGTAGAGCGTACCTTGGGCCAAGAAGTCGATAGAGCCAGTCTGCTCTACGAGGAGCGTGGCCTGCTCATCGAAAACCTCGATGAAGGTCCTGCCGATGACCTTGCGCTTTTGCTCCGGGTCTACGACGCCGGCAAGGGCCGAATAAAAACGCGCGCGCGCATCGACGACGGTGAGGGAAAAGTCGGAAAACTCCGCGGCGACTTGCGCGCGTTCGCCGTCCCGCAACAGGCCATTGTCGACGAATACACAGTGCAAGCGGTCACCAATCGCGCGTCGCAGGAGCGCCGCCGTGACCGAAGAGTCAACGCCGCCGGAGAGCGCGCACAGGACATGACTTTCACCAACTTGGCTACGAATCGCCGCGACCTGCTCGGCAACGAAGCCTTGAATGGTCCAGTCGCCGCGCGCACCGCACGTGTCCAGCACAAAGGCAGAAAGCAGCGCTACCCCACCCTCGGAGTGCGTGACCTCGGGATGAAACTGCAAGCCGACGCGGCGCCCGTCCCCGGACTCCATGGCCGCAATCGAGCCGTTTTCGCTGGCGGACACCACATGCCAGCCCGGCGGCACGACCGACACATGGTCGCCGTGAGACATCCACACCCGCCGCGGAGCAGCCAATACCTTGCCTACAGGGGTCTGTGGCGCACCCGCGGGCAGCACGACGGCAGGGCCATACTCCCTTCGGTCGGCGCGCTCTACGGCGCCGCCATGGCGCATCGCGAGAAGCTGCATGCCATAGCAGATACCCAATACCGGCACCGCAGCGCCAAGCCAACGGTCGTCAAAGGGCGGCGCGTCGTCCCCATAGACGGAGCTTGGTCCGCCGCCGAGAATCAAGCCGACGACGTGGTCGGGGAGTGGCTCGTAGGGTGTCGTACAAGGACGAATCTCGCAGTATACGCCGAGCTCTCGAATCCGACGGGCAATTAGCTGGGTTGTTTGCGACCCAAAGTCTAGAATGAGAACGGTTTGGTGCGGGGCGAGCATCCGGGGCACTCCTTGGCCACTTCAACGGACAACCGCGGTCTATTGTAGGACCGCCGTTGGAACCGGCATGTACCCCATCCGGGAGCATGGTTCACACTCGAACCGAAGGTGCTACGGGTGAGGTGCAATCAAAAAAAACCCCGCCAGATGGCGGGGTAATGGAGCACCCAAACGGGAGGCTCACATGATGCGGAACCGGAAGAAGGTTTCGCCAATGATGACTTCTTCCCCACCAAAGAGCCGGCGCTCGGTGATGAGCTCGCCATTCACCAGGGTGCCGTTCGAGGACTTGTTGTCTTCGATGTAGAAGTTGCCGCCGCGACGGAAAAGCTGGCAATGGAAGCGCGACACCTTCGAATCGTTCTTGATTTGAATGTCGTTGTCGCGGCCACGGCCAATCCGAAGAACGTCACCGGGGAACGGATAAATCTGCTCTTCGGGGCTACCCTCGGAGTACAGAAGAATCGCGCGGCGTTCTTCGTCGCCGCTATCGGCTTCGGGCTCGTCTTTTGGACCGTCGTCGATGCCGACATCGAGGTCGATGCCAATCTCGTCGCCGGTGTCGTCGCCCATGCCAGCGCCGCCGTCGAGGTTCAACTCGACGTCGCCTTCATCCTCGCCAACATCGAAGCCGAAGTCGACACCTTCGTCGCCCGCTTCAATGGTTTCCCCGCCTTCGTCTTCGGCGCCGGCTTCGTTATTGTACAGGGAAGACATGTCTTCCTTGATGGGCTCGGTGCTGGCGTATTGGCCATCATCGCTGCCCACCATGACGTCTTCGCCTTCGTCGTCGGCCGAGGCTTCGTCGTCGGAATCGACGCCCACATCCACTTCGACATCGAAGCCGATGCCCGTGTCTGCGTTCGCGAGTTCGTCGCCGTCGTCTTCGTCGTCAGCGACATCTTCTTCGATGAAGACGTCTTCTTCGACGACGGGTGCGGGCGCAGCGACCGGAGCCGGAGCCGGAGCCGGCTCGGGCGCAGGGGCCGGAGCAGCCGCAGCACGCGTGCCATCGGGCTGTTCGCCTTCGGCGGCCAACTCGGTCCAACGCGCAAGCGCTTGGGCAAGGTCGGCGCGCTCGGCATCAAGGACTTCAAGGCGGCCATTGGCATCGTCCAAAGTCGCGCGAAGTTCCGCAGAAAGTTCGTTGAATTCGCCTTCGTCGATTTCACCGATTGCTTGCCGCAGGGTCAATTCTTCCATGCGCACATCGGAGTCAGCCTTTCCGCCTTCAATTGAAGCGCGCTCGGCGTCGATGTCCGAAATGCGCCCCTCAATCCCTGGAACGAGCGGAAGGATGGAATCAGCCACCCCAGACGCACGAACCTCGTGATCGAGAATGACCTTCTCGATGACGCTTGAGGAGAAACGGCCACCCATGGCCTTGGCGCGCCGAACATACTCGCGATGTTGTGCGTACTGGTCGACGTGCCCGTTGAACGAGGAGAGCAGCTCTGCCGTATCCATGGTCTCTCGAGATCTCCTGAACTGAACCACCACCGCCAGCACCCGACTTTGGGCACCAAGCGGCAACGGATCCGGGGCGGCCGAATGCAGGCCGCAGGACAGCGTTGTTATTCGTCGCCATGCACCTCTGTCAACCCTGAGGACGCGGACGTGCGCGGTAATGCACTGTCTGCACGAACGGGAGGACGAAGGCCAAGTCGCGCGCGGCGCTTCTGGGTTTCGTGAATCGCCTCAGACGCGGCATAACCGTGGAATAGCACGACAAGGCCGCCGACCGGTAAGGCCAAACCCCAACCAGGTCCATCCAACACGGCCCAAGTCGCAGTTCCAACAAAAACAGCATCGGCGATCGCGTAGCGAGCGAATCCTTTGCCGTCACCCAACGCAGCTTGGCCGAGACCACAGCAAATCATCGCGCCCGTACCGACCACCCAACCCGGAGGGTGCGGCGGCGGATTCGCGAGCCACGCATCGACCTTGGAGCGCTCCGCTTCGACCTCCTTCTGGAAGTCCGCGAGTGGCCAGGTCTGCCCATTGCGGACGACGCTTGCTACGGACGGAAGGTACACCTCTACCAAGCGATTGTCGCCGCTGACGGTCAGAGCTTCGCCTTGCACGCCGTAGTACCAGCCCTTGACCCGCAATCCGTCGCTTAGGGTCAAATAGAGGTAGTCGTTTCCATCAAGCGCCAACGCAGGGGGCGAAAGGAGGGTCCACCAAATCAGCAGGCCGTTCACATGAACTCCTCGCCCGTACCGGGCTTGGCCAAGTTTCCAAACAACGTGAACTCCCCTTGGAAGGACACAGGAACTGTCCCGGTACCGCCGTTACGCTGCTTGGCGACGATGATGTCCGCTTCGCCTGGACGCGTGGTGGTTTCTTTGTTGTAGTACTCGTCGCGATAGATAAACATGATGATGTCGGCATCTTGCTCAATCGCGCCCGACTCGCGGAGGTCCGCCATCTGGGGAATCTTGGGGTTGCGATTTTCGACCGCACGATTGAGCTGGGACAACCCGATAACCGTTACATTGAGCTCTTTGGCCAGAGCCTTGAGGCCCCGACTCGACGCCGAAACCTGCTCTTGGCGGCTAACCTGGGGGTCGCCCGACATGAGACCAATATAGTCGACGACAATCAACGCGAGGCCTGGGTTTCGAGCCTTCAAACGGCGGGCCTTGCTGCGAACCGCGGTGATGTTTTGGCCGGGCGTGTCATCGACGTAGATAGGCAGCTGATACAGACGCTCTGCGGCAGCGGTCAGCGCAGGCCAATCCTTGTCGCGGGACAACATGCCCGTACGCACCGAGCCCGCAGATACGCGGGCCTGGGCGACCAACATACGCGTAACGAGCTGCCCCGCGCTCATTTCGAGGCTAAAAATTCCCACGCCATGCCCTTCGAGGGCAACGCTGCGTGCAATGTTGAGGGCCAGAGCGGTCTTGCCCATCGCGGGTCGGGCCGCGAGAATCATCAGGTCGGTTCGGTGAAGGCCCGCGAGGATTCCGTCGAGGTCAATCAGACCAGTCGAGATACCTGTGACGGAGCCCCGGTTGTTGGAGAGCTGCTGAATGCGCAGGAATTCCTGGTCGACGACCTCCGACATCTGCTGCCAGTCGCCGGTCTGCTTCTGCTGGCCGATTTGGTAGATTGCGGCCTCAGCATGCTCAATCAGCTCGCCAACAGTCTTTTCACCGGAGCGCGTGAGGTCGGCGATATCCTGCACTTCTTTGAGGAGACGGCGCTCCGTTGCGCGGTCGGCGACGACCTTTGCGTAGTAGGACAGGTTTTCTGTGCTCGGGACCTCGTCAACCAAGCTCGTGACATAACTGATGCCACCATACCGCTCCGCGGCATTGGTACGCGTGATTTGCTCGACCACCGACACCAACTCGATGGGTTCCCGTCGGTCCACCATCGCGACCATGAGCGCAAAAAGCTCCATATGGGCGCCGCGCGCGAAGTCGTCGGACTTCACGAGCTCCATCACGGTTGACATTCGGGTTGGGTCGAGGAGCAAGCCACCCAGCAGCGCCCGCTCGGCCTCCGGGCTCTGGGGCCCCCCTACTCCTTCGCTAGACGGATGGGGAGCGTCGTCCCTGCCACCACGCCCGCCCCGTTTTTGTGCTGATTTCCCCATGGCTGTCTCCAACATCCGCAACCATGACTACGGTGCCGCGCCGCCCACGGCTCCCGACGCCGAGGCAGCCCTCCGCCTAACATACTCGCGTAGTGCTTCGGACCCGTGTGCCCGATTCCTCGCGGGGAACCTTTCTGACACATCGAGGACGTGCACATGCCGCGACGAGCGGAACCATGAGACGCAAAAAAAACAGCCACCCGAAGGTGGCTGCATCGAACACCGCAGCGAATGATTAGCGCTTGGTGACGTAAACGGTCAGAGTCGCTTCGACTTCCGCGTGAAGCTTGACGACAACCTGCTTGATGCCCAAGGTGCGAATGGGTTCGTCGATGGCGATGTGCCGACGATCCACTTCCACACCCTCCGCCGCCAAGGCGTCCGCGATGTCACGGCTGGTGACACTGCCGAACAGCTTGTTGTCCTCACCCGCTTCCTTCGTGATGGTCACGGGCGTTGCGGCGACCTGCTCCGCAAGGAGACGGGCGCTCGCAAGAGCCTTGTGAAGACGGGTTTCGGCAAGACGCTTCTGGTGGTTGAGGCGACGGATGCTCGACCCGTCTGCAACCACCGCCAAGCCGCGGGGAACAAGGAAGTTCCGTGCGTAACCGTCACGAACACGGACGACTTCGCCGGTCCGACCAAGGTTCTGCACGTTGTCCTGAAGAATGACTTTGGTAGCCATGGGGTGCCTCCGGCCTAGTCGTCTGCAAGGTAGGGAAGCAGGGCAAGATGGCGCGCACGCTTGATAGCAAGCGCGAGTTCGCGCTGCTTCTTCGCGCAGTTGCCAGAAATGCGCCGAGGCACAATCTTACCGCGTTCCGTGATGAAGCCCTTGAGGAGCTTCGGGTCCTTGTAGTCGATGACGATGCTCTTGTCGGCAGTGAAGCGACAGACCTTCCGGCGTCCGACTCGTCGCATGATGAGTATCCTTGCGTCTGAAGAGATTCTCCGACCACTATCCCGAGATGGCCCAGCTGGCCCGGGTTTGTGACCGAAAATATTGAGATGAAGAGGGAGAGCATGAACCGGGGAGCGCCGCGAAGCTCCCCCCGGCCCGATTGCGAATCACTCGGAGGAGCCCGTGTCGTGAGTCGCTTCGCTGAGATCGCTGTCCACGGTGCTCATGTCACCGTCCAACTGCTCGACATGGGACATGTCTGCAGCGGTGCCGTCCGCGTTTTCGTAGCGGATGGGGCTGGGCGACGTGATGCTGTCGTGGTTCGAGCGGCTCCGGCGGCGCTCTTCACTCGACACCGACGAGCGACGGTCATCGTCGGACTTGCCGCTGCGGTTCAAACGCTTGCGCTGACGCTCGATGGCACCGGAGAAGCTGGACTCAAACGTGACCGTTTCAGCCAACCGAACCGTGAGGAAACGAACCACGTTGTCTTCGATTCCACAGATACGCTCGATTTCAGCGGGCGCATCGGCGGTGCCGACGTAGTTCAAGTAGAGATAGCGACCGTAGTCAAGGCGCAGGATGGGGTAAGCCAAGCGACGACGGCCCCAGTCCTCGAACACCATCAACTGGCCGCCACGCTCGGTGACGATGCCTTCAAAACGGGAGCGGAGACGAGTCAGCTCTTCGTCCGTGATGTCTGGACGAAGAATGAACGTCGACTCGTACTCATGGAGAATAGTCATTTGTTTGTCCTCCACTTGGACAAGGCGGGGAGACCGGATGGGCCGGTCTCCCGCGGAGGGATGGTTGGGTAGAGAGCGCGAACCGAACCTGGCACGCGTCCCCTACTGTTTGGTTTAGAGGCCCGGAACGAGCCCGCCGAATCCAGCGAGAAGCGGTGCCATGACGAGCGCCACGACACTCATGAGCTTCACGAGGATGTTGAGAGAGGGACCAGCGGTATCTTTGAAGGGGTCGCCCACCGTGTCGCCCACAACTGCTGCCGAGTGTGCCTCGGAGCCCTTGGGATGCACCACGCCGTCGTCCATCTTGAAACCGCCACCTTCGAAGGACTTCTTCGCGTTGTCCCAAGCGCCGCCGGCGTTGGACATGAAGATGGCCATCAAAACGCCCGACACCGTAACACCTGCGAGCAATCCGCCGAGTGCTTCGGGGCCGAAACCTACACCCATGACAACAGGCGACACGACGGCCATCGCACCAGGCACCACCATCTTCTTGATAGCAGCCTTGGTGGAAATGTCGACGCAGCGGGCAGTGTCAGGCTTGGCGGTTCCTTCCAACAAACCAGGAATTTCACGGAACTGACGCCGAACTTCGGTGATCATGTCCATCGCTGCATCACCCACCGCGGACATCGCCATGGAGGAGAACAGGAACGGAAGCATACCGCCGATGAAGACGCCGGCCATGACCACGGGCTTCGAGATGTCGATGCCGGGGATGCCCGTCTGCTGGATGTACGCCGCGAACAATGCGAGCGCGGTCATTGCGGCCGAGCCAATCGCGAAGCCCTTGCCGATAGCGGCAGTGGTGTTGCCGACGGCGTCAAGCTTGTCGGTACGCTCGCGCACTTCGGGCGCTTGGTGCGACATTTCCGCAATACCGCCCGCGTTGTCAGCGATGGGGCCGTAGGCGTCAACAGCAAGCTGAATGCCAGTGGTAGACAGCATACCGAGAGCCGCAATCGCCACGCCGTACAAACCCGCACAGGCATTCGCAATCACCACACCGACGGCGATAACGAGAATCGGAGCCGCCGTGGACTCCATACCCACGCCCAGACCCGCGATGATGTTGGTGGCAGTGCCTGTACGCGACTGGTTGGCGATGGAGTTGACCGGGGGCTTGTCCATCGAGCAGTAGTACGAGGTAATCATGCCGACAGCGACACCGGTAGCGAGACCGACGACCGTCGCAAGGCCAACTTGCCACCACTGCACGACGATGCCGGAGTTCAGCATCTCTGCGCCGCTCTGGGGCCACAGCAGGTTGGCCAAGCCGAAGGTGGCTGCAGCCATGACGCCGGCGGCGCCGAACGCACCGAGGTCCAGCGCATGCTGGGGGTTGCCGCCTTCTTTCGTCTTCACGAAGAAAGTACCGACAATGGAGCAGATGATGCCCGCCGCAGCAATCAGCAACGGCAACATCACCGGACCGAGGTCAGCGCCGGTTTTGGTGGTCTTGAAGCTGAGAGCAAGGACCATCGCGCCGATGATAGCGCCGACGTAGGACTCGAAGAGGTCCGCACCCATGCCCGCGACGTCGCCCACGTTGTCGCCGACGTTGTCAGCGATAACGGCGGGGTTCCGCGGGTCATCTTCGGGGAGGCCGGACTCGACCTTGCCCACAAGGTCAGCGCCGACGTCGGCAGCCTTGGTGTAGATACCGCCGCCTACACGCGCGAACAACGCGATGGACGAAGCGCCCATCGAGAAGCCGGTGATGACGTTGAAGGTGGTTTGCAGGCCTTCTTCAGACTGGATGTTGAACATCGAGCTGAAAACGATCCAAAGCACGCCGAGACCCAGCGTCGCCAAGCCAACGACAGACATGCCCATGACCGCGCCGCCGCGGAACGCAACGTCGAGCGCCTGGGGGAGACCCTTGGTCGCAGCGAACGTGGTGCGAACGTTGGCGTCCGTTGCAATCAACATGCCAAAATAGCCCGCGAGGCCCGACGCCGACGCGCCCAGGACGAAGGCGACAGCGATCAACGCCTGCATTGGCCCTTGGGTCACGAAGTTCGCGGCGCCAAGAATCACGGCAACGATAGCCACGAATATCGCAAGAACTTTGTATTCGGCAGCAAGGAATGCCATCGCGCCTTCTTGAATGCGCGATGCGATTTCCTTCATTTCGTCGGTGCCTGCGGGTTGCTTCCGGACCCAGCTCGCCTGCATAAAGGCGTAGCCCAAGGCCAGAATGCCCGCGACTGGCACCGCGTAGGCCAGCATCTGAGGGTTCATCTGAACTCCCCGACCTCGGTTGAGGTCGATGAATCGGTTTCCTGGGGGTGCCCGACCGCGGGAAGCGAGCGAGCGTTGAATAAATTCATGGTTACCATCACACCAACAGAAAGGACCGACTCTACTACATCGGCGGCCCAATCGACGGTGGGCGAGAGCAAAACTCGCTCGGAAGGTGTCCAACGACCCAGGACGAAGTCAGAGACGCTCAACCCCTCCGGTGGTCTTCCAATACCGACACGAATGCGCACAAAATCACGTCCAATGCGGCGGCTGATGTCGCGAAGGCCATTGTGGCCTCCATGACCGCCGCCGGATTTGCAGCGCACACGACCAAACGGCAGGTCGAGGTCGTCATGGACCACCACTACCCTTTCCGCTGGGACGCCGAACAATTCTGCCAAGTCACCCACAGGTCCACCGGAACGGTTCATATAGGACTGGGGGAGGCAGAAGGTCACGGGTCGGCCCTCAATGGACGTCGTTGCGAGCCGAGACCCGAGTCCTGGCTGTAGGCTAGAGACTCCAGCCCGTCGCATCATCCCTTCTACGACACGAAACCCGACATTATGCCGGGTTTCTGCGTAGGTGGATCCCGGGTTGCCGAGTCCGACGACAAGCCACATGGCAGCCCCTGACACGACAAACCAAGGAAAAATGCTCAGCCGCCGCGCTTACCGACGACGGTGAACAAGTTGAAGTCGTTGGCGTACGGGAAGCTCGTGCCCTCGGGGGCCTTCGCATCGCTCAAACGAGCGAACTTGCCAACTTCCAAGCCGGAGACGTCCACGTGGATTTCGTGGGGGATGTCGCCGGGCTTGCAGAGCACGTCGATGGTACGACGGATGGTGCGCAAGCGACCGCCCATCTTCACACCCACTGCGGTGCCATCCGGGACGAGGTTCACGGTCACGCGAACGTCTTCGGTCGCGTCAACTTCGTAAAAGTCGACGTGAACGAGGTTTTGGCTCACGGGATGACGCTGAACGTCCTTCACGAGGCAAGCACGCGAAGCGCCGCCCACGTCGATGGCGACGAGCGTGTTGCGGTTTTTGCTCCGGCGAAACACCCCTTCCAGCTCGGCGGGGTCGATCGCAACGTGGTGGGCGTTGGAGCCTCCACGATAAATAACGGCCGGAATCCGACCGCTGCTGCGGAGCTTCCGAGCGATGCCCTTGCCGTACGACTCACGGGCCACGGCGTTGATGCTGACGGCGTCCATGCCTACTCCTCGATTCCACGACTATGCGCAGCGGCCTAATTCGAAAGGCCCCACGCCGAGAGAGAGAACCAGATCGACCCACCCAAAGAAGTGCTACTTCCGAGCGAGCTCCCTTGGACAATGGACCCATGATGGGCCAGGAACTCGATCTGTTGGGGGACCAACCCTGAAACAAGCGGCTGTACCACTTGAACGGCTCGACGGTCTACTTCACCGCTTCCACGGTGTCAAGCCAACCGACGACCGCCCTCGCCTGCGACAGCCCGTTTTTCACCCAAACAACCGGCTGATGCTGTCATGATGGTGGATAGCCCGTATTGCTTCCGCAAAGAGGGGCGCCACGCTCACGACCTCAATCTTCGGCGACGCCATTGCTGCTTCGGAGAGCTGAATGGTGTCTGTCACGATGACTTTGTCCAAAACGCTATTGGCGATGCGATCCATCGCAGGCCCAGACAGCACGGCATGGGTTGCGAGCGCAGATACCGAGACCGCTCCCGCATCGGCCAAAGCGGCGGCTGCCTTCGTCAAGGTGCCAGCAGTGTCGATCATGTCATCGACAATCAGCACCTTCTTTCCAGCGACGTCACCAATGATGTGCATGACCTCTGCGACATTGGGGCCACTTCGGCGCTTGTCGATAATCGCGAGCCCGAGCTTCAACCTCTTGGCGACGGCGCGAGCACGCTCGACTCCCCCGGCATCTGGAGAAACAACCACGCCGCCGGAAAAATCGAAGTGGCGCTCGATATAGCTGGCCAAAAATCCAGAAGCATAGAGGTTGTCGACAGGCATGTCGAAGAAGCCCTGGATTTGGCCCGCGTGAAGCTCCATTGTCAGCACGCGTTCAATACCCGCAGTGGACAGGAGGTCGGCCACCAAACGGGCCGTAATCGGCACACGCGGGCGAACTTTACGGTCCTGCCGCGCGTAGCCGTAATACGGAATCACCGCGGTGATGCGGCCCGCACTGGCGCGCTTGCAAGCGTCGCACAAGATGAGCAGCTCCATCAGGTGGTCGTTCGCAGGCGCCGAAGTCGACTGAACGAGGAAAACGTCGCGACCACGAACATTTTCCGCAATGTCGACGTTTATTTCGCCATCGGAAAACTTCGTGACGCTTGCGCCATCCAACCGCCGACCCAAATGGTCTGCAATACGCTCTGCGAGTGGCAGGTTGGCATTTCCCGAAAATATCCGGATACCAGAGTACATCTCGCCTCGCCAGCCGCGCGCGACCTGGCGCGCGTGCAATGCCCGCCAGGCCGCCGATCGCCAATGGAGAGCAGATGGAGCTGGGGCGGCAGGACTCGAACCTACAACGCCGGGGCCAAAACCCGGTGACTTGCCAATTAGTCGACGCCCCAACAAGTCTGGGACCAGCACCCGCCTATTATTGTTTCCCCTTTCCTCCGTCAACAAAAAAATATGAAATCGCGAAGCAGGTCCGTCCTATAGCGATGGGGACGGAGGCTCCGTGAAAAAGCAACGCCTGGGCCCCAATGGACCCAGGCGTCCCACGGACACAAATTGGCAAACCGCAGCGCGAAAAACACCCGAGGGCGCTACTTGGCATCGAGAAGCGCGCTTATCTCTTTCCGCAGCTCCGCGAGCTTCTCCTCCGAGTAGCCTTCATGCACGCCGAGAACCTTTCGGTCGGGCCCGATGAGAATACTGGTGGGCATCGCGACCACATCAAATCGCCCCATCAACGCAGAAGAAGGGTCGGTTACCACCGTGTAGGGCGGCGTTTGGCCGCCCAGGAACCGCAGCGCCGCAGCAGGGTCCTTGTCCACGTTGACGGCGACTACCTGAAAGCCCGCAGGACCGAGCTCTGTCGCCAGCGGGGCCAACGCGGGCAACTCCTTTCGACACGGACCGCACCAGCTCGCCCAAAACGCGAGAAGGGTCACGTGGCCGTCGAGTTGCTCCGGCACAAAGGTCTTGCCATCCAGCGTCGCGGCGGGCGCGAAGGTTGCCACCTGCCCCACCGCATTTTCGTCCCGTACCGCCAACGACGATTCCAAGGCAGGCGCTGCGACGGCGGAGTCCGCGCAGCAACGGAAACCCGACGTGCGACTGGACCAATCCGCTCCATAGGTATCGGAGGTGGTCGCGCACCGCGCCTTGTCCTCGAAATACCACGCTCCGCCCAACAACACTGCCGTACCGGGAGTCTGCCCGACCCACTCCTGCACGTTTCCCGTGAGGTCATAGATGCCTTCTGGCGTCCGACATGCCGCACGCGAACCGGTCGGAACAGCACCCTGGCGGTCTTTGTCCCCACTGTCGTGACAGTACCCTTCGCGGTAATAGGAACCATACGGATAGCTCCGACCCTCCAGGTCGTCGTTGGTGAAGGAGCCGTCTCCGTCATCATCTTTCGCGACAGTGCCCTGACAGGCAGTCATCCACTCTTGACTCGAACACAGCCGCTTGCCAGCCGCGGCGCACGCCGCTTGTGCTTCTGACCAGCTTGCCGACCTTGGGGGCACCCGCGCCATCGCGCGCGCTCGACCCTCGGCGTCAATACTCGATTCTACGGCGTCTATCCAAAATGTCGTCTCGCCCAAGGAGACCGACACCATCGGCACTTCTCCGGGCGACAGCGGCGCGTCCACGACAACCTGGTTGTCCGTTACGACGCGCCCGTCTTCTTTCACATCCGCTTCTCCAAGCTCAGCCCGAATCGCGGCATCAAGAATCGCCTCACTGACAGCACCCTTGAACATGAGGCCGTTTACGAATGTGCGAGGCGTTCCGGAAATATCGAGGTAGCCGCCGTGGCTGATGTCTTCGAGAAGTTGCTCCATCGAGCCCGAACCCTTCATGCAGCCCGCGAACCGCACGGTATCCATTCCCAAGCGTTCGGCATAGCGGATGAGGTCGTCGGTCGCGAGCCGGTCTTGGTGTTGGAACAAGATGTCGTGGTACGGCTCGAATTTGCCTTGGTCCTGGGCGCAGATGGCCGCCAGCGACGCCTGACAGGCCGACGGATGGTGCTGTCGGTTCAATCGCTTGTTGCAGGTAAGGTCCATCGGATAGTGCTTGAATACAAAGCGGACTCGCCCCTTGTAGCGCTCCTTCAGCACGGCCATGGTGTGACTGAGGCGACGACAATACCCACACTCAAAATCCGCAAACTCGACCACCGTGACCTTCGCACTCCGAGGACCCCACGCAGCGTCATACTTGTCCGTGGGAACATCGTGGCGCTCGCCGGGCAGCTTGACCACCGCACCCGCGCGCGACTCGGTCTTCACATCCACCTGCGCTGGGCCAGGCTCGGCGTCAAGGACCGATGCCACGGCGACGCGGTCGAGTCGGGCGCTATAAATTACTGTAAACTGGAAGGTGGTGGCCATCAAAAACACGCTCACAAAGGCCGCACCAAAGAGGTCAAGACCTTCGGGAATCGCTGGTTTTCGCCCACCAGGTGGCGCAAGAACCAGGGCCAGCGCGGCGACATGCAGTGCGTCCAGCGAGAGGCAGAACAAGCAAAACGCGCCAATATTGACCACCATGACAAACAAGAGCGCGACCGACACCGCCACGTTCACCGATGCCAGCAAGGTCAACAAGCCGCGCGCCCGATGCCCACGCCGGTCTCCACGTCGGCCCACCCACGCGAAATAGGCCATCGCCGCATAGACAGGGAGCGCATACAGGCTAATCGGCAGGCCCCGAAGCTCGCTCCATTCGCTGGTGTTTACCTTGTCGCAATCAAACGTCGCGTCTACGCTACAGTGGCTATCAAACGCACCGACACCATGGGTGAGATGAATGTGGCTCCAGGCCAACCACGCTGCCAGACCACCACTCACCAACAACACCACCATCAGCAGCCACAGGCTCCACGCCCGCGGAACGAGCTCCACCTTTCCGGCGCTCGAAGGCGACTCCGACATGACCCTGCTCCCGGTCGAACGGACCAAGCTGTCTCGAAACCTTCGACCCACACGTCGGCTTCATCGACCATGTTCGACCATTGTGCGGTGTCTAATCCATTTCGGCGCCCTCGTGCATACAGCGTGCCAAGTGCCGACAAACGAAGCTGTCCCCTCCCCTACCTTGCCGTTGCCATTGACCGTTTCTGCGCTTCGCTTGGACCAAACCTGCATGGGGAAAAACAGTTCGCCCGCGCTTTATTGGGAGGCCGCGTCCATGTCGCCGTCGGCCACGCACCTCGCTGTCATCGTACAAAGCGACCAAGGCATCCACTGGACTGCCTGGGACATTCCCGTATCCAATCGGCTGCTGCCCGCAGGAACGTCACCCGCCGCTGCGCCTCCGTTTCAGGGTGAGAACGTGCGCGGACAATTCGGCTGGAGCGGCCCTTGCCCAGACCTGGGCCCCCTTCCGGCGATAGTTCAGGTTGAAGCATTCGCAACGGCGGGACCACTGATGGCCCCCCCAACCCTGCCCGCCGCTGCGCTCCGACAACGTTTGCAGCGTCAATCCATTTCCTCGAATTTGCTTGAAGTATCGCTGGAATCGACCCCATGACCAACCATGTCATCTATGTGCAGGACGCACACGCCCACAATCTGCGCAACGTATCCCTGACATTCTCCGCCCGTGAATTCGTCGTGCTCCGTGGCCCGTCCGGCTCGGGAAAGACCAGCTTTGCTATCGACGTCGTCCACGCGGAGTCCCGGCGGCGCCTCCTGGAGACCTTGCGCTCTCCCGGCGATGCGTCCGGAGCGCTGCCCCTCGTGGAGGTGGACCAAATCGACCACCTTCCACCCACTTTCGCCGTTCGGCCGGGCTCGGAGCCGGCACCTCCCTGCGCAGCGATGGATGTCACAGACATCGGCAACACCTTGCGCGCCGTCTTTTTGCGTGGTGGCCAGCTCATTGACCCCCAAACGGGCGCAGCCGTTCGACGCTGGAACCCGCACTCCGTCGCCCAAGAGCTCGCACGCCTCCCTGTCGGCACATCCCTGACCATCGGCGCGCCGCTGCCCGTCCCAAGCGACCCGTCGCGTTTGCTGGCCGAACTCCTGCGCGCCGGGTTCACGCGCGTGCGGCTGGGAAACGGCCGAATGGTCCGCCTCGACGCCATTCAAAAGATGCCACCCGGAGTAGCGCCCGAGCTGATTGTCGACCGCATTCGAATCCGCGCGGACAACAGCACGAGAATCGAGGAGGCCATCCGCACTGCTTGGACGGCCTCGGAAGGACACACAAGCGTCGAAGTCGAAGGGGAAGCCTCGATTCGCCGCTACTCTGCCTCCCCTGTGCGGGAAAACGGCCATCCGTGGCCGTTGCCGCACCAACGACATTTAGACGCAACCAGCGTCGACGGACGTTGTGGCGCCTGCCGCGGAGCCGGGTGCGAGACATGCGAAGGCACCGGCGACAGCGAAGTGGCACGAATATTGCATGCAAACGGTCGCTCATGGACCCAAATCACGCAAACGCCCGTACACGACCTCCTCCCGTGGGCGAAGGCACATCCATCCCTTCCGACGCTATTGGCCCGCTCCTTGCAGGCTTGGGTGGACCTCGACCTTGGACATCTCACGCTCCGCCAGCCGGCGAATACGCTCGGAACCGGGGAATGGAGCCGCCTCTTGCTTGCACGCGCAGTGCCGTTGGTCGATGCTCCGCGCGTATTGGTGCTCGATGAAGTATGCAGCGGGCTGACAGGAACGTCCTGCGAACGCGTGATGCACGTCCTTATGGATTTGGTAGCACGCGGAGTCGGCGTACTCGCGATTGACCACAATGACGCGCTTCTCGACTACGCGCATCGCGAAGTAGCGTTCGGTCCTGGCTCGGGCCCCCATGGCGGACAAGTGACCTACGAAGGCCCACCTCGCCGTATCCCCCAAAACTCCGCCGATTGCTCACCGGCGCCCACCAGCGGAACATGGCGCCTCTCCCATCCGCGCGCGAGCCTAAACATTCCGATAGCAAAGGACCGATGGACCATATTGACCGGCCCCAGCGGCGCGGGCACAACATCCCTCCTGCGGAGCGTTCCCCAAGGTCCACCCGTGCGCGTCATCGAGAACCGCGCGCCCACCGACCGCCCCAATGCACGAAGCTGCCTGTCGACCACCGCTGGCATTTGGGGCCCCATTCGCGAGCTGCTGACCCGCACGACAGAAGCAAGAACCCGCGGTCTCGCCGCCGATGCGTTCACCTTCAACCGTGCATCCGGGTGGTGTCCAGAGTGCGAAGGAATCGGCGGTCACGTCATTCAACTCGGACCGCTTCCGCCCGATTGGCGTCCCTGCACCACCTGCGACGGTGGCCGACTCCATCCAGACCGCAACGAGATTCAATGGAAAGGGCATGGTCCCGCGGACATTTTGCGCTTGGACGTCGACCGTGCCCTTCCGCTTTTTGTGAGCCACCCAAAGGTGGGGCCCCGCCTGCGCGCGCTCGAAGCACTGGGGCTGGGCCACATTCCATTGGGACGCCCGACCGCATCGTTATCGGGCGGCGAACGCCAACGCCTCGCGACCGCTCTCACCCTCGTGGAAGCCGGCGCCGCAGCCCGCGATGGGACCCCCATTTGGGTCGCCATCGACCGCGTGGACGCGGGCCTCGATTCGGCCACCGCAGCAAAAGTGGCCGACTGGCTCCTCGACCATAGCCGCAAGGGCATCACGCTGGTGACCGTCGCACACCACCCAATGATGCTTTCTCGGGCAGATTACGTCGCGTCGCTGCCCGAAAAACGGACCCTGCCGACCCCAAATGCGTAATCGGCAGACCGCGCAATCCCGCGCGGAGCGCCTTGCGAGCCGTACCTCTCGCACACGACGTCGTTAGGCCTTCGCTGCGAACGCTGCGTCTATGCACTCTTTCAACTCACCAGAGTCGTGCATTTGCCGCAGGATGTCGCTTCCACCCAAGAACTCCCCACCTACGTACACTTGGGGCAATGTGGGCCACTGGCTGTATTCTTTGACCTCTTCCCGAACTTCAGGGTCGGAAAACACGTCAAAATAGGCCAACGGCTTGCCGTACGACGCCAAAATTGCCGAGGCATTCGCAGAAAAGCCGCACATCGGGGACTCTGGAGAACCCTTCATGAAGATGACGATAGGGTTTCCCTTCACGAGCTCGTCGATGACCTCGCGCGCAGGCCGCCGCGGCGCCGAAGCTACCGGCCCCGGACCGGTCGACACAGTCGGCGCAGGCGCGGGCGCCGGTGCGTTGGTGACCTTGCCGCGATTTCCGCCCATACCAATAATCGGAAGACGTTTTTTGATGCTGTCTCGGATACCCATTTGAGTTTCCTCCTCCTTCCGGCGATAACCCACCCTTGCACGGCGTCCATGCGCAACGATGCGGTTCGCGCGCAGATACGGGCCTACGCAAACCAAATTCTAGGGCGCAACATTGGCAACATCTGCGTCGGCCGATGACATCTCTTCCACGGGCCGCCAGACGGCAACGGAGCGGGTCGCGGTGAGTCCTTGGTCATCCCGAACGAGTATCACCAAGAGGTTCGACCCCGGCGTCAACGCCGGCTGCACCGTGAACGGAACGGTCGCGTCCTGGTCACCGCCTTGGTAAAACACCTTTTGGTCTCCGTGGTAAACGATAACGTCGCGGACGGAGCCATCATCTCGAACGATTCCACTCAACACAGCATCGGTGGTGGACGATGCAGGCTGCCGTGTGACCGCAATCGACGGAGGACGACGCGCCCTGCTGTCGACCGCTTGCCCTGGAACCAGCGCCAAGGTCTCTTCCAACCGAAAAAACTCGTAGAAACCCGCACGAGAGATGGCCGCATGGTCGTATCGCTCGTTGTCGCCGACACCCAGCTCCAGTTGCCACTTTCCTTCTTCGGGTAGGTCCCGCAGGTCGAACTCAATCCGGCCCGTAAACGTGGCACCGGGCGCGAGAATCGACCTGCAGTCGTCATCCACTTCGAGCGAGCACACGCTACCGTCGGGCCGCAAGGGCGTTCCAAGTCGCAGCGTGCCTTTTCGCAAATCAATTGACCGGCCACTCTTGTTGCGAGCGCGAACAAACGCGTCCCGCGCCTCGCCCGTGCCAATGTTTTCGACGGTCAGCTCGAGGGCAACCGTCTCCCCCGCGTCGGGGAGACCGTCGCCATTTCCACCACCGTCATCCAAAAACTGCACGGTATAGGCGAACTGCGGTAGCCCCTGGCCAGCGGTGGTGACCTGGGTGGTCCATTGCCCGAGGTCAGGGTGGGAGGGGTCACGCATCTGTACGGTGACATCCGCAAGCTCGTCGAGATACCCCTCGTGAAGCACGACCCGTTGCCGCGCGGTGCGAGTCTCTCCGGGCGCGAAGTGCCCGAAATAAAACTCACGTTCGTCGAGCCAAGGGTTCTTCGAACGTGTGGTGGCCGACATTTGCCAAAGTTCGCTCTCGGAGGTGTTGGTGACCGAAAGCACCACGTCCTCGGCTTGTCCTGCCTTGAGCACGCCGTCAGAGCCGAGGTCCAACCGCACATCTACGGACAACACCTCTGGATTGGTGCCGGTGTCCCATCGCAGTCCCAACTCCGAAAACGCGCTACGGATGCGCTCTTCCTCCCGCGTTTGGTGAGACTGCACGACCGGCTCCGCTCCCCGCAGGACATCCAGGCGCGAAGGACCGGTTGCATTGAGCAGCAGTTCCCGCGCAAACGACACTTCCCAGTCTTCCGCGGATTTGCGGCCACCTTCTTCGCCATCTACGGCATCCCGAAGAAAACGTACAGAAAAGCTCGGAGGGTCTCCCAGTTGCTCGGCATTGCCCAGCGCATGATGCAAGTCGGCCTCGCGCTCAACCCATTCCCGCCAATACAAGCTGACAATCGGATTGCGGTCCTCCGACTTTCCAACGGCTGGCCGCACGACCGACGGCTGAATGAGCACATCTGGCGGAATTCCAATCGACTGAATCGAATGGTCGCCCGGCGTGAGATACTTCGCGACGGTGAGCTTTAGGCTGCTGTTGTCGCGGTTGGGATACAAATGCTGCACCGAGCCCTTGCCAAAGGTACGCTCGCCGACAATCACCGCCCGCCCTTGATTTTTGAGTGCGCCCGCAACGATTTCCGAAGCACTTGCGCTGCTCCCATTTACCAAGACCGCGACGGGGTACGCAGATTCGGTTCCCGGCCGCGACGCGCGCTGCTCTTCCCGCCGGCCGCTGCCCTCTACGGTCGCGACGATGACGCCGTCCTCGAGAAATCGGTCAGAGACGGCGACGGCTTGGTTCAAATAGCCGCCCGGGTTGCCGCGAAGGTCGAGGACCAAGCCCTTCAGGCGGCCACGTCCTTCGCGGTGAAGGCGCGCCAACAAAGACTCCAAGTCGGACGCCACGTTTCCGCTAAACGACTTGATGCGGACATACGCAACGTTTCCATCGAGGAGTTGGCCCTCCACAGGATTGAGCTTGATGCGGTCCCGCACAATGGTCATCGCGATGGGGTCGGCTTTTTGTTTTCTTTTGACCAGCAGGTGAACCGGAGAGCCGATTTCGCCTCGCAGCCGCGAGACAGCATCGTTGAGGTCCATGTTGACGGTCGATTCGTCTTCAATTCGAATGATTTGGTCGCCGGCGACCATTCCAGCACGCTCTGCGGGCGTGCCTTCGAGCGGCTGTTTGACCGTAAGGCGACCTTCGTTGATATGGATTTCGATCCCGAGCCCCCCAAATTCACCTTGGTTGTCCACCTCCATTTCGCGCGCGGCGACGGGCGGAAGCAGCAAGGAGTGGGGGTCTAAGGTCGACAAGGCGCCATTGATGAGGTCGTACTCCACCGCAGCGCGGTCGACGGACGCCGGAAGTCGCTCATCGAGAATCGACGCAACCCGCCGAAGTTGTCGGACCAGCGCGTCGAAGTCGTCCAGGGGCTCGATGACCAACAGGGTGTTGAACGTTCCGACGGACACCCGGAGGCGCGTGCCCCCGGAAGGTCGCACGAACATCACCTCGGGCACGGAGCGCTCGACGCGGTCGAGCGCGGTGTCGAACATGAGGCCAAGATCGATTCGCTCCCGTTCGACATAGCGCTGCTCGACATAGAACAAATTGCGTTCAAGCAGGGATAGGTCGGCCAGGGGGGGGCGCTGACCGGTGACACCGCTCACCAATTCCGACAAACTTGTCGGCGGAAGGGGTTCGAGTACCTCGCTCGACGCAAAGCCTGCGCTTGAGGCCGCAACGATGTGATACCCGAAGAATGCGCCCGGCAGGGTGATTCCCAACAATGCCAGGTGCTTCAACGCGCGAGACATCCAGACCTCCGAACCCGTAGACGACAGGGCCACAACACTCTACCCCATTCTGCACCGACACCCTCCAACCGCCAACCCAACCCGCGCATTCCGTAGCGTCCCCCAGAAGAAGTTCGGCGGCTGTGTGTCAAACCGCGCGTTCGGCATTCGAACCGCATCGCATTGGTTGACGTTGCGGGGGGCCGCCAATACCTGCACCCGACGTACCTCTCCCTGTGGACCCCGGCGCATGCACCCATGGCCCTAAAGATCAAATGTCCCCACTGCGGTTCGCCCCGCAAGCTCTCGCAGCCCTACCCCACACCCGGGGCCGAGGTTCATTGCCTCGCGTGCGGCCGCACTCTGGCGATTACCTATCCGCCCGGCATGGTCGAGCGGATGCGGGGTTCCGGCGTCCGATTCCAAGGGGATGCACCGCCTCCCGCTGCGCGGCCTGCCCCTGCCCCACCTGTTCCGCAGCCCGCAGCACCGACTCCACTTGGCGCCGCCATCAATCCGGCCGCTGACCGGGAGGGCCCGGCCCCCGAAGCCCCCGCGGCCCCGACACCCCCTGTCGCGCGCCCGGCGCCAAAGCCAGAAGCCGCACCCGCTCCTCGGCCAGCGCCTCCCACCGCCCGCCGACCGGAAGCGCCGGTCGCCCGCGACAGGAGCAAAGCGCCCTCGCCCCATCGCGCCGCGCCGCCCCCGACACCCACCGCTCCCACCGAAAAAGCGCCGCGGAAGAAGCGGGGCTGGTTCGCGCGCACCGTCATCGCACTCTTTATGCTCGGCATTCTGGGCGGCCTCGCCGGCGGGGGCGTCGTCGCCGGAGCGTTTTGGAAGTACTCCCAAGACCTGCCCACCGTCGAAGCACTCGGCAAATACCAGCCTCCTACGGTCACCGTGGTTTACGACCGCAACGGAAAGCTGCTCGGGGAAATCTACGAAAAGCGCCGCTACGTCGTGCCGTTCGAACAGATTCCCGAACATGTTGGAAATGCCTTTATTGCCGCCGAAGATGCCAACTTCTGGACCCACACCGGCGTCGACTACGAAGGCATTCTGCGCGCAATTGGCCGCAACGTTTCGAAAGGCCGGAAGGCACAGGGCGCGTCTACGATTACGATGCAGGTTGCCCGCAACTTCCTGCTCACCCGCGACAAGACATTCGAGCGCAAGATTCGCGAAGTCCTGCTGTCTTGGCGTATCGAAGAGACGTTTTCCAAGAAGCACATCTTCTACCTCTACCTCAACGAGATTTACCTTGGCTCGGGCGCCTACGGCGTCGAAGCCGCCGCGCGGACGTACTTCAACAAGCACGTTCAGGACCTGACCATCGCAGAGGCCGCGATTTTGGCGGGCTTGCCCCAGCGTCCCAGCGACTATTCGCCGCACCGCCACTGGGACAAAGCACGGGCACGGCAGGAGTACGTGCTGGGGCAGATGTTGGCCAAAGGCTACCTCGACGAAGCGGGCTACCAGGCTGCTCTCAACGAGGTGGTGCCAATTTACACACAAGACAATGAGTTCTTGAAACAGGCGCCGTACTTCACCGAGCACATTCGCCGCTATTTGGTCGAGACCTACGGCTTCGACAAAATCTACAACGATGGCTTGTCGGTCTACGCCACGACGGACCTCGACCTGCAGCAAGTGGCCCAAAAGTCCGTCGAAGCGAATGTCCTTACGGCCGACAACCGCGTCGGCTGGCGCGGTCCCATCGAAAAGCTCCCGGAGGCAGCCATCCAAGCGCGGCTCGACCAAGTAGAAGCCGCACTTCGCGACGAAGAATCCAAGCGCGTGCTGCACGTCGCCGATGCCAGCAATCGCGGTGGCTACGGCCCACTTCCGAGCAAATCGTCGCTGGAGGTTTCCCGCGTCTACGATGCTGTCGTCACCGAAGTCGACACCAAGCACGCCGTCGTGGGTATTGGCGCACACCGAGCGATTGTACCGCTCTCATGGACCACCTGGGCCTACGAACCCAACCCCAAGCGAAGCTGGCGATACCGCTCCCAGAACGACATGAAGAGTGTCGTCGCGACTGGAGACGTCGTCAAAGTGCGGGTGGAGGGACTTGACGCGTGGGAGTTCAAGAACCTCTCTGGATACGCACCGGCCAAAGGTTTGCCTGCAGCCGTCCTCTACCAAGCACCCGAGCTTGAAGGTGCAATGTTCTCGTATCGCCTGTCCGACGGCGCCGTGTTGGCGATGGTCGGCGGATACAGCTTCGAGGACTCTGAGTACAACCGCGCCACCCAAGCGCGCCGGCAGGTCGGGTCTACCTTCAAGCCCATTGTGTATTCAGCGGCGATTGCAACCCGGCAGTTCACAGCAGGGTCGATTGTGCAGGATGCGCCATTGGTCTTTCAGACTCTTGGCGACAAGCTCTGGAAGCCGGGCAACTACGGCGAAGAATACGAAGGCAACATCAGCTTGCGACGCGCGCTGCAAATGTCCAAGAACGTTTGCACTGTGCGTGTTCTCGACAAAATTGGCCTCGACCCCGTATTCGACCTCGCCGGCCCCAAGCTGCGAATTGGCTACCCCGAGCCAACCTGCACCCGCAAGCACATCCCCATCGGGGCCGCATGCGAAGGCGACACACGGCCCTCCAATGTCGCAGGCATGGAGTGGTGTGAGTACTGCGACCCTTCCTCGTGTCCCCTCGTCCTTGCAGGCAAGCAGACGGTGCGCGTAGAAGGCGAAGACCTCCCCGTGGGCGAAGAAAAGCAGTGTATGGACAATCCGGTCGACATCGGCGGAAAGCAGTGGTGCCACTCCTGCGACGTCAATCTTCGCGCATGTGACTGGCTCCCTATCGAAAAGATCCCCGACACCGACCCCTGCGTCGATGCGCGCCAGGATGATGGCGGCCGGATTTGGTGTCGTACCTGCGACTTGTCGATGGGGCTTGGCTCCAGCAGCCTCACGATGGTGGAGCTGGCGCGCGCTTACAGTGCCTTCGCGACCTACGGCCACCTCGTCGAGCCGCACTTTGTCGAAAAGGTCGTAGACCGCGACGGCACGGTCATCGAGGAATGGGAAGGTCCGCCCGAAAATGGCTGGCCGCGCGTCCTCGACCCCGGCGTCGCAAGCATCGCCCATTACCTCCTTCGGGAAGTCGCAACGGGCGGGACCGCCGCCGAGTCCAACAAGCTGGGAATTCAAGTCGCAGGAAAGACCGGCACCACCAACGACTTCTTCGACGCGTGGTTCGTCGGCTACAATCCCGACGTGATTGCAGCGGCATGGGTCGGTTATGACCAACCCCGTTCGATTGGTGTGTCCTTCACGGGTGGCAAGACCGCCCTGCCGATTTGGATGGACTTCATGCGCGCCGCCGTCCCCAAAAAGGACGCCCCCGCATTCCGTCCCCTCCAAGGTGTAGAGATGGTGCCCATTGACGAACGTACCGGCCGTGTGGCCATCGGCGGCCGGATGGTCCCAATGCTTCCCGGAACGGCCCCCACCAACGTCGTTGGCGCAATCGGTCAAAAGACCGGCGAGGACTTGTTGATCGATGATTTCTAAGCTGTCGCACATTCTTTTTGCGGCGCTCACCGCAAGTGTCGTCGGGGCTGCAGGCTGTTCGACCCTGCCGTCCAACTACGCGTTGCGATGCGATGTCACATTGGACTCCATCTCGCCGACAAATGCCTCGCCAGGCGACAGCGTGGTTGTGACGGGGGGGCCCTTCACCTCGACCTACGACTCGGCGGTATATGTCGGCGAATCACGCGCAGTGGTCGATGATGTGGACCGCTCGTCTTGCTACGAGTGCGATTCTTGCCAAGCCGAAAACAACTGCTCGGTGTGCGGCGACTGTGATGTTTGTGACGCCGTCTGCGCCACGACCTGTATCGAGGCATTGACATTCGTCGTGCCCGACCTGCCCACCGGAACCTACGCCGTCCAGTTGTTCAATGGCCACGGGCAAAGCAATGCCGCCACGCTGTCCGTACAAGGCACCAGCACGTCAGAGAGCAATCCCACCGACGACACTGGGGCCCAGGACGACACCGGCACCACGGGAGACACTGGCGCCTCCCCAATTTTTTTGCTGTCGAACGGATTGAAAAGATAGTTTTCATCGTATCCATGCCTTCCAGAACCGATCGAGGACTTGCACAGTTGGCGGTCAATCTGGTAGGAACGGTTGTCCGGCGCTGCAGGGCCCAAAACCTGATTCGCGCCACGTCCATCGGAAAGCACATGCGCACGCTCATTTCTACAATCGCCTTCGCGACCGGCGCGGCACTTCTGCCCGCATCCACCGCATTCGCGGGAGGAGTTGGGGTCACGATGGGCGCCGGCTTCCACCAGGATCAGGCGTACTACTACCGCGATGACGGCGAGCAAGGCATCGACAAGCAGATGCCGAGCAACTCGGGCATCGGCGTCGAAGTCATGCTCGGCGACCGCGACGACCGCGTGCTCGGTATCGTCCGCGGCTATGTCGCCCGCGATGGCGCGCTCACGAACCCCGATCCTATCGCCCTCGGCGAAGACCCCGCCTACACCTACATCTACCCAGATGTAGAGGCAGCCGGCGGCCGAAGCATGGGTGCCGCCGCAGTCGGTATTCAGTGGGGATTGTGGGGCGACCCCACCGGCTTCCAGGTCATCGCCAATACATTGATTGGTTCGCAGTTTTGGACCAAAGATAACCTTGAAGCAGCCTTCTTCCAGCCCGGCGTTGGTGTCACGTATACCATCAACGAACGCTTCCAGTTCATGGGCGCCCTCGAAGGCACCGCCCGTTTCCGCAAGCACTTCCGCTACGGTGCCGATATGTGGGTTTCTGCGCGGTATATGTTCGACTAAAACTCCCGCAGATAGCTCCAATAAGCCGGCGATGTGCGCTTCCGTCACGAAGTGCCATCGCCGGTTTCTTTTTGGCCCATCGCCACACTTGCCGGGTTCCTGGGCTGCGCAAGCCTTCCCACGCTCCCGCTCCGCGGCCCTGGTTTCGGCCGCAGAGGCCTCCCTGCGCGACGGGGGCCGGAGCACCCACGCAGGTGCTCGACGCCCTGTTCTGGAGCGTCCTACGCGCCCTTATGGCCGCTCGGGTGACGTCTCCGGGGTCTCGTGTCCACTGCGGCAAGACCGCAGCCGTCGACCGAATCATCCATGTCACTCACAATTGAATCGGTCGTGTGACGAGAATGTCCGTCACAACCTAATTGTTGCGTTGTGGCTGTTCACAGAATCGTCAAGGCCGCTGCGGTAGGGCTCGATAAACACCCGAACTCACACGCGGGAGGTCCCCATGACCCGGAACCGGCTGGACACACTGATCGACGAAGAACGCATCCAGGCCCGGGTACGGGAACTGGGGAAAGAGATTCGGGCCGTATTGGGCGACAAGCCCATCACTTGCATCTGTGTTCTCAAGGGCTCCTTCATCTTTATGGCCGACCTCGTCCGCGCGATTGGCGGCGACGTTCGGTGCGAGTTTTTGGGAGTATCGAGCTACCACGGTGGCACGCGGACCAGCGGCGTCGTGCGCATTACCGAAGACCTCCGCGCCCCTATTGAAGGCCGCGACTGCATCGTCGTTGAAGACATCATCGACACCGGCCTCACCCTCGACTACCTGCTGCGCATGCTGCAAATGCGCAATCCGTCGTCGTTGCGGACCTGCGCCCTGCTCGACAAGCCGACGCACCGCGAAGTTGCCCTCGAGTGCGACTTTGTCGGCTTTCAGATTCCCGACGAGTTTGTCGTTGGCTACGGCCTGGACCTCGGCGAATACTACCGGAATCTTCCGTACATCGCGGTGTACCACCCCTAACGCCCGCACGCGCCCCCGAAGCGCGCGCCGCGAGGGTCCCGCCGGTGGCCGCCTGCATTCGCGCAGGACGGCCGACAAGGCCGCGCGCCTACTGCGCGCCTGTGCGCTTCCGACGCTTCCGGCGCCGCTTCCGCACCGGCTCTACGCCATTCACGATGCCCAATAGCTCCGCGCCGTACTCGCGGACTTGCCAGCGTCGAATGCCGGGCACTTCACGCAGCTCCGCATCGGTGCGCGGCGCGACACGGGCAATCTCTTTCAGCAGTTGGTTGCTGGCGACAACCACCGGCGACACCCGACGGGACTCTACTGTCGCGTTTCGCCAATCTTTGAGCGGCCCCAGCAAGCGGTCCATACCCGGCGCGCCGTCCCAGCTTTCCCGCGAATCTCCGCCACTTTCTACCCGCGGCTCCCGAGACGGCAGCGGCTCGGTGTCGGTGGCGCCATGGGCAATCGCGGCGAGGAGGGCCTCTGTGTACCGTCGCCCCATCGAACTCGACGAGCGAATGTGCTTGTGCAGCTCGCTCTCGGTCTCGGGGACAGTCTGGGCGAGCTTGACCATGACGGGGTCAGGCACGACCTTGAACGCAGGCCGGTCCATTCGCTGTGCTTCGGAGTCGCGAAAGTGCCAGAGCGCTCGGAGAATCTTGAGCCCCTGCGGCTTGAGCGCCTTGGCGCCTTTGATGCGCAAGAACTCCCGCTCCGGGTCCCAAGAACGACGCCACTCCCGCTCTTCGAGCAGGGCGCACTCTTCCGAATGCGCGGCCAAGTAGCCTTTTCGCTGCAAGCGGTGGGACAACACCTCGCGCAAGGCCAACAAGAAGTGCGTGTCGCCACGCGCATAGTCGAGGTGCTCGGGGAGCAGGGGGCGCCGTGTCCAGTCGTGCCGCTGAAAGCGCTTGTCGACCGTATGCCCAAAAAAGCGCAGGATTAGGTCTGCCAAGCCGATGCGGGGCATCGCCAAGAACTGGGCCGCAATCATCGTATCGAAGATGTTTTTGAGGTGGATGCCGTAGTCTCGCTTGAGCGAGACGACGTCGTAGTCGCCACCGTGCAGAACCTTCACCACCTCAGGGGCCTCGAGGACCTCTCGAATCGCGCTGACATCACCGATTTTCAGGGGGTCGATGATGTAGTCACGCTCGTGGTCCGACACCTGAATGAGGCAGAGCTGCTCCTTGTAGTGATGAAAGGAGTCTGCTTCAGTGTCAACCCCGATGACCGGCTGCGTACGCAGATGGGCGCAGAGTTCTTCGAGGGCTGCGCTGTCTTCAATCATCACCAATGGGGCGTCGCCGAACATTTCACTCCTCAGCGAAGGCAGAGCCTCACTGGATGTTGACGACGACGACCGCTCCGCCGGTACGGTGTTCCCCGCCCATCCGTAGGGACCGCAAGGGGGGGGAGATGGTGCAACGTAGATCGCACCCAGTTCGGTGTCCCATCAGACCTGAGCGAAGTATCGCACACACGCGAAGCCTTCAAGGTTTCGCCTGCAATGCAGGTCGATTCGTCCAATCCAAAAGATAGCTCCAAAGCACATTTACGAGCATCTCGTGATGCGACAGCATCCCAAAATGTCCGCCAGACACCGCGCGAACCACCGCCGTCGGATGCAGTCGGGCGATGTCCTCAAGAGACCATGGCGCGAGCGGGTCGACTTCTCCCCGAAGCCAAACCAACGGGCACACAGCGGTCCCCGGCACCGCGCTCCCCGCTGCAAACAAGCGCGCGCGGTGAACGGCGACGGTGAGTCCCGGAGAGGCCAGCGCACGTGGCTGCACGCCAACCCCTTCGCGCCGCAACTCTGCGCGCCACCGGCGCTGGACCCAAACCTTCCAAATGGGTCCAGGCAAAAATCGAAAGCCACGGGCAGCAACGCGTACCGTCGCCGGACACAACGCCGGCGTCGGCAACGTTCCGTGGGTGACGACACCCCACACACGGCCAGGATTCCGCCCTGCAAGCGCCAAAGCAAGCCTTCCCCCCAAGCTTGAACCCACGATGACCCACGGCCCTGGCGGGAGCGCGGGCTCCAACAACGCAGCGATTGCATCGAGGCTGACGGCACGCGGGTCGTCGGGGAGCGCCATGCGGCAGGTGGCCAAGGACGGGCAGCGCGCGGTCAGCGATAGGTCCACCTGCCGCCAAAGCGCGCTCCCACCAGCGATTCCGGGCAAAAACACGACCGTGGCCGGCAACGGCGTGTACGCTTCAGGCCCACGCAAGCCGCAACACCCCACCGAGCGCATGGGCTGCAGGCTCGGCCTCGGCGAGCACCGCCGCATGGTCGATGGGGCCTGCGACAAGCCCCGCCCCCGGATTCGAGACCACCGAAATTCCCGCCACGGTCATTCCCATCTGGCGCGCGGCTTGCGTTTCGGGGACGGTCGACATTCCTACGACGTCTCCCCCCAACATCCGCAACGCACGAATCAACGTCGGCGTCTCGAATGCGGGACCACGAGAAAACGCATAAACACCGCGGTCCCATCGCGCCCCCGAAGCGAGGGCCGCTGCATCCAAGCGCGCGCCAAGCTGGGGACAATACGCATCCGACATATCCACGAATCGGGGGCCCCGCGCGGCGACCTCGGGCCCACCAAGAGCCGACGTGCCCGTAAGGTCGAGATAGTCGGTGAGACGCACCAATGTACCTGGCTGCAGGTCTGCCCTTAGGGAACCAACCGAAGCCGTGAGAATCAACGAGCGCACACCCCAAGCAGCCACGGCCCGTGTACAACGTACAACGGGTTCGAGGTTGCCATCGGTAATCTCGTAGGCATGGACCCGTCCTTGAAACACCGCCGCGCGGACGCCGCCATAGCGCCCTACCCGCACAACGCCGCCGTGGCCTTTGACCGTGACATCCGCCAACCCAATCTCGCGGTACGGAACGACACCTTCGACGTCCTCCAGCGCGTCTGCTGCGGGTCCCAAGCCGCTACCCAGCACTACAGCAATCTCGGGCGGCGCGTTGAATCGCGCTGCCAACGCTTCCGCGACCGCGAGTTCGGGCCGAGCCATGCCGATGTCCATTTGTCCTCCGAAGGTTCCACCAATCCGCAAACGCATCTCGTTACACTAACGCCATCGCAAAACAGCGCGGCACGCCAGCGCAACACGGAGGACGTCTCTCGTGCTTTCCTGCTTGATTACTGCCGGTGCGACCCGCAATCCGGTGGATGCTATTCGCTACCTTTCTGCCGGCGCTTCCGGTCAAACCGGTGTGACAATGGCGCAACGGCTCACCGCGCACGGCGTCGCCGTCACGATGCTCGGAAGCATCGAGGCGATGTTGCGCGCAGGCCCTTCGGGGGACTTTGTTTGCGAAGAATACGGCTCCACCCGCGACCTCATGGCGCGAATGGAGCGCTGGAGCCGCGCCCACCCGACGGGCGTGATTCTTCATTCGGCCGCCGTGGGCGACTACGAAGCCCAAACCACGGCCACGAAGATTCCGTCCGGACGTGCGGAGCTGGTCCTGACCCTCACGCCTGCACCCAAGATCTTGGACGCCATTCGGAGCTGGGGTCATCGCGGCCCCGTGGTTTCGTTCAAGGCAGCGTCTCCCGAAACGACCGACGAAGCCTTGACCCACATCGCCCGCGCGCAGCTCGAACGAACCCGCTCGGACCTCGTGTTCGCCAACGTCATTGGCCGCACCACCGCCAATGTGCAGCTGGTATCCGCAACCGACGTCCGTCATTTCACGACACGCAAGTCTGCTATCGAAGCACTCGTCGAGTGGGTGCTCGCGCAGGCCTAACGATGGCCACTAGGCCGACTGCGCAAAGCCGCGCGCCCGCAACGCGTCGATGATGTCCTGGGCGCATTCCGAGATGTCCCGACCTGCGGTTTGCAAGTGGATTTCCGGCGTTTCGGGGGCTTCGTATGGCGCGTCGATGCCGGTCATGCCTTGAATGGCGCCAGCACGCGCTTTTTGGTACAGACCTTTGGGGTCCCGCGCTTCACACACTTCGAGGGGCGTGTCGACAAATACCTCGACAAACCGCCCTTCAGGGAGGATAGCGCGCACGCCATCGCGGTCGGCGCGGTACGGGCTCACGAAGGCAGACAGCACAACCAAGCCGGCATCGGCCATGAGCCGCGCCACTTCGCCGACACGGCGGATGTTTTCCTGCCGGTCCTTGGGCGAAAAGCCAAGGTCGGAGTTGAGGCCATAGCGCAGGTTGTCGCCATCGAGGACATAGGCCCGCACACCGCCCTGTAGCAGCAGCTTTTCGACCCGCCGCGCGACGGTCGACTTGCCACTCCCCGACAGGCCCGTCATCCACACCACGCAGCCGGGGCCGCCCAGTAGCCGTTCGCGTTCTTGCTCGTCGAGTTCGCCGTGGTGCCACCGAATGTTGGTCGCGGTCACTGTTGTTGACTTTGAATCGGACATGCGCCCTCCTAGCGAAACGGGGTAGCGGAAGAAGACAATCCCGGCCACTCTACCTCCTCCGTTTAGGGAGCGCCGCGTGTCTCTCGACATCGAATCTACCGCGCAACAGCATCGAATCGTTGGCCGTCGCGCCGAGCTGCGCGCGATCCAAGCCTGCCTGCTGACCGGCCGCCATCCTTTGCTCGAAGGACCCGTCGGCGTCGGCAAGACGGCCTTGGCCAAGGCGGTCACCGAAGGCCTTGGCCGTGGCTTCGTTCGCATCGATGGCGACGGCCGCTACTCCGAAGCCCGCCTCGTCGGCCACTTCGACCCTCCCGGCGTGCTAGAGCGCGGCTACATTCCCGAGCTTTTCATTCCGGGGCCCCTCGTCCGCGCAATGCAATCCGGCGCGCTATTGTTCATCAACGAACTCAACCGAATGCCCGAAGGCGTGCAGAATGTGCTGCTGCCCGCTCTCGACGAAGGCGTGGTCATCGTCCCCCAGCTCGGCCCCATTTATGCTGCCGCTGGTTTTGGCGTGATTGCCACACAAAACCCCGCCGAGTTCGTCGCCACCGGTCACCTCTCCGAAGCCCTCCTCGACCGCTTCGAACTTGTCACCCTCGCGTGGCAGTCGGAGGAAGAAGAACGAAGCATCGTCGCCAAAGAATCGCGCTGTGCGCCTCCACCTGCGTTGGTCTCCGCGGCGGTCGACCTCGTGCGTGCCACCCGCGAAGACCCGCGAATCCGGCGCGGAGCCAGTGTGCGCGCCGCCATCGCCATCGCAGACCTGTCGATGGTCCTCGATGGCGATATCGCCGCCGCAGCCAAGCTCGCGCTGCCCACCCGCATCGAAATGGCCGACCAACGGCGCACACCCGTCGAAGATGTCTTGCGCGAACTGATTGCGAACCTCGAAAAAAAAAAGCAGACGGACCCACCCAATCATCCGTGAGCGGGCTGCGCACGTCCCCTATGGCGCCCCCCGAGGGTCATACCCGCGGTGACCGACCGACCGGGGGCAACGCAAGCGACGTGCAGATTGCCGTACACGACCTCCCTGACGGCTGGGAGGCGGCGACCAGCTATCATCGCCTCAAGCGCTCCTTGTCTCCGTCACTCCGTCGGGAAGTAGAAAACCGCGCCGTGGACACAATTGTGCGTCGGGCGCAAGAGCTGCTTCGACACGCGTATCGGCCTACGCGGACCCTTCACGCACACTTTCCCCAAGAAGGGGAGCTGGACCTCGACGCGACCCTCGACGAGCCGCGGCCTTGGCGACCCGAGAATATCCACGTCACCCGAAAAGAACCGAAGGACACTGATGTGGTGCTGGTTCTCGACATGAGCCTGTCGATGACCGGAGAAAAGGTCGCGCTCACCGCGCTGGCTGCCGCAATCCTGCAGCTCCGCCTTGACCACATCGCGGTCGTGCAATTTGATTCGCAAGCCACTGTATTGGTTCGTGTCGGTGAGCACATCTCTACCCGTGAGCTTGTCCGGCGCATTTTGGCGGTGCCGGCCCAAGGCTACACAAACATTGAAGCGGGGCTGGTGGCGGCTGCGGGAGAGCTGCAACGAAGCCGCCGCAAGGAGCGCGCCGCGATTTTGATGACCGACGGCATCGCAAATCTCGGCGAAGACCCCGTCCAGGCAGCGGGCAAGGTTCCCGTGCTGCATGTCGTCCAAGTCGGAACCACTGAAAAGCAAGGCACCCGAACCTGCGCGGCTATGGCCGCTGCGGGAAGGGGGCGCCACACCACGGCCGTCATTTACGCGCAGCTCCCCGGTGTTGTCCGCGCATTGGTTCGCGACGTTTTTCAGGTTTGACTTGACCGAGCCAACACAACCTCCGTATCCGTATTGTTATTTCCGACCAATGAATGACGATTCAGTATTCGAAGCACGGGAGGCCATCCGCCGAAGGGTCGACAAACCACCCACACACAAGTGGACAACCGAGGCCCGACAGGTCAAGACCTGCACCATGACGGACGCACCCCCTCCCCGCCCCTTACGAACGCCACCGAGCATCGGCGGTACCGGCCTCGCAATGGTCGCCGGCCTGCTCATTGGCCGAAACGCAGTGGAGGTGCTCGGGTTTGGGCAAGCATTGCCTATCGGAGCGTGGCTCGTACCGGGCGTGATGCTCGCATTTGTCGGTGTGCTGCTCCAAGCTGTCATCTGGGTACGGCACCGTATGGGCGTGCAGGTCGACCCCTCCTCGTTGCGCCGCCAATGGTGGGTCGTCGCCGCCGCACTCACCATCGGAACCGTCGCGAGCGCGGCGATTCGGTGGGGTCAAGGCGCAAACCCGTAGGCTTGTGCATCCCGGCCCGGCGTCCAATCGGATACACCAGAGGAGAGTCCTGACAAACCTCCGACACTTCTTGTGGCCGCGAGAGGACTCTACTTCGCTGTCTCCCCCCGACAGCGTCCCCGCTGTGGTCATCCCCGACCCACCCTCTCCCCTCCCTTGGGTTCCCCATGCGCCCCTTCGCCACCGCGACCGCCGCGTTGACGCTCCTTGTTGCGTGTCCATCCACCGCCATCGAGCTCGACCCTGAAACCCTACCGATGGCGGAAGCCAACCCAGAGCCGCCGCCCCCGCCCACCGTGCGGGTAGGGCCCGACTTTCTGGCGCCATTGCTCCCGTTCTCCCCTGCCCTCGCGACGGCCCTCGCATCGCGTGACCACGAGGCCGCAGCGAAGGGCCTCGCCGCGATGAAAGACGACCAACTCAAGGGCGTGCAGGTCCCCGACCGCGAGTTTTTGCGGGCCTGGACCGCCCTGCGCGCAGGCAAGGGCGCGGAAGCGGCGCACTTGGTCGACGTCGTGCGCGTATCCGAGAGCGCACCGCCCGATTATCGCGACCTCACCGTGGCCGAATTGCTCATCGCCGCCGACAAACACGTCGACGCGATTCCGCTGCTTCAGGGCATTCCCGACACCTCCCGTTTGTGGCCACGCGCCCAAATCTTGCTCGCCGAAGCACACCAAAAAACGGGTGCGACGAAGATGGCCGAAGCGGTCTGGGAGTCGATGGTCACCGGCGAGGACCCCCGCGAGGGTGCCGACACGGCCTTGTGGGCCCTCGCCCAGCGCCGCGGACTCGGCTCGGAGGCAGCGTATTCGTACCTTCGGCGCTTGTGGACCTACTACCCCACCACACAAGCGGCGCGAAAGGCCGAAAAAGTACTCGCTGCCGAGTATCCAGGAGCCAAGGGGCGCCCCACCGACATCGAAGTCGGCTTGCGCGCCGAATCGCTCATGGACAGCTGGCGGTTTGACGAAGTCACCGCCCTGTACGACGCAGAGTCCGCCCGCTTCGCGCAAGCCAGCGAAGGGAGCTGCATCGCTTGGTACGCATATGGCCGCAGCCACTTCAAGAAAAACAACGTCACCAAAGCCGCCGAAGTGCTCGTGCCCGCCGGCAAAAAATGCAGTGGCATCGACAAAGAGCGCGGTGCAAAGTCGCTTTATGTCGCTGGAAAGGCGCTGGAGCGAAAAAAAGAGTGGACGGCCGCAGCCAGCGCCTTCAAGCAAATTCCCCAGCTCTACCCTGGCCACTCGATGGCAGATGATGGCTATGCACTCGCGGGAGTTGCCTTACAAATCGCCGGGAACAATACAGAAGCCATCGACTTATGGACGCGCCAAGTCAACGAGATTCCCGACGGCGACCTCGCAGCCGAGGGGTTTTGGCGCCTCGCGTGGAGCGCGTATATCGCGGGGGACACGCCCACTGCGATTCGGTGGGTGGAAGAAATGCTGCGAACGGTCGAGTACACCTCCGACCCGGTCCATGTTTCCGCAGCCCGGTATTGGTCCGGCCGCTGGCGCCTCTACCCCGACTTCCACCAGCCTACCGTGCTCACCGCGGACCTCAGCCAGAAAGCAAAGGGCATCGACATCCTCGTCGACCTTTGCGAAAACCATCCGACGCGGTTTTATAGCTTATTGGCCGCCGCGCGTTTGTACGAGCTGGCCCCCGAGCGGGTGTCCGCGATTGCCCGCCCCGGCCCCGTCGGCGCTCCTGGCGACTGGACCCTCCTCCAGTCGTTCGCCGACGACCCCTCTGTGCAGCGCGCTACCAAACTGGCGCGGCTCGGATTGATTACCGAGGCGCTCAATGAGCTGGACCGCGCCGACAAGGCCAATATGGGGCCATCCGAGGAGGCGTTCATCAAAGAAATCGAGGCCGTGCGCGACCCCATCGGCGCACACGACGAGCTGCACAAGTATTTGCTGCACCATCCCGCCGAGACCCTCGGCCCCGACCGGGACCGCATCCTCCAGCAAGCATTTCCCAACCGCTACTGGGACCTCGTGCAAAAAGTGGGAGCATCGCTCTCTTACGACCCACGCATCTTTCATGCGCTCGTACGCGAGGAGTCGAGCTTCAACCCCGACGCAAAGAGCTGGGCCGGCGCGCGCGGCTTGAGCCAGCTCATGCCCGCAACGGCCAAGCATGTCGCAGGGCGCATGGGCATTTCCGTCAACAACACCACCATCGTCGACCCCGAGACCAACCTCAAAATCGGTTCCTGGTACCTCAACTACCTCCACACCTACTTTGGTGGAAACAGCTTCTTGGCCGTGCCAGCCTACAATGCCGGAGAGGGCAATGTAGGGAGCTGGGCAAAAGAATGGGGAAGCCGTCCCACCGACGAATACATCGAAGCCATCCCGATTCGCGAAACCCGTCATTACGTCAAGCGCGTGCTCGGAACCTACCAACTCTATCGAGTGGTGTGGGACACCGGTCCCGTGTTTCCCGACTGGTCATCCCATGTCCATGTTGCATGGGAGAAAAAACGCTAGGTCGCGTCAGTGTGTTCTGAAGTTTCAACGCTATTGGGGAGCGCGGTGGCTTGCTCCGCTGGCCACGCGCTCCGCCCAAACACGGCTCTCTACCGCTTGCGAATGATGCACAAACCCAAGCAGGCGGAAACACGCTGCGCCCCGCTTACTCCCGTGTGCAGTCCGCCCGCGCACCCTTGATGCCGCAAACGTAGCGCTCCCCGCCCCGCATCCCGGCATAGCGCGCAGGAGAGCTGCCCTTGAACGTGACCGTGCAGCCTTCGTCGGGAAGCTCAGAAAACACCGCGATACTGTCTTCAAACATCGCGCGCGCGGTATGCCCTCCAGGACAGGTGAGCAAGACCCATGCGCTGTCCCGTGGATTGGACAACCGTATCCGCAAGGAGCCGTCTCCCGTCGTTGTCGGAGCCGTGGGAGGGGTCGGAGGCACCACAGGCGCCGCGCTTGCCGGAGGGGCCGCTGCGTCGGCTTGCGAACGTCCCGAAGACAGGGTGGACTCGGTGCAAAAAATCATCGAGCCATTTCGGTCACAGCTCAAGGACATCCCTGGACGCACCCCTGCATGGCGCCCCTGCAGTCCTCCCTTCAGGGTCATCAGACAGCCTTCGTCGGGTACACCGGAGAACGTCGCCGATGTGCCCACGACCTCCGCGCGAAGGCGTTGGCCTCCGGGACAAACCAATAGCGCCCACGTCGCCATATTGGGAGCCGCGAGGCGCACCGCGACGGTGCCCCCTGCCGACTCCGTGCCCGTAAGTGCCGCAGACTGCGTGTAAGACGGCGTTGGAACTGGCTCCGGAGCCACCACAGCCGGCACCGTCACGACCGGCGGGGGCGCCGGCGCACCCCGGAGACTCCCTGCGCAATACACCCGTGCATCGCGGTGAATGCACTGGTAGTCTTCCCCTGCGAGCGCGGGCCGAAATCGAGCGGGACTTCCCCCTTGAAACGATGCCGTGCAATCCGACGCCGGCACGCCCGGCACTTCAAAATGACCGGCGCCAGCGGAGGCCACGGTCGAAGAAAACCCGTTGTCACAGGTAATGGTGACCCGATCTGGCGCCATGCCGGACTCTGTGGACACCGAAAACCGCACGACACCGTGCGTTGTGGGCAGTCCACCAAACGCTGACGCTCCGACCGCGATTACGCCGATGACCAGAGTCAACCCCGGCAACACCTTGGCAGTCGATAGAACGGTTCGGAGTGGGGCCATGTGTTCTTCCTTGGCACAAAAACCAGAAACCCGCAGTCGCCTTGCTTGTCGAAACCAAATGTACCCGGTTTCTACGCGATAGCATCGCGGCCTGCCGTCCCTCCTGGTCTACCCGGTCTGACGGGGGACTTCACGTTGCCTCGCTGTGCCCCGTCAGAGATATAGCTTTATGTATTACATAAACATTATGATTGACATGTCAACATGCGCACACAGCCACGTCTCCCAAAGCAGCCGAAAGGTCCTGCAAGCCACGCGAAACAGCCCATATCTGCGACGCTCTCAAGTTCCCAAAACGCAGAGTGAACGATTCCCAACCAATCTCCACTACAGTCAAAACGCGTGCACTCGACATTGGAGCCATTTGTGAACAGGGCCAACGACAGCGGTCGTGCGTTTTCTCTTGTGGGGCCGATGTGGTTTTCCTTGGCCTTTATGCTTCTGTTTTCGGCACCAGCACGGGCATGGGACGACATTCCAAGCGGCTTGCGGGAATGGATTCCCTGGGTACTTGACGGACACCCCGATGCCTTTTGCCCCCGCCGAAATGGTGCGCCGGTTTGCGTTTGGCCGGGGCAGATCGACCTGCGCATTGACGAGTCGGGCGGTGCCTTCGAACAATGGGTCCGTGTTGACGCAGATATCGACGTACCGCTTCCCGGCGGCCCGGCGATCTGGCCACAGGACGTGTCGACCGACACCGGTTTTGCGGTGGTGCGCGCCAAGGACGGTCGCCCGTATATGCGGCTGCGGCCGGGCACCCACATCGTTCGCGGGCGCTTTGTATGGGACACCGCTCCCCAAGGCATTCCGCTCCCTCGCACCGCCGGCCTCGTCACCCTGACCCGCGACGGCAAGCGTGCGTCGCGCGTGCGCGTCGATGCGGATGGGATGCTGCACCTCGACCAAAGCGTGCCAGGCCGGGAGCAAGCGGGAGATACGGTCGAGCTCGACGTGAGCCGCCTCATCCAAGACGGCGTGCCCGTGCAAGTACGCACCCGCATCGACCTGCGCGTGGCAGGCGGCGCCCGCGAGCTCAACCTCGGGGCCGTGCTGTTGCCCAACACCCTCCCGGTCGCCATGGATGCGTCGTTGCCCACGCGCATCGCCCCCAACGGCGACGTGATTCTCCAAGTTCGCCCCGGCGCGTGGACGGTCACGATTGATGCGCTCCACCAAGGCGAAGTCCGCAGCTTGGCCGCCCCCGCCACAACCTCCCCCGCGTGGCCGAGCGAAGAATATTGGTCCGTGAAATCCGACGACAACGTACGCGCGACGATGGTTCGCGGTGCACCCAGTGTCGACCCCGCGCGCACCCCTATCCCCAGCGAATTCAGCGCATTACCGGCGTATGTGCTCCAAGCGGGCGGCGCGCTCACGTTTGAAGAGATGCGCCGTGGCGTGCCAGAGCCGCCCTCGAACGCGCTGGAGGTGCGCCGAGAGTTCTGGCTCGACGCCGATGGTCAAGGAATGACCGTCCGAGACTCTATTGTTGGGACGGTGTCCAGGGACTGGCGCCTTGACACCACACCACCGCTCGCGCTCGGCCATGTCGCTATCGACGACGAAGACCAAGTGGTCACCGAGCGCGGCGGCGCAACCGGCGTAGAGGTCCGCAACACAAGTCTTCAGCTCACTGCCGAGAGCCGCATCCCCGAGATTTGGAGCCCGATTCCGGCAGTCGGCTGGGATTTTGATGCCCGGAAGCTCGACGCGAAGCTCCACCTACCGCCGGGATGGTCCTTGTTGTTGGTTCAAGGCGTCGACAACACCTTCGATGGGACCTTGGTCAGCAAATGGGACCTCTTGGACCTCCTCTTTGTCGCATTTGTGGCTGCCATCGTCGGGTACACGCGGGGCCGCGGGGCCGGCTTGCTCGCGGCAATCGCGGTGGGTGCGAGCCTGCACACCGCGACCGGCACAACGCTGTTGTGGCTTGGCATGGCCATCGCGGACTTTGCGCGCGCGCAGTTTGGCGGCCCCGCCCGCAGCGCCCAAATGCAACAAGCAACCCAGTGGATTCACAGAGCCACATCCACCTTATTGCTGCTTGCCCTCATCAGCTTCGCGATTTCCCATCTTCCGAGTCGTGTGTTACCATCCTTTACCGACACGAGCGAAGCGTCGTATTCGAGCGAATTATTGTCGGAGGTCGCGTCCATTACCAGCACTGATTACGGGCGCGGAGACTACGGCGATTCGAAGCGGTACGGGAAGAAAATAGACTTCGTCCAGTCGCTGCAGGTCGACCCCGCCGCAATCGTGCAGACGGGGCCAGGCGTGCCGCGTTGGTCGGGAACCACCGTCCAGCTCCTTTGGTCGGGCACCGTCGACCGCGACCATACCCTACGCCTCTGGCTCGTCCCTCCCATCGTAAACAAGGTAGCAGCCATCCTTCAGTGGCTATTGTGGCTCGCTCTGGCCATGACCATCACCGACCTCGGGAAGTGGCTCCGGTCGCCGCGTCGGATGAACGCCGCGCTTCTGGGTGTTTTGACGCTCGGCCTGCTGCCTTCGCCGGCATCTGCAGCGCCGGACGCCGCGACCCTCGCGAGCCTGCAAGAGCGGTTGTTGCGGGGCCCCGATTGTGGCGCGGACTGCGTCGTGGTGCCCAACCTCACCGTGCGGGTCCGGGAAGGAAACCCGCCCAGCCTGCGAATCGTCGCCGAAGTCCACGCTGCGGCGGATGGAACGTGGGCGCTGCCGGGCCCGTTTCCAAGCTGGCAGCCCGACCGGGTTCTTTTGGATGGACAGCAAACGGTCGCGCTCACGAGGACCGAAGACAACTTCCTCGTCGTGCGCGTCCCCGCCGGCGTGCATTCGTTGATTGCCGATGGAAGCTGGACCAACGACGATGGGCAAACGCTGCAGTTTGTCTCCCCACCGCAGCGTCTCGCTCTTGATGGCGCGGGATTTCGCCTCAGTGGTTCAAGGCGAGACGGAACGGTCGACGCCACCATTCAGATTTCGCGCGAAGAGCAGCGCACGGAGGGCGCGTCTCCCCGTTCGAATGACAACTTGGCGCCTTGGGTGGTGGTCCGGCGAAGCCTCGACCTTGGAATTCCTTGGCGCGTAATGACCCAAGTGATTCGCCACGGCCCCCTGCAAGAACCCCTGACATTCGAGGTTCCGCTGCTCTCGGGCGAAGCCGTCACCGATGCCGGCGTCGAAGTGCGCAATGGACGGGTCGCGGTCAGCTTTATGGGCGACCAGTCCGAGGTGAGCTGGGTGGGCACCCTTGACATCGCGCCTACCCTTCTGCTCCAAGCGCCCGGCGATGTCCCGTGGTCGGAGCAGTGGATTATCTCGTGCAGTCCGATCTTCTCGTGTACGCCCACCCTCGACGGCACCCTCGCGCCGATTCGCCACACCGCCGATGGGCGTTGGCAAATGGCGCTGCATCCGTGGCCCGGAGAAGGCTTGTCGCTCGCCGTCGCACGTCCCCAAGGCGTCGCAGGACAGACCGAGACCGTGGACTATGCGCGTTTGTCGGTAGAGCCGCGGGTTCGCCAGACCCACAGCAAACTCACGTTTCATATTCGCACGAGCCAAGGGGGCCAGCACACCGTGCAGATTCCCGCGGACGCGGAGCTGGTCGACCTCACGGTCAATGGGAACCCGGTCCCGAGCCGGTCGGAAGGCGGAAAGGTCTCGATTCCGCTGCAACCAGGCGGACACGACGTCAGCCTCGCGTTTTTGCAAAACGGCGGCTGGGGCGTTGCCGTACAAGTACCGGCAATCGACCTCGGCGCCGCAGCGGTCAACGTTGTCCTTGAAGTCGACCACAGCGGAACGGCCGGAAAACGCCGCTGGACATTGCTGTGGTTGGGCGACGCCTACGGCCCTGGCAACCAACTGGGCCTGCAGCTAGTAGGTTGGCTTCTTGCGGCGCTCGTTTTGGGCCACCTCGTCGGCCCCGCGACGGGCCGCACGCCCTTCACGTCCGCCGTGTGGTTTGTGCTCATCGCGGGAACGTGGTTGCTGCCGTGGCAGGCCATCCTGGGAATCGTGGGCGTAATTCTCGCGCTGGCCTACCGCGGCCGCCATCCGGCCGACACGCCAGGTACCTACAACGGGCGGCAGCTCGCGATTCTTGTCGGCATCCTCCTGGCCGCGGCCCTTCTCGCAGGAGCGTCGCTGAGCGGCTTGGTCTCCCATCCGCCTTCGCTCGCGGCGCAGGGCAACGCAAATGGGGCCGCCGCGTCAACCTGGTTTGTCGACCGAAGCGGCCCTTTGTTGCCCACCCCCAGCCTCATTTCTTTGCCCGGTTGGGCTTGGAACCTTTGGGTGCTTGGATGGACCCTTCTGGTGGGGGCGCTGGTGCTCCTACACCATCGCTGGGCGTGGGCCGCGTGGACGTACCCCCATGGACCGTGGTGGATTTCGAATCCCCGGAAGGACCTCCCGCCCACACCCGGCAGCGCGCCGCCCTCCCCCCCGTCGCCCCAAAGCTCGCCGCCCTCCGCCCCTGCGAACGGCGCGTCGGGGTCCGGCGACACGAATGGCGCGTCGGGGTCCGGCGACACAAGCGGCGCGTCTGGCTCCGACGACTTGGACGTCGCGACCATTGACGAACTGCCCACGGTCATTCACCGCGCCACTGTTATCGACCGACGCCCGCGCGGAGAAATATTTCAACTCCACCGGGAAGGGATCGAGGCGCGTCACGATGCCGATATTTTGGACAATGCACCTCTGCTCGACGAAGACGAGCCCAACGACGCCGACTTCGACATCGAAGATGACGAGTTGAACGAAGACGACGAGGTGGTCACCCTGCATGTCGGTGTGCGCTTGGGTCCACCGCCAAAACGCGGCGTTGCCGTCGAGAAGCCGTACGATGTGTCCAAACACATCGAAATGGAGCCGCCCAGCAGTGCCTTCGACAATATCTTCATTCCGAGCATTGACGCCGACCCTGCCGATTATCGCGCCTCGACCCGTCCTCCCGCAGCCTACCGTGACGACGATTGACCGCGCGACGGCCGCGAGCGCCACCAAAGGGCGAGATTGCGCTTGAAGTGGTTCCCATTCGTTCGATGGTGCGATAGCCCCTTTGCACGCGCGGTCGGGTGCCCCTCGCGACCCCAAGCCTACGCTCGCTGACCCCGCTCCCTGCCCGAAACCACACGGAGTTCCCGTGCGTGAATCGCCATCGAGCCCCCTCGGCACCATCGACGAAGACCTTCGGCGCGCGTTTTGGCATGCCCAAACCGAGACCATCGCCGCTGTCTCCCGAACCGTCGCCGTTTTAGAAGACGGCATGTCCGAGCTGGACGTCGCCCATATGCTCGAAGCAGAAGTGGCCAACCGCGGCTTCGTGACTTGGTTCCAGCGTCCCCGCGTGCAATTTGGTGCGCCCGCAAGGCCTCGCTTGCGAATGCAGGCCAACCGGCGCCTGCAAGCAGGCACTTTGGTCGAAATCGACCTCGCACCTGCCAATGCAGACGCATACGGCGACTTCACGACCACCATCGCATTCGGCATGGACCAAGAGCCTGCCTTGCTCCACGATGCACGAGAACTGTGCCGAAGCACCTGCGGGTTCGCGAGCCGGTGGAAATGTACCGGCGAACTCTTCGTCTACGCCGATGCGTGGGCCAACAACCATCGCGCGTCCTTGGGCGGCGCTGGCGCGATTGGCCATGTTTGCTTGCCACGCCGCGGGCGCACCGGCTGGGCGTGGCCGTATGTCGCCCGCGCCGCTATCCAGCTCAAGCGGCACCAAGTCGAGTGGTTCAACCATCGCCGGATGCACGGGTTCTACGCACTGGCCCCCCGCATCGTCCGCGGCGAGCACGGCATTGCTTTTGGCGAAATGGTGTTTATCGACGGAGACCAGCGCCTCTTGGTCGCACGCGAAAACCCCAGCGAAATCGGCACCCTGCCGCCCACTTGAGCGAAGTGACAGCGTGCGGTCAGTCGGCGTCGGCCAACACCCGCACCAGCACCCGCAGACGGTCGGCGTCGTCTACGTCTACCCATGCGAGGTCGTAGAGCAGCGCCCCTTCTACTGTTGTCAAGCCCCGTACACGGGCCCGCGCGGCGCAAGTTCCGGCGCTCTTGTCCGCAAGAACGACCTGCATCTCACCGTTTTCGACAAACACCAGCTTGGATGCCATCGGCAAGGTGAAGGTGAGGCCGTCCATGCCCAGCTGGACCAAGTGGGCCGGCGGCTTGAGCAGCGACACCCCACGTCCCGCAGCGGGGAGGAGGTCGAGACGACGGCCACCCGCCGATGTTTCCGCGGTGGATTCTTTTTGGAAGCGGTCGATATAGCCGAGCAGTACGCCTTCTTGGCTACGGTCGGACACGGGAACCCGCACACGGAGCACATTCGCCGAAAACGTCCACGTGTCGGCGTCAAGAGAAAACCACACCTTGACTTGGGTGCCATCCGCCACCTGCCGTGGAGGCACTCCAATGACCACCCCGCCGCGCTCGACCCGCACCACTGCGCCATGAATGACGCCGCCCCCACGCGGAAGCAGGTGACAGCGCGCACGCTGTTGCGCAGCGCGGTCGAGTAAGTGGCGAGGGTCATCACGCACGACGGTCTCCCCGCTGGCAAGTCTGCCAGCCTCCCCGGCGCCGAGCGCCGCACCGCCAGGATATCGCACCCGCAGCCGCGGAGCCTCCATGCGAATCGCCCATCTCACCGATCTCCACGTTCAATGTGCCCCAACCGTCCAAGACATGCAATTCAAGCGGATTCTCGGCACGGCAAACCTGTATTTGTTTGGTCGACGTGGGCATTTCTCGAAGCAAGCACAGCAAGCCGCAGTGCAAGCGGTGCTCGACCTCCGCGTGGATCTTGTCGTCGTTACCGGCGACCTCACCGCTCAAGGTCTTCCCGCGGAATTTGCGGAAGCCGCCGACCTCTTGCGTCCCCTTGCTGCGGAGGTTCCCCTTCGGGTCATTCCCGGCAACCATGACGTATACGTATCGGAGACGTCGCCCGCAGCCGAGATGCGCCGCCATTTCGGTCCTTGGATGCCCGCCACCTTTCCATCGGTAGAAAGGCTAGGCGATATCCTGCTTCTTCGACTCGAAACGTGCGCCCCCAGCTGGCTGTCCCAAGGCCACACAGACCTCGCCCAACTCTCCGAAGCCTCCGCGTTGCTCGCGTCGTTTCCCGACACCACACCCGCGCTGCTCGCTCTGCACTACCCGCTCGTCAACCGGCACGGAACCTTGTACGGCCCCGCCCGACGCGCCAATCCACAAGCCCAACAAATCATAGATTGGGCAAAAACGCAAACACAGATACAGTGCATTCTACATGGCCATGAACACCACGGATTCAAGCAAACAATCTCACGAGAATCGGGCGAAATCCTGGTCCTAAATCCCGGCGCAAGCGGCTACGCCTACCTGCCGCAACAAGGGCGAACGGCGCACTTCAACGTGCTCACCGTCCAGGACGGGCGCATCGCCGAGGTCGAGCGGAGGACCTTTTCGGGGACCACATTTGTTCCAGAGCCAGGCGGCGCGTATGCTTCCGGCCGGTAGCGCTTCGCACGGGGGCGTTGTCAGGCAAACGAGCGGTGGTCCTGGAGCACGCGAAGCCCGAGGCCAACCGACCCCTCGTCGACGGGGAGCGCGCCAACCCCACGCGGTGTAAGGCTGCGCACCATCGCCGCTTCGTGTCCCAACGGGAGCCCCGCAAATGACAGCACCATGCGGGTCGTCGCGACCGGGTGCTCGACGAGGTCTTCGTATCGAACGGACAGCGCGCGGTCGCCCAAGCGCTCTTTCCAAAACACAAGCTGTTCGGACCAAGTACCGAGTCCCGTGACGATGTGCGACAACGTCGAACCAACGGGCGGTCGAAACGCCGCGCGACGCACATTGCTGACCGCGAGGTCTGAGGTCTCGCGCTCTGCGAACACGAACCGGGCGCGCGGAAATACGAGCGCCAAGAGGCCCACGAGGTCGCGCGTATTGGGATCCGCGTCGACCCACAATGCCCCGCCGACGGGCTCATTGGCGATATATCGCTGCGCGAGGTCCGCCAACATCGGCACACGCAAACGCGAAACCGCGCGGGGGTAGCTCTCGCCCGTCAAGCACTCGGCGCGGTCCCGGAGCGCCGACGCGCCGTATGGCCCCACCCGAAGGCGTGTGCCCATCGAAGCACCGAGAATTCGCGCCAACAGTCCCCTTCCCGACCCCGGCGCACCGACCAAAAACACTATCGCGGGACTCCGCTCGGCGTTTCGCGCAAAGGTCGGCCACGCAGAAGCCGAGAATGCCGTGCGCACCTCCGCAGCCAAGCGAGCGTCGACGGCTGCGTCCGCTGCGGCGGGTAACGCCGCCAGCACCTCGGTCCAAGATGCCCACGCTTGGGAAGCGCGCCCCACCATCAACTCCGCCTCCCCCCGCAGCGCGACCAAGCGAAGTCGAAGCGATGGGTCCGAAATTGGCATAGCGACCGCGTCTTGGGCGGTTTTCGCCGCTTTCGCCGGTTCTCCCCGCGACAGCGCGACGGCGCACTGGGCCTCGTACAAACGCGGATGCACGCTCCCCGCCGCGCGCAAATGCCCCTCTGCAGCGCGCACATCCCCGCATGCAAGCGCAGAGAGCGCGAGGTCAGCGTCGAGGCATGGGTCATCGAGCCCGCGGGCGTCCGCAAGCAACAGCGTTCGTCGCCCCATGCGGAATTGGCCCGAGGCACATTGAATTCGTCCCCACCGTGCCAAGTCTTCGTCGACCAAGGGCTGCGCCGACCGCAATACGAAAAATCGACGCAATGCAAGGCTGAGTTCTCCCCGCGCGATAGCAACGTCGACGAGACCGCGCATCGCGGGAAGACAGTGCGGGTAGGTCCGCATCAGCGCTTGGTAATGTCGCTCCGCATCGGCCAACTGGTTACATTGGAAATGCGCATGCGCCAACATCAGGCGAACGTTGAACTCAGCCGGCATTCGCGAGAGCGTTGATGTCAACAATGCAACCGCTTCCGTTGCATGTTGCCCATTGACCAACAAACGTGCGGCTTCGACGGTTGCTTCGACCCCACGGCGCTCGCGCTTCGCCGCAAGTTGGTACGCACCCAACGCTGCATCGACCCACTCGAGCGCGGCCAAGTGGTGCCCGAGGTCAAGAAGAGGTGCGGCATCTTTCGGTCGAATCAACGAGCGGCGCACCAACGAACGAAATGCCGGTCCCGCAATCGGCGCGTCCGCCTCCCAAGCAACAGTGTCCTCCTCGCTCTCGTGGGCAGCGCTCTTTGGGACAATGCACCTTTGTTCGGTGTCTTCGGGCCGATGGACGGCGTTCATCCGACCTCCAATGTTCCACACATCGGATTTGCAAACACCATTCGATAGGTCGATTGCCGCCTGTTTTCTCGCTTTTCCCTCCCGCAAAAACAGCGAAGGTCATGCGCCCCTACGCCCAAAAAAAACGCGGGAACCGCACCCGGTTCCCGCGACAAAATCGGTGCCCCGTCTTTGTTGGCTACGCCACCGGTGCAGGACCTTCGGACCACACGCTCAAGTGCCGCATCTGGTCATTTGCCAGATGTCCGCTGACCGCCTGAATCGCGTCCATCATCGAGTCCGCGAGAACAATGAATGGAAGGGTCTTTCCACCCACCTTCAAGCGCCAGACTTCGGGGACCGTGGCCGCAATCAGGCCGTTGGCCGTCTCCTGGAGCTTGGTGCTCAGGATGAGCCGTCCGCGGCCTTGCAACTGCAACAACGACGCCGAAGAGACGACGACATTGGGCCCCGCAACCACGGCAGCGGCGGACGACGCGACGACTTTCGGCGGGGACGACGCGACGACTTTCGGCGGGGACGACGGAATCGCAGGCGCCGCTTGGGCAACTGCGGGCGCAGACGCACGCGGTACGCGGGGCTTGCGCGCAGCTTTGACGGGCGCGGCAACAGCAGCAAGCGCAGGCAACGCCGCCGGCACACCAGGAATCGCCGCAACGTCTGGCCGAATATCAACAACCGGCGCTTCGGGCGCCGCAGCCTCGACGACCGGCGCTTCGGGTGCCGCAGCCTCGACGACCGGCGCTTCGGGTGCCGCAGCCTCGACGACCGGAGCTTCGGGCGCAGAAGCCTCTACCACCGGTGCTTCAGCCGCAGGCGCAACCGCAGCCGGCGCTTCGACAACGGACGGTGCGACGGAAGCAGCCTCCACAGCGATAGGCGCGGGGGGTGCCACGACCGAAGGCTTCGACGACGGACCCACCGGAGCAGGCAGAGCAGCGAGGCGTGCACGGCTTGGCTGCCGTGTTGCCGGCACAGCCCCAACGGTCTTCGGAAGACCGACGGCCGCTTTGGGGAGCCCCACGACAGACACCACGCCCACGGCGTTCGTGCGGCTGCGTCGGGCGGCCGACCCAGGGTTCGCAGACGGCAGCGGCGCCACAGGACGAATCGCCTGCGGCACAGATTGCACCACAACCGGCGCTTCGATGACGGGCGCGACCTCTGCGACGGGCGCAACGACCGGAGCCTCCACCGCGACGGGCTCTGCGGGAGGAGTGGGCGCAGACACGACGGCAGGCGCCGGCGGCGCGACGACGTCCGCAGGGGGCGCCGATTCTACGGACACCACCTTGGGGGCCGCAGCGCGGAGCGCCGCTTTCGGGGCTTCCGCGCGCGACGGGGCCACCGGCGGGGCGACCACCTCTGCTACGGCCTCGGGTTCGACCACAAGCTCCTTGCGAGGAGGAACGACGGAGGCCACTTCTCGCGATGGCGGACCCACAGGCCCCCCACGCTTTCGGCCATCCGTAGCGTCTGCCGCCTCCCGCAGCGCAGCCAAGCGGCGGCTACGCGGCTCCCGAACGACCGACGGCGCCGACATCGAAGACACCAGTGGCGCCAACGGCGGTAGCGACGCAAATGTAGGAGCCGTCGTGACCTGGGCGGGCACAGCCGCCGGCGGCGTCACGACGACATCGTCGTCAGGAGCCACGCGTCGCCGCCGAAGACCTCCGCTTTGGGTGCGCGTCGGTTCCTCTTTTCCCGTAGCCCGACTGGGACGCGAGACCGCATGGGCCTCGACGGCTGCGGTCAGCGGGTCGTCGTCCGTCCGTACGATACGCCGCCGCGTGGTGGACTTGGGCGCCTCCAACCGCCGGGACGTCACCAAGGGCTCGTCGCCCGGTGCCATCGGCTTCGGCGGAGGAACCCGAAATTGGGAAGCAAAGGTCACGGGCGGCGTGGGCTCGGGCGCCCCATCGCGCAGCCGTCCCTTTCGCCGAACAATTTGCGTGTCGACATCGTCCAGTTGCCAAACTTTTGGACGCACAACGGGACGCGGCTTCGGCGGTGGCGGAGGCGCAACTTTTCGACGGGGCTGCGCAGACCGACGGGGCCGAAACGCGCCGATGCCACGACGACGGCGCTCCCCTTGCACCGCTTCGGGTATGACGCCGGCTTCTTTCGCCAACACCGCATCGGGTACGGTTCCCAGGCGGTCGACAAACGAGGCCAGCTCTGCCAAGCCGCCTTCGCCGACCTCCATTCCCGCGACCCGCACACCCAAGCGCGCCAATCCGCGCCGAATCCGCCGCGGCGACGTCGCAAACCGCCGTGCCGTATCGCGAATCGATGCGCCATCGGCGATTCGTCGCTGGATCTCCGGCCAAGCCGGAGATTCGGTGACTGCCTTTTCGCCTGTGAGCTCTGCAAGAGCAGACTCCAAAGCATCCAAGGAAACAGCAAATTCGGCAGCCAAGACCGAAAGCGGCTCATTCACAACGCGGGTGAGCACTGACGGCCACCATTCCGTGTCCCGAAGGGCGTGCACTTGAACTCCAGAGCGTGGGTGAGGCAATGCCGCACCTGCGCAATCGCGCACCAATTGACCAACTGAGCAGAGTCCCCGCCAGCTCGCACCAAAAGGAAAGGGTTGAACCCCCAAGTCCTTCTGACGCTTTCGCCATCCGGCGCGACGTGTCAGCTAAAGCATCATGCCCTATTATCGGCCCCTGACGCAAGACGCCGAAGTGTAGATCCAATCTGGATGTCCGGTTTTTCCCGATCTGTCACAATAGAACATGTCGCTTTTTCCCGACTGGCGCGCATTTTTTTTCTGTGTGCGCAAATTGGAGCCGAAATCAATCGAAATCTCCAAGACGATATTTCACAGCGAACAAATGTTCGGAGCCACTTGCGCGCGTCTCTGCTGCTTCACCATTTGTCCTTCTAACGGCACCAGACCTGCCCACATTCCCCCGAGTCCGATAGACCCAACGTTCCTTGCGAAGACGCATGAGGCTACCATGACGACACATCGAATCGGAATATTGACCGGAGGCGGCGACGCTCCCGGACTCAACGCCGTCATCCGCGCGGTAATCAAGCATAGTGTCGGTGGTCTCCATTGGCAGGTTGTGGGCTCCGAAGACAGCTTTGATGGCCTCCTCGCCGACCCTCGCCGACTCATCGATCTCACGCCTGTGTGTTGCCAAGGGCTGCTGCATCGCGGGGGCACGATGCTGGGCACCACCAATCGTGGCGACCCTTTTGCATGGCGGATGCCCGATGGCAGCATCGTTGACCGAAGCGAAGAGCTCGCGCGGGCGGTAGAAGAAGAAGGTCTCGAAGGGTTGATTGTTGTGGGCGGCGACGGCACCCAACGCATCGCGTTGCGCTTGATGGAAGAGCGGGGCGTGCCCGTCGTCGGCGTTCCCAAAACCATCGACAACGACCTCGGGGCCACCGATTTCACCTTCGGATTCTGGTCCGCCGTCGGCGTCGCAACCGAAGCCCTCGACCGCCTGCACAGCACCGCCGAGGCACACGACCGCGTGATGATTCTCGAAGTAATGGGCCGTGACGCGGGCTGGATTGCCCTCTATGCGGGCGTCGCCGGGGGCGCTGACTGCATCGCCATTCCAGAGATGCCCTACGATGTTCGCCGATATGTCGACAAAATCAACAGCCGCAAGCGCCGTGGGCGCCAGTTCACGCTCATTGTGGTCGCTGAAGGCGCGATTTCGGCGGACCGAACCGAAGAGCCAACGGTCGCATTGGGCCGCTACCGGCCTGGCCCCGGCCACCAACTCGCCGAGCTCCTCCAAGAGCACATTGACCACGAAGTCCGTGTCACAGTCCTCGGCCACCTCCAACGCGGCGGCGGGCCCATCCCCTTCGACCGCGTGTTGGCGACGCGATTTGGGATTCATGCCGTGGAGCTGATTCGCCAAGGCCGATGGGGCGAGATGGTGCGCCTCCAAAACGGCGAAGTAAACAGCGTACCGCTTCGTGAAGCAGCGGGCCCGCCCCGCCTCGTGCAAACAGACCATCCCCTCATCGCGACCGCCCGCGCGGTGGGGATAGAGATGGGAATGAAGTTCTGATTGGCCGTTTCGACGGTGTACCGTGCCGTTGCCGTTCGCGGTGTTTTCGCGATGAGCACAACGTTCAGGCAGCGGCAGACACCGTAATCGGAGCGAGGGCTTCGGCTTGACGGGCGACCTCGACCTTCACCCGTTCGAGCGCATCCACCTTCGTTAGCTCTGCGCGACACCGATCCCAAGCAATACGCGGACGATTGTTTTCTTCCGACAAATGCGCGAGCACCAAATGTTTCAGCGGGCTGTTCGTTTGTAATGCGCGCCCCAGCATCTCGGCCGCAGCATCATTGGAGAGGTGACCGTGCGTCGACAGAATCCGCTGCTTGAGGTGCCACGGGTAGGACCCATCTTTGAGCATGTCTACATCGTGATTGAATTCCAACACAGCGATAGACAATGTTGCCAACATACGCTCGACAAGGCCGGTTGGCTTCCCCAGATCAGACACCACACCCGCCCAAAGCCCATCGACACCGACACGAAACGCAACGGGATCTCGCGTGTCATGCGGCACCGAAAAGCTGTGAACATCCAGGTGCCTGACCCGAAACATTGACCCCGCTTCAATCTCCTCCACGGCATCCGGGCGACAGTTGCTATGGGTTCCGGCGTACGTACCCGAGGTCATATAAAACGGGATGGACTTGCCAGCGCGCTTTTTGAGTCGCGCACACAACACACGCGCACTGCCGACATGGTCCGAATGCTCATGGGTCACCAGCACGGCATCAATCGGGGCGTCAGCCATTCCAACCGAATCCAGGCGGGCCACAATCTGCTTCGTCGACAGGCCACAGTCGATGAGCACGCCGGCAGACCGGTCACCCACCCACGTAGCGTTGCCCTTGGAGCCCGACCCCAAGCACACGACGGAAAGGTCCCTCTTGAACAATGGCAGGGTCACAGATGCGCCTCAAGTCCGAGAATTGGGGTCACGACCCGATGAGATAGGCACGCGCAGGTGTTAGCCCTTCTTGTACCTTTTCGCCGCGACCCACGATGAACACCGTCCTCTTATCTCGTTTTGTGCTCCTTGGTGGCATCTTCTGCACGACCACAGCGGCTTCGGCGGCCCCACCGCTGATTCAAGCGCAGGAAGTCGTAGGCCGAAACCTCGTTGTATATGTGCAACAAGACGCGATTCTCATCTCGGAAACGCCGACGCAAACCGCCCTCCCCGCCCCCGCGGTGCGCCCTCTCGAAGCGCCCACGCCGACACCGGTGCCCTCCGACTTGTCGCAGTGGACGCTGCTCCGCGCCGGTGACTGCACCGCGCCCCCCACCTTCCGCTGGACACGGGGACAACGAACCGCCGTCGTCCAGACCACCGGCGACTGGACAGCGCCCGGCCTATCGGTCTCAATCGACGGGACCACCGTGGCGACGGCCCTTCTCGGTCATCCAGCGTATATCTGTACCCTCCATGTACAAAACGTCGACGCCAATCCCGGCGAAGAAGTGGTGGCTATCTGGCGCACGCAAAAAAAAGACGGCGCCACCGAAGGGGTCACCGTCTTCCATATTCCCGAGACCGCGCACTAAGCCGCGCCGGCAACACGGGCACGACGCGGCTTACCGAAACGAGGGCGGCCCACCGAGGTCGAGCGTCAGACCTGCCTCCACAGGCTCCACTTCGGTCAACACGCTCTGCGCAACCCATCCAAACGCGGACTTTACCCGAACCCGTGCGAGGTCGTTGTGGGAGAACACCACTTCGACCTCAGACCCCGCGGGAATCTGGATGGACACGGTGTCCCCACCTTCCCAACGCACCGCCGCTACATCGGCCACCGCCCACGCTTTGTGGGGAACATCGCCTGCGCGTGCCGACGAAACGCCAAAGACAACGAGTGCAAAAAGCCAGGACTTCACGTTCATTTCTACTTCTCCGAATGCGTTCGAGCCATGCGCGTTTCGGACGACTCGTCCGGCGCCGGTGTTTCGGGGGACGACCCGGCAGCCCCAGGCCGCGGTGGCGTCGGAGCGATGGCGTCGGCCAGCGGCTTGAGGTGGATGCTCGCTTTGACTTCCAAGGAGTAATTGGTGAGCAAGTGGTGCAAGTCCTTGTGCAGCTCCAAGGCCTCTAAGTACGTCCGCACTTCACGGGCGAGCATACGCACCATCTCGGTTTTGGCCTTGTCGCCCGTTTCAAGAACGGCGCCCAACAAGGCCCAGGAGTCCGCGCGGTATCCGCCTTCGGATGCCTCTGGGCGCGTAGGCCCTTCCGGCTCGTCTTCATGCAGCTCGCGGTCTATATCGCGGAAAATGCGCCGGGCGACCCGACGAAAGCGCGGCTCCGCGGGGCGGCGATGTTTTTCGTCCTCCGACTCACTCACCTTTGACTCCAAACCTCAAGGCCGCGCGGCGCGCTTGAGAAACCCGAGGCGGGAAAAAACGCCGTCGTCTTGCCCCCATGCGGGCGGTTCTTGCGGAACGACAAAGCTGACGATGTTGCCCGCATTTGTGACCACAACTGCTTGTCGGCCTTGAATTGCCGGCGGCGCAGAAATTCCGCTGACATGAAAGCCGGGCGCCCACGACCAAACCAAGTGCCCATCGACCGCGTCGACGAGGTACACGCTGCCCGCCGTCGCGCCCACCAAGAGTCCGCCTTCAGTCGCGACCGGCTCGGTCAACGCGGAGGCCGTCTCGCTGTCCCATTCCCACACGAGCGCGCCCGTTCGGCCGTCAACACAGCGAAGAAGGCCATCTTCTCCTCCGTGGTACACAAATGCGTTGGGTACCGACGCACCAAACGTTCCATCTGGCGCGGTGCCGTCGCCTCCCCCCGCGATAGGAGCGCCCGCACCGCCGACGTCGAGCCGCCAGCGTACGTTGCGACTGGGGCCATGGATTCCTACCAATGGCTCGGAATAGCCCGCCACAACGATGTCCTGACCAATAATGACCGGAGCGCCGAGAATGTCGGGATATTGCCCTTCCCCCACGCGCCGCTGCCACAGCACATCGCCATTGGTTTCATTCAAGCCGACCAAGGTTCCGTCGGCAAAACCCGCCAACACCACGCCCTCGTTGACGACGGGCGCCGGAGCCCCATACAACTCCAGCTCTGCCGAACGTCCGGGGTCCAGGCGTTGGGAATGGCGCCAAACGAGCTCGCCATTGTCGAGACGGATTGCCGCCACAACATTGTCGACGCTTGCCACATAGACGCGACCATCGTTCACCGCGACCGCCGAGAGAACCGGCGAGCCACCCGCGCGCGCCCACACCTGGGTCGGCGGAGCGTCCGCGGACAGCTTCCACGCGGTCGTGGTGCCTGAGAGGTCGGATGCGAGCAAGAGGTCGCCCACCACCATCGGAGGCGACTGCACGGGCGCCCCGGTATCGAGGGTGCGCACCCACGAGCCATTGGACCGTTGCAACACAAGCAAACCGTCGGTGCCCGCCTTGCCCACGTAAATATAATCGCCATGAAGCAAGGGCTGCCCAAGCTCCGTGTGGACGGCCGCTGGAAATGGAGGTCCGGGAAGGGGAACGCGCCACACTTCCGCTGGAGCACCGTCAAATGCCCCAGCATACCGCTCTTCAGACGGCGTACCCGGACCCGACAAGGTCGCGACGAGTCCTGCGGCGGCGAGCCAATCGGTGCCGCTCACCCTGCGCTCCCCGCGCGACCCGCGAGGGCCTTCGCTTCGGCGATTCGACCCGACTTCGGAAAGCGCGTTTCGAGCTCCGTTGCCGAAGCCGTCGCGGCAGCCGTGTCGCCCGCTTTGACCTCAAGCTGAAGCCGCGTAAACACTGCTTGTTCCCCCATCACACCGTCAAAGCTGGTGGCTTTCGACAATGCAGCGCGGGCACCGGGGAGGTCGTCGCTGACCGCGGCGGCGTGAGAGGCACCCATCGAGATGCTCCATGCCAACACGCCATCGACCTTGACCTTGCCTGCTTCTTCGAATGCGCGACGCGCAGCCGCGGCATCATCGAGCTGCATCCAAATCTGGGCAGCCTGCACGTAGCCGTAGGCCCGCGCTGTGCCGTCGGTGCTGGCTGCGGCGGCCTCGATATCGCGGGCAGTTTGGGCCAAGATCTCATTGACCTCGGCCTCGGAGATATCGCCCACGATATTTTCGATTCCACGCCCGGCTTTGGCGACCGCTTGGTGGCCATCCCGTTGCGTTGATTGGACATGGCCGAGGTACGTTCCTGCAATGGCTGCCACGACCAAGACGGCCCCTGCTGCGTACAGCAAGAACTTCCAATAGCCCAAAAACAGATTGGCAATGGCCATCTGTGTTTGAAACAGGATGTCTTGTCGGGGTTCATCGCCGAGAAGGTCGGCGTCGTCCTCCAACGTGCGAATCTTGGCCTTTTCTTCCAGGCCCTTGTCGTCGGCCACCATTTCCTCCGCAATCCGCAGCGCGGCACCCGCTCAAGAACCACGGGAACACCCGAGGGCAATCACCGCATCCAAAGTGTCCGCGACACCTCGGGGCAGCAAGGGCCCAACTGCACACAAGCGCCTATCGGGTCAAGGCGTAGGTCCGCCACTCGAAAGCAGCGTATCGCGCAATCGCTCGCCCGGCTCCATCGCCAACGGCGGGACACCAATCGCGACAGCAACGGTCAGCGCGGCCTCCAAACCCAGCCAAGCAAATCCCAGCTGCGCGGAGGGCGTCGCCTGGCGCACGCTCACTTCAAGCACGGGGCGCCCCGCGCGGGTCACCACCGACCGGGTTGAATCGGCCAGGCGCCGGGCATTGTGATTGCTTTGGCCGCTCGTCAGCAAAATCACGAGGGACGCGGGGTCCCACTCGCCCACCGCTTGCAGCACGGCTTCGTCGCCCAGCGGTGCCCACGTTGCGGCGATTCCACGATTGACCAATGCGCCACTCGATTCTGCGGCCTTGCACGTGATGGCGGTCAAACAACGCGCCCACCACTGCCCTACGGCCGCCATCGAGCGGTCCGTGACGATAACCGCGCGTGTGCCCGCATATGCTGCGGCCACCAAGCCGTGCGCCAATAGCAGACTTTGGTCGGTTGACAGGTCTGCGCACCACGTCGCAGACAATGCAAGCTCCGACTCCACCTCTTGGTTGGCTTCCTCCGACAGCACCGCACGGCGTAGGCCACGGGCGACACCACCAAACGGTCCAAACCGAAGATCAGCAGACGCTGGGTCAGCGCTCGACGCGTCTCCCGCAACGCCATCGACACAAATCGCCTCTGCAGGGAGTCCAGCGTCGAGGTCTTCGAGGCCGAGGCGGGTCACGGGGGCATCCGGCGGCAAACCCAAGCAAACCGCAGCGACAGCACCCGGCTCGCCCACGACCGTAAACGGGCCGTTGCCAATCCGGGCCGGCTCCGGGCCGCCCCGAATCCATTCGCCATGGGACAACGTGCCGTTGCTGTGCGCGTCTTGCACTTCAGCGCGGGCAGCAATCAGGCGCCGCCGCCAAGTGGTGTCGACCGCAGCCGTAAGGCCCCGCACAGACCCAATGGTCCGCGCCAGCAGGCCGGAGCGGTCGACGTGAAGATTCGAATTCCCGTATTTCATCGCGTCCTTTCTGGGGCGGTCGGCCGCACCCAAGCTCGATGGGTTGCCGCGCGCGACGCCCCGCTCACGGCGAGGACAAATTGATGGTCACCGGACGCCCGTCCGAGCCAAACCGAACTTCTTGTACGGTTTGGAACGTTTGTCCGTCTGGCATCTCGACGGAAAACGCGTGGGAACCTTCGGAGAGCTGTGTCTGAAGGGGCACGGTTCCGACAAACGAGCCATCAATGCTCACCCGACTTTGGGGAACGCCAAACACCGCTACTTTTCCAAGTTTGACTTCGGGCCGCAGTTCGAACGACACCGCGAGGCGCTCCGCGGCAAGGCGCACCGCACGCGCATCTGACTTGTATCCCGGAAGCTCAACGCGAACGGTGTGCTCGCCGTGGGGAAGGAGCCGGTCAAGGGGCGCACGTCCGACCTCCCGGTCATCGACGAACACCTTTGCTCCCGGCGGCGTCGTAGAAACAGACAGCGTCCCTTCTGCCTTTTGCTCCACCGGCGCACCCCAGGGGGTCGACGTTGTGGGCGCTGGATCTGCAGGAGGGGGCGCAGGATTCGGCTCCGTGCGCTTTTGTTGCGGCGCCGGCGTGGGTGTGGGGGTCCGAGGCTGCGGCGCGACAGCGGGGACAGGCTCCACCGCAGGCTCGACGGCCGGCTCCGGAACCGGCTCTGGGACGGGCTCCGCGACAGGCTCCACCACCGGTGTTGGCTCTACGACGGGCACAGGCGCAGGTGGCGGCGGAGCAGCCACGGCAACTGGCGCAGGCTCTTTCGCGGGGGCAGCGACCACAGCCGGAGTGGGCGGCGGCGGGCTGCCTTGGGTCATCCACCAGCCACCAACGAGGACCAAGGCGACCGATATGGCCGCCAAGCCAACCAGCAAGCCCATTTTGCCCCCGGACGAGGCAGGGGCCGGTTCGGACTCGTATTCGTTGAAGAAGTCATCGGAGGCTGCAGGCGCGAGCGCTGCGAGCGGCCCTGGCGGCGGTGTTTCTTCGGGATCTGCAACCGGCTCTGGCGCACGAACGGGCGCTTCGACGGGCTTCCGGGGCGGGCGCACCAACGGCCGCGATACAGGAATCGGCGCCGCTTCGGGGAGAGCCTTCGCCTCCGCCAACACTTCCGCTGCCGGCGCAGGAACACTCGCAGGCGCGGAGGGGGACACCAACGGAGTGGGCGGCGCGAGAGGCTCCTCACCTTCCGTCGGCTCCGCCGAGGGCGCCGCGGCAGGTTCGGCCGTGGGCGCGACCGACGGCTGCACCAAAATGCTGGGGTCCGGCAGGTCAGCTTCGGCGCCGACGTCGAAGCCGGGGGGGTCCGTCAAACCGAAAAACGCATCTGGAGCGTCAAATAGGGGGTCGGCCGAAGCACTCGTTGCGTCGAGCGGAGCATCCGGCGCATCCAGCAGCGCATCGGGAATCGCGCCCGCGACGGGTGCCGTCTCATCCAAGTTGACCGTGCGCGGGCCCGGCAAGGCTTGGGTCGGCTCTTGGTCTTCGTCAAAGGAACCAAACCGCGGCTCGGGCATGCCAAACGGGTCGTCGAGGTCGGGTGCCGGTGGCGCATTCGAACGATCGCGACCCAAAAACGCTGGCTCTGGAAGGTCCGTTTCGTCGAATGGGTCAAAAACCGAAACAGGCGTCTCAATCTTTGCTTTCGGCGAATCTACGATTCCAGCAGACTCCGAAGTTGCCCCTGTTGGCGCAGCCTCACCGACCCCGGAAACACCCGAAGGACCCGACGAATCCGGGCCCGTGTCCCCCGCCGACAACGGCGTCGATACCGGTGCCTGCGCCCTTGCAAGGGGCGAGCCATCCTGAAAGCAGAAATCGACGCGGTCTTCGTAGGTCGTACCGCAGACTGAGCAGAGCTTCATGGTCGAACGAACCTCGGGCCGGCAGTATACCGCGGACACGAATGGGCGGGGTCCACCCCCGCTTGTGCAGGGTCAGGTACCGGACCACCGCCGCTTGAGCTGGCGTGCGATAATAAGCCGCTGGACTTGATTGGTGCCCTCGACAATTTGCATCACCTTCGCGTCGCGCATGTAGCGCTCCAAAGGGTACTCTCGCGTATAGCCATAGCCGCCCATAACCTGCACGGCGTCTGTGGTGACCATCATCGCAGTGTCCGTTGCAACGCATTTCGCCATCGAAGCCACTTCCGAGTATGCCAACCCAGCGTCCTTCAGCCAAGCGGCTTTGTGGACCAACAAGCGCGATGATTCGATGCGGGTTGCCATATCCGCCAGCATAAAACCGACGCCCTGAAAGTCGATGATTGGCTGCTTGAACGCCGTTCGCTGGCAAGCATATGGCCCCGCGACCTCCAACGCAGCGCGGGCCAACCCCACAGACACCGCGCCAATCGTGATGCGACCGCCATCGAGCGCTTGCATCGCCACGCCGAAGCCATCCCCTTCCGCGCCCACCCGCGCAGACACGGGGAGCCGCACATTTTCGAGGATAAGCTCGACCGTAGGAGATGCGCGCATGCCCATCTTTTCTTCTTTCTTGCCAAACGACAAACCGGGTGTGTCGCCTAGCAACACAAACGCGCTCACACCGCGCCCCCCCGGCCCACCTGTACGCGCCATCACGATATAAACATCCGCATAGCCACCATGCGTAATCCAGAACTTTGTGCCGTTGAGGACGTAGTGGTCACCTTGCAACTGCGCCGTGGTCACCAATGACGCAGCATCACTGCCCGCTTCAGGTTCGCTGAGCGCAAATCCGCCGAGCAGCTCCCCTGAAGCCAAGCCCGGAAGCCAACGTTCTCTTTGCTCGTCCGAGCCGTGCTGCGACAAGATGACTTGCGGAAGCCCTGTGACGGCAACGGAAACCGCATACGAGGCCGAAACAGCGCCGATTTCTTCGAGGACCATCGCGTATTCGAGGTAGCCGAGGCCCAGTCCACCAAATTCTTCTGCCGTCGCAACGCCACAAAGACCGGCCTCGCCCAACGCGCGAACGAACTCTGGACGAAACCGCTCGCCTTCGTCGTCTTCTTTGAGCGTGTCTCCGAGAATCTCCCGCGCGGCCCGCGCGGCTGCGGCGCACAACGCCTCTTGTTCTTCTGTCTTCTGAAACATTGGCGACCTCCTGCAACCAACGCCTGCGAAATGCGCACGCGCCGACGGGTTCCTCAAGATATCGACGAAGCAGCAACGGCTTCCCTGGGTCGCGCCATGTGCCAAAAAAACACGCGACGACCCCACGCACCCGCTTCGACTAATCCATTTTTCACTGCGCGTCCGACAGCGAAGCCCGTTTCGCGTCATTCCGCCGTAGATGCCGCCGTCGCTGCGGCAAATCGATGGCGCGCAAAACACCGTGTCCCTATCCCACAATATACGCGATAACGACATCCGACACAACACGCACAACGAATTGCGCTACGGTGCAACACAACCGCCGACCACGGCGCCCATGGTCCGTGGCGGCTGTCTGGCGCAGCTCCCCCCGCGCGTCTGGCGACCGGCGCTGCACAGGTCAATGCTGGCCGGTCGCGGACCCTCCAAAGACGACCGCGCACGCCCACCGCGGGGCGCCCTCACCACAAAGGGCGCCGAGCGGGAGCGCCCACGGAGGGGACCGCGCGGGACGTGGCAGCCGGCCATCCAAAACGTCTCAAGCGCGAGAGACGCGCAGGAGCGCTAGGCGTCGAGGTCCATCGCGTCTTCGTCACTGTCGCCCATAGAGACGGGCTCGTCCGAAAACCGCGTGTGGAGGCGAACCACCCGCACATGTCCGGGGTCGAGCGCGAGCAGGTCAACCAGTTCCGACGGCTTGCAGCCCCGTCCTTCGACCACATCAAGTTGCACCGTGATAGCGCCCTGATGCTCGCCAAACGACACCCCTTCGGCAACGGCGCCCGCCTCCACCGACATATGCCGAATATGCGGGCGAAGGTCGACCGTGCGCATCGCCGGACGCCGCGGGCCGCGATGGAACTTGCTCTTGCCCTTTTTGACCTTCTGCCGACGCTCCACCGGAAGCATCGACTGCGACAACAAGTCTTCTACGCGGGACGCGAGGTCTTCGGGCGGCTGGTCGACCACAAAACAATAATCGGCGCCGGCAACCGTGCTCATCAGCGAAGGCGCGTTCAGCGGCACCTCCCGTACGCCCAAAGCATAAAATCCGGGAGGAACGCAAGCCTGAATACGCGCCAACAAGTGGGCGGGGTCCACGCGCTCGGTCAAGAGCACGTCCATATGGTCGCTCCAGGACTCCTCCGCTACCGGACGCGCATTGGCAAACGCAACCTTCGGATGCGGATGGAACCCTTCGGAATAGCCCAATGGAGCCCGCGCACGGCGAAGCGTCCGAATCCAAGAGTTCATCGTTTCCAAATGTGCCAAGAAGCGCGCCTCGCCCGTGATTCCAATATGGAAAATCAGGCGCTGCACCACGGGAGGCTCCGGTGGACGCACCGGCGGCTGCCCTGGGCGCGACGGCTTTTCACCCAACTCAACGGGGGGTGGCGAGCGCACAAAGTTCGCTTCGGGCTTTCGACCTTCGATGCTGGTCCGCAACATGTGGGCGCAAAGCTCGCGCTCAACGTCGATAACGCCGCAGCGATGGCACTTCTTGTGCCGGCAATCTTGTGCGTGCTTGAGCGCGAGCGCGCGCTCCCAGTCTTCCTGGAACCATTGCTTTTCGATGAGAATGTCGATGTGGTCCCACGGAAGGCGTTCATCGAGGCCACGTTCACGCAACTCGTAGGCGGGGTCGGTGCCGGAAACTTCGATGGCTTGTACCCAACCATCCCAGTTGAGATGCTCACCCCACGCATCAAACCGACATCCCGCCCGGAACGCGGCTTCGATGAGGTTGGCGCCCCGCCGGTCTGCGCGGCTCACGAGTCCTTCCAAAAAAGTCTCGCGGGCGTCGTGGCGACCGAACTTGATGGCGCCATTTCGGCCAAAACGTTCAGACAGCAGCCCCTGACGCCGCTCCGTCTCTTCAATGGCAATCTGTGGCGCCCATTGGAATGGCGTAAACGGCTTGGGCACGAAGGTGGAGACGCCGAGATTCACCCGCGCCTTCGGCTGCACCGAGCGCCCCACGCGCAACGTACGGAAGGTCAAGTCTGCGATGGCTTCTACATCGTCGTCACGCTCGGTGGGCAAGCCCACCATAAAGTAGAGCTTGACGTGTTCCCAGCCGAGACTGTACGCCTGCTCGGCCATCGTCAACAAGTCTTCGTCTGGAATCCACTTGTTGATGAGCGCCCGCAGGCGCGGCGACGCGGCCTCGGGCGCCACCGTGAGGCCCGTCCGCCGAATCCCGGCCACCATGTCCGCCAGCTCGACACTGAAGCTGTCGAGCCGCAGCGACGGCAACGACACGCCGACACGCTGCGGCGCTGCTTGCCGAACCACCGCGTCGACCATCTTCTTCACTTGGCTGTAGTCGCAGGTCGACAAGCTCACGAGCGACACCTCTTCGTAGCCCGTGGCATCGAGCGTGCGCTGCATGAGGTCCGTGATGTTTTCGATAGAGCGTTCCCGTACCGGACGTGTGGTCATCCCCGCTTGGCAAAACCGGCAACCTTGGGTGCATCCACGCAGTACTTCCAGCGAAATCCGGTCGTGCACCTGCCGCGTAAACGGAACGATATATTCGACCGGAAACGTAGCGCCGTCGAGGCTACGGGCAAGCCGCTTTCGAATCCGCGGACCATCGACCTTCGGAAGAATCCGACCATCGGGGAGCACATCCATCGGATAGCGCGCCGGGACGTACACCCCTTCCACCTTCGAAAGCGCATCCAAGCGGGCTTCACGACCACGAACGGTGCGCAATACCTCCGCAATTTCAAGGACAATGTCCTCCCCGTCGCCGATGACGAAGAAGTCCATAAATGGCGCCAACGGCTCGGGATTGAAGACCGCGGGCCCACCGGCAAACGTCAACGGGTCGGACTCCTTTCGGTGCTCCGTCCGCAGTTCCATTCCCGCGAGGTCGATGATGTTGAGGATATTGGTGAAGGTCAGCTCGGATTGAAGCGTAAATCCGATGCCATCGAAGGCATCCAGGCTGTCCTTCGATTCGAGAGCAAAGAGCGGAAGACCGCGCGCCCGAAGGCCTTCCTCCAGATCGAGCCCCGGCGCATAAACCCGTTCTGCACGAATCCACGGCTTTTGGTTGAGGATGGCGTACAAAATGTGCAGGCCAAGGTTTCCGAGGCCGATGTCATAGAGGTCGGGAAACGCGAGCGCGATACGTACTTCTACTTGGGTCGTAGACTTTTTTGCATCGGTGACCGAGTTGACCTCGGCCCCCACATACCGGCTCGGCTTCTCCACACGACGAAGAAGGTCGGTCTCAAGCGCATAGCGAAGGTTCATGCGGGGCGTCTTCTGAGACGGATGACGCGTACAATCAGCACTGGACCATTCATTCGAGATTCGGCGCATGGAACATCCTTGGGCGCGGGCCGGACAAACAAAACGGGGTTGTAGGGTCCGCCTAATCCAGTTCGCGAACCGTTCCGCACCGTTTTCGTGACGAGACGAATGCCTCGCGTCCGATTTTTTGGGTCACAATCAAAACCTGCACTTGTCGGACGGTGGTCGCACTTGTTGAATTTTTTGTTTGGATGAAAAAGAGTTGCCTTTGGATCACCCACAAAAGATGCCAATTTTCAACGAATCATCATTGGGGGACTGCACGAATCGTCTCGCAAGCGGTAAAACAGTGCGAGTGAACTGCCGATAGGTTTTGTGTACTGGCGACCCGCCACCAAGGTCCGCGGAACCATCGGCACCGCAACCGGCAACCAGCTCCCTCCGGCCCACGCACTCTCGCAGGACCGGTACCCCAAACAGAGTTTTCGAAAGTCTGCACTTCGAAAGGAATCCGACCATGGGAATGTCCGTCCGGACCAATATCGCCGCCATGATGGCTACTGGCAGTCTCAACAAGTCTCAGAAAGAGCTTGGCAAGTCCCTGGAGCGGATCTCCAGCGGCATGCGCATCAACCGCGCTGCAGACGACGCAGCGGGCTTGGGCGTTGCGACCAGCCTGGAAACCGCTGTCATCAGCACGATGCAGTCGATGCGAAACACCAACGACGGCATCTCGATTATCCAGACTACCGAATCGGCCACCCAAGAAGTGACCGACATGCTCCAGCGTATGCGCGAGCTCGCTGTTCAATCGTCCTCGGAGACGCTCGCCGATGAAGAGCGCTCGTACATCCAGGACGAATTCGGTCAGCTTCGGTCGGAAATCGCCCGCATCGCCACGGTCACCGAGTTCAACGGCATCAGCCTCACCGCTGGTACGACCACGAGCCTCGACGTGCAGGTCGGCATCGACAACAACGCAGAGAGCCGGATCACCATCCAGCTGGTCGACCTCACCACCACCAACCTCGGCTTGACCGCGGTCGACCTCAGCGCTTCTTCCACGGCGCAGTCCGCCATCGACTCCATCGATGCCGCACTCGGAACCGTGAACAGCGCCCGCTCCGTCCTCGGCGCTGTCCAGAACCGCCTCGATTCGTCGCTCAACAACAGCCAGACCTACATGGAAGCGTTGTCCAGCGCCGAAGCCCAGATTCGCGACACCGACTACGCTGTCGAAACTTCCAACCTTACCAAGCTTCAGATCATGCAGCAGGCTGGTGTGGCTTCCCTTGCACAGGCGAAGAACATCAACCAGTCCGTCATTTCGCTGCTGTCCTGACATTCACGACCACGCGGGCCAAATACCCTGGCCTGCGTGGTGAGTTCCCCCGACGGGTCCGCAGGCGCGCCAAGCGCAGGTGGACGAAAGACCGCAATCGTCCCCCGGCGTACGCCCCCGCACCGCCGGAAACTCCCATCCTCCCGGCACACACTTCGAAGAGGTAGCCGCTCATGTCTATGACCGTCCGCACAAACGTCGCATCCATGAAGGCCGCAGGACAGCTCGGCAAGACCCAGCTTCACCTGAGCAAAACCCTTGAGCGCATCTCTAGTGGTTACCGCATCAACCGCGCAGCCGACGACGCTGCCGGCCTCGGCGTTGCTACCTCGTTGGAAACTGACACCATCAGCCAGCAGCAAGGTATCCGGAACGCCAACGATGGTATCTCCATCATCCAGACGGCAGAATCGGCCACCAACGAAGTAACCGACATCCTTCAGCGGATGCGTTCGTTGGCCGTGCAGTCGGCTTCCGAGACCTTGGCCGACGAAGAGCGGTCCTACATCCAGGACGAGTTCATGCAGTTGCAGTCGGAAATCGCGCGTATCGCTGCGGTGACCGAGTTCAACGGCGTGCTCCTGAACAACAACACCATCACCTCGTTGTCGGTTCAGGTTGGTATTCACAACAACTCGCAGAGCCGCATCGCCATCACCCTTGGCGACCTCACCACCTCCGGTTTGAGCGTCGATACCCTCGACGTCGTGTCGGTGACCAACGCGCGCGGCACTCTCGATGTCATCGACAACGCGCTCACCTCGGTCAACCGCTTCCGCTCGCTCCTCGGCGCTGCCCAGAACCGGTTGGACTCCGCCATCAACAACGCCATGGTCTACACCGAAGCGTTGTCGGCTGCAGAGAGCCAGATCCGCGACGCAGACTTCGCTGTCGAAACCTCCGAGCTCACCAAGCTCCAGATTCTCCAGCAGTCCGGCGTAGCCGCATTGGCCCAGGCCAAGAACGTCAACCAGTCGGTCATCTCGCTCCTTAGCTGAGATTACGGCTGCGGCGACTTCGCCCCAGAACGCCAGCCTTCGGGCTGGCGTTTTTTGTTTTCTTGGCGCGCGAAATCCGCGGGCCATCCGCAGGGAACCCATCGCTTGTGCTTCGCGGCACTCGTCCGTGTTGCCGGGGGCCGATTTGCGCTTATCGCCCTACAGACGGCGCATCCGGCGCAAGTCCACCCGCCACCCGACCCAGCGCCGCAGCCACCTGCTGCACCAGCCTGCGCAAGCGGAGACCATCATCGGGACTGCGCGTGCGACCGCCAGCCACGGCCACCACCGCATAGCAGCCACCGGCCCCGTCTGGAATCGGAAGCGCAACGACATCGGCGTTTTCGATGGCACCCGATGCGACCACGGTTGCGGGATCGAGCTTCGTCAAGGGACCGGACTGCCCGCCGCGCGCAACGGCGCTCCATCCAAAGCGGCCCGGGCGCCAAACGGCCACTTCGTCCGCGCCACAATCGGCCCGTGCCACCTGCGCCAACAGGCCCAACACGCGCGCCGCGCCGTCGATCGATTCGAGCTCGACGGTCGCCTCAAAAAACAGCAAACGTTCGGCACCGGCGCGCTCTCGCCGCATTCGCTCTCGCCCCGCCAGCGCAGCCTCCATGGCCGAAAAGACCGCCGACAAGCGAAAGGGCTTTCGCACGATGTCTGTCGCGCCGGCCTTCATCGCCTGCACGACGTCTTCGATATTCTCGACCGCACACGTCATGACGACGCCGGCGGGTACCGCGCGGCTGCGTGCGGCGTGGACAAGCTGCAAGGCAGCAGCGCCAGCATCTAGGTCAGCCACGACAACATCGACAGGAACACTTCGAATAAGCGCCACGGCTTCTTCAGGGGCATAGGCGGTCATGACATCAAAGCCACGCGCCCTTAGGTATTCCCCCAACAGTTCGAGTGCATCATCATCGGTGTCTACCACCAGCACCCGCGTGTGTGCGTCTGCGTTGTACATCCCGTTCTCCAACGGCACATTTCCATTGCGTGTATCCTTCTTTCTCAGCAATTGAAGGATTCGGAGCCCACGTCTGCGTGCACGGTCGGCTCGACGGGTGGTACACTCCTCCGACCTTTGGAGAGCTGGTGGCAAAGCGCGAAAAAATCGACCGCGGTCTCGAGCAGACCATGGACGAGTTCGAACAGCGACTGTTCGTGCTCAAAATCGACTATGAAAAGTACTTTTCCGGCATCGAGCGGATCGAACCGCTTCGCGAGCGGGACGACCTCAAGCGTTTGCTTCGCGAGTTGACCATTCAACCGGTCCTCGCAACGCGACAAAAGCATCGTCTACGCACCCTTCGCGCGCGTTTTGCCAGCATGGAACTGTACTGGACACGCAACCTTGTCCAGATTGAGCGCGGCACCCATCCCAAGATGAAGTTCCGCGCCGACCTCGCGGACCGCGCACGCCAAGCGACAGCCGCAGCACCCGAGGCCGCGCCCGCCGTTCGTCGCCGCGAGCCGAGCGCCGAAGAGCGCGAAGACGCAGCGTACAAGGCCGTCTACGACAAATACTTGGCAGCGCGCAAGAAGTGCGGCCAGTCCGAGGACATCGCCTTCGAGTCTATCCGCGACGTGCTGCAAAAGCAGGTTCGGACCATCAAGTCGCGCTACCGATGCACGTCTGTAAAGTTCCGCGTCACCGTGGAAGAGGGCAAAGCAAAGGTCAAGGCCGTTCCGATTCGCTGACACCTCCCCTCCCTGTCGCGTCGTCGGCCCGTCGGGCTTCGTATCGACCCGCGCGTCGCCCACCTCCGCTCCCAGCACCATGCCTCTCGTCGCCGCTCGCTCGCCCCACCGCCTCGCTGCGCCGTTGGCCCAGATGCTTGTGGGTGCCTTGTCTGCGGCGTCGCTGCATCTGGCTGCCGTCGAGGCCAGCGACCCCTTGCCGCCAGGCTGGCGGGTCACCCAATCCGCGATTCCCGTCCCCCTCGTTCACGGCCCCACCCGGTCCCCTGCAACCTGGGCGCTGGCCCAAGGCGAGATGTGGTCGGCGCGCCCTGCCCTTGCCCCCGCCGGCGCCCGCAGCCTCAACGTCGACGCCGACCTTGGACCCTCCGGCCAGCTCACCGTCTGGTTGGCGCGTCGCCCGGACGCCGGACCCGGAAACGGCGACTTGTTGCTCCAACTTGACCGCCAGGAGGGTGGCTCCGCGAGGCTATTGGCGTGGGGTCACGACGGGCCGCGCCCAATTGCGTGCGCGCCGCGCTTGTCCCTTCCGGCTACGGACCCCGTACACATCGAAACCAAGAGTGAAGAGGGCGTCGTCACCCTGTCCCTCAACGGCACCTCTTCGGTGTGCGCGGCCCTCATGGGCGACCAGCCGCCTGCTCTCGAAGCGGGTGCCCATCGTGTGCGTGTGTCCCACCTCGTACGCGATGGGCGACCCACCCCAGCGCCCAGTCCCGGCCCGATGTTGCTTTGGGCCGTGCTCGGCGCGTTGTCGTCGCTGGTGGTCGGTCGTCTGGAAGCCGCGACCGGCGCATCCCGCGCGACCACCTTCATCGGCGACACCTTGCAACTCGCGGGCGCGCTCTTGGCCGCCCAGCTGCTCACACATGGGCTCGGTAGCCCCGCATGGGTAGTCGGCACGGTGCTGTGGACGGGCCTGTTGCGGGTCACCATTCATGTCGGGCGCGCCCTTCGCCCTGTACCGGGCCCGGATTGGGAGATGACGCCCATGGTCGCCGCCGCGGTGCCGCTGTTGGGCTTGCTGGCATTGTCCACCGCATCGATGCCCTTGCCCCCGTGGGGACTCTTGGGCGCGGGGGCCTTGGCGGTGACCCTCGCGTGCTGGAGCGCATTGCACCGCCGCTCCCGACCGCGGCGCGCTATCACGCTCGTCCTTGGCGTTGTGTCCGCGTCCACTTTCTTGGCCCGCTTGGTCGGTGGAAGCGACCTTCACAGCCTGGTTGGCGGCGCCCTCGCAGGACTGGGGAGCGTCCTCTTCGCCGCTTCCGTTACCCGCGCCAATCGGCACCGGGCAGCGCGGTTTATCGGCGCAGTTGCAGCGTTGGTCATCGTTATCATCAGTGGCGAGCTGTCGATTCCTATTCCCGACGGACCCGATGGCTACGTCGCCGTTGGTCAAGCGCCGATTCCGCCGCTTCCGCCCGCCCGTCCGGGAGAGGTGCTGGTCGTTGGCGGCCACTCGCAGCATCGCGGCGACCGCTTCCAACCGCTCGTTCAGCAACGCATTCAAGAAGCATTTGGCACACGCGCACATCCTGTCGGCGATACCAACTGGACGCCCGAAGACGTGCTGCATTCGCTGCAATCGGGTGGGCAAGCTCCTCGGGGAACCACCCTGTTGCTGCTGCAACAAAGCTCCCCCGCGCCCACGGGCCCCCTCGACCCCCGTCATGCCGTGTTGCCGGGCCTCCAGCGGCAGTGGCGGGCGTGGACCTCCCGCGTGACCCCACTTCACGCGGCGGACCAACTTCGCGTCCTGGGCCAGATTGCTGACGCATTTGCACAGAGCAGCGGGCGCCTCGTACTGGTCACGCCCCCCATTCGACGCGACCCCGCGTTCTCCGAGACATTGCGGATGGTCTCTGCGGCCGCAGCCCAAGACCACCCCACGCTCATTCACGTCGACCTTGCCCGCGCGGCCTACCAAGCGCCCGATGGCGGTTGGACGGACGAGCATGGCCTTTTGACCGTCCATAGCTGGCGCGCTGTCGCATTGGCTGTCCAATCTTCTCCCCTGCCTGCGGAACCCTGACGATGCCCCGGTTTGCTACAGCAGTCGCCCGATGCCCCCGCTGCAAGCTCCAGCCCGCACGTTGTATTTGTGCGGACCTCCCTCGGCTCACCTCCCCCGTCTCCGTCGTGGTGGTGCAACATTGGAAGGAAGCGCGTAAACCCACCAGTACCGGGCATTTACTCGGCTCCGTCCTCACCAACTGTCGCATCGAGCGGTACGGAGACCAAGACTATGCCTTCGATGCCACAGCCGTCGAAGGCCCCGATACCTACCTTGTCTTCCCTCCCCGCGACCCCCCCGATGCGCTGCCTACCCATGCGCCCCAGAAGATTGTGCTCTTGGATGGGACTTGGAGCCAAGCGAGCCGCATGGCGAACCGCGTACCCGGCGTCGTTGGGTTGCCTCGCTTGTCCTTTGCCGACGAAGCGCGCCCATGTGTGCGCCTGCGGGTGCCGCACCTCCCCGAAGCGCGTTCGACCATTGAGGCGGCGGCATCTGCGTTTCGATGGCTGGGAGACCCCGAGACGGCGGCAGCGCTCGAGTCCATTCACGACCTCTACGTGCGACACACAATGGCCCAGCGGGGAATGCCGTTGCTGCCCATCATTGGCGACTAACGACGCCCGGCGCCGGTGCGCCTGCAATCTCCATCACCCGCTGCACCCACTCTTGTACGGCTGGGTCGTCCAAGTCGACGCCGGAGCCATCGTCGAGGGCCATCAACGCCTCGCGAATCGCGGCGAGCTCGCGCCGCTCTTCATCGGTCAAGCTCGCGAGAGAGACGGGGTGCGGGTGTTCGACATCACCCGGCGGAAGCCATGCGCGCTCCAACAGAAGACGCTGGGACACGCCTTCGCGCGGCCTCCAGATGTCCACCGCGACGGTCGAACCCACCGGGCCTGTGGTCGCCGTCGAAAAGACACGCGGACTCCACTCTGCTGTTGACAGGCCGTCTACCGCTCGAATGACAGTACCTACCGTGATTCCGGCATGCTGGGCCGGACTGTCCTCGCGCACGCCGGTGACCACCACACCACGCTCATCGGCGCGGACCGCGACGCCGATGCCCCCTTGGTGGGCTGCCGGCAGCACAAACGACACTTCGGTGCGTTGGCCGGGATCCAAAAAGACCGCGGCGTCCGGGGACCGGACCTCAATCAAACCGTCCTCACGCACCGCAACCACCGTACATTGGCGCGCATGGACCAACCGACTCCACTGCCCGTCGGCATCGGTACGGCCACTCCACCCACAATCTTCCGACTCCACCCGCGCATGGGCCACCGGGTTGCCGAGCGTGTCGACCACCCACCCTGAAAACTCCGCGGGCAACCAGCCCGGCGACGGCTGCGGATGGGTCGTGCGCGTCGGCAAAACGCGGCGCTCGGGGTCAGGACGGGGTGCAGCGGTTCCTTGCAAGGGAGACACCGCGCGCTCCGGCGCCGCATCCGGCCCCGCACAGCCCAGGCGTGACAAGACCGAAACGGTGGCCAGCACCGCAAAAACGCCTAGGGTCACCCATAGCCAGCGAACGGGCCGCATTTGTGCTCCAACACCTTGCGTAGCACGCTTTTTCCAACGGCGCATGGTGCACACCGCGCCACATCTGGGCACATGCCAGCGCTTCCATCGCGCACCACCTCCCAGCCAAATGTCGCACCGACGAAACATAGGTTGGAGCGTCATTGTCGAGAACCGATTTCACACGCATTGCAAAGTCAGTCCATGCTTCCTTGGGTCCGGCGTACATTGGGTGCGCGCGGTCGGTCGTCCTGCCAGCGCCTTCTTCTCCGTCCACAAAAACGGCTACAGAAGGGCCTTTCGGACGTTTCCCCTGGCCCGTGCAGGCGTGAGGCTTCGCTATGGTGTCCCCCGGATTTGCGCGGTCTTCGTTTGTGTTGGACCCCGCGTGGACCTTTCTCAATCACGGCAGCTTCGGCGCGATGCCCGGCCCGATTCGGGAAGCGTGGGCCCGATGGCGCGACACCATTGAATCGCAGCCCGTCGCGTTCTTGGGACGAATGTGGTGGGACGCCGTCGCGAATGCCCGTTCCGAGGCCGCTACGTTTTTGGGCGCGCGCCCCTCCGACGTCGTATTCGTGCAAAACGCGACGAGCGGCGTGCAAGCGGTCGTAAATTCCATTCGTCTTGCGCCCGGCGACGAACTCCTCACGACCTCGCACCGCTATGATGCCGTCCGAAAGATTTTAGAACGCCACGCCCACCATCATGGCGCAGCCGTCGTGGAGCTTCCGCTCGGCACCGAAGATGGGAGCAACAACGTCGGCGCGGCGTTGGTGAAGCAGCTCGCAAACGCCATCACCTCCCGCACCCGCTTGGTGGTGGTCGACGCGATTACGTCTCCTTCCGCCCTCGTTTTGCCGGTCGAAGAAGTCGTCGCAATCGCCCGTAGCGCGGGCGTTCCGGTCCTGGTCGACGGAGCGCACGCGCCCGGACACCTCGACGTCAACCTGCAAGAACTGGGCGCAGATTATTGGGTCGGCAACCTCCACAAATGGATTTGCGCACCACGCGGAACTGCGGTATTATTTGTCGACGAACAGCACCAAAACGATGTCTCCCCTGTCGTTACATCTCACGGATATGGCATGGGGTTTCAGTTGGCCTTTGACTGGCCCGGAACCTTCGACGCCTCCGCTTGGCTGACCACGCCCGCCGCATTGGCCTTGCACGACGCGTGGGGCGGTCCCGATTTGCGGGCCTCCAACCTCGCCCTCGCCCGCCATTATCGCGCGCGCCTCTTTCAGACGCTTGGGCTCCCCCTTCCTGCGACGCCGCCCGCGAGCTGGGATTGCGCGATGGTGACCGTTCCCCTCGGACGCGCGCCCGGGCAGCACCAAGCCGTACAAGCATGGTTGGCGGACCAGCGAATCGAAGCGCCCATCATTCCGCACGACGGACAGCTCTTCGTGCGGGTCAGCGCATTCGCGCCCTTCAACACGGAAGACGACATCGAGCATCTGTGTGCGCGCTTGCCCGAACTCTTGCGCACATTCGCGCCCGTCGATGAATAACCACAACACCCGCCCCTTCGGACGCGGAAGGCGTCAAGGGGTGTTGGGCTTGGGTGGTTTCTTTTTCATCCAAATCCGCGGCGCGCCGCGCTCAAAGCGCGGTCGAATGTCGGGGAGGCTTTGTACGTCCATATCAAAGCGGTAGGTCACGCCGTGTCCATCGGGCTGCACCACCCTTAGTACAACCACCAGCGGCCCCGTGCGGTCGGTCCACGCATCCACTTCAACGGCGTCCCCCCGGCGTGCCGGGCCGAGGTCGATGGCGTCGCCCCCGGTCACCTGGACCTCCGCCGCAACCCAATCGTGGGACGGCTCTAGCACCAACGCGAGGTCGCCATTAGAGGCACGGGAGCCAAACGCGCGCGGCGGGTTCGCCCACGCCGCCGCGGGCCAGGCCACACTTGCGAACGCAATCCACCATGCGCGGGTCATTTGTCCTCCAAAGGTGCATCGTATCGTCTGGCTTGCGCCCCTGCGAGGGCCGACATTGGCTTCGTCGGTCCATGTGCGTCGGGGCCGCCATTCGTTTTCATGGAGACCAGTCTTTTCGGTCCCAGGTGGCCAACAACGCCGCATAATCGGGCAACACATCGGGCGGCCCCCGACGGCGCGCGAGCGATGGCGCCGGGCAGCCCTGGAGCGCGCGCAGCACCGCACCACGCCAAGCCACAGGAAGGGGTACCTCCGCGACCTCATCGGCGGTCACGCATCCGCGCCGGTAGACGTCTTGGGTTTGGGCGGCCAAGGCCCACGCCGCATCGTCGCGTTCCCCGAACACGGCCTGGGCGACATCCGCAGCATGGGCCGGTCGGAGGTCACCATCGGCCAGCAACACAAGCGCCGCTTGCCACCACGACACGACGGGCACCACTCGCGTTCCCAGGCAGCGAAAGTGCTGGGTCGGGCGGCGGCGTTCGAGACGAATAAAAATGCGCTCGGAAAGCGCGGCCGTTGGCACCGTCGCAAGCGCAGCGACCGCCGCATCGACGTCGTCGCCGTACGCTCCTGCAGCGTGCATGACGCGCGCCACTTGGGACGCAGAAAGACGACCATTTACGGCATCTGCATACGCACAATAGACCAGTGCATCTACCTCTGCGTCGTCGCCAAACAAGGTTTCCCGACTCCCCGGCTCTTCGCCTTGCCGGTCACGCAGCAGTTGCGGCAATTTATAGCCAAACTGCCCTTTGATAGCGCGCACCCGTCCCCGGCGAAGATTGCCGAGGTTGTCCTTGAGGGTGAGACGGTCGAAACGAACGCCGTCCAGGCGCAGCTTTTCCTCCAACACCTCACGCATTTGCGTCGGCGAACCGGACACAAAAAAGATGCGCGCGCCATCGTCCTCCGACATGGCCCGAAGCAAGACCGGGGCACCGGGGACGGCTTGTTTCGCGCTCGCCGGCTCCGTGGCACTTCGAACCAAGCCTTTGAACGAGTCAAAGTCGGTCTGCAAGTACGTTTTGTCCAAGTCCCAGCGATAGATACGCATCGTTGCCTCCATCGTCCTGGGCACGGAACCAGATTCCGACCCCACAGCGCCCGGCCAAAATTGAGTATCATGTCATCATGTCCAGTCGCTTCCCTCTTCCCCATTCTTCGGTTTCTGCGCCAGACGTAGATGAATCGTTAGAGCGGCGTGTCTTTCAAGACCCCACCGCCTCTGCGGGAACCCCCAACCTTGCCACGAGCCAGCCCCAGAGCCAATCGGGCGCCGACTTGAGCAGCGGATTCTCCGCCGAAGCGTACACCAACACCCGAAAAGTGCGGACACGAACCGCCTACCGCGCGCGAAGTCGCGCCAGTCGGCCGGTCTCGGATCGGTACCGCGTGCTCGACGAAATTGGAAAAGGAGGGGCAGGAATCGTCTACCGTGCCCTCGATCGGAGCCTAAACCGAGAGCTCGCACTCAAAACCTTGCGCGACGAGCTCGCAGACGACCGCGGAATGCTCGACCGCTTCGTTCAAGAAGCGCAGGTCGTCGCGCAGTTGGCCCACCCTGCCATCATCCCGATTCATGACTTGGGCCAGCTTCCCGACGGTCGCTGGTACCTCACGATGATGGAAGTGCGGGGCCTCACCTTTCGCGAGTTGATTTCCCAGCTTCACAAAGCGCGCAACGGCGGCGGTTTTGTACCCACAGAAGATGGCTGGACCCTCCGTCGTTGTATCGAGGCATTCCGCACCGTCGCCGAGGCGGTCGCGTTTGCGCACCAAAAAGGCGTCATTCACCGCGACTTGAAGCCCGACAACATCATGGTCGGGGACTACGGCGAAGTGCACGTGCTCGACTGGGGCTTGGCGCTCGTGCAGTCCGATGGCGAAACCAGCGGCCACGACTTCGACTCCCTTGAAACGGGCCAATGGGAGGTGGAGCGCAACAGCACGCGCCACGGCGTCGTCGTGGGCACACCCGCCTACATGCCGCCCGAGCAAGCCCGCGCAGACCGCAGCAAGATGGGTCCGTGGTCCGACGTATGGGCCTTGGGCGCTATCTTGTACGCGTTGTTGTACGGTCGGGCGCCCTACCGCGGCAAGCCCAACGAAGTGCTGGAGTTGGTGCAGCAACGTCCCCCCAAGCCGCCCCGCACCCCCGTCGTTCCCGAGCCCCTCATCGATGTTTGGCGAAACTGTATGCAGATGGAGCCAAACGATCGCTACCCCGATGCACGCGCGGTCGCACAGGCCGTTGGGCGCTGGCTCGAAGGCTCATTGGCGCGGGAGAAGGCCCTTGAGCTGGTCGAAGAAGCGCGGTCGCTGGTCGCCCTGCACCGCGACGCAAAAGAACGGGCCGACCGTGCGCGGGAAAAAGCGCGCGCTGCGCTCGCGAGCTTGCGTCCGTCCGCCGACCTCGCCACCAAAGAAACCGCATGGGGTTTGGAAGACGCCGCACAGGTACACCAAGAAGAAGTCAACGGGCTTATTCTCGACATTTCCACACGCTGTCGTCTCGCGATGGCCCAGGTCCCCGACCTCCCCGAAGCGCGCGCTATCTTGTCCGATTTGTACCGTGGTCGGGCCGAAGACGCGGAGACAGACGGCGACCTCACCGCCGCACGGGAGTACCGCGCGCTGCTGGCCACCTACGACGATGGGCGCCACGCCGACTATCTCGATGCCGAAGCCGAACTCACCGTTCATACCCTCCCAACGGGAGCACGGGTACGCGTTCGACCTTACTCCGCTCGGTCTCGCCGCTTGCAGTTCGACGAGCCCATCGACCTCGGAACCACTCCCGTCGACGCGCGCCGCTTGCCGACCGGGAGCTATTTGCTCGAAGCAGCCGTCGGCGGCCACAACATCGTGCGCTACCCGGTCGTTCTCGAGCGGGGCCGAGGATGGAGCCCGATTCCACCCGGCGAAGAGCACGTCGCACCGGTCCATTTGCCCCCCCGCGGCGGCCTATATGCATTCGAACGCTATATCCCCGCGGGCTGGTTCATTTCGGGCGGCGACGCGATGGCTCCCGGCTCCTTGCCGCGCCAGCGTCTCTGGGTGGACGACTTCGCTATCTCCAATCGTCCGGTTTCCCACGCCGACTATGTCACCTACCTCAACGACCTCGTGAAGTCTGGCGCGTCAGAACAAGCCGAAACCCGCATCCCTCGCCTGCCCGCCCAAGGCCAAAAGGCCAACGCCGTGCAGTTGTATGTATGGGATGCCGAACACAAACGCTGGGCAATCCCGCACAAAGCCATGGGCCTCGCCCTCGACCCCCACGCGCCGGTGGTCGGTGTGTCTTGGTACGACGCCGTCGCGTATTGTTTGTGGCTCAGCGCCCGGTCCCGCCGCCCATTTCGGCTCCCCGGCGAACTCGAGTGGGAAAAAGCAGCACGCGGCGTCGATGCGCGCGCCTTTCCCTGGGGCAACCACCCCGACCCCGCATTTCATTGTATGCAAGACTCCCACCTCGCGAATCCGGGCCCCCCGCCCTACACCGCCTTCCCGGTGGATGAGAGCCCGTATGGTGTCGCCGGCTTGGGCGGCGGCGTTCAAGACTGGTGCGCCGACCCCTGGCGTCCCCAAGGCCCGTCACGCCGCGGAAGCCGCGCCGTAACGCCGTCCCCTCACGGTGCTATCGACTCCATGCCGAGAGCCGGCGCGCCCCGTCAAGTCGTGCGCGGAGGCGCCTGGAACTTGGACGAGCGGGCCTGCCGCGCTGCTGCACGGTCTGCAATGGCCGCGACGCGTACCGCCAACAACATCGGCTTCCGCGTGTGCCGCAGCTTGACAGCCCAAGACCTCTTGGCGGACATCGAGCCCACGCCCGAGTGAAGCCCCGGTTCTGCTGCTTGTCCCCCCGCGAGCGCCCCCGGACGGGAGGAGCGCGCCCGTTTGGGCGGCAATCCCGCGCAATCAGTCTGTGAAGCGGTAGATGGTGCTGCCAGGCGCGGCATTCAACAACGCCTCCGCAGCGGCCCTCTGCACAACCGTCGGCTCGGAGTGCAGCGCACGAATCTCGCGGCGAAGGGCATCGTTCTCCATCTCCAGCCGCTCCGTGCGCCCTTTCATCACGACCAGCTGGTGCTTCAGCTCGTGCCGCTTGAGCAGGCCTTCTTTTCCGCCCAACACCATCCCCACCGCACCCACGACAATAATCGCGGGCACGACGTTCCAGATGAGTCTGCGGAAAAGGGCGGAGTGCAGGGGAACCATCCAAGCCCACCGGGCGCGATGGGGGCGATCTCACACAAAAGGAGAACGGCCCTGGGTACAGGACCTCTGGGATATAACCATTGACATGCCAACAGCCAAGGAGAATCCGCTGGAAAAACGAATCCCGCCTCTGCCTGAAGTCTGGCCCCTCCGCCTGATGCCGTCAATAGGCAGCGTATGACTTCTCTTCCACCAGCCGCGAGCCCAGCGCCACATTGATGTTGCGCTTGAGCGCCGCCCGGCGGTCGTTGAGGTGGTACACACTGCGGGCCAATTCGACGAATTCAGGCCCGAAGTCTTGCTTGCGCTCTAAGTCCCGCAGGTCGTCTTCGACGTCCCACAGTTTCCCGTTGACTTCGCACAACTCCGACCAGTCGGCCAACGCTTCGAGAGGCGGAAACGGCGCTTCCGACCATGCCGCACGCAGCGTCTCCAACTCGGTGTGGACATTTGCGAGGCGCGTCGGTTCAGAAAGACGATTCGCCTTGATGATGAGAATCGCGATTTTGTCTACGACATCGCCCAATGGCAGCTCGACTTTCATACGTCCTCCGGGGGAGCGCCTGTCTGTATCCACTCGGCCAGCCCAGCGGCCACACGCGAAAATACCGATGCCCAGTCTCCTGGCGCTGCCTGCCGCACCATTCGCAGCGACGGATACCACGGAGTGCGCGAGGTATGCGTGCCCCAGCGCCAATCGGCAGGATGGGACAGCACCAACCAAGTCGGACGGCCGAGCGACGCCGCGAGGTGCGCCGTCGCCGTATCACTCGTCAGGACCAGGTCGAGGCTCGCCATTGCGGCGGCGGTCTCTACGAACGCTGCGCCGTCCTCGTCCAAATGACTGCCCCAATCGTCCACCTGCGAAAGCGCGCCGGTTGCTTGGCGGAGTTGGTCGAGCCCATGCACTTTTTGGAGACTCACCAACCGAACACCCGGCACCTCCGCGACCGTCCGAAACGCAGACAAAGGAGGAGACCGCAGGTGGTCCCGTTCGTAGGCCGGGTTTCCTTGCCAACCGATGCCCACCGCCAAGCCCCCGCGGCCACGACGCGTGCGCCACGGGGCAGCCTCGGCGTCTGTAGGCGCCCACAAGGGCAGGTCTGCGGCGAGGTCGGCCCCCGATGCCCCCAAGCGGGCACCCAAGCTGAGGAGGCCCACGAAGGCACGACAGCCCACAACTTCGGGGGAGGACGGGAGCTGCTTTTTGTCCACCACTGCCGTCACACCGGCGACCCGTCCGAGCAACGAATGAAGGGCCAACGGCGCCGCAACCACAACACGGGCGGTTTGCCGTGCCAATCGAGGCAAAAATCGCGCCCATTGGAGAATGTCGCCGAAGCCTTGCTCGCAGACGACCACCACGCCTTCGGGCGGTGGAGGCCCCGTCCGCCACTCCGGCGTCGGCAAGGGCACATGCTGGGGACGAAGCCGGCGGTCTTCATACGCGGCGAAGCCTTCTTCGAAGCGCGCGGCGGAGAGCAAAGTAAGCGCGCGGTTCCACGCAATGCGGGGGTCGCCGGGCATCGACGCTTCGCAGACAGCCAAGGCCTGAAGCGCCCCTTCCGTATTGCCCAGGCTGCGAAGCGCCGTCGCGCGGGCCATTTGCCAACCGCCGGTGTGCGGCGCGCGCGCAATCGCTTCGTCCGCCGCCGCCAATGCGCCGTCGATATCCCCACACGCCTCTCTGGCTGCCGAGAGGTTGCCCCAAGCCGCCGCGTCGTGGGGCGCCAGCTCCACGGCCCGCGCGAGCGCCTGACAGCCCTCGACATGGCGGCGCGCAGCCCGCAAGGCCACCCCCACGCCCATCCATCCTGCCGCGGCGGTGGGGTCGAGAGAGACCGCCTGCCGGTAGGCGTCGACAGCGGCGCTCGCTTGCCCCCGTCCCAACAACACCTCGCCCAGAGCCCGCCAAGCGACAGGATTTCCGGGCTGCCGCTCCACGGCTCCCAACACACGAAGAAAAATGTCACCGTCCTGCGACGCCATCGCACACCCGCGGTACAAGTCCCAATCGCCATCGGTGTAATGCGGAAAACGACGCGTTGTGGGAACCAAAACCTGACGAAGCGGTCCAACGAAGACCAACGAGGAGCAACCGTGTTGCACAACTGGGTAGCCGTTCTCGGTATCGTCTCGCAGCTACAAGATGCCACGACGGATTCCACAACGTCCATCCACAGCACATTTCCGCCGCCTGCTGGATTCGTGGCCGCAGAACGAACGCCCTATGGCGACTGGCTTGGCGCGCTGTCTGTTGCGGCACCCGACGTGCCGGTTCGCACCCATGATGGCCGCACGGTCCCCATCAACGCGCGGGTGGTCCCCGTACCGATGGTCAAAGGAGACCTCCAGCAGTGCGCCGACATGGCGATACGGCTGCGGGCGGAGTGGCTCCGGGAGACCCACGCCCCCGACATCGTGTTTCACGCGACCAATGGGCAAGCACTGCCATGGTCGCGCTGGGAACGCGGCGAGCACACGCAGCTCGTGGGGAATCGTTTGGTGTGGCGGGTCGACAACGACAAGCGCCGTGCAGGGTGGGACGGCTGGCTCCGCGAAGTGTTTTTGTATGCCGGCACGCTGTCTCTCGTGGCGTACGAGACCTTCCCCGTCGACACCCCCCAAGCAGGCGACGTCATCGTCGTGGGGGGCAGTCCCGGCCACGCCGTCGTCGTGCTGGACGTGGCACACAAGCGAGGTGCCGCGGGTGTCGAAACCATCGTGCTGGTCGGCGAAGGCTTCATGCCCGCAATGGACTTCCATGTGCCGCTTGGACCGCTCGCCGGCTGGTGGCCCTGGACAGACGAAGGCATCGCCCTCCCCCACTGGCCATTGCCTGAAGACGCCCTGCGACGCTGGCGCTGAGGCTCATTGCGCGTCGCCGTCTCCTCCGCCATTGGCTTCTGTCGCAATCGCGAGCCGATGGAGGCCATGGCTGCGCGCGAGGTCCATCACAGCCACCACGCGTCCATGGTCGACATGGCGGTCGGCCTTGATGACCACCTGCGTATCGGGCGTCGCCGCGCGAAAGGCCGCCTTCAAGTCGCCCAGCGTCGCCGGCTGCTCGTCCAACCAGACCTCGCCATCCGGTTTTACCCATACTTTGATGTCTTCGGAGTCCCGCAAAATCGTGTCCGAAGACGAGCGCGGCAGCTCCACTTCGATTCCCGGTGTGGTCACAAAGTTGGTGGACACCATAAAAAAGATGACGAGCTGAAAGATAATATCGATGAGAGGCGTCACGTCGACAGGCGACGGGATGCGTCGACCGCCTGCAAACTTCACGACGAGGCCCCATCGCTCGACAGGAGGTCGAGCGCCCGCAAGGCTGCGTCTTCGAGGTCGAGCGTGAGGTCGTCGACGCGGCTCAACACCCACCGATGCGCAACCACCGCCGGAATCGCCACGGACAAGCCAGCCATCGTGGTGATGAGCGCCTGCGAAATACCACCCGCCAAGCTGCCGATGACGCCAACGCCTTGGGTTTGAATGACCTCAAAGGTCTGAATCATGCCCCAAACGGTTCCCAATAGGCCCAACAGCGGCGAAATCCCGGCAACAGTGCCAATGATTTCCGCGCCCCGCTCCAGCTCCGCGGACTCCCGGCGCCCCAATTCTTCCAGCCGCTCTTTGATGACCGAGCGTGCGCGCCCTCGGACCAGCATTCCCGCTTCCATGACCCGCGCCACCGCCACCGCTTCGTTCTTGCGGCAGACGGTAATGGCATCGGCGAAGCGGTCTTGCTTGATGAGCTCCTCCAGCTCGACCACGAGCGCCCGCGGGACCACCGCGCCTTGCCGCAGCGCCGAGAGACGCCACACAAACGCGGCGCCCGCCACCACACTGCACAACGCAATGGGCACCATGACAGGCCCACCAGATGCCAGGAACTCGAACAGGTCTTCCACCCCGGCTCTCCCGGACACAGATTGATGCCGCGTACGACGACCCGGCTGAACCCGCGCATTATCGGAAGTGGTCCCACTGCGCACCTACCCCCGCCCTGTAAATCGCGCGCGAAGGTCCAAGAAATCGCTGTAGGCGAACCCGTGCGCTTGCTGCGCCGGCAACGCGAGGCGGGCCTCCCCCGCAGCCCCTCTCCGCCCAACGCCCCGTCCAGCGCCAGGCTCCGCCGGTCTCGTCCACACAGATTCTGCACACGCATTGCCCGAAAGGGCCTGTGTTCAAAAAATAGAACATTGTTTCAAAAACGGTGTTCCAGTTTTTCAACACCCCTCCCCCGCCGGCGGTTCATTTTGAAGTCCCAAAGTTTCCTGAAGTTTTCAGTAGGCCCCACCGAAGCAGATCCACGACAATCTGACGGTGCTCCTGGGTGAACGCTTATCTTCGCGCCGCGCGTATCCGATTCCTGGCATGACCTTTGCTTCTGTGGGAGGTGAGCATGATGGACGATGGAGCGCTTATGGCTAGCAACGCACGCCGTGCAACCAACGCCAGTGGTCAGGGAAGCCCGCTTCTCAACCGCTACCTCAAGCGTATGGGGCAAATTCCGCTGTTGTCACGAGAAGACGAAGTCGAGGTCGCACGACGCGCTGCCGCCGGCGGTCCCGATGCAGAGCTTGCCAAACAAGCCCTCATCAACGCCAACCTTCGCCTCGTGGTCAGCATCGCCAAGCAGTACAGCTACCGCGGTCTGCCGCTGCCCGACCTCATCCAGGAAGGCAACCTCGGTCTGATGAAGGCCGTCGAGAAGTTCGACTGGACACGCGGCTTCAAATTCTCCACGTATGCGTCCTGGTGGATTCGCCAGAGCATCATCCGGGCCATCGAGAGCCAGATTCGGACCATTCGGATTCCGATCTACAAGCTCGAGTTGGTGAACCAGATTCACTACGTCCAGAAGATGCTCTCGCGGCAGCTCGGACGGGAGCCCACCCACACCGAAATCGCCGAACGTCTGGAAGTCGAACCGGACAAGATTGATGAGTTGATGCAGCTTATCAAGGAGCCGATGAGCCTCGACACACCGGTTTCCGACGACTCGGAGAGCACGGTTGGCGACTTCATCGAGGCCCCTGATGCGGGCTCTCCTGGCGACAACATCGACGTCGCCTCGCTCACCGAAGAGCTGTGCCACGCCCTCGCGACGTTGACACCGCGCGAAGAAACCGTCGTGCGCATGCGCTACGGTCTCGGCGAGCCGATGCAGTACAGCCTCGAAGAGATTGGCGCCCGCTTCAATCTCACCCGCGAGCGGATTCGGCAAATCGAGTTGAAGGCCATTCGCAAGCTGCGCCAAGCACGGCGATGCCAAGACCTAGACGCCTACATCGCCGACTGACCGCCGCACCTGGCGCTCACCCACCCGCTTCGGCGGGTGTTTTTTTTGGGGAGGCGACCGCCGCTCCTACAACACGCCCGCAGGCCAGCCGCCTTTTCGGGGGTCGCTCGCGCCGCGCATTGTGCCGGGCTCGGTTTGGTGGACGACCTGCACGGCGCTGAAAAACGGCATCTCTTTGGTGGTGTGCCCGCGCGCCTGGAGCAAACGCACGGTGTCGGCGCTGAAGCCTTCGTCGAGAAACAGGGTGTCGGGCTGCCATTGGTGGTGAAAGCGCGGCGCACCGACGGCAGCCGAGGGGTCCAAGCCAAAGTCGACAATATTGAGGACGACCTGCAATGTCGACGAAATGATGAATGGACCGCCGCTCGCACCAACCACGATGCGCTGCGTCCCGTCGGGGCTCACGAGCACCGTAGGCGTCATGCTCGACAGCGGCCGCGCACCCGGCGCGACGGCGTTGGCCTCGCTTCCGACGAGGCCGAAAGCATTGGGCACACCCGGCCGCGCGACAAAGTCGTCCATCTCGTTGTTGAGGACCAAACCCATCGTGGGCACCACCACCCGCGAGCCAAATCCCGTATTGATGGTGGTGGTCAGCGCGACGGCCATCCCTTCTGCGTCGAGCACGGAGAGATGCAGCGTGCCCGCGTCTTTTCCTGCATCGACGGGAGTTCCGTAAGCATCCGGCGGAAAGGTGCGCATGGGGTAAATCGCGTGACGGATGGCGTCGATGCGTTCGGGAGCCAGGAGCTTCGCGACGGGGACCTCCACACGGTCGGGGTCGCCCATATAGTGCGCGCGGTCGGCGTACGCGTGCTTGCTGGCTTCGCTGACCAAATGCACGTACTCCGCGCTGTTGAGGCCCATCGCGGGGAGGTCGTAGCCCTCGAGTACTTGCAGCAGCTGCAGCAACACCACGCCACCGGAGCTGGGCGGCGGCATCGTCGTGACGGTCCAGCCGCGGTAGGTGCCGACAATCGGCGTACGGTCCTTTACGGTATACTGGGCGAGGTCTTCGACGGTAAGGATACCGCCAGACTCTTTGGCCGCGGCCGAAATGGCCGCTGCGCCAGCGCCTTCGTACAGCGCCGCCGCTCCTCCGCGAGACAACGCGACGAGCGTCTTCTGGAGGTTGCGGCGGGTGACCCACTCCCCTTCATCGGGTGCGCGCCAGCCATCGAACAAGCCGCGCCCGAGCTCATCGGCCGCGACACCGAGGGCCGCAAGCGACTTGGCGAGGTGATGCTCGACAAAGAAGCCCCGACCCGCCACTTGGATGGCCGGTGCGACCACTTTGTGCCATGGCAGGCGCCCTTGGCGGCTGTGGAGCGTCGTGAGGCCACGGGCTTCGCCCGGAACGGCCACGGCAAGCCCGCCAATCTGGCTCGCATCGTCGCGGCCAGCCTCCACGAACATATCGCGTGTTGCGGCTGCAGGTGCTACTTCTCGAAAGTCGAGAGCAGACGCCTTGCCATCCGGCGTGACGGTAATCGAGAAGCCGCCCCCACCGAGCCCCGAGCCCGAGGGTTGCACGACGCCAGAGACCAAGGCCGTCGCGATGGCGGCGTCGACTGCGTTTCCACCGTCGGCAAGAATCTGCCGACCCGCTTCACTCGCGAGGCGGTGGTCGCTCGCGACCAAACCCCGCCGTCCCAAGACCGATGGGGGCGCCGCCGCCAACGCGGCAACGGTTGCGGTCAGCAAGCCCACCGACACCAACAAACGGGACACAACTCGAGACATCAGAACTCCCAGCCGCTCTTACTTAGCCCAATTCCCAGACCCCGTGCAGCAATCCGAGCACCAAGAAGGATGCCAACACCCAAACGATGTGCCGCCCCGCGCCTGCCGCCAATGTACCCGTAACGACGAGAGGGCCTGCGCCCGCGACGGCTGCCATCAGGCCAAACCAATGGTGCGCATCCGCCACGCGCAAGCCCAACGCGCGGTCGAGAACGGCCGTGCCGACCAACGCGCCGCCACCCGAGCCAAACACCGTACCCGCAACGGCTCCCGACGCGAGCACCCACAAGGACATCCACCGCTCGTCGACCACTGTGCGGGACTCTAGGGCCGAGGCGACCGCTTCCGCAGCGCCCCCCGCGACGGCCAAATGCAGCACCACAGCGAAGCCAAGCACCGCCACCAAAGGGCGGAAATCCGGCCAGCGACGATGGGTGAGCGACAAGCCAAGCGCCGCCGCGCCGAGCACAACCGGCGCACCGGCAGGCCACATCGCCGCCAAACCGACCGCGCCCGCGACGCCCCAAAAGGCGCGGGCGCGCGTTTCCCCGTCGCCTTCGCTCTCCGCAGGCGGCGAGACGGTCACGGCGGGCGGCTGCGCAATCCATACGCCGAGCAAGGCCAAGCCCCAAGCCCACGCGGACGTGCCCATGAGCCAAAGCGCAGGGTCGGACACCCGCACGAAGAGCGCTCCCGCCGAGGCCGCGAGCACCCGCCGCGCGCGCACGGAGGGGTCGGTGACCCCCGAGGCCGCCAGGACCGCGCCCCCAAACTCGCCGCACAACGCACCGGCCAGCACCGGAGCAAACCGGCCGCCGCGCCACGAAGGCCACGGCGCGCGGGTCACGGCCCCTGCAAACAACGCCCACGATGCCCACGAAACCGTTTGGTCAGCCAACCCCACGCCCGACGGCAGCACGAGAATGTCCGCTGGCACCAGCACACCGAAGCGAAGGCCGTAACCCACCAGCCCCATCGTGACGGCAAACGCTATCGGCCCCGTCCAGCGGGGCTTCCAACCTGCCACTCCCACGGCCAGCAACCCTGCTCCCATGAGCCAGGCATGGCGCTCCCAGGGTGTCACGCGCCGAGCAACTGCGCAGGGACGCGGTCCACCCGGTCGACGACGGGATTGTGCAATTCGCCCACCTGCTCCACCACAATCGACACCGTTTGCCCCGCGACCAACGGCCCTACGCCCGCAGGTGTGCCGGTTGCGATGACGTCCCCTTCCCGAAGCGTCATGATGTGGCTGATAAAGCTGATGAGGCGCGCAATGCCGAATACCATATCGGAGGTCCGGCCATCTTGGCGAAGCACGCCATCGACGAAGCACTGCACCCGCAGGTCGTGGGGCAAGATTCCCGACACGACCCAAGGCCCCAACGGGCAAAACGTATCAAAGCCTTTGGCGCGGCCGAAGACGCCGTCAATCTGTTGGAGGTCGCGGGCGGTGACGTCGTTGCAGATGGTGTAGCCGGCGACGTAGCTCATTGCATCGGAGACCGAAACACGCGTGGCCGTGCGCCCTATCACCACCGCAAGCTCCGCCTCATGGTCGACGCGGTTCGTTCCCGGCGGGAGCTCGATAGCCTCGCCCGGACCCACCACCGACGTGTCCGGCTTGAGGAAGATTTTGGGCACCGAAGGCACAGCCTTGCCCATTTCGATGGCGTGGGCGCGGTAGTTGGACGCGACGCACACGACCTTTGACGGCGTCACGGGACACAGCACCGTGACGTCCGAAAGTGGCGTAGGGCCAGAGGAGTCGGTTGCGTCCAGCGGGACGACAATGTCTCCCTCGACCCGGACCCGGCGCACCTGACCATCACGATACCGAACGCGTCCCCATCGCATGTGTCACCCCTTGGCTGCCTGCACGGCCGCCATCATCCGGTCACGGTCGCGCACAACGGCACCCAGCTGGCCCACCGTCATCGACGCGACGCGCGCACCGAGGTCGGCGGCTTCAGCGGGCGACCACCCGTTGATATAGCCATACAAAAATCCGGCCGCGTAGCCGTCTCCCGCACCCGTTGTGTCGACCGCTGCGACGGGATGTACGCCCACTTCCACACGCTGGCCCTTGTGGACCACCACCGAACCGCGACCGCCGAGCTTCATGACAACGGTGTCAACGTGCTTGGCGACCGCCGCCAGCGCCACTTCGACGTCATCGGTTTCGGCGAGCGTCTTGGCCTCTTCTTCGTTCATAAACACGATGTCGACGAACTCCTCCATCACCGACCACATGCGGTCGCGAACCATCGACACCACGAAAGGGTCGGCGACATCGAGGCTCACGGGGATTTGCTCTTGCACACCAATGGCCATGGCTTCTTCAGCGCGGCTGGCCATCGGCTCACCCAACAACAAGTAGCCTGTGATGTGCACAAGATTGGCGTTGCGGATGACGTCCGCAAACGCGCCGAGGTCGTCCATCGTGACGGCAGCGCCGAGGTCGGTCAACATCGTGCGCTCGGCATCCACCGACGACACAATCGACAAGCACTTGCCCGTCGAGGCCGCGCGTGTCCAGCGAAGGGCATGATGACCACACGCTTCTTCCATCCGGCGGGCGTACAGGTGTCCCATCTGGTCGTCGCCGACTTGGCCCGCGTAAATCGCAGACGCACCGAGGAAGCCCAATCCAGCGATGGTGTTTCCGCACGAACCGCCCGACTGAATCTCTACACCATGACTCTGGACCTCACGAAACACGGCTTGCCATTGGTCGTGATTCACCGGCGTCATGTGGCCACGGTGCAGGCCGTGCGCCGCGACGAACTCCCGTTCGTCCATCCGAACGAGGGCATCCACAAGCGCATTTCCGAGACCAGCGACGTCGTACTTTCGATCCGGGAGTTTGGAATACACGGAATTCTCTCACAGATAAGCAAGGGAACCACCGGGTAGCCTGACAGGGGCCGCTCTGCCATGCCCCCAATTGGGGGTCACCAGCGATACACTCGGGGGATGTCCGCGCGCCCACCTCCCGTTCCCGCTCCCCGATGGCACAGCATCGCCCGAATGGCCGTTGCAGTCGGTGTTTCTGCCGTGGCGCTCGCATGGTTCGTGCTGGGAGTCGACTGGCTACCCCTTCAAGAAACGCTGGCAGTAGTCGATCTCGCATGGGTAATGGCCGCCGTCGGCATCCTCGTCTTCGAGTTTGTCCTGCGCGCCGCACGCTGGCGGGTGTTGCTTCGCCCCTTGGGAAACTACGTTCGCTTGCGCGACCTCTTCGCTGCCCAGGTCATCGGCGCGGCAGCCAACACACTGTATCCACTCCGCGCGGGGGAACTGGCCCGCCCGCTCGTTGCCACCGAACGTACGGGCATCCCGTTCGTGCAAGTAGTCGCCACAGCAGCGATGGAACGTGTCTTCGATTTATTCGGCATGGTGACCGTTCTCGTCACCATGGTCGCCGTATTGCCCACCATCGCCGACGGCCCCGAAGGGGAGCTGGTGGTTCGTCTAAAGGTCTACGGCGGAATGCTCGGCTTGGTGGCCCTCGTCTGTCTGGCAATCTTTTTTGGACTCGCTTCCGGCGATGCCCGCGCGCGCACGGCATTTCAGACCATCCTCCGAATCGCGCCAGGCCCCGTGCAAGCATTCTTCATGCGGCTCTACGATGGTTTTGTGGCCGGTCTCGGCAGCGCACGGGACGTGCGCGCATTGACCAAAGCAGGCCTGCTATCGGTGTGGATGTGGTTTGACGGCGCCGTCGCGATTTGGTGTTTGTTTCAAGCATTTGGAATGGCACTCCCCTTTGGCGCCGCATGCTTTACCGCAGTCGCGATTGCCCTCACCGTCGCCATTCCACAAGCACCCGGCTTCTTGGGCGTCTTTCACAAAGCGATGGAAATGACGATGGAGTTGTGGGGCCAAACGAGCGCGGTGTCCCAAGGCTTCGCTATCGTATTTTGGGCCGTGAGCTTTCTGCCCGTGACGCTCATTGGTGTAATTGCAATGTGGCGCGAGGGCTTTTCCGCGTCTCGACTGACGAAAATGGCCTCGAGCACAAGCATCAAGGAAAACGGCGGATCGTGACCACAAAGGCCGTATCCGTGCCCCGAAACGCCAATCTAACGGCCCCCCCAAAGATTGTTGCCCCACCTGCGTCCAGAGCAAGCCATATTGGCGACACGCTGCGCCCTAGCGCAACGCGTTAGAAAACTCTGAGGAGACGCAAATGAACATGATGAAGAACCTGCTCTGGATCAGCGCACTCACCCTCACTGTGGCCTGCGGCGACAAGGGCGGCGAAACCGGCAGCACCACCGACGGCACCACGAGCGGCACCACCGATGGTGGCGGTGATGGCGGCAGCAGCGCAGACGGCGCAGCGCTCTTCACCTCCAACTGCTCCGGTTGCCACGGCGCCGACGGCACCGGCGTGTCCGGCCCGAACATCACCGGCGAAGACAACCGCGCCGCGATGATTGCCATCGTCACCAACGGTGAAGGCGGCATGCCCGCATTCGGCTCCACCTTGTCGGGCGCCGAAATCGAAGCGATTGTCGATTACGTTATCAACGACCTCTGAGAATTCGTGCAGATGGCCGCTCACCCGGCCATTTACCTTGGCGCCGCCGGTCCTCTCCGAAGAGAACCCGACGGCGTTATAGCTCTGCGCGCAGGCCGAGCAGTGGCACAAACGGCGGCCCGGCGACGCTCTCGACTTGCGTGTAGTCGTAGCTGTACACATAATACATCGCGTTGTTGCGCGGCGGAACCCACCAGGCTTCGAGATAGCCCACCAACATCCAGTTTTGGAAGGTCCACTCTCGCTCGAAGTGGACGTCGACCTTTTGGTAGTTGGGGAGACGACCGGCGTTTTCCGCTTCGGGGGTGGGTGCCCACGTATCGGTGTTTCCATCGTAGGTGCCGCGCAACGGCGTGTACGGCAAGCCCGAAGCGAACCGATACCGGACGCCACCATTCCACCCATCCGCAAAGTCCCACGACGCCACGACATTGAGCGCGAAAGGTTGGTCGTAGTCGCCCGAGACCCACGCGCCGCTCGGTCCCACTCGCCGAAGGGACCGCGAGAACACCGCGCTCGTGGACACAAAGAACTGGTCCCGCATGCGCGTGCGCGCCACAAGCTCGACGCCTCCCGCCCGCGCATCGCGAATCCGCACCGCGCCCAAACCCGACGCATCTGCGGGGTCCACCTCGACCGAATCGCGCACTTGGCGTCCGTATACATCGGTGGACAGCTCCACCCGCCCTCCGAGCGCGAGGTCCAGACCGACGGTCGCTTGCTCCGACTTTGCCAACGGGAGCTCGGGGATTCCCACAGTGGGGGAGAGGGCGTCGATAGGAGGCGCTTGGGTGTATCGACCAATCGCAGCCCGCAGACGGGCTTCCCGCGGCAGGCGCACAAACGTTGACAAGCGCGGCTCCGGGGCCCACGCGCCGGTCAAGGTGTCGCCTTGCACACGGATGCCCGGTTGCACCGCCACCGTCCCCATTTTCACGCGCGGCTCCACCCAAACCCCACCTTGCACCCGCGCAAGCACCTCGTCGACCGGGAGCCCCGCCGCGAGCATTGGCGCTTCGGCGCCCAGCTCCGTCCAGGCGCGCGAAGGGGTCGCCTCCCGATGCACCCGCCCTGCCCGACCATCGCCACCCGCCGACCAGATGAGCGCGTCGCTCGAAACGATGTCCATACGATACCGTGCCGACAACGTGCGCTCCAAGCGACGCTCTTGGTCACTGCCCAAATCGCCCGTGCGTGTGTCCTGAAGGCCTGCCAGCACTACCCGATGTCGGTTGTGGTCGGTGCCCAGTGAGCCTTGGGCTGTCAACACATGAAACGCGCGGTGGTATTGAAAGTCCGGTGCAGTGTCCCGCTCCAAAGGGTCGTATTGGGCGGTGTCTCCAGGATAGCGGCCATAGTTGTCGCCCGCACCGACCGCCATCACGGCAAACTGGTGGTCCCCGCTGCCAAAGTCCACACGGCTCAAATAGTCCCAAAACACGGGCCAGACGGTGTATTGGTCATTGCTGTCATCCGCGAGGTCAGCAATCGAACGGCGCCCCGACAACGAAACACTCGCGTCATTCCCGACGGGCGTTTGTAAGTAAGCGCCTGTCGTAATGGCATTCAGGTTGACGCCGCCATGCACACGCGCGGGGTCAGGCCGACGTGTCGTGACCGACGCGATGCCTCCCACCGCATCGCCCCACTCGCTCGCAAACGTAGACGGATACAACGCGACCTCGTCCAATAGCCGCGAATGAACGACGCTTGCGTAGTTTTGGAAGTGGTACAGGTACGGGACCTCGACGCCATCCAAGAAAACGCGGCTCTCCGCCGGCGCCGCACCCCGAACCGCCAACACGCCGGCGGTAGGCGAATATTCGGGCGTCACCGCGACGCCGGGCAAAGCCTGAATCAAGCGCACGGGGTCGTCAAAGGTACCCGGTGTCTTTTCGACCCGCTCCCGGTCGAGGACATGGCGCGCTGCATGCACCGACGGACGGCGCGCTTCGACCACCACCTCGGGCGGCGGTGGCTCGCGAACAAGGGCCACGCGCACCGAATCCGGGATTTGCTCCAAGGAGACGGAGCTGGGGAGGTAGCCCGCAGCCGTGACCGACAACGTGACCGGACCACCCATCGCGTCCGGCAATGGCAGCACAAACGCACCGTTGTCGTCGAGCTGTACTTCGTAAACCTGCCCGTTCCAAACCACCTGCGCGACGCCTTGCGCGATGGGGTCACCGGTACCCCGCTCCCGAACCACCCCCTTCACCGGCTGCGCTTGGGCGACCGTCACCCATACCAACCACGCGCTCGCGGCAATCATGGCGTTTCCAAGACGACGCGCAGGCCGTCGATTTCCGAGAGTGCGCAGCGACCTTCCGCCAGGTAGTCCAGGGAAAACGGTCGGCCCGCGACGGCACACGCGGGTCCGGGCGCCGTTTGTAGGTCGTCTTCGAGCTGCCCCCCTACCGCAAGCTCCGTCACTTGTACGCCACCCGGCGCGGAAGGGTCGGCCCAGAGCGTGACCACAACGTGGGATGCCGACGCAGCGAGGTTCGCGTCTTCCGAGGTCACGCGCAATGCGCGGCCATTGGTCCAAAGCCAAGGCCCTTCATCGTCAAACACGATGTCCCACCATTTCCATCCATTTCCGCCCGCACCATCGACTGCGAGCACCATTCCGGTGCCTACGCCTCCGTCACCGGGCGTTGCCCTGTCGATGACGCCATCGTCGTAGACAACCGCCGCGGCCACAACGTCGGCAGTGACGGCATCCAACTCAAGGACCGTCCAATCGGCGCGGTCGAGCATCCAGCGGAGGGTCACGCCGGCGGGGCTCGTCGACACAAGGCGCACCAGCTGCCCCGCGTCCACCGCGCCATCTACGGCCTCTCCGACCGCGACCTTTGCCCGGTCCTGCCGCTCTAAGGACGCAGGCGCTTCGCCGTGGGCCAAGGTGAGGTCGAATGAACGCCATTCACCAATGTCCACAACGCCGTCTACGCTGTCCCCCGAAGGAAAGGTAACCGCGACCGAGAGCACGCCTGCATCGGGAACCGCCACGCCAAAGCCTTCACCGACCTCTTCGCCGTCGACAGACCACACCAACTGCGGCGCAACCGTATGAAAGGGCCCTTCTCCCGACCAAACCGCCGCACGCGCGAACCCGTTGTCAACGCCCAAAGCAGCCAAGCGCGGTGGACCCAAACGATGACGCTCGACGGTGAAAGGGTCGGCACAACCGACACCAAGGACCAACAGCCACCCTCTCATGTCACCGCCCACCATTGTTTGCCTTCTACCAAGTCCGGTCGCATGCGCTGGAGTGCGTCCCGTATCTCCTGCCGGGCCGAAGCGACGCCCACACAGACCAACAAAAGGTCGAATTGCAAGTCTCGGAGAACCGACCAATGCTGGACCGGGTGTCCGCGCCGCTCCCCTTCGGCGTGAACGTCCACCACGGCGACCAAGTGTACATCTTGCTCCGCCAGCATCCGAAGCCACGGCCGTCCCGACTTCCCGGCGCCCCATATGACCACCCGCTGCCCCGCTTGGAGGACATGATTGCGCACCCAGTCCATCTTCAGCGCGAGAAATGCTGCGCGACGATACCGGCTATCAGTGCGCGTCAAGCGTCCATCATGGTCGCGAAGCTGCACCACCACGCGGTTGACAGCACCCAAGCGGTACCCTGCGCCGGCCAAACGCAACCACAGCGCATAGTCCTCGGGAAAGTCACCGTCCGTGTATCCACCCACTGCATCGACGGCGTCCGCCCGCATCATCACGGCCGGATGGAACAAGGGGCTCTCGACCAGCAACGCGCAGCGCAGGTCCGTCAAGTGATTGATCCAAGACACATACCGCGCCATACCTCCGGCCAAAACCTCCCCCTTCGCCGACACCATCTCCGCTTGGCCGCCGACAACACCTGCGTCAGGATTGCGGGTCAACCAGTCCACCTGGGCTGCGCGACGCCCCGGGACCACCACATCATCGGCGTCGATGCGCGCCAAGAACTCTCCGGTCGCGAGGCTGCGCCCGTGCTCCAACGCGGCCACAATCCCGCGTGGGGCCTGTCGGACAACATATACATTGGAATACCGGAATGGTAAGACCGGAACTGTACTTCCGTCGTCAATTACCCACACCTCATCGCCTTCGACGCACTCTGCAACCGCCGAACGCACCGCGTCTCCCAACCACGCACCGCCGTTTCGCACCGGCAACAACCACGACACGCGGGGGGCTTGCTGCTGTATGGCCATCGTTTCCCCAACCAGACAAGAACGCGCGAACCCGCCAATCACGACCGACCGACGAAGGCCCCCTACCCGGTCTTGGGCCGTTATGTGCGACACTTCCGTGAGACAGGGCCTGCGCGAAAATGGTCCGCGACGCGCCGTCCGCGGACAACACGTCGATTTCCTGCTTTGGCGCAAACGAGTAGGTCATTTGTCATCGCCCACCCCCCGAGTCCACGACAATGCGCCCGATTATCGAGTACGCTACTCCCAACCCGCCGAGGGAGACGCGATGCGTTCCGCTACCAGCATTGTCCTTCTGATTGTGGCAAACGGATGCTTTGAAAAGTCCGAGTCCGAGGAAAGCGAAGGCAACGGCTTTTCGTTTTCCCGCCCGCACAGTACCGAGCCTTCGCCCGGCACCGGCACGGTGCCCGCCGAACCCGAACCCGACCCGGAGACCGACACAGACACCGACATCGACGCCGACACCGATACGGACGCCGATACCGATACGGACACCGACGTAGACGCCTGCTGGTACGTCCCAGCTGACGCGTGCGAAGAAGCCGGCTGCGCGCCCATTTCCGCTTGGCACGTCTCCATGGATGCCGCGGGCGTCTATTGCGTCGACACCAGCGCGCGCGCCACCGTCGGCTGTATGCCGATGGATGTCGTCTGCGATGACGCCCTTTACCACGCATCCACTGACGGAAGCGACGACTGCTGGCTGTTTTCCAATGGGTGTCTACCCGGCGGTTGGGCCACGGGCTGCACGTACGAAGCGATGCTGACCTATGACGAGTGCCCGTGACGCACACGCTCCCCATCCACCCAATCGCGGAAAGGTAGCCGCTCTATGCGCATTTTGTTCATCGACGACGAACCGGAACAAATCGAAATGGTCACCCGGCTCGTTCACGAGGTCCTTGATTGCCCCGTTGACGTCGTTTCAACCGTGGAGTCCGCAGTAGAGCACCTCCACAATGCGTCCTACGACCTCGTAGTGACCGATATTTTCATTCCGCTGGGCGCAAAACCGGGCGGGGCGCTCGGCCCGCGCGCACGCCGCTACCGCGAAACGGTGCGGCACTTGGGTGGACTTGTGCTCCTCGATGAAGTGGACCGCGTTCCCAATCCCCCCCGCGTACTGGCGTTTACGGCTTGCACTGACTTCGAGCTGATTGAAGTGCTGGGCGACAAAGTGCATGGGCGCGTGCCCAAACCCGCGCCGGCGGAGGTCATGCTGCGGGCGGTGTTGGAGGCACTCGACCTCCCGGTGCCCGGCTAAATCGGCGCCACAGGACTATTCGGCCGGCGTAATATCGGTGGGGTCGGGCTCGGCGACCACTTGCCGGCAGTCGGAGGCCGTGCGCCCCTCTTGGTCTTCTGCGTCCATACAGAAGGTTACCGTCTCATACGACAATAGCTCCGGCGGGGTGTCGTTTTCGCCATCGACCAGCTCTTCGACGTAGAGATACCCGTACATCCCCGGATAGTAGCCCGTACAAGTGGCTTCATCGTAGACGGTCGCGACGCGGTAGGTGTTGTCCGAAATCACGACCCCCGAACGGTCGTGGGTGATGGTGAAGTGGACGGTGATGATGTCGGTCATGTGGGTGGTCTGGGCGCTGCCCAGCATATGCCAACCACCTTGGGGACCATGGACCATTGTGATGGGGTCGCCATTGGAAATCGCCGAAAACTCCCGCTCGCCCGTTCCCACGGAGAGAACCGGATCTTCGGAGAAACAGCCAGTCGGACCACCCGTGCCCGACCCGCTGTCGCCACTGCCCTCGTCACCGGGGCCGGTACCGTCGTCGCCTGGGGTCTTGTCGGTGGTTTCCGCAGAGTCGGGCCCCCTGCACGCCCCCAATCCTTGCAACAGTCCGAAGACCAAGCCAATCCGCCACATACCCATGTCAACCTCAAGCGAAGGTCTTGCACCCGTGGCCTAGGGTAGCACCAGATGCGGCCATTTGCAGCAAACACGCTCTGGGACCACGCAGTCCTTGCGTTTTGCCATCGGGACGAAGAACCCGAGCGCGGCGGGTCCAAGGTTCTCAACCGATTGTCTTTTGCCCACCGGCGCGGCGCCCGGCGAAGCCCGCACCCTTCGCCTACGCTGCGAACACGGTACAGCAGCCGACGCGGCGGCCGATTTCCGGTAGGCAATGTACAACGAGAAGAACGGACGGGGCGCTCCGATGTGCTCCGCCCATCGGCACAGCCGCCGCCCGACCCCGTGGACTTGGCCTAAAAGAGACCCGGAGGCAACGGGAGGCCACCGAGCACACCCGACATACCCTGCTCCAAGACAGCCCGCGCCCGGCGCAGCGCATCGTTGGTGGCAGCGGTGATGAGGTCTTCGAGCATCTCGGTATCGTCGGCGACCTTGGGCGAGATTTCTACCTTCACCACTTCCATTCCGCCGTTGGCGTGTACTTTCACAAGTCCGCCGCCTGCTTCGCCAACCACGACCGTTTGGTTTGCTTGGTCTTTGACATCCTGGATGCGCTGCTGAAAGCCCTGCATCAATCCACCCAAGCCAGACGCATCAAACGGAAGACTCATGACTCTACTCCTCCCGGCGCATGCCGGTACAAACAACCGCTCCACCGATGCTCTGCACCGGTGAAACCAACTTGCACATCAAAACGGCCTTTCGACACGGGCTGACATACGCAGCACGCGAGGAGCTACTCGGCGTCGAGCTGCTCTTGAATGGTTTTGAGGTCCCGACCCCATTCTTTGTCGATGATGGTGCGCAAGGCTTCATCATCCAAAGTAGGTCCCGAAATCACCACAGCAAGCCGCGTTTCGTCACCATCACGCGCGACTTGAAACACAGTGCGGCAGCCTTGCAAGGGGAAGCCGCCCCCTTTGTCCCAAGTGATTTCGAGCGTGGCTGTGGGGCGCCACTTGTGGATGGTGCCATAGCCATGGACAGGCTCACCTTCTGCGCCTTCGTGAGTCCACAGGACGCGCCCGCCCATGCGGCCATCAACCCGAGCTTCATCGACCAGCCAGCGTGTGAGGCCTTCCGCAGTAGTGAGCGCGTTCCAGACCAGCCGCGGTGTGGTGGCGATGTTGACGTGGCGTCGGATGGACGGCATCCGGTGACCCTCCTGGGGGGAACAAGCGTTGACTCACCCGGTAGCCGTCCCGCGGCGCTTTCGCCACCTTTCCCGCCGACCTTTGTGCTGAAATTATGTCCAACCGTATAAATACGTAGTCATCGCTCAGATAATTCGACGGCCCGTCCAGGATTGCCACAACGATGCCAGACAAATCGCCACGACGATGCGTTCGTGGAGCATCAACGCGCCCAGGCCCACGACAATCGCGGTGCCCATGCTAATCATACGCATCCAGTTGTCGGTTCGATTGCGCGGCAAGCGCTGCCGCAACGTGGCGTCGAGGGCGGAGCTTCCGTCGAGGGGAACCATCGGGAGCAAGTTGAACAAGCTCCATACGACGTTGATCCACACCAAGGTGTGCAACAAGTACGACGCCAACCACGGCAACCGGTCGCCGACGGTCCACTGCACCGCGAACGAAATCGCGCCGAGCACAAGACCCGCGCCCGGTCCCGCAAGAGACACCCGCACTTGCTGCCGCGCCGTCGGCCACCCCGAATAAGAGCAATCGCCGCCAAGTCCATGCAAACGAATCAGGCGCGTCCCCAACCCAAAGCGGTCTGCGGCCAGTGCATGCCCGAGCTCATGAACCAAGATCGATGCGGCGACCGTGAGCGCCGTCCCGACCGCAATGAGCAATCCCATCGCATTGACTTGGCTCGACGCGCTGTTGAGACCGATGAGTCCAAGCACCAAGACAGCACCCCAGCCTACGCTGACGGGGTATCCCAGGAGGCGAAAAGAAAATGCTTGGTCCACCCTGACTCCAATCGAAAATTCCGACGAACCCTATCGCGATGTAAGCCGCGCGGGACACCCTCCCTACGGCAACCTCATGAACTGGATTTCACCGATAACGGTTTCGGTGGTTACAATCCCCGTCCCGCGGGTTGTCCTTGCGACCCCATTCCGACTTGAGTGTTCCCATTTCTCGCCCTACGGAACCATCGCCGCCTGCGAACGTCGCGCCCAACGCGCCAACGGAAGACCGTGCGTCGCCAGCCATGCGCGTTGAGCCGATGAGCGGCACGCTCGCGGGTGGTCGCTACCAGCTGCAAGGGATTCTTGGCACGGGAGGAATGGCCACCGTCTATCGCGTGTGGGACGACCATCTCGCCGTCCACCGTGCGGTAAAGGTGCTGAGTCCCGAGCTGGCTGACAAACCGGCCATTCGCGCCCGATTCATCGCCGAAGCGCGCGCGATGGCACGAATTCGCCATCGCCACGTCGTCGCCATTCAAGATGTTTTCGATTCCGAGCGCGGAATTTGTATCGTCATGGAGCTGATTCCGGGCGGAACCGCATGGGAACGGGTTCGCGACAAAGGGCGCTGGCCCGAAGGACAAGCCGTACAACTCTTGGCTCCCATCGCCGACGCTGTCGCTGCAGCCCACGAAGCGGGAATTGTCCACCGCGACATCAAGCCACAAAACATATTGCTCACAACGGCCGGGGAAGGCCGCCTCGCCGACTTCGGCATTGCACGTTTGGACGATGTCCTCGACCGCCGCGCGGAAACCCGCACCGGGACGGTCATGGGGACATGGGGATTTATGCCCCCAGAGCAACGCAACGACGCCAGCCGTGTCGAAACGCGCAGCGACATCTATGCCTTGGGCGCCACCTTGTGGGCCATGGTGACCGGAAAGATCCCGACGGACCTCTTTATGGCCGACCGGGAACCGGAGATGATGGCGGGAATTTCCCCGGAGCTGGCGCACATCATCGAGCGGTCCACCCGCTATCGCCCCACCGACCGCTATTCGTCGGCAGAAGAGCTCGCGGCGGCATTGCGGGACATCGCGCCAGTCCTCGAAGTCGAGCTTCCCGACCCATTTGTGCCAAGTGACAATCCTGACGCCCCTCTGGAGTCGTCCGGCACCTTGGTCAACTTTTTGGACGAGCAGTACCAAGACGTCCTCAATACCATCGCGGATGTCTCCAGCGAGCCGACCGACGAGGTGCAGCCGGTAGACCTCACCCTGCAACCCGGCGGACCCGCGGTCATCCGGGAGGACGAAGCGGCGAAAGCGCCTGCGCAATGGATTTCTCGGCCACTATTGGCAATCCTCGTCACCATCGCGATGATGGTCGTTTTGCTGTTTGTCGGCATTCAACTGGGCACCCGCATCGTCTCCGAGTCGGCATCATCGGTCTGGGCTCCGTTGCCACCGCCAGCCACAGCCAGCGCCCCCGCGCCAACGGTTTCCCCCCCGACCGCGGCGCCCCCCGCCGTAGCCCCCCCCGAAACACCGACGGAGCCGACACCGGAGACGCCAACAGAACCCCCAGCACCTGGAAGCGACGCGCCACCGCCCAGCACGGCTCCGGTTGGGAGCGCCACCCGCCCGTCCCCGCGTCCCGCAGCCACCGATCCTGTAGAAAACCCCACCGTAGATCCCCTGCCCCCCGACCCGCCCGTCGGAAGTGGGGCGCCGCCCGAAATCCCCATGGGTACAGTCATCGTCGCCGGTGGGGTCTCTGAGGTTTGGCTCCAAAACGACGACGGCCAGCAGTTCGAGCCAGGCACGGTCCCCGCAGGGCACTACATCCTCTATGCACGTTTTGTAACGAACGGTGCCAAAGTGCCAGCCGCCGACATCCATGTGGCCGCGGATGATACGGTGAACTTGACGTGCAACGCGACGTTTCTCAAGTGTGGGCCAAAGAAGTGACCGGTTTCCTTTTGTTCGTCAGCCTCGGCCATGCGGCGCCGCCCACACCCGGCCCCGTCTGTATGGAACCCGCAACGCTCGATGACTTCCAGGCCGCCGCGCGCGCAGGCGAGCGCGCGTTCGCAGACATCGACCTCCCCGGACTCACACGCGCCCGCCTCACCGCGCTCGCGAGCTTGCCATGCTTGGCGGAGCCTATCACTCCCGCAATGGCGGCCGAGTTCCACCGGATGATGGCGATGGCCGCCTTCACCTCGGGCGACGAATCGGCTGTATTGGAGGAGTTTCACGCCGCCCGGCGCCTCGACCCCGGCTACACTATCCCCCCAGATGTCGCACCCGCCGGACACCCTCTCGTCTTGCTCTATGAAGCCTCCGCCGGCGAGGTCGCGCCCCACCGCGAGTTAGAGTCCGTGATTCCCCCTGAAGGCGGCAGGGTCATCGTTGACGGAACAGCCGAAGGTCTGCGGGTCAGCGGCTTGTCCGCCTTGCTCCAGGTATACCGCGAAGACGGTACGCTCACGCGCACCGAATACCTCCTCTCGACGGACCCAACGCCCCGGTACGGGCCTCGCCCGGTCGACCGCGAGCAGCAGCGCAAACACCGCATCGGATTCACGGCGGCCACGGCATCCGCGGCGGTTCTGGCAACGGGCCTTTACGGCACCGCTGCGGCGCTCGAAAGCCAGTTCTGGGACACCTCGCAGCCGCTCCGCGTGCCTGCCCGCACCCAATCGCAGGTAAACTCCTTGGTCGTGGGCTCCGCCGGCGTCGCAACCCTCGCGCTGGGCTTGGGCATCTACACGGCGTGGACGTGGTAGCGCCTGCGTCCTAACGGCGCCCCTACAACGCGCGATGGCCTCCAGCGGCTCGCGATTTGCGAACGACGGACCTACAGGCCAACGGGCGTCGATTGTCCGAATGTGTCGTCGCCCCAGCAAACCACGGTGCCGTCGGACGAAAGGACGCCGCAGCCGTGTTCGGCTCCAACATCCCAGTGCGTAAAGGGGCCAGCGGCGGGCAACAAGGCGGTGTCGCCCACATTTGCGGTCCAGCATGTGAGCGAGCCAGAAGCACCTTCGGCACAAGAGTTTCGGCCATACGAGCCAATCGTATGAAACAAGCCGGGTGGAGTGGCCCCAGGGTGGTCGCCCCAACACGAGACCGTTCCGACGAGGGACAAGCCGCACGAAAACTCGCGGCCCGCGGAGATGTCGAGGAGGTCTACGCCGGGCACCGCGCACTCGCCGCTGTCGCACGCGCCGGTGCAGCGGACGGACCCATCGTCCAGCAGACCGCACGCATGAGACGCGCCCACAGCGAGGTCTTCAAAGGTCTGCCCGATGACGCCCAACTGGAACACAACACCAGATGTCCAACATGTCAACTCGCCCAACGTGTCCGTTGAGCACGTGTTGGATGCGTCTACATCTACTGTTTCGAGAAACTCATCCGTCTCATATAGGTTTCTACCTGTATTTCCCCAGCAGGTGAGAGTGCCGTCGCTGGTCAAGGCGCATGCATGCTCACTTCCTACCGAAACATCCACAAAGGTGCCGGTGGGGAGGTTGCGAGAGATGTTGTCGTCTCCCCAACACGCGAGGCGATGGTCGCCGCGCACCGCGCAAGTGGCCGCAGCGCCGGTGCCGACCCGCAACACAGGACAAGGCGCGGTTCCGACGCTCGCATCGGTATCGTCGCAGTCGTCGCGGTTGTCGGCAAAGTTCGGAGTGGACTCAAGGTGGCAATGCTGTTCCATCAACAGCGCGTCCCCCAGGCCATCTCCGTCATTGTCTTGCCACAAGTAGACGCCGGTAGAGACATCGACATTCGGGTCATAATCGTCGAAAGCACCGTCACAGTCTTCATCAATGTTGCCGTACGTGTCGCACACTTCCCTGCTTCCAGGGTTGATATTGGCGTCGGTTTCATCGCAGTCGCCTGGGAGCGCAGACGTGCCCGATGGCTGTTCGCACGCAAGGACAGGCAAGCGGAAGTCGCCCCAGCCATCGCCATCCTCGTCGATGTACCAAGGGCGACTGGAGAGGACCTCGGGGTCGTTGTCGTCGCAATCGAGGTCGTTGGCGACATAGTCCACCGGCGGAAAGCACGTTTGCGCGAAGTCCCCGGCGTCACCAAAGGTGTCAAGGTCTTTGTCATGGTACCACGTCGGTGCGTCCGGGACCCCTTCATCGGCACCGCCGTCGCAGTCGTCGTCGAGACGGTTACAAATTTCTACCGCTCCCGGATAGGCCAACGGACGGGCATCGTCGCAATCGCCGCCGCGCGCGGACAAGCCCTCCTTCTGCGTGCAGCTCATCTCCAATGGCGCATTGTCGTCGCCAAAGCCGTCGCGGTCAGCGTCCACGTACCAAAAGATGAGCGACACCTTGGGATCTCGGTCATCGCAGTCGGTGCTGCGCGGCCAACCATCGTTGTCTACATCCAGACGGTCAGCCAGCTCGTCATCCGTAATGTACGCACAACCCCCTAACCACATCGGCAAGAGGAGACCGCACCACCGGACGCAGCTACCCACGGATGGCATCGAGCGCGCAGTCTGCGACGCCCGCGGCGATGTTGGCGAGCCCTTCGGGGCGCGCGCACGAGTTGGCTTCATACACATCGACATAGCATGCGTAGAGGTCCGTCAACCACTCTTCATCTTCTGCACTGTTCGCGCAATCGACCGGTGTAGGAGCTATGCCAGGGCCACCCGTGTCGCCCGGAGACCATGCGCCCGAGTCGTAGGTCACCGACTCGGCCGCTGTCGCAACCTCCCAACACTCCGCGACGACGGCGTTGTAGGCCTCGCAGGGGGTCTGCTTTTTGCCTTTGAATACGCCGCAGCCGCCGACGACTACGAGGAAAACGCCAAACAGGTGGGTGTGCCTCATGGTGTCACACTCGCGTCGAGGTCGTTGGGGTCACCGCAAACATCCGTCCAGCCGTCGCCATCGGCATCCGTACCCGCAGTCGCGCACGCAAATATCGTCGAGCTTCCGAGGTCAAAGGGAGACGAATAGGCCGAAAAGAGCTGATACATCGCATCTTCGGTTCCCATTCCGATGGTGGGTAGCCCAAGAACGCCCAGCTCCCGCTCCGTCGACCAATCCACGGCATCGCCGCTGCCCGTTCCGCACGCCCAGCCCACCATTCCATCGCGCACGGTCGTCGAGCCGTAGTCGAAGAGTACCCGCCCATCGTCGAAGAGGATGACGGCAAAGTCGTTGGTGGACGTGGACAAAAACTCTGGTGCTTTGCGGAAATAGATACCCACCGCATCCGCGTGCACGATTGCATAAACCTGCGCGGCGGAGGTGGCGGAGAGGTCAAAATCATCCCATAGCGCGGCAATTGCCGGAGCATACGCCGAAGTCAGCCCCGAAACCGACTCCGTATACGCCGTGGTGTAGCCGTCGAATGTGAGCAGACCGTTTCCCGTGACATAAAAGGAGGAATAAGACGCTCCACAAAATGGAAATGACCATCCCGACGTGATGGTCAGCTCCATCGCGCCGTCGTCTTCATCGCCGAGACCCACATCGTAGAGGATGTCTGCGTCTGCGAGATCCACGGCGCCATCGCAGTCGTTGTCGATGCCATCGGTAAACGACTCGTACGCATAGGGGTGTACGGTCGCGACGGTGTCGTTGCAGTCGTCGCCTCCATAGACAAGGGCGTCAAAGCCGTCGTAGTCGGCGTCGCCGTCGGAGCGGCCATCGCAGTCGGCGTCGATGCCGTCGTACCACACTTCCGTAGCGCCAATATAAACGGATGGGTCGGTGTCGTCGCAGTCGTCGCCCGCCCATTGGTCGCTTGAGAAGCCGTCTCCGTCGGCGTCGTAGTCGTCGTCTCCTGCACAGTCGCTATCGACGCCGTCATACCAAGTTTCGGGCGCGCCAAAATAAATCGCGGCGTTGCGGTCGTTGCAGTCTGTGCCACCGTACGCGGAAGCGTCGTCGCCGTCGGCATCCGCGTCATAGTCACTCGCGCCATCGCAGTTACGGTCGATGCCGTCGTACCATGCGTCGAGTGCGCCGGGGTGGGTAGAAGAAGAGGAGTCGTTGCAATCGCCGGACGTGGCCGTGTAGCCCGTTGGTGCGGAGCAGCTCACAGAGGTGGTGGTTCCGCCGTAGCCATCGCCATCGCGGTCGACATACCAAACCGAGGCATCGAGGGCACTCGACTCGTCGACGGTGCCATCGCAGTCATTGTCGATGCTATCGCACATCTCGGAGGCACCGGGATTCACGGCGCGAGCGGTGTCGTCGCAGTCGGTGGCGTTGGAGACATAGCCGACCGGCTGCACACACGCGCTCTGGGTGTGCGCAGAGGCGCCAAACCCGTCGGCATCGGAATCTTGGTAAAACGTAGAACGCCCCATCACGGAAGGGTCCGCATCGTCGATGAGGCCGTCGCAGTCTTCGTCGCCTCCCCCACAAAGCTCGGTGCTGGCAGGGTGAATGGATGCGTCGCTATCGTTGCAGTCCGTTGCGCTGGAGACATAGCCCGTGGGTGCCGTGCATGCGCGCAAGAAGGTGGTGGGGCTGCCGTAGGTGTCGCCATCGGCATCGCCGTACCAAATCCGTGCGTCGGTGGCGTCGGACTCGTCGGCGGTGCCATCGCAGTCGTTGTCTACGCCATCGCAGGTTTCTGTGGCGCCGGTGTAGGCCGCGGAGTTTGTATCGTCGCAGTCGGTGTTTTGGGAGACAAACCCCGCCGGTGCGGAGCATGCGCGCACGGAAACCGACGCATCTCCGTCGCCATCGCCATCGCCATCGGCGTAAAACACGTCGGCATCGGTGGCGTCGTCTTCATCTGTGACGCCATCGCAGTCGTCGTCGATGCCATTACAGCGCTCGGTGACCCACGGCGAGCGACTGGCATCGGTGTCGTCGCAGTCTTCACACGATGCGACCCCGTCGCCATCTGCATCGTCGTAGTCGACAACGCCGTCACAGTTGGCATCGACGCCAACGGCACAAATATCGGCTTCGGACCCCGGAAAGATGTCGGCATCGCCATCATCACAATCGCCTGCTTGGGCGCTGGTGCCGGGAGGCCCCTCGCAGGCCCGCGCGACAAGGTCCGAGGCGAGCCCCCAACCGTCGCCATCGGTGTCGGCGTACCAGTTGGGAAGGGATGGCACATCGTCGACAACCCCGTCACAGTCGTCGTCGATGTTGTTGCAGGTCTCGACGGTGCCCGGATTGATGGCGGCGTTGGTGTCGTCACAATCGGCGCCCAGTGGATAGCCATCGCCGTCTTCGTCCACGTCGTCCCGTGTGGTGCCATCATCACCGCCATCTGTGGTCGAAGTAGAGCCTACAATAGAGTCGCCGTCCTTCTCGACAAACACGATTTCCTTGCCGACGCAACCTGACAGGGCTGCCGCGAGGCCGAGTTGTCTTCCAATCGCAGCCATGAGGGACTTCGATGCTGTGGAACCCACACCAACCTCCGCCAGCGACGCCGCCGACTGCAAACACCCGCAATACGTCGAAGACGACCCATTCCAACCGACATATCGCACCAGTTTAGCTGATGGAACAGCCTGCTGCGTGTCATTTCCGGCACACAACCCGCAAATCGGGCGCCCTGGGGAAGATCCCGAAGGCTCCACACTTGGCGCGACCTGGATAACCCACCTCTTGTCTTGAAAAGGTCCGCCAATGTCCCTCTCTTCCTCCATCGCAGACCTCCCGCTCCTGGGTGTCGGCGCGTCGTTGTCGTTTGGGGTCGAGCCAGACCCCGTCGCCCTCGCAGGCCGACCCGATGGCCCCGACTTCATCGAATACGCAGGACCGGTTGACGCACAACCCTTCTTGCCATCCGTTCGAAAGCTCCGCGACCAAGGCATTCCGGTCCTGTACCACCCAAGCTGCTTGAATCTGTGCGGTCCCTGGCCCAATCCTACGGAATGGCTCGAAGCCGTGCATCGACACGTTCATGCGGTGCAATCGCCTTGGCTTGCCCAAGACGTTTCGGTTTGCTTTGTTGGGGACACACCCGGCTACTCTATCCAACTTGGCTACTTTATTTCCCCCGCGCGCACCGACGCCGGCCTCGCTGAAGCCATCGAGCGGGTGCTCGAAGTGCGCAACACCGTCTCTGCACCCTTGTTGTTGGAGCCGCCTCCTGCAATGTTTCGGTGGGGCGACCGGCCAATGCTCGAATGGCTCAACCAACTTTGCCACGAGACCGACTGCGGCATGTTGCTGGATGCCGGCCATGTGTTGTCCCACGCGCTGCTCGAAGGCGGTGACCCCCTCCAACATGTCTCGATGGACCTTGTGGCCGAGGTGCATATCGCCGGGGGCATTCTCCATACGCGCGGTGGAAAGAAATACTACGAGGATGCCCACGAGCTGCCGATTCAGCCAGAGGTCTGGAAGGTGTTTGACCACATCCTCGCCCACGCACCGAACCTCAAGGCAGTGTGCGTCGAATGTGAAGGCGCAGCCACGCAAAGCGTCGCGACCGCCATCGAGCGCGTGCGCAACCGCGTGCAGGTCCAGGCCGCCAACGCAGACCTGCGTGCCCATGTCCGAAGCGCCAACAAGCCGGGTGTCTTCGCCGTGGGCATGGGTCTTCCCCCGAAGCGTGCCCCGAAGCCCAGCCTGCCCATCGACCGTCCCCTCACCGGATATCCCGCCCTGGTCGCGCTTCTGTTTGACGCGGAGCTTCGCGGTCGTATGCAAGACGACGCCGCATCGGTCGCCGCGCAGTTGGGTTTGGCGCCAGACCTCGCGCAACACACCGATATTGTCGGACTTCAGCACGAAGCTGAACTTCGCAAGCGCTATCTCATGAGCGCCCTCAGCCGCGCATATCCCCTCACCACCGCTATTCTGGGCAGCAAAGGTGACCACGGCGCGGCCATCGCCGGCTTCCTGACATCGGACGCATTGTTTGGCGCTCTCGGGGAACGCACCGCGGCGTTTGGCCAACACCTCGCACGCCTCCTTGACTTCGACACCACGAGCACGAAGGCAAGCAAGGCCGGCAAAGAGGCCGTCTTGGCCTACGAACAGGCGCTCAACGCCAACGCCGCGTCCATTCGCGCGGCCGTCGCCCGCGGCCAAGTCGTCCAAGCGCCGCGGGCCCCATCCCCGGCGTCCATTCGCCATGGCACCCTCGCTCTGGCGCCGTTCAGCTTCGTAGTGGAACTCGCGCACCCCCTCTCCCATGTACACGCCGCGACCGATGGCGCCACCGCGGCCGATGTCTGGCGGCGGGTCTCGAAAAATGACATTGACCCATCGCGCGTAGAGGCCGTCTTTCGCGCGACACCGGACCCCATCACCATCGTCGCGCGTGGATTTGCGACCTCCGCGACGAACTCTGCCGATTCCCACGCGCTCACCGAGGTTCACCACCGCACCGTCGAACTTCGGGGCCGAATGGGTGCCCGCCTGCAATCCCTGGTTGGCGAGCGCCTGGGCGACCTCCCTCCCGCGACGGCAAGCCTCGCGCGTTCGCTCGTCGACGCCGGAGTACTCACGCTCACCTAAGCCCGCGGTGCCCCCAACGTAAGGGGGGGGACACCCGGCACCCGCCATGCATCGGAACCGCAATCACACCACAGATTGCCCGCCGCGCTGCCGATAGAGCATGACGAATCCCCCGTGACCCCAATGCCGCTGACCCACTGGCTCGACCGCTTTCTGCATCCAGATGTCCGTGATGGCAGCGAGCCCCAGCGCTTGTTCCGCGGTCGTGCCCTGGTGTTGAGTGGGCTTGGCGCGTTTGGCACCGCCGGGGGCATTTTGGCCCTGCGCACCGCCAACAACACCCTCACACCAACGTTTTTGACCGCAGCGGTCATTGGGCTCGGTTTGTGCGGCCTCATCCTCACATCGCTGCGGTTTTCGGTTCGCCACAAAGAAACGGGAATGCTGGCGCTCATCGGCATCTCCGCTTTGCTTTACCAGTGAATCCTCGACGACGGAGGCATCCACAGCATCGCGGTGGTGTGGACCCCCCTCGTTCCCGTTGTCGCCGTGCTCGCATTCGGTCGAACCATCGGATGGCTCAGCGCGCTCGGGGTGGTGCTTGCCAATGCGGCCGTTGCATTCCCCGAATTGAGCAATATTTCCATCGGACCACCCAGCGCAACCAATAGTGTTCGTGCGTTTAGCGCCACGCTTGCGGTTATCGTCGAGCTTGGCTTTATGACACTCTGGAGGAGCGAGCGGGACCAGCATGACCGCGCCCAAGAGGCCACGAACGCGGCGTTGCGCGCGAGCCTCGAAGAACTTGCCGTACGGACCAAAGAAGCCGAAGACCTTGCGGCGATGCGGTCCCAGCTCATCACCGTTGTCTCCCACGAACTCAACACCCCGTTGAACGGCATTGTCGGACTCGCCGAAACGCTCACGCTTTCGGCGTGCAACGAAGAGCAAAGCCGGAACGCCCGAAACCTCCACCACTCCGCCGTTCTACTTGAAAACCTCATCCGAGACCTGTTGGAGCTTACGCGCCTCGAACGAGAGTCTATCCGCGCCCTCCCCGAGCCCACCCACATTCCCCAACTGGTCACCGACCTCGTGGAGCTCCTTCGCGGAAAGGCCGACGCCCGCGGACTCGCCATTCAAAGCAGCCTGCCGGAAGCGATGCCACTGGTCCTGGTTGACGCGTCGCGTATTCGACAAGTCTTACTGAATCTTATTCAGAACGCCATCAAGTTCACCGCCGATGGCTTCGTCGCGATTCGGGTCCACGCCACCCCCCTCCCGAACCAACATCTACATCTACAAATCGACGTAGAGGACTCCGGGCCCGGTATCGCCCCCGCCGACCAAGCCCGCATTTTCGAGCGATTCGAACAGGGCGACCCCAACATTCGTCGCCGCCATGGCGGAACCGGCTTGGGCCTGGCGGTCGTTCGGGAAGTCATCCACGGTCTGGGCGGCAAATCCGGCGTGGAGTCACGGCTTGGGGAAGGTTCCCGTTTTTGGGTTTCGCTCGACGTGCCCGTGGTAACGACGGAAAACGCCACCCGTCCCACGCACCCGATGGTTGGGCGTGTGCTCGTCGTCGATGACAATCCCATCAACCTTCTGGTTGCCGCGCAGCTCCTGCGAAGCCTGGGCCACGAGGTGCAAACGGCCGCTGGCGGTGTCGAGGCCTTGTCTACCATCGACCAATTCGATGCCGACGTTGTTCTGATGGACTGCATGATGCCCGACCTCACGGGCTGGCAAACCACAGAACGACTGCGCGCCCAGGGATGCGACCTACCCATTATCGCCGTGACCGCCGATGCTTCCGCCGAAGCGCGGGCGCGGTCCCTCTCCTCCGGCAGGGACGACCACCTCACCAAGCCCCTCCGCCGCGAACAGCTGGGGCGACTCATCGACCGCTATTTGCATCAACGCCGCACTTTGGCCGCCCCATCGGAAGCGTCACGGTGAGGCCGCTCCGGCACGACGCGCGACCGCCAACCAACCCAGCTGCACCATTGCGGGCACCATGAGCAGGTCTGCCAACACGGCGAATACAAGAACCATCGGCAGCAGCGTACCGAGAATCCACAGCGAATAATAATCGGACAACGCGCACGGCAAGAAGCCCACCACAAGCACCACCGTCGTCATCAATATCGCACGTCCAGCAAAGTCAAAAGTCCGGCGAATCGCCACACGGCGGTCGGGCGACCGCCCCGCTTCTGCGCGGTACCGCATCAAGAAATGAATCGTGTCATCGACGCCGATTCCTATTGCAAGCATCGCAATGATGGCTGTGTCGGTGTCTACGTCCACCCAAGCGACACCCAGAACGCCTCCCAGCCACACCAGCGGCAGCAAGTTGGGGACCATCGACACCAAGCCCAATCGCCAGGAACGAAGTCCCAACGCCATCAACAGCGCCACAATGCCAACCGAAAAGCCGACGCCCTGCTCTTGCCCCGCGACAATGCGGTCAATCCACGCCCCCATGAGCGACGACAAGCCCGTCGCTTCGACGCGCACGGTGTTCGGCAGCATTTGCTGGGCCAACGACTCGATTGCGACGGCCTTTTCCCGTGTCGCCCGCATGCCGGCGTGGTCTACACGGACCACCATACGCGCCCGTTGCCGCTCAAAATCCAGCAACCGGTCGAGGTCCTCCCCTCCCGACATCTCGAAAAGCAAAAGCTCCTGCGCCACTGCTTCCCGCGTTGCGGGGAGGGAGCGGCCGTCGCCTCCGCCTACCTTCTCGTGCAATAGCCGCAGCGCATCCACAATCGACGCCGCTTGGGCGATGCCGGGCAAGCGCTCGACTTCGTCCTGAAATGCAGCCAGCGCGACGAGGGTATTGGGTTCCAGGAGCGCATCGGGAGACGAAGCGTCGACAAAAACCTGCACCACGTCATCGCTCACAAATCGTTCCCCAAGCCACCGCGCATCGACCTGAAGGCGATGGGAGTCGTCGACCCGGCGCACAAGGTCGGCATCCACGTTCATCTGCGAAGCACCGGCCAACGCGACCACCATCAGCGCCAAAAAAACGGCCGTGACGGAGCGCGGAAACGTAGTCGATAAATGGGCACACATATCCACAATGTCGTCCAATCGACGGTCCAAATGGGCGACGGCCGTGCGCCAACGACCTGGGGGCAATGGTTCTGCAGCGGTGTCCGCCGGATTGTCGAGTCCAAACGACAACAAGACCGGCACGACCGTCATTGCCAGCAACAATGCGAGCGCTACGCCCGTCCCCAAGGTCAGTCCCATTTGCTGAAACATCGGCGTGGGCACAAAGACGAGGCTCACAAAGCCAACAAAAGTAGTGACACTCGTAAGCATACAGGCCCGCCCTACATCGGATGCGCTGGCCAAAATCGCGGCCTCATTGTCCCGCCCCAAGCGCCGTTCTTGCTCCCAGGCACTCCACAGGTGGATGACATCCGAAAATCCAACCACGACCACCACCAACGGAACCGCCGTCACCATGATGCTGAACACGGGGTCGACAAGGGACGACAGCGCCATGGTCCACAGCATCGCAATTCCCGCGATACCAACGCTCACCAACGCAGGCATCAAGCGACGAAACACGGCCATCACCACGACCAATAGGCAAACCATCGACAGCGGCAGCAAAAAATAGAGATTGTCCCAAGCGAGGTGGAGCATCTCGACCAAGAGCACGGGGAAGCCCGCCCGATGAACCTCCAAAGCGCCCAACCCCACAGCGTTCACTTGGTCATCCAACAACTGAATGTCTTGCAGACCTTGCTCCGCTGTGCGGTCGGGGTCGACGGCCAGCTCGACCAAAACAGCGACACTGTGCCGGTCAGTGCCCACAAATACGCCCCCCACCCCAGGGTCGGCCAGGGCGTCGTCCACCGTCGCGCCCTCCCCCCACGGCATCACCGTCAGGTTTCCGTCCGTCCCCGCGACCCGCTGGAGGGTTGCGACACTGTCCGCGCGCAGCAGGCCTGGAATCGCGCCCACTGCTGCATCCAATGCAGACAGCTGCGCCAAGAGCTCCGGCGCCAAGGGGTCGTCCACCGAAAAGCCGAGCAGCACATGCTCATCGTTGCCAAAGCGCTGCGAAGACTCCAAGTACGACGCATAATCGGGGCTGTCGCCGAAAAATAGCTTCTGGAGGGTGCTTCCGACGGTGACGCGGGTCAGGAGTCCGACCGAAGCGACCGAAAGCACCGCCACCACAACCAAGACCGCAACACGATGGGCAAGAATGAAACGAAACCAGCGCACATAAGGGTCGTTGGGGTCGATGTCGTGGGACATGTGGGTGCCTCGGCGGAAGCGCTAGAATCGAACCGCCGTTCGCAAACGGCAAACCCGCGCAACACAGCCCGCTACTGTACCGGTCGGCGGGGACAAAAGTACCAAAGCGGCGCGGGGAAGCGCCCGTTCGGCGCGCTCGGGGAGATGCCCCTACCCCAACGCGCAAGGGTTTTTCGGCGCAGTTTTTGCGCGCGCGAAAAAATTGCGGCCGGAGCCGGCTTGTCGAGAGCGAAGCGCCCGCGCCTGCCACCTGATTTTCACCCATCTCTCACGCGACCGCGGCACCGCAACGGGTCGCTCGACCTGCGGCCCGAAATCGACCGCACCCCCCCGGTGCCAGCCCCTTGCCCCCTCACCGCAAAGCGCCTTCAAAACGCCATTTTCGAGTCCTACCTCATTCCCGATCGAGCCGCGACCCCTGCCCTATCGCTGCGCTCCCAGCGGTGTAGGGTGGAGGTGCAACGGCCCCCTGCAGCCGCGGGTGTGGACCGCCGCGACCGAAGTGGCGATTGATTTCAAAGGAGTTGCGGATGCTCGGACATCCCCACCTCATGCCCCAGAATGTCGGCTGGATCGAAGTCGTCACGGGGTGTATGTTTTCCGGAAAGACCGAAGAGCTCATCCGACGGCTACGACGGGCACAATACGCCCGCCAACCCGTTGTGGTGTTCAAGCCCAAGATTGACGATCGATACGCGAAAGACAGCGTGGGGTCGCACTCGGGGCAGCGCATGCCTTCGTTCCAAATCAGCCACAGTTCCGAAATTGTGCCTCTGGTAGGCGACGCCGTGGTCGTCGGCATCGACGAGGCGCAGTTTTTCGACAATGAACTCGTCGAAGTTTGCAATCGGCTCGCCAACGAAGGTCGACGGGTGGTCGTCGCGGGTCTGGACCTCGACTACCGCGGCGTCCCATTCGAGCCGATTCCGCACTTGATGGCCGTCGCCGAGTACGTCACCAAAAACCTGGCGATTTGTGTGGTCTGCGGCAACCCCGCTGACCGCTCCCAACGTCTCGTCAACCGCGGAAGCCGCGTGTTGGTCGGTGAGGCCGACGCCTACGAGGCCCGCTGTCGCCTTCATTGGAACCCGAACACCTTCGAATCGGTCCAAGAGCGCTTGCCGTTGGGCGAAAACTTGGCCTCCAATACAGAGCCCTGAGCGCGAACCTCAGGCCACGCGGCGGAGCACCACGACGAAAGGCCCGACCAATGCCTCTATCTCGGCGTTGGCCCACGCCGTAAGGTCGGGACCACTTGCGTCGATGAACACCAAGGCACATCGGCCGACCCGGAATGGAGGTCGGGCCACGAGCCCATGTACGTCGCCAGACCAGCCGCACGCGGGGCACTGAAGGTCGAGCGCGCCTGCATTTCGTCGGACTTCGAGTGTGTGGGCGAAGACCGAAGCCATGGGGGCACGGCAACCAGGGCAAGATACCGCCGTTCCCCCAAGTTGGTTTCCGTAGACAACACGGCTGGAGGGGACGTCCCACGCGAGGTTTGCCGCACCGCCTCCGACCACAAAGCGCGCCGTGGGTGCGCCCTGCACACAGGCCCCGTCTCGATTCCAGCGCGCAATTGCGTCGTCTACCGCACTGCGCACCACCACATGGTCAACTGCGAGCGGAACACAAAGCAAGTCGAGACGATGGTTGTTGCGCGGCATTCGGGGTCTCCGATTCCGTCGACGGACGGTCACACACCAAGCGGCGGAATTTGGATACAACCGGATTATCTGACGACTTGGACAGCCACCGCACGTTACGCGCGGCACCCCTCCTGGGAGAACCTCATGTCTGCTCGCATGGACGACATTGTCAAGTACCTCGGCACCGAAGCCGACTCACTTCTCAACCATACCAGCACAGCCATTCCCAAAGAGCGCCTGCATCTGCCGGGTTCCGACTTCGTAGACCGGATCTTTGCCCCCTCCGACCGCAACATTCGGGTGATGCGCAACCTGCAGCAGCTCTTTGGTACCGGCCGCCTCGCGAACACGGGCTACTTGAGCATTCTCCCCGTCGACCAGGGCATCGAACACGCCGGTGGCGCCAGCTTCGCCAAGAACCCGGACTATTTCGATCCCTCCAACATTGTGGAATTGGCAATCGAAGGCGGCTGCAACGCCGTCGCCACTACCAACGGCGTATTGTCGATGGTGGCGCGCAAATACGCGCACAAGATTCCGATGGTCCTCAAGATCAACCACAACGAGCTGTTGACCGTCCCCAATCAGTTCGACCAAATCATGTTCGCCCAAATCGAACAGGCCTATGAAATGGGCTGCGCCGCCGTCGGTGCCACGATTTACTTCGGTAGCCCCGAGTCTGGTCGCCAGATTGTCGAAGTAATGCAGGCCTTCGCGCATGCCCACGATCTTGGAATGGCCACGATTCTGTGGTGTTATCTGCGCAATCCCGCATTCAAGACGGGCGGCGTCGACTACCACGAGAGCGCCGACCTCACCGGTCAAGCCAACCACTTGGGCGTCACGATTCAGGCCGACATCATCAAGCAGAAGCAGCCCACCGTGAACGGCGGCTACCGCGCAATGAACATGGGCAACTCGGCGTATGGCCGGTTCGACAACCGCATCTACACCGAGATGTGCACCGAGCACCCCATCGATATGACGCGCTACCAGGTCGCCAACTGCTATATGGGCCGCGCCGGCCTCATCAACTCCGGCGGCGCGAGCGGTTCCGACGACCTCGCCCAAGCCGTGCGCACCGCCGTCATCAACAAACGTGCGGGTGGGATGGGCCTCATCAGCGGTCGCAAAGCCTTCCAAAAGCCGCGCGCCGAGGGAGTAGCGCTCCTGCACGCAATTCAGGATGTCTATCTCGAAGACAAGGTGACCATCGCCTGAGCACACCATTTCCGCGGAATAGAAAAAGCCACATCCGCGGACAAGATGTGTAAGGAACACGAGGGGCCATCGTTTGTCAGAAGAAGCCCGGGCCCAGGCGGCCCGCAACCATCGGAGGCTCTCGATGCAACGCTGGCACCTCACCCTTGGTCTTTCTGTCGCCGCTATCGGGGCTGCGGTTGTTGTCCCCGATGCGCAGTTTTCCGCCCAACCCCAGCCGCCTTCTCTCGCAAGGCCCCCCGCGCCGCCCCCCGTCGACACAACGCACCCGACGCCCGCTGGATTGCAAGAAGGGCGCGTTCATGTGCGCGCGGCGCTCGACCAAGGCACCTTGTTAGCCCAACACGCCCAAGAGCGCTTCGTCGTCATCGAGGTCACCGCGGATTCCGTCCAGGCCTCGACACGGCAGCCGGTCCATATGGCCGTTGTGCTCGATACGTCGGGCTCGATGGCGGGCCAAGGAAAGATGGCCCAAGCGCGCGCTGCGGCCCAAGAGCTCGTGGGGTTGCTCGGTCCCGAAGACAGCTTCTCGCTTGTCACCTTCGACGACCAAGCACAAGTACAGATTCCGAGCCAGCCGGTTGTCGATGCAAGCAACCTTCAGCGCCGCATCGGCAATATTCGAACGGGCGGCGGAACCAACCTGCACGGCGGCCTGACAGCCGGCGTCGCAGAGGTCCTGACCGGTGCGCCCAACATGGTGCGGCGCGTCGTCGTCCTTTCCGATGGACAAGCAAACATCGGCATCACCGACCCCTTGTCCTTGCAGCGAGAGGCGGGCATGCACATTCGCGACGGCGTGACAGTGAGCGCCTTGGGACTGGGCCTCGACTACAACGAGGACCTCCTCGCCGCGATGGCGGACGCAGGAGGCGGTTCATACCGCTTTGTCGATAGTCCCGGACAACTTGCGGCGCTGTTCACCGAAGAGCTGCAGCGCGCGACCCAAGTGGTCGGGCGCCAGTCTATCCTATCGTTGGACGTAGCCGACGGCGTCACGATTCAAGAGGTCTACGGTTACGACATCCAGCAGTCCAAAGATGGCTACAGCGTGCTTCTTGGCGACCTCTATGCAGGCGAAACCCGGAAGTTGGTCGCCCGCGTACACATTCCGGCCCGCGCGGGAACCGAGCTCGCCGTCGCCAATATTCGCGTCGACCACCTCGACGCCGACGCCGGAACCCCAAAGCGCGCCACCCACAGCCTCGTGGCCACGCTCACCGAGCAAGTCGTCGTCGCCGAGCGCTCGCGCAACAAAGATGCCACAAAGCAGGCTACGCGTGCCCAAGTCGGACACATGGTCGACGAGGCCGCCCGTGCATTTGCGCGCGGAGATGTCACCGCCAACCAAGCAGCCTACGACAAAGCGCTGGGCCTCGTCGAAACGTTCAACGCCGACTTTGAAGATGCCGATATGCTGGGCAGCTTGGGCTACTTGCAGCAAGAGCAAAAGGCGTACAGCGCGTCGTCGCCCGAAAGCGCCAGCGGCCGCGCGCAGGTCAAAAAAGCCAAGGAGGACGCCCGTGACTGGACCCGCCGCTGAGCCGTTGGTTCGGCTCGTTCACCGCGTCACGCTTGCGCCCGACCACACCCAAACCTTGCCCCGTCGGCAGGCGGCATGGATGGGGACCCAGTTTGCGGCGGCGATGGTCTTGGCTGCCACGCATTGGACCAGCGCGATGCCGGAGCTTGCGGTCCTGCCGTTGGCCTTGGGAGCCGCCGCGACCCAACCCCGACGCTCCTGGACCCACGCTATCGCCCTCACGGGGGCATGGGGGGCCGCGATGCTCGCCGGGTTGGTGGTCGATGGGCCCTCGACGGCGTCCGCGTGGTTGTCCGAAGCCCCGACACACGGACCCGTGGCCCTCCACGGACTGCAACTGCTTGCGGCCGCAGCGGTTGTGGGGGCGAGCCTGCCGTCCCTCGATGGCGGCCCTACCGAGACGTGGCGCCGGGCACAAGGCGCGCTGGCGCTGGTGGCCACCTCCGGCCTCGGTTGGTTTGTCGCTGAGCGCCTCATACCCGCTGGTTGGACCTTGACGGCGCAGGTCGGGATGGGCGCCATCGTGACAAGCCTCGTGTGCGCACAAGCACTCGTCGTCTTGTCATTGCGCTGGACCACGCGCAGCCGAATTCCGCACCGCGACAAGCTCACAGAAGCCCTTCGCGCCGACCATCGGGGTCCGGCGCTCCAAGCCTGGCAACTGGACCACGACCTCGCGCAGCTCAGTCCCGACCCCGAGACCCGCGATGGCCTCGGCGAAGTTGCCGCGTGGGTCTTCCGCCTGCAATGGACGCGCCAACAGCTCATCTCGGAACGCGAACGCACCGGCTCCGAAGACTTGCACACGCGCATCGCGACCCTCACCGAGCAAGCCGAAGCAGCCGCCGACACGTTCACGCGCGACCGCCTCCTCGCTACAGTCGACCACCTCCAGCGCCTCCGCGGACACCAAGACGCACTGGACGCGGAGCTTTCGCGCGTGGCCGCCCTAACCGAGTACGCCATCGCATTTTTGGAAGAAGCGCGCGCGGAGCTGACCCTCGCCCGCATGACCCCCGGCGATGCGACGCCGGACCGGCTGCCCGATGTACTCGACCGTTTGCGTGCTTATAGCAACGAGCGTGCGGTCAACCGAAAGACCCAGCGAGAGGTCGCACACATTACCTGACATCCCGTCGACTTAGGCGGAATCATCGAGGAGGCGCATCAGTTCCGACTCCGTGCGCACAAACGTCGACCACACCACTTGGTCGCCGCGAAACAGCACGGTGTGCGCGCCGCGCCAACCTCCGCGCCACTCCACCCGCACAGGCTCGCTGCCACGCGCGCCGACGGCCACCACACGCGCCTTCACACCGTCGCCTTGGAGCTGCAACCCGCGTGCTTCCGCGCCGCAAATCGCGCTCGCCGCATCGGCACGCAACGAGACTTGCCAGAGCCGGTTCAACAGGTACTTGGCCCAAAGCGCCAACACCAGTATCAGCAGCCCCGCCAAAACGCTGTTGACTACGCTAAAGTCAACGTAGCTGGACGGTGCGCCTGCCACCAAACTGGACTCGCTCCACGCGAGCTTCGACACCATCGGGAGCTTCATGGCGTGCGGGAATCCGTGGAGAGGTTGTCCACAACGCCTTCTACGGCAAGGGTGACCCGCACGGGCCCGTCGCATTCCCAGCGCTCTCGACGCGCATCGAGTTCTTCATCCGTGGCGTCGGGTGCGTGATGGAACAAGACGAGGTGCCGCGCATTCGCCGCCTGACAGATGGACACCCCGTAGGCCGGGTATGCGTGCCCCCATGTCATCTTCTCCAGATACTCCTCCCACTCGAACATTGTGTCCATAATGACGAGGTTGGCATCCTGTACGGCCTCCAGCAGCCGCTGCTCGGGCCGCGGAGGCTCCTGCCCACCTGCGACCCCCTCTCCCGGCGCAGCGAGGGGCGCAGTGTCGGTGATATAGGCCACCACCTCGCCGCCATGCTCGATGCGGTAGCCCATCGAGCCGCCGGGATGATTGAGGGCCACGCCCTGCACGCGGTAAGGACCAAGCGTAAAGGGCCGCCCTGGCTTGACCGCAACAAATGACATCTGCGCCGGAAAATCACGCAAGCGAACCGGATGGTTGACGCCATTGAGGTAGCGGTTGAGCTTTTCTTGAACTTCAACCTCGGAATACGCGGGAACGCAGACCACTACGCGACAATTGGGCGAATACAAAGGCCCAAAGAAGGGAAAGCCAAATACGTGGTCCGTGTGAAAGTGGGTCAACAGGATAAAAACCTCTGTGGCTCGCTCCATAATGAGCTGCCGACCGAGATCCCGCACCCCCGTGCCGCAGTCGAGGACCAGTGGTGGCGCACCTTCCCCCCGCACCTCGACACAGCTCGAGTTGCCGCCATACCGCTGGGTGGTAACCCCCGGTACGGGAATCGAGCCTCGAACGCCCCAATAACGGACCTTCACGGCGATTTTCCCCTCGTCCAGCGAGTGTGCAGCAAGCAACCCATCGACTGTGGACTCCGCATTGGCAAAGCAATCGAGACTGCGACGCGCCGAACGATAACCGGAAAGCGACGCCGCTCAGAGGTAGTACCGAACTCCAATCTGCCCGTCCACTGTCCACGTCACGTCTTGATAGAGGATGAACGTGGGCGAGGCTTCAAAAAATAGCTCTATCGGCAGGTTTTTCACCAATACAGACGCACCCGGCGTAATGCGGGGGCCGATAAAAATTCCACCTGCGTTCTCATACGAATTCGACGACAAGGCCATACCGACACCCAGGTACAACGGCACACTATATTCATCTGTACCGGTGTCAAATGGGCGAAAATAGAACAAATAATCGCCGGTAACCGCGAGGTCCCCGAGGCGGCCGAGGTCGCCGCCCGCACCAAACTGCATCCCCATCCAGTCGCCGAGCAGCACCTTCGCCGTCACGCCTGTGGGCGCACCGATGCCCATGCCGACACCAAACGGCCCCCCGCGCCGCTCTCGGGGAACCAAATCGCCCCAAGCCGGCCGGTCGACCGACGATTGGGCTTGCGCCACACCCAGACCGACGAGGAAAAGAGGTAGGAGCGTCATGACCACCACCCGACCCTTCGCAAAACAAAAAAGCCGGGCCGTAAGCCGACCCGGCGATGCTTGCTCCCCAAACCGGGGAAGCGAACCCAATGGGAAAATAACGCACGATGCAGGATTCGAACCTGCGACCTTTGGCTCCGGAGGCCAACGCTCTATCCAGCTGAGCTAATCGTGCAAAATGGAGACCGGTTGCGCAAAGCACCTATCTCCACAACGCCCGACCCCTTATCGAATGTGGCCGGTTTCGTCAAGGCCTCGCTTACTCTTCTGCGAAACGCCGATGCTCGCGCGCGCCACCCTCGATTTCGCCTGTCGCCGCAAAATTGCGGACCGCAGGCAGGAGGACGGTGTGCCACTCCCGCGACACACGCTCGCGCGCAAACACGCGGTACAAGCCGCGAATTACGGCCCACACGTCCTCGTAGAGATACATGCGCTCGTAGAGCAGCTCGTCCTCTCCATCCGGCGCATGTTGCGGGAACTTCAGGCCGCACACATCGAGGTGCGGACCGCGCAAGGTAACGGTGTATTCCCGCTCTTCGCGCCGCAAGTGAAGCTGCAGGTCGCGAACGACCTTGCCGCTTGCAAGCGCAGCTCGCGCTTCTGCAGAAGTGCTGGTATCTTCGCCCGTAAGGACGGCGCGAGGCTTGTCTTCGTCGGGGCTGCGAAAGGACATACGCTCGTCAATCCAGAAATCGACCACTCCGATTTCATCGCCGAGGTTGATGCTTCCGCCTTCGCGCTCCGACGCGAACCAAAGCCACACAAAGAACTCAGCGGTGAGATGCGGCATCGCCGCAGCGTTGTCGCTCATGTCTCACCTCCGTCGGCGAGGGGGGGTCGGTAGTCGCTGATTCCCGCCAACTCCAAACCTTCCATCAACTCTTCTTCGTCCGACACAAGGTCGAGCGGAGACATCGGCGTGAGCGCGACGCCAAATGTTGTACGGAAGAGCTTGCGGAAGTGGTCGTTGGGTCCTTCACTCGTGCTGTGAAACAAAACCCAGCCTTCCACGATGTTCCAGCAAAACTCATGCACGGCCACGCGGGGCAAGGTGCGGGCGAGCATTTCTTGTTCCAGCAGCTCTTTCTGCTCGCGCTTCACCGCGGACGGAGCCTTTTCGCGTCCGTGCTCCGCACACCACGCCGCAATGCGCTTTTCGAGGTGGGCCTTGAAAAGTTTCGAGGGCAACGCCTTTTTGTCAATGCGCAAACCCGCGGTCAGGTAGTGATTATACAACCACCGCGTAGTATCATCAAAGTTCGTGTCGAGTAGGTTGTGAATCGAGCACCAACCGACCGTTTCTTGGCCCACTTCAGGATTTCGAGGCTCCCGAAATGCGTGCTCATTCAGACTCTCGATAAACAAGGTGCGAAAGTCATCGGGGACTTCCCCCTCGGCGTGGTATCGACGGAGGGTCATGGCCCCCTTGAAAATCGCCATCAGGCCCTCCGCACGTCAGCGAGCGCGTGCCGGAAAATTACAACGCGTGCATTTTTCTTTTTGAGCATCATGCCGAACTCCCAGCGCCCCATCCATTCCACTTGGCCGACAAACACTTCGCCTTCCAAGAGCGTAACGGAGGTGGCCACTTGCTCGTCGAGCAGGCCAAACAAGCGCCGGTCGGAGCAGCCATAGCGGTCTTGGGGCTTCCAGACGGGCTCTGCGTCCTGGTTCCGCTCCTTGTCCCGCTTGATTTGGTTGCGCACCAGCTTGGCATCGGAATCCAAACAAGCGTATTTCACCTGGAGCTTGTGGATACGCTCTTCGACGCCACCAACGGGAACGAGCACCACCTCGTAGCGGTCAATGGCGGTAATCGTACACTGCACCGTCTTTCGGCCATGAAGTCCCAAGTGCACGACCGTGTTCGTGCCCGCGACCTCCGCGAAAATACTGCGCGCGCGATTGTCTTCAACGTGAGAAGCAAGGCGCTTCTTTCGGAGCACCACATCCAACTCGGCTTGCCCCAAGGCGATTTGGGTCGCCAGCGACTTCGGCAGTTCATGCTTCTTCATGAGCCCGTCGACTTTGTCGCGTGTCGCCATGCGCTCAAGAACTTCATTGAGCGACAAATTACCCAAAGCGACCTGCTGGGCGAGGCTCTGCGGGATGCCTGTTTCCCGAACAAGCTGGAACGCACGCTCCCGGACCCCACTTTTTTGGGCGCCAGCGCGTGGTCCATTGCGACTGTTTTTGGGACCCCCAGGCATGTTTACTCCTCACCAGACCGACGTGCTGCCCCTTCTTTGACCTACGAACCATCCGTAGACGAGAAGGAGTGGCGACTTTCGCGGATTTACCTAACGTTCGGAGAATGCGGACACAAAGCCATCCGCCCCGAACCGGGCCGCGACCGCACCTGCAATCGCGCGTCCAAATGGGCTAACCAAACCCGAGCAGGCGTGCAGCGTCAACGCCTCACCTGGAGAAACGATGTCAGAAATGCCCGTCGCCGGTCAGCTTGCACCCGCACTGCGCGGACCTACCGATCAAGGTCCTTTTGACCTTGCACAGCATGCCGGAAAGCCAGTTGTCGTCTATTTTTACCCCAAGGACATGACCCCCGGTTGCACCACCGAAGCGCGAGACTTTCGCGATGCGGCGGAGGCATTCGCCGCGATCGATGCAGTGGTCGTGGGCGTGAGCCGTGACAGCGTGGCACGCCACGCAAAGTTTCGCGACAAGGAGTCTTTGCCATTTTTCCTCGTCTCCGACGAAGACGGCACGGTTTGTGCGGACTGGGGCGTTTGGCAGGAGAAAAAGCTCTACGGCAAGCTGTTCATGGGAATCGTCCGCAGCACGTTCTTGATCGATCCGACCGGAAACGTGCACCGCGCATGGCCGAGCGTCCGCGTGAAAGGCCATGTGGACGACGTTTTGGAGGCTACACGGCAGCTGGCTCGCCGTGCATCGCCATAACCAAGGCAATGGTGTTGTTGGCGCTGTGAAGCAAGATTGCCGGCCAAAGCGACCCTGAGCGCCAGCGCAGCCAGCCGAGGCCACTGCCCAGCACGACCAGGGGCACAACCGCAAATGGGTCGGTCATGTGGACGACGCCGAACAACAGGCCACCCCACACGACCGCCTGCTGCTCTCCTGCACGTCGCGCGAGCGGCGGCAGCAAAAAGCCACGAAACAACACTTCTTCGACAATCGGTGCCATCACGGCGCCGTAGCCGAGCGCAAGACCTCGCTCCAAGGGAGACGCAGTTGCCAAAGCGAGCAATATATGCTGACTCTCAAAGCCGACGTCTAGCGCCTCAAGCGCGAGCGCCCACGCTGCGGACACCCACAAAAACAACGGGACACCCACCAATGCCGCGCCAATGCTCCACTGGGGCGGCGCAACAAAGCCGAGCGCGCGGAGGCTTGCCCGCCGACCGATGGCCGCCATTACCAACGCGCTGGCCAGAGCAGTGCCCAAGATGCCAACCACAAGGCCGTGCTCCTGCGGCATCCAGGAGCCCCACCACAAGCGCCCGACGGCACCGCCAATCAGCCCCCCCGCGCCCAAAAGGAGACCGAACACGAGGACAACGTCGGCGAGGGACCACGTCTCGCGCGGAGGCCCCCAACGCTGCGCCAAGGCCACGCCAGCCGCGAGAGCGCCCACCAACACGAGCCACGCTAACGCCACAGTCGATGCCCGCAGGACCGCTCGGAGCCGCCACGTCTCACCCGGCGCGTCATGGGGACGATGCGTCGGGCGATTCCAGGCGGTCGGACATCGCGTCCAACATCCCCAGAATGCCGCGATGGGGGGCAGTCCAGACCTTGCCGCGCGCAGAGAGGTCGGTGTAGAGGTCGCTCAAGGCATGGTCGAGGGCCGTTGCGCCCCAAACGATGACAAGGTCGCTACCTTCAACATCGTGACGCGCTTGAACGGCAGAGCGACGGACGTTTCCGGGCACAACCTTTAGCTTCAACCGATGGTGGGCCAATAGCTCCCGAAGTTGGCGGTGATACTTGGGAGACCCGCCCACCAGCGTGACACGCGTGATTCCCGCCGCCAAGCATGCATCCAAAAAGCGGCGACACGACCGTCGAATGTCCGAACCCTGGCAGACCTCACACCGCGCACGGGGAACGCGCAGAACCGCGCGCTGACCGGTCGACGGACAGGCACCACAATCACCCAACACCGCCGTGTGCTCGTCGAGCCACCGCGAAATATCGCTGGCATTTTGAATGCCGACCTCGTGGATGAGAGCGCCGAGGCGCCCACTTTCGTCGAGCGCACGCAGCAGCATCAGGGCTTCGGAATCCCCTGCGGCTCCTCGCTCGGCGAGGGCATTGGCAAGCGTGAGCCCGCGTTCCGCCGACGCAGGCAAGCGAGGCGCAGCTTGGAGCTCCGCAACTTCAGCGGACAAGGCGGCCACCTGCGCATTCGACCGGGAGAGGGTCTGCTGCGCGCGGTCACGTTCGGTCAAAACCGCCGACAACTCTGCACGAACCCGCACAAGCTCCGCATTCGCGGCATCGAGGGCGGCAAAAACCTCCGCGACCCCTTCGCGCTCGTGGCGCACCGACGGCGTCGCGCGTGCGGTGGGCTTGGGAGGCGGTGTGGCCGGCGCGCGCGTCGCCTCCCCCGACGGGCGCGTCGCTGGCGGCTCCGCCCGCCGCGGCTCCGCTGCCTTGCCTTTTGCGGGGGACGTAGGCGACCCACGACCGGAGACGCGCGAATCCGGCTGCGCGGGCCCGCGATGTGCCGGCTTCCGCGCACCTCGCTCGAAGGGCCGTACACCCAATGCGGCCATTTCCGCCGCCCAGTCTAGCTCGTCCGCACCCATTCCGACCCCGCAACGCCGTCTGTCGCTACCTCTAACGCTCGTAGCGCCAGCGTGGGATTTGCGCCGCGTTCGGGAACATGCAGAAACCCCAATAACACCGATGGCGGCGCCATTCCCAATGTCGCAAACAACCAACCGTTGCACACATACTGCCCGCAATCGTCGCTCACCTGCCAGCCAGTCGCGTGCGCCATACGGTCGATGGGCAAGGTGCTGAATCGTACCTGCGTTTCTTGAACCCGCCAATCCGGATATCGGCCGTCTATATCTACCTTTTCTCCGAATAACGCGCGCCCTTTTCGCTCGAACATCGGCGCCGCGCGCGGGGCCACGCCGACCCCAAGAACGACGCGTGGGCGCAGCTCTGCAATCGCAGCGGCCGTGACCTCCACACAGCGTCGGTACGAAACCGGCATCTGTCGGCCCCAAACGGGGACTCCACGCCCCACCTTGGCCCCATCAACGGCGAGGGCGAGGAGCGTGGCGGGGTTCGTCGCATAAGAACCGAATGGACCGAACCCAAGCACCAAGACACCGTCCCTACGGGTCATGGCTCGTCCGCTTCTGCGACCCGAACCAAGAGCTCTTGGGCATGCACCATCGGCCACGCACGCAACGTGGTGACAACGCCGCCTTTTCGAGCGCGGAGTTCGCCAATGCGGTCGCCGCCAATGGGCATCTGGAGGTAGCCGAGCAAATGACCCGGCTTGACCCGCGCCCCTACGCGCACTTCGGGAACGAAAAAGCCGCCAGTGGGCGCGCGATGGACCTCTATCTCTCCGCGGGTCACGTCGGCGACGGTTTCGGGAGGGTCGGCGTGGCGCATATGGCCGAGGTGGACCAATAGGCGCTTCAATCCGCGTGCAATCGACGCGGAATGCCCTGTGTCCAGCGTAATGCCGCGTCCACCGACGACGTGGAGCGCATGGCGACCGGCATCGCGCCACGCGCCGAGCAAGCCCGAGGACTCCAAATGCATGCCGGCGCGCCGCCACACCATCGGCAGGCCCATGGCGCGTCCCAATTCGAGCTCGGGCCCCGAGAGTGGAACCCGGACCTGCGGAAGCTCCCGGACATGCGGCGCACCGCTATGTACATCTACGCATACTTCGGCATCGGTGGCATCCAAAAGGGCTGCGGCAATTCGCTGCACCGCTGTGCCCTCGGGGTCGCCTGGAAATGCGGTGTTGATGTCGCGATCGTCGAAGGGCCACCGCTTTCGCGCTTCGTCTGCCCCAAACGTATTGACCAACGGAAACAAGTGCACGGTGCCGCGGGGCTTCTGCGCGCGCAGGGCCGCCGCAAGCATATTTACGGCATGCATGCCGTTCAGCTCGTTGCCGTGCAGACCGGCCACAATCGCCACCCGCGGGCTTCCGCTTCCGAACGTGAGGCGGTGAAGCTCGTATGCGCCGCGGTAAGGAGCCTCAATGCTGAAAACAACGGTCATGTCGTCACCACGCGGGCCAACATGGTGCCCGGAAACACGACTGGCAACTCGCGAATGGCCAGCATGCGGCCACCAACGGGGCTCACGACCCGTTCGCGCGTTTCGCCGGTAAGGGGGTCAATAATCTCGCCGATGAGGTCGTCCGCTTGAACTTCCGCCCAAATGTTCGGCCCAGGCATGAACAACCCACCGCGTGACGCCCGAACGCGGAATACTTCGGTGTCGGACACCATCATCGGGCGCTGAATCGCTGCCCAATGGAACGGGAGGTCGGCCTCCGGCAATACGCCGAGATGCACCAGCAGGTTGAGGACACCGTCCGCGAGGTCGTTTCCAACACCCGAAGTGAGACGATTGCCGGTGCCGCCTTCGAGGACGATGCTCCCCGGAAACTGGTGCGCAAACGTGGACGGCGCAGCAGGTCCGGGCCGCCTGCGCCATACAAGCGACACATTGGCGTTCATCGCGAGGTCGGCGGCGACGGGATGGTCGTCCCGAACGTGCGCCTGGCAGGCTTCAGAAAATGCCGGCCGCGCACCCCGAAGCTCAATCACTTGGTCGGCACCAGCGATGTCTTGGGTAAGCGCCCACGCAACCTGCTGCGGCGGATGCCCATCTTCGACGCCCGGAAACAAGCGGTTGAGATCGGTATCAAAAAACGGCCACACGCGGGTGCCGCGGTGCGCCGCCAAGGGGTTGCAGCAAGGGAAGATATCGACGACGCCCTGGAGACGGTCTTCTACGGACTCCAAAAAGGCGCCGACACGATGCGCAACCCGAATGCCCTCTGGTGCATCACCTCGGATTCCCGCGGCGATGACCACACGGCGGGCTCCACGTCCAAACCGTCGACGGACGACCGGTGCGACATCCCCAGATGGCAGCTCTACTTCGATGACACGCGATAACTCGGCCACCCTTGCTCCATGCCGAAACGCCGCGAATGGGTCGCGACCCCCATCGAACCGGTGGAAGCCCACCGACCGTCACGCCAGCATATACCCGCGCGACGGTTCTGGTGCGGGTTCACTTCGTCGCAGACGGAACAAGAGTCAACGGCTCGTCGAAAAGAAGCGCCTGCTGGGTACATCCGATCCAAAAACGAAGTACACGTTCCAAGGCAGCGAGCGGGTCAGAGGGATTTTGTTCGGCCCAACGAAGCTCCTCGGCAAACTCTGCCCAACGAAGCAGATTGTCCGGGCTCTTGGCGGCGTCTTCTGCCACCAAACCCAACTTCACCAGCTCGTCCTGCAGGACGTGCAACAGAAGCTGCGCGGTGATGGCCCGGGAATCGTCCGTAGACCGCCATACCCGCAGCGCCGCTTCGGTGCCGCGTCGCCAATGGACCAACGCCGCCGACATGCCGTTTGCCCCACAAACGGACTGCTGTGCTTCGTCATGGTACATAGAAACGTACACGAACCGCCTCCGATGGTCGAAGAAACGACCTATGACGGGATTCGGATTTTCGATGTCGTTGCCTTACCCCCCCTGACGGAAAATTCCGGCAGACGCGTTTCGGCACCCGCCACGCCCCGCAAAATTCCTCGGTAGAATGAAAGAAAAACGGCTGCGGAGCGTTCTTGGTTCGCTTCTGGAGGTCTGATGCGGTTTGCGAACCGGTGCAGTTTGTCCCTTTTGGCGGTGATAGCCGGTCTTGACCTCCTTTCGGGATGTGCCGCCGCAGTGCCCTCCCCCTCCCTTCGGGGTTCTACGGCTGCCGAGGTGCCCGCGAATGCTGGATGGGTGGTGGACTTTGTCGACGGCACCTCCCTCGACGATGCGCGGGAGCAGCTTGGTGACGCCTCCGCCGAATGGTTTCATCCGTTGGCCGCAGACGATGGAATCATCGTGGTTTCGCGCTTGTCTGAGGGGACACGGCAGGCGCTGGCCGCGCATCCATCGGTCGAAGGCGTCGAGCCGTCCGTTCCGATGACCGCCTATGGCTTTCCCGACGACCCTCTGTATGGGCGCCAATGGAACATGGACCGCATCGGCGCACCCGCGGGCTGGCGCCTTGGGAGCGGTAATGGCGTCATCGTCGCTGTAATCGACACCGGCGTATCGCCCGTTCCCGACCTCTCTGGCACCACCCTCCTCGCCGGTGCAAGTTTCGTCGACGGCGAGCCCGACGCAACCGACGGAAATGGACACGGCACCCATGTTGCCGGCACCATCGCCCAAACCACAAACAATGGCCTTGGCGTGGCCGGAATCGCCCCCCAAGCGACCGTATTGCCCCTCAAAGCGCTCTCTGCCACCGGGAGCGGCCGAAGTGAGTGGGTCGCAGCCGCCATCGATGAAGCGGGCGACCAAGGAGCGCATATCATCAACCTGTCGCTCGGCGGCCCCGAAAGCGGTGTTATCACCCGTGCTGTGGAGAAAGCACAAGCACGCGGCATCTTGGTCATCGCCGCCGCCGGAAACACTGGCCGCGCGGGGGTCGGCCATCCGGCACGCGTCGCCGGCGTGATTGCGGTCAGCGCAACGGGCCCCGCGGATACACGCGCGCCCTATTCGACGTTTGGCCCCGAAGTAGTCTTGTCCGCGCCAGGCGGAGACAAGCGGCAACTTGACGGTGGCATCTTGCAGGACACCGTGTCTCCCGGCTCCGCTGAAGGGCACGATTTCCTCGCGTTCCAAGGCACAAGCATGGCAACGCCCCACGTTGCAGGCGCGGCGGCGGTATTGTGGGGAGCCACGGGCGGCGGCGCCGACTACGTCGCGAACGTCCTGGTCGACTCGGCGGTGGACCTCGGCGAGCCTGGCCGTGACGCCGAATATGGCCATGGGCGCCTCGACCTCGCGGCTGCGGCCCATCGCGTCGTCTGGTACGAACGGGGCGTCTTGGCCGGTCTGGCGGCCCTTGTCGCCCTGGGCCTTGCGGTCCTGACGGGCGCGCAGAAGGGACGCTTCACCACGATGGCCGTCGCTGCGTGGACAGCAGGTGGCTTGTTTTTCTTGCCGCTCTTGCCCTTCGCGCCCTCTATGTGGGTCGACCTTTTGTCACGTCCCCTGTTGCTGTGGGCAGGCCCCTTGTTGGGTGTCGCGTGGGCGCGCAGTCCTTGGATTCTCAGCGCAGTGCTACCCGCGGCCGCAACCTTTACCCTCGGTCCCTCGCGCACATTTGGCTATGCCGTCGCCGGATTGTCCGCAGGCATCGGCACACACCTGCTCTTTGGCGCAGCCACCGGTGCCCTCCAGCCCACTTTTTTCGGTGCGGGAATCGGGACCGCATGGTTGGTTCTCCACGGCGGGTTTTCGTTGATGTCCGCCGTTGCGTCGCTCGGCGTCCAAAAACTGCATGAAGACGAAGCACGGAGGCAAGGATGACCGGCACCCTCGAATGGCGCGACATCGGCCCGGGCGCGTGGTCGCTGCAACTTCCCAATGGGGACGTCGTCGACCTCGATGTCGCCGCCCTCGACGCGCGCACCCTCCGCACACTCAACGGAAAGCGTGTGAAGGTCAAGGTATCGGAGGAGAAGCGATTTGGTTGGTCGATGGGAGGCGCGTTCTCTGCGGTTGCCTTGGCGATTGTCGCCGCCTAACGCTGTCGCCGCCCAACGCTGTCGCCCCAATGGGTGGCGCCCGAAAGGTCGGTCACCGCTCCCCGTTTTGGCGCTCGCGGGGGTCCGGCGATGGCCCGACGACCACCGGTATCGATTCAAGAGCCGCGAGGTCGGCCTCCAGCGCGTCCATCTCGTCTACAATTTCCGGGATACCCTCGTAGCGACGCCGCAAATGCTCCACCAGTTGCCGCTCTTCGTTGATGAGCTCCTGGCGATGCGGCGCGTCAAGGCCCGTCTTGGCTGCAGCGTCCACCCGCGCGGCCATATCGTGCGCAAGTTCTTCATAATCCGCGGGAATCGCGACCGCGAGCACCTTCGCCGTGCGTCGCCATCGGGGACCCGCCCGCTTGGCGTGCTCGACCAATGCTGCGTCGATATCCGTGTTTTCCGAGACCGTCCCGCCACGCATCGGTCTGGCATCGGAGGACGGTTGGGTCGGAGCAATCGGTTCGACGGACGGTGGGACCGCGGCCACGGGCGCAGGGGGGACGGACGCAGAAGACGCACGGCCCTCTGCATCGCCCACAGGCGCGGAGGAGGCACCCAAGCGAAGCACCAAGGCCGCCACGACGGCAACCGAGAGCATGCAAATGACCCACCAGCCGCGCCGCATCCGCGACCTCAGCTGAGGTTACGGATAGCGAAGGACACGACGGTCTTGTCGTCGCCACCCATATTCGAGGTGAGACCCCAGGACAGCGCGCGGTCGACTTGGTAATCGCCGCAGAGCCCCTTCATCTGTCGGAAAATCTCCAATGGCTGCTTGACGCCGGTGGCGCCGACGGGGTGGCCAAAGCCGACCAAGCCACCGCCCGTGTTGACGGGAACGCGGCCTTGCAACGACGTGGCGCCATCGCGGGCAAGCGCCGCGCCTTGTCCGGGAGCCGCGAGGCCAATCGCTTCATAGGACATCAGCTCGGCAATCGTAAAGCAGTCGTGGACTTCTGCAACGTCGATGTCGCCCACCGAAATGCCGGCGTCGGCCATCGCCTGGTGCGTAGCCTTGCGCACGGTGGTCAACGCGGTGGGGTCGCCGTCCGTATACAGGCTGTCGACCGCATGGCCACGGCCCATGATTTCGACGGTATCCGCCAACGTGCGGCCAAGCTTTGCGATGCCCGCCTCGCTGGCCAGCAAAATGCAGCTGCCACCGTCGCTCACCTGGGAGCAGTCGCTCACCTTCAAGTAGGGGTTGAGCTCTTCGTTGCCCAGGAAGTTGGGGTTGCGGTCGTTGGCCGACGCCGCCACCTCAAATGCCATCTTTTTGGCGTGCATGTGGGCTTTGGGATTGCGGTTCGCGTTGGCGTAGGCCTTGACGGCGAAATGGGCGAGGTCTTCGCCCGTGAGGCCAAAGCGTTCCCCATACGCCTTGATGCGCCGCGCAAACAACGCCGGAAACGTGAAGTCGTCGATGCCGCGCTGGCGCCGGTAGTGGGCTGCGCGCGCGAGGTAGTCGCCCCCCGCGCGTGCGCTAGCGGTGGTCTGAATCTCGACGCCCGCAACCAACACGAGGTCTGCGCCGGCAGCGATGGCGTCGAGGCCCGCAAGGATTGCCAATCCACCCGAGGCACACGCGCCTTCGAGGCGTGCGGCGGGCTTTCCCGCGAATGCTGGGTGGGTTCCGGCCAAGGCTGCGCCCAAGTGGCCCTGGTTGACAAACAGTTCACCCACGAAGTTGCCGATGTAGAGGCGGTCGATGGCTTCGGGGTCTACCCCGGTGTCTGCCAAGCAGCCGTCCACCGCTTCTTGCAGGGTCTCTTCGAGGCTCGGATTTTCCCGCGTACCAAAATCGGGATGCCGCGACCAAATGAAGTCGGGATGGCCTTTTCCGAGGTACGTGGTGTTTGCTCCACCTGCGATGAAAGCGCGACGCGCAAGCGCCATGGTCGGGTCTCCTCGCTGCGCCACGCGGGCACAGACATGGGTTGGCATTCAGCGGGTGCGCCAAAGCCACGCGGTTTCCCTGCGACTCTGGCACGGGACGCGACACGAACGTCGCGACTTTCCCCTGCACCTTATTCCGTTCCAACCGACCTTGGCATGTCTCCCATCATGGCTTTGCTGCATTGCAGCAAAAAACTTCGCCCCGGCGACAGCACATCAGCCACAAGCGGGCTTGCCAACCGAGCTTTCGAGCGCGCCCTGAAGGGGGCCCGCTTCGATCTGCAATGCAGCATCGTTCCAGGCCAGCATACCGCCCGCCATACTCGCGACCCGCTTGAATCCGCGGGCCTCCAAGGCGAGCGTCGCGCGACCAGAACGGCCACCCGATCGACAGACAACAACAGTAGGAGCGAGGGGGTCCCATCCCTCCGCAGCGATGTCCAGCTGATCCAACGGAGCCAGGAGGGAGCCGGGAACCCGGCCGAGCTCGCCAACAAACTCGTGATAGCCGCGCACGTCAATCACTTGGAATGCACCGAGCTTGGAGGCAACCCAGCGTGCAGAAACCTCGGGAACGCCGTCCACCCGCTCAATGGGAGCCCAATCGCCCTCTTCGTCCACGCCGTCCTCCGGCAAGAAGCCGCACTTCTGGTTTGCCGGGACCGCGAGGTCGATTTTCTTGGGGTAGGCCAACTTGAGGTTCTGCATGATGGACGCAAACTGTTCGAGCGAACGCCCTCCCCCCAAGCGCGGATTGTGAACCCGCTCCTCGCCGATGGTGGTCACCGTTCGGCCTTTGTAGTCATGGCCCGGATAGACCAAATAGTCATCGCCGAGCGAGAAGAGCTGTTCATGCACACTGTTGTAGAGCTTGGCGGCGCTGCCTTGCTGGAAGTCGGTACGTCCACAGCCGCGAATCAGGAGGGTGTCTCCGGTGAACACACGCCGGTTTTCGTGGTCGACAAACGCGACGCATCCATCGGTATGTCCTGGAGTGCTTCGGACTTCGAGCGCACAGCTTCCGAACCGCACGAAATCACCATGCCCCAGCTGCAAGTCTGCGCAATTTGCGCCCCCAGACGCAGAAACAGCAGACCGCGCGCCCAAGTGCTGCCGAAGCAATCCGCTGCTGGTGACGTGGTCGGCATGAACGTGCGTTTCGAGGGTGTAGACGAGCGTGAGACCGAGCTCTCGCAGGACTTGCTCGTCACGTTCGACCAACTCACGAACGGGGTCGATGAGAACCGCTTGGCCGGTTGCTTCATCGGCAAGCAGATACGTATAAGTGCAGGAGTCGCGATCAAAGAGTTGGCGGAACAACATCGAGGGCTCCAAGGGGGCTGGCGCAGGCGCGCAATTGGTTGCCGGACACCCATGCATAAGTCGGGCCAACATGGCTCACGCCCAAAACACGCGAATGACGGTCAAAGTTCGTCGCGCCTTTTCCGAATGTTGTTGCGGGAAATCCCATTCCCCCGTACCATTGAAACAACTGAAACAATACGTCCCTTCGGATTCGAAACATGGCATCGTCGGACCACCTCCTGAACCGGTGGATGCGCGGCGTCGGACCCACCGATGTTGTTCGCTCCATGGCAGACATGCTCGCCGGAATGTGCGGTCCAAAAGCCGCTGTGTTTGCCGTCGACAGCAACCGAAACGTCGTGCTTTGGAACAAAGGCGCCGAGCAACTTCTCGGCTTCAAGTCCGAAGAGATGATTGGACAGCACTGCCTCAAGGCCAATCGGTGTGAAACCTGCATTCGTGCATGCGGGATTGCCGAGAGAGGTGAGGTCAATGCCGTACCCCTGGTGCTCCATCACAATGATGGAAGCGCTATCCGCATTCAAAAGACAGGCCGCGCGTTCTTCAATCCAGACGGTTCCTTTGCCGGTGGCATCGAGATTCTCATCCCCGAGGATGAGATTTGTCCCCCCCAAGAGGCCATCGCGCCCATCCTCTCGGCAACCGGACTCCTCGCACAAAACGCCGACGAATCCGGGATTGTCCAGTTTCACGGCTTGGTCAGCCGAGACCCCGGCATGCAACAAGCCTTCGACATCATCCGAAACGTCGGTGAAACAGACGCCACCGTCCTCATTCGCGGAGAAAGTGGCACGGGCAAAGAGCTGGCTGCACGGGCGGTTCACGACGAAAGCATGCGCCGCGAAGGCCCATTCCTCGCCATAAACTGCGCGGCCTTGAGTCCAAGCCTGCTCGAAAGCGAGCTCTTTGGGCATGTCCGAGGCGCATTTACCGGCGCCGTCAAAGACCGCCCCGGCCTGTTCAAACAAGCCGACGGTGGCACCTTGTTCTTGGACGAGGTGGCCGAGCTTCCCCTGGACCTACAAGCGAAGTTGCTTCGTGTCCTGCAGGAGCGAACCTTTGTCGCTGTCGGTGGGACAGAGGCCATTCAGGTCGATATTCGAATTGTGGCGGCCACCCACAAAGCTTTGCGGCAAAAGGTGCGCGAGGGGACATTTCGCGAAGACCTCATGTACCGCTTGCGGGTCGTGCCCATCTATCTTCCGCCCCTCCGCGAGAGGCGGGGCGATGTAGAGCTGCTGCTGTGGCAGTTTATCGCCCGATTTGCGGAGCGCGGCCCGCGCCGAATCCGCTCCGTCGCGCCCGAAGCGATGCGCGCGCTCCTTGACCACGACTGGCCCGGAAATGTGCGCGAGCTCATCAATGTCATTCAATATGCTTCCGCCGTAGGGCGCGGCCCGACGCTCACGCTCGAAGAACTTCCGCCCGAGTTTCGGGAAGCGGCAGCGGTCGCTGTCCCGAGCGCCAAAGCACCACCCACCGAAGCCGAAGAAGCCCACGCGATAACCGAAGCGCTCCAACGCGCGGGTGGGCACATCGGACAAGCGGCCGCGTTGCTCGGCATGAGCCGACCGACGTTCTGGCGAAAGCGAAAGAAGCTCGGCGTCTGAGAAGCGTTCGCGTCTCCATCCGACGAAAACCAAACGCGGTTGCGTGTTCTCCGATTGCATTGGCGACGAAGCGTAGAATCGCACCGCGAGCTTGAAACCAGGAGCGCACCGCGGCATCCTTGGGGAACCCCCCGGAGTCGACCAATGCCAGTCATTTCTAGCTTGCTATGGGTCATGTTGGCCACAGACCCCACCCCAACGCCCGATGCCGAAGCCATCGCGCGCGCGCAATTGGCCGCAAAAACGCTTGGGGAATCGCTCAAGGCCAAGGTCACAGAGAGCATGACGGCGGGCGGCCCCGTTCCGACGCTCGATGTTTGCTCCACCGCAGCCCAGCCGATGACCCAAGCGGTCGCGGAACAGGCAGGCGTACGGGTGGGTCGCGCGTCCGACCGGCTCCGAAACCCCGCCAACGTCGGACCATCTTGGGCCACCGCATGGCTGCAGGAGCACGCAGGTCAACCTGCGGCCTCCCTCTCCCCTTCCGCCACCATCGCGGAAACGCCGGAAGGCCCCGTGGCGCGCGTGCTTGTTCCGATTGGCATTGCGGAGCCATGCCTGAAATGCCATGGTGCGACGGAATCCCTCGCGCCCGCAGTGGTAGAGAAGCTCGCCAGCTTGTATCCAAACGACCGTGCCACAGGGTATTCACTGGGCGACTTACGCGGCGTCGTGTGGGCGGAAGCGCCCGTGCTACCATCGCCTTCGTCGAAGGAATGAAGCGCTCTGCACCCCCGTGCGCGCGGTTCGTCAACCAAAACCTTGGTGTAGCCCGTCATCTGCCATAGGGACGACGGGCAGATGCCAAGGCAGCGTGGGCCCCCTTCGGCCCACACCGACGGGACAAGTACTCCGGCGTGGCGGGCTACGGCGTTGTCATTCCCGTATCGGTCGCCTCTTCGGACGGTGCCTCCGTCGCATCCATATAGCCGAGCTCTTCGAGTAGTTTGGCCGTCTCATCGTCCATGTTGCGTTCGAGCATGATTCGCTGTCGGCGTTCGAGGCCCGACGACCAGCGCGCCCGCAACATCGCGACACCTGCGCGTGCGGCAAAGTCCACCAGCGGCTCCATCTCACCGGGGTCCTCGGTCACGTCGAACGCACCGACGAAGCCAACGTCGCTGGGCCCCCATACGCCGCGCACTTCCCCGTCGCCGCTTACGGCAATATGGCCCTCCCGCTCCGAGACGACAATTGGCGGAGCATCGAGCGAATGGGGCCAAGTCGCCGAAATACCCACAGAACGGGTGATGATATCCGGGATTGCCGCCGTAGAAATCACATCCGGAATCGGCGGCAGGTCGGGCCCATTGAGAATCAGCGGAACATGTGTCAGCGGATTCCAGACACTAAAGTCGTGACCCCAACTTCCATGTTCGCCCAAAAGCTCGCCGTGGTCCGAGGTTACGATGACCAGCCGGTCGCGGGTTCGGTTGTCGAGACGGGACAATACATCGCCAATCACAGCGTCCGTGTCTTCAATGACCGCACGATAAGCACGACGGTACTGGTCGTCCGCAGACGCGTTCGCGCTTTCGCCTTCAGGGAGGAGGAACTGCCGCCTCTTTTTCTTCGGCGTATGGGTATTGACCCCCCAACGCCGCGCCGCTCCCATAGATGGTCGCAATGGCTGGTGCGGCCCTTTGAGGTGGACATACAAAAACAAGGGGTTGTCAGGGTCGAGGTCGCGCGTCGCGACGGATACCTGCCGAGGAAGTTGCCGGTCGCCGCGGCGTTTCCAAACATCAAAACCCCGTTCCCATCCCAGCTGACGCGACAACAACGGGTTTGCATACACACCAATGGTGTCGTACCCATTGGTGGACATCACCTCCGCCAGCGTCGGCATATCCGTGATGGACGAGTACGACTCTCCCGCCGTACGCATGTGCCGCGGAAATGGCAAGTCCCAACCATGCTCGCTGACGTGCGCGCCCAACATCAGTGACATCGTGCTTGGCGCCGTCCATGTCGATGCTGCCCAAGCATGAGAAATGGAGATGCCATCCGATGCGAGGTCATCCAAAACAGGCGTATTCGCTTCTGCAACCGCATCGGCCCGCGTAGTGTCCACTACAATCAAGACCACATCCGGCGCATTGGGACCCACTCGCGAAGACGGCGTCGCACACCCGACAGCGGTCACCCAGAGCGATACCCCAATCGGCTTACTTTTCTGCACGAGCCTTCATCCCCAAAAGCATCTCGGTTGCCGAGCTGCTCGCCAAGCGTTTTCGGAGCCACTCGGGGGCACCTGCCGCCATGGAGTCGGTGCGGTAGACCAACCGGGAGCCCGATTCGATAGCATATGCTTGATAGCTACCATTGGACGACTCGATGTCATTGGGTTTGGTGCTATCGAGCGTATACAAGCAATAGTATTTCGCCATTTCACAGTCGTACTGAATATGAAACACGACCGAGACCATCGAAATATTCATGGTCCACTTGGCAGAAATATCGTCGCCTACGGCGTTGTAGGTTTCGACACCAGACAGGGCCCCAATATCTTGGACGCGCGCGGGAAGGTCCATGACCGCCGCCATTACGCGTTCGGGAGTCGCCCTGACATCCACCATCGCGACCGTTTGGGCGCGGTCCCCGCCATAGCGAACCACGACGCCCCCGCTCTGGAGAAGCGCAGATTCTTCGGTAGACACCGCCACCGGAGCCGGAGGAGTCGCGCTGACCCCCAAAAGAAAGGCATAGGCCACCAATGACATCAGGCCAGACCTCGCGCGAATCGCACTACGAGAGGCGCCGGCGCAGCACCACCAACAACAGCAGTCCTACGGACACCCAAATCATGCCCCACATCGGTGCCGAAACACCCGTCAAGGCGGCCAACGCAATAGCATCACTTTGGCGCTCTGGCACGCCTCCCCGCAAGATGTCCTCACGAATATCGATGAGCGCGAACAAGAGACTAAACCAGCCAACCCACCGGACCACCACGTCGACCAACCAGCCGGGCGACCGCGTTGCCAAGCCCAGCAACAGCACGCCCGAGACCATCACGATAGCAAGTCCGACGGAGTCAGAGCCCCAATACCGTACACTCACAACAGCGAGCACCGTACCCACGATTCCCGATGCGCGTCGCGCGTCGCTCGGAGTACGCGATGCCAGCAACATTCCCACGCCCGTCAGCATACTGCCGACATAGCCACCGTTGAGGATGAGGATACGGCTTCCACCATTCGTGAGGGTGTAGCCCGTTTCGTCGATGCCTACGGACAAGGCTACGAGACGGCCCCCCGTGAGCAAGGCCATTGCTGCGTGGCCGAGTTCGTGAAATGTCACCACCAACAAGCGCAATGGCAGCAAAACAATCGAATCCCAAAGCACAAGGGACAGCGCGCAAAGCACGACAACAAGCACGTTTCGCTGCACACGATTGAGGCGAAACCGCTCTCCAACCGCTTCCCTCTCCGGACGCGGCGGAGACGGCAAAAGGCGCACCACCGCGCCAACGGGATTGGCACGCGATACCTCTGGCGGCGGAACACTCGGAAGTTGGACGCCCACCGCGCCTCCTCAGCGAACAAACGGGACCCTACCGAAAGCGTAGCACGATTTGAACCGGCTGCGGAACGGGGGGCAGCCTATCGAAATCGACGCAAGGCATCTTCGACAAGGCTCCCCACATTGGGCCTTTCCTCGCGCAACGCTGGGGGCTGCGGCGTGCCCCATACCGGCGCAGGCGGCGCTTTGGGCGCAACGGCAGCGGAAAAGTCCGGCTCGCTCTTTGGCCGGCCCTTGGCGGAAAGCGTTGAAACATCCGATGCAGGGAGAGGCTTCGGCCCCCCGAGCGCACGCGCGGCGTGCGTGATGCGCGCAAGGTGCTCGACCAACTCCATACGCAGGCGGGCTTGCTCACAGTTTCCGCCCACCGTGAGAATTCCGTGGTTCGCAAGCATCACGACGTCCGACTGCGCCAATGCTTCGGACAAGGCAACCACGAGTCGTGCATCACCTGGCGGAAAGAACGGCACCAGCGGGATTCGTGTGCCAATGGAAACGATAGGCTCCGCCATGATGCAGGGGTCGAGCACAACGTGGGACACAGCAAATGCAGTCGCGACCGGAGGGTGCGCATGCAGCACCACCCCGATGTCGGGACGGGCGGCGAAGGCGGCTTTGTGAAGTTGGAACTCACTAAAGACCCGCCGGCTGCCCGATACGACGGTTCCGCTTTCGTCTACGACCAACAGGCATGCCGCGGTGATGTCTGCCTTGGACATCGCAGTAGGCGTACACAAGAACGCAGTCGGTGAAAGGCGCGCCGATACGTTTCCGTCGTGGTTGGCCACCCAACCTTGCTGAAACACCGCTTGCGACGTGCGCGCAATGTCCTCCCGAAGCTGCTCCTCGGAGGCTCCCGGCCATGTGGACTTCATCGCGGCGCCCCTTCGCCACGGTCTGCCGGTGCATACACTTCGTCGACAATGCCCATAATGACGCTGTGATGCGGGTCCGAATCCTTCCCGAGCACCTGCCGCGCGGCATTGCCTTCGCGCGCCACCAGCACAAGGTCGCCGGGGCCGGCTTCGACGCTGTCGACGCTCAAAAACTCGCCACCGGTGGGCGTGCGGCCGTCGGGCTGCACGGGCTGGCACACCATGACGCGCCAGCCGACGAAGCAGTCATGTTTGACGGTGCTGACAGCGTTTCCGATTACTCGACACAAAATCATGGGGCACCTACCCCGCAGCCCGCGGGATCGGACCAAGCATGGTCCACAATCGAGACCACGGCGCAATCAACGGGCGCGAAGGTATCGGGCAGGGTCAGCGCTGCCTCCCGTCCCGTGACCCACGACACGAGGTCTCCTGGACCTGCCTGCTGCGCATCGGCGGCAAACATCGGCTCCCCTTGCTTTTCGCCACTCGCCTTGACAGGCTGAATGACAAGGAGACGAACGCCCGTGAGCGTGGGGTATTTTACAGTGGCCACGCACCGGCCAATGACACGCGCGAGTTCCATCAGAAACTCCCAGACCCGGAAAGCCGAAATGGCGCTGGTCGCAACAACCACTGCACCATCTCAGGATGAGGACGAGCAATACACTCGGTACGGTACAATTTTTCGTGCGCCGACAACACAGCGCGCCCTTCGGCAATCGCCGCCTCGACATCGTGCTGCACGCCGTGCACTACGAAAAAAGCCCGTCCGCCCAACGCTCCAGCCACCCGGATGCCCGTAAGCACGACGTCGGCTTGCTTCAAGGCCCGGTCACAGGCTTCGAGAACGGCGGCAACTCCGCTTCCTTCGACTACACCAAGAGTATCCAAGGAGTCTGCGTCGGCGCGCACTTCGTGCCCCCGCAGGCCCTTTAGCAAGGCCGGATGTGCGAAAGGCAACATCATCGACCCCAAAACGGCGGAGTCCCCGAAGGCAATAGCGGCTGAAAACGCTTCGCCGACCTCTGCAACTCCCCCATCAAACAGAATGAGAAAGTGCCCCGGCTCGACCAAATTCGCTTCCAACACGTTGACCTGCGCGCGCTTGACAAGCACATCCAAGGCGCGCAACCCCGTAGCGACGGAGTCCACCGCAACCAATGCCAACGCATCGCGGAAGGTAGGGGTCACGAAGGGTCCGTCAGACGATGCGGAAATAGCCCGCAAGAGTGCAGCGCCGTTCCCGTGTGAAGGTGCGGGCGGTGGTCAATCCGTCGCCCGTGGGAGATGCGATGGTGAAGCTGGTGAAGCCTTCGCCGCCAAAACCAAGCCCCGCCACGCTGGGCGCATTCTTCACAAAGATGGAGCCGTCGAATGCCCGCGCCATCCGGTGCAGCGCATCCAAGTCGCGGGAGTACATTACGGCGGTGTGCCGATAGCCATGCTCCGCCTCGACCGCGAGGTCGATGCCTTGGTGAACGTCTGCAACCCGCACGAACGGAAGGACCGGCATCAGCATTTCGTGCTGCACGAAAGGATGCGAGAATGGAACCTCGCACACAATCAAGCGGGGGTCTCCCCGCACAGGGACATCGATTTCCCGCAACATCTTCGCCGCGTCCTTGCCAATCCAATCGCGGTTGACGTGTGCGCGGTCCGGTGTGAGCACCAGCTTTTCGAGGCGCGTAATTTGGTGGTGCCGCAACCGGACACACCCCAAGGCTTCGATACGGTCGAGCAGGTCTTCGAATACAGACTCCACCGCGAAGACTTCTTTTTCGTCGACGCAGATGATGTTGTTGTCGAGGCTCGCTCCCCGCACGATGCCGCGTGCGGCACGGTCAAGGTCGGCGGTTTGGTCGACCACAACGGGCGGATTTCCGGGACCACCCGCAACGCAGCGCTTGCCCGAAGACATCGCAGCTTTGACGACAGCGCCCCCGCCCGTAACGACGACCAAGCCGGTGCCTTTGTGCGTCATGACCCGATTTGCAGAGTCGATGGTCGGCTCTGCCACACAGGTCATGAGGTTCTCGGGGCCACCGACTTCCATAATGGCGCGGTTGATGATGTCGATGCACCATGCACTGCACCGCTTGGCGCCGGGGTGCACGTTGAACACCACCGCATTGCCGCCGGACACCATGCCGATGCCATTGTTGATAATGGTTTCGGTCGGGTTGGTGCTCGGCGTGATGGCTGCAATCACGCCATACGGGGCGCGCTCCACCAGCGTCAAGCCATCGTCCCCCGAGAACGCATCGGGCCGAAGAATTTCCGGGCCGGGCGTTTTGTGAATGACGAGGAGATTCTTGGTGATTTTGTCTGTGCGACGCCCAAGGCCCGTTTCTTCGTAGGCCATGTCCGCGAGGGTAGTGACCACCTCCGCGCACCGCCGCCGAACATTGGCAATCATCTCGCGGCGCTTTTCAAGCGGCAACTCGACCAGCTGCGCTTGCGCGATAGACGCTGCGGAAAACGCATCATCCACCGATGAGAACACGCCCCGCTGCCGGTCCGGCGGGGTGTCGCGGTCGGGCTGCGGCGCGGTATCGCCCGCTTCGAGGCGCTGGAGCACCTTGGCGACAATGGCCGAGATGTCCGCGCGTGGGTCTGCACCACTCATTCGCGCTCCTCGGCCGGGTCACCAAAGCCGGTCGCCTTGTTGTAGACGACATCGCCGTCCACGTCGATTTCGTCCACGATGGCCATGACACAATGGTCGACGGGCCGTTTGTCGGTCATCACGGTCTGCCGCGCGGACGAACCGGCCGCGTACAGGACCACCTCACCGATGCCTGCCCCCACACTGTCAACGGCGACCACAAAGCTCTTTTGGTCGCGCATGTCCATCGAAAGGTCACGCACGACATAGAGTTTGAGGCCCGAAAGCTTTTCGTCCTTGCGGGTGGAGACGACCGTCCCCACGATGCGACCAAGGCGCATGGCTGGCTCCTCCTGGGAGCAAAAACGACGGGAAGGCCGAGTTCAGTTGCCGGACGACTCGGCAGGCTTGCGACCAAGCGGAAGCACCTGGTCGATGTTGCCGTGAGGACGCGGAATCACGTGAACGCTGACGAGTTCGCCAACCCGCTGGGCTTGGCGCGCGCCGGCTTCGGTGGCAGCCTTGACCGCAGCGACGTCGCCGCGGACGATGGCGGTAACGTAGCCGCCGCCGGTCTTCTCAAAGCCGACCAACTCAACACGAGCGGCCTTCACCATTGCATCGGAGGCTTCTACCATCGCGACAAAGCCGCGCGTTTCAATCATACCCAGTGCGTCAGCCATGGGACTCTCCAAACTATTCTTCGTGAGGGTGGCGCCCGACCCACCATGGCCGGGCAAGAATGGACATCCCGTCTGCACCTATCTGGGCAGACCGGAAGAAAGTCTCAGCGCGAAAGCGCTTCAATGGCCGCAATGGCCGCTTCGCGGGCGCTATCGATTTCCGCTTCGGAGCCCGCCATCCAAAGACGGCCGAATGCACCGAACGGAAGAACGTTGATGAGGTTGACGTTCGCAGCTTTCTCCGCTTCATTCGCCGCAGCAACAATCCATGCTGCGGGTTCGGTTTCCAGAATGAACAGCGATTGCCCCGGGAGCAACATCATGCCCTTCCGGTTGCGGTTGATGATTTGCGCTTGGTAGGGCTCAACCGCGCGAATGACCTGGTCACTCACGACGCGGGGCTTCTTGACGTCTTCCCGCGTGAGACCCAAATATTCCAAGATGACGTCGCCGGCGCTCTGCACCTCGCCCTTGTCATCGTGGTGGATTTCGAGCAGACCGAAAGCCCGCTCGACCACCTGAACCGCAGGCGCAGCGCGCGTGGCTTTGAGCGCCACGTCCGTGACCCGGTTGATGATCATACCGGGCGCAGTTTCGACGAACAAGGACGCCTGGTCTGCCAACGGCAAGAAACCGCGACAGGTGGTTCCCACGAACGCCGCAAGCTGCGGCTGCAGGCTGTCCAGGAAAACGAAGCCTCGGAGGGTGACCCCTCCACCTTTGCCGGATGCGGACAACTGCGCACTCCATAGTGAGGTAGGACGCTCAAGAGGAACGTCCCTCGTTCCTCCCTGGGTACCGCGTCGCGGTAAGGCGCGTCAAGTGCATGCGCGGGCGACGGCCTCGGGCCGTGCCCGTTGACCACTATCTCACCACTGCATACCGTGTAGCGAATGTCCGGCGACCTTCGAGCGCAGGACCTCCCAATCTCTCGATGGAGATCGCGATGAAACGTGTCCTCCTGGCCATCTTGACGGCCGCCGTAGCCGGGGGCTGCCCTGACCCCAACCCCACCGCCGCGTATACCTCGACCCCCGGCGCCGCCGACCCCGGAACGCCCGGTAGCGTCGGCGCTGCAGGTATGGCAGGTGGAACGCGCCCCGACGATGCGCGCTTCAAAGTGAAAAACGGCGAAGGCATCGAACTGGCTGGCACATTCGACTATGAAGGCGACGCTACGGGTCGTTGCCAACTCGACTTTCTGTCCCGCTCGGGGGACGGTCCGCCCATGCTCGTCCATACCGTGCAGCTCGAAAAGCCCGGCCCATGGTCGACCCGCGCGCCCGCCAACTTTGGCGAGCTTTATATCGTTGCGTTTATTGACAAAGCGGGCGACGGCCCCAGCGCAGACGACCCTGCTGCAATGACCAACGGCCCTCTCCAAATCGCCGAGTCTGACATCAAGGACATCACATTGGCCCTGAGCGACACCCCCGACCTCGGCGCATTTACGCCAGGGGGCGGCGGTCAGCCCCAAGGAAGCCCCCCGCCAGATGGGCCCCCGCCGGATGGCCCCCCGCCAGATGGCCCCCCGCCAGATGGGCCCCCGCCAGATGGGCCCCCGCCAGATGATTCACCTGCCCCCAACGCGGACGTCACCGTTCCCGCGGACGCCACGCCGTGACACAGTCACCCGCCGCCGAAGCGTTGCCGGATGTTAGCGTCTGCATTCCCGTGTATGACGAGGTGGACAACATTCCCCACCTCCACCGGGCACTGTTATCTGCGCTCGAGCCTGCCGGCGTGCGCTTCGAAGTCATCTACGTCAACGATGGCAGCGTCGACGGCAGCGGGGCCGCTCTGGATGCAATCGCGGAAACCGACGACCGCGCGCGGGTTGTACATTTTGTCCGAAACTACGGCCAAACCGCGGCTCTCACCGCAGGAATCGACCACGCGCGTGCTCCGGTTCTGGTCACGATGGACGGCGACCTCCAAAACGACCCCGCCGACATTCCGCATATGCTCGACTTTCTCAAGCGTGATGAGGCGGATGTAGTCTGCGGCTGGCGAAAAGACCGCCAGGATGCCCTGATGACACGTACTTTTCCCAGTCGCGTCGCCAATGGGCTGATTTCTCGCTTATCCAACGTACATCTGCACGATTACGGGTGCACCCTTCGTGTATATCGACGCGAGTTTATTCAAGGAATTCCGCTTTATGGTGAGATGCACCGCTTCATCCCAATTTATGTGACTTGGGCGGGAGCACGAATCGCCGAGGTCCCCGTGCGGCACCACCCACGCACGCGAGGAACCTCAAAATACGGTCTATGGCGCATACCGAAGGTCCTCCTCGACCTCACTACCGTAAAATTTCTCCGGGACTTCTACGTAACGCCTATCTACTTTTTTGGATGGGTTGGATTTTCGTTTGTGTTTTGTGGGACGGCAGCCTTGGCAATGGCGATGGTGTCTTGGCTCTTTTCCGCACCGCTATTGGCCGCGACGCTCGCCGTCGTTGGGGTTGTATTTGGTGTCAGCGGGGTCCTCGAAATTACATTGGGAATCATTGCCGAAGTGTTGATTCGTATGCATTACGAAATCCAAGACAAAGCGCCATACCGTATTCGTCGGGTTATCAACCTGCCTGGCGCCCAAACGATTCTCGATGAAGAGCCCCGCGGTCGCGGGACCACCCGACACTGACGAGGCAAGCGATGTGTGGAATTGTCGGCATGTTCCGGCCAGCAGGTGTAGACACACGCGGCCTCGGTGCAATGACAAACGCGCTTGCACACCGCGGCCCCGACCAAGCCTGGACCGCGGGGGTCCTTCCCTTCGACCCCAGCCAAGGCAATGCGCCGATTGCGGGCCTTGGCGTACGGCGCCTTGCGATTGTGGATGTCGCAGGAGGCACACAGCCTGCACTCGACGCGAGTGGCCGCTGGTGGGTATGCCTCAATGGACAAATCTACAATCACAATCGAATCCGCCAAGAACTCCACGCACAGGGCGTTCCTTTCCGGGAGCATGGAGACGCGGAAGTCGTCGCACAACTGGTAGCGAATGTAGGCGTAGAAAGTGCATTGGGCCAACTCGTGGGTCAGTTCGCACTGGCAATAGTGGATTCCCATGAACGTCGGCTATGGCTCGTTCGTGACCGCATGGGCCAGAAACCATTGTATTGGACGTTGCTCTCCAACGGGAGCTTATTGTGGGCATCGGAGCTTCGCGCAATTCGCAATCATCCCGACGTACGATTGGTTGAGAACCAAACGGCGCTCCAAGCCGCACTTCTATGGGAATTTGTCCCCTCACCTTGGACACCTTTCCAAGGGATTCACAAACTTACACCTGGTGGTCGGCTCTTCTTCGATGGTGCAGCCCCATCCGTCGACCGCTGGTATGTGCCGCCGGTTCCCAAGACAGGGCGCGACGGCAACTTTGCGCGATGGGCGCGGTCCGTACGAGGCTCTTTGGATGTCGCCGTAATGCAGCGACTCCAGGCAGATGTGCCCGTCGGTGCTCTGTTGTCGGGCGGCGTCGACTCGACCGCTGTGGCGGCCTTGGCCCAGAGCCACCTGCGAAGCCCCCTCGCTACTTTCGCCGTCTCGATTCAAGCGCCCGGATTCGACGAGGGACCGACGGCGCGAGCTGCGGCTGCCACCCTGGGGAGCTACCACCGCCAGTTTCCGATGACCGTAGACGACCTCGATGAGCTCGCGATGGACGTACTGCAACATATGGACGAACCTCTCGCCGACAGCTCGTTGCTCCCTACCTGGTTGCTGATGCGCGCCGTTCGCGCCGAAGGCATCAAATGTGTGCTCTCGGGCGACGGTGCCGATGAGTTGTTCTGTGGGTATCCGACGACACTGGCGCACCGACTCGCACCGTTGGCAACCCCCATGGCGTCCACACTTCGGCGAGTGCTATCGCGCATACCCCCCAATTCCGAGGGCATTTCAACGGAGTTTATGGCGAAACGCTTTGTAGAAGGACTGTCATTGCCATTTCCTTGGCGACACTCGACCTGGATGGGGGCTTGGCTACCGTCAGAAGTGCAGGCCAACCCTGTCATCGACCAATTTCTGGCCGACATCGCCGCCCCCTCCGATGGCGCCGACCCCGTGTGCCGTGCACTTCATATGGACCAGCGCTTATACCTTGGCGACGGCGTTCTCACAAAGGTGGACCGCGCAAGTATGGCCCATGGCGTCGAAGTTCGAAGTCCATTTCTCGACCACCGTCTTGTAGAGCTGGCCGCGGACATTGGCATCGGACACAAGCTCGGAATGCCCCGTCGCAGCGGTCTTTTCCGTGGAAAGAAGGTCCTCAAAGCCGCCGTGGCTGACCTTCTTCCTGCGTCCACCCTTCGTCAACCAAAGCATGGATTTGGTTCCCCCATTGGACCTTGGCTTCGACGGGCCGAAGGTCCAGTCCTAGACAACCTACCGTCGCAACTCGAAGACCTCATTCCACCCGACAAGATGCGCCAGGCAATCGACGAGCACAAGCGCGGAACCGTCGACCATCGACGTCGAATTTGGTCGGCGATTGTGGTTGCCCAATGGAGGAACGGCCCCTGGGGACCCCAGCGATGAAATATTGGTTTCCAATATTGGTGGTAGCCTGTGGCGCACCCGCCGAACGTGCGCCTACACTCCATGTGTTGGCACCCTCCGCGTTGGAAGCAGTCCTCGAACCGGCAGTGCGCGTATGGGAACAAGACCATCCATGTCAAGTTCGGTTTGGTTTTGACACTCCCGACCGTCTCATGCGTCAAGCCAATGCAGGCGCTCACGCCGACGTTTTCATATCCGCAGATACGGAGTGGATGGATGCGTTGGTGCTGGACGGTCACATCGACCCAAGCACACGCGTGTCGCTCGCACATGACCCTTTGGTTTTCTTGACCACTCCTGACCAAGTTCCTATACATGACCCCGCTGACTTGGTACGCCTGCCTGCACCACGCCTTGGCCTGCTCGCTGCCAATGTACCGGAGGGCCGCATCGCCCAACGCGCACTTGAAGAGACAAGAGTTTGGGAGACCATTCGGGACGGCGTGACTGTCGTAAGATCTGGACCGGAACTGGTGGACGAACTGGATTCCGGCGCGCTTTGGCTCGCAGTCGCGCGTCGAAGCACAGGACTTATCGGCCGAAATACCCTTCAGTCCTACCCATTTTCCCCGGAGCACCGCCTTGGCAGCGAGATTGAGGCCGCGCCGATGGGCGACGCCAAAAACCCGTGCGCTGCGCACACAATGTCGCTCATCGAAATGCTACGGAGCAGCCCTGTTGCCAATGAAGCCTGGACCCAAGGCGGCCTCAGCCCTATGCACGGCAACCCGCAGCCACATGGCCTCGGCGGCCCGCAGCCTGCCCCTGGCACGCGACCGGGACCCGCAGGTACCCCCCTACAGATAGGTCCCCCCTTGCCCACACAGGCGCCACCGCGCCCTCCCACCGAGCCCGACCATCAGCCCGGCAGACCCACAAGGTAGGCACGACCATCGGGAATGGCTGCCACCACCGCGTTACGGCTCGCGTCCAACCAGACCAGAACTTCGTCTGCGCCTTGCACCACAAGCGCGACCACCAGAGCATCCGACTCGACGCGGTCCAAGGCATCGACAACCGCCGAGCAGTGTGCGGCCAAGAGCAATGAACCATCCGCCTGATGGCGCGCACGATGGGCCTTCCAGAGTGCGGAAAGCACCTGCCGCTGCGACGCCAAATAGACGCCTTCCACCGACGCCGAAGCGCCAATGACCGCCGACAAGCTCGAAGGAGCTTGGAGATTCTGCGCGGCAGGGGCGGTCTCCACCGGTCGCGACGCTGCCGCCGGGCGCGCCTCGGCTGGCGCCTTTTCCGCGCGCGCACGACGCGCTTCTTCTTCTGCGGCTGCGGCACGCGCGGCGTCCAAGGCCGTCATCGGACGACGACCTGCACGGTCGGCGAGGCTGCGTGGGGCCCGGTCCGCCACAGATGCCGCGCGTTGCGCAGCCTTTTCTTGGGCCGCTTTGGCGAGCGTCCGCGCCAGTCGTTCTTTGTCTACGTCCGGCGTTGGTTGCGCGGCAATTTTCGCTTTGGCCTCGTCGGCCAGTTTCTTCGCCAGAGCTGCCTTGTCCGCTGCTTCGGCTGCTGCCTTTGCTTTGGCCTCGTCTGCGAGTTTCTTTGCCAATGCGCGCTTTTCGGCAGCTTCGGCTTCCATCTTCGCCTTGGCCTCTTCGGCGACACGACGCGCCAAAGCGGCCTTTTCCGCCGCTTCGACCGCGGCCTTTGCTTTCGCCTCTTCGGCCAACGCGCGCGCCAAAGCGGCCTTGTCTACGCCAGAGTCGACCGGCGCAGAAGGTGTTGGAGCTTGCACGATGGCGTCAGCGTCGCTCGGGTCGGCGGCTACGGGCGCTCGAAAGGAGGGCTGCGGCCGAGGAGGAACCGGCGCGGGCGGCTCGAACAGGTTGGACAACGGATCAAATCCTTTCGAACGGCCAGCCAAGCACCACCTCCAAAACATCGTGGCCCCGAACAGGAGCCCCTCCGCATCTACTGGACTGCTACCCCCTCCGCAACCACAGTCGAGGTCGTACCGCTCATCCAAACTACGAAAACAGCCATGAACGCAACCGAGTCAATCTTCAGCCCCAAATCGCAGGTGCACCATGAAACGGTTTTTTGACCACTGCTTTCATTTTGTACTCGGGCCGCAGAATCCCGCGTCACCGCTGCGTCTCAGGCCAAATCAGGCGAAGCGCTGTCCACCGCTACGTTGATTTGTGTGCGTTTCGACATTGGGCGGGTCCACATCGCGCATCGACCTGGTTCCGATAGTGGCAGGCTCCGTACGGAACGTCGAAACGGAGCACCATCTGGGCGGCGCCCCGATTCAAACCCTACGGAAACCAGCACAATGGCTCCAAAGACCTCGTGACCGCCCAACAGTCGCCATTCCGCACGATGTTCGCGCGCCTATTTCTTCGCAGCCTTCGCCAGCGCTTCGTTCACAATATCCGCCGTGATGACCTCGGGCAGCGGAATCGGTGCCTGTGACGGGTCTGCGGGAATCACTAGGTAAAATGGAACGCCTGCACGTCCATATCGCTGCAACCAAGACGTGATGACCTCGTCCTTTCGGGTCCAGTCCGCTTTCAGTGGAATGACCTTGTTTTGCTGCATCACCGACCGCACAGCCTCGGTATTCAGTACCCCTTTCTCATTCACCTTACAAGTGAGGCACCAATCAGCGGTAAAGTCGATAAAAATGGCGTTCCCACGAAGGTCCACAACTCGTTGGTCCGAAAATGGCTGCCAAGGAATGTCCTTTTCCGACCAATCGAGGGCATCGAACGCAACAGGCGACGTGTCGGCGCAGGACGCGTCTTCCGGAATCTCAAAAACAAGGAACTTCCAACCCACCACTGCCGACAATACAACGCCCGCAAAGAACGCCGCCAGCTGACGACGGCCTGTTTCGATAGGCCCACCCCAACGGCCGAAAATCCACGCGCCCGCCGCTACCGCGACCAAGAAGCCCAAGAAGCCAACAAGCCCATCGCGACCGACCAAGCCTCCCATGACATCGACCAGCCATACGGTCGTCGCGACGAGCGTGAAGCCCATCGCTTGCTTGAAGGTCTCCATCCAGGCGCCTGGACGCGGCAAGAACCGCATCAATGCGGGCACAAACGCAATCAGCAAAAACGGCGACGCCAATCCCAACGCCGCCACAGCAAAAAACAACAATACGCCCCAGGCGGGAAGTCCAAACGCAAACCCCATCCCGGTGCCCAACAATGGCGCACTGCAGGGCGTAGCGAGGAGAGTCGTAAACGTACCCGTGAGGAAATGCCCCAGCAGACCTTCTTTCTCGGAAGCCTCTGCAGCGGAGTTGGCACCCAAGGCAGGCACCTCAAATACCCCAAACAAAGAAAGCCCGAACACAAACACAATGGTCGCCAAAGCAGCGACATATTCAGGATATTGGAACTGGAATCCCCAGCCCACCTGCAATGAGAACACGCTGCGCAACGCGACGACAGCGACAGCGAGGGCCAAGAACGACGCGACGACGCCTGCCGTATACGCCAGCCCTGCCTTGCGGCGTTCGGTCGCCAATTGGTCCTGCTGCTCAACCAAACTATAGAGTTTCAACGTCAACACCGGCAGCACGCACGGCATGACGTTGAGGATTGCGCCGCCCAAAAAGGCCAACAGCAACATAAACGGCAGGCTTTGGCCCGCGCCTGCATCTACTGGTGGAGCAAGAGCCACGGCTGGCGTGGGGTCGAGCGTAGGTTGCGGCATCGCCTTGGTGGTCGACGCTCCCTCGGCGAGCGCAAAAAGTGGCGATGGATTCGCGACCACTGGTGCAGAGGCCAAGGCCCAGGTCGCGTTGACCAAGATTTCGGCCCGAACTGGTTTGTCACCCACTTTCAGTTGTACCAAGCCGCCCACTTTCTCGGTGGGCGGGAGAGGGTCGGGCGCAAATGTAGTGCCCTCGACCACCGCAAGTAGTCCGCCATCGACCGATTGGACGTTGACGCCAGATACCATCCACTGGCTCGAGTAGATGGGAGCAAATGCAGGCCACCCGCCTTCCCCGATGTCAAACGAAATCGGTTTCCCATTGGTGGACTTGACGTAGATTGCATAGCGGAAAGGACTGTCCGGCTGCAAGGCCGAATCCGAAAGCGCGGTTTCGACAGTAATGTCCGGGTGCGTCACCGCATCAACCGGATGGGTTGCCGCAAATGCGTCAAATAGAGGGGAAAACGAGCCTGCATGGGGCTCTGCATCCGTCACAACTTCCACCGGAAGCGATAGCTCCGCCTCTCCGGGAATGCACATCACCTCACAAACCAGCCACTTTGCATGGGCCCCCAGTGTCACGGGCCCTGCCGGCATGTCCTTCGGAATATCAAACTCCGTAAAGAACATCACTTGGTCGTCGTACCCATAAGAAATGATACCCTGCACGTCATACCGGTGGGGTACGGGGTACAGATACGGAGAGGCAGAAACCCCTGGTGGCAGGGACCATTGAATATCGGTCGGCAGGCCAATGTCACCCGGCGAATGCCAATAGGTATGCCACCCTTCCTTTTGGGTGAGGTGTACACCCAACCGTACATGTTGACCGGGTGCAACTTTTTCGTGGTCCAATAGCAAGCGCGCGTGGACGGGGTGAGGACGGCCCTCGCTGTCGAACTTTTGAACAGAGGCAGACGCCGGCAGCATAGAAAAGTCGACCATAGGGAAGGCCGCTGCGCCAACAGCCCCGCCTTCCTGACTCACCCAAGCCCCTTCCCGCCAACCCTGGGGAGCCGTCCCAGATTGCGGCGCTGCACTTGCAGACCCTGGAGCGCCGGGGGAAACGCCCTCAGCGGGCGCCGCAGGAGCAGGAGCAGGAGCAGGCGCGGGTGGAGGGGCTGGCGATGTGGAGGCAACCTCCACCACCACGTCGTGCTGCTCGGTAGCGGGCATATAGCACAGCCCCCCTTTGCAGCCCTGGTACCCTACTTCAATCCGTCCAATATGGTTTCCCGCCGCCTTCGGCGCTGTCAGCGGGACATGGATGATGACATCCATGTCATACAATTCTCGCTCCGACCCTGGGCTCGCAGGGTCAGGTCGCATCAGCCCCGGTGGAAAACTGGCCGCGCCCATCTGCAAGCCGCCATCGTCGATGACCTTTACCCACAGCATGTCTCGATACACATGAAAGCCTTCGGGAACCACCACCCGCACTTCGGCTTTCGCAGATTTTCCAGGAACCGCGCGCACCCCCGCCACTTCTACCCGAAATGGATTGGCTGCCGCCTCAGCATGGGGGACGCCCCAACCATCTCCATTCCATGGCGCAGAAGGCCCGGACCAAGCCAGCAATGCGGCCAAGACGCCCAGCGCCGATGCCATGGAAGAACGGCGAGGGAGCCGGAAATTGCGACGTTGGTTCACGCGTCCTCCAAAACAAAATCCGAACGAACCGTTGAACAAGCACCACGATAGACGCCAATCATACCGAGTGGTTGCGAGGTATTCCGGTAACGAACCCGTTTCATGCGCCGATACCCTCCCCGACGCAAAAGCGCACCCATTGCTCCCGTTCGATCTCGCGCCACCGGTGTCGCCCCGCCCCCGTTTCGCCTGCGATTTCGCACCCCCCTCGGAACACGCACTTATCCCCGTTTCACCGATGGAATGGATTCCCATGCTGTCCACGGTCGCTGTCATCATACCGGCCCTCAACGAAGAGCAAAGCCTGCCCCGCGTGCTGTTGGCCTTGCCCCCCGTCCAGCGAGTGGTCGTCGTCGACAATGGCAGCACCGACCAAACCGCGGAAGTCGCCCGAAAAGCAGGAGCAGATGTCGTCTATGAGCCCAGACGTGGATATGGACAGGCATGCCTCTCTGGCATCTCTGCGCTCCAAAACGACGCCAACGTCAACATCCTCGTGATACTGGATGCAGACTGTGCCGACGACCCCTCCCGCATCACGGACCTCGTGCAACCCATCGCGGACAATCTGGCAGACCTCGTGCTCAGCGAGCGCACCCTCACGGCGGAGTCGGGAGCGCTGTTGCCGCACCAACGCTTCGGCAACGCACTGGCGGTCACGCTGATGGCATGGGTATCCGGCCACCAATACCGCGATATGGGACCATTTCGTGCCATTCGATGGCAATCGTTGCAACGCCTCGAGATGTCCGACACCAACTTCGGCTGGAATGTTGAGATGCAGCTAAAGGCCCTGCGGTCGGGCCTTCGTATTCAGGAGATTCCCTTGCCGTACTACCCACGCGTGGGGACGTCGAAGATTAGCGGTACAGTCAAGGGCTCTATACGCGCTGGCGCAACGATTTTGGCGTCCGTATGGCGATATCGATGAAGACCGCGCCTGTACTCGTGACCATTCTCACAAAACCCCCGATACCGGGACGGGTGAAAACACGCCTGTCGCCGGCTTTTTCTCCCATTGCCGCAGCAGCCCTGCACGAATGCCTGTTCGAAGCGACGCTCGAAATCGTTCGCAAGACGGGCCTGCCCTACCGCCTATCGGTCGCGGAAGACCCGCCTCGCACTTGGTCGGCCGCGCGAGAAGACGCAGGCGACGCCGTAATCGAACAAACGGCAGGCCATCTCGGCGAAAAGATGCGCGCATGTATCGACACACCCGGACGCCATATTTTGCTTGGCACCGATTGCGTCGTGTTTGAGCCCTCCGACCTGCACTTGGCGGCATCTGCGCAGGGCCCGGTCTCCATCGCACCCGCAGACGATGGCGGATACTGGATGATTGCAGTGGACAGCGATGCCCCCACCTCGGTGCTCGACGCCTTGTTTGGCGAAATTGCTTGGTCCACCCACCAAGTTTTGGCCCAGACCTTACAGCGGTGCGCGACCGTTGGCCTTTCCCCTGTTCTTCTCCCAACATCGTATGACATTGACGAACCCGCCGATGTTGTGCGTCTCCTCCACGACACCCGGTGCCCCCCGCGGGTCCGGGCCTGCCTCCAGGCTTGAGCCATGCCCCTTGTCGAAAACCTCCCTTCTCCCCTCGAAACCATTCACATCATGGGCATCGGCGGCACCGCGATGGGTGCGTTGGCCGGCATGTTGGTGGACGCCGGCCATACGGTTACCGGCTCCGATGGCGGCATCGTTTATCCGCCGATGTCCACATACTTGGCCTCGCTGGGCATCACCCCCAAAGTGGGGTTTCACGCCGAAAACATTGACCATCGGCCCCATCTTGTTGTCGTTGGAAATGTTGTGCGCAAGGACTACGACGAAGCAAGGGCCTTGCTTGCGTCCGACCTTCCTTACATGAGTTTTCCCGCATTGTTGGGAAACCGCTTCCTCGGAGACACGCGCAATATTGTCGTCGCTGGAACCCACGGAAAAACCACCACCACGTCCATTACCGCGTGGTTGTTGGAGGCCGCCGGACGAAGTCCAGGCTTCCTTATCGGTGGCGTCGCCGCGAACTTCGACCGGACCGCCCGACGCGGCGCGGGTGCTTGTTTTGTGATTGAGGGCGACGAATACGACACTGCGTTTTTTGACAAGGGACCCAAGTTTTTGCATTACCGCCCCACTACGGCCATCCTTACAAGCGTCGAGTTCGACCACGCCGACATTTACCGCGACCTCGCCCACTGCCAGGAGTCGTTTCGGAAGCTCATGGGCGTAATGCCGGAGGGCGGCTGTGTCGTCGCGCGATGGGACCACGACGCAGTCGTAGAGGTCGTACGCGAGGCTACTTGCGAAGTGCGTCGGTATGGCCCCGGCCAGGATTGGGACGGCCATATCGATGCGGTCGACACCCAAGCTGGCACGATGACCTTCACCGTTACCCATCATGGTGTTCCATTCGGAACGTTCACCTCTATATTGGTCGGCGAACACAACTTGTACAACCAAGTGGCTGCGGTCGCCGCATTAGAACGCGAGGGACTCACCGCAGAAGAGCTCCAGTTGGGCTTTGGGAGCTTCAAGGGGATTCGTCGCCGACAAGAAGTGGTACACGAGGTGGAAGAAGTCACGATTATCGACGACTTTGCACACCACCCCACGGCAGTGCAGGTAACGCTAGAAGCCCTACGACTTCGATTCGGCGGTCGCCGTATTTGGGCCATCTTTGAGCCTCGCAGCAACTCGTCTCGTCGCGCCATTTTTCAAGACGCGTATGCCGAGTCGTTTGGCGCCGCGGATTTGGTTGTTATCGCGCCACCGAGAGGACTCGAACGAATTCCCGAGGAGGAGCGATTCAATCCAGATCAAGTCGTACACATTCTCCGAGATGGCGGCCAAAATGCCTGGGTTTGGGGACGCGGGATCGACGGAGCTCTCCCCGACGACGCTGAAAGCGCAAACCTTATCGCTGCACAAGTCGCAGCCAATGTGCAGCCAGGCGACGTAGTGGCAGTCCTTTCCAATGGTGGCTTTGGTGGAATTCATGGCAAACTTGCCGAGCACATTCGCCTTCGAGCAAATGCCTACCGCGAGCTATGATTGTTTCGGACATTTTTTGTCCGCATCAAGATCAGGGTAGCTCCATCGACCTGCTCTGCATCCCAACAGAAATTTGGGGATGCGTGACCCAGCCATCGCATTCCCAGGCTCCCGCCCCGGCCCATCAATACGTCGCTCTCGGCAAATTTCGCAGGAGAGAAACCCGCGAATATAAAAACGGTCAGAAACTGACCGCAATTCACGCTTGCCAGCCGTCGGCCTTGGGCATACTGTTCATGCGTCCGTACCGGATGCGTACATCGCATCCTCCACCACCCCTTTGTGGTGTTTAGTCTTCGGTCTTCCCACGTCTACCGTCATCAACGCACCGAGTCCCAAGAGGAGCATTTTATGCCCATTGATCCCAAGCGCGAAAAAGCACTCGCCGATGCCATCAAGTCCATCGAACGCCAGTTCGGCTCGGGCGCAATCATGCGCATGGGCGACGACCAGCACCCGTCCATTCAGGTGTTTAGCACCGGCAGCCTTACGCTGGATATTGCGCTGGGCATCGGCGGTGTTCCCCAGGGCCGCGTGGTGGAAATCTTCGGGCCAGAGTCTTCGGGCAAAACCACCATCGCGCTTCAATGTATTGCGGAATGCCAAAAGGCTGGTGGCGTCGCCGCATTCGTAGATGCCGAACACGCACTCGACGTCACCTATGCGCGCGCACTCGGCGTAAAGACCGACGAACTGCTTATTTCCCAGCCCGACAGCGGCGAGCAAGCGCTTGAAATCGCCGAAACGCTCGTTCGCTCGGGTGCAGTCGACATGGTGGTCATCGACTCGGTTGCGGCCTTGGTGCCCAAGGCCGAACTCGAGGGCGACATGGGCGACGTCTCTCCCGGCGCACAAGCCCGCCTGATGAGCCAAGCGCTTCGCAAGCTCACCGCCGCCATTCACAAGTCCAACTGCTGCATGATTTTCATCAACCAGTTGCGTCAGAAGATTGGTGTCATGTTCGGCAACCCCGAAACCACCTCGGGCGGAAACGCGCTCAAGTTTTACGCCAGCATTCGCCTCGATATTCGCCGCATCGGCAGCATCAAAAACGGCAACGATGTCATTGGCAACCGCACCCGCGTCAAGGTCGTGAAGAACAAGCTCGCGCCTCCTTTCCGGGTTTCCGAGTTCGACATCCGGTATGGTGAAGGTGTTTCGATGGTCGGCGAGATGGTCGACCTCGGCTTGGACCTCGGTCTCGTGAGCCGCAGCGGTTCTTGGTACTCCGTTGGCGACGAGCGCATCGGCCAAGGTCGCGACAACACCATCCTGTGGCTCCAGGAAAATGAAGCTGCCCGCGAACGCCTGAACATGGACATTCGCGCACGCCACGGCCTCCCGACGAAACTTCAGGCGAGCAACGCTGCGGAAAGCTAGTCCAGGAGCTCGTGTTTCGCGAACCGGCTGAATCCGACCGGCAACTGCATCGGTCGGCGGCGACCTTGGAGCCAAGGTGACGTGGGGAACCAGCCTTCGGGTGCGTATCGAAGGCTACCCCCAACACCACAGCACCCGTTCCCAGGCGCGCGAAGGTGCGTCAAGCCCGATGGACACCGGACGGCGACCGGGGACGCTGGCGATGCGCCTCTCCGGCGGCAGGTCGCGGTCATGCGCAAGGACACTCGCGGACACCATCGCACCCGCCACATCGCCACCCGGTGGCGCCCTCAACGGCCAGGCCGGTGGTGGTTGCGCGCTGGACAGGCAAAACAAAGACGATGCATCCACATCGAACGCTATCGGTGCCGAACCCGCAATAGGTGCGAAGTCATACGCCCTCGACGAAGCGGAACCCACGCGCGGGTTCGTCAGACGGCCCAAGGAAAAACCGGAGCTTCTCTCAGGACTCGTCCCGATTCGAGTGCCCACAAGAACCGCTTGCCATCGCATCACTCGACAGTTGCTCCAAGCCACCTGCCCCACACCCCCTCGCGAAATCGGGGAAATGGCACCCCATCATGCAGATTTTCGCAGGGGTGCCAACGAAGATTTTTCGCCGCCGATATAGTCAATCGCTCGTAACCATCCCCGAGGTTGTCATGGAGCTAGACGAAATCTGTCGCATCGCCATGCGCAGAGGTGCATCGGATATCCACCTCAAGGTCGGCTTGCCTCCGATGATTCGCGTCAGCGGAACACTTGCGCCTGTGCCGAGCGCACCGAAGCTTGCCAAGGAAGACTTGGGCCGCATGGCCTGGAACGCCATGAGCGCCACCCAACGCGAGCGCTTCAAAGAAGGCGGCGACCTCGACATGGCCTACGAAGTCGAAGGCTTGGGTCGGTTTCGCGTCAACGTCTTTCGACAGCGCCGCAACGTAGGGATGGTGCTGCGGACCATCCCCACCGATGTCAAAACCATCGAAGAGCTTGGTCTTCCCCCAATCCTCAAAGACATCGCGCTAATACCTCGCGGACTTATTTTGGTGACCGGCACCACAGGTTCAGGCAAGAGCACCACCCTGGCCGCCGTCATCGAAGAAATCAACCGCAACCTCGCGCATCATATTCTGACGATTGAAGACCCCGTCGAGTTCACCTTTCGCGACCGCCGCAGCGTCATCAACCAGCGCGAAGTGGGCGTTGACTCCAAGGACTTTGCGTCGGCCCTTCGCGCAGCACTACGGCAAGACCCTGATGCCATTTTGGTGGGCGAGCTCCGCGACCAAGAAACCGTCGAGATTGCCTTGCAAGCAGCGGAGACAGGCCATTTGGTCCTCGGCACGCTGCATACCTTGGATGCACCCGAGACCGTCAACCGCATCATTGGCTTCTTCGAACCGCACCACCAGCAGCAAGTACGCTACCAACTCGCGAGCGTATTGCGTGCTGTCCTGAGCCAACGCTTGGTAAAAGCAAAGACGGGAGGGCGGGTTGCGGCCGTCGAAATCATGATGAACACAGGCACGGTGTCGGAGTGCATCACCGACGCATCGCGGGTCAAGGAGATTCCAGACCACATGGCAAGCGGCCGGAAGGTCTATGGCTCGCAGACCTTCGACCAAGCGGTGTACTCCCTGTTGAAACAAGGCAAGATCACCGAAGCAGATGCATTGAAGTCGGTCAACAACCCCGATGAGCTGTCGCTGCGCCTTCGTGGCATTGGCGCAGACGACTGGGGCGAATAGCATCCCCGCGCAATTGTCGACGTTGGGCAGCGACCATCTTGCGACAGTTTGGTCGTCTGCCGCTGCTCACAAATGTATCGAAGCATCTCCATTGTGTGTTCGAAGATGAAGAACACGCGACGGTGGTGTAGACTTGGGCAGCCCGAAGGAGCCATGCCATGAACCGAACCCGCATCCCCCCTCTCTCTACGGTCGGCCTCGTCCTTCTTTCGGCTACCGGCTGCAAACCTCCCCCCCCTGCGCCGGAAAAGCTGGAAGAACTCGCAGACTATATCTTTGCACACGCCGATGACGAAGACCAAGCAGAGCTCTCCAACGGCCTCGACAACTTGGATGCGTGGCTCGGCAAAGGTGGCAACTTGGAGTCCACCACCGAAGGCTACACGGTCAGCCAACTCAAAGAAAGCTCGGTCAGCGACCTCGGCCACAAAAACACCGATGTATCGAAGCTCATCGGAGCTGCCGTCGCCATTCGCCACACGGCCACGATGAAAGAAATCGCGAAGACCACGGTTGTGGCCGATTGGAGCGAAGTCGCGAAGGGAACCTACGCGGAATACACCCGCAACTACAACAACGGCCCCAACTGCTTTCCCGACAAAGACTGCCTCGAAGTCAAAGCGTCGGCCTATTCGTTGTCGAGCTGGGCGGGCCTCATTGACGTCGAGTCCAAAAACAAAATCGACTGGCGTTGGGTCTTTTCTGAAGAATCCGAGACTTGGTACCTTGTGCACCGGAGCTGGCTCAAGGAGCCCGCCACTGTCACGCCGGACAACCTTGGCATCGAAGTATATGCCCAGTATTTCTTGGGCGTCGCGATTCCCGGCAAAAACGAGTCCGTTCGCCTGATGGTCACCTGGATTGACTCCGAGTACGGGTCCATTCCGATGTCCGATGACACCATCAAAAACAACATCGTTTCGTCTCTGCAAGACCAGGGCGACGCGATTGAAAAGTGGAACGAATAGGCTCCCTTCCTGTTCGTGCCCACTTGCCCGTGCGCGCCAAGTGCGTCGAATTGAGCGATGAATCGCCCCTGCGGGACCATCCACGCGGGCTGCTAGGGCCAACGCTCATTCGCCAACGCCTGCGTACCCTCCTGCCTTGGGTTTTGATGTCACGCCGCAGGCCGCTCCCTCTCCAGCCGCGCAAGCGCGACGGGTAGGGCCTTGAAGAAGGGCGCGTCTGCCGCGGGTGCCGCCACCAAAAGGTAGACGACAGGACGATATACGCGCACGAATCCGTCGCCCATCCAACGACGCTTCGATTGCCGCGCCGTTCGTGAGCGACTGGCGCCGACGAGGCCGCCGCAGCGCAATCCTGGCGCACTCGACCCAGCGTAAACTCCAGGTGCCCGTCCTTTGTGAACACGGGCCTGGACCTTCTGTGCACGCCCAAAAAAGGGAAAGGGCGCACCCCCTCCCCTACTCCGCTCCCGCAGGCCGGCAGTCCACCGGCCTCTCGGGGTCAGACTTCTAGCAGAATGCGCTCGGGATTTTCCACACACTCCTTCACGCGCACCAAGAAGCCCACCGCCTCACGTCCGTCAATGATGCGGTGGTCATACGACAGCGCCACATACATCATCGGCCGGATTTCAATGGCGTTCCCCACTGCAATCGGGCGCCGCTGAATGGAGTGCATCCCCAAAATCCCCACCTGTGGCGGATTGAGAATGGGGGTCGACATCAACGAGCCGAACACGCCGCCATTCGAAATGGTGAACGTGCCATCCTTGAAGTCATCGAGCTTCAATGCACCATCCCGACCGCGGTTGGCAAGCTCCGCAATCGCGCCTTCGGTCTCCGCGAGGCTCAAGCGGTCAGCATCCCGCACCACAGGCACCATCAAGCCGCGGTTCGTCGAGACGGCCACACCGATGTTGTAATAGTGCTTGTAGACGACCACGGGCCGGTTGGGGTCTGAATTGTCAATCTCGGCATTGACCGCCGGGAAGGTCTTGAGCGCCTCGATGACCCCCTTCACAAAGACCGACATGAAGCCGAGCTTCATACCGTACTTCTTCACGAACACGTCTTGGTATTGCGACCGAAGCGCCATCACCCGCGACATGTCGATTTCGTTGAAGGTCGTGAGCATCGCGGCCGTGTGCTGTGCTTCCACCAAGCGCCGTGCGATGGTCCGGCGCAACGGGGTCATCGGAACCCGCTCGACACGGGAGCCATCGTCTATCGGTGCAGCCACTGCGACACCGATGTCCGCGGCGGGCGCAGCGGCGATTGGCGCGGGAGCGATAGACGCAGTGGATGTCGGCGCAGCAGCCGCGACGTCTTTGGCCAAGACGCGCCCACGCACGCCGGTTCCCGTGACTTGACCGATGTCCACGCCTTTTTCGGCGGCAGCCTGACGGGCCGCAGGACCCGTCTGTGGTCCTTTGCCCCCTTGCGCGGGGGCCTCCGGGACCACCTCCGGCACGACGTTGGCGCCCTCGCCCGCAACGAGAACGGCCACCGGAGCCCCAATCTGCACTTCGTCCCCTTCCTCCGCAAGGATTTCGACGACGGTACCCGACGAGGGTGAAGGCACTTCGAGCGTCGCTTTGTCGGAGTCGACTTCCAGCAAGGCTTCCCCTTCCCGGACGGTGTCACCGACTTTCTTGAACCACTGCGCGATGAATGCGGTTTTGATGGACTCACCGATGGTCGGCACAACCACGGGCGTCCGAGAACTTTCCGACATGACGGGGAACTCCTGTTTGCCTACGTCTACGGACGGTCCTGCCGTCCCGATACCAAAACAATGAACCAAACGCGCTATTCGCCCAGCGCGTCATCGATGAGCTTCTGCTGTTGCGCCTTGTGCTTCGCCGGGAAGCCCGTTGCAGGGGCTGACGCAACCGGGCGCCCCGCATACCGCGGCATGCGCCCCATTGCGGCATAGAGCCACTCGTCCACCATAGGCCAAGCGCCCATGTTTCGAGGCTCCTCCTGGCACCACATGACCTCCGCGTCTGCGGGGTACTGCGAAAGCGTCTCGCGAATGAGGTCCGCCGGGAACGGGTAGAGCTGCTCGACACGCACAATCGCAATGTCGGCAATCTCGCGCGCACGCCGGGCCGCACGAAGCTCGTAGTAGACCTTGCCCGCGCAAAAGACCACGCGACGGACCTTTTCCGTTGCCAGCGCGTCCGTCTCGGGGATGACGCGCTGAAAGCGTCCTCCCGAAAGCTCGGCGAGGGTGGATGTGCACTCGGGATGACGCAACAGCGACTTCGGCGACATCACCACAAGCGGCTTGCGCACGGCCATCCGCCCCTGCCGCCGAAGCAGGTGGTAAAAGTTGGCCGGAGTCGTGCACGAAGCAACAATGATGTTGTCTTCTGCACAGCTCTGTAAGTACCGTTCGAGGCGCGCGCTAGAATGCTCAGGGCCTTGGCCTTCGTAGCCATGGGGCAGCAACATCACGACGCCCGAGCAGCGTTGCCACTTTTGCTCGCCAGACGCGATGAAGTTGTCGACGATAATCTGCGCACCGTTGGCAAAGTCGCCAAATTGCGCCTCCCAGAGCACGATAGCGTCCGGATATTCCAATCCGTAGCCATATTCGAAGCCAAGGACCGACGCTTCACTCAAAATCGAGTTGAAGACTTCGAAGCGCGCCTGTCCTTCCTCCAAATGGTCGAGTGGGAAGTAATCTTCCCCCGTCCGAATGTGGGTCAGCGCTGCGTGGCGATGGGAGAACGTTCCGCGCCCCGAGTCTTGTCCCGACAGGCGGACGCGAATTCCCTCCGACACCAACGTTGCATAGGCCGCCTGCTCGCCTACGGCCCAGTCGACAGGCTCTTCACCGTTGACGATGGCCATCCGCTGCACCAAAAGACGCTGCACCTTTCGATGCGCCACAAAGCCGTCCGGGAGCGTATTGGCGGCGGTCAGCAGGGACACGAGCTTCCCGTGGTCGAAGCGAGTGTCCACTTCGTCGTGCACACTGCCCGTGACATACGGCGCCCACAAGCCAATCACCGACAACCGCGCGCTGGAGTTGACCTTGGGGTCTGGCAAGTCTTCTCGCAAGCAGTCTTCGAGGCGTGCCAAGCTGTCGGCGTCGATGCGGTCGGCTTCGTCTTGGGACACGTGGCCGAAGGTTTCGACGAGCTTGCTCGCATACACCGCGCGCGGCGATGGCTTGCGTCGAATGGCCTCGTAAATCAACGGCTGCGTGAAACTGGGCTCGTCACCTTCGTTGTGACCATGCTTGCGATAGCAATACATGTCGATGACGACGTCTTCGTGAAAGGTTTGCCTCCACTCCATCGCAAGTCGCGCGACGGCCGCCACCGCCTCGACATCTTCGCCGTTGACGTGGAAAATCGGCACCTGGAGCATCCGCGCGACGTCGGTACAATAATCCGTCGACCGTGCGTCCTTCGGAGAGGTGGTGAAGCCGATTTGGTTGTTGACAATAATGTGAATCGTGCCGCCCGTTCGGTACCCCTTCAACTTCGACAAGTTGAGCGTTTCCGCCACGATGCCTTGTCCGGCAAATGCAGCGTCGCCGTGAATGAGAATGGGCATCACATGGTCTTCTGCGCCATCTCCACGCCGGTCCTGCCGCGCGCGCACGCGCCCCTCCACCACCGGGTCCACCGCCTCCAAATGGGACGGGTTGAAGGCCAACGAAATCGTGACCTCGTGTCCCAAAGAGGTGCGGTACAGGTGGCTGTACCCCAGGTGGTACTTGACGTCGCCGGAGGTCTCGGCGAGCGGTCCTTGGATTCCGCCTTCGAACTCTTCGACAATTTGCCGTACTGGCTTGTTGAAGATGTTGGCGAGCACGTTCAAGCGACCGCGATGCGCCATGCCGAGAACGACTTCGTCCACACCCGAGCGACCGGCAGCACACAACAGGAAGTCGAGCAGCGGCACGAGCGTTTCGGCGCCTTCGACACTGAACCGCTTGGTGCCCGGAAACCGATTGTGCAGCAGCCGCTCGAAGTTTTCGGCATCTGACAGCATACGGAGGGCTTGAATGCCTTGCTCCTTCGTCAGTACCGGAGAATCCTGAAGTGTTTCAAGACGCTGTTGCAGCCAGTTCTTTCGATGAATATCGCCGATATTCATGAACTCGACACCAAAACCACTACAGTATGCCTTTCTGCAGCGCGTGATGATGTTGCGGAGCGTCGTGAACTCCGGCACCCCGTACAACGGCCGCCCCGCGACGGTCGCGTCCAGGTCCGAGGGTTGCAGCTGATAGAACTCGAGGGTGAGCTCCGGGTGGGCCTCGGGAATCGCAAAGCCGAGAGGGTCGATGTGGGCTTCGCGATGCCCACGCACCCGGTACGCATTGATGAGCTGCGCGACGCCCGTTTGCCGCCGCGCTGCCGCCAGGACCTGCGCTTGCGTGGCGGGTGCCCCCTGCCCTGCTGGGTTGAACACCGACCGCGCCGCGCGCGGACGAGGGGTCGCTACGGGTGCTTCGCCCGCCGATGCTCCCTCGAACAGCCGCGCCCAGTCCGCGGAGACCGACTGCGGATCTTCCTGCCAAGACTGGTACAAAGCGTCGACATATGCAGCATTGTCGCCCGAAAGAAGGCTATCAGGCACACCCATTGCACTACCGTTTTGCATCTGCATCACTCAACCAGAAGATGAACGGGTCACTTCGGACCCCAATGCGTTGACTGAACGACGATTCACTGCCGAAGCACGGATTCCACCCACGCAGCCGGATTTTGCACCGAGCGGTACACGCCGAACTGCGTACGTAGTAGGACCCATCCACTTCTCGTGATTTCGTTTTGGCCAACCTGCAAACTACCCCCTCCGCCTATCCCGTTCCGTCGGGTCGTCGCGTCGGTCGTCCCAGGGTGGCGGATTCCACGGCACAACGGGGTCCAGAGCACCGGCACCAATTTCGTCAAACCATACACCTGGTCGAGATTGTCAACCATCACCGAAACACAGTCTGCGCGTTGGCGGGTGCCCACGCGTCTCCAAACCGCGCTGGGAACGCGAAACGGCCTGCACGGGCACAACCTTCAAAAGTACTGACCCCGCGCACCTTGACAGACGCGTTTGCTTCCGTTGTTCCCGCGTGTATCTGTCTGCCAGTACAAGGAAACAGACCCGTGAACTCCGCTGCCCTCGGACGGGAAGTGCAAGGCGGAGACACGGGTCCTATGGTGTGCCAACCGCGAACATCAACGGGTCATTCCGTGCGAATGGTCGACAGAGGCTTGTCAATCAGCTAACGAGAAACGCCACCGGTACACCCGGACCTGCGACCGCTCGTCGCATCTCGAACCTTGTGCCTGCCGTCTGCAGCCCCCCAAATCTTGCTTTCCCGAACCCAGTTCGCGCGGTGCGAGCTGGTCGCTTGGAGTACGCCCATGCTCGTTGTCGCCCTTGGAATCGCCCTGGCGTCGTCGCCCGCCTACGCCGGGAAATGTGATGGACTCATCCGCCAGGCCGAGACTGTCGAGGGAGCGGCCCTCGTCGATACGTTCAAGAAGCTCGTAGCCTGTGACAAAGAGCAGGCTTCCCAAAGCTACAAGGACTCCTTTCTTCGGCGGGCGACCGACCTCGACACCCTCCACGACCTCTCCATCACGGCCATCGACGCCGAAGTGTGGAATCCGGTTTGGAAGCAGCTCGAATACGTAAAAGACTACTCCATGCGAAACGAAGTGACGGTTCGCATCGGTCAAGAGTGCACCAGCAACGCCAAAATCACCAAGTTCCTTCAAAACTCCTACGTCGCCCTCCGCGACATCGAGTTTGAGCGCTGGAAGAAAGCATTTGTGTCGTGCGAAGACGCAGGTCTCGCCGACTGGATGAAGTCCCAGGTGGAAACCCCACCCGCCAAGCAGTTCGACGAAAAGTTCAACGCGCTCGTCGGCATTTACACTGACAAGCACCGCCAAGCGGCCCTTCCCGCGCTCACCAAAGGCGCGATTGCCGCGGCCGAAGCGGGTCCCTTCGACGTCATCTTGACGCAGATGGACGCTGCGGTCACTCCCGAGCTAGGCGCCGAGCTGTCCGATGACGCAAAGGCCGCCCTCGAAGGCGCCCTCGTCGAAGTTGCCACCAATGTCGACACCGAAAAAGCACGCGGAGTGGCCGACCGCCTCGCCAACGCAGGCGCAGAGTCCGCCGCCGCGCGGCTGCTTCCCCGCCTCTACCCCGACCGCGTTCAGCCCGGGCAGCGGTTCTTGTACGGTGCCGCCTCCATCGAGGCAGGCGATTGTGAAGGCACCAAGAGCGCCATTATTCACTATGCCTCCGTGACGGAACCCGGCAAGCGCTGGAACGTGCTCAAGGATGTCGAAGCACCGATGCGCGCGGCCAAGCCGAAGCTCAAGAAATGCACGGGTGAAGGCGAATGGCCCGTCGCGACCACGCCCGAGCCCGCCACCAGCAGCAAAGACATCGAAGCCTGGCTCGCGGACATCGAAAAGAACTGGACCGAAAAGGGCTACGAAGTGAAGGTCCAAAAAGAAAAAGACGTCGCCCTCAACTGAGCCGACGGCACCTGCCTTCCCCCACCTCCACGGGTGGGGGTTTTGTTTTGGCAGGTCAACGTCGCGGCGCCGGAACGGAGCGTGCCCGATACCTGCGTTCGCCAACAAAGATCGCCAAAAACTCCTGGCGACCTTGCAGAACGAGCATCGTCGAATAATCCGCCGTGCCACACGCTCGCTCGAAAACGCCCACCCAACGAAGGCCTCGTCCTCCTCCCTCGTGGAACGCAAGCATCACATGAAGTCGTGGGTTGACGTGTCCACCCCCACCTCGTAGATTGGCTTCGCAATTGGGCGACTCCTTCCCCCGCCTCCTTGGATTCCGACATGGCTCGCTCGCTTAGCGTCAAGCACGAAGAAACTCCGGCGACCTCCTCGCTGCTCAACTTCTTCCTCGTCCTCGCGTTTGCGTGGATGGGCGTCGCCGCCGTTGCGTCCAGCCTTGCCGGCGCTGAAGAAATTCCCGCCGATGAAGTAACCACCGCCAAATAGGTGGCCCCGCCAGCGACGCGCCAAGAAGCCTCCGCGGACACCGCTGGAGGCTTTTTGTTTATCGGTCGGCGTCCGCGCGGAGGGGCGCGAGCACGGTCAGGTCAAGGTCCTGCCGAAGCGGCCACACGCGGACGCCGCCCTGAAGCTCGATGCCCGGTCCCAAAACAGTATCCAATGCGCGAATGGGGGTCACCTGCACAGGACAACGCGCGCGGTGCAGCACCACCCAATCGAAGCCTTGGGCCGCGAGGTCGGCCGCCAACGGCGCACCTCGCTTTGCCGATGGCGTCGGGATTCCCCGCATTTCCGGCCGAGGCTGGTAATAAGGCGGCAAGGTATCGGGCACCAAGCACGCCTCGTCAACGGGGGCAATCAATGCGGAGGAGTCGAGCAAATCGTCGACACCTTCGTAGTTCTCGGAAATCGGTCGGCCATGGGCGAGCTGCCATCGGGTGTAGGTCCGGGGAGGCGTGTCCACGAATTCCTTCCGCCCATTGTCGAACGGGAGCTGAATCAAGCCGCCCGTTCCCGGCAACGCCATCAGCGCGGCCGGCGCATCGGGCCGGTAGGCCTGCCGGGGCCACGCCGTTGGACCGCCAATCCACGCATCCGCGAAAATCAACACACAAACGGCCAGGGTCCAACGCCGGGCGCGCGGGAGATACTCTCCGACCGCAATGCCCGCAGCGACACCCAAAAACATCGCGGCGGGGCCCGCGGCGCGGTACCAATGAGACATTCCACGCAGTGAAGGTGCGAGGTCCACCAGCCACTTCGCAGGCCCCGACCATCCGACCGCGTTGCCACCCACGGTCGGCCAATACCCCGTCGCCAGCAATAAAAACGGGACGGAGAGCGCAAACATTGCCCACACGGCCTTGTGCCGCCGCCAGAGTCCCACGCAGACAAGCAACAGCAAAACCAGGCCCAGGTACGTTGCTTTCGATGGATTGACCGGTGTGGGGTGCGGCACCACGAAGGTCAGAACATCGACGCCAAACACCGGCAGCTCGCCCCAATCCGTGCGCGGTCCGGGCGGTCCGGGCGCAGGAAGCCGCCAGCGCGCCTCCCAGGTGCCCTTTCCGTCCAAGAGACCGAGAAAAGACGGGAGCACCATTACGAGCGCGATTCCACCTTGGGCCAATAGGCCTACGCGTCGGTGCCGCCACAGGAGCACCGGCACCAATAGTGCCTCCACGACCAATCCGTAAAATGCATGGTACCAACCGGACAGCCCGACGGCTCCCAACGACAGGCCAGCAAGAACCGTCCACGTCGCGCCACCGTCCCGCGCCGCCGACACCAACGCGGCAACGTGGACGAGCATCCAGCCGAGCGTCCAGGACTCGCTGATACCAAAATCAACAACACCCGCGACAAACGGCGCAGAGCCGCATGCGACCATCGCGACGCGCGCGCCCGCGACGTTTGTAAATCTTCGCGCGAGGCCGTAGGCGCCCGCCATCATCAACGCGAGGTTGAACTGCTGAAGCAGCCACCAACCGAAAGCGGGACTCAGGACATGTCCCAGCAAGTAGACGGGTAGATTGATTGGGTCCATCAATACAACCGGCACGCCTTTTGGCGCATTGCCGAGCACCGATGCCCCTGCAAAAAATCGCTGGCCTTCGCGCCAAAACATCCAGAGGTGGTTGTCGGTCTCGCCCAATGGACTGCCCACGATGACGTCCCCGCCAAACCGTTCAGGGAACGTCATCGCGACGAGGGTCGCAATCGCAAGCCCCACCGTCCACCCGGCCTCGGCGCGCCTTTCCCGAAACCATGCGACCAACACATCGCGAAAGGATGCACGAGAAGGACTCATACAAAAACCTGCCGACCTTGATGAACGCAAACCGAGTCAGGACAGGTAAACTTCCCCCGCCCAGCTCTCGGATCCCATTCGACTCGGAAATGGGCACACTTCGACACGAGACCATCGCAAATCGCGACGCCATACCGGTCTCCGCGAATATCGTATCCGACCCTCTCGCGTCTCCTCACCCATCGCTTTTCCCCAAAACTCCTGGCGCCTGCCCGCCTCCGGCGCACCGCCTTCCCCCCACCGGAGTTCCTATGCGTCGCCCGTACCTCGCCCTGCTGACCGGTGTCTCGCTCTCCGCGTGCGGCGGCGAACCGCCCTCCAAAACCGAGCCCCCACGCGAAACACCGCTGGTTGCCGGTGCGCCCAATGCGGGCATGGCAGCGGCCTTCTTGGACCTTCCGGTCGGCGCGCCGCTCGGTGGTTATACGGAGCGATGTGAGTGTTTCGGCGGAAACGCGCTTCGGGCCGAAGAACTCGACAACCGCGATAGCGCCTATGTGTACTCGTTTTTGCCGTCCGCCGGCATTCAGACCCGTCCCCATGTCGTGTCACTGTGGCTCGACAATGGCGACCAAGCCTTTGTCCTCGTCAAGTCTGACGCGATTTATGCATTCGAAGGCATCGTCGAAGAGCTCGAAACGCGCCTCTCCGCCGAGACCGGCCTCGACCTCAAAGGACGCGTCGTCTTGGCCGTCAGCCACACCCATGCCGCCCCCGCCAACTTCGACAAGGGTCTGAGCTGGTTTTTGGGTGGCGACCGGTTCAACCCGGAAATCTTCGAGCGAATTGTCGAGCAGTTCACCGAAATTAGCATGAACGCCTACGATTCACGGCAACCTGCAGCGATTGGTATTGGCCAGGCAGTCGACTGGGACCCCGAAGACCGCGTCTACCACGACCGTCGGCCCGAAAACGACACCCTCGCTTTCTTCGACGACCTCGCCCCCGGCCCGTACAAAGACCCCAATCTCACGCTGTTGCGCGTCGATACCGCGGCCGGCGACCCCATCGGCATGTTGTATGCGTTTGGCATGCACGGCACCGTCCTCGGCGGCGGCAACGCGATGTGGAGCACCGAGGCCGCGGGACACACCGAGCTTGCGTTGATGGAGCGCTTCGACCACCCGATGGTCGTCGGAATGATGCAACACGGAGGGGGTGACGCAAGTCCAAGCGGTGTCGACCGCGAGTACGCCCGGCTCGAATCTATCGGCGAGCTATCGGCTGACGCAATTTATGAATTGTGGGCCAATACCCCCACCAGCAGCTCTCCCCTCACCCTTGAAACCGTCACGCGCGCCGCATCGGTCACCCGCTCCGAAATGGTCGTTACGCGCGATGGCACCACCGACATCCGCTACGCGCCATACGACGAGACGTTGGAGCCAGATGGTCAAGTGTTTGGCCCAGACGGCGAGGTGTTGAGCCCCATCGACGAGTTCAATACAGAAGCAGGCGGCGCATTCTGTGGAGACGACTCGCCCTTGATTCCGGGCGTCGGCATCGGCTCAGACGTCTACCCCTACTCCAGTTGCGTAGACGTCGAGACCATCGCGTATATCATCGCCGGCTTTTTTGGCGTTGAGCTTCCTTCGTTGCCCCTGCAAGAAAGTCTTCGGTCCACCCACACAGCCAGCGCGTGGGGCCCCGTATCGGTCCGGAAACCGGATGGCAGCACTGTGGAAGAAGACGTGCTGTGGGGCTTTTTCCCTGGCGAGACCACCGCTATGTATACCGAGTCGTTTCGGCGTCGCGCGCGAGACACCCTCGGGTTCCAGACCGCCATCCCGATTGGCTATTCCCAGGACCATGAAGGCTACCTTCTCTTGACCGAAGACTGGCTCATGGGTGGCTACGAGCCCAACATCAACATTTGGGGACCGCTGCAAGGTGAGTATATTCTGGAGCAAAACCTAGAAATGGCGGGAGACATCCTGCTGACGAAGGACATCGCGGAGGATTCAGACCCGGATGGGCTCTACCAGAACACCGTCTACAACCTTCCCGACCTAGAGACGCGCCCGCCGGAGACAACACCCACCGCTGGCGCCGTATTGTCGACAATGCCGATGTACCTCTGGACCCCCCTCGATGATGTGTGGGCCATCGACCTGGACGCACCTGCGACCGTGCGCCGCGTGCAAGATGGTGTACAGCTTGTGTGGGAAGGAGGAGACCCCGGCGTCGACACGCCCGAAGTTGTGCTCGAAGTACGCGACGACACAAGCGGGACATGGTCCGAGGTCACCACCTCCTGGGGGCACCCCATTACCGAGGCGCTGCCTGACATCCTCTTGGCCCACACGCCCGACCCCCTCTACCCCTGGGAGACGGCGCAGACCCACGTCTGGTGGGCAGGCTGGCAGGCCGTTGGCCACGGCGAGCTTCGCACGTCGTTGCCCACGGGCACCTATCGCTTGCACGTCTACGGACAGACCTACGATGGCGGCGGTACCGCTTATCCGTGGCCATCTTCGCCGTATGAAGTGCTGGGCGCCGAGTTCGAAGTCGTCGCGGCCGAGCTCTCTATCGAGACCACAAGCGACGGCTTTTCCGTTCAGCTCCCCGCGCCGGGATGGGGCTACCGCCTGATCGACCTCGACGGAGACAGCCGCGGCAACAACCCCGTGCGTTCAATTGTTTTGACAATCGAATACGCGGACGGCACCACCGACGACGAGTCCCTGGAATCCGATGTCATCGAGAGCGGACGGGCAATGTATGGCTTTTCGATTCCGTCCGGCGCTGTCCGTTTGACCGCGACGGACGCCTCCGGCAACACCGGCAGCATAGACCTATAGTTTGCCCTTCATCGCCTCCCTCCTGATGGCCGAAGTCTCCACCGGCCAGCAAGGCGCCGTTCAACATGCAGAAATTCATTGCCGTCGCCGGCAACATGGGTGTGGGAAAGACCTCCCTGGTGAGCTTCCTTCACCATAACTACGGTCTGGAGCCCATTTACGAGCCATTTATGAACAACCCCTACCTCGACGACTTTTACGTCGACATGAAGCAGTGGGGGTTTCACAGCCAAATGTACTTCTTGAGCCACAAGTTCCGGCTCCACATGGAGCTGTCCCGGTCTGACGGGACGTGCGTACAAGACCGCACCATCTACGAAGATGCGGAAATTTTTTGCACGAACTTGTACCGCGGTCGAAAAATGACCAAGCGCGACTACGAGACCTACATGGAGCTATACCGCACCATGCAGCAGGTCCTCCAGCCACCCGACCTTATGATTTACCTACGATGCAGTGTCCGTGCGATTCGCAAGCGCATCCAGCGTCGCGGGCGCACCAGCGAGCAACAAATTCCCACCCATTATTTGCGTCGCCTCAACGACCTCTACGAGGACTGGATCGGCGGCTGGGCGCAGAGCCCGGTATTGGTTTGGGATAGCGAAAACATGGACTATTTGACCGACCTCGCCGACCGAATCGAATTTCAACGGTCCATCGAGCGGTTTTTGTAGGGCACCCGTCGGACCTCCGCCGAAATGTGGAGAAATCGCCCGGAACCCGCTAATCCCCCCTGCGCGTCCTTCCTCGTGCCTGTGTCGGAGCAACCATGGCCCTGCTGACCGTTCCCGCCCTCTTGTCGGCTGTTTTTGGGGTGGCCCTCGCTGGAGTGCCCAAAGCGTCGAGCGAACTGAAGAACGACAAAGGCGCGTTTCTGGCGAAGAATGCCTTTGACGGCCTATTGTCAACGTCCTGGGCAGAGGGAGACCGCGGCTCGGGTAAAGGTGCTTGGCTTGAGCTTGACCTCGGCAAAGCAACCGAGATCAAGTCGGTATCCGTTTGGGCCGGCGACCTCTCCCGCGGTGAAAAATCGCAGGTGGAGTATGCGCGTCCAAGCCGCGTGCAAGTACATGTTGACGGCAATCCCGTCGGCGAGTCCGTGCGCGTCGACCCCGGCGTCAAGCGCCTGGATATCCCCGTAGGGGCGACAGGTCGCAAGGTCCGCCTCGAAGTGGTCGAGTCCGAAGAAGGATACGTCTTTCAGGACATGCACATCGCCGAAATGGCCATCAACTACACCGAAGACGAACCCGCAACGCGCGCAAAGCTCGACGCGTGGCTTGCGACCACCGCAGGCGAAAAAGCAAAAGAGGCCTGGAAAGAACAGCTAGACGCTGCCTTCGAGGCCTGCAAGAGCTCCGATTTTGGGGACTCCGAAAACCTCGCTTATTTGACGGATGCCGTCGCCGATGGCGCACAGTTCTTGCGTCCGATGGTCGAAAAGACTGTCGCGGAAGGCTTTCGCGCACAGGCGCTCCAGTCGAGCAAGCGGGCCCAAAAAGCAGTTCGTCTGCTCAAAGACCCGAACGCTATCCCCTCGCTCCAACTGGCTGCCGCACGCGCCACCGGCGACGATGTGCAGTTCATGAAAGAGCAGGTCGAGATTTTCGCCGCCTACGCAGACCTTATCGGCGGCAAGAACCGCAGCACGGGCTACTGGGGCGAAAGAGGCTTTGTCTTGGGGGCGCTCCAGAGCTTCGGTGAGCCGCTCAACCTCGAAGCCGACCGCGACGGCCAAGTCTACATCGCAGACTTGGGCAACAACCGCATCCAGCTCTATGGCTCGAATGGCAAGCCGATTCGCCAATGGGGCCCCGCTGCCGACATTACCAATCGGTACTTTACTACAAGCCGCCCCTGGTATGCAAGTGGCGCCGCAGCCGGCGAAGAGAGCGGCCAGTGGGTCACCCCCATCGACATTGACCTTATTCCAGGCAAAGAATCTGATGGCTACGCAGCCATCGATGCTCTGGGCCGCGTACAGGTCTTTGACGGCGCAGGCAATCGCCTGATTTCCTGGACGGTCGAGAGCAAGCGCACGCCCCGCCCCGGTGTCGGTGGCGAGGCGTATATCGCCTGGAACGAAAAGACAAAGACCTTGCTGACCATCATCGAAGAGCAAGCGGTGGTCTACAACCTTGAGAGCGAAGAGCTCGCACGCTGGGAAATCTCCGACGGCACCCCCAACGCCGTTGAAGTGCTCCCCAATGGTCGCATCCTCATGGCATTCGGACGGGATGTCCTTCAATACAACATGGACGGCTTCCGGTATGGAACCGTGATTCCGTACAGCATGTTGGACGAAGGCTTCGAGGACATGGACATCACCCGCGACGAAGAAGGCCGAATCTGGATTCTGACCGATACGGGCTACGTCCACAAGTTCAAGAACACCAAGAAAAAAGAGTGGACGCTCAAGGTCATCGACCGTCCTATCACGCATCCGCGCATGGCCGTCCATCAAGGCATCGTGTTCATCGTGAGTGACGACGAAATCGAACGCATCGACGCCTACCAGATGAAGCTCGACAAAGAGGCGGCAGACGCCGAAGCGGCCCGCAGCGGTGACGCACCATGAGGCGCGGGTGGCTTGCGGGCGCGGCGTATTTGTGGTCCGCGTGCAACACCCCGACCGAAGCACCGCCGCCGGAGGTGGTGGAAGAAGTACCAACCGCCAACACCGAGACCTTCCAGGTCGCTGGCGGTATGACCGCCGCAAAAATCGCGGCGTTGGTGCCCGCTCCCCCCACCCGCCAGTCCACCACGCCCGTCCCGCTGCCTCCCGAAGACCGCTACAAGTCCACGGCCGCCTACTTGGAGGCCTTCCTCAAAGCGCGTGCCGCCGACCCCTCCAATCCGTGGGCCATCGGTCACGGAATGCTCGCGCTGGGTCCTGACTTCGTGCTGTCCAACGGACGGCCTGCAATCGACCATGTCTTCGAGACCTACGCCGAGCGCTTCACCGTCGACGGCCACGGGTTCGTGCGCTTCCCCACCACCAAGGGCAGCACGCGGGTCGAGCCGCACACCGGCCTGATGCTCAAGGCTCTCACAGAGATTGGCGTCTCCCCTGACCGCGCTGTCACCGTCGCTGGAACACCCGCGACCGTCGCCGACCTCTACCGTGGTGTGTTGGTTCACGCGTCCGTCGACCCCCGCACCGGTCGCAGCAGCTTCTCGTCGCCCAACGATATGCCGTGGGCCTTACAAGCGCTGGCGACGTGGGCCCCCGTATCCGGCGAAAAGCCCGACCTACGCTGGCAGGCGGAAGACGGCACGCAGATGTCCTTGCTGGACCTCTCGATGCTCACCACAAGCGTTCTGGTCGCCGAAAGCCAACCGCTCTTCGACTCCATGAAAGCTGGCGCAGCGCTCGAAAAACGTGGCCAAGGCGTCTTCAAGTTTACTTGTGGCGGCGCGCATATGCTGCAAGGCGCGGCATATGCCAACGCGCGCGGATTCACATCAGACCTGTCCCGAAAAGGCATTCAAGGCCAAGTGCCGTTGATGTTTTGGCGCCTCACCAATGAGTTGCAGGTCTATGACGACCTCATGAAGCGTATCGACAAAGAGGAGCACCTCGTGCTGCTCTTGGTTCAACGCCTCAAGTTTACGGGCCACTTCTTGGAGACGATGCACAAGATGGCCATTGAGGGCTACTACACCCCCGACGAGCAGCAGCTCCGGTACCTACAAGGGGCCGCAGACCAAGTGGTGCTCACCGTCAAGGCCCTCGAATCGCGGGGGGTTTTCACCAACCTCGACGCCATTCGAGCGCGCGACGAGCAGCTCTACCTCGACGTAATTGGCGACTCCGCCCACGCTCTGCGCGGCTTGCGCCTCGCGATGGGCACGGGCCAACTCGCTTGGTGACGGTGGAGCAGCGCGCACTCGGGCGCACTCCACCAACAACGCGCCGCGAGCACACACAAAAACGGGCTGCGCCAGAACCGAGCGACCATCGAGCGAGAGCGACGCGAGAATAGGCACCCGCGGGACGCGATTGCTCGCAAGGCAAGCAAGCGCCCGGATTGCTCAGGACGTCGCGTCTCCGCCGGAGGAGCCACCCGCCCGCGCTGCAGCGATACGCGGCCCGACGGGCCCCGGTCCCGCCATTGCGCGCGCCGCTTCCGCCATCGTCGCGAGGGCGCGCTCGGTCCACATGCGCACAAAGGGCAATTCCGAGCCGTACGCGCCGCCTGCTATCGCGAGGGCCGTGTGGCGCGCAGCGGTGCAAAGGGGCTGGTCGCCATCCCGCATTGCCACTACGGCCAAGACGTCCAAAGCGAGGGACCACGCCACCCGTTCGCTTCGTCCCAGCGCGCGGTCGGCGGTTTCGTGGACCACGGCCCCAATGTCGGCGCGCTCCGCACTTTGCTGGATTCGCTCCAGAATTGCGGGGAGCGCCTCCTGCACGATGTGCGGCGCTAGCCCGAAGACCACCTCGGAGTCCACCGCAATCAGCGGCGCAGACTGCGCGAGGGCCTCCGCAGATGGCTGCTGGGGCATACTCCGTGTAGGGTCGCTCAACTGCGCTGTGTTGCGCAGGCCCTCCGGCAAGCTCCCCCATACGGCGGCCACCATCTCGGGGGCCCCTACACCCGCCGTCGCCCGCAGCAACAGCGCCCACGCTTCATGGACGGGCAGCTCGCGCAAATCTGCGCGGGCCACCATGTCGGCGAACATGTGCGCGACGACCTCGGCTGGGCCTTCGCCGCCGTCAACGTCGAGCAGCCCTTGTCCCCCGACCATACGTCCTGCCGCGAGGGGCACGCCGCCATCGTCCAAGCGAGCGCCCACCACACAAAACGGCACCCCGCCATCGGGCTCGGGGAGGCCGAACGCAGCCCGCGGCCCCATCACGCGCGGGCCTTCTGGCGGCGGATGATTTGGTTGACCGTGATAGCGGCCATGTTCACGATGTCGGACACCGTCGAACCAACGGCGAGCACGTTGACGGGCGCGCCCAAGCCAACCACGATGGGGCCCAACGCGACCGCGCCCCCCAACTCGCGCAACAGCTTGTAGGCGATGTTGCCGCTGGTGAGGTCGGGGAAGACGAGCACGTTTGCGCGTCCGGCGACACCGCTGAACGGGAAGTCTTCGGTGGCCTTGACCATGTCAACCGCCGTGTCGGCCTGCATTTCGCCGTCAATCACGAGCTCGGGCTGCAGGCGGCGCACGATTTGTACGGCGTCGCGGACGGTCTGTACGTCGTTCATACGCGACTCGCCGAAGTCGGAGTGCGACAACATCGCGACCCGCGGTTCGTCGCCGAAGTACCGCGCGACCTCGGCGGTGTTGATGGCGATGCGCGCGAGTGTTTCGGCGTCGGGCTTCTGGTTGACCGTGCAGTCCCCAAAATAGAAGCGCCGGTCATTGAAAAGCATGACGTAAACCGCGCTCACTACGTCAACAGTGTCCTGGATACCTAGAATTTGCAACGCAGGCCGCATTGTTTCATGGTACGGCGTCGCGAGGCCGCCCACCAAACCGTCGGCGTCGCCTTGTCGCACCATCATCAGACCATAGACAGTGGGATTGTGCAGTGCACCGCGGGCGCTGGTAAGCGTAGAGCCTTTGCGCTGGCGCAAGCTCCAATAGGCGTGGGCATACTCGGAGAACTGCCCGTCATCGGAAATGTCGACGACTTCGACTCCTTCCAGAGACAAGCCGTGCTGTTCCGCGCGCTTGTAAATCTTCCACTCTTCGCCCAACAAAACGGGACGGCAGATGTGTTCGTCCACCAAAATCTGCGCAGCGCGCAGCACCTTGGTATTGCTGCCATCCGGGAAGACGATGCGTGCGGGGTGATGCCGCGCACGATTCATCATGGGCCGAATCACCTCTTTCGAGCGCTCGGTCATCTTTTCGAGCTTCTGCCGATACGCCTCGATGTCCGGAATCGGCGCACGGGCGACCCCACTGCGCGCCGCCGCCGCCGCCACTTCGGGCGCGACCCACAAGAGCACGCGGGGGTCGAAGGGCTTCGGAATCAGGTAGTCCGGGCCGAACGCAAGGCTCTCAAGGCCATAGGCCGTGAGCACGGCGTCGGGGACATCTTCCCGCGCCAGAGCCGCGAGCGCATCGACCGCCGCGACCTTCATTTCTTCGTTGATGGTGCGCGCCCGACAATCGAGGGCACCGCGGAACAAGAAGGGGAAGCCCAATACGTTGTTGACTTGATTGGGGTAGTCCGAGCGACCCGTTGCGATAATCGCGTCCGGCACTGCCGCACGCGCATCTTCGTAGGTAATTTCGGGGTCGGGGTTGGCCATCGCGAAAATAATGGGCGTCGGGGCCATCCGCTTGACCATCTCGCCGGTCAGGATGCCACCAACCGAAAGCCCGACGAATACGTCTGCCCCCGGCAGCACTTCTTCGAGCGTTGCGGGACCGCCCGGCTGCGCGAACGCATCTTTTTCCGGGAACATCGCCTCGGTGCGGCCTTCGTAGACCAAGCCCTTGGAGTCCAGCATCCAGATGTTGGACTGGTTGACCCCCATCGAGACAAACAGCCGCGCAGTTGCGATGGCTGCCGCACCCGCGCCGGAAAACACAACCCGGATGTCTTCCATACGCCGCTTGGTGACCTCGCAAGCATTTCGCAATGCAGCCCCTGCGATGATTGCGGTGCCGTGTTGGTCGTCGTGGAAGACGGGAATATCGAGCGCCTCTTGCAGCTCCCGCTCGATTCGGAAGCAGTCCGGCGCCCAGATGTCTTCCAGGTTGATGCCGCCGAAGGTGGGCGCGATGGCCTTTACCGCCGCAATCACCTCGTCCGCGGTGGGCGCATTGAGCTCGATGTCAAAAACATCGATGTCAGCGAACTTCTTGAAGAGGTTGGCCTTGCCTTCCATGACCGGCTTGCCAGCCTCGGGGCCAATGTTGCCCAATCCGAGCACCGCAGTGCCGTTGGTGACGACGGCGACCAAGTTTCCTTTTGCCGTATAGTCGTAGACAGCATCGGTGTTTTGGGCAATTACACGACACGGCGCGGCAACACCCGGCGAATAGGCCAGCGTGAGGTCACGTTGGGTGAGAAGAGGCTTTGTGGCAACTACCTCGAGTTTTCCACGCCGAGCGCGGGAGTGGTATTCGAGGGCGTCTTCTTTCATCCCCATGGCAAGCCTCCGAGGTGCGTCCAGTGAAGCGGACATCAGACCGGACTCCCCATGTACCGGCAGAACCTCGAAGCTGCAAAGCAAGGAACCAATCGTCGCCGGGTCGTCTCGCAAATCGTTTCAATTCCCGACGCACCGCAGGGGTCCACCCGCGCCGCTCGCCCATGCCTCGCCACCGATGGTAGTCCAACCGTGCCGCTTTCCAACATCCAGGCCCCAAAACGAAGCCACCCCGCCGAGGCGGGGTGGGTTGGAGCGGCCCATAAGCCGAGTTCTGTGCCACGATTTGGTCACCCTCGTCGTAGCGGCGATCATTCATCTAGGCCCACCGTTACCGGGGGGCTCGAGCGGTCCACCTGCGGGCGAGGACGGGCAGTCCCAGATGCCCACAATTCGACCTTGCACCCATGTGGGGTTTGCCTGGCCGACCCGGTCTCCCGGGCCGCCGGTGCGCTCTTACCGCACCCTTTCAACCTTGCCGACACCCCCGAAGGGGCGCCCCGAAGTTCACCCGGAAGCCGGGCGCGCCAATCGGACGCGTGCGTGGCGGTCTGCTCTCTGTTGCACTTGCCTCCAGGTCACCCTGACCGGGCGTTACCCGGCACACTGCCCTGGGGTGCTCGGACTTTCCTCCCGCGACCGCGAGACCGGGGACTCCCCCACGGCCCAGCACTGTCGCCGGCGATCTCCAGTTCCACTCCAACGCGCCGCCGATATTTCCCTCGGCGGCATTGGTCAATCTTCGTCTTCTTCCGTAGTTGGCGTTGCGGATGAATCGACGGCGTCCCGAAACCAGCACCCACAGCCGCGACATGCATGGGCCCGCCGCCCGCCAAACACTTCGGAGACGATGTGCGGCGGAACCGCCATATGGCAAAACTCGCAGTTGCCGTCCATGACCCGCACGAGCACCGGGCGCTTTCGCGCACGGAGGTCTTTGTAGCGCGCGGCGAGATGGTGTCCGAGGTCCTCGGTGCGCTGGAGACGTTCCGGCGTCAGAACCTTGTAGCGCGCTTCGATTTCGGGGCGGCGACTACGCTGCTTTTCCGCTGCCGTCTTGAGACGACCGGCCGCGACCTTTTGCAGCTCGACCGTACGGGCGACGAATGCCTCGGCCTTCTCCCGCTCTTCCAACACGGCCAACATCTCGGTATCGAGCTCTGCCAGCACCTTCTCGATTTCCGCCAACTGCGCCGTGGCCGCAGCATAGTTGCCTTGTCCCGTATTGATGAGCCCTTGGGTGCGCTCGCGCTTTGCACCAAAGTCAGCGACCCGGCGGGAGAGCGCGCGTTCCTTTTCGACAACAGCACGCACCGCCCCTTCTTCGACCAAACGCTGCTGTTCGAGGTCGGCAATTCGCTTCTTGCTGCGCTCCACCTTGCCCGCCAACTCGGCCGCTTCCGACCGGAGCGCATCCATCTCTGTTTCGACCTTCAGAAGGTCCGAAATTCGCAACAGGTCGTCGTGCATGCCCTCTCCACGGCGCGAGGAAATCTATCGGCGACGTACGAACAACCAATTGGATTCGGCCTTCGACGTCCCGGTTGGGTGGGTAAGCAAGGCCGGTGCAACCGTCCACCCCCTGTGGCTCTTCGCAGTCACCCAACCGCAGATAAGGCGCCGAAACAGCCGGGCCGGCGCCGCGTAGGGCGGCACAGGGGGCAACCCCGCGGCCTCTTCGTCCGCACGCAGACGCGGCCGGGCGGGGCATTGGGCCGTCGGCCTTGCCTGCGCGACGAGCGGCACAAGATCGGCACGCCAAACGCGCCTAAGGGACCCGTGCGCCTTCCACGATGACCGCTTCGTCCGCCGCGCGCGCGAGCAGCAGCGCCCGCCGACGACGCAGGGCCTCTTGGGCGGCCGGACTTGCCCCCCGTTGCTCCGCATCGCGGAGAGCGGCGTCCACGCGCGCGAGGTTCTCCGCAAACCTTGCCCGACGCGGATGGGCGCTGGCCTCCCCGACCGCGACCGGCGCGTCGACCGAGGGCACCGGCTCTGGCGTTTCCCGCACCGGCAAGGGCGGCGAAGGTACATCGGCGGCGGGTCTCTCCTCACCTACGGATGGCGCGGCGGAGGTGCGCGCCGTGGGCAGGCGCACCCATACGAACCCGAGCAGCACGCCTCCCAAGAGCGCGCTGCCCCACTTCATCGGCGAGTGGATTAGCGACACGAGGCTTTGGCCGCGGTCTTCACGAGGGATACCCGCTCGGTCTCCGTCAACAAGCCATCCTCCGAAACGACGTTTGCCGCCTGCACTACACACTTTTGGTACTGCCCTTTGTTGGCGAATGCACAAACGTCGTGGTCGAGGCAGCTTGCGGCGACCGATTGGGAGCCCGAGCACCCGCGTTCGTCGGTCAGCGCAGCGAGGGGGGTCGCGGGGCACGCGTCCAGCTCGTCGAGTATGCCGTCCGCATCGTCATCCTCATCGCAGGCATCGCCAAAGCCGTCGAGGTCGGAGTCGATTTGGTCGGCGTTGGCGACTACGGCGCAGTTATCGACATTGTCGTCCCAGCCATCATTGTCGTCGTCGGGGTCGCACGCATCACCATCACCGTCGGCATCCCCATCGCCTTGGTCCGCGTTGGCGCGCGTGGGGCAGTTGTCGTTATCGTCGATAACGCCGTCTTCATCGGAGTCGAGCTCGCATACGTCCCCAACTCCATCGACATCTGTATCCATTTGGTTGGGATTGGCGTCAAATGGGCAGTTGTCCGCATCTTCGCAGTACCCGTCGCTGTCGTTGTCGCCCGCGTCGTCCTGCCCCCAGCACAGGTCACAAACGTCGCCGTTTCCATCTTCGTCCGCATCCGCTTGGTCAGCATTGGCCACGAGGGGGCAGTTGTCAGCGCCGTCTTCGGTACCGTCGCCGTCGGCATCGAGGACGGGGGGCGCCATATCATCGACCAACTCGTTGGCGGACAGCGCCGCCCCGAAAAGCTTGAGTTCATCAATGCTTCCCTGATACCAATACGCCATATCCATACGGTCTCCACCGATGGACATGTCTGAAGCCTTGAGAACACGCGGGTCGACGCCGGAAACAGATGCCTCCAGGACACCATCTACGTACAAGTAGCCCGTTCCCACCGCGTCTCGAACGAACCCGACATGGTGCCATTCACCATCGTTCACCGTTTTGGTTGTACAGAAACGCATGCCGAAGCCTGCGCTAAAACTGTACCCCGTCGGCGTATTCCAATGGTCCGAGTCAAAGTCCCAATAACAAAGGCGGCCAGGACTTGTATACGACGCAGGCCATCCAATGGCGAAAATCCACTCCCCGAACCAGCTCTCCCGCGACCGCTGCTGCACAATTACACCATGTTGGTCCGTAGTTCTGATCCAGGCTGTCACGGAAAACGCACCGGTCCCCAAAATCGACGCCTCGCGGCCTACATGCACCCAGTCGTTGTTGCCGTCAAAAGAAAACGCCTGGCCCACGACGCCCTCGGTATAGGACGCGTCTCCGACCAATGCACCGTCCACCGCTCCCATCAGGTCGGATGTGCTGCCATCACCGGACCAGTGGTGCAGCAAGTCCCCGGAAGTGGTCGCGAATGCGGGAATAGAAACGAACAAAGGAGTCAAGCACAAAGCAGCCAACGAGCGCATTTTGTCTCCAAACAACAGTGACAGCAACAACCACCCGCGTTGCAGTCAACAGGAGAAAGGCCCCACCCCAGCGATGGGCACGGTCCCGTGGAGTCGAAACGAACGCCTCCATCGCCACCGTGCGCACATCCCATCATACGGAGCGCAACCCACTGTGCAAAACTGTGCGCTGCCCTATTTCAACACCGGGCACAATACACGAAAACACACGCTCCATCGACATATACAGCGCAGCACGCACCGCGCAAGACTGTGTCCGACTGTGCCACGCGACCGACTGTCCATCCCCTCGTTTTGCTACCTAACTCCAAAAATACACACGCTCACCGTTTGCGCTCAATGCCATAAATCCGCCCAGGGTCCATCTCGGAGTTTCCCCTTCTACGGGTACCACCCGATGGAAAATACGCCCCCCATCAAAAACAATCATGTCCCCCTCGCCGAGGTCTGCGGTCAACGTTCCCCGCGCCTCCAAGGCCGCCGGAACCTCCTCCCCGCGCATATCGATGGGCACCTCTCCCCGCACCCGCTCCTCCGGTCGCCGAAACCGGTAGTCGTAAATAATCAGTTCGCCGCCCGCATCGGCTTTCTGGAGAAGCGTGAAGTAAGAAAGCTGGTCGCGGGGGTCGAGCAACGTACGAAGATGCGCCATCGACGGCCACTCTTGGGTCTCGTTTCCGCAATGCACCGGCAAGCGGCCCGTATGACGCAGCACGCGTACGGTCATGGCCGCATACGATTGTCCCCGAAATGCCGGAACACCGACGGGACGCCCACCCGCCATGGCACCAAAAAGCGCGCAATGATGGGCGACCATATCCCTTTGGAACGCCGCATCAAAGCCCGCCTGAAGGCCCACCGTTGCCGCAAAATACGGCGTGAGGTCGGCGCCCGTGCTCACCAACGGAAAGCCGAAGCTATGCCCCGCAAACTGCGGGCTGCCAAAACGCGGCAGCCGTCCGTTATCGGACAATGCCTGCTTTGCTTGCGCGATAACGTCGGCAGGTAGCGCATTTCGAATGATGACACCCGAGCACCGTTCGACCGACATTTCATTCAACGCGTCATGCAACGGAGGGGTGTCCGCGGCGGAGGAGCGGAGGAGGTCCTGCGCGTCGATTTCGAAAAAACGAAGGGAAGTGGGCGTAGAGATGGGCTTCATGGTGTAGGAGTGTCTGCGACAAGGAGGTTGTGGAGCGCACCGGGGAGCCAAGGAGACTGCCAGCCGTCTTGCTCAGAGGCGACGACATCGCGCCCCAATCCGCGATGGACTGCTGCGACGCCGACATCCGCGCGCCCGAACACCGCGGGGGTCGAGCCTCCCGCGCGATGTTGGGCCACGATGACCACACAGTCTTCAATTTCGGTAAGGTTCGGGTGTTTGCGGAGGTCCGCCAAGCGCAGCTCTCCGGCCAAGATTCGCTCGGTCAGCTGCACCACCTCGGTGCCGGCAGTAGAGGGCTCCGGAAAGCGGCGCCGCAATGACGCAGGGTCGAGGGTCGCGACCCATGCAATCGTAAACGTCCGGCACAGGTTGTCATTCGCGGGGACGTGCCATGTCGTATGCTGCTGCCACACGTCTGTTCCCAAAAGTGGCTGCCGGTAATGGAAGAAATTGGGCATTCGATAGGTCATCGGGTGACCGAGCTGGGAAGACGATGGCATGCCATCGGGAAATGCTTCAGTGGTCAAGCGAATTTGGTGTCCATCGGGCAAGGGAGTGAGCGCCAAACGGTAGTCGTTGGGGAGAAACGCGGCCAAGCCCGAGCCTACATGCACGCCTTGTATATGTGAGAAATCTGTGGTATTCTCCACCCGTAACAAAAAGCACGCAGGCCACTCAATCGGCGCAAGCCGGTGGGGCACCATAGAGGGAGGCGGCGGTGCGTCGAAGGGAAAAGGAGCGGGAGGCTGGTCGCCCAGCCACGCAAAAACCAGGCCATAGGCCGTAGCCAATGGTCGAGAACGGGCACGCGCTGCGGCACATCGCCGGTCCCGCTCGCCCGGCGCATCGACACACGCGCCAGTGCTATCAAAGCGCCAGCCGTGGTACGGGCAGCGAACGCTCCCGTCCACCACATCCCCCAAGCTGAGGGGAACACCGCGGTGTGGGCAGCGGTCGTCCAAAAGCGCGTGATGGTCTGCAGAAAAGCAAACAAACGTCAGAGTTTCGCCGAGCACGTCCATTCGCCGCAGTTGACCCGGCGCGAGGTCGCCGACCCGCGCGATAGGATGCCAAAAGCGCCGCAAATACCGTCCACCGCGGGTGTTCGGTCCACACTGCTTGAGCGCGGCATACGCCTCCGCCACGGAAGACACGTGGGAATCCATCGGCAAACCCCTTATTTGGTACCCAAAGGACCGATAGACGAACCACCCGCACACCGCCGAAGTCGCCACGGCACCGCACTCCAAGCCACCCATTCGAACCGAAGACCGTGCATCACCCAGTTGCTCCACACCAGCGCCGCAACCGTACCATAGGTGCTGCCTTCACGCCCCGACGAGTCCCCAAAACCAGACCCAGAGCAGGCGGAGAGGCCCACGGACCGCGCCGCCACGCTGGGACCTGCAGTCGCGTGGCGATGCGCAACAAAATGAATCACCATTCAGCGGAGCCTGGACAGCCGCGACCGCCCGCCAAGCACCAATAAGCCGTGCCCCCGGACGGTTGTTCTTGTCCCGCCTCCCAGCGGAGTCCCAAGCTGGTGGGCAACAAAGGAGCAAAGGCATCGACGAAATCCGGCGCGCCAAAACGTCCAACAGCACGAGCAATCGACTGCCGCGGCGACGAAAGGTCCGCCCCTTTTTTGGTATACGGAAAGCACCGATATACTTTGCACGCCGGCGCGCGCGCGGGCGAATACCGCTGCTGGACGATAAATCCAGACGTTGCCATAGGGTCGAATACGAGGGCCTCGGCTAAGGGACAAATTGCAGCGGACGTAAATCGCTGAAGCGCCGCCCGAACCCCTGCCGCCTCGTGGGCCTCCGCGTACCGGTAGACCTTGAACGCCGAAACGCCCGTCGCTGCGACATCCAACGCCCAAATGTAGAGAGGGCCAGGACGATAACGCTCGTCTGTTGCCGCTACGCCGGCCAAACGCGCGAGGGCGCGGGTGCGTCGTCCGATGTCGGCGGGGGAGAAAAATCGAGCACCTTCTTCGAGGTAAATCGTCGCCGATGGCGTGCCTACCGGACAATCCGCAGTGGGCACCTCCCACTCGACGCCCAATACCGTACTGCACCGTTCGTCGGGCACCCAAGCAAACGCCGTTTCTATAGCACTTGTTGGCAATCCGATAGCGCGTAAGAGCAGAATCATTCGCTGCCGCGCGCTGGTGCCCCTTTTGCGTGGATTGTAGGACAGCAGCACACTTCCCGGCCCCTCCCCAAGTGAAATGGCCACGCCCAGTTCATAGGGTTCATCGTCCCGGCAAAGCGCGGCCACGAAGCGCGCGGGGCCATCCGTTTGAAGGGACGCGCACACAGCCTGGAAAGCAGACTCCGAGAGCGGTGTCAAGGAGCACCAAAGCGAAGGTCTGTGCTCGGCGAATGGCCATACAGCGCGACATATAAATCGGTCATACGATTACGCAGCAAGCGATGGGTGCGCTTTACGTCTCGCAAAACATGGGCTGGGTAAAACGCACGGTCATACATGAGCTGGAACGCGGTGCGGTCCAACGGCGGGAGGTCCTCCAAGCGCGCAGTCGTGTCGATATGTCCCAATACCAGCGCTTTTTCCGTACGAATCTCCGGCTCGTCACCAAAAATCCGTCCATCGGGCCCAAAGACCAACACCCGCGCGTCCGGCTGGTTCATTCGTTCGCCAATACAATACGTCGCACGGTCGATTTCCGACAAAATGCTTCGGCGGAGGTCTTCGTGGAGGTGCGCAGGCGCCGTGCGCATCCACGCACGCCACAGCGCAGGGAGTTGCCGCAGTTGTTGGTCCAATGACAATAAGTGGGAGTCCTCCCAAGGCATACCGACGACAGGCGAGATGACGAGGTGCACCAAGCCCTGTTTGATCAAAAACACGGCGTTGGTAAGCAACGCATCGACGCTTGCCGGTGTGACGACCATATTCGCCGCAACACGCGCCCCCACCGATGAAAGATGCGACAAACCCGCAAGCGTGGCGTCGTAGAGGGGCTCAGGTGCTTGGTTGCGGTCCACCGACTTCCGGTAGAGCACATGTGTTTCTTTGCGCCCATCGATGCTCACGCGAACATTGAACCCTTCATCCGCGAGAAACTGGGCGCGGTCGCGGGTAAGCAGGCTTGCATTGGTGCAGATGTTGAGGGAGACCCGCCGCGCGTGGTCCCAGGAGCGGATGTGGGTGACAAGGTCGACGACACGGTCCCAATTGAGCAAAGGCTCGCCACCATGGAAATTGAGATCCAAGGGCGCGGGGTGCGTGTCCGCCATCAGGCGCACCATCTTCAACAGGCGCGGCTCGTCCAGAAACGACGGCCGCTTCGCCGTTGTGCAATAGGTGCAGCGCATGTTGCAGGCATCGGTAAAGATGACGCTGATTTGGTAACGAGACGCCATACGCACCCTCTACCCGGTCTCGCGGGACATCGGTGTGCATTTGCACGCCAGCGCTCGCAAGATGGACAGAAAACGCTATGGTATCCCCGCGCTGGCAGCAGCCGCGCGTGTCCAGAGGGTCGATGACCACGCTGTCCCCCCACCTTTCCCCAAGCGACCGTGCGGCCCATCCTCCGGGGGAGACGCCGCGCGACTACGTGCTGCGCCCTTACGCGCCACACGTCGCGCCAGAGGGCCGTGCGCACTCGGTCTCGTTGCTGCGCTGGTTTTTGCGGGAAACGGACCAAGAGTGCATTTGGCCCGTGGTGGAGCGCTGCCGCGCGTACTTGGGTGCCGGGGAGACCGTCTGGGGCTTCAAGACCACCGCGACCGGGCAAACCGGCGTCGAGCTGTATTTTTATCGGGACCAAGGCGGCGCCGACCCCCTCCGCAAGTCAGCGACAAGTCTGGTTGGCGTCTTGGCCGACCTATTGCACATTGACACGCAGTTTGACGAGTCGTTGCCCTATGTCATGTGCAGCTTGGAGCTCACCCGAGACACGCTCGCCACGCGACGCTCACCGGGATTTCGCATCTATACACCCGGGAACCGCGCCCGCATCGGACATGACGGCGCCTCATACCTCTCCACGGGCCGCTCCTTGATTCGCGAGAACACGTATTACTTTTATAACACAGAGACCGAGCTTCCGCTCGTCACAGAACAAGTCCGCCATTCGGCCCGCGCCGGGGGCGATGAGCGCCTGCTACCGCGGGGTCTCACCCGCTGTTTTTCGATTTGTTTCGCGAACAAGCAGCAGTCCGACGCATTGTACTTTTCGAGGGTGACCACCGCACAAACCATCGTGGCACTGCGTACGTTGTGGCCATCGGTTTCTGCGTGTCTGCAGGAGAATCGCGCCGATTTCGCCCACCTTTGCTGGGACATCGGCTACGACTTCTCCGCGCCTGCGAACCACTTGCGCGCGCCGACGATTCAGAAAGTCGGCATCTACGGGTATTGTTGATGAAAAACCTCGCACTGCCCGCATCTGCACGCATGGGCCACTCCCTCGAAATGATACAGCGTGCCTTGCAAATGGGGGAAGACACTATCATTTTGCCCCTCAATTTTACCTGTAATAGTCGATGTCGATTTTGTATTATTGAAACCGAAATCGACGCCCGTTTTGACGACACCCAACAGGAAGTCTTTGAACGCCTGTTTGCTTATAACGCAGAAGCACGGCAGTTCGCCCGTCTCACTATCTCCGGCGCGGAATCTACCCTTCACCCGGCACTTCCCGACATCGCCTCCGCCGCAACCTCCCGCGGAGGCTTCGCGACAGTGCGGATTCAGACAAACGCACGCCGCCTACGCGACCGCGCCTTGACAGAGCGCCTGATTGCGTGTGGCATACGCGAGTATTTTGTTTCAATTCATGCCCACACCGCGGCCTTGGATGCCTACATTACGCGCTCATCGCGAAGTTTCTCGCAGATGCAGGAAGGCGTGGGACACCTGGTTGCGCTCGGTGCTCGTGTGATTTCCAATACGGTCGTTTCGGCGGACAACGCAGCCCATTTGGATGCGATTGCTGCGTTCATTCTCGGAATGGGAATTCGTGAACTCCAGTTCTGGAGTTTCTTGGAAATCGGCGAAGAAGCCCATCAAGCTGACCAACTCGTCTCCCTTGATGTCGTGACCCCCGCGCTCCGTGCAGCCCTCGACCGGGTTGAGCAAGCCGGTGCGACCGCAGTGGTCAAGTGGATACCGCGGTGTGTGCTTGGGCCCCACGGCGACAAGCTCGACAATCACCAGCCTCCCATGTTGATGCGCGACGAATTCCAAGACCGCTTGTCCGACAACTTTGGCTTTGATTGTATCCACGCGCACCACTGCCGCTGGTTTGGCCGCGGCTGTGATGGCCTTCATGCATCGTATCGACGGGTGTTTGGCGACGAAGCCACGCGCTTGTCTCCGACACCGCTCCTTGCGGGAATGGCGCCGATGCCACGGGGTCCCCGATGACCGGCCGCGAACACTCCCGACGCGAAGCGGCACCCGCCTCGCCCGCTCCCGAGGGCAAGCTCATACTCGAGCGTTCCCACAACCAGCCGCCGTCGCAGGTCCGCGACCCACGAAAAAATGTTGAAATCAACATCGGAAAGGCGTGCAATAATCGTTGTGTGTTCTGCCTTGACGGTCTTCCCAAACAAGAGGACCGCTCCTATATGCCCTGGCCCCAAATGCAGGCGGAGCTGACGCGCTGGTATGACGAAGGATACCGTTCTGTCGGCTTTCTCGGCGGAGAGCCCACCACCTATCCCCGCATTTGTGATTCCATCTCTTATGCCCGAGACCTGGGATTTACCCGCATCGCAATCGCCACCAACGCGACCAAGCTGCGGCTCCCGCATTTCACGGACCGTATCCTCGCAGCAGGCCTGACCCGCGCTACGATTTCGATGCACGGCCACACCGCCGACCTCGAAGACCGTCTCACCCGCGTTCCCGGCAATTTCGACAAAAAGTGCGCGGCCATTCGGGGCCTCGTCGCTCGAAAGCAAAGCCAAGGAGCCCTCCCCGACGGCTTGTCCATCAACATTGTGCTCAATGGCTGGAACTTTCGCCATTTGCCGCGAATGCTACGTTTCTTTTACGAAGAACTCGGCGTGGACGATGTTCGCGCCAATTTCATTCGCCCCGAAGGATATGCCGACCGAAACGCCGACCTAACCCCCGAATATTCAAAGGTCGTGCCCTGGTTGGTCAAGGCCATCATCCTTGCGGAGACCCACTTCAAGCGCGTTTTCACGTTTGGCGGATTTCCGCTGTGCGTTTTACCGCCGGCGCTCCGAAAGAACCACGACCTGCTGTCACGCTATATGGGCGAGTACCGCGACCTCTCTACAGCGTGTTCCATTCGCACCGACGGCGGTGAGTTTGTGCCAGAAGGGGCCGTGTTGGACGCGCCATCGTGGGAACAGACGCCCGCCTCGCCGGTCATGTTTATGCGCGCCGACGACGACCGCGTCCGGTTCAACTGGCAGGACCGCAAGCAACTCGACCTCAAAGGACGCCCCAACGCCTGCGCACAATGCGACCTTACCGCCGTGTGCGAAGGCGTGTGGAAGCCTTACCTCGAAGTTTGGGGCGGCGATGCCTTTCGCCCGATTCGATGGGAAGACACCGCACTAGCGGCCCCCAGCGCAGCAGCGAATGGGTAGCACGAAGGAGAAAAAGGGGTGGGCCCACCAGGGCTTGAACCTGGGACCGTCCGGTTATGAGCCGGCTGCTCTGACCAACTGAGCTATAGGCCCTCTTTTTCTACCATAACGCGTTCACCCTTCGATGAACGAGCGCAAGCGCTTGCTGCGCGCCGGATGCCGCAGCTTGCGAAGTGCTTTGGCTTCAATCTGCCGAATCCGCTCTCGCGTGACTTCAAAGTCCTGGCCGACTTCTTCGAGGGTGTGGTCGGTGTGTTCGCCGATACCAAACCGCATCCGAAGGACGCGCTCTTCCCGCGGTGTAAGGGTTGCCAGCACCTTGCGGGTGGCTTCCTCCAGCGACGCCGACTCGACATTTTCCGAAGGCGATGCGGCGTTCTTGTCTTCGATGAAGTCGCCCAAGTGGCTGTCTTCTTCTTCACCAATGGGTGTTTCTAGCGAAATCGGCTCTTTGGCGATTTTTTGGATTCGCCGCACTTTGTCCACCGGAATTTCCATCTTTTCGGCGATTTCTTCCGGTGTTGGCTCCCGCCCCATTTCTTGCACGAGGTGGCGCTGGGTGCGGACCAACTTGTTGATGGTCTCAATCATATGGACAGGAATGCGGATGGTTCGCGCTTGGTCGGCGATGGCGCGTGTGATGGCCTGCCGAATCCACCACGTGGCGTAGGTCGAGAACTTGTAGCCGCGGCGATACTCGAACTTTTCGACGGCCTTCATCAAGCCGATGTTGCCTTCCTGGATAAGGTCGAGGAACTGCAGGCCGCGATTGGTGTACTTCTTCGCGATGCTCACCACCAGGCGAAGGTTGGCTTCCACCAGCTCGCTCTTGGCCGCTTCGGCCGCCGCGAGGCCCGCGCGCGTTTCCTTCGCGAGAATGCGCAGCTCATCGCGCTCCATACCAACGCGCTCTTCGACCTTCCGAATCCGCCGAAGCTGACGCCGAACACGGCTATCGAAGTCGGCCCAGCGGTCTTCGGCGATGCCGGTCTCTTCGACCACATCGGAGCCGCCCTTTTCCGGCGTACGACGAACCTTTCGGATGATGCGCCGCAAGTCGCGCACATCTACGCCCGCCTCGCGGCTGACGGTTTCGATTGCGCGCTCGTAGATGCGGACTTCATCCCACGACTTTTTCAGCTCCACCACGGCATCTTGGAGCTGCCGCTTGGAGACATCGACCGCCTTCATGGCGTCGAGCATGCGGTCTTCGACGGTATCGAGGGAATCGTTGGCCTCATCGGACCGCTTTTTGGACTTTGCCCGGCTCGCAGCCCGGCGAATCTCCATGCGCTCGTCTACCAGGGCCTTGACTTGGTCGCGCTTTTCCTGGAGCGTCATGCCATCGCGGGTGGTGGCCTTTCGCGGCTTTTTGCCTCCGCGAATCGCGCGCACACAGCGGTCTTCATCGGCCTCGACGAGAGCTTCGAGAATATTGAGCACATACGGCGACGTGAGGATGTAGCGCTCGACGAGCTTCTCCCCGTCTTCAATGCGCTTGGCAATCTCAATTTCCCCATCGCGGGACAACAGCGGCACTGAGCCCATTTTCCGCAAATACATGCGGACGGGGTCATTGCTGCGCACGGCAGCGGTATCGTCGGGACGCCGTTCTTCGCCCCCGCGCCGCTCCTCCGCTTCCCTCTTCTTCACAGCATTGACGACCTCAATGTCCATTTCACTGAACATGATCATGAGGTCATCGAGCTGGTCGGCCGAGATGAGATGCGTGGGCAAAAAGTTGCTCATCTCGTCGTAGGTGACGTATCCACGCTGTTTCCCCATGTGAATGAGGGCTTGGATCTCTTTGAGCTCCTTGTCCTTCAACATCCGGCGTCCTCGCGTCCAACAAATTGCGGTAGGATGAACCGTGCGATCGGGTGAAAACCGATCACGAGGTCACAGGGGGAAAAGGGAGCGGCGTCCGGCCAACGCGCGCCCCCAGGTATGTCACCGCACCAGCGAATGCCATGCCAACTGCGGCGCATTTGCACAGAAGATGCGAAATCACGCAACGCCCCCTACTCTGTCGTTCAGATTTTGCCAATTGTCACGCACTCGATGCAAGAAAAACAGAGAATCTTACCAAAACAGAAGATTTACCAAAGGACAAGAGGTATTCCTCTTGGTGAAACACCCGTAACTACACAAGATTTGAACCGCGAATCTGGCGCTCCAAATCGTTTTTCCGGGCCGTTGCTCGCTTCTTCTGCTCAAGGTACGACGAATACGTGGACCAGTCCGTCTTCGGGTTGGTCGTCGCGAGCAAGTGGTCTACCTCAGCAATTGACCGGCGAACGGACTCCACTTCCAGGCGAAGCAAAATCTGGCGCGCGGCCTGGGGGGCAGTTTGCTCGGTATAGAGGTCCTCTTGGCGCACCGCCTTCAACAAGACCCGCTTGACATCTACATCGTCAAGTTTTTCAAGGATGGTGGGAAACGACTCTCCCGCCATCAAGCGCGACATAGCTTCGAGCGCCGCGGGACGGTCGGTGAGCCTATGGGGATCCACGGAGGGGTCCGCCAAAATGGGGATGACGGCATCCGGGTAATGGATGAGCATCCACAGCAGGTGGTTTAGGTACTTCGACCCGAGCCAACGGGGCGGGGCAACAGGCGAGACCGGTCCCGTATCAGCGCTGCCCCCCCTGCGGGCATTTTGGATGGCATCGGCGATTTCTTGCTCCATGAGATGGAGGCGTTGGGCAACCAAGCTGGTGGCCCCGCGCAAGGCTGGCCCCTCCATCTTTTCGAGGAGCGGCTGCACCTTGGCAAAACACTCCTGACGACCGCCCGGAGTCGCGCCATAGGTCGCCATCAATCGACGCAGCACGAGGTCGAGCAGGGGCTCACTGCGGTCGAGCGCATGGGTCAAGGCTTCAGCACCATGCTTCTGAATCAGCTCGTCGGGGTCTTTTGCGTCGCCGATTTCGAGGCGTCGGGCTTCAATTCCGGCGTCCACAAAGAGCGCCATCGACCGCTCGGCGGCACGCTGTCCCGCTTCGTCGGCATCAAAGAGCGCCACCACCGTGCGGGTCATCGGGCGCAAAATCCTGAGGTGGTCCGGCGTAAGGGCCGTTCCGCAGGTTGCAATCGCACCGGTAAAGCCCGCTTGGTGAAGCGAGATGACGTCGAAATATCCTTCGACAATCAGCGCGCGGGTGTCGCGTTGAATCGCAGTGCGTGCTCGGTTGAGGCCAAACAGGACCGAGGATTTCCGATAGACGGGCGTTTCGGGCGAGTTGACATACTTGGGCGTGTTGGCACCATCCAAACTGGGCAAGATGCGGCCACCAAATGCGACGATGCGGCCGCGCGCATCTTCAATGGGCACCATAATGCGCCCGCGGAAGAGGTCGTAAGCACTTCCTCGGTCTTCACGACCGGGACGCGCCAAGCCCGCGCGGATGGCCATGTCTGCACTGACCCCTTGCCGATGAAGCGCGGACAGCAGGCCATCCCAGCGGTCGACGGCATAGCCCAAGCGCCATCGCTCCATCGTTTCTCGGCTCACCCCGCGCGATTCGAGGTACGCGAAGGCCTCCCGACCTTCGGGGCGGGCGACAAGGGTGGCGTGAAAGTGGTCGGCCGCAAGGGACAAGACATCGTGCAGTGCAAGCTGCGCACGAATTCGCTGCCGCTCCTCGCGGCTCATTTCTCGGTCATCGACCTGAATGCCGACGGACTCGCCGATTTCCTTCACGGCCTCAAAAAAGCTGACTCCACGCGTCTTTTGAACAAAGCTGAAGACGTCGCCTGTCTCGTTGCAGCCGAAGCAGTGGTAGAGATGTTTGTGGGGCAAAACGTTGAAGCTTGGGCTCTTTTCGGAATGAAACGGACACAAGCCCACCATAGAGCTGCCGCGCCTCTGGAGCGTCACGACCGCAGACACCACTTGCACAATGTCGGCCGCTTCTCGAATCTGGTCGATGACTTCCCGAGGCACCATGACGCTGTCCTTTGTCGCGGCCCCTAACCCACCTGCCCCGACCGTCAGCGCATGCTTTGCGCAGACGGCCCAGCACCTCAGCCTGCGGCGCGAACGCGGTCAGGCGCGAGGGAGCCTGGCGCAACAGAAACGTGGTCGCTTACCCGCCCCACATGTGCGCCCAAGCCACGGAGCTTTTCAATGAGGTGCTCGTAACCACGGTCAAGGTGGTACAGCCGAAGCACTTCGGTCTGGCCGCCCGCAGCCAAGCCCGCCAACACCAATGACGCACTCGCGCGGAGGTCCGTGGCCATCACGGTGGCGCCGTGCAGACGCTCGACACCGGTGATGTGGGCCTCATTTCCGTGAATGTGGATGTCAGCACCCAAGCGCGCAAGCTCGGCGACGTGCATAAACCGGTTCTCGAAGATGGTTTCTTTGACCACCGACTGTCCCGCAGCCAAGGTCATGGCGGCCATCCACTGCGCCTGCATGTCGGTGGGGAAGCCCGGATGGGGACGGGTCTCGACGGACACGGGGTTCGGACGCGCCTGCCCAATGACGCGTACGAAGTCCGCACCGGACTCCACTTGCGCGCCAGCCGCCCGGAAGAGCGGCAGCACGGCATGCAGACTCTCGGGGTCGACGCCGGCTACCGTGACGTCACCGCCCGTCGTGAGCGCAGTCGCGAGGTACGTCCCGGCTTCGATGCGGTCGGGGAGCACACGATAGGGGGTTCGCGGACGCAGCGCAGGCACACCGTCGATGACCAGCGTGGACGTTCCCTCCCCTTCGATACGTGCCCCCATCGACCGCAAAAAGCGCGCGAGGTCGACCACTTCCGGTTCCCGCGCCGCATTGTGGATAGTGGTGACCCCGTCGGCCAAGACCGCCGCCATCAGGATGTTTTCCGTTCCCGTGACCGTGGGCATATCGAGGTGAATGTCCGCACCCACCAGTCGCTCCGCACGACCGTAGACGTAGCCGCCCGTCAATTCAAACCGGCAACCCAGCGCTTCGAGGCCCTTCAAGTGTTGGTCAATCGGGCGAACCCCAATTGCACACCCACCTGGCAACGAGACCCGCGCTTCGCCGCAGCGCGCCAACAGGGGGCCAAGCGCCAACACACTCGCGCGCATCTTCCGGACAAGGTCGTACGGGGCTTCCCGGAACGCAATCCGCGTGGCATCGATAACGACGCGACCATTTTGCCCGGTTCCGGGCTCGGCGACCAACGACGGACAGCCGATGCGCCCCAAGAGCGAAAGCGTAGTGCTGATATCGACCAGCTCGGGAACGTTTTCTATGACGTGCTGCCCTGGGGCCAACAGCGTAGCGATGAGGATTGGCAATGCCGCGTTTTTGGCACCGCTAATGTGTACGGTCCCGGAGAGGCGATGACCGCCTTCGATGACGAGCTTGTCCATGATGCGGTGGACCTCGAAATTGACTTCGCACCTTCAACGGAACCACGCAAACGCCAGCGTTACGGTCGCTGTGCGCGACCCGCCGTAGGCGCAACGTCCACCGCGGACGGATGCCTGTGAGGGAAGAACCGTTTGTTCGGGAGCGCGGCTGGGGGAGCCGACGAACAAAAGGGGAACGGGGAGGAAATTGTGAGGACACCCTTTCAACCGCTACGATGCCGGACGACACGAGAGGGTTCGGACACAAACCAACCAAACCCGCACCGCCAATTGGCCTTCGCAACAACACTCGGATGCCCCATCAGGCTAAGGTGGGGGTATGCATCGGGCAACTATGCCTCTTGGTTTCCTTGGGCGTCGTCATCTCGCCGAAGGTTCCCGTCTCACCTACGTTTTCCCTCACACTTCGCCAAAATCTTGCCATGAGTCGTTGTGTCTGAATCGCGTTTGTATCCCACGCCACAGGATTCTACGTCTGGTCCCGATTTTGCGGGACTGGACCTCGTAGGCCTGTCGCTTCAGGGGCTACAAGCGAGCTACGCTGACCTTCGCCGCGCCGACCTTTCGTACACCGACCTCTCGAATGCAGCATTACAAGGCGCGGTTCTTCACGCGGCACGCCTCCGCTCTGCCCGCCTCACCGGCATTCAAGCCGCCGCTTTACACGCCCGCGACCTCGATGCGGAATCGTGTGTCTTTGACGATGCACAGCTCACGTCCGCCGACTTTTCCGGCGCGCTGTTTCTCGACGCATCCTTTCTTCGCGCACGCCTCAACGACACCCGCCTTACCGCATCCGACCTCCGCGGCGCAGACCTCCGCGGCGCAGACCTCCGCGGAGCAGACCTCTCCCGCGCCGATATTCGGGGCGCACGCTTTGAAGGCGCACAATTAGACGGCATTCGCGCTTCCGGTATTCGATATTCTGCCGACGACCTGCCGGAAAGCGTGCTCGCGGCCCTCCTCGATGGCGGCGCGCCACGCCCCCGAGACATCGTCGAGCCGCTCATTCTCCACGTCGGTTCCCTGACGGGGCGGGTGGGTCGCGCGGGCAGCCGTTGGCTGGTGACGCGGTCGGTTGGAAACCTCCAAGCGGCCGGAAAACTCTGGTCCAGCGTCCGCCAAGAAGCAAAGCGCCAGTTTCGCGAAGCCGCCGAGCTACGGCAAAAAGTCGCGGAGCAACGGGACGCGGAACAACGACGCTTGGCCGCGGTTATTGAGCAACGCAGGGAACGGGCACGCAAAAACGCAGGCCGCACGGGGGAAGCCGAGCGACGCGCGCGCAAGCTCCGCCAAACCCATGGCTACGATATCGTCGCGGAGAACGACCGCCCTGCCCTACGGGAAATCCAGCCCCAAGACGGGCAACGGCGTCTGGCTGCTTGGCAGACGGACCTCTTGCCCGCGGACCTTCGTTCGCGCCTTCACCTTGATGCAGAAGAACGGCAAGCGCGCGCGGACGCTGCTGCAACGGAACGGGAAGCAAGCCGCAAGCAACGAATGGACGAAGTGCTACGCCGCGAGCGGGAGCGCAAGGAGGCCCAGCGGCTCCGACTGTGGGAAGCAGAACAACAGCGCAAAGCAGAAGAAGCACGCCTAGCCGCTGAACAGGCCGAGGCCGAAGCTCGCCAAGCCGCTGAAAAGGCCGAAGCCGAAGCTCGCAAAGCCGCTGAAAAGGCCGAGGCCGAAGCTCGCCAAGCCGCTGAAAAGGCCGAAGCCGAAGCTCGCCAAGCCGCTGAAAAGGCCGAGGCCGAAGCTCGCCGAAAGCAAGCCGAAGCGGCCGCACAGGCCGCCGCAGAGGCAGCACGCGAACAGCAAGAAGCGGCCCGCATCGCCGCGGAGGCCGCCCGGCGACAGCGCGAAGCGGAGCTGGAGCAAGCGACCCGACGCGAACAAGCCCGCGCTGCAGAAGAAGAGCAACGCCAACGGGAGGCTGCACGCCAGCAAGCCTTGCGGGAAGCGGAGGAGGCCGCGGCCCGCGAACGCGAGGAAATGGCGCGCGCTGAAGCCGCCAAGCGGGTGCAGGAGCGGGAGGCCGAAGCACGAGACGCCCGACGGCAAGCTGCCCTACACGCAGCCAAGCGCGCGCAGGAAGCGACGGTCGCGGCGTCCGCCGTCTCGGCAGCGCCGACGGGCCCGATTGCAGGAACCGAGGCAGCGGCCCCACAGTCGACCGAGGCTCCTCTCCCGCAGCTATCCGCAGCGGAGCAACGACAACGAGAGCAATCGCGCATCGCCTCCGTTCGAACGCGAGCGGCAGAACGTCGAATGACGGAGACCGTCAAGGAAGCGCCGGAGCCTGCCGACGCGCACGGACTGCCGCTCCACGCCGAAGACGGCACCCAAAGTCCCACAGAGCGAGAGCAGGCTCTTGCAGCGACCCTGCACGCCGAAGATGCACGCCGTACACAAGAGCGAAGACGTGCGGAGGAGCAGCGTCGCGCGGAGGCGCAGCGCCACGCGGACGTATTGCGGGCGGAGGCGGCCCAGCGCGAAGAAGGAGCGCAGAGAGAAGAAGCCGCAAGACGCGAAGAAATCGCAAAGCGCGCAGAAACGGAGCGAAAAGAAGCGGCCGCAAAGCGCGAAGAAGCAGCGCGACGCGAGGAAGCGGAGAGACGCGCAGAAGCAGCGCGACGCGAGGAAGCAGAGAGACGCGCAGAAGCAGCGCGACGCGAGGAAGCAGAGAGACGCGCAGAAGCGGAGAGGCGCGAGGAAGCGGAGAGACGCGCAGAAGCGGAGCGAAAGGCGGAGGAGGACCGTCGGAGAGCAGAACAGCAACGCCAAGCAGCGGAACAACAAGCCGCAGACGCCCGCCGGGCCGAAGCGTCCCGCGCAGCGAGCGTCACCGCCCAATCCGAAGCAAACAACGTTCGCAGCCAACGAGCCCGCGAAGAGGCCGCGCGGGTCCAGGCTACGTTGCCGGTAGCCCTGCCCCGTTTGGACGAAGCCCCGGCCCTGCCACTTCGCCCGATTGCCCCCTCGCGCCCCGCGTGGCTGCGCTTGCTGTCCGGGCGCGACGCCGTCGACGTGCCCGATGGGCCGGGTGTCGACCTGTCCCACGCAGACCTCCGCGGGCAGCGATTGGGAGCCCGCCAATGGAGCGGTGCCAACCTGTCCTTCGCACGCCTCGACACCGCGCGCCTCGACGAGGCCAACTTGGTGCGAGCATTGCTTTCAGAAGCCAGACTCGACGCCGCGTACCTCAATCGCGCAGACCTCACCGGCGCCGACCTCACCGGTGCACGCTTAGAAGCCACCCGCCTCCGCGACGCACGCCTCAACGACGCGACCTGCGTTGGCGCCCGCCTCGTCGACGCAGACCTTCGGGGCGCAGACCTTCGGGGCGCACAGCTCGCAAACGCAGACCTCACCGGCGCCGACCTGCGACGCGCGCTCCTCGCCGGCGCTGACCTGCGCGGCGCAGACCTCTCCGCGACCCGCCTTTGCGACATCGACCTCCAAGACGTCATTCTCGACGGTGCCAACCTCGACCAAGCCGACGTCGCTGGGGTCTCGTGGACAGGTTGCTCCGTTCGCGATGCCCGCCTCACCGGCGCATTGGGCTTGTCCGGCCGCGACCGCGACCTGCTCGCCCGCAGCGGTGCCCTCTCCCGCGACGACTCGCTCGACCGTCTCCTCGGGAACGTCGCGAGCCGCCAAGTGCGCGCAGCCGTCGCCATTCTCGCACTTGGTGTCGGCACATTCCTCACCGCGCGCTTTTTCGCGGACCAAGCCCCACAACCCACCGCGATTGAAAATCGCGCCGAGGACCTGCGGTCGAGCGACCCCCGCGCCGCTTCGGCTCTCTACGCCGAGCTCGCCCAGACCTCCCAGCGCCTTGCGGACCGCGTCGGCTACCTGCTTGAGGCCGCGGACCTCGCTGCCGCGGCAGGAGACGAAGCCGGCGCCGAAGAGCAATACGCTGCCGCACTCGCCGAAGCCGGCGAAGACGCCGCGTTGTCCACCGATGTGCGGATGCGAATGGCGGCCGCGCGTATTCGTGCAGGCGACATTGAATCCATCTCCGACCTTGTGCGTCCTGTGTTGGAGAGCCAAGGTCAGCCATCGGAAATTCGCGCCCGCGCATTGTTGTTGCTTCACGAAGCAAGCCCCGAATCGACCATTGCCGCCCTGGTGGCCGACATCCTGCCCTCGTCAGGCGACCCGACCGATGCCGATGTCGACTTTCGGCTCGCCCTGGCAGACCAGCTCGCCAACCGCAGCCTCCTCGACGACGCGCTCGCCCAGCTCGACACGCTCGCCGCCCTCACCCTCGCGACGGACCAACAAGCCAAGGCGCTTTCGGCCCGAGCGCGTATCCTCGACCGCGAAGGCCAACTCGACGAAGCGGCCAACGCACTCCTTCGCTTGTTCTCCCTCGTCGATGCCGAGACCCACACCGCGCAGGCCGCCCGACTGGCACTCGCCGACATTCGCCACCGCCAAGGCCAGCCCGCCGTCGCGCAAGAGTTGGTGGCACCGCTCCTCGTCCCAACGACCGACCCCCGCGTACGCGCCCGTGCGTATGTCGTAAGCGGTCGCTTGCACGAGCAAAACGGCGCCCTCGACCTCGCGCGCCAAGCTTGGCAAGACGCCTTGGCTATCGAAGGGGTGGAGGTCGAGACTCGCGAGGAAGCCCGCATTTCCCTTGCCCGTCTCCTCATCGCCTCTGGCGACGACGAGGCGGTACAAGCGGCGCTGGCCGACCTCGCACCCGAAGCCGCCCAAGCCTTGCTCTCCCACGCACGGCTCGGCGAGGCCCGCAGACAGCTCGACGAAGCACATCCCGCCGCCGCATTGGATGTCTACGTCTCCCTGCAAGAGAGCGACGCGGTGGACCCCCAAGTCAAACGCGCCGCGCGCGCGGGAGAAGCCGAGTGTCGCGCCGCCTTGGGTGAAATCCAAGAAGCCCTCCGCATCTGGCGTACGTTATTGTCCGAGTCACCGGACACAGAGGAGCGAACGTACATCTCGCTCCAGCTTGCCCAAGGCTTGTTGCAAGCCGGCGAGACGGAAGAGGCAGCCGCAGCTTTCGCCACACTCGCAGCGGCCAACGACCCCGACATTCGCTTCCAAGGCATTTTGGGACAAGCCGACCTTGCGCGCGGCGGCGGTGAAACGGCGAGAGCACGCTCGTTGTATCGCCAAGTGGTCGACCGCGCCGAAGACCCCGCCTTCAAGGTGCGCGCCCTCCAAGAACTCGCCGACATCGCCCTCGAATCCGGCCGAAACGACGAAGCTCGGGAGGCTTGGCGCACCGTGCTCACCCTTGTCTCCCCGAGTGACACCGCGGCAGCCGATGCCCGCACCTCGCTCATGGCTGACCTCGCCGCGCGCGGCTCCCTTACCGAAGCGCTTGCATTGTGTCGGCAAGCAGAAGCCGCCGCACCCGACCCCAGCCGGCGGGAGGCCGCAAGCCTCGCCTGCGCGGAGCTCCTCGAACAGGTTGGACAGCACGCAGAAGCACAAGAAGCCTATACGCGCCTCAGCGAAGCCGCCGCCAACGCCGACATTCGCTTGGATGCCGCGATGGGCGTGTCTCGGTGCGCCCTCGCGAGCGGTGAAGCCCCAGCCGCTATCGCCGCCCTCGACCAAGTCTCCGCGCTCGCGGATTCCGATGCGCGTCGCCTGCCCTGGCTCAATGCGTTGATAGACGCGCTCGCCCAAGCCGGTGAAGTTGACCGCCTCGCAAGCGTCACAGAACAACGCAACACCCTCGCGCGACGGCGCCCCGAAACCGCCGGCCCCTTGCTCCTCGAAGCCGCCCAACAAGCCCGCACCGACGGAGACATTCCCACCGCCGTGTCTTTGTTTCAAGACGTTGCCGGGCTCGATGTTGACGCATCCGTGCGTGATGCCGCCGCATTGGAGTTGGCGGACACCTTGCTCGAAGATGGGCAATACGACGGCGCAGTTGCCGCGTATACACAGAGTCTTCAAGCCACCGACGACAGCGTCAAAGCGGCCGCGCGTTTGGGGCTGGCCCAGGCAGCGCTGCAGCTGGGCGACATCGAGACGGCAATCCGACACCTCGAAGTCGACGCAGACCCCAGCCCCGACGCCCGCCACGCGCGTCTCGAAACGCTCGCGCGGGCCTACGTCCAGGAGGAGCGAATCGAGGACGCCTTGTCCACCTATGAGGCCCTCGCGGCCTCTGCGCCCGACGATGTCAATATCCGCGCCGGCGCCGAACGAGGGCGGGGGGAGCTGTTCCTCGGAAGCGACCGCCTGGACGACGCCGAGACGGCCTTTCAGAAAGCCATCGACACCACCACCGACCCTGCGATGCAAGGGTGGGCAACCATTGGCTTGGCCAACACATTGGCCGAGCGAAGCCAACAGGAACGCGCCCAACAAGTCCTCGAGCCCTTGTTTTTGGCGGAGGACCCCGAGGTGCGCGCCCAAGCCCATATTCGGTCCGCGCAGCTCGACCTCGCCGAAGACCGATGGCAGGCCGCCCTAGACCGCCTTGATACAATCGACGGCGGCTCCCTCGGCCCTGGTTGGGACGCCACGTTGGTCGAAATCCGTTGCGCGGCCTGGGTTGGCCTTGGAAATGCCGCCGCTGCACGCGACGAATGGAAGAGCCTTGTCAATCGTTGGCCGGACGAACCGGAGGCCCGCTTGCCCGCGTGGCTCGGACTCGCCGACCTCGCCACCGCCGAGGGAGATGGCGCGACCGCACGCAGCTTGGCGGAAATGGCCATGCAAGAGACGACAGATCCAGGCTATCAGGCAAGGGCAGCGGCGCTTGTAGAAAGACTCTCCCCATGATCCGGGTCAAGGCTCGGTTCCCCACGCCGATGTTTACCGGATATGTCCCCGTCGCGTAAAACGGCAGGCCAGAAGGAAAGCCATGTCCAGCTTCGACGACTTCGCCGACAAGACAGTTTCGGACGAGTTTGTGTCGGGTAGCTTTCATGACTACAACGACATCACACCGGGACTCTTGTATTTGTCGGGAAGCCACGGGGGCCGTCGTGTCCACTTGTCGCCAGGGCGCTGGATTATCGGCCGCAGTATCGATGCCAGCATTAGCTTTCCCCACGAGAGTGTGTCGCGAAGTCACTGCGAAGTCATCGTAGACGAGCACCTTCAGGTGTCGATTCGTGACCTCGGCAGCCTCAACGGCACCCAAATCAACGGTGTGCCCCTCGCGTCGGGTGAAATGGCCAGCTTAGAAAAAGGCGACCAAATCCGGCTGTCCGCGTTCGCGCACTTGAAGTTTTTTCGACAATCCCGCCGCGAAGCCGCACTTCACGAAGAGTTGGTCCAAGCAGCCGTCAACGACCCCCTCACCGGACTGCTCAACCGCCGCGAGCTCGACACCCGCCTCGCACAAGATTTTGCATACGCGCGGCGACACGGTCCCCACTTGGTGCTCGTCGTCATGGACATCGACTATTTCAAGGCGGTCAACGACACCTACGGCCACGACGTCGGCGACATCGTGCTCAAGTCCACCGCCAACCGCATACGCGACTTGGTTCGCTCCGAAGACCTCGTCGCGCGGTTTGGCGGAGAGGAGTTTGTCGTCGTCATGCGCGGCGCGCATCCGGCAGAAGTCGTACAGTACGCCGAGCGAATTCGCAGCCGCGTACAAGCGACCGCGGTGAAGGTTCCATCCGGCGTAATTCATATTACCCTGAGCGGCGGCGTCGCACACGCCGCAGAAGCCACCGTCAGCAGCGCAGAAGACTTGTTCGCCCTCGCTGACCGTCGGCTCTACGAGGCCAAGCGCAACGGACGCAATCGGATTGTAGGCCCTGCGGCACTGCGCGGCGTGTCCACTTGACGGCGCGGTGATAGTGGACTTTCTTGTGTAGAACAATACGCCTGCGAGAACTGGGCGTATAATGAGCCGCCCGAGACTCACGCCGAATTGGAGAAGCACATGACCCACCTCCGTCCCTTTTGCTCCCCTCCCCCCCTGGCGGGCCTGCTGGTGGCAATGGGTCTGCTTGCGAGCGTGGCCTGCAAGAATCCCAGCGCCAAACCCAGCGACTCCGCCGACACCGGCGCCGCCGGGACGGGTGATGGCGGCGGCGGCGGCGGCGGCGGCGCTCCCGTATGGGACAACCTGCACCTTGAGTCCTCCGTCACCTTGACGGGCGGGTTTCCGTCTGGCTCCGGCTTTTATGCGACAGGCGACGACGGCGAGGTCTACCTTCGCTCCGATGGCGAGTGGACGACCCTCGGCGTGTCCTCCGACGAACCGCTCAACGGCATCTGGGGCACGGTCATTGGAGAGCAAGCATACGCAGTGGCCGTTGGCGACGGGGGCACGGTCGCGCGCCTCGACGAAGTCGGCTGGTCCTCCGGCCAAGAGCTCAACACCGCAAACATGGAAGCAATCGACGCAGTGAATGGCGGTTCATTGGTCGCGGTTGGCTGGGGCGGCGCGTATCGCTACGAAGACAACTCGTGGACCTTCCAAGCCATCGACGGCTCGCCGCAATTCAACGCCGTGTGGACCGACGGCTCCACCGCCGTGGCGGTTGGACAGCAAGGTGTGGTCGCGATTTCCAACGGCGGCGAATGGACGTTGGAGACCGTGCCGCGCCAACCCAACCTTACGGGCGTCGGCGGCACCAGCGCAAACGACCTGTGGGTTGTGGGCGAAAACGGCGTCGTCATGCACAACACCACCGGCGAGTGGGAGACTGTCGACGTGGGCACCAGCGCCACGCTTTGGGGCATCGAAGTGCTCGCAAACGGCAACGCCTATATTGTTGGAAACAACGGATTTGCCGTGCGCCACGACGGCACTACGCTCACCGCGCTGCCGACGGGAATCGACAACAACCTCTACGACATCTCCGCCAGCTCCAGCGACGTCATCTGGGCGGTCGGAAATCGCGGCGCCACGTTGCGCCTCCAGGGCGGCTTTTAGGCCTCCTGTACACGATTTGCTGGGCAACCCGCGCCATACCCGCCGGCGAATCGGTCGTTCGCCGGGCGCGGCGGAATACGAGCGCCATCGCAACACCCCGCCTGTCCGCAAATCGTGTGCAACGAATGGGATTGGCCGTCGGGCGGGTGCCGGAGCGCGACCCGTCGATTACCGTTGCAACCGACAGGGCCGTCGCTCTTTGCATAGCGCCCTGCGCCCGTCTTCCGGGACGCACCACTCGGTTGTGATGCGCGGGAGGAGCGGCGCGGGGGGTGTGCGGCGAGAACGTTCCGATGTTGTTGCGGTGTCCCGCCTTGACGCTGGACGCTCCGCCGTCTACGCGGTTCGCCCCGCGTTTCTCTGTTCGCGCCGAGACGCCGCATCCGGCGTAGCGCCCATCCGAACCCTCGAATTCGAGTCCCGAAACCATGCGAAATCGACATCACTTCCCTGGGGCCGATGTTTCCGCAAGCGTGCGACCTTCCGCTCGTGGCCTTCTATTGATGGGGCTGCTCGCGGCTTGCTCCGGCTCTAGTGACCCTGCGTCAAAGCCGAAAAAGAAGAAGGCCAAGACCGAAGCGACAAGCGAAAAGGCAGACGCAGCGCCCGAGGCCGCCGCAAATGTGCCCAAGCGCTCTCGCAAGGACTCTGCATCGGTGGTCCTCATCACGATGGACACCACACGTCGAGACCGAATTGGCGCATACGGCTACGAAATGGCGCATACGCCTGCCATCGACGCCATCGCAAACCACGGCATTCGCTTTGACCGCGCATACTCCGTGGTTCCCCTTACAACGCCGTCCCACGCGTCGATGATGACGGGCTTGTACCCCACCCGTCACGGCATCCACAACAACGGCGACGCCATCCTTTCGGACGATTTCACCACCATCGCCGAAACCTTGTCGGGCGAGGGCTACGCGACGGCGGCAGCCGTCTCTGCGTTCGTCACCACCCGCATCTGGAACCTCGATCAAGGCTTTGGCGATTATTTCGACGAAGTCAAGGCCGACCGGAAGCGCGCCGGTCGTGGCCGCTGGGCGCAAGAGCGCACCGCAGATGCTGTCGTCGACGACCTCATCGGCTGGCTCGATGCCCACCAAAACGACGACCGCCCCTTCTTTTTGTGGGCACACTTCTACGACCCCCACGACCCCTACGCGCCCCCGACGGAGTGGGCCAATAAGCTCGAAGGTCGCCCCTATGACGGCGAAATCGCGTTCATGGACAGCCAGATTGCCCGCCTCAAAGAAGCGGTCGACAAACGCACTGGCGACGCCGGTACCGCGTGGGTCTTGATTGCCGACCACGGCGAAGCGCTCAATCGCGAACATGGCGAGCATTCCCACGGAATGTATTTGTACGACACCACGATGCGCATTCCGTTCATCATTCAGCCGCCGAAGCCTCTGGAGCAAGCGGCGGTCTACGATGCCGGCATGGTTTCCAACGTGGACCTAAACCCCACGATTCTCGGAATGCTCGGATTCAAGCCGCAACCCGACATCGACGGCAACGACTTGACACCCGCCATTACGGGTGGTGTTATCGACCGCGCCCCCGTCTATATGGAAGCCGAGAGCGCCAAGAACCGATTTGGTTTTGCGCCCGAGCAAGCCATGGCCCATGGCACCCTCAAGCTCATCGACACCCCCAACCCGCGCTTGTTTGACGTCGTCGCCGACCCCAAAGAAGACGTCAACCTCGTCGCAAGCAAAGCCGACGACGTGAAGCGCCTGCAAGAGGCGAACAAAGCAATTCAAGCACGGCGCGCCGACACCACTGGCGCGGGCATGGCCAGCCCCGAAGTGCTCGCGCAGCTCGAAGCCCTCGGCTACATGACCTCCGACGGCAACGCGGGAGATTCCGAGTCGGCCAAGCTGGATGCAAAAGACCAGTCCGAGCTTATCAACAAGCTAGAGCGCGCCCGCGCGATGACCACCAAGCGCGGAAAGTTCAAAGAAGCCATCCAAATCTACGAAGAGGTCTTGCGCGATTACCCGCACATCGCCGAAGCGCGGATGAGCCTCGGGAAAGTGCTCGACCAAGTGGGCCGCACCGCCGAAGCCGAGCGCGTGCTCAAAGAAGCCATCGAAATCGAGCCGGCGAGCACCGTCCTCAAGAGCAACCTCGCCGCCCACTATATGCGGCACCGCAAGTACGACGAGGCCCTCGCGTACTATGAGATGATTCTCACCCAAGTGCCCATGGACGACATCGCCCGGAACGGCGTCATTGGCGTGCTCGTACAGAGCCGCCGACTCGACGAAGCCTTGGCGCGCGCCCAAGCGTGGAAGCAGCAAGACCCCACCGACCGCACCTGGGATGCCCACCTCGGCGTCATCCTCGCACGCATGAACCGCGTGGTTGAGGCACAGCCTTACCTGCTGCGGGCCATCGAAGACGACATGCCGCGGCAGGATGTTCACGGCACCCTCGCTATCATCGCCAACGCGAGCGGCGACAAAGAAGCCGCCAAGCGCCACCTCATCGCCGAAAGCGACTGGTTCCCCACCAACCTCAACGTGCGTATGCAGCTCGGTGTCATGCTCAACGAAGAGGGCAACTGGGAAGAGTCCGCCGCGGAGTTCGAGTTCGTGGTGAAAATGCGGCCGCGCGATGCGTTGGCCCGGCGTTGGTGGGCCCAAGCCGTCTTCAACAGCGGCGATTACCCCGGTGCTGAGGCCATCTTGAAGCCGGCGCTCGCGATTGCACCGGACGACCCCTACGTGTTGTTGCTACAAGCGAACATTCTCCAGAAACTCGGCCAAGACGAAGAAGCGAAGAAAGTGTTCGCGTTGGCGACCCAACTCCACGAAGACGGCATTCGCCGCCAAGCCGCCGGTCAAGGCCTCCCCGACGACGAGCCGGGCGTGCCGCTGCCGATGGGTCTCGAAGACGACCCTTCGGCAGAGCTGGAGCAGTACGGCATTCCCGAGTAGGTCCGCTTCGGTGGGCCGCCGGTCCTCCCGTTGGCAACATGGCTGCCGGGAGGATGCCTTCATCCCCACAAACCAAACGGCCAACCTGTCGATTCACCCGACTGGTTGGCCGTTTCCGTTTATTTGACAACCAGCTTCGCGTGTGATGCTATCAGCGCATCGACCGCGCAGTAGGCGCTGAAGGTCAGTCGTTCTTGATTTGAAAGCCCACCGCGTCCAGCCCTTCATCCAACACCATTCCGAGGGCCCGACGCACGTCAGCGATGTTGATATAAGCCAACACCACCACGACCAAAAACCCGAGAGTGAGGGCCAGGAGGTGGTCCACCACCCCCTCCCCTCGCCGACCGTGCCACCGCATCAGAGGTCGAACCGCACACCCTGGGCCAACGGAAGCTCAGGGCTCCAGTTGAGGGTGCAGGTCTGCCGACGCATATAGGCCTTCCACGCATCGCTGCCCGCTTCTCGGCCTCCACCCGTCTCTTTTTCGCCACCAAAGGCGCCGCCGATTTCCGCACCGCTGGTGCCGATATTGACATTGGCGATGCCGCAATCGCTGCCGCCGTGGGACAAGAACCGCTCTACAGAACGGAAACTGTCGGTGAAAATGGCGCTCGAAAGGCCCTGGGGCACGTCATTCTGGATGAAGATGGCCTCGTCGAGCGTGGCGTACGTCATCACATACAAAATCGGCGCGAAGGTTTCTTCCCGCACAATGGCCATGTCGGGCGTCGCCCGAATGAGCGTGGGCTGCACAAAAAAGCCGTCGTGGTCGGCGATGACTTCCCCACCGGCCAACACCTCGCCGCCTTGGGCGCGGGCGGCGTCAATCGCGCGCCGGAAACCATCGCGCGCGTCCTCGTCGATGAGCGGGCCCATCAGCGTGCCGTCGGCGAGGGGGTCGCCCACACGGACTTGACCGTACGCCTTCACCAGACGCGCGATGAGGTCGTCTGCAATGCTCTCGTGGAGCAACAAGCGGCGGGTCGTGGTGCAGCGCTGTCCGGCCGTGCCTACGGCGCCGAACAGGATGCCCCGCAACGCAAGGTCAAGGTCGGCAGATGGCTCTACGATGATGGCGTTGTTGCCACCGAGTTCGAGCAAGCAACGGCCCAAACGCGCGGCGACGGCCTTGTTGACATGCTTGCCCATTCGGGTCGAACCGGTGGCGCTCACGAGGGGGATGCGGTGGTCGTGAATCATCGTCTCCCCGACCTCTGCATCGTCACCAATCACAAGCCCAAAGACGCCATCGAAGCCGTTGGCTTCCAGAACTTCTTGGCAGATACGGTGGGTGGCGATGGCCGTCAGCGGGGCCTTGAGAGAAGGCTTCCAAATCACGGTGTCGCCACACGCCAAAGCGACCAGCGCATTCCAAGCCCAAACCGCATTGGGGAAGTTGAACGCCGTGATAACGCCCACAATGCCAAGCGGGTGCCATTGCTCGTACATACGATGGCGGCTGCGCTCGCTGTGCATCGACAAGCCATAAAGCTGCCGGCTCAAGCCGACGCAGAAGTCGGCCATGTCGATGCTCTCTTGCACTTCACCCAAGCCTTCCGACAGGATTTTTCCGACTTCGAGCGAAACCAATGCGCCAAGGTCGTCTTTGTGGCGTCTGAGGGCTTCCCCCATCTGCCGGATGATCTCTCCGCGCTTGGGCGCCGGGACCATTCGCCAGCCGACAAACGCCGCCTCCGCGGCCTTCGCGACGGTTTCATAGTCTGCAGTGCTCGCCAACAACACCGCGCCCAACTCTTCGCCAGTGGTGGGGTCCACGGAGGCAACCCGACGACCCGAAGTAGGCAGCGCGGCGCCAGCCCAAGCGCCAGAATTGTCGCCAGAAACGCCCAGTCGGTCGAGAATGGCCTTCACATGGGCCGAACGGTCGGTCAAATCGGTGTGGTGCATCAAGTCTCCAACGGAGTTCCGCGGTTGAAGCGACAACCTAACCGGTCCCACACCTTCAGACGGCCCCGCATTCAACCCTGCCATATCGAAGCGAGGCGGATACCGTTGCCAAACCTCGACGGAGACCCCATGCGCCGATTGCTTTCCCCCGCCGTAGTTTTGTTGCTGTTCACCACCCTGGGAGGGGGCCCCACACCAGCAATGGCCCAAGACGCCGTCAAGATGGAGGTCGTCAAGGTTGGACAAGTGGGTCAAGCAGGTCCCGCATTCGTGGTTCGTCCCCAGGTGCCCCTCGACAACCTCGCCGTCGATGTGGCCTGTGGCAGCGTCAAGGCAAACCACAAAGGCCCCGCAAAATCCGGCGAAGTCGTAACGCTAGCGCTTCCCGTCAGCACCGGGCGCCACAAATGCAGCGGGCGCCTCGCTATTTTGACTTCCGGTGGCGAAGAAGGCGAAATGCCGCTCTCTTTCGAAGTGACGATGCACCCGCCGCTCAAGGTATCCGTGCCGCGCGAGTCCGTAGACCTGTCCGGCCGCCACTTGTCGGTGGTCTTGGACCGCCCCGCCCGAAGTGTGCAAGTCGAAGTGGTCGGGCCTGGCGGCGTCGTTATCGGACACGGAAACCAAGATGCAGGGAACGTCGGCGCAGGCCAACCCATTTCCGTGTCTTGGACCGACTCGGGCGACGAAATCATCCAACTTCGCGTGGTCGGCACCGACGCGGACGGCTTTTGGGGACAGGTCGACCTCTCGCCTTGGGCCTACGAAGTGCCCCATATCGACGTCGTGTTCGCGTCCGGGCAAGCGGTCATTCAGCCCGAAGAAGCGCACAAGCTCGAAGCCGCGCTGGCCGAAGTAGACAAAGTCGTCGCAAAGTACGGCGCCATCGCCAAAATCAACTTGTATGTAGCCGGATACACGGACACCGTGGGGTCAGCGGCCACCAACCAAACCCTCAGCAAAGCCCGTGCCCGCGCAATCGCCGAGTGGTTCAAGGCCCATGGCTTCGCGCATCCCGTCTACTACCAGGGATTTGGCGAGCAAGGCTTGGCAGTGGCCACGCCCGATGAGACCGACGAAGCCGCAAATCGCCGCGCCGCCTACATCGTCGCCGCGGAGCCGCCACCGGTCAGCGGAGCTATCGCAGGGTCGAACTGGACGCCGCTCTAAGCGCGCCCACGAGGTCCCCGTGCTGGCGCACAGCATAAGCCCGAAGGAAAATGGCCCGAAGGCCATCGCGTCCCGGCCCAAACGGGCAGCAAGAGGCCGTGCAACCGCGAACAAGAATCGCGAAGTGTTTGCGGAAGCCCCCTTTATCCGCCAAGACCGACGCACAGCTTCCTGCGGTGCGCTTGCCCGCGACGCAGCCTACGGACAGCCCTACGCGTCTTCACCGAGCGCTTTGCGAAGCTGGGCGACCGACGCATCCGCGGCATCCGCCCGAGACAAGGCGTCCATCGTTTGTTCCCGCGCATCGGCAAGGTCACGCTGAAGGTCGTCGTTGTCCTGCTGAAGACGGGACACGGTCTCTTCGAGGCGCGCAGCCATGGACTCCGCGGCCATCAAGCGCTCCGCCAACGCACGCTGCTCCGAACGCGCAACTTCAAGCTCATGTACGATGCGGTCGATTTCCGCCTGCACGGCCACCCCATGCTGGGCCACAACAGAATGCGCAATCCGACGAACGGGCGCATCCGCCAAACGATGCGCGGCACGGGACACTCCCGAACGAAGTTGGTCACGAACCGACATAGAAACTCCCATCACACAACCTCTGCACCCGCCGGCGCGACTTCGGCGCCAAGGCGGGAAATCGACGGAGATGAAAACACCGAAAACGAGCCTTGCCCGACCACTTTGGGCGGACTGCCGGGCTGGTCGAGGTCCGCGACCCAAACGTAAGGACCGCGCAGGTCGGGGCCCACGGGGTAGCCCGACCAAGTGAACCAGCGCCCACAATCGCTCACCGCCGCATGGCTGCGCGCGAATTGCTCAAAGAAGCGAAAGAAAAACCAGGTGTCGCGCGTGGGCCGGAAGGTGGCAACATCGACGGGCACGCCATCTTCACCACGCACCCGCACCCGCAACAGCTTTCGACCCGCATCCCACCGCACCCACACAAAATCGCCGCGCGTTGGGCGCCAAAAATAGGCGACAACGGGCTCGTCGAGAACCTGCTGGGGGTCGGCGCTGCCATCGACGGGCACCACCCAGATGCCTTCGTAGGGCGCGCCATCGGCGTCCGGTGCGGCCGAACATGCGATTCGTTGTCCATTGGGCTCGGGGATGACGGCCAGCAGGCCCGAGAACACGCCAAGCCCCAGGATGTCCTCGCCGTCGATGCGCGCGGACACCAACTGGGCGTCTTCGTCCCGCCGCACCACGTAGACCACTCGCTCTTCGCCCGCGCAGGTCATCACGAAGGGCGCGCAAAAGCTGCCCGGCGCGACGCGAAAGACCACATCATCTTCGTCACCTACGACGTCGCGCACTTCGACCCGCCCCGAAGCGCCGTCGCCCGCGCCCACATGCAGCACGATTCCGCGTCCGCCATCACACCAACCAAAGAACAACGGGGAGCCTTCCGCCAAAAGCTGCGGGTCTTGGCTGCCATCCGCCGGAACCACCCAAAGTTCTAGTTCATCGTCGAACTGCGCCAGAATCGCGACCCGTTCGCCGTCGGGGCTCCATTGAATGTGAATGGGCTGACGTTCGTCCAATGGGGACAAGCGATGCTCGCGAACGCCGTAGGCCTCCACAAATGCGACGCCGGTTGCCGAACCTTGTTCGGGGTCGCCGTGAAAACAGACCAACCAGCGACCATCCGGTGACCAGCATGGCCAGCTCGCCGCATCCGCTTCGGAGGTTCCCCCCCAAGACGTGAGCGCCCCCGCATCGGTCGACCACGTCACCTGTCGCACATTGCGCCCATCGCGCACATGCAGTTGGTTGTCGGCGCCGACAAAGGCCACGGGGGGAAGCGAAAGGTCAGATTCCAAGTAGCCGCCAAAGGAGCCATGCTTGCGCCGCGATTGCGACCAACGGCACGACCATGCCTGCACCGGCAGACGGGCGCAGGCCCAGGGTGTCGTTGCGATTGCGCGCGAGCTCTTGCTCCACTTCGTGTTTGAGGTCGACCGGCAAGCGAGTATCCGTGCGCACACGGAGGGCATGGGCCATGGCGGTGTCGTGGTTGGCACCAAAACTGGCCAAAGCGGTACCTGTGCCAAACATCGAGAGCATGACATTCCAGCCATTGCCCCCCGACAACGCTGACAACGTCGCGGTGAGGACCAACAGGACACCCGTGACCAAAAGCGGCGCCCCCACCCAGCGGAGGCGCGCATGACGGATCGCAATCGATACATCTTGGACGGCTGGGTCGACAGAACTCATCACAATTCCAGGGTTGATGGGCCAGACAAGCCTATCCCGGCAACGTGCCACGTCCGGCGGTGTGCTTCAACCTTCGACGCGTACACAACCCGACGATTGATGAACCAACTTTTGTCGCGTTATCGCCATAGCGCGATACATGCACCGGCAACGCACCCGCGCTGGTGTACTCCGTTGATTGCCCACCTTCCCTCGCCCCCGAAATACACGGGTCCGCGAAACCGCATGGAGCAGCTTCATGGCAGCCAAAGACTATCTTTTCACTTCGGAGTCCGTCTCTGAGGGGCATCCCGACAAGATGTGCGACCAGATTTCGGATGCCGTGCTGGACGCCCACCTTTCCCGGGACCCCAACGCCCGCGTCGCCTGCGAGACCGTCGCAAAGACCGGCTTCATCATGCTGGCGGGCGAGATCACCAGCAACGCTTACGTCGATTACCCGAAGCTTGTCCGCAAGGTGGTCAACGAAATCGGCTACGACCACAGCGACAAGGGCTTTGACGGCAACACCTGCGGCATTTTGGTCGCTCTGGAGCAGCAGAGCAGCGACATCAGCCAGGGCGTCACCGAAGGCGAAGGCCTGCACACCGAGCAAGGTGCAGGCGACCAAGGCATGATGTTTGGCTACGCTTGCGACGAAACGCCCGTGCTGATGCCCATGAGCATTCAGTACAGCCACGAGTTGCTGCGCCACTTCGCCCAGATTCGCAAAGAGGGCATCACCCCGTGGGCCCGTCCCGACAGCAAGAGCCAGGTCACCATCGAATACCGCGATGGAAAGCCCGTGCGCGTGCACACCATCGTCATCTCGACGCAGCACAGCCCCGACATCACCTTGGAGGACATCCGCTCCGAAGTGCTCGACAAGGTCATCCGGCCTGTCATTCCGGCGCACCTGCTCGACGATAACACCATCGTGCACGTCAACCCCACCGGTCGCTTCGTCATCGGCGGCCCGATGGGAGACTGCGGCTTGACCGGCCGCAAGATCATCGTCGACACCTACGGCGGACACGGCGCACACGGCGGCGGCGCGTTCTCCGGCAAAGACCCCTCTAAGGTCGACCGCTCTGCCGCGTACGTGGGCCGATATATCGCCAAGAACATCGTGGCGTCCGGCTATGCACGCCGCTGCTTGGTGCAGCTCGCCTACGCCATCGGCGTCGCCGAGCCCGTGAGCGTCATGGTAGACACCTACGGCACCGGCGAAGTGAGCGACGAGCGCCTTGCTTCCGCAGTGCGTGAGATTTTCCCCGTCAAGCCCCGCGCCCTCATCGAGCACTTGCGGTTGAAGCGTCCGGTCTACCAGCCGACCGCTGCATACGGCCACTTTGGTCGCTCGGGCGACGGCTTCACCTGGGAAAACACCGACCAGGTCGACGCGATTCGCAGCTTCCTGGGCTGAATCGCCCCCCGTTGAAATCAGCGGCGCTTGGGGCCGCTTTATTCTTCGGTTGACCGCTCCGTACAGGTCCAAACCTGAAAGGTACGCATCGCCCGCCCTTCGTCCAGAATGGTGGGCGTTTCTGCGTCTGGGGCACACAGCACCGCGGGAACATCCCGTGGCGTACACGGAAGGTGCGGCGCGCATACGAGCAAGAACGGCCCCGATGACGGCATTGTGTCGAGGTTCCAAAGCGAAAGCTGGTCGGCTCGTCCTCCGATACGCCGAATGTCGACAGGCGGCCCCGCACGCGCCGCCCACGCAAGCTGGGACGCTGTCTGGTAGCGCGTGGTCAGCCATACACGGGCTTCGGGATGGGTCTGCCGCAGCCACACCACCAAGCCGTCCCACCCTTCCATTTCTTGGGTCACATCGACCGACAGCGGAATCGGATGCCACACTGCTTGCAGCACCACCACGAATTGGGCAGCAAAGCCCATCACCGTCGCCGCGAGGACCGTGCGCCGGGACGCCCCACGGGACGCCGGCGGCAACCACGCGACCCACGCTGGAGCCCACCAATGCAGCTTGCTCGGCGTCACCAGGGCCGCCACAGTAAACACGCCGAAGGTAGGCAGGGACCACCACAGCGCATCGCTACGGCCCGCCACAGGCCGCCGTAGGGCCCAAGGAACGAAGGGCAGCAATAGGACCGCGTGCGCTGCCAACCAGACGCCCAGTCCATCCAGGAGGGAGACGGCGTGTTGGTGGCGGCCGACTGCGTGAAACCGCACCGTTGGAAAGTCATGGAGCACATTCCAGGCCCATGTGGGCGCGGAGACGCACACGGCGACGAACACGGCCATCCATGGGCCGCGCGCGCGCCACCAACGCCTTCGCGCGGGGGCGACGAGGCTCCACAATACCAAGCCCGCCGCAAGGAGCACGCCGGTGAGCTTGAACCAGAATGTCGCACCGACCAACGCGCCAAACGTCAGCCAATGCGCCAAAGAAGGCTGCGTCGGGAGGCGCCGCGCGACCAGAATTGAAGTGGTCCACAGGACCAAGAGCGGCAAGTCGGGCGCTGCAAACAGAGCCAACAAGCCGAGGAGCGGCATCGAGAGGCTCCAAAGCGCCACACGACCTGCCACATCACGGGCGTCCATCGCCAATACCAGCGCGAGCAGCACCGCGCTGCACATGGACGGCAAACGCACCGCGAAGGGCGTGTCGCCAAAGAGGCGGGTCGACAGCGCAATCAGCCAAGCGATGCCACCGGGATGGTCGAAGTAGCTCCAATCCAGCCGCGTCGACCACCACCAATAATAGGCCTCGTCGTCGCCCAAACCAACGGTTGCCGCCGCCCATCCGCGCAAGACCAGCAGGCTGAGAGCGAAGACGCCCCCGAGCCACACCCCGCTACGCATCGTGGTCAGGCAATGTCGAAGGTCGTCACATAGACCCAAGTAAGCGGAGCGGTGAACAGGAGGCTGTCCACGCGGTCGAGGATTCCGCCATGGCCCGGCAGCAGCGAGCCCGAGTCTTTGACCCCCGAGGCGCGCTTCAAGGCCGACTCGACGAGGTCACCAATCACACCCAAAACGTCTCCCAACAGCCCCAACACGACGACATGGACCCAGCCCATTTGCGGCAAGGCCACCATCTTGATGAGGCTCAACACCAACAACACGGCAGCCGCGCCACCGACGGCGCCTTCCCAGGTTTTCTTGGGGCTCACCCGCGGAAACAGAGGGGTCTTCCCAAATGCGCGGCCCGCGAAGTAAGCGCCCGTATCTGCGGCCCAAGCGAGCGCCATGCTGACGAGAACCCACGTCGGACCATTTTCCAAGCGGCGCACAGAACCAATCATGCCGAACAAAATGGGCAAATACACCAAGCCCAGCACCATCCACGCTCCCGCGCGGGCGCCGCGGTCGGTGTCGGGAATGGCAAACAGACCCGTGATGAGCGCCACAATCGCAGAGACGGCCAACGCAGCGGGCACCATCTCGGGCCACCACAAGCCGGCGCTGTGGACCAACGCGACGCCGCCCCCGAGCACGGCATAGCCGAGCTTCACCTGCTCCGGCATCGCCATGCGGGTAAACTCGGAGACCGCCACGCCCAGCGCAAGAGCGACCACAAGGTCAGTGCCCCATGGGTCAAAGACAAAAATGAGGGGCAACAGAATCGCCAAACCGACCAGACCAACGATAATGCGCTGCTTCACGCGGGGTCCTCCGTCTTGACCTGGGCACCAGTCTTGCCAAACCGTCGCTCGCGGCGCCCAAAACTATCGAGAGCCACAGCCAGTTGCGCTTCCCGGAAATCCGGCCACGCAACATCGGTGACGTAAATTTCCGCGTACGCGATTTGCCAAAGCAAAAAGTTAGAAACCCGCAGCTCTCCCGACGTGCGAATCAGCAAATCGGGGTCGGGCTGGCCGGCGGTATACAAGCGCTGCGAAATCAATGACTCGTCGATTTGGTCCGGCGACAAGCGACCGGAACGCACATCGCGCGCGATTCCTTGCATCGCTTGCACCAACTCCGCACGGCCTCCGTAAGAGAGCGCGAGGTTGAGGTTCATGCCGGTATTTTTGGCGCTCTCCGCCACCAGCGCCTTGAGGGGCATGCGGACGAAGAGCGGCAAACGGTCGACATCTCCGATGGCGCGGAGACGAATGCCTTGCTCCATGATTTCGCTTCGTTCCTGAAGGACGTAGCGATGCAGCAAGGACATCAACGCGCCGACTTCGGTAGCAGGGCGACGCCAGTTTTCGGTTGAAAAACTGTAGAGGGTGAGCGACTGAAGCCCCCGCTTTCGACATTCACGAACCACGACCCGAACGCTCTCTGCGCCCTCTTCATGGCCCCGCTCCCGCGGCAAGCCGCGGTTTTGCGCCCAGCGCCCGTTGCCGTCCATAATGATGGCAACATGGCGCAAGGGAGTCGAACCGGAAGCGTCCGCCATTACCCCTCCTTGATTTCCTGGCGCTTGTCTTCCGCCAGCTTGTCGACCCGCGAAATGGCAACGTCAGTGGCGTCCTGAATAATCTTCAAGATGCGCTTCAAATCGTCTTCAGAGATGTCTTTGGACTCTTCCATCTCTTTGTAGATGTCGTTGTATTCACGGCGGACCATACGCGCGCGAATCCGTGCATCTTCGGCCAGCTTGCCGACCTGGCGAACCATTTCGTCGCGACGTGCTTGGGTGAGGACCGGAATGGGTACCCGAATCACTTGGCCGTCGTTTTGGGGATTCAAGCCAAGCCCAGCGGACATGATGCCTTTTTCGAGGTCGGGGATGGTGCTCTTGTCCCAAGGATTGAGCACCAGCAACCGGGCATCGGGTGCGGAGATGCTTGCAAGCTGGTTGATGGGCATGCTCGCGCCATAGGTGGCGACGTGAACCTGCACGTTTTCAAGCATCTGTGGCGAGGCGCGCCCGGTGCGGATGGACACGAGCTCTCGCTTGAAGGCCACTTCGACCTTGGCGAAGTCGTCCTTCATTCCCTCCAGGTACTCGTCACTCATGGTTCCTCCGAGGGCGCTGGGCCCCACTTCGTTCAGGCTGTCAGTTGGGTTCCAATGGGTTCGCCACACACAACCCGCGCGACATTTCCAGGCACGCTAAGGTCGAACACGACGATAGGAAGGTGATTGTCCATGCACAGGCTCACGGCCGTCGCATCCATCACCCGCAGACCTCGATTGAGGACATCCAGGTACGTAAGGTGGTCGAAGCGCACGGCATCGGTGTGCTTGGCGGGGTCCTTGTCGTAGATGCCATCGACCTTTGTGGCCTTGAGGATGACATCTGCGTGGATTTCCGCCGCCCGCAGCGCCGCAGCGGTGTCGGTCGAGAAATAGGGGTTCCCAGTACCGGCCGCGAACAGCACCACCCGGCCCTTTTCGAGATGGCGCACCGCGCGACGGCGAATGTAGGGCTCGGCCACTTGGTCCATTGCGATGGCCGTCATGACGCGGGTGTAGACACCTTCCCGCTCAAGAGCATCTTGCATCGCCAAGCAATTGATGACGGTGGCCAACATACCCATATAGTCGGCATGGGCCCGGTCCATTCCCCGCGATGCGCCTGCGAGGCCGCGGAAAATATTTCCACCCCCGACGACCACCGCAATTTCTACGCCCATTTCGCGTACATGCCCAATCTCACTGGCAAAGCGCGCGATGGTTGCGGGATCGATGCCGGATGCTTCGGGACCAGAGAGCATCTCGCCCGACATTTTCAAGAGCACACGCCGATAGGCAGGGGCTTTGGACACGAAACCTCCGGGGGGCGGGAGGAAGGACAAACAAAGGGCATCGAACGCGCCCCAATGCTGCCCGACGTAGCCGATCGATCCCAATGTGGCCCGCCCTGACACGCGGGAAACACATGGCTTCTGTCAACACACCGACCAGGACGCCGTCTTGTATTTCGAATCTTCGAACGAAAAACCCCTCGGACGCACCAGCGGGCGCCCGAGGGGTGTTCACCGAAGCCGGGGAATCAGCCCTGTGCTTCCGCGGTGAGCTTCGCAACTTCGTCAGCGAGGTTGTCGGTCTTCTTCTCCAAGCCTTCGCCAAGCACGAAGCGGACGAAGCGCCGAACGCGGATGTTCTCACCGATGGTGGAAACGGCGTCCGCGAGGATTTCCGCGACGGTCTTCTTGTCGTCCTTGATGAAGGGCTGCTCAAGCAAGCAGACCTCGGCGTACCAGTTGCGCATACGGCCATCAAGCTTGCCAGCCTGGATGGCGTCCCACTTGTCCTGGGGCATACGCTCGGGCTTGCCACCTTCTTCGGCGATGCGCTGAAGCTGCACGGAACGCTCGTGAGCGGCGGCGGCTTCGTTGACGTCGTCCTTGGACACGAACTCGGGAGCGGCGGCAGCGATGTGCATCGCGATGTCGTCCACGAGGTCCTTGAACTTGTCGGTCATCGCAACGAAGTCCGTTTCGCAGTTCACTTCCACGAGAACGCCGATACGGCCGCCATCGTGGATGTAGCTGTAAACGGTGCCTTCGGTGGCAGCGCGGCCCGACTTCTTGGCAGCCTTGGCAATGCCCTTGGCACGGAGCCAGTCGATTGCCTGCTCGATGTCGCCATTGTTCTCCGCAAGAGCCTTCTTGCAGTCGAGAATGCCGGCGCCGGTGCGCTCACGGAGCGTCTTGATGGTTTCCATAGTGACGGCCATCTCAATCTCCCTGGTGGCGACCGCCCTGGACGGTACGGTTTCGCCTCAAATGGTACAAATACCCACCCCGTGGTTTGCGGGGGGGAAGCAAAAACGGATGGCTTCCGCGACGCGACGCAGAAACCAATGTCCGAATGTGGGGACGGGGCGTCGACAATCGTCCGCCCCGCCCAACACACCCAGACTGGGTCGACTCAGTCGTCGTCGCCGTCGTCGAGGTCAGCCGCATGCTTGCGGTACACTTCAACGTCGTCCACAGCGGAGGCCGAGGGGGTGACCACCCGACCTTCGTAGCCGCCGCGACCAAAGTCGGAGCCTTCCATGACGGCTTCGGCAATCGCATTGGTAAACAAGCGGATGCTCTTGATGGCGTCATCGTTGCCGGGGACGACGTGCTTGATGCCGCCCGGATCGCAGTTGGTGTCGCAGAGCGCCACAACCGGAATGCCCAACTTGCGCGCTTCGCGAACGGCGATGTGCTCACGCTTGGGGTCGATGACGAACATCACGCTCGGGGTGGCCTTCATGGTCTTGATGCCGCCCAGCGACCGCTCCATCTTTTCGATGCGGCGGGAGAGGTCAAGCGCTTCCTTCTTGGTGAGAAGGTCGAAAGCGCCGTCGTCACGAGCCTTTTCCAGCTTGACGAAGCGGTCGATGGACTGCTTGACGGTCTGGAAGTTGGTCAAGGTGCCACCGAGCCAGCGGTTGTTGACGTAGTACATGCCGCAGCGAGAAGCTTCTTCTTCCACCACTTCCCGGGAAGCACGCTTGGTGCCGACGAAGAGCACGGTGCCGCCGTTCTGAACGGTGGTGGTGACAAAGCGCATCGCATCCACCAACCGACGAGCGGTCTTCTGGAGGTCGATGATGTGAATCCCGTTCCGCTCGCCGTAGATGTACGGCTTCATCTTCGGGTTCCACAGGCGGGTCTGGTGGCCGAAGTGAACTCCGGCTTCGAGAAGGTCGCGAAGCGACACGTGGGGCATGAGACTCTCCGCAGGCGAGGTTTGACTGCCTGCTGTTGGGTTTTTCGACCGCTGGCTACCTGACCCAACCGGAGGAAACTCTCCAGCACCGCGGGTTCAGGCGATGTATCCAGCGTGAGATTGCCGTGAGGACACGAGCGGCGCGCAAGTAGCGCACGGACGCACATCTGGCAACTCTGGTTGACGACCTCGGCCAAAAGAGGACGGCGCGGCGGACTATGCCTCCGCGTCACCTGCTTCATCGGAGGCCTTCATACAGCACTTCTTGAACTTCTGGCCGCTGCCACAGGGGCAAGGATCATTGCGCTTGAAGCCACGCGATTCTCCGTATGCGCGCGCAGCAACACCCTTCGCAGGTGGCGTGAGCGGCTCTTCGTAGACTGGCTGCGTGGGGGCGGCAGGCGCGGGAGCTTCCTCTTCGGCGTCCGCGATGTCGGAGATGGTTTGGGTCTCCGATTCTTCGTCAGCCGACTCTGCAGCAGCCAATGCAGCCGCCTCGGCGGCCTCCCGCGCGGCTTGCTGTTGCTGCCGGAGTGCGGCCAAGCGCTGCTGCACCTCAGCCATCGACAACGAAGGCGCGGCGGGCGCGCTGGGCGCGTCGTTGTCGTCGGAGTCGTCGAACGACACACCTGCATCGTCGCTCTCTTCGGGTTCGGGCTCCGCCCGAAGTTCCGCTTTCAACAGGTACGAAATCACCGATTCGTCCCGCATGGAGGTCATCAAGCGGAAAATCTCTGTGCCTTCCTTTTTGTATTCGAGCAACGGATTGCGCTGCCCGTAGCCACGCAAGCCAATGCCATCCCGCAAGCGGTCCATCGCGAGGAGGTGGTCTTTCCAGTTTTGGTCGGTATACTGGAGCAGCAGGTTGCGCTCCAGCCGACGCATCGAATCGGCGCCCATCCGCGCTTCCCGCTCTTCGTATAGCTCGCGGGCTTCGTCGATCATCCGCTGGCGCAGCTCCTCGAAGGACATGTCGCGGACTTCGTCGTCGGTGTCTTGCCATGCAATCGTGAAGATGCGCGTGAGGCGCTCTCGAAGACCGGCAACGTCCCACTGCTCGGGATGTGCACCCTCGGGAATGCACTCGCCGAGAATGTCGTCGACAAGATTTTCGAGGGCGGTCAGGATGATTTCGCGGATGTTTTCGCCTTCCAGCGCCTTTCGCCGCATCTCGTAAATCGTTCGGCGCTGAAGGTTCATCACGTCATCGTATTCAAGGAGGTTCTTGCGAATCTGGAAGTTGTGCCCTTCCACCCGCTTCTGGGCGTCCTCAATCGACTTGTTGATCCAACGGTGCTCGATGGCTTCATCGTCTTGGAGGCCCATGCGCTCCATCCAGCCGATGAGCTTGTCGCCCTGGAAGATACGCAGGAGGTCGTCGTCAAGCGCCATATAGAAGCGGCTGGAGCCAGGGTCGCCCTGCCGACCGGAACGGCCACGCAACTGGTTGTCGATGCGCCGCGATTCATGGCGCTCCGTACCCAAAATGTGCAAGCCGCCGAGGCGAAGCACTTCCGCCTTCTCCGGCTCGCACATCGCCTTGTACTTGCGCGCGCAGGCATCAATGTCGGCGGCCGACGCCTGGGGACCAAGCTCCGCCAACGCCATCGCCTCGGGGTCTCCCCCCAGCTTGATGTCGGTTCCGCGACCTGCCATGTTGGTCGAAATCGTGACAGAGCCCTTGTGACCGGCCTGTGCAACAATTTGCGCTTCCCGCTCATGGTTTCGCGCGTTGAGCACCTCATGGGGAATTCCACGCTGCCGCAGCAACCGGCTTACGATTTCCGACTTCTCAACCGAGACCGTGCCCACAAGAATCGGCTGCCCGGTGGCGTGGATGGTCTCGATTTCGTCGAGAATCGCGCGGTACTTCTCGCCCTGGGTCTTGTATACGACGTCGTCGTAGTCCTTACGGAGGACGGGACGATTGGTCGGGACAACCATGACATCAAGGTTGTAGATGTTTTGGAACTCTTCCCGCTCGGTCTCGGCCGTACCCGTCATGCCCGCGAGCTTGGAATACATGCGGAAATAGTTCTGGAACGTTATGGTGGCGTACGTTTGGCTTTCCGCCTGCACTTCCAGCTTCTCTTTGGCCTCCACCGCTTGGTGCAAGCCGTCGGACCACCGACGACCTGGCATGAGACGGCCAGTGTTTTCGTCGACGATGACGACCTTTCCGTCCTGAACGACATAATCTCGGTCGCGACGGAAAATGGTGTGCGCCTTGAGCGCTTGCCGAACATGGTGCAGAATTTCCATGTTGTGCGTGTCGTAGAGGTTGTTGAGACCGAGCTTGGACTCCACTTTGTCGACACCGGCATCGGTGAGGTTCACCGAGCGACTCTTTTCGTCAACGACGTAGTCGATTTCCCCTTGCAACAATGGGATAACGCCGTCGATTACATAGTAACGGTCGATATTTTGCTCAACGGGACCGCTGATGATGAGCGGCGTGCGCGCTTCGTCAATCAGAATCGAGTCGACTTCGTCGACGATTGCGAAGTTGTGGCCTCGCTGCACATATTGTTCGATGCGGAACTTCATGTTGTCCCGCAGGTAGTCGAAGCCAAACTCGTTGTTGGTGCCGTAGGTGATGTCGGCGGCGTAAGCGCGCTGCTTCGACGCGGAATCACGGTCGCGCTGTAGAATTTTGCCGACCGAGAGACCGTGGAAGTTGTAGATGCGCCCCATCCAGTCGGCATCGCGGCTGGCGAGGTAGTCGTTGACCGTGACGACGTGGGTTCCTTTGCCCGAGATGGCGTTCAGGTAGACCGGCAACGTCGCGGTGAGGGTCTTCCCCTCACCCGTCTTCATCTCCGCGACCATGCCCTGATGAAGCACCAAGCCGCCGTAAAGCTGCACATCGAAGTGCCGCATTTCGAGCACGCGCCAAGCGGTTTCCCGAACGGTGGCGAATGCCTCGGGGAGGATGTCGTCGAGAGACGCCCCTTGGTCGATTTTTTCGCGAAACCGAGCGGTTTGGGCACGCAGCTCGGCATCATTCAGCGCCTTGATCTTCGGTTCCAACTCATTGATGCGCGAAATCAAGGGGCGTTGCTTCTTGATCCAACGGTCTGAGCGGGTGCCGAAGACCTTTTTGATGACACCCTCGATGCTGAGCATTCCGACTCCAGTACAATGCGCGGGAAACCCACGGCGGCGCACGCCCGTAGACCCCAAGGCCCCGTTCGTCAAGCCCGACAAGCCAACCAATGTCCACGAAGGTTCGCGGAGGCCAGCCTCGTGCGCTCCCTGTTATTCAAGGTATTCCATTGGGTCCACGGGCTGTTCTTCGACATAGATCTCATAATGAAGGTGCGGCCCCGTGGTCGCGCCCGTCATTCCGACCGTCGCAATGGGCTGGCCCGAACGAACATCCTCGCCCAAGGCGACCAGCAGACGTGCATTGTGGGCGTAACGCGTCACGACATCGTAACCGTGGTCAATCTCAAGCATACGCCCATACCCTGCGTGATACTCCGCAGCGACCACCACGCCATCGGCAGGCGCACGAATTACCGTACCGATAGGCGCCGCAACATCGACACCAAAATGAAACTTCCACCGGCGGTCAAACGGCGAGCGGCGCCACCCAAACCCACTGGTCAGTGTTCCATCGAGTGGCCACCCGGATGGTACCGCCGTGCTGCGTGCACGAAACGCGGCGACCGTCTCCACCGTTTCTCCCATGTCCAGCTCAATCTGCATCAATCGCTCGAGCACCGAAGCCGCATGGGTCTCTACCGCAGCGAGTCGGTCAGAGAGCCCATCCAACGAGGCAAGGTCCGCTTCCCCCAAGTCGTCAAGGGCCTCCCCTTCTGACCAAACGTTGTCGTCCCAACCGTCTACGGGCGGCAGGTCTTCTTCCGCAACTGCGCCGTCGTCGAGCGGCCCAAAGCCCGGGACTGCACTGGGCTCGACCGACTGCAACTGCTCTTCGTACAAACGGAGGCGACGCAACTCTCGGTCGACGCCATCGAGCTTGTTCTCGATTTCGAGCAATCGGGCCTTGAGCGACAGATTCTCTTCCAACAATGGCCCATACGCGCGCGCCTGGGGCACCATCGACACCCAGGAGACGAAGAGTCCCCCGATGCCCAACAGCGCACCCACGAGGATGCCCAGCGCCCATTGCAGCGTGCGCACCTCCACACGCCATTGGCGAGACACTTCCGCCTCGCCATCCGGCACCACCCACAAGGTGACCTGTCGGCGGCGCGGCCGAGTGGTCACGGGACTTCGTCAATCCGCGCAATGACGACGGTGATGTTGTCGTCGCCGCCACGCTCACATGCAAGCTCGATCAGCTTGCGGGCCGCTTCTTGGGGGCCATGGTCGAGCACGGCCTCGCCCATTTCCGCAGCTTCGACGAGCCCAGAGAGGCCATCGCTGCACAACAAAAACCGGTCATCGCGCCGGACAGCGCAGACCATCAGGTCGACCTCGACATCTTCCATATAGCCGAGGGACCGCGTGATGATGTTCTTGAGCTTGTGCGTCTTGGCTTCTTCGGGAGTGATGAGGCCGGCTTTGATTTTCTCGTTGACCAACGAGTGGTCTTCGGTGAGCTGCTCGATGACCCCGTCCCGCACCAAATATCCGCGGGAGTCGCCAACATGGGCCAAGTACGCATTGCCACCTTCCATGAGCAACGCGAGGCAAGTGGTTCCCATGCCCTTGTACTCCGGCTCCTCGGTGGCCTTTTCAAAAATGCGACGGCCCGCCAGCCGCACAGCGTAGCGAAGCTTCTCCCGAGCGACCTCCACAGGGCCATCATCCGGGTCGAGCCCGTGGTCTTCAGGACGGTATTCCAACGAAGTAAGGACTTCTTCGACGGTGTTCACGGCGATTGCGCTCGCGAACTCCCCGCCGACGTGACCACCCATGCCATCGCAACAGACAAACAGATTGAGCTCATCGTTGATGAGGTAGTTGTCTTCGTTGTTGGTGCGCTTGACACCCACATCGGTCATGCCACACGAGGTAATGCGCATACTGTCTCCCGCGAATTGGGACAGGCCGAAAAATCGCTCGGGCACCCCGCCCGTGAAGCATCAGCACGAAACGTAATCTAAATCGTGGAGTGCGTCCACGCAGGAGCACGGCCAGATCGGGCGCTTCATCGTTATTCTGGCGCGAGCGATGCACATTCCAGGCCTTCCCGCTCCACCGATGATTTCCGTAGAGAGAGGTACTTTGTCACGGTGGACCATTGCTCTACGGTTAGGTCCCCGGGGCGCGCCGTCTCCGAAACGCCCGCCTCCACTAGTGCGCGTTCAACGGCATCCCGCGGGAAACCCGCCGACAAACCGCTTCGCACCATCTTTCGGGGCGCGGCAAATGCCATCCGAACCACACGCTCCATCGACCGGAGCGCAACGGAATCAACGTTGGGGAGAGGGTCGAGGCGAATGACGGCCGACTTCACCTTCGGTGGGGGATGAAATGCCCCCGGAGGAACACGTACCACTCGGCTGACTTTGGCCCGCGCTTGGCAATACACCGATAGTGACCCGCGCGCGCGGTCGCCAGCTGGCGCCAGAACCCGCATTGCCACTTCCTCTTGGAGCATAACAACCAGACGCGACACCTTGACGGGCCACTTCAACAGCTCCACAAGCAGACCCGTCCCCACGTTGTAGGGCAGATTTGCCGCACACACCCAACCATCCCCCTGCAACGCGGTGTTCCAGTCGACAGTCGTGGCGTCGACTTCATGTAGCGTGAGGGCCGAATCGGCGAAGCGCTCCGTCAAGAACGGCACGAGGTCACGGTCGATTTCAAATGCCGTCACCTCTGCCCCCGCGTGCAGCAGGGCGCCGGTCAGCACACCCAGGCCGGGACCAATCTCAAATACACGCGCTTGGGGGCCATCGATAGCGGCCGCGACGATGCTCTCTACGACCGCAGGCGACGCGAGGAAGTTTTGGCCAAAGCGCTTTCGCGCACGCCCACCAAATGTAGCCAAAAGGCGCGCCGGATGAACAAAACCAGTGGGAGAATCAATCACAGAGAGGCTCCCGGCGCCCACCCAGACCGGGCGGACACCGACAATGGATGGAACAGCCCACGGGTCAACGAAAGCCGCCCCGCGAGCGCCACCATCGCACCGTTGTCGGTGCAGCGAAAGCGGGGCGGTATGAAGGCTTCTATCCCCGGAGCCGAAGCAAGGCGGCTTCGAAGCGCAGAGTTCGCGGCAACCCCGCCGCCAATGGCCACACGCGTCACGCCCGTTGAACGCACTGCCTTTTCAATCCGATCCATCAACACGTCGACGACTGCCGCCTGAAACGATGCGCAAACATCGACCGCGCGCAAGCCATCGGCGCTATCCACCCGCGACCGGACGGCCGTTTTGAGACCAGAGAAGCTCATATCCAGCGGGGAACGCTGCAACGATTGCCCACGCCGAACCACACCTTGCTCGGCGCGCACCCGGGGCCGGGGGAGGTCGAGCGCGGTGGGGTCTCCCTCGGCGGCCAAGCGGTCGATAATCGGGCCCCCCGGGTAGCCAAGGCCCAACATTCGCGCGACCTTGTCGTAGGCCTCGCCTGCGGCATCGTCGATAGTCTGGGCCAAGACATCGTATTTGCCTACATCATGGGCCAAATAAAGCGCGGTGTGTCCGCCCGAGACGATAAGCGAAAGGAACGGGAACACCGGCGCCGGCGTGTCCAACAAAGGAGCGAGGAGATGCGCTTCGAGGTGGTTGACCGCCACAAACGGCACATTCCAACCCGCAGCCAAGCCGCGCGCGTGGCTCAACCCGACCAACACAGCGCCCATCAGCCCCGGCCCCGCAGTGGCAGCCACCGCATCGGGCCGCGAAATTCCCGCCTCTGCGAGAGCCGCCCGAACCGAAACCACCAGCCGCTCGGCATGGGCACGGGATGCAAGCTCGGGGACCACTCCGCCGTATTCTTCGTGAATCGACTGAGAATGGACGATGTCGCTCAAGACCCCACCCGGCCCTACCACGGACACAGCCGTTTCATCGCAACTCGTTTCAATTCCCAACACCAGCATAGCGGGAAGCTCCCAACATCGTTTGGCCCAAAGTCTTCCCGCAGCACGCCGGACGACAAACGCGCGGACGCAACCACCGAGACCAGGAACCTGAACAACGGTATAGCCCACCGCAGCAAAAAGCGCCACCCAAAGTGACACTTCGTGGCAGCGCGAGGGCGGTCAAGGAGCTGCGGTGTGTACGACCTTTACGCGATAAGCGTTGTAGTCGAAGCGCCCGCCATCGCGGTCGCCATCGTGACACTGCATGCAGGTCGATACCGGGGGGTCCACCGTCATGTGTGCAGTGGCGGGGTCGCGAACGTGGTCGTGACCGGGCCCGTGACAGGCCTCACAGCCCACATCCTGCAGAGACCCCACTTGGTTGGGATGCTGCGGCCCCTCCGCATGAAATGCGCCCGTGACGTGGCACGAGAAGCATTCCATATCAACTTGGCGCCGTTGGTCCACCAGAGTCTGCCATGCATGGGCGTGCGCAGTGGTCTTCCATTGTGCCGTTGCTTCGGCGTGACACCCCGCGCAGGAGTTGCTGCCCACATACGGGCCGCGCAGTGGCGTGGCCGACGCGACCCGCGCCGCGGTCTCGCGCTCTTCTATCGCGGCTTTCGTCGCTTCTACTTTCACGAGCGTCGGCGGGTCATCGGCGATGGCGTCATCGAGCGATACCTGCCGCAAGTGAAGAGAATGCGATGGCTGCTGGGCAGCCGCTTGCACCGCGGCGAGCTCCTGCTCCAACCGCAGCACCTCGCCGTCGAGATGGGTACGCCGGCGGGTGGCGCTCTCTCGCCGCGCATCACTGGTGGCCTCGGCTTCTTGCGCGATGGCCTTGTCGCGGCGGGACCGGGTTCGGTCGAGGGTGCTCTGCAAATCATCATTTGCGTTCGCGGCCGCGAATCCCCTGCCGCCCGAAACCATCTCAATATCGGCCACAACGAGAAGCTTTCCCCGTGAGCCTGCTTCCAAGCGCACAGCTCCGTTTCGCAATTGCGCCGGCGAAGGCCGGGCCGTCACGCTGCCTCCGCCCACAATTAGGTCCACCTCGGGCACTTCGCTCGCGAGTTCGGCATCGCCATCCATCGACAAGCGGCTCAATACAACGACAAGGTCGTGGTCAGGGTGCTCCTTGATTTCCCGCTGCAACAGCGCCACCGGCGCATCCGCGCGACAATCGGCGGGAAGCTCGGCCTCCGGCGACAGAAGTCCGGTAATCAACACACGCTTTCCCGCGATGTCCACCGTACGCGAGCGAGGAAACAACGGTTCCCCACCACACCATAGATTCGTGGCGACATACGGGGCCTGCACCCGCTCTGCTTGCCCCTTCAGCCAGTCTCGTCCGAGTGCAAGGTCATGTTCGCCCGGCACCATGGCGTCGATTCCCGATGCCATCAAGACATCGAGCTGGAGTACACCTTTTTCCTGTTGCTGGAGCGCACGGTCGTCACCAATGTGCGCCGTCTTCCACATCAAATCTCCGCCGTCAAGGACCAATGTAGGACCTGTTTGGCGCAGCGTTTGCAGTGCCGTCGTTCGCCGGGGCAGACCGCCCTGGGGATGTTTGGGTCAACCACAGGGTTCGATATCACCCTGGACATTCGCTTGGAATGCCACGGCAAATCGACCCGGATTCTCCACGGAGGCTGGCGGAACCGATGGGGTGGGCGGCTCCGAACATGCGGTCCAACCCAACAAAAACACCCAGCATGGCTTGGTCTTCATGGCTGCGCACCCTCCTCGGGTTCGGCGGACGACGGAATGCGCTCACGCCGCTCCGCCTTTTCGCGGTCACGTTCTTCTTTTCGGTTGCCTTCGCGAATGAGGTCTTCGACGACCCGCAAGACACGCTCGTCGACCAAATAAACGGACGGGTCGCCGTCAATCGCGGCATACCGCCGGGGTTGCGCGTTCCCTTCGGGGTCCAGCCGTGGTTCGCCCAGCCCGCCGAGCAAAACAACCCGTTCGGCCCCTTCCTCGTCTGACAATACGACACGTGCGATGGGGTCGACCAAGCCGTATGGCGAAAGGTCCGTCACGCTGTCCTTCACGAACGCTTCGACCTCAAGCTCCGCCAACTGCTGGGCGACCCGCTCGGGCGTGCTTCCGGGAACCGGGACACCGTCTTTCCAAAACCACTCGCCTGCCGCAAACCGAACACCCTGTACGCCCTGCAAGTCTTGGTCGGGCTGGGCGCGCAAGGTAGCATCCACCGCGACAACATCGCTGGCTTCCATCTTGACGACCCGGCGATTTCGGTATTCACCCACATCCGTTGTGTATTCGTCCAACAGATTTCGACGGGAAACGTACACGGTGTCGTCGTCGGCGAACATCATGTATGCGAGCTCTTCCAAATGATTGTCGGAGGGGGCATCATCGCCCACCAACAACCGCATGGGGTCGCGCGCGCCAAACCGTATCGTGAGGTCGACCCTTGGTTCATGCAACCCGTACTTTTCGAGTTCACTTGGGTCTTTGCTGTTGGTCAGCTGGATGAAATCTTTGGCCTTCAAGGCGCTCACGCGGCCCAACAAGCGCCGCACCCGGTCGTCCGAAGCCGACATGGTCTCGGGTGCATGCATATCCCACGTTCGGTCACCAATCCGCTCGATGTCGAGAGACGCGGGCGCACCGGGCAAACGGAGGATTGCCGAATAGCGGGTGACGTCTTTCGAGTCGAATCCTGCGAAGCGCCGCTCGCGAAACTCGTCGAGGTTCAGCGAATAATAGTCTACCGCCGACTTCTTCACCGTATAGACCATTTCGCCCGGCAACGGCTGAATGTAGTAGCTCACCGAGCTTGGGTTGGGGTCGCCCGCACGAAAGCGAACCTCTCGACCATCGCGCAGCGTCAACGTGACTTCGATGGCGTTGTCTCCCAAACCATACAGCTCGGCTTGGTCGGGATTGTCAACCACCGTCGCCCGCGCGGTGAGGTCATGTAGCTGGTGTTTTACGCGATTGACCATCGAGCGACCGGCGACAAAGTCGGTTCCATCGATGGTCCATTTGCCGTCGTTTTCTACCAACACAACGGTCGAACCATCTGGACGTTTGACCGCAATCTTGACAAGCTCGTGCTTCTCAAATGCGAACAAACGCGGACCTTCCTCGGACTGTTCTGCGACCTCCGGCCGGAGCAACCAATATGCACCGCCAACTGCGACAAACAATACCGCCGCAGCAGCCGTTCCGCGAAACGCTTTCATCGGCCCCTCCTCGAAAACCAAGTCGCGGCCCCGAATGCCAAAACGACAATCGGCATAAGGCCAATAGAAATCCACCGAAGTGCCGCCAAGTCTTCTTCGGTCAACGCCAACCGACGCGTGCGGGTCGCTTTTCCGACTGTACCCACCGTGACACCCAGCCGCCGGTCATCTCCCGCCAGCCAATGGATGAGGTTGACGCCAAACACTGCGTTTCCGGGAGTCTCTCCAACCATGAGGTCGGTGAACAGGTCGGCATCGCCGACCACCGCAATGCGGGATGGCGACTTGCCCGGTCGCACCAAATCGGTGCCAGGCCGCGCGGTAAGGGACACTGCGAGGTCGTGGGGGCCTTTTACGTCAATCGACGACTCGAACACCGCCGCGCCGCCGACAACCTCACCCCCACGGTCCAGCCAGCCGTCGCGGGTGGTGAGCAGCAGCGTCTCCGCTGCAACCCCTTCGGGGAGGGGCTCGACCTTCTCGACAGCGGCAGGGTGAGAGACGACGGTCACGAGCTTGCCATCAAGCAAGTCTGACGTGACGGGATGACGCCCGTAGCGCGGAATCGGCCGGTCGCGGTACGGTACCTGCATCTCCGGCTGGAGCGCGACCCCGTCTGGAATACGCAAGCCTACCCGCCGCACGATGTCGGGAACCGGCGTTGAGACGTCAACGGCAACCAAAAGGGCACCGCCACGACCGACCCAAGCCGCCAAAGCGTCGTCCTCTTGGGGGGTAAGGGGCCGAAGCGGTCGCGCGACGAAGACAACGGCGGCATCGTCGGGAATCGACGGCAACTCCCCATCACGGGTACTGGCGATGAGGTCGAGCGTCTCGACATCATAGCGCTCGCGGTCGAGTTCCGAGACAAGCTCCGATAGGCTGTCGGGGCCCGTTCCGCGGGGGTCAAGTTCTCCATGACCCTGGAGCACGTAAACTGCGCGACGAGACGGTGTCATCAGCTGACTAAAACCACGCGACAGCGCGCTTTCTCCCAAAAACTCCACCCGCCGGTCGTCGCCCTTGCCTACCCGGCGAAATAGCTCGCGGTCCTTGAGGTCGACCCGCGCTTTGCCGCGCTGCACCACAACGCGACCGTACTCCGTCACCCCGAGCTTTTCCGCCGTAAGGCGCTCTCGGTCGAAGTCCACGATGCTCCAATCCACCACGGAACTGTGTGCATCTACTTCCTTCAACAAGTCTGCGATGGCACGGTCCTTGAAGGACGAATCTTCTTTCCCGCGTTGGTTGGTAAACGCTGTGATGACCACACGTTCGCCGTCTTGGTCCAACAATGAGAGCTTTTGCAGCGTATCCGCTTGCAGCGTGTTTTGGGCACCTTCACTCAGGTCTACCCGCGCACGATAGGCGTCTGCAATTCCATAAACGGCTACCAAAGCACCCACCACCATGATGGTGACGAGTGTAGCATTGGAGCCATAAGCCAAGAGGCGACGAGTAGACTGTTTCACCGCCATCTCCGCGATTCGACGCTGCGCCAAGTCAAAAACAAAAACGCAAAGGTAAAGAGAACGAACCAAATCACATCCGCGGAATCAATCACACCACGGCTGAACGGCTCGACGTGCGTAAGGAACGAAATGTGGCGCAATACGGCGCTCACACCTTCGTAAGGGACCATGTCGGCTGCCGTTCCGCTCATCCAGAATGGCAACAGGACCAACACGCCACCCAAACCCGCCGCGACGGGCTCATCGGTAAGACTGGACGTGAAGATACCCGCAGCGACAAACGCACCGCAAGCCAACGCCAATCCGAGGTAGCTCGTAAAAATGACGCCCCAATCAGGGTCACCGTAATAGGCGAGCACCAGCGGAAAGATTCCCGTGCCAGCCAGCAACACAAGGCAGAGCACGAAGCTTGCGAGCCACTTTCCTGCGAGCAGCGCCCACAATGGAACCGGCGCCGTCATGAGGAACTCAAACGTCCCGCCGCGCTGCTCTTCCGCAAAGTGACGCATGGTCAACAGCGGAAGCAAAAACAGCAACGTGACGGACAAGTTACCCAACATGACGCGCAAGCTGGCTTCACCAGTTTGGATGACGCCCAAATAGAAGAATAGTCCAGCCAAAAAGAGAAATACGCCCAGAAAGACGTACGCAAGCGGGCTAACAAAATATACCCGCATCTCTTTTTTGAAGATTGCCCAGGCCACACTCATGGGGGGTCCTTCAACACGAGGGAGGAGAGAGACGGCGACACCCTGCACACAGTGGATATCGACGACGCCGTGGGCCAAACATTCCGGCCCAATGGTGTCTCACGCTTCTTGGCCAACGACCGCCAAGAACGCTTCTTCGAGCGACGGCGAATGCCGCTCCATCGCGCGCACGGTCCAGCCCCGCTCGGTCGCGAGACGAGCAATCGCGGTGCGGGGGTCTTCAGGCGCACGGACATCCAAAAGCTGGAAGCCGTCTTGTTCGCCAATGGGGGTCACCTGAAGAACTTCCGGCAAAGCACCTACCCGCTGGGGGACGCGCATGGTGTCATCGTCGGCACCGCGCAGCTCCACGCGGTAGCGAACCCCCTGCCCGACCCGGTTCTTGAGGCTGAGAATCGATTCATCCGCCGCTACCCGACCTTTTGCGATGACCACCACCCGCTCACACAACATCTCTACCTCGGGCAAGATGTGCGTGGACAGAATCACCGTACGGTCTTCGGCGAGACCTTCGACATAGCGCCGCATGCCCGCGACTTGTCCAGGGTCGAGGCCGCTCGTGGGTTCGTCGAGGATGAGCACCTCGGGGTTGTGAATGACCGCTTGGGCCAGCCCCACGCGCTGCCGATACCCTTTCGACAAGGAGCCCAAAATCCGGTGTTCCCACCCGACCAAACCAACCTGCTCCATCACTTCGCCAATTCGACGATTCCGGTCCCGGTAAGGAATACCCCGGACCTCTGCGACGAACCCAAGGTAAGCGCCAATACTGAGTTCCGTGTAGAGCGGCGGGCGCTCGGGGAGGTACCCCACACGACGCCGTACCTCCATGGGGTCCTCAAAAACATCAAATCCCGCCACCACCGCCCGACCCTCAGAAGCAGGCAAGAAACCCGTCAGCATACGCATCGTGGTTGTCTTTCCGGCTCCATTTGGCCCGATGAAACCGAGAATTTCCCCGCGCCCCACCTCAAATGCGATTTTGTCGACCGCGAGGAGGTTGCCGAAACGTTTTGTCATGCCTTGAGCGGAGATCATTACCGTCCCTGTTTGACCATCGACCAGTCCTGGATCCCGAACGGACCGGGCCCACTATCCCCATCCGAACCATTCTCAAGCAGAGAACCCGATTTGAACACCCATTTGCCGCGTTCAACTCGCGAGACTACCGAAACACGAACCTCCCACGGGTTATCCCGCCAGACGCCCTCAGGAGGCACCTCTGTTCTGGCTGGCGCTAATTTCTGCCCTTCCTGCCGAAGACGCTCCTATCGTCATGATGGAGCAGCCCGTCCGTGTCGACCGTATTGTTGCGGTGGTCGGCGAACGCCTTGTGACCCAATCGGACGTCGCGCTCGAAGAATTGCTGCACACACTCGACCCTTCGCCCATTATGGTTCTACGTACATCTACGCTGCTCCCGTTACAGATTGCCATCGACCGCGCGATAATCCGCGGATTGGCCGGTAGCACCGCCGTCTACGCGCCCGCCGAAGAAGACGTGCGGGCACGCGTTGCAGCCGTGATGTCGCGGATTGAATCCGAAGGGGGCTGGGATGCGTTTCAAGACCTTACCGGCATGACGCTCGACCGGCTCACCGGCATCGTCTATTCCCGCTTGGTGGTCGAGCGCTATATTCAACGAAATGTCGAGCTGGCCGCAAGAAACACCGACATACAGGCGTACTACAGCGAGTGGATTGCCGTGCAACGCCAACGAACCAGCGTACGAATGGTCCCCGAAATGGAATCGTTGACCCCATGAGCCGACCCGCGACAATCCTACGAATAACACCGCACCATCTGTCTGCGCTTATCACGCTCGAAGCGGCCTGTTTCCCCGAAACAACCCACGAACAGCGCACTGTCACCCACTGTTGGACAGAGGCCCAGCTGCAAGAGAGCCTCAACGCCACGGGGTTTGTCGGCGTTATCGTTGCGGATGCCGGCTACGCCTTCGGGAACCTCGTGTTGGACGAGCTGGAGCTCTTTCGTATCGGCGTTCACCCACAGTTTCGTCGAAAGGGGCTCGGCAAGCAGCTTCTTGCGGCATTTGCTGCGACTGGCCAGGCCAAAGGAGCAGAGTCACTGTTTTTGGAAGTACGCGCCGACAATCAGCCGGCGCGTGATTTGTACGGCAATTTTGGAATGGTCGAGGTGGGAGCGCGTCCGCGTTACTACACAGACGGTGTGGCCGCCGTGCTGTATTCAAAGTCCCCCATTTGACCCATGTGGTTGTTTTGGTTGCTACTACAGGTCGTTTGGGCAGACTGCGACGCCCGACGCTCAATGCACGAAGAAGCGCTGGCACCAACACGTCCCGCGCATGTGCTCCTCGTGGTGGACATCCAGTCAACCACAAATCCGGAAGAGCTCGCCCAAGCCATCGCGCCGCTCGAAACGCGCAATCTTCCCGTCCTATTGATGGTACCCGCTGACTGGACATTTCGCGCGGCGTCCACCCTGTACCCGACAGCGAATGTTGGCGTGGCATTTGCGTCGTCACCGTTTCCTTCCAACGACGCAGAGGCGGTGTCGCTCGCGGCGCTTCGCGATGCTTACCAACGCGCGCGACGTGCAGTTACGAAGCAAATGGGGCATCGTCCGATTGCAGTGGGGCTGCCCGCTCCCTCCGCCGCCGACGAAGTCGTCCTCGACGACCTCGGCTTTCGCGCGCTGCTCCAGCCCCAAGGCCCCACCGAAACCAGCGCCGTGCCGACGTATGGTGGCACACCGGGGCGAATGCTTCGACTGCCGGGTAGCGACCCTCGGCCCTGCGGCACCAGCGCTGGAAACGGGGAAACGTCCCTACTCAATGACTTGGCCGATGCAGGGCCAAAGCAAGCGTGGATACGCGTCCACCTCAGCAGCGACCCCGCCGCCATCCACACATTTGTAAGCTGGTGGGACGCGTTCGCCGTGCCCGCGGGCTGGAGCGCGGTCAGCCTACCCTGGGTGCTACGTATCGAGCAGCGTCAGCAGCGACCGTGGGCCATCTGGACCACATGGCCGACGGTGCCCCGATGAGGTGCGGCGCACGAAGCAACCACACAGCACGAATCCCGGAACGCGCTCAGAAGCCGCCGCCGGAACCGAACGAGTAGGTCTTCGAGAGGTCCAGCGGCTCGCAGAAGCGCGGGAACTTGGACTTGGAAATGGTCCGTTCGAGGCAGTCGAGGAACTCTGTGTCGTTGGGATTGCTCGGAGCGAGGTCGATGGCCGCGATTCGGCCGTCTTTTTCAATCGCAATCTGTACCTTCACCGTCGCCTGGAAGGAGTCGTCGACCTTGAGGGCGCGGTCCGCACAGGTCTTGAGCTGCTTGCCCAGCTGGCTCATGAGAGCCTTGGCGACATCACGAATTTGGTCGCCGCAATACTCTTGGGCCTTTGCTCCACGGTCGCGCGGCCCTCCGCCTACGCCCATGTCCATCGAACCGGACACTCCCGACCCCGTGAGGTTGGGAACGCCCATGCCTGCGCGGGCGGTGTCACCCGACGTACCGCGCGCCGAACTTGGCCGGTTGCTTCCTGCCTCCGGGGACCCCTCTGCCGTAGAAAGCTCCACCGCAGCGATGTCCGGGCCGTCGTCTTCAGGAAGGTCAGGAATCGAGCCGACGAGACCGGGGTTCGACTTCTCCTTCGACGGGGTAGACGGCTGCGTGTTCTGCTTTTTGTTGGGATTCTTGGCCACCGCGTTCGTGGTGGCCTCAACAGGCGCCGCTTCATCCTCTTCGGAGTCGAGGTCGATGCTGAGGAACTGGCTGGACACCCGCTTGTAATTTTCGGCGCCAGTGTAGATTTCGCCCAGTTCGTCGGGCTCCTGTGGCGCAAACGCGACCCAGAGACCAGAGGTGGCCGCAAACGCAAGGGACGCAATACCCAAAATCACGCCCCACCTAGGCTTTTTGGCCAATGCATCCGCAGCTTCCTGGGCCGCCTTCGCTTCGGCGCCAGGGTCAGTGGGCGCATCTTCACCGGGGATTTCGATGAGACAACGCGGGCATCGTCCCCCGACTTCAAGGAGATCCGCGGGGATCTCCCCTTTGCAGAATGGACACGTACCCATCAGACCTCCTCCCCGGCACCCGACGCGGGGAGCCACAACCACCGAACCCGTGACATCGGATGGAATCAGGTGTTCTTGACCCCCGACCATCGCGCGTTCCAGACACCAGAATCCCATCGAAGTTCAGGTTCAGACCCGACAACGAAGATATATCGCAACCACGGTTCCGTTCTATCACACCCGCGCACGGCGCAGGAGAGGAAGGGCCCGCAACAATTTCGTCTACCGTGTTTGGAGCCGCGACGCTTCGCGGGTACTCAGTCACAGAAGACAAACGCGGGCAATTTCAGTTCCTTTCCCCCACCGACTTGGATGTCTACGATGAGCAGCACACGCGATTTTTTCGCCGCGACCTTCTCCGACGGACTTCTTCCGGTCCTTCGGCGACCCGTTCAGGACGTCCTGTACGAAACCCTCGACGAGCGCCAAGTTCCGAATCGCACCGACTTCAAGGAGTTACGCGACCTCCTCAACAGCTTGCGCGGCCAGGTCACCGGTGTCGCGGGAGGCACACGCCGCCTCGCCGAAACACTCGATGAAGCAAACCAACGGATTGACGGCATAGAAGAGCAAATGACGACCCTGTCCACCCGCCTCGACGCCGTGGTCGCGCGACTCGACCGCCTCGAAGCGGCGGAGAGCCATCGCTCAGCGAACACCGTAGAGAACGTCGAGAGTATGGACGGACACGTTGCAGAGGGCATGGAATAGGGCACCCGCCAACACGCCCTTCGACCGCTCCCGCATCCATCCAAACACAAGGCCCGGGAAGAAGGTCGCGAAGTGCCACCACTGCACGTCAACAACCGAGTGGCCAAATGCGAAGAACAAATTGGCCACGAGCAGGCCAACCCCGAAGTGCGTTCCGAAGAGAGGAACTGCGCGGACATGCACTTCATTGAGGCGGGTCTGGAAATATCCGCGGTAAAAAAACTCTTCGGGAATGGCCACAAAAAACACTTGGTAGGCCACGAGCGTAAACATATCTGCGGGGAACTGCGACCAGTTGGGTCCGACTGCCCCCACAACATCCCAGAACGATGCCCAAGAGACAGGCTGGTTGGCGGGCCACAGCAGGTCCGGCCGAAATGCTCCATGGTGCAACGCATAAGAGACCGTCGCCGCCAAATAGCGATAAAACGCCTGGTAGACGTGGTATCCAGCAACCCATGGCACCAGAATTGCTGCAAAAACTGCGAGCGCGAAGCCCGCCGCCCCGCCCCAACCTCGAACATCCCGAAACGCCGGAATGCTGAGGTGATAGCCCCAAGAGTCCGCCCCACGGTACCTGCACAACGCGACCGGTGCGTAGATGAACAACAAGGGCACAATGGCCAGCACCCAGTCGGGGAGGCCGAGACCGCGCTGCAACGCCAGCACAAGCCGAATCGCAAGGAGGGTGACGAGCCACAAGCCCGCCAGCTCCAAATAGACGGCCCGACGGCTCAGGAGAGGATTGGGAACCTCGCCGATTCCAACTGGCTGCCCCGCCCCGTTTGATAGCCCTCCAGGTCCAGTGTCACCCACGCAAACCCCTCTGCCCGAGCCACCTCGGACACGCCCCGCCGAATATCGGGCTGCACCGCAAGCGCCAGCTCTGCCGCGCCAAGCTCCAACCGAAGCAACGGCTTGCCATCGAGCTCGTGCCAACGGGCACGGAACTCCCGAAAACCAACCGTCCGCAAGTACGATTCAACGCCGCGTACCGCGCGAACCCGCGGTCCCGTGACGCGGGTACCCACGGCAAAGCGGCTACCCAAGCACGCAAAGGACGGCTTGTCCCAAACCTCGATGTCGAGTTCGCGCGCGATGGCACGCACCATCGCTTTGTCGAGCCCGGCCTCCACCAAAGGATGACGAACCGCGTTCTCCGCGGCGGCCTGCAGGCCCGGCCGGTGGCCCCCGAGGTCGTCGAGCAAGGTTCCGTCGACAACCGCCGCGAAGCCGAGCTCGGCACATCTATCCGCCGCGAGCTGAAACAACTCCGACTTGCAGAAATAGCAGCGGTCGCCGGAGTTCCGTGCATACCCTTCGGCTTCCAGCTCATGCGTTTCTACGCAAATATGCCGGATGCCAAACTTCGCGCACACGCGGTTCGCAAGTTCGAGCTCTTCGGGCGGAAATGTCTCAGAAACGGCAGTGAGCGCCACCGCGCGTGCCCCGAGGACCCGATGCGCGACGACCGCGACAACAGCCGAATCAACGCCACCACTAAACGCCACCAAAACAGACCCCATCGTGGAGAGGGACCGTTCGAGGCGTTCGAGCGCGTCAGGTGCGGATGCGTTCATGTGAGAACCCTATCTCGCGGTGGGGAACCCGCGTAGGATGTGATACATGGAAAGTCCAGCGCAGGCCGGCTCTGACCACGTGTACCCGAAGCGAAACCTTCCCACCACGGGAACGTGGTGCGTCTGGAAAGCGAATGACGCTAGAAAGTAAATGACGGTAGAGGTTGACGGCGCAAGACAGAACGACAACGTTTGCTCTGCTATCGTCGACCGCAAAGGGAGAACACAATGCGTAGCCGAGTCCGACGCCCGAACCACACGGGTACCACTTTTGTTACCCTATTGGCTTCGGCGCTGCTCCCCGCCGTATCGCTCGGCGCCGACTGGCCCGATGACGGCGACTGGGCCCCGATTCTGCGAACCTCCGGTCAAGCGCTGTCCGACCCCGAAGGGGATGCGCCATTCGGAGGCAGCAATTGTGTCGGAGACTTGACCGGTGCAGCAGACGGAACAGCCCGCCCCGCGGCATCTTGGTGGGTAGACCCCGACACCGTGTTCTTTCGCATTCGCCTCGACCGCGACCCCTTTGACCCCGCAAACATTACGGTCGGGACGTGGTCGGTGCTCATTGACATCGATGGTACCGACACCAATTGGGACTATCGATACAGCTTCAGCCGAACCGACGAAGCAGAGCCCGACCTCAGCGCGTATTTTTTCACGAATGGCACGATTGAGACAGGGTACCCCGACTGGCAGGACCCCTGGGACCCACCCATTGAGCGGATCACCTCCGAAGGCCTCTGGAGAACGGTCGTCATCACGGACGATACGGCGCCTTTCAACGGTACCAATGACGCCTACTTCGACATCCAAGTGCCCCGGTCGACCTTCATGTCGTTCCTGGCGCTCGAAGACGCCGAAAACTTCCGCTTGGCCTTCGCGACGGGCGGCGCGGACCTCGTCTACGAGTCCGGCCTCGATGAAGACCTATGTGGCGGGAGTTTTGATGCGACGCTCACCGGCGTGCTTTCCGAGCGCGTGACCCTTGACAGCGATGGCGACGGTCTCTCCTCCACCGAAGAGTGGAAGTATGGGACAGACCCCACCCTCACCGACACAGACGGCGACGGTGTCTCGGACGCCGACGAAGTGCGGACGCTGCTCACCAATCCCACCCTCGCGGACACGGACGGCGATGGGCTGCAGGACGGAGACGAAGCCGGCGTGGGCACAGACCCACTCGTGGCGGATACCGATGGTGACCACGTTCTCGACGGCGACGAAGTAGAATACGGTACAAGCCCCCTCCTGCGGGATACCGATGGCGACGGTCTTTCCGACGAGGACGAATACCTCTGCAACGATGACCCCGCGAGCGACCCCGACGACCGAGACGGAGACGGTCGGCCCGATGCTGAAGAAGGTACGGGCGACTTTGATGTGGACGGAAGACCTTCCTTTTGTGACGAAGACGACGATGGCGACGGCCTCGACACAAAGGACGAACCGGCATGCGGCACCGACCCTGATGTCCCCGACACCGACGGCGACGGCATCCTTGACGGCGTAGAAAGCTGCACCGACGACAGCGATGGCGACGGGATTGTCGATGTACTCGACCCCGTCGACAATCCCACCGGAGGCACCGAAGGTTCGGCGGACCAAGGACTCGCCGCGCTCTCCGGCGGACGGCTCGCTGGTGGCGCGTGCTCGTCCCTCGCGCTCGGCCCGACCCTGCTGCCCGCGTTCTTCGCCGCATTTGCCGCGGCGCTTCGTCGCCGTCGAATGGCCGGCTTGGTCGCCAGCGGCGCCGCCGCGAGCATGGTAAACCCCGCGCTGGCCCAAGAGCTCAACGGACAAACCTTTCGTCCCGCAATCGGCGAGGACGATTTTGTGCGGGTCGACGACACCCAAACCGGCTCCGCAGCAGGAGGCGGCAGCATTTGGTTCAACCATGCTGCGTCTCCATTGGTGTACCGCTACGATTCTGGCGATGAAGTCGACATTCTCGAATCTGTCGGCTCACTGAATCTTCAAGGCTGGGGTGCGCTCGGTCCCGCCCGCCTCGGCCTCGACCTACCGATACACCCGTATGTGGCAGGGTTTGGCATCGATGGCCAGACGAGCACCCACCTGGGCGACTTGCTGGCAGACGCGCGCATCGAGATTGTCGACCGAAAGCCTGGAGGTGTGGGCTTTGCCGTCGGCGCCGGCCTCGGTTTCCCCACCGGCGACGGCGCGGCATGGCTCGGAGACCCTGGCCTCTCGCTTCACCTCCGCGCGATTGGCAGCGCGGAGCTCGGCCCTGTTTTGGTGGCTGCAAATGTTGGATTTCGCGGACGTCCCGTCGAAGTGCTCCCAGACGATACCGTTTGGGGCCACCGCGTCCCGTGGGGCATCGGCGCACGCATCCCCTTTTCGGAACGTCTCCTCGCCGCAGCGGAAATCACTGGAGAGGCATTTGTTGGCACGGTTTCCGATGGCTACGGCTTTCCCGTAGAAGCCATCGGCACGCTGCGCTACAACGCTTCCCCCCAATGGTCCGTCATCACCGGCGGTGGCACGGGCATCACTTCGGGCCTCGGCGCGCCCGATTGGCGAGCACTCGCCGGCATTCAAGGTCGGTTTGGGCGCACGCCCACCACCGCTTCGTCGGAAACACCGAAGGGCACGGGTGTCGCCTCCGAAATCCGCGTTGTTTCGGGGGAAGGACGAAACGCCGTCGGTGGCGCGACGCTCGAACTACGGGCAGGTCCAAAAGTCGTCGGCACCTTCACCGTGCCACCCGACACCGGGCTTTCGCTGTCACTCGAAGCCGGCGGCAGCTACGAAATGACGGTTCGCGCGCCCGGCCACCAAGACCTGTCGGGCTTTTTGGAGGTGCCAAACACCCCTGGCAAAGATTGGCAGACGGAAATCCGCCTGTCTCCCACCGCACGGCGGTGTTCCGTGCGTCTGGAAGTGCGCGACACACAAGGAAATCCCCTTCTCGCCGATGTTCGGGTGGTCGGAAATGGGCCGGGGCCCACGCGCACACAAGCCAATACCGGCGCAGCCGAGCTGGAATTGATGCCGGGCGATGCATTCGAGCTGGTCATCGCAGCAGTCGGCTTCAGCCCCGACCACCGCGCTATCGCATGCTCCACCGGCCCCAACGGGGAGGTCCAAAACATCACCCGCGAAATCGTTCTCCAACCGCCCCGCGCCCGCCTTACCGGCGACCGAATTGCCATCGACGACAAGATTCTCTTCGAGACGGACGCCGACCGCATTGACGCGCGCAGCAAGGGCATTCTCGATGATGTGGCCAGCATCCTCCTCGCAAACCCCACACTTGCGCTCGTGGAGGTACGCGGACACACTGACAGCCGCGGTTCAGAAACCTACAACCTTGAACTCAGCAAAGCGCGCGCGGCCTCCGTCGCACGATACTTGGTGCAAGCCGGCGTCGACGCATCGCGCCTACGACCGATTGGCCTCGGGGAAAGTGTTCCGTTGGTGCAAGGGGACAGCGAAGCCGCACACGACGCAAATCGCCGCGTGGAGTTTCTCGTTGTCGAACAAAGAACGCCCTGACCGAATTGGGGTATACTCCTATTGACGTATCGCAACTGGCTGAGGCAACAACGGTGACCCTTCCGCCCCCACAAGGTAACGAATCGGACATGTCCACTGACGCTGCGGACATGGATGTACCCGGTCAGTCGCGTCGCCGGGCCATCCCGACCCTTCGCGTGGTCACGGGCAATGACCTCCTGCGCTTTGTGACCCTTTCGCCCAACCGCCAACTTCGTATCGGTCGTGACCGAACCACCGACCTTGTCCTGACCGACACGTCCGTCAGCAAGCAACATGCGCGCATCGTGGTCGACTCTAGCGGAAACGCAACCGTCTTCGACCTCCATTCTACCAACGGAACCTCCGTCAACCGACAGCGCGCACGCCGCGCATCGCTTCGCCCGGGCGACACCCTTGAAGTCGGGGGCGTTCAGTTGCGCCTAGAGCTCTTGTCCCAAGATGAGCTCAATCACGTCGCGCGGGTGCTCGAACAGGTAGAGAGCCCCGACCGCGACCCTGAATCCGGCCTATTGGTGGCCTCCTGGATGCAGGCCGAGCTCGACCAGTTGGTCGAACGCTGCCACGCAACCGGAACGCCCGTTTCTTGCTTGGCCGTTCGCGTCGACCCCTCCCTCGACGCGCCATTGTCGGACAATACCGCCGCCTACCGCTTTGTCATCGCCAGCATCGCACGCCTGGTCCTGTTGGCGGTGCGAGACGCAGACCCCTGCATTCGCTACGACCGCGACACACTCGTCGTATTCCTGTCGGGCTCCACCGAAGACACGGCTTCCGAGGTCGCGGAGAGAATTCGCCGCCAAATCGCTTCTCACGATTGGTCGACCGTGGGTCCAGATTTGTTGGTGACGGCGAGCATCGGTGTCGCCGCGCGCCTCCCCCGCGAAGAAACACACGATTGGCTCCATCGCGCACTTCGAAGCGCACGGAACGCGCACACCGCGGGCCGCAATCGTATTGAACGCGCCATCTCGCTGTTTCGCTGAGCGACCGACCGCTTCGCACGTCGCAGCGTGCTCGCGGATGTGCTCCGTGCAACGCAACAACGCCGCACATACCCCCAAAGACACACCGCACGTCCTCCCCCTTTCCCTCTGCCGCGATACAGCGGCGCCGCCCACGGTCCAACCAAGAGGTTCGCGATGGTGAAAGGCCGGCCCGCCCGACGAATGCGGCGTGCATCCATATGGCTGTTGTCCGCAGTGGTCGCGATGGTCGTTGTCTTCACCGTGCAACAAGCAGCTTCGGTGCAAGAAGCGGCCACGCGCGAAGACCGCCGTAGAACCACACAAGAGCTCACCAACCTCGTCGCATTGTGGGAAGGCCTGGTGACGGACCGTATCCGTAGTTGGACCGACGACCTCGTCGACTCACGCGAAAAGGCCGACCGCGAGGTGCAGCTTCGCAGCACCGTGGCTTGGTTTGATGCATTTTATGTTTGGAGCTTGTCTCCCAGTGACCAAGAAGTATGGCCTGTTCCGTCGCCGAAGGAAAATGTGAGCGTATTGCTCGAAGAGCCCTGTCTTCTTGAAGCCAATCGCCATCGCGCAACCGGACATCCCCGCGAAGCAGCCGAAGCTCTCGTAAACTGCGTACCGCCAACGCCTGCCCATGGGTTGCTCGCTTCGTTTCTGGCCGCTCGTGTGCTATTATCAGAAAATAACCCCGAAGGCGCTCTGCGCGTATTGGAGAACGCCACCCCTCCCTTGCGAATGCCCCTTACGCGCGCAGCCGAGCGAAACATCGACGTTGGCCGACTCATCTTGCGCCGCGAGCAAGCGCTTACTGCATTGGAATTGCTGGGACAACACGACCAAAAAACAACACTTGCCGTCGATACTATCGGAGCCATCGCCGACCTTAGCGGCGCCGATTTGCCCGGAAACATCGAGGTGGGCGTCCGATTGTGGACCACCCTGCCCGATACTGACGAACGCAAGGCTTCCCTCAAGGCTCGCCTCGAACGCGCGGACCGACGCCTCGTCGCCTACCGCGAAATCAACGAGCGCCTGCAAAACGACGACCCCACGGCCACCATCGGCGAACTGCATTTTGTGCAGGACCTCTACTCCCAACCCGGCTTCCTGCTGGTTTGGATGCCCATCGACCAAAATCGCCGCGCAGCCATTCAAGTCGACGCATTGCCGCTTCTGCAAGCCCTCATGGAGACACTCCCCGCGTCCACAGACCTCCAGGTCGTCGACCCTCGCGGGCACCTCCTCGGCTTCGACGGGCGTGTATTGACCGACAAAGATCCGGTCGACATTTCCTTGAGCCTACCGTTGGGACGGCTGTTCCCCCAATATCGCTTGGCCGCACCCACCCATGTTCCCGGCCAGGACGCGATTCCCGTACACCTCTTGACTCCCCTGGCACCCTTGGGAGTGTCGATTATCTTGGGTATGTTGGCGGTCATGGCACAAGTCACCGCCGAACGCCGCGAACAAGAACTCCACCGGCGGCAACAAGAGTTCATCACCCGCGTCACGCACGAACTCAAGACACCACTCGCGGGAATTCGTTTGATGGCGGAAACCTTACAACTTGGCGCCGCAGATTCCCCCGAAACACGCGACACATTCTTGGAGCGTATTCTCACGGAGTCAAACAACCTAAGCGAGCGAATTGACAACGTACTGGCCGCGGCGCGGCGCCCCGAAGTCAAAGCCTTGACCAAACTGGGTGCCCACGCCGTCGTAGAGTCGGTTGTCGAGCAATGGCGCCCACGGTTCAAGCAGCGGGGCGCAACCTTAGAAACCCGACTTGACCCAACGCCCGAAATCTCGGTCGACCTCGAACTGCTCCACGACGCCGTTGGAAATCTATTGGACAACGCACTGAAGTACGGCAAAACCGGAATTCGCGGGATTGTGCGTGTGCGCACAGGCGTCCAGGGGCGTTGGGTTGTGATAGAAGTATGCGACAACGGTATCGGGGTTCCGCCAGACAAACGCAAGACCATCTTCGAGCGCTTCACGCGCGTCGAAGGTCCGGGTCGAGGAAAGTCTGGAGGACACGGTCTCGGGCTTGCCTTCGTCGCCGAGACAGCAGACGCCCATGGTGGGCTGGTAGAATGTGTGGACGGACTGGACGGTGGCTCTTGCTTCCGGATCAAACTTCCGCGGAGGTAGCAACATGGAGAAACCAGCCCGCATCGTGGTCGTCGAAGACGACGACACCATTGCGCTCGGGCTCGTACAGGCGCTTCGCTTCGCCGGTTACGACGTTCGCCATTTTGACCGTGGTGAAACCGCACTCGACGGCATTGCCCAGTGGCGTCCCCAGCTTGTAATTCTCGACGTCATGCTCCCAGGCGTCGACGGGCTCTCCGTGCTTCGGTACCTCCGAGAGACCGACAAAGACCTGCCCGTGATTTTGCTCACCGCAAAGACCGGCGTGAATGACCGCGTGGACGGCCTGGATGCCGGCGCCGACGACTACGTCACCAAGCCATTCAGCGCCAAAGAGCTCCTTGCACGCGTTCGCGCCCGCCTGCGCACGGTCATCATGCCGGTCGACGAAGAGGTGTTCCGCTTTGGCGCCATCGAGGCAGACCTCCGCAGGCGTGTGGTCGTGTGCAACGGCCGAGAAATTCGTTTGACAACCCACGAAGCGGGCGTGTTGGAGTACCTCATCTCTCATCGCGGCGTGGACGTCACCCGAGAGGACCTTCTCGAACATGTCTGGGGCTATAGCCCCACGATGCAAACGAGAACCGTCGACAACCAGATTCTCAAGTTGCGAAAGAAAATCGAGGACGTCCCCGCCGAGCCGCGGCACATTCTCACGATTCACGGCGTCGGCTACCGCTTCGAGCCGTAGTCCCGCGCACATCGCGAATGTGCCCGCACGTTCGGGCGTCGCCCGGGCCTCGGCGTCTGCACGCGCCGCGCTCCCCGTCAGAACCGACGACGCGCCGTCGCGCTTCCATCGCGCGCGGGGCCCCAAGCGCGACGGCCCGCGCGTCGGGTGGGGCGGCAGCGCGGCCCGTCAACACCCAATCCGCAAAACGGGCGGGCGCAAATTGCACCCACCCGCAGCGATGACGTAACGCAGAATAGAGTCACGAAGCTCAGCAAGCCAACTCACCGCCGTCCAACACCAACGATTGTCCGTTGATGCCAGCAGCGCCGCTGCTTGCCAAGTAGGCGATAGCATCGGCGACTTCGTCGGCGGAAAAGATGCGGCCCTGGGGCGAGCGGCCCTTGAGGCGGGCTTCAATTTCCTCCCGCGCCGTTTCGCCACGCTCGGCGATGTTCTGAATCGCGACGTCCATCAACGGACTGTCGACATAGCCTGGACAAACCGCATTGACGGTGACACCCGACGCACCGACTTCTGCGGCAAGCGCCTTCGTGAAGCCAATGAGACCCGCTTTGGACGCGCAGTACGCCGCCAAATACGCCTCGCCGCGCATACCAAAGGTGCCCGCGACATTGATGATGCGCCCATTGCCACGGGCGGTCATGCCGGGCAGTACCTTCAACGAGCACAAGAACGCCCCCGTAAGGTTCACTTTGAGGTGCTCTTCCCAAACGCGCACGTCTGTCTTGGTGACCAGCGACGGACGAACCATGCCAGCATTGTTGACGAGCACGTTCACGGGGCCCGCGGCCATAAATGCCGCCTCTACACTCGCTGGGTCACCGACATCGACGCGAACGGCGTAGGCTTCGATTTCATCGGCGAGCTGTTCAATTTCGGAGCGATTTCGGGCCATGAGGGTGACCCGGTACCCGAGGCTTTTAAAACGACGCGCGGTTGCGGCACCAATTCCGCGTCCACCACCGGTCACAACAACGTGTGGAGCCTTCGGCATGTTTTCCTCCGGTGAGCCGGACGAACCCTGCAGGACAGGTTCGCAGCTCTTAGTTTCGATGGGGCGACGACACAGCCGTCGCGAGAAGTGAAATCCAACGAAGGAACGGGCCATCTCGGTGATGGCCCGCCCGCAACGTCAACGAGGATTGAGGTTCCGATACGAACCCGAAAAATAAAGAAGAGGCGCGGGGTCCGAGTTGTCCGGCACCCGCACAGCGACGACGCGACCGACAAACAGAGTGTGGTCTCCGCCGTCGAAGGTCGCGTGAACATGGCAATCGAGGTTGGCCAAAGCGCCGCCAATCCAGGCCGAACCCGACTCCGGAGCAGGCTCCACGGATAGGTCGGCCCACTTGCTTCGCCCTTCTTCCCACCAGCCCGCGAATCGATTGGACACAGAGGTTTGGTCGTCGGCCAAGATATTGATAGCGAACGATTCGGCCTCGCTCAAAATAGCGTGCATCCGTGCTTTTCGGCCAACGCACACGAGGACCAGCGGCGGTTCGAGGGACAACGACGAAAACGCGCTTGCGGTCATTCCATGGTCGCCGTCGGCGTCTTTTGCAGTGACGACAGTGACGCCCGATGCGAAGCGGGACAACGCCGCCTTGAAGTCGCTCGCGGATATCTCAGACATGGCCGCTCCAAGCGCGGTGGGTGTTCAGCTTCGCGTCTTTTGCGCCGATAAGACTAACATCGCGGAAAGCACCGCTCGATGCTGTCTTCGACAAATAGTTCCATGACAATGACATTCGGCCTACGAGATTCGACAGAAAGGAGGAAGCGCGGAAAAGCGAGTGGGAACGCGCCCCGCGTAGATTGCCCGAAACGGGCATCATCAGGGAAACCAAAAACGCGTTTCAGACGACAAACACAGCGTTCGACAAAGAAAAATGTGCTTCATCGTCAATCCCACCACGGGACTGCGGAAAGAACACGATACGACGTGGCACACCCGATGGCGGACACGTCCGAAATCAGGTACCCGCAAACGCCACCGACGGTCGGCAATCACAGGACCGTCCTCCTAACACGATCGGCGGCCAAGCCGGTCCTCCTCTGGGTGCAACCCTCAACGAATGGGCCCGAAGATGTTGCTGTCGCCGGTCCGCGTGGCTCGCCCCGAGCTGAAGGACGAAGTGTCGGGGTTTGTGCATCAGATTCGCACCTCTCCCGCGCACGCTACGCTCCCCCTCGTCGAACTGGTACGACTGTTGGGAATCACGGTCGCACCGGCGTTTCACGCCGAGCTGGCAGCGCGCGGTGAAATTCGCATCGACCAACAACGTTTCGAAAATGAAGGATCGGCGATTCGGCGCCGGGTACGCCTCGGTGGCGTTGAAATGACCCTCGAAGTAGCCCCTACTCTGAGTGGTCGCGTTCACGTGGATGGGACGATACTGAGACTCATCTTTGACGACGAGCATACCGTGCGCTTGTCCAAGTTCGTTCTTCGCGCGCGGCTGCACCTTCTCACGATCCACGACGACCATATCGACGTCGAGCTTCGTGGCGGCGGTGGTGTTCGTATCGATCTTGTCTGACGCGCCGGTGCAGGAGTTCCCCTGTCGGTCCGAATGACGGGATACGAGACCCCAAAACCACTGGTACTGAGAATGGAGACAAGGATGACCCGAGAGGCTGAAGCTGCCGAAAATCGCGCTACGGAGGTCTACCTCGACCCCGAAGACGCGGGCGCGGCGTCCGGAAAGCCCGTCGCGTCACGCACCCACCGCGCCGGTCAGCGTGTGGGTCCATTCCAGTTGGTCGAACGGCTCTCGTTGCAGGACGATATCGGCCTGTACCGGGCCAATCGTCCCGCAGGCTCCCGTGAGCCGCGCGAGGTCGCCATTCGCCTCGCCGAAGACACCCGCGACGACCGCGCCGCGGCCTGGGTGCGCCACGAATACGATATTCTCCGAAGACTTGACGACCCCCGCATTCCGCGCGCCTACGGCTACTACGGTAGCCAAGTGGGCGTCGCCACCAGCCTTCCGCCGCCGTATACGCTCGCGGATGTCCTCGAACACCGGCGCGGCGGCCGTATCGCACTCGAGTACGCAACCGCCCTCGACATTTTGGTCGAAATCGCCGAAGCACTGCGCCACGCGCACGCCATTCAAGGGCCCGACGGTCCCATCCAGCACGGGCACCTCCAGCCCTCCCAAATCGGGCTCACCGAGACCTGCGACGTCGTCGTGCTCGGCTTCGGCGCAGCGCCCACCGCCCTCGCGTGGTCGTACATTCCGCCGGAGCAGGTCGCGGGGGCATTTGTCGACATCCGCTCGGACCAATGGCGCCTCGGCGCGCTGGCCATCGAACTTGTCACCAATGCCACGTTGTATGAAGGCGCAGAAAACCCGCAGCAGGAAGCGTTAGAGGGTCGCGTCACCCCTTGGGTCGCCCGCTTGGAGCGGCGCCAACCTGAGCTTGCGCGTGTCGTGCAAAAGATGCTGGCCCCCGCCGCAGGCGGTCGGTATTCCACCGATGGCGAGCTGATTCGTGATTTGCTCGAAGTCGCGCGCCTGAGCGGTGGCCGCCCCGACCGGGCCGGCCTGGGGAGCCGCCTGCGGGCTTTCCGTGAGGCCCAGGAGCGGCAAGAAGCCAAGCGTCGGGAGGATGCCCGCGCAAAAGAAGAGGCGCTCGCAGCCGCCCAAGCAGCGCCCCCTCCGGCGCCGAAGCCAAAGCCCACCCCTCCCCGCCCCGCTTCGACGGCTCGCCCGGCATCGACGCGCAGCGAGCCTGCGCCTGTGGTTACACCCATCGCCGTCGCCGCGGAGGTAGAAGACGACCTCGATGACGCGCCATCCGTCGACCTTCCCACCACACGCGTCGTCCCCCAAGTAGAGGCCGCTGAAGGGGAAGATTCTATTCACACTGACCCCAGCTTCGCGCCTATCGCGCCTGCGCGGCCCCCCGTCGACCCAAGCGATGCCGACAGCCTCGACGACCTCTCCTTTGGCTTGGGTCGAGTTCAACTCGACGGCAGCGGGCCTTCGCTTGGGTTGGGAAACATCAACCTTCCGCGAAGCACCATCGCCGCTGCGCCCGACTCTGGCGAGCCGTCGTGGGGCCTTGAAATCCACGACCCCTTGTCGGTTCCCCCCACGGCGTCCCCCGCGGTCGACCCCGCGGCCGAAGTGACGGAGATGGTGTCACCTGTCGCGGAAACGCCGAACGACATGCCACCTACGCCGGCGGCCCTTCGCCCCGCAAACTGGTTCCCCTCGGAGCTCGCCGCGATGGCGGCCATCGGGGTCGTGGCCATTGTGGCCGTCGTCTTCCTTGTTTGGCGATTTGGATAGATGCGCGCAAGCGAGCTTCCGATTGCCCGCCTTCACGATGCCCTCTTCGGCGTCGCGGTTCCGAGCGACACCTTGCCGCCCGCGACCGCGACGAATGCGTGGGTGCTCGGCGACGAACGGGTCACCGTCATCGACCCCGGCGGACGAGACGACGCCGCCCGTGCGGCACTGTGGGATGCGCTCCGCGGGCGGACCGTCGAGCGCGTACTGTTGACCCACCACCACGCCGACCACACGGCTGGTGTCGACGCTCTCCTCCAACAATCCGGGGCACGGTTGGCGGCGCATCCCGTCACGGGCGAATTGTTGCAGCGCACCATCGACGAGCCCCTCGAAGACGGCGATGTTCTCCACATCGGCAAAAACCAATGGCGCGTCTTGTTCACTCCCGGACATGCGGCCGGGCACATCGCGCTCGTTGACGACCACCACAAGATTGCCGTAGTAGGGGACCTTCTCGCAGGAACGGGGACCATTCTCATCGCCCCACCCGATGGCCATCTCGCCACCTACCTCGAAAGCCTGGAACGAATTCGCGAGAGCGGGGCAACCACAGCGCTTCCCGCCCATGGTCCCCCACTCGACCTATGGGCTCTCACAACGCAGTACATTCAACATCGCCACCAACGAACGGACCAAGTGCGCGAGGGGCTGCGTAGAGGGCCTGCAACGGCCTTCACGCTTGCCGGGCACATCTACCCGGACCTTCCGTCGTCCTTCTTGCCCATCGCCGCGATGCAAGTGCGCGCACACCTTACCTACCTCGCGGAGCGCGGCGAAATCGTATGGCAGGACGCCGAGACGGCGCTGTGGGTGGGGTCACCCCCCCCTTGACACACGCGCCTTTGTGCTTACAGCCGCGACTTACGGCGTTGATTCGGCTGCACGCACAACCAAAAACGGACGAAGGCTATCTACGGTCTTCGGTCCAATCCCCGAAACACGCGTAAGGTCGTCTACTGACCGAAACGCTCCCCGCGCCTCGCGCTCGGCGACGATGTCCTTCGCGCGCTTTTCCCCGATGCCCGGCAAGGACTGCAGCACGTTTGCGTCCGCAGTATTGACGTCCAGCGGCACACCGACCACCAGAGTGTCGGACATGGACTCCTCGTGCGCTTCTTGCCCATTCCACACGATTCGGCTGCCCGGCAACACAGGCCGCGCGTCCTCGGTAGACACACCGGCGATAGCCAGCGCATCGGCAAACGTGGACCCCATCGGCACCCGGTGAAAGCCTGGACGAGGCACCGCGCCACGGACTTCCACGACCACTTCGTCGACAAATACATCATTCCCGTTGACGGGCGCGCCCGTGGGTGGCGGTTTCTGCGAGATGTAGAGCAGCACACCGACGAACGCCATCATGCCTGCCATCAGGCGTACTTTTGGCCCACCGGGCGCGCGAACCCTGCGCCCGAAATCGAGTCTCTCGTGGCTCATACCGACGCCGTTGCCGACCAGATGGTGCATACAGCCGCCGCGGCGGCGCCTTCAGCCGCGACTTCGAGAACGCGCCCCTCTGGCACCACGCGAAGCCGTACCCAGATGATGTCGGCAGGCAGGATGTCCGGAAAGCGGTCGGCCCACTCCACCACCGCAACACCCGGCCATGATTCGAGGGCCTCTTCGAGCCCGATTCCCGCCAGCTCATCCGCTTCGAGCCGGTAGACATCAACGTGCAGCAGCGGCAATCGACCGTCGTATTCGTTCATCAGCGAGAACGTAGGGCTGACCACAACGTCAGACACTTCGAGTCCTTCGCCGATACCTTGGGTGAAGGTGGTCTTTCCCGCGCCGAGGTCGCCGATGAGCGCAATCACGACCGCGTCCGCCAGCGCTTCCCCCAATCGCGCACCGAGCGCGTGGAGGTGCTCTGGATCGGGGGACAGGGTCGACCAAAGAATCGGTTGCAAAGGCATTGCCCCATAAATCGGTTGCGACAACGAGCCATCCGCGCAGTGCGCGGCCCCCCTTCTCGAACCCCAAGGACACAAAGGGGAAGCGCCCTTGGATTTGCGGGCCGGAGCCCCAACGGAGGCGACGGGCGTTTTGCGGCGCGCACGATGCGCGTCGGTGCACGAACCCGAAACGACGCCACACGTATCTCATATTCGTGCCTCCTCGCACATACGACTTCGTACAAGCGGGCGCAATTCCCAGCCGGTCGCCTTCGTTTCCTTTTGTGTCCAAAACAAACAAAGCACCGCAATATTCCTCCCGAAGTAAGGGTTGATTTCGTTCACGACACGCGATTGGCGTTGTGCGCAACCGCCCCAGAAGGAAATTCACTGCTTCGCTCCGAGGGCGGCCACCCACATGCCGAGACCCAACACCTCCCTCCACCGCGGCTATTGGCCGTCGAAGCAAATCCATTCGAAAGTTGCGCGTCGTCTCGGGATACCGTACTTCGGCGTTGCCTTTCGACGCCAAGTGTGAAAGGAACACCCACACCCCCACGAGTCACCCCGCCTTGGACCTCGACACCCTCCTGCGATTCGGCCTTGTTGCCGTGCTCATCGCACTGCTCCTCACTCCATTCGGGCTGCCGATTCCCGAAGATGTCAGCCTTACTGCAGGCGGAATCTTGGTCGCGAAAGGGCACAGTCCGTACTGGCTGGCGTGGGTGGTCGGATACATCGGCGTCGTCGGTAGCGACATCGTTTCGTATAGCATGGGCCGCCGCGTAGGCTTGCATCCACAAGGCTTCATCTCCAGGCTCGTCGGCCCCGAAGACATCGAGCGCATCGAACGATTTTACATGCGCTACGGTCCCTGGGCAATCGTCATCGCTCGCCAGTTTCCGGGTATGCGTATGCCCGCATTTTTTTTCGCCGGCGCTTCGGGAATCTCGCTTCCGCGCTTCTTGGCGTTTGACGGCGCGGCCGCGCTCATCACAACAACGGTGTTTACTAGCCTTGGTCTTTGGTTCGCCGACCGGATCGACTGGCTCATGGACCGTCTGCACGAGTTCCAAAGCATCGGCACTGTTATCTTGGTGTCGGTGGTCGGCTTCGTCGTTTGGCGGGTGGTGAAGCGGCAACTCGAGCGGCGCGCCCCTCCCGTCAACCCGAAATAACCCGTATCGCTTGTCCCCCCTCCGCCGTGCGTTCGGCTAATGCGAGGAGGTGGTTGGTATGCTCGAAAAGCACCCTATATTGCGTGCCTTCGGGCAAATGTTTCGCATTCGGAACGCGCCCAGAGGAGCGTAGACGCTCGGCGTCTTCCGGCGAGGCCGAAACCATTGGCCAACTCGAAAATGCTTCGGCTGCGGGCAAAGCGAGGTCGCGCACCGCCGAGGCGACAACCGAACGGTCTTGCCAGACTGCGCGGGGTGTGCCGCGTGCCGGTCGCAACACAGCCATAGGGTCAGCTACGGCCTCGCCGACCGCAATTGCAGCGAGCGTCGAAAACGTCACGGCAGACGCAATGCGGAAAGGACCGCTGGCAAGTCGACGCAAGCCGACCAAGTGGCCGGTTGTTCCGAGCAATGCCGCAATTTCCTCGGCCAATACGCGCACGTAAGTGCCACGGCCGCAGGTCACACGAAAGGAAATCCAGTCGGCACCAAACGATAGCAATTCGACGGCATCTACGCGAATGGGGCGAGCCGGCACTTCGACCGTTTCGCCAGCACGGGCATACTTATAGAGTGGGCGCCCATTGACTTTGATTGCCGAAAACATCGGTGGAACCTGCATCCGCGTACCCACCAAGCCACCAAAGACCTGCTCGATGGTCTCTCGCAGCAAGGTCGGCACGGGCTCCTCGTCGACCACTTCCCCTTCGGGGTCGCCCGTGGTCGTCGATTGTCCGAGCTTCAGGCGAGCGTCATAGACCTTGTGGTCTTCATCCAGAAACGAAATCAATCGCGTCGCCTGGCCTATCGCAACCGGGAGTACGCCCGTCGCAAAGGGGTCCAAGGTGCCGGTATGGCCCACCTTTCGCGTGCCCGCCAAAGCACGCACCATCGCCACAATGTCATGGCTCGTGACGCCTGGAGGTTTGTCTACCACCAAAAACAGCGGAGGCGGAGGAGCAATTTGGCTCACTCTTCGCCCGTCCACCCATCGTCGCTATCGCCCTGCTCCTCTTCAGGTTCACGCGAGCTGGTGATGGCATCGAGAAGGTGCGTCATCGCGATTGCTTCATCAAGATGGGAGTCGATGTGGAACCGAAGCTCCGGCATGTGCCGCATCTTGAGGTAGCGCGAAAGTTCCCGCCGCAAAAAACCCGTGGCGGAGCGCAAGCCGTCCAACAAGCGCTGCGTGTCTCCATGGCCCCCCAAGGGGACCACATTGATGTTGGCCACGCGCAAGTCGGGGGAGAGCCGAACGCGGGTAATGCTCAAGGGGGTGACGCGAGGGTCCTTGACGCCTCTCCGAAACACGCCGGAAAGAATCTCGGAAATATCTTGGGCCACACGTTCAGGTCGATGGGATTGCAGCATGGGCAAACGGCTAATCCAATCGGCGCCGAAATTCAACGGTTGGGCACACCAAGGGGTGCCAGCAACTCCGCTGCACGGTCGCGATTGAGTGGGCCACGCCACCATTCTGGTGCACCCACAAATCCATCCAGCGCAAGGCGGTCGATAGCAACTCCGTGCAATGGCTCTGCATCCAACCACGCGCGCAAGCGAACAATCGCCGCATGTCGGGTGGGCGCGGCAGCGGTGACGCCCCCCAGAACCGTTCGCGCGTCAACGAGCTCGCCGGGCACGACCTCCGGGTCAACCCGGAGTCCCGACCGAAAGCTGCGGACGACCGGCGCCGGTTCTGCTGCCACAAGTTGGGCCCAAACTGCGGCACACGTCGGAACAATCTGTTCGCGCGTCCAGCGCAGCGGGTCACGCATGGCCAAGCGAAGCTGCGCATCGACCAAATCCACATCGTAGGCAACTTCAGTCGCGCCGTGCCACGGCTGCAATCCGGGACGAAGTTGCAACAAATACGGTCGCCCATCGGGCGCGACGAGGAACCGAACGACACCCAAGCCCGTCCAGCCAACATCCCGCGCGAATGCCTCGGCTGCATCGGCCAAGCGGTGACGCACTGCATCCGACAAGCCCGGCGCCGGTGCTTCCACCAACAAGTGCCGTCGACCGTCGCGGAGCGTCACATCGCGGTCGCCGATAGCGACGGCATTTCCGTGATAGTCGACCAAGACAGGCACTTCGATTTCGCGAGCCCCCTGGACCTCGCGCTCCAACACGAGCGGCCCGTGTTCCAACCAGGATGGAAGCAGCTCGTCAAAGTCAGCCCAGTTGCGCATCACAGGCCGAGGGTGCCCCACTTCGACATCCACAGGACGAATTCGCACCGGAAATCCTACCCGTCCTATCCAAGAGCGGGCTCCATGAAGGTCGCTCAACGGACCAGAGGACGGGACCACCGGTGTTCCCCTGCCTGTCGCGCGGAGCAGCGAAATGGCGCGGTCCAACGCGAGGCCAAGTGCTTCCCGACTGGGGCCCGCCCAAGCGACCCCGGAGTAGGACAATTGTTCGACCAATCGAGGGTCCCGAACGGCTGCGCCCCACCCCGGATGCAAGGCGTCACTCCCCGAGTCATGAAATGCGGCGACGACATCCTGCGCGCGGGGCCAGTCGCCATCGTCGCGAGCCGGCACGAATGCGACAAATGCGGCAGATTCGTGCCACAGCGCGCTATCCTCACCTTCTTTCGCCAATGCAACCACCTCAACGTCGTTTTCGACGGCCCACCGAATGACCCGCAGTGCGCCGCCACGCCGGTCCGCGACCATTACCCGAGAGATCGGTGTCAACGCGCTCAATCCGCACCTCACACGAAGCACTCCGCCTGGAGCCGCCAAACAAAAGGTTATCTCCATTCGCGCCACAGCGCGGCCCGACGGCGAAATGTGTCGTGGGAATCGCTGTGTCACCTCCTTTCACGAACTGAGAAACGGACCGATGAGCCGGTTGAAGGTCAATATTGTCGGCCACGGACGACTGGGAAGCACCGTCGCTCCGTGGCTCCGTGAGGTGGGCCATCATGTGGTGGTGGTGGGCCGCAGTGACACCATCCCCCCCGCTGACGTGACGTGGTTGACCGTACCCGACACCGAAATTGCGGCCGCTGCTGGTCGCTGTCCCCGTGTCGGCGTGTTGCTGCACGCATCAGGAGCCTCGGAGCTCGATGTGCTCGGTGACCATGCCCGGCCGGGCTCGCTGCACCCCCTCATGACATTCCCTGGCATCGTGCGCCCCGAATACCCTATTCCCGCCGCTATTTCGGGTGGGGCCGAGGCCCAGGACACCGCGCGTCAACTTGCGGAAAGCATGGGCTGGAGCCCATTTACCGTCACAGGCAATCGGGCTGCGTACCATGCCGCCGCCGTGATGGCCGGAAATTTCGCGACCACCCTGTTGGCCGACGCCGCCGCAGTCATGGCAATGGCCGGAGTACCCTTGCAGGACGCACCTGCGTTGCTGGCACCCCTCGCGCTCCAGAGCCTTCGAAACGCCGCGTCGATTGGCCCTGCACGGGCGCTCACCGGCCCCGTCGTGCGTGGTGACGAAGCTGTCGTCGCGTCCCATCGGGCGGTGTTGCAGCAGGCTGCCCCGGAAATCGTCGCATTGTACGAGCAACTCCTCCAAAACACGCGAAAGCTGGTGCAAGCGCGAAATTCCGCCGCGCAACCTGCGGCGCCAGACTGCCCTCCACCCGACATTCACCACAAAATGTCAAGATAAAAAAAGACATCGCAGAGGGATTGAAGTCACCCCTTGTCGCGTCCGATCCCGTGAACAGGAGGGGGTTCCCCGCCCCCGAAACCGGCCAAACGGCCACGCGGAGGCACCATGACGCAACGGTACGCACTTCCCGCCATGTCCCCTGCGAACTCCCTCACGATGCCCCATGCGCCGGCCAGTTGCCGCTCTGCATCAGCCTGCGATACACTCCCCCTACGGAGGCTTTCCGCCTCCGCTCCCTCCGGTGACCACGCCTCCCCCCACCTCTTCGGCCTGGCACCTGTCTTCAACGACCACGCGCGACACGGAGTCGACATGTTCGACGCCTTCATCATCAATCGCATCCGGCGTGAGCGTCAGCAGGAACAGGAGCGGCGCATTCCTCTCCATATTGAGATGCCCCGCCCGCCAGAACACGAGCCTCGTGGGCGCACTCGATCTCCGGAGCGAAACCCATCCCAAGAGCCCGAGTCTGAGCGTGGCGTAGTCATCGTCGACTATTCGATCTGACGCATACGCTCTTCCTCCCTTTCCTTTCTCGGTTTCCGTTGATTGTTTGTACGCTCCCCGTGGGTTTTCCCGCTGGGCCTGTTGACTCTTCCCGCGTGTTTTCATCGACAGCACGCGGTTTCTGGTTCACTTGACGTCACGCAAATCGAAACAACGACCGCGCTTCGCGCGTTTCTCCTCCGCGAGACCGCTTGCAGGTCGGCTGTTTCCTGGCTAATCGCCGGTGTCGCTGGTCGAGCCTTTCGACGCTCCCCCCACCTCTCCATGTGGTCGGCAACGCCGACAGGATTTGGAATCATGTCTCGCATCTGCAAGTTCACGGGCAAGCGCCCCAACACTGCCAACAAGGTTTCGCACTCGAACATCAAGACCAAGAAGCGCCAGCTTCCGAACCTCCAGACCAAGCGCATCTGGTGGCCCGAAGGTGAGCGGTTCGTCAATGTTCGACTGAGCACCCGTGCGCTTCGCACCTTGCAAAAGAAGTCGCTCGACTCTTGGGCACGCGAAGTGGGCATCGACTTGGCCAAGTGCTGATTCGGGTAGCACCTCGGGGGCCGAATCTTCTGCAACCGCAGCACCTTCGCCCGCGCAAAACTGCCGAGAACCACGCACCCGATACGCCGACCTTCCAGGTCGGCGTTTTCTTTTTGCGACCGCGTCTTGTCCAGCTCCTTAGAAGGCCCGCCAAGAGCCCTCTGCACGACGGTGCCCTGCGTTGCCGCAAGGTGCCCCTGTCAGCAGGGGCCACCCAAGCACAGGCGGTGCACCAAGGAATGCACCGTTCAAGGGGAACAGCGACACTTTGTGACAACTGTTCCCCTGTTCAGACCACGGGCAACGGTTACCTGTTCAGATGTTCACACAAACCGCATCGCCGACCACACGAACGTCATACACCTTGACGTCTGCGCCAGCATGGGTGGCGCACGCGCCCGTTTCAAGGTCGAACTGCCAGCCGTGGTACGGGCAGGTCAACATCGTTCCATCGAGGGAGCCTTCGCCCAAAGGTCCATCGGCATGGGGACACGCGTTGGCACATGCCCGAAAGGTGCCGTTTACATTCGCAACCGCAATCGCGGTTCCCGCGATGATGACTTCGGTGACCGATCCGGGAGCGAGGGCATCTTTATGAAGCACCACTTCGTAGCCCTCGGGAGGCGTCACGTCGCGGGGAGCCTCTGGCGACAATCCGAGCGCGGCTTCCGCCGGCTTGGGAGCCGGCTGGGATACCGGTGGTGCCGCCGACCCTTGGCCCATCACGCGCCGCCGAACCCGCGCGCGAATGCCATTCTCCCGCCCCAACAACAGCGTCTTCAGAAGACCCATACTTTCCTCCCGTGACCTTCACGGACCGCAAACTACGTCTGGCCATAGCACGGTCATCAGAAGACGCCCCGCTCTGCCGCGTGCGGCGATACACTGTTGCCGCTGGGAGTGTGAAATGATCCGAGACCGACTTCGCCGCGTCGCCCGAAAGGCGGCAATCAAGCTCCTCAACATGGAGTTCGACACCGAAGAACGCGACCCCGCGGCAAGGCGCCGGGGCGACCCCTCGGCGTTTGACCCCAGCAAGATCCCACCGTTGGTAGATGGCGACGGCGACACTCCTGGCCCGAACCACAAGTTCGACATCGGTCGGCCGTGGGTCAGTGCGCAGTTGGCCGGCGGCGTGGCACCCATTCTCATCGACATTCGCCCTCCCGCCGAGGTCGTGGCAGGAGTGTTGCCGGGAGCCGTCGTTCTTCCGGGTAGCTTGGTGCTTTCACGCCTCGACCTCCTCCCCGCAGACCGCGCCGAACGCATCACGGTCTACGACCAAACGGGCGAGTTGGGCAGCGCGGAGATTGCCGAGAAGCTGCGCGATGCGGGTTTTGCGATGGCTCGCCGCCTCCAAGGAGGCTACGCCGAGTGGCTGGAGCACGCAGAGCCCATCGGGCATCCGCCAGTCGCACCAGGTGGCCGCGCGCGCGTAGGAGACCCCGTACGAATGACCGACGGCCGCGAAGGCTGGGTACTCCGCAGTCTGCTTCTGGACGGCTCGCCGGCCGCAGAAGTCTGGTTCGCAGACGGAACTTGGGTCGGCCCGGTGGGCGAACATGCGCTGGATTTCTAATCGAACCGCCGCTGGCGTATGCGCTGCCGCGGGCTTTGTCTGGCCATGGGCTGCATCCGCCGAGGACGATGCGCCCGTGGAGGTCTCGTCCACGGAGGTGCAAGATGTCCTCCCTGTGACGGCAGCACCCAGCGAAAGCGCCCCTCCCGCGCCCATGTCGCGAACAGTCGGGACAGTCTTGCCCGCGGCGCCGTCCATCGCACCGGGCACCGTCCCGCCCCTCTCCAACGACCCCATTGTCATCGCACGCGAGCGGTGGTTGGAAGGTGACTCTCGCGGTGTCATCGCAGTTTTGACGCCTTGGCTCGAGTCCAAAGCGGGTCCACACGGTCGCGTTCGCATTTCCGGACACTTGCTGTTGGGCCTCGCGCATATGGACCAAAAGAACTGGAACCTCGCAAGCACACACTTTTACCGTGTGCGCCGCGCGGGTGGTCCTTTGGCGTCTTACGGCGCTTGGTACGAAGCGAAAGTGGACCTCCTGCGAGGGCGCCACGCCGTGGCCGCGAGCGAGTGTCGCCAATACCGCGAAAAGTGGCCCACGGGTCCCCATGCCGACGAATGTCTCCTGCTCGTCGGCGATGCCTACTCCGCAGCCGGAAACCGCGGAGCGGGGGTCGCGTCCTACAAAGAATACTTAGAGAAGCACCCCGACACGCCCCGCAAGGAAGAAATCGAGCTGGCCACGACACTTGCGTGGGTGCAAAGCTCCCCCAAGCAAGCCATACCGCTGCTGCAAGAACTATCGTTGACGCATAGCTACCCAAGCACCGACCTCGCGGTGCAGGCTGCGCTGCAAGAGCTCGCGGCCCGCGGTTTTGCGGTGGCAATGCCTACCGACCCTTCCACACAAATGCGGCGTGCCGAAGCACTTCGCCGGTCTGGCCAGTACGAGGCGGCATGGTCGCTGTTCTTGGACCTCGCGAAAGCGCCGGACGCAGACCCCCAACTCAAGGCATGGGCCGACGACAACGAAGAGCGGTTCGCGCTTGGAACGCGCCAATACGATGTCTATGCAAATGTGCTCTCCGAGCAATACGCACAGGCTCCCGACGGCGAGCTCGCGTGGAAGATTTTCCGCGCTTGGGCCAGAGATGGCCGCTATGACAAGGCGGTCGAATGGGGCCACAAAGGGCTCAACGACCACCCCACGCACCACCGCTGGCGGGGGGCGGCGGTCGATATGGCCTGGGCGACGCTGCACGCCGGACTGTATGGCGAGAGTGCCGACCGCTGGGAAGCCCTCTCCAAGCGAGGTGGAGATTTTGGCCGCAAGGCGCGGTTTTATAGTGCGTTCTCGGCGCTTCAAGCAGGCGATACGGAGACCGCCCTCCGCCGCTTTGACGACCTGCTCGATTCCCCGGGCCACCAACGGGCACGCGCGCTGTATTGGCGTGGCCGCACGCGCCGTAGCATGGGCGATGAAAACGGCGCGGTAGACGACCTCAAAGCCGCATCCGAAGTCGACCACAGCGGATGGTATACGCTGCTGCAACAGCCTTCTCCCCCACAGCCCGACCCCGGATGGCGAAGTCGCGATGGGCGCTGGCACGGCGTCTTGCCGGTCTCCCTTCCCGACTGGAAGCGCCCGCAGCAACGGCTCGTAACAGCAGTGGGCGCGTTCCCCAAGGAGCAGCCGGTTCATTGGACGGCCCAAGGGCAGTCCCGCGCAGCATTGACCATCCCCACGGAACGAAGTGGTGCTTGGTCGACGTTGTCGTGGAATCACCTCCAGCAAACCGCGAGGAAGCCCGTCGTCAACGCGAGCGCGCTGTCGCCATATGCAGAGGTTCCTAGTTCAAACCCCGTGTTGCCCGATGGCTACGAAGTTTGCCGCTATTGGGACCCCGCCGACGCACAAAAGACGTTCTATCAATTCGCGGAAGCACAACAAGCCATTTGGCCAGACCTGCCCGCAGCCCACGACCTCGCTATCGCCGGCGAATACACGGACGCCGCACGATTGGTCTACGCTGCCTATGAAGAATGGGGGGATGTCCTCGCCCGAGGGCCGGGCGAAGACCCCCGTCGCCAGAAGATTCGCGCGCTCAACATGAACCTGCAGTCCTGGCGTCCGTTTTTGCTGTTTGTGCGCGACCACTACCACGCCGCACGCGCTTGCTATGGCCTCCACAAAACCGCGGACACCGACCAAGAGCGCATAGCAAACCTCAAGCTATCTTACCCCGTCGTTGAGCCTGTAGAGATTTGGAAATACAGCCAGCTTTACAACGTCGACCCTTACCTCGTTTTGGGCATCATGCGTCAGGAGAGCACCTACCGAAACACCGCGCTTTCGCCCGTGGGTGCGATTGGCCTCATTCAGGTCATGCCCCGCACAGGGGCCCGCATCGCAGCAATGCTGGGTGAACACACCTATAGCCCAGGCGACCTCGAAGACCCCTCCGTCAACCTTCGCTATGGAATCTACTACCTGTCGAAGCTCCTTGACCGATTTGACGGGGTATTTCCGCTCGCAGTCGCCAGCTACAATGGCGGCCCCCACAATGTCTCCCGATGGTACGAGCAGAACGCGGGCAAGATTTCGCTGGACGCACTCGTAGAGCAAATCGAGTACGACGAAACCCGCGACTACGTAAAGAAGGTATCGGGTCACTACGCCCACTATATCGCCATTTACGAAGGAGCAGATGCCGCTGTGGTTGTCCCCCCACGTCCCTTGGGCGACGACGCCACCGTCATCGACTTTTGAGCAGGAGCGCGGGTGACTTCGTCCGTTTTGTTGCACACCGCTGCGGAGACGATGGCAGCTGCGGGCCTCGAGCCACGCTGGCAGGAGCCCTTGGCGCGCCGCGGCTGGTGGCGCTTGGGCGGCCCCGCTGACCTTTACGTAGAGGTCTCGACAGCCGAACAACTTGAAGTTGTACTGTCCACAGGGCTGCCGATACTGGTCCTCGGAAATGGCTCGAACCTGTTGGTGGCCGACGCCGGTATTCGCGGCATTGTCATTCGTCTCATCGGCACGTTTCGTGAAACCTCCTGGCTCTCCGGGTCTCGGGTAGATGCCGGGGCAGGTTTGCTGAATACCGTGCTATTGCGGCGTCTCGAAAAAGCGAACCTCGGCGGACTTGGGAGCTTGGCCGGCGTCCCCGGCACCATCGGGGGCGCGATTCGAATGAATGCGGGGACCTACCTCGGCGAAATCGGCGATGTGGTCGAAGAAGTGGAGGTTGTGCTTCCCAACGCTACGCGACGCGTGCTCTCCCAAGCAGACGTGGGCTTTTCTTATCGACGCGCCGTTTTGCCACCTGGAGCAATCATCGTGCGCGCACGCTTGCGCTTGGTCGACGACCCCGTGGCCGTCCGTTCGGAGCAGGAGTCCATTCGCGCCCACCTGCAACGTCGTATGGCGACCCAGCCACTCGACCAGCCCTCCTGCGGGTCTGTCTTCAAAAACCCTCCCGGCGACACCGCAGGACGCTTGATTGACAGCAGTGGCCTCAAAGGCAAAGTGTGTGGCGGCGCCGCCATTAGCGAAAAACACGCGAACTTCATCGTCAACACGGGTGGCGCGAGCGCCTCTGATGTGCTCACCTTGGTTCGGCTCGCCCGCGACACCGTGTTCCAAAACACGGGCGTCGTGCTCGAGCCCGAAGTCCATGCCGTCGGCGACTGGCCCGCCGAATCGTGGCCGCTCCCGCCTGTCGCCTCCCGCGACTAACGCTTGCCTTGCCAGGGATTCAGCGATAGCTGCATCTTTTCGACGATAGGAAGGTCATGTCTGACGCCCCGTCTACCACCGACACGCGCGCGACGCCCGGCGACGTCCAGGACCGTCTCGTGTTTCTCATCAGCACGCCCCGGTCGGGCTCTACCCTGCTGATGCGAATTCTCAACGCCACCAGCGCCATCTATAGCCGACCCGAGCCCCATATCCTTCCCGCGCTCGCCCATCTTGGCTTTTGGGAAACGGTCGAGAAGGCCCCCTACGACCAGCTCCAAGCCCAACAAGCCATTCGCGAGTTCGTTTCGGCACTGCCCAATGGGGATGCGGATTATTGGGCCGCATGTCGCGCATACCTCGATGTCCTCTATGGACGAATGCTCGAAACGGCACCGGATGGCGAGCGATACTTCCTCGACAAAACCCCTGCAAATGCGCTCGTGTTGCCGTTTTTGCAGAAGGTGTATCCCAACGCTCGGTATATCGTGCTTACGCGACACCCCGCAGCGATTTTCTCGTCGTATGCGGAGAGCTTCTTTGATGGAGACTACGAGGTCGCAGCAAACTTCAATCCGATTTTGTCGCGCTATATCCCCGTAGTGGCTCGATTTTTGCGTGAGCGGCCATGTCCTATTCTGCATGTCAGCTATGAAGATATTGCCGCGCAGCCAGAGGAGCAGCTTCGCCGCATCAGCGAGTTCTTGGGCATTCCCTTTGAGCCCGAGGCGCTCGACTATAAGCGCAAGGAGGTCGCAGCAGGCCTGGGTGACCCTCTCGGCGTCGAAAAGCACAGCCGACCCGTCACTTCGAGCATTGCGAAGTGGGCGCCCGAGTTCGCCGCCGACAAACAGAAGTTCGCCATCGTCGCCAAGCAGCTTGCCGGCATCGCCCCCGAAGACCTCGAAACCTGGGGAAGTCCCGTCGATACGCTCTGGAAACCGATTGAAGACGCCGACCCTACCGCATGGAAGCCCCGAAAGAACGAATGGAGCCGCTATGTGCTACAGCGGAAGCTCCTCGTCTGGCTTCGCCGCGACATTCAGCAGCGCCCCCTCGGCAAGCTCGTACGAAAGATTCGCTTTTTCTGCGACGTGATGCTCCGGGGGTAGCGCGCGGGCGTGCACCCGCCCTTCCCCATCGAAATGATGACGGCGGGGCGCGGCGGTCTGTCGCGCCTTAGGGCAAACCGCCGCGACGCATCCAGTCATCGTGAAGCGGCAGCGCAACACCAAGGCGACTTGCTGCCGCACGCACTGCACCATTTCGCCACGCCCATTCTTTTGCACGCGCAGGGAAGTGGGGAATGCGGTCACTATACGCATGCACCCGCGCTACGAGGGCATTTGCGTCCAAATCGAGCCCTGGGTCCACCGTCAACACCGGATAAAGTTCGCGGACGAGCGCGGTGAGCGCGTCGCGATGTTCGCGGGTGATGCCGCCTACGTCCAAGCCCGTAGCTGTGCCCACCACACCCGTCGCGCAAATCCATGCGAGCTTGACCGCGACCTCACGGGCAAGCGTCCCTGCATCCACGGCTGCGGCGTCCACGCCATTTTGGTTCCATAGTGCGGCGATGGGCTCTGCCCAAGGCCCCGAGAACACGCTCACACCGCCAGGCACCGGCTGCGCGCCACGAACGGGAACGGCCACCCACAGTACCCCTTGGGTCACGCCTGTCACGTTATTATGGCGCATCCACGGCGCGATGGTGCCATTTTGCACAAACACAAGGTCGGAGTGCCGAGACGCATGAACCTGCGCCAAAACGATGTCGAGGTCATCGTTTCGGGTGCATACCAATATCGGTCCGTCCGCTTCCTTTCGCGGCGTCGACAACACCGCTGGGACATCCGTTCGCGCGACGGGCACGGGCCGCAAGGGGCCGCCTTGCATTCCGCAAACCAAGCCACCAATGCGACCACCAGCGCCCAGGACATAGAGCGGCGTCACGCGGAGGCTCCGGTCACGGGGCCGCGTTGGTCACGCCATGCTTGAATACCGCCCGCCATACTCGTCGCGTTGAAGATGCCTTTTTGGCGAAGGAACTCTGCGGCCTGCAAGGAACGTCGACCTGACGCACAAAAGCAGACGACTTCGTTGCACGACTCCAGCTCCTGCCACCGCGCCGCCAACGCATCCAACGGAATGTGCAACGCTCCGGGAATGGTGCCCGCCGCGACTTCACCTGGAGTCCGCACATCGACCAGCGTCACCGGCTCGCCCGCATCCACGCGCTCGCGGACCTCTTGGGGGTCTTCTTCGATGGAGGCCATCGACTCCGCCGGCGCGACGGGTTCCGGTGGCGTCGGCGGCGCAGGTGGCGGCGGCTGGGTCACCCGCATCGCACCACCCCACACCCGGCCCAGCGCCTTTTTGAGCATCTGACGAAGCATGTCGGAACCTCCGAAAACGACCCAAGTTCCCTACCACGGTCTGCGACGCCAGAAAACTGCAGGAATCCCTTCGAACGGAACGGAATCGGTCGCAACGCGCTGCGTCATCCGATAAGAAACCGCCCCTTGAGGACCGCAATGCGGACAAACAATCCCGCCACAACGCCGGTACAGCGACTGGATTGGCGCGATGCGTTCAATCTTCCAGGCTTGCTGACACTGAGCCGCTTGCCCATCGCGGTCGTTTATCCGTTGGTTTCCGCACGCACCGAAGTGGCGATTGGTCTATACCTTTTGGCCGCGCTCACCGACCTTCTCGACGGCGTGCTGGCGCGTCGCTTGGGCAAAGTGTCGCACACGGGCGCAGTATTGGATGGCTGGATCGACAAGGTCCTCTACGTCAACATCGCGTGGACCCTCGTAAATCTCCATGACGTTCCGGCTTGGTGGATGCTGGCGTGGTTCTCCCGAGAGATCGTGCAAGGTGCGACGGTGCCGTTGCTCGTTCCTGCGTACTACCGCGGACTCCCGCGAGCGCGGCAATCCACTGCGATGGGAAAGTTGACCACTTGGCTCGTGGGAATCTCCTTGGTCGCAAGCCTTTTGGACGTATGGTGGGTTGCGCAATGGTTGACGCCATTCGCCGGCATTACCGGGCTGATTTCCGGCGTGGCTTACATCCGGCGCGAAGTTCGCGACGTGCTGCGCACCTATTTTCGAGGGCGCAAATAGCGCACCCAAAACTCCTTTTTTGTTGGCGGGAACCCGCACCACCATCCCGCCCAAAACCCTCACCCAAACGGCATATTCAACGCGAACATGTCGCTCACAAGCGCCGCGCACGGCAGTAATCCGCAGGTTTGCGAGTTACGAACTGCGCGCAGATGCTCGCCCCTCGGTCGCAAAAACCACCGAGAAGGCAGCAAATCAAAGCGCTATGACCCTTGAAACTGAGTCAACCGCTCGTTAGCGCCCGCGGGTTCATTTTGACGGGAGTCCGATCGTGCCATCCCCCACTTCGCGCGCGCCAGCTGGCGCATCCGGTACCCCCGAAATCGTGCGGGAGGAACTGCGTCACCTCCAAAACACCCGGCGGTTACTTGATGAAAACCCCGAGTCGGCGCCGCGTTCCGAAGACGAGCTCGTACGGGAGCTAATTCGACTGCGCGACGACTATCGGGAAGCGAAGCTCGAAGACCGCGGCTCGATTCAGGAGCAGCTCAACCAACTGACCGCCCTGCTCGACCAGCAGCGGGCAGCGCGTCCAACGGGCACCGTTGACCGGGACAACCCGTACTTCGCCCACCTCGAAGTCGAAGAAGATGACCGCAAGCGCCACGTCTTCTTGGGACGCGCCACCCGTCTTTCCAATGGCCTGCGTATCGTCGACTGGCGCAATGCTCCGATTTCGCGCCTCTTTTACCAATATGACGAAGGCGACGACTATGCGGAAGAAATGGGTGGCCGGTATCGCGAAGGCACCGTCACCGCCCGCCGCACGCTGCACATCGCCGATGGCCAACTCTTGCGCGTCGGCACGTCAAAAGAAGACTGGGTTGCTGAAGGCGCCCAGTGGCGGAGCATCTCCCGCACAATGATGCGCCTCGCGGGTGGAGAAGGCGCCGCATTGCGCGCAGGGGGCGCCGGAGCCAGCCTGGGTTCCGGCCGCACGCACCGCGCCGACAAGCACTTGCCAGACATCGCGGCACTCATTGACCCCGACCAGTTCGCCCTCATCACGGCACCCAACAGCGGGGTCGTGGTCCTGCGTGGCTCGGCGGGAAGCGGAAAGACCACCGTAGCACTGCACCGCATCGCATACCTCGCCTTTGAGAACAAGAAATTCAATGCCAGTAAGGTGCTGGTCATCGTGTGGGGCCGCGCAATGCGCGATTACGTCGCCCACGTATTGCCGGCCCTGGGTGTCGAGGGCGTGCAAGTCACCACCTGGACGTCCTGGGCGCGCAAGCAAGTCATCGAGTTGATGCCGGAGCTTCCCCGCGCCATCGCCGACGACACGCCCGCCGACGTCACCCGCGTCAAGCTACATGCCGGTACCGCAGAGCTGCTGGAGCAACACATCAAGCGCACGAAAGGCCCAGCCACCATCGAGCAAGTCGTCGACGACTGGGCCCAAGTAACCACCAACCGCGATGCCTTGGCCAAGGCTATCGGCGACGGTGTCAGCGAGCAGGCCATTCAACGCGCCGTCGAATGGAATACCGTGCTCACGTCCGCCGTCGCGGCTTGGTTGGACGGTGACGACAGCAGCGAAGTTCACCTCGACCCCGAAGATGACGCCCTCTTGCTTCGTGCGTGGCAACTGCGCTGTGGACCCCTTGGTCCCAAAGGCAAGCCGCTTTCTTACCAGCACATTGTCCTGGATGAAGTCCAGGATTTTAGTCCCGTCGAAGTGCAAGTATTGCTAGAGACGGCCGACCGAAACCGCTCTGTCACCTTGGCCGGCGACACCCGTCAACACATCTCCCAGGATGCTGGGTTTTCGAGTTGGCAGTCCTTCTTGTCGCGTATTGGCGTAGAGAGCACCGCGTTGTCCACCCTTGAGGTGAGCTACCGCTCTACGCACGCCGTTACCCGCTTTGCCATCGACGTCCTCGGCGACACCGAAGAACCCGCGCCGCGCACACTCCGGGAAGGGCCGCCCGTCGAGCTGTTCCGTTTCGGCGACCATGGCGCATGCGTCGCATTTTTGGCGGACGAACTGCGTCGCCTCGTACGCGCAGAGCCCAACGCCAACATCGCGCTTCTCACGCCCGACCAGAGCCTCTCCGCGTTGTACGAAGAAGGGCTCTCGAAAGCCGACCTCCCCGACGTCCGTCGTGTCATCGGCCAAAAGTTCGCGTTTGCGCCTGGTATCGACATTGTCGAGGCTCATGAAGTAAAGGGCCTGGAATTCGACTACGTCGTCATCGTAGAGGCCAGTCGCGAATACTGGCCCGACTCCCCGCACCACCGCCGCGTATTGCACGTCGCCGCCACACGCGCCGTACACCAGCTTTGGCTGACGTGCGTGGGCAAGCCCAGCCCGATACTCCCCGAAGCAGTACGGTAGCCCCACCGTTCCCGGAGCCCATATGTCGGAATCCGCGCTTCGCGACATCGACGACCTCGTGGTTCGCTTGGAGGGACCTCCTATCGAAGCGTTGGTCGCAATGGTGGTAGAGCACACCCTCAACCGGCCATTGGAAGAGCTTCTCGCGCCCGAGTGGGTCGCCGACCAAGTCTTGCTCACGCTCGACTCCGCCACCCAAAACGACGCGACGCGCACCTGGATTCAGTCCCAAGTGCGCGCCATGCGGCAGCAGGTTCCGGCGGGCAAGCCACGCGACCACCTCCCCCATGAGGTGGTGCACCCGCTGCGGCAAATTGTAGCGCGTCCTATCCTTTTGGACCGCGTGCTCGTGGGTCGCTTGCTGGACCATGAAGCCGCCCGTCATTTGGTGACAGATATTCTCAACAACGGGCTACGGGGCTTTGCGGAGAAGCTCAAGCCGGTCGCCGGTGCGGTCAGCAACACGGTGCAGCAATCGCGCGGCTTTGGCCGCCTCAAGAAGCTGTCAAGCGGTGTTCAAACGCTGGGTGACGGCATTCTGGGAGGCATGTCCCGAGAGCTCGAACAACGCGCGGAGCAAAAAATCCTCGTGTTTGTAGACGACGCGCTGCACGCCGCCATGGAACGGGTCGCCGACCACCTCTGCGACCCCGACAATGCCGCGCGCTTCGGCGACTACCGCGCACATGCGCTCGACGTGCTGCTCGATACCGACAATCGCTCCCTCGCCCGCGAGTTCGACAAGCTAGAGCCCGACAACGTCGTGGATGTCGCGGTCGCAACCCTGCGTGCCGTTTCCCGACGTGAGGGGCTGCGCGAAGAGCTCGTCGAAGCGGTGCGCCGCGTGATTCACGAAAACGGCCGCCGCACGCTTCGGGATTGGCTCCGGGAAGCCGGTGTCCACTCCGTGTCGGAAGAAGAGTGGCGACGCGGGTTTCAAGAGCAGTTGGTCCAAGAAGCGCGCGTATTCGTGCGAACGCCTACATTCCGCGAGTGGCTCGTGTCGTGGCTTGGTTGAAACCTGCGCGCGCCTGACGATTGCTGAGATCGCTCCCGGCACGTCCCATTTCTTCCCTTGCCTACGCCAACCGCACCCCGCTTTCGTTGGCACCGCCGCGCAACGTCCACATGACCCACGACCCGCCGCGCATGGTACAAAAGGATGTTCGTCCCGCACGAGGTTTTTCGTGCGTTTGGCCGCCGCGCGTGCGGTTGGTTACGACACGCATCACGAGCATCCGGTAGTATTTACCGTCTACTCATTTGCCGAACCCTGCGAATTTCTACCGAGTCCCCGGAGGCCCGATGCTGCGTCGCATCGTTACCGTCACCGCAGTCCTGGCTGCCGCGTTTGCCCTCGGCTGCCCCACACCGCCCGACCAAACCACCAGCCCGGGTGGTCTGCCGCCCGTCAATACGCCGGGTGCCCAAGGCACTCCCGGCGCACAACAAGCGCCCGGTGGTCAGGCTCCCGGCGGCACGGCATCCCCTCCGCAAGGCGGCCAAGGTGGCCCGCCAGGTGGTGGCGCGATGTCGGGCCCCCCGAGCTTCAAGGACATCATTACGGGCGATACCATCACAATTACCGTAAATGTCAAGGGCGCATCCAAGGGCCAAGTCGACTTCATGACCATGGGCGAAGGTCCGAAAGCGCTCCATGTCGAGCCTTTCTCGGGCAGTGGTCCCATCACGGTTACGGCGCCGGCCATGTATGATGGCGAAATTTATATTGCCGCCATGAACTACCAGAACGGTACGAGCATCGGCGTTGGTGATGAGTTCGGCACCATCGACAAGCCTGTCAAGTTTGAGGGGAAAGACCTCAAGGTCTCGATTGAAATCGGCACGAAGGCGAGCTGGTTCAAGGACCCCGCCGACGAGCCCCCTCCCCCGAATGCCGGCGCCGGCCAACCTGCTGGAACGCCCCCCCAGGGCGCTGCGGGTGGTCCCCCGCCGGGTGGAGAAGGCCCCCCGCCCAACGGAGACGCACCGCCTCCAGGTGGCGGCGATGCACCGCCACCGCCTCCGGGAGGTGACGCAGGCGCGCCGCCCCCAGGCGGAAATGCAGGCACACCTCCCAAGTAGGCCATTCAGATAGGCTTCAATGAAACTTCCTCGCAGTACCCCTGTGCGGCTCATTGGAGCCTTCATCGTCGTGTCTCTGCTCGCCTGGGGCCTCTTTTTGGGTGGCTTCTGGGCAGCGATGGCCCCGAGCCCCCAAACGCCCGACCTCGCGCGACAATCTCTGCCTACCCGCACGGTGGCAGAGGCTCCACCGGAGCCGGCGCAGGGCGAGATTGACGCGTCTGGAATCGTTACCGACGAAAGCGGCACGCCCCAGCCCAATGTCACAATCGCGTGGGCGAGCGACCAAAGCAGCGGAGCTGCGACCGTCCAGGCAACCACCAGCGAAGACGGCCGGTTCTCTCTTCAACTTCCTGCGCCTGGCTTTATCGCCACCGACGTCTTGAGCGTGCCCGACCGAATCTGGGTCGCGGAATCGGCGTCGAACCTCACATTTCAAGTCGCGGCGCTATGCCCCGTGGTCGTGGCCGTAAAGGACCCCACCGGCGCGTCCATTGTCGACCAGACCGTGCGCTCGTCGATTCGTGTTCGTGGCAGGGCGAGCCCCCTCTCCCAACAAGCCCAAACCGATAGCGACGGAAACGCACACTTCAACGCCCTTCCGTGCGGGATTGCAGAGTTTTGGGTGCGGCGCGCGGGCTTTCCCCAAGGTGCCCGAAGCGGTATCGACGCATTGGTCGAGCAACGCATCGAGATTCAGCTTGTCGACGGCGTTCAAGTTGAGGGCAACGTCCGCGACATCGACGGAATCCCGATCGCGGGCGCGCGCGTTTCCGCCAACCGCGCCTCCGACGAAACGGACGCCGACGGCCACTACGGCCTGATGGTCGACCCCTCGAAGCTCAGCCGCGTCTCGGCCTCCGCCGAAGGGTTTGTGTCCGCCTCCGAGCGGCTACGGGTGTCGGTAGACGACCCCGACGAAGCCTACATCTTGGACTTCGTGCTCGAATCCGCCCGCGAAGTGCAGGTGTATTGTGCGGGAATGCCCGAAAATAGCTGCGATACCATTCGCCCCTTGATGTGCACGCAGCCGTGGTCCCCTCTGGGACGAATGTGTACGGAGCAGCCCACCACTTGTATTTGCCCCGACGGATTGGCCGCAATTCGCGGCGGCGGCATTGCGGTGGAGGTGCGACCCGACGACACCGAAGTCTGGCTCGACCTTCGTGGCCGCGGCGCCATCTCCGGGCGCGTGTGGTCTGGCGGCCGCCCAACGGAGTGTTCCGCTATCGCGACCCGTATGCCAACAGCCCTTGAGGACATTCCCGGCGGCATGAGCGCGGGAGGCATGAGCGCCTGCGACCGCGACGGTCGATTTGTTCTGAATGGCCTAAAAGACGGTAACTACATCCTGCAAATCCGGTCAGCCGGCAACCACCACGACGTTCCTTCGATTCCCGTACACGGAAGCCTGGTCGACGTTGGGGACATCCGCTTGGGCGAAGGCGGCAAGATTTCCGGCGTCGTCGTGCACGGCACCACGGGTGACGGCGTGCCCGGCGTAGAGGTGGTCGCCTACAAAGGCACCGACAAGGACCTCACCGGCATCGGCCAGACCACCAGCGGAACCGAAGGAAAGTTTACCATCACGGGTCTCTCCGATGGTGATTATTCGGTTCTCCTTGCCACCCGCCCGTTTTCGCCCATCACCGTCCACGTTGAAGACGGCGAGTCCGCCGAAGTCGAACTCGAAACGGGGGACGCATCTCTGCTCGCCGACAATGGATTTTCGTTAGAAACCGACGAGCAGGGCCACCTCGTTGTCGCAACCGTCAATGAAGACGGACCCGCAGCCGCCCAAGGCTTGCTGCCCGGCGATGTCGTTCGCGGCGTGACGCTCGGCGGCGTCAATCCCGCGGACTACCTCCCCGAGCTACAAAACGACATCACTGACGGCATTTTGGACCACTGGGGAGGACCTGGCGTCGGATTGGTGGTGGAGCGGGATGGCGCACAAGTAGAAATCCCCCTCGACTGACAATCGAGCCATCAGGCCGCACTTGCCCCACCAAACTGGCGCTCGACCAACCTTCGGTACAGGCCGCCCTGCAGCAACAAGCCTTGGTGCGTGCCCTCTTCGACCACCCGACCTTGGTCCATCACGACCACGCGGTCGGCGCCTTGAATGGTACTCAAGCGATGGGCAATCACCAAGGTGGTTCGCCCCTTCATGAGCCGTTCCAAGGCCTCTTGCACAAGGTGCTCCGACTCGGTATCCAACGCGCTCGTCGCTTCGTCGAGCACCAAAACACGGGGGTCCTTGAGGAGTGCGCGCGCAATCGCGATGCGTTGCTTTTGACCACCCGAAAGGCGAACGCCACGCTCTCCGACCATCGTCGTATACCCTTCAGGAAACGAAGACACAAATTCGTGTGCGTTGGCTGCTTTCGCCGCTGCTTCAACTTCTTCCATAGACGCGCCCGGCTTTCCATACCGAATATTGTCTGCAATTGTGGTCGCAAACAGCACAGGCTCCTGGGAAACGACCCCAACATTACTACGAAGCCAATCAACATCCAAGTCTACAAAAGGCACGCCATCCAACCGAATGGTGCCCACAAGCGGGTCATAAAAACGAGACAGCATTGCAGCAATGGTGCTCTTTCCTGCCCCAGATGGCCCCACCAATGCAACCACTTCGCCTGGGTCGAGCTGGAGCGAAACGTCGGCCAGCACAGGGGCATCGGGTCGGGTGGGATACGAAAATGACACACTCTCCAACACAACCCGCCCTTCTACGGACGAAAGCTGCTGGTCGCCACTGGGCATGTCCGAAGCGTGGTCGATGAGCTCAAAGACCCGCTCGCTCGCACCGACCGCCTTCGCAAAGTCCTGCCACAAGCCTGCAAGTGCTCCAATCGAAAATGCGGTTGACAACGTCAACATCAAAAACGCCAGCAAATCCCCGGACGAGATTTCTCCCGACGAAAGCAAGCGGCCTCCCCGCCACAAGACCAGGACCAGCGCGCCATAGCCGAGGAAGGTCACGATGCCGGTAAACACCGATGCCATGCGTGCCCGCCGCCGCGCCACTTCAAAACTCTCCCCGATTGCGACCGCATACCGCTCCGCCTCTGTGCTCTCTCGCGCAAATGCCCGAACCGTACGCACGCCAGACAACGCTTCTTCCGCGACGCCGTTGGCGCGCGCCAGAGTGTCTTGCACCTCGCGGGACACGGTTCGCAACATTCGTCCGTAGGTTCCCGCGCCACCTGCGACCAATGGAACGACCAGCAGCATAATCGCAGTCAGCTCCCACGAATACCAAAACAACACGACAATGGAGCCCAACACAGACAACCCAAAACGTAGCGCCATCGAAACATTTACAGTTACTGCATTTTGAATCACTGTCGTATCGCTGGCGAGCCGATTCGTGAGCTCCCCCGTGCGCTGCCCATCAAAAAATCCAATGTCTTGTCCCATGAGCGAGCGAAAAAGGTCCGCCCGGAGACGGGTGACGACGCGCTCCCCGGACACCGTGAACAAATACGACCGCGCTGCGGCAGCGAAGCCGGACACAAAAAAGATAACGAGCACGGCCAAAGCCGCGTGGTCTATCGCATGGGGCTCGCGGTCCACCGCGTCGATTGCCTGGCCCAACACAACAGGAACCAGCAGGTTTCCGCCAACCCCAATGAGCAACGCAAATGTGCCGAGCAGCAGCGTTTTCTTTTCGGGGCGGGCGAGCGCGAGGAGGCGCCGAAGGTCGGCGCCACCAGGAGAACCAGAAGGAGGAGTTGAAGTCATTTGGCGTGTCTAATCACGACCTCCGCTGTGGCGAGTCCCCGATTCCGAAACATCGTTTCCCGTGACAGAAACATCGCCCCGGTTCGCCCGAAAGACCCAGAAATGGTCCACGAGGGGGGCCCAAGCAAGGAATTGCAGGCGGAAACAACCCGCACGCGCCGCAGACGCCTTATGTTCTTTTTCTAGCCTTCCGCGCACAGAAAACGGGAGCGGCGTTGGACCTCTGGCTGCTTGAGACCATTCGCTGGACCGATGTAGTCGACATCGCACTGATGACGTGGCTCTTGTACCGCGGCCTCCTCATCATGCGTGGCACCCGCGCCATTCATACGATGGTCGGCCTGCTGGTCATGATGCTCCTGTATGCGCTGGCAGACTACCTCGACCTCATCACCATCCATACGCTGCTCAACCAGTTCAAGATCGTCGTGCCTGTCGCCGTCATCGTCTTGTTTCAACAAGACATTCGGCGCGCGTTGGCCCGCGCAGGCGGCCACTTGTTCATCGGTGCCAGCAAAAGTGCAGCCGGCCTTTCTTTGCCCATTTTGGAAGAATTGGTCCGCGCAAGCACCACGATGGCCAGCCGGCGTGTGGGCGCCCTCATTGCCATTGAGCGGGCCGCACTTCTCGATGAATACGTCGAGCCTGCAACGCGTCTCGACGCAGAAGTAAGCCACGAACTCCTGCTGTCGATTTTCCATCCAACGAGCCCGCTCCATGATGGTGCCGTTGTGCTGCAAAAAGGGCGAATCGCTGCTGCACAGGTCTTCTTGCCGCTGACCCAGTCCAAAAATGTCAGTCGATTTTTTGGAACCCGTCACCGCGCAGCGATTGGATTGACCGAAGAAACCGACGCGCTGGTCATCATTGTGAGCGAGGAGCGCGGCACAGTCTCTGTCGTCGAAAACGGCACCCTCGTGACCACCCAAGACGCCAACCATTTGCGACAGCACCTCCAGACCATCCTCAACCCTGCCGCGGAAAGCCCGCGCGGGGCGTCCCTCGGAGGTACCTGATGGCGCCCTTGACCGACCGTCGTACTTGGCGCTTGTGGTTGCGGCGCACCTTAGAAGCCGGCCGAGCGTCGCTGATTGGCCTGACCACCGAAAACTTGGGCCTCAAGACCATGAGCCTCGGTTTGAGCGTGGTGATTTGGGCGCTCTTGCAATCCGAACAGGTCGTCGAACGCCGCACGCGGGTCAAGGTTCGCTACGATTGGCCGGAAGACCTGGTTCGGGTCGACGAAGTGCCCCGCTACGTCAGCATTACCGTGAGTGGTCCCCAAGGTCGCGTGCGCTCCATCGACCAGCGCACGCTCACAATGCGCGTTGACCTGTCTGAAGCAGAGCGGGGCACCGTGCCGATTGACTTCACCGACCGCACCGTTCACGGCCTTCCCGACAACCTCAAGGTTACACAGACCACTCCGCCGATGACCGAAGTGCAGCTCGATGCGAAAATCCGGCGGACCGTGCGGGTACGGCCGGCCGTAATTGGGGAGCCCGCCGAAGGTTGGTCCACAGAAGCCATCACCGTGGAACCCGAATCCGTCGAAATTGAAGGCCCTGAAAGCATTCTCAAAGACTTGACTGAAGTGTCCACCGACATCGTCAACATCAGCGGCACGCGCGCACCCGTCACTTCGCAGGTCGCCATCAAGCCGCCCACGCGCACACTGACGCCGACCGACGCCACGCCCGTCTCGGTACGCGTCGCGGTAGAGGCCTTGATGGACGACCGGACCTTCTCCGACGTCCCCGTCATTACCCGTACCCCCAACTGGGTGAGCGAGCCCACCACCGTTCGCTTCGTCACCTTGACCGGACCCGCCCAAGAAGTTGCCGCCCTCAAGGACGAGCGTATCAGCATTCTCGTCAACATCCCCGACGCCGAAAACCGCACCGCGCGGGAGGTCCGGTGGATGCGAAATGACCCCGACCAGTCCGTTTCGGTCATCCATTACGGCTCTCCAGACACCATCCGTGTCATAGAAATGAGCCCCGACCGCTTTTCCGTGCGGCCCACCGAACCCCTACCGACCCCCTAAAGGCACCACCGATGTCCACTCCGTCGACTTCATCCTCGACCTCGATTTGCTTTGGGACCGATGGCGTGCGCGGCCCTGCGGGAACGTTTCCTATCAACGATGCGGGCGCCTTCCAAATCGGAAACGGCGTTGGCGCATGGGCAAACCAAGGCGCGCCGGCAACGGTCTATATTGGCTGGGACACGCGCTGGTCGAGCGCCGACTTGGCGCATGCGGCTGCGCGCGGTGTTGCGGCGGCAGGCGGAAACGCGGTGCTGCTGGGGGTCGTTCCAACTGCGGCGGTGTCTTGTGCGGTTGCAGCCGACAAGGCCGATGCAGGCATCATGGTCACCGCGAGCCACAACCCCGCAGCCGACAATGGCTTGAAGGTGCTGGTCCGCGGTGGCGGAAAGCCGAGCCCCGAAGACATCCAACAACTCGAGCGCGCCTTCTCGCGGTCCACTGCCGTGGCGGGTGGCAGCACTTCTCCGCATTCAACGCCATTGCAAGCATGGTTCGCCGCGCTTCCCACGGTCGACCTCCGTGGACTTGTGCTGTGGGTAGATGCAGCCCATGGTGCCGCCTATGAGGCCGCGCCTGCCGCGTTTTCCGCGCGCGGCGCCACCGTGCTCCTTCGCGCCAGCACACCCAACGGTCACAACATCAATGACGCCGTCGGCGCGGTTCATCCCCCAACCCCAGATGAAGTGGCAAAAATCGGCGCACATTTGTATATCGGATTAGACGGTGACGCTGACAGAATCGTATTGGTTGACCCCATTGGTGGCGAACTTGACGGCGACGACATTCTGTGGTTTACTTGCAATAGCAGCACCGCACCCGTTGTCGGCACCGTGATGAGCAACGGTGGCTTGGGTGCAGCCCTCGGAGGACGCCTCGTGCGTGCCCCGGTGGGCGACGCGAACGTCGCGTTGGCAATGCAAGAGCACCAAGCGCCCGTCGGCGCCGAACCTTCGGGCCACGTACTTTTTGCCGACGGCTTGCCCACCGGAGATGGCGTTTATACCGCTTTGCGCGTGTTGGCCGCCATTCGGGGCGATACCGGGCGTCCTGTTCTGCCGCTTACCCGCAAAGATTGGTCCCGATGGCCGGTCGCATCAACATCGGTGCGCTTTTCCGGCCCCCGCGTGGCCCTCGACGCCCTCACGAGCATTCGGGCCGCCGAAAACGCAGGCAACCGCGTTGTCGTGCGCTATTCAGGCACGGAGCCACTTCTGCGCATTCTCGTCGAAGGCCCCGACACTCCAGAAGGCGGCCCGACGCCCTTTGCCTCCGCTATCGCCCAACAGTTTCGCAGCCTCTTGGGGTGACACGTGTTGCCTGTCTGCACTGCACGCACGGCCCGCGCCCTCGACCAACACGTCATCGAAACCGTCGGAGTGCCGGGCAGGGTCCTTATGGAGCTCGCCGGTCGGGCCGCCGCAGAAGCCATACACACGCGCTGGTCAACCGCCTCCGTAGCCGTGCTGTGTGGCGCTGGAAACAACGGTGGTGACGGCTATGTCGTCGCCCGATGGTTGTCGCTTTGGGGCCACGACGTTCGCATCTGGGCCCCCCGGGCCCCTACCACACCGGATGCGCGGGCCAATCGCGAATTGGTCGAGCGGATGGGCCTATTGCCCCAAGCACGGCACACCGCCCTCGATGGGGCGGGCGTCATCGTCGACGCGCTGCTCGGCACGGGCCAGAGGCAAGGCCCCCAAGGTGCAATGGCGGAGGCCGTCGCCGACATTCGCGGACGTTCCGGCGTGCCAGTGGTCGCAATGGACCTCCCCACCGGCATCTGCGCCGACACGGGCGCGGCCTTGGGTGGCATCGAAAACACGGTTCATGCGCACCTCACCATCACCTTCGGCGCATGGAAACCCGGCCTCTTGTGCGAACCAGGTGCATCTTTGGCGGGCGAAATAGAATGTGTAGACATCGGCTTTGGCTTGGCCCAACGAACGGCGCCAAAGTACCCACCCGCCGATGCTTGGCTCCTGACGGCCGCCGATATCGAAGGCTGGCTCCCACGCCGCACACAAGCCGCAGCCAAATGGGACCGCGGACACGTCGCCATTCGCGCGGGAGGCGGCGCAGCGGTGCTAGCAGCGCTGGGTGCATTTGCCGGAGGTGCCGGTCTCGTCACGCTTCTTGTTCCTCGCGCCGACTGGCCTTCGCTCCATGGACTCGACCCTTCGGTGATTCTGGCCGAACCCGCAGCGTTTCATCCCCGCCGCCACGATGTTCTGGTCATTGGTCCCGGTCTTGGCATCGACCGCGCAGACGAAGTGCGCCACTACTGGTCCGAGTGCCCGGTTCCCGTCGTTGCAGACGCCGATGCACTCACTGTCTTGGCGGAGGGACGCCCGCCTGCACCTGCCCAAGCGATTCGGGTATTGACACCCCATGTCGCGGAAGCTGCAGCCCTCCTCGGCCTGCGCAGGGAAAAGGTCGAGGCTGACCGCTTTGGCGCGATGCACAGCCTATCGGCTTTTGGCACCGTGGTTCTCAAAGGCCCGCATACGCTCATCGGTGGAAACCAGCCCACACGGGTCAATCCCATCGCCGACGACCGCCTCGCAATGGCCGGTTCGGGCGACGTGCTCGCTGGTTTGCTGGGCGCGCTGCTCGCCCAGAAGCTACCACCCGTCGATGCCGCCAGCTTGGCGGTCTGGCTGCACAGCCACGCCGCGCCGTACCTGCCCGCCAATGCGACCGCCGCGATGCTCCCCGCCGCGATTCGACAAGCGTGGCCGGCCACGACGAAAACAGACGCTACCACACCGTTTTTGCGGCCATCAAGACCACGATAACGGGACGGCAACTCCCGGTGCAGGCGCCTCTCGCCGGCAGGTCACCCACCCGCAGCGACCGCCATTCGCCGAAATGAATGGTCATTCATTTCAACGAAACACCGCGAACCAACGCGCGAAACATACTGAACCAAGCAATGCACGCCAAACACGGGGCATGCCGTTTCCAAAGCGCCAAAGGCAACCCCTCCCAGACCGCAAACGCGCGCGGGGATGCTGTATTCAAGGCGTTGCTTTCGGCCCATTGGCACGACAAATGCATGCCAACCCCCAATGGGTTTTCGTTTGCCAACGCCGCACCTTCCGAAGCCGTCCCCCGAGGCGCTCGGAAAGGATGCGATGGCTGCCCTCGCGGTCACCTTCATGGCGATTCCACAGGGCATTGCGTATGCGATTGTGGCCGGCCTGCCACCTGCCATGGGACTTTACGCGGCGATGCTGCCCGCCATCCTTGGCAGTCTGTTTCGGAGCTCCCGATTCGTCGTATCTGGACCCACCAACTCTCTCAGCTTGTTGGTCGGCGGGGGCGTTGCGACGCTTGCGGTGCAGATGGGCGTGCCACCCTTTGAGGTTGGCATCGCACTTGCGGGCGTTGTGGGCGTTTTGCAGGTCAGCGCCGGGCTGTTGCGATTGGGAGCCGTGGTTGATTATATCTCGGCGCCTGTTGTGCTCGGATACATCACCGGAGCGGGGGTCCTGATTGGCGTCGGGCAGCTTGGGAATCTGACGGAAACGCCCATCGGCAAGGGCCCGCTGCCCGCCACCCTTTGGACGTGGTTGTTGGGCATCGGCGATACCAACCTCGTGTCACTGGGGGTCGGCCTTGGCACGATGGCACTCGTTGTGGCAGTGCGCACCATCCGTCCCACAGCACCTTCTGCCCTCATTGGCCTCGCCGTTCCGACACTTGTGGGTGCATTGGTGGGGCTCGACCCCTACGTGTCGGTCATCGGCGACCTCACACCCGTACCCGCGCGCCTTCCGCCTTTGACGTTCCCTACCGTGTTTTCGCCCGAGCTTTTCGCGGTCGCGATAGCGGCCACCGTGCTGTCGCTGGTCGAGAGCAGCGCCGTGGCGCGGTCGCTGGCCGACCGTACCGGAGATCCCCTAAACCTCTCCCGCGAGTTTGTCGGGCAAGGCCTGTCCAACCTCGCGGCCGCAGTGACCGGCGGATACCCCGTTTCGGGGTCGTTGAGTCGGTCGGCGCTGAACCACACCGCAGGCGCTGCCACGCGTGCATCCGGCGTATTTGCAGGACTTCTCGCCGGTCTGCTCGTATGGACCGCCGGTCCCTTGGTGGACCACATCCCTGTCGCTGCCCTCGCGGGGCTCTTGCTCATCGTTGCTTGGGACCTTCTTGACATCGCGCGCATCGCACAAACCCTAAGCGCAAGTCGCTCGGATGCCCTCGCGTTTTTGGGGACGCTCATCGGCACGTGGACCCTCCGCCTGGACGAAGCGATTTATGTGGGCGTGCTGGTCAGCATCGTTTCGTTTTTGCGCCGCGCCCGTCTATTGGTGGTCCGAGAGCTTGCGGCAGATGCCGATGGAAGACTGCGAGAAGTCAGTCCACAAACGGGAAATTTGGGACAGCCCATCCGAATTGTCCACGTCGAGGGGCCGCTTTTTTTTGGGGCTGCAGGGGAACTTCGGGACGCGCTCGCGGCATATGTGCGCGACCCCTCCGTGAAAACGTTGATTGTGCGCCTCAAACGAACACAAGGCCTCGATCTCACGACAGCACACGTTTTGGCCAACGTCGCGCACAAGCTCGCAAGCGAAGGTCGTCAACTCATGCTGGTTGGGATGCGACCCGAAACGATGCGCGCACTGCACAAAACAGGTGTCACGGACGAAATTCACGTCGACCACCTGTTTCCAACACGCCCTGGCTGGTTCTCGGCGCTCGACGAGACGATTCAGTATGCGCTGGCGCACACGCCCGTACCAGACGAGGCCCCGATTCGGCGCTACGTAGCCCTGCGAAACGCACAACGTGCGGGCACCGGAACCCATCTCGGCCCAGACGATGAGGAATAAGACCCAATGGCTGCGCAACCTATCTTTGGCATCGTTGGATGGAAGAATTCCGGGAAAACAACGATGACGGCAGGCTTGGTTCGCGCGTTGACAGCGCGGGGCCTGCGGGTATCCACCGTAAAACATGCCCATGTTCAGTTCGACGTTGACCATCCGGGCCGCGACAGTTTTGTGCATCGCGAGGCGGGGGCATGCCAAGTCGCGATTTCTTCTCCCCTTCGATGGGCGGTCATGCATGAACTACGGGGTGAGCCGGAGCCAACGCTCGACGAAATGGTGCAGCGCATGGACCCCTGCGACATCATCTTGGTCGAAGGCTACAAATGGGACCGCCATCCGAAGCTCGAAGTCAGACGCACGGGCGCCCGCCAAACAGACCCCCTCGACAAGAAACACCTCAACGTAGTTGCTGTTGCCACCGATGGTCTCACAAACAACGACGACGAAGGGGTGCCCTCATTTTCCTTGTCGGAACATGAACGGATTGCTTCCTTCATCGTGGCGTGGTTCGACCTCCAGCCGCAACAATCTCTGCCTCGGTGATGTCCGCGTCAGTAAGGTCCAATTGGTCGATTCGAACACCCTCAAATCGCGACCCACGCAAACGCGCAGCACGGAACCGAATTCGCTCGAATACAGCCTTTCGGAAGTCGGCGCCCCGAAGGTCTGCTCCATCCAGAGCACCGATGAGATGAACTTCCCGAAAATCGGCCTCGCGGAAAATGGTGCGAAGACCCGTCGTTTCCACCCAAACGCTGCGCTCCAAAAATCCCCCCCAACGTGAGCCGCGCAAGTCAGCATTCGACAAGTCGGCACCCGACAAGTCTGCGCCAACAATCATCGCGCCACGCAGGTCAGCGCGACGCATACGGGCATCCGACAATGAGCAGCATTCAAGCTCCGCCGACTGGAGCTTGGCATCGGTGAGGTCCGCCCCATCCAGCTCGGCACCGGCCAAGAGCGCACCCACCATGTCTGCCCCGACCAACTGAAGACCGCGCATGTCCGCGTCTTCGAGCCGCGTGCCAAAAAAACGTGCGCCCTTGGTCAGCGCACCACGAAAGGTTGCGGCGACAAGGGACGCACCACTGAGGTCAATCCCCATAAGGTTTCGCCCCCGCAGATCAAGACCTTCGGGTTCTGTTTCCTGGGTTTCTGCCACAAAACCCCGCACATCCCCCTTGTCTAATATCTCCAAAAGGTAGGAATGCAGGGCAGCTTGGTCAAAGTCGGACTGCGGCACACGGTACTCCCTCTCACACCCGACCCCGTAGCCCACCGGCCGGTCCCCGGGGAGGCATGAACAGAGATCCAGCAAAGTTGCAAAAACACCATAAGAAACGCCGCAATTTCGTCACGACCAGCGCTACCCGGTTACAAGCCAGCCGCAAATTGGCCCCTTGGCGGGCTATTTCAAATGCCATTCGCGCCGTCTGCGGAAGCTTGGTCCCGCCTTCGGACGAAATGGTACCCGTTTCGGCCCTGTGTCCACCCAACTATTGGGAGTCCAAAATGGCAGTCGTGCTCATCGCAATTGGTGGCCTCGTACTTCTCCTCGGAGTTCTTGGCTTTATTTTCAGCAAGATGAAGGGCGGCCGCATTGCGCAGACCCCATTTCATAAGACAGGCGATGTCGCCGCAAAGGGCGATAGTATCGCAGGAGATAAGGGCTCTATCTCCACCGAAGGCAAGTTTATTGCGCCGGCAGAGCTGTTGACCTCCCCTGTCGACGCCAAACCCTGTCTCATGTATACACTCACCGTCACCGCGAAGTGGAAGGCTGGCGACAACGAAGTGTCCGTCGAGATGATGAAGGAAGAAAAGAGCATCAACTTCCAAATCGACGACGGCTCGGGCCCCGTTACGGTCAACCCCGGCACCTCCGGCGACTTCACCCCCATGCACAAGTTCAGCGAAACAAAGGGCAAGGGGCTCAAAGCGGCATTTAGCGGTGGCGGCATTCAGTTTGGCGCCACGAACTTCGAAGTCCATCCCGGTGGTCGCTACAACGGCAAGCTGGTCCCGGACAACGCCAAGATTTCCGTCGTCGAGACAGCACTCGAGCCCCAGGCTTCGTTCTACGTCAACGGCAAGTGGAAGGATGGCGTCATCCAAAAGCATGACTGGACCAGCCTCATCCTGAGCAGCTCCAGCCGCGACGAAACGCTCGCCACCACCCTGAAGTACCAGAAGAATGGCAAGATTGCCGCTGGTGTGGGTGGTGGTTTGGCCGTGATTGGCGTCATTATGCAGTTGGTCATGGGCAGCCCGGCCAAGGAAGGCCCCGCCTCCGAAAAGACCAAGACGGAAGCCGTGCAGGAGAAGCCTGCGGACGCACCCGCAAAGGCCGACAGCCACAAGAAGGCCGCCCCCGCGGAGAAGCCCGCCGACAAGCCCGCGGAGAAGCCCGCAGAGGCTGCGCCCGCGCCCGCCGGCGATGCGGCACCAGCAGAAGCAGGTGGCGCACCGGGCCTTGGTGGCAAGGGTGGCAAGCGGAAGCGCTAATCCAGGCGATTCCGCGCGGGAGGGCCTGCCAAATCGCTTCGCAGGGGTGAATGTCTTGCCCTTGTCCCGCGTCCATGACAATTCTTCTGCGTGAGCGCAGGCGAGCGGCACCTTCGGGTGCCGTTTTTTTTCCGCGGCCGTACATCGAGGTGCGCACCATGAACCGACATTGGCTGCTGTCCGGGACATGTTGGTTTCTGGTTTCTTGTGCGAGCCCGCTTGTATTGCCGACACCCATCACCAGTGGGCCCGGCTTTTATGACCGACCCTTTCCCGACGACCGGCGAAGAGTCGACGGCCGGGTCGACCTCACCGGATTTCCCCATGAAGGCGAGATCCTGCTCCTCGACGAATATCTCGAAGAAGCAACGGTGCTCGATGGCTTTGGCATCAGCAGCCCCCTCACCTTGCGCGTCGACGCCCCCATCGACACCACGCGACTCCCTGGACCACACGCGTCCATTTTGTCCGACTCACCGATGTTCTTGGTTGACATTGACAGCCAAAGTCCGGAACGTGGGGAGCGAGTTCCGCTTGTATGGGAGTTCAACGAGGCAGCGCACCGATGGCGCCCTGAAAATCTGCTGTCTGTCGCGCCGGTCTGGGGGCGGCCCTTGCGCCCCGGCACCCGCTATGCTTGGGTCCTGACAACCGACCTCGTGTCTCCTCCGCCAGACTTCGAACAGGCTTGGGAACCTGGCAGCCCCGACCATCCACTCTACGAGCCCCTCCACGAGTGGTTGTTCGAGGAGCGAATCGACCCTGCAAATATTGGGTACGCAAGCATATTCACAACCCAAAACGCAACTCAAGACATCGCTGCGATTGTCGACCGTATGCGCCGTGGCATGACCACTCCCACCATTCCAGATGGCCTCGTCCAATGGAATCTAACCAGTGACTATATTGCCTACGCAGGAAAGATTCGTGTTCCGTGGTGGCAGCACGGCCCCCCGCCGTATTCGACAACGGGAGGCACGTTCTTGTTTTCAGACGAAGGTTGGCCGCTGCTGGCGTGGATGGAAGAGCTCGTGCTCGCCCTCGCGGTTCCCCACGGGCCTCCCCCCGAAGCCGGCTGGCCGGTGGTGGTCGTCATACACGGAACGGGATCAGGATGGTGGACCTTCGCCAACGGTACTGCCAACGACATCGCCGGTCCCCTGGCACGCGCGGGGATCGCAACGGCGAGCATCAGCTTGCCCTTCCATGGCGACCGGTCGGTGGGCGGCGGCGAAGCGCTCCTATCCTTCAACATTCTCAACCCCACTGCTGGACGCACCAACCTTCGCCAAGCAGCGACCGAAGCGATTTGGCTCACGGATATGTTCGTGCGGACCCCCCAAGAGGCAACCACCGAAATCGGCCAAACCCTTCGCTTTGACCCCAAACGCGTCGCATATCTGGGCCATTCGCACGGAGGCGTCATCGGAAGTATTGCCCTTCCGTACTTTCATCCGGATGTACGCGCAGCGGTGCTTTCGGGCGCGGGGGGCGGCCTGTCATTGAGCGCCGTCGGCCGCGACGCCGGCGACTTCGACATTCAAGGAGCCTTAGACGCGGTTGTGGGCCTTGACCCCGCCGAGCCCTTCAACCCATTTCACCCGGTTGTGGGCCTCCTCCAATTGGTTGGAGAAACAACAGACCCCCTCACTTATGCCCGCTATTGGTTTGCCGAGCGTCCCCCATGGCCGGCAACTCCGCGCCCCGTATTGATGTTTGAAGGAACGCAAGACACCTACACACCACCCGAAGCCATCGAAGCACTCGCAGGTGCCGCGCACCTCGCGCTTTTGGACGATGCCGTCCAAGTCTCGGGCGCACTCGCGCTCCCATCCACAACCTCCGTTGCAACGCCCGCTGAAGGAAACCAACCCGCTTGGGACGGCTGCAACTATACCGCAGGCCTCGCGCAAACACGCGGCGGTGACCACTTTGTCATCTTTACCGACCCAGACGCACAGGCACGCTACGTTGGATTCTTGGCGACCGCACTCGAAGGTCGCGCCGTTATTCCGTAACCGTACTCGGCGCGCCTTCGGCAGCCTCGGGGACAGCAGGCGCAGGTGGCTCCGGCGCCTGCCCGACCACAAGCTCCGCGAGGACCGGCAGATGGTCCGAAATCGCGCTGTGTTCCCGCATCACACGCGCAGAAACGATGTGGACGGGTCCCCCCACAAACACGTAGTCAATCTTTCGGTCGGGCTCCGAGTATCCAAAGGGCAAATAGGTGCGAACCTCTGGTGCAAGCTGGTTTTCACCAAACAGCTCTTGAAACGCAGGAATCAGCTTTTCTATCGGATTCGACGAATCGGCGTACAGCTCGCTTTCCACCGACAACCTCTTGGGGTCGTCGTTTGGGGGCAGCAGGTTCATATCGCCCGCCAAAATCCAAGGTTGGCCTTCCGGGCGGGAACGCATCCACTGCGCCAACGCGTCGACTTGCTTTTCGAGCGTACCATCCCCATACGAAAATGCGGAGAGATGCGTAACCGCGACGGCCAGGGGCTGTTCGTAGCCCTCGACAGGGATTTCCGCGGTCAACAACGCTCGTTTTAGGTTGAATGCCTGAAACAAGCGAGGTTCATCCATCAGTGCAAGCTGATGCCGCGTGGCCTGGGCGAGCGGACCGCTAGACAAAATGCCGAGCGCCAAATGCACACGGCCCAGTGGGTTGTCGAAGGGCTTTGGAACAAACGGCGAGAGGTGGTACGGCGTAGACGCCCATTGCCGCGCGCCCATGGCAGACACGAACCGCGGAAGCTGGTCCTTTCGGCCAGTGCGCGCGGAATCGCGGTCGATTTCTTGCAGGAGCGCAACCGCGGGAGCTTCGTCGGAGAGAACCTGTGCGATGGCGGCGACCGTCTCTTCGACGTCTGCAGCAGGCACATGAACGGCCTCACCGCCATCGTAAAAGAATCGGTGCTTTCGACTCGCGCCATACTGCAAATTCCAAGACACCAACTTGAAGGGTACCCCGGAACGAATACGCGGTTGGTCGGCGCTACCTTCGACCGAGACCGCCTCCATCGGCGCAGGCCGATGCTCCGTTCCAAAGGCAAATGCGACCAAGGCTCCGATTGCGAGAACCAAAGCCAAGAAAAGACCCGCGAGCGCTTTGAGAATGTAAGCCATGACAACTTCCTATCGGAGGCGCCCCCACACGACCACCCATTCCCACACTGTTGTCGCGAATCATTGCTACGTTCGCTTGACTGAACGTTTGGCGCCGGTTCAGGCTACTGCTGTCTCCCCTAACACCCGCGGACCCACCATTGGCCTCCATTCCCTCCTTCTTGCGCGCAATCGTCCATGACCCCTCTCCTCCGGGTCCAGGCGTCGCACGGACGTACCACCTGCTGCTCGCGTTGGTGTCGATCCTCGCGTGGGCCTCCTTGCTTGTGCAGGTCAAGGTGCTCATTGGCTGGCAGGGCCTTACACCCGCGCAAACGATCTTTCTGCAAGCGCGCGGGAGCAACCCGTTCCTGCGCTGGCAAGATGTCCCCTCGCACCTGTTTTTTGACGACTCTGACACATCAATTGTTGCGGGCTGTGTCGTCGGTTTAGCCGTAAGCATCTTTGCTGCCGCTGGATTGTATCCTCGTGTAATGTTTGCTATCAGCGCAATGTTGTATTTGGGCTATTGTACTGTTGCGCAGACGTTCTTGGCGTTTCAATGGGACAACTTGTTGATTGAGGCCAGCTTCATCGCCTTGTTCCTCAACCCCAAACAGGAGTCGCCGGTTGGCCACTGGATGCTGCGTGTGCTCTTGTTCAAGGTGTTCTTCGAATCCGGACTCGCGAAGCTACAATCCAGCACCGGCGATTGGCTCGCGGGCACCGCAATGCAACACTACTACCAGACCGCTCCCATTCCAACACGTCTGGGATGGTGGTTCCATCAGCTCCCCGATAGCTGGCACACTCTGGAGTCGTGGTGGGCCCTCACATTTGAGTTGGTACTGGCATGGGGTGTTTTCGGCGGACGCGTCCCCAAGACCGTTGCCGCCTGCGCCTTCCTGACATTTCTGGTGGTCGACGGCGCGACTGCAAATTACGGCTTTTTCTTGCCCCTTACCTTTGCATTATGTGCTGCATTGCTGCCTGAGTCTATTGCGATACGCGGGTGGCGTTCTCTTGATTCGGTTTTCCGGCGTTCGACACAAGCTGACTCCCCTTCCTATTCTTGGCGTCCACAGCCTACATTCGCCTATTTCCGAAGCACAGGCCTGCCACTTATTATTGCCGCCGCTTGGCTTTCCGCTTCGCTATATGCCGCAGCGGTTACCTTTACGTCCTTCCAGCCCGACCCACAACGTTGGTCCAACGTTCGCAAGTGGCGCGTATCCAACAGCTACCACCTCTTTGCTGCCATCACGACCCGGCGCATCGAACCCGAAGTGCAAGTGTCCACCGACGGAAACACATGGACCGCCCTCAACATGCATTATAAGCCAGGCCCGACAGAACGCCCCCCACCGTTTGTCGCACCACATCAGCCGCGCGTTGACTTTCGCTTGTGGTTTCATGGACTAAGTTGGAAGCAATCAACCCCACCTTATGTCGCGTCGCTCCTTCGGCGTGTATGTTGGGACCCCCAAGCGGTGCAGTCATTGTTCGTCGAGCCGCTACCAAGCAAACCCCTCGCAGTGCGCATTGTCTATTGGGACTACCAATACACGACCCGGGAAGCACAAGCGAGCTCCGGTCATTGGTGGGTTCGTTCTCAAGACGGCGCATCTCGCGATATTCTCTGCGACCAACTCGGATGGTAAATTGACGCATTCGCCAACCCCAAATTCCGCGACGCCAACGTGGCGTGCCATTTTCAGTTGGAAGATGCTCATTTGCATGGGCGGCGGCTTTTCGAGCGGTCTTCCGTTGTATTTCATTTACCAGCTTATACCCGCATGGCTTCGTACCGAAGGCCTTGACCTAACAACTATCGGTGCGCTAAGTTTGGTCAGTCTGCCCTATACTATCAAGTTCTTGTGGGCACCGTTCCTCGACCGTCACACGCTCTTTGGAATGGGGCGACGGAGGAGCTGGGCGCTCGCGACCCAGGTCGCCCTGTGGCTCTCGCTCGCAGCATTTTCTGCCCTTTCCGTCGAAGAGAACATCGAAGCCATTACGGTATTGTGCGGGCTCGTTGCAATATTCAGCGCAACCCAAGATATCGCCCTCGACGCATACCGCCGCGAACTCCTCTCGGATGCCGAGTTGGGCCTCGGCAACAGCCTTGCGGTCAACGCATATCGCCTCTCCTCACTGGTCCCCGGCTCCTTGGGCTTGATTGTCGCAGACCACATGTCCTGGAGCAGCTCGTTGCTCATCGTGTCGGTCTTTATGGGCATCGGAATGGCCACGAGCTGGTTCATGCCCGAACCGACGGTGCAAGCCCCCCCGGCCCGCCGCCTCTGGGACATCGTCGTCGAGCCCATGCTGGCATTTTTCCGGTCGCGTGGCGTCGTCTCTGCGCTGGGGGTCCTTGGATTTATGTTGCTCTATAAGTTGGGCGACACAATGGCGACTGCACTGGCGACCCCATTCTACCTCGACCTTGGCTTTTCGATGACGGAAGTTGGCACGGTGGTCAAGGCAGCGAGTTTGTGGTCCAGCATTGCAGGCGGCACCATCGGCGGCGTTGTCATGGTGTGGCTGGGAATCAACCGCGCATTGTGGTTGTTTGGCCTCGTGCAGATCGCGAGCATCCTTGGATTTGCATGGTTGAGCGAAGTGGGCCCGCACCCCGGAGCCCTGTTTGCGGTTGTGAGTTTCGAGTATCTCGGCGTTGGGCTCGGCACGGCCGCATTCGTTGCATTTATCGCCCGAAACACGGACCCCCGCTATACCGCGTTCCAACTCGCACTCCTCACGGGCCTCACGGGCGTTCCCCGCACATTCGCAGGCGCGACCACGGGCGTCTTGATTGAGACACTCGGCTATACGTCGTTCTTTTTGTTGTGTTTTGTCATCGCGATTCCGGGAATGTTGATGCTTCCTTGGGTGGCTCCGTGGTCCGGTCCCCCCGCAACGGACTCAGCCACGGAAAAGTCGGCATGAATCAAAAAACCGACGCGGAGGTATTTTCCCACCGCCAGAAAACCAGCTACGATTGAACGTCCGCGGATTGCTGGGTCCCGCTGGTCTGCACCGAATCGCACATCGGAACCAAACTGCTATGGCACACGAAACTCCACACTTGCGCCCTTCTCGCCTGCATGTCGTGGCAGCTTGGGGCGTACACCTCTACACGTCCCTCGGTCTCGCGCTGGGCCTCGTTGCGCTCGACGCCTTGGCCATGAACGACGTGCGATTGTTTCTGGCCACCAACCTCGCGGCCGTCTTTATCGACGGTTCCGACGGCACCTTGGCCCGGCGTTTGCGCGTAAAAGAGGTCGTGCCCTTTGATGGTGCGCTCCTTGACAATATTGCAGACTTCCTTACCTACGTATTTCTACCAGCCGCCGCTTTCGTCGCATTTGATCTCTTGCCAGGTGCATGGCGCTGGGCAGCCGTGGCGCCCGTCCTCGCCAGCGGCTACCAATTCTGCCAAGCAAGAGCCAAGACGGATGAGAGCTTCGTTGGATTTCCGTCCTACTGGAACCTTGTATTGCTCTACCTACTTGTTCTGCGGCCAGCACCGGAGATCACAGGTACTGTTCTTGTTGTGTTGAGCATATTGGTCTTTGTCCCCATACATTACGTTTACCCATCCCGAACCCGCAGGCTGAAGGCCGTAACCGTTAGCTTTGGATTGGTTTGGTTTGCGACCTGTCTTGCGTTTGGTCTCAACCTCGAAGCCGAATGGGCGCCGACAGCCGCGTTGGCGAGCCTCTCTTACATTGTTTACTATGTCATTCTGAGCTTTTTCGTTCACCGGGACATTGTTCACTCACTAAACAAAGCTACGGTGCCCCAACCAATCCAATAGATCCACCGCAGATTCCAACACAACATCTGCGTGAGGGGCCAAGTCCGCCCTCGTCGCCGGTCCCGTACACACACCCACGCGGGCGCCGGCGCCTGCCCGCCGGGCCATTTCTAGATCGTGTACGCTGTCGCCTACGACAACTACGGAAGAAGCGTTCACGCTGATGGCCGCACAAAAACCGTGCACCATACCCGGCCCCGGTTTTGCACCATGGCCCGCATCGTACCCACAAACAAAGTCAAACTTATCTGCCACCCCCAACTTTGCCAAGCAAAGGTGCGCAGCACGGGTGTTGTCGCTCGTCGCGACCCCCATACGATACCCAAGCGTGGCCAAATGTCCCAACGTAACTTCGATACCTTGCACCGGCACCGCGCAGGCTTCCGCCTCAGCGGCAAAGGTGTCGTCAATGAGCTGACCGAGCGCGTCGTGTGACCAGTGAGAGAGAAATGGCAGCCAAGCCGCCGCCACATCCATGGCCGTTCCCGCCACCATCGGCGACCCCGGCCGAAATGTGTCGGAGATTGGGTCGTGGCCCGCTGCGAGAAGCAACGCGCGCTGGAGGTCTTGGTCTTCTGTGACCCGCCGGGCGCAGGCCCGACTGACCGGTACCCAGGTTCGTTGAAAGTCGAGAAGAGTGCCGTCCTTGTCAAACAAAATGGCACGAAAACGAGGGGACAAACGAGACTCCGGGTCCGCGTTACGGCGGCCAGTCTATCCTGTTTTGTTCGTTGAAATCACCCGCCCGGGATACCTCCGTCCGCTACAGGAGGCCCCATGGCTACGCTACCTCGCCCCATCCACGCGCTGACCTTCGACCTCTGGGACACCCTCGTGGTCGACGACTCCGACGAGCCGATCCGCGCGGCGCGCGGCCTCTTGTCCAAAGATGCCACCCGACGCGCGGGCTTCTCCGCACTCGTCGCCAAGCACCAACCCTATCGTACCGATGCCGAGGTCACTGCTGCCTATGAACGCGGCGTGCAGCAGTTTCGCTACTGGTGGAAGGTCGAGCACCACACGCCGCCCGTCGTGGAATGGCTCCAGGTAGGGCTCGACGCGCTTGGAATTGTTGCCCCGGCTGAGGTTGCTGCGCTCGCACACGAGCTGGCGCACTTGGAGGTCGAGATTCCTCCAGCCCCTGTACCCAACATTCACGCATTCTTGGACGCGGTGTACGGCAAGGTGCCCCTCGCGATTGTGTCCGACACCATCAACACGCCGGCTGATGGCCTTCGCGACATTCTCCGCCAGCACGACCTTTACAAGTACTTCTCGGTTTTTGCATTCTCCGACGAAGTTGGCGCGAGCAAGCCCGCAGCCGCCGGCTTCGTCCGGGTCGCCGAGGCGCTCGGAATCGAAGCGTCAACGATGGTCCACTTTGGTGACCGCCAAGAAACCGACATCGACGGAATTCAGCGTGTCGGTGGTCGCGCGGTCCTATACACCGGCGCCATCGACCGACACGGCGAATCGCACACCGCAGACCTTGTTTGCAACGACTACGCCCACCTGCTCCCCGACCTGCTTCGCCTTGGAGACTTCGCATGACCCGCCCACCGGACGCGACAACCCCTCGCGCGGCCGCATGGCACAACGCCATCGCCAGCCGCATGCGTGCAGCATTTCCCGAACACCATAAACGCCCTGGAACCGTTGGACGCGAGTCGGAGTTTCCGATTGTTTGGTCCGATGGCACCTCGGGGGACATCCTCCACTTGTGGCCGTACCTTGCTGAAAACGGCCCCAAGCTGCAGGAAAAACGCGAGGCGAGCGGCTTGCTGGTAGAACTACGGGGGGACGATGCCCTGTATGTTGCGGAGGTCGGTCGCGGAACGGTGGAAATCGTCGTTGGCCCACACGGAAACCTCCATGAGACCTACGATGTCCACATGCGCGCACGGGACCGACTCCAACGCGCGGTCGAAGCATCGGGACAGCGATTGCTCGGCTATGGAATTCAGCCGCGGACCGCACCTTGCGCTCCCATCATGACACCCAAACAGCGCTATGACGTCATCCACGATGCGCTTGGCCCCCCGTGGCTCTGGTTTACCGTTACGGCAAGTGACCAAGTCCACCTCGCCGTCGACCGCGCCGATGCTTTGGAAGCATCACGGGTGTGCCACCTTCTCACGCCCGTGTTGGTCGCAATTTGCGCAAACTCCTCAATCGGCGGCGCCGCGGACCTCGGTGTTGCGAGCGGCCGGGAGGCCCGCATGGGGGAAATCCACAGTGAGTTTGGCAGACATGGCCTGCCGACGTGGCCCGATGGCACATGGGCAGACCTCGTGGCCCGGTACGCGCGCCAGCTTTGGTTGGTCCGAACCCGCAATGGCGTCTATAGCAAGGCAAGCGGCTCGTTTGACGACTTTCTCGAAAGCCTGCCATTGCCACAAGATGCTGGGCCCACCGCGATGGACGCGGTATTCGAAGACTTCTTGATGCACGAGCATTATATCTGGAATTCGGCGCGGCCGCGAAGCGCCCATGGCACCATCGAAGTCCGCGCAGCCTGCCAGCAACCACTCTCGGAGTCCATGACCGCCGCCGCGATGGGCATTGCGATGGCTTCCGGCGCACGCAGCATCGGGCAGTGGCTCGACGCGGAGCTTGGCCCCGACGCGTGGCAAAAAATGAAGCGCTGGCACCACGCGGTCGTACGCGACGGGCTCGCCGCCCCCGCACCTCTACCGGACCTCATTCCGCGCGCATTAGAACACATGGAAGCCGCGCTCAAACAACGTGGCGCTGGGGAAGAGGTCTATCTTCGGCCGGCTTGGGAGCGGGTGCAGGCAGGCCAAAACCCCGCCGACCGCGCGAGGGCAGCGTTCCGGGCGGGCGGGGTTTCGGCACTGGTAGATCACGCAGCGTCCTGAGGCAGGACTTATTTTGGGATCGGTCACTTTTTGTCCATCCCTCAACAAGGACCGTGAAAAGTTCTGGTGGATTCCTGAACGACTGGCTACGGGGGAGAGGATGACCACGAACCCCGAATCCCATTCGCTCGTCGACAACCGGTGGGCCGGCCGCGCATGGCTGGCCCTGATGGTACTGACACTCCTCACCTTCGTGCGCCTGGGCGGAGTGGAGCTGTCGTGGGACGATGAAGCGCTGGTCAAGGACAATCAAGTCACGTCCTCCTTGGCCAACATTCCCGACTTTTTCACCCGCGACCTCTGGAGCACCACCCGCCTGTCGTGGCTGAAATCCGGCTACTATCGGCCATTGATGCTGGTCAGCCTTGCAGTAGACCGCGCCCTGTATGGCTTGTCGAGCATGGGCGCACACGTCCACAGCCTGTTGTGGCATATGGGCGCGGTCAGCCTCTTGTTCGTCTTTTTGCTTCGCTTGGTACCCGCATGGAACGCCATCGCCGGCGCAATGCTGTTTGCAATCCATCCCGTGCAAGTCGAAGTTCTCGCGTTGGTAGCGGCGCGAAACGACGCCATGGCGGCCGTATTCGTTCTGGGCGCATTGTTGTGTCTCTTGCCCATGCACCAACGGTCTCCGTTGCCTATCGGAGCAGCAGCACTCTTGGCACTTTGTGGCTTGTTGTCCAAAGAGAGCGCTGTCCTCGCTCCGCTCATGCTGCTATCGCTTGATGTCGCCCGTGCTCCTTCCCTCGCGGCGGCGTTTGCACGCCAAGGGCCGGTGAGAGCAGGCTGGATTCGCTATGCCGCTTTGCTCGGCAGTATCGGCATCTATATCCCATTGCGCCGTTTGGCCGAAGCAGACTCCGCGATTACACCCACCTGGGATGCGTTCGCTCTGCTCGGAACACACGCGGGGAACGTCATGGGCCTCTATAGCAGCCTTCTGGTCTGGCCCTGGCCGCTTACCCCCGCGCGGCACCTGCATTACCTGCCGCCGCTAAACGATGTCCTCCTCGGAGCGCTCATTGCAGGCGCTTTGGTGCTATGGGCCTTGCTGCGCGGCACCCAAACGCGCTTGGCGTGGACAGGCGTGATTTGGGCTATCGTCACATGGCTTCCGTCGCTCGCCGCCACATTGGACAAAGGCTTGCTTGGCGAGCGCTACCTCTACTTTTCGATTGCGGGTCTCGGCCTGACACTTGCAGCCGCCTTGCCCCAACAGTGGCCACGCAGCGCATTGGTTGCCTTCGCCTTGCCTGCGTTCTTGGCCATCCAAGCACGCTTGCCCCACTGGAAAGACAGTCGCACGGTCTGGGAGCATGCACACGCTGTCGCGCCTTCCGCGTTTACCGCGGGTGGGCTTGCGTGGTATGTCCATCGTGACAAAGACTACGACCGCGCTATCCCTTTGTTTCGAATGGCCCTCGAAGGCGAACCACCCTATCGCGACGTATGCGATATGATAGTGATGGCGTCCCTTCAGGCCAACCGGTCCCCAGAAGCCATCTCTGTGGGGAAGTGGGCCATCGAAGAGCGAGGCTGCAATGCGACGGGCCTCATTGGTCACCATTACGCCATTGCCCTCGCAGGCGCCGGTCGATGGGACGAAGCCGCGCGCGTCGCGGCACAGCTTACCGCCCTCACCGAGGGCCCTGGTTTCGTGGTGGCACTCGCCGACCGTGCCCGACGCGGGGATATAGAAACCGTACGCCGCGCCGCCGCGCAGCGCCCCACCGACACCGACCTCCTTCGAAGGGTCGCCAAGCTCCTGCGTATGGGAGGACAAGCGGCCGCCTCGGAAGCGGTATTACAAGCCGCGCCGCCTCCCTTGTCTACCCCCTAAAGCACACTGCCCAAATGGAGCCCGCAATGGGTGAAATCGCCAACGAAGCTGTCGATGTTTGCCGCTTTCTGCAACAAGCAGGACACGGCACCGTCCACCGCTGCATTCCGTTGCGGGGCGACCTCACCCTGCCCGACGGCCGCACCGCGCCCGCGTGGCTATGCCAGACCCGAATGGGTGTTTGGATTGCCTCCGCAATTGAAGAACAAGGCAAACTCATCGACGTTCTTGCGGCGCACCCCGTCGGCTACGAAGAGCGGCTCTTGGGCGACCGTCTCACCGTCGGCCTCCTGCAGTTCACTATACCCTATGGGAAAGGCGCAGCTGCCCGCACCGCACTCGCAATGGGACGCCTCCTCCGCGACGCCGCATTTCCTGTGTTCGAGGACGCCGCCCTCCCGAAAGGGCCGTGGATTGAAGAAATCGTTGCGCTTGAGGCTGTGTGGCTACGGGCACAGCTTTCTCCTGAAGACACACTGTTGGCATGGCTTCACACCAGCACGCCCGCCAACTTAGAAACCCCACTTCACCAAGGCGCCGCGCCGAGTTGGCGCTTGCTGATTTCCGAACAGCGCGCGGAGTTGGTCGCGGTATCGCGCGTGGGTGATGTCGCACGAACCGAGCTTCCGCTCTCGTCCTTGGAAGTGGTGGAACAAACCGGACGAAATGAAGTTTGCGCGGGCAACATTCGCTGGAGCACCACACTGAGCAACGGCGCACGTTTCTTGGCCATCGCGCGCCTACCTGGCCTTCAAGGCGCGGCGCGTCTTCGCGAAGCCGCACGACTCGTTGCGAGAGGGGGAAGCAAAGGCGCCGCAGACGAAGCACAACGGCTCCTCACCACCAACACGGACTCCACCGACGCCATCGACGTTCTCCTTCATGCCACCCTCCATGGCGTGAAGGAAGACGCCCTGCTGGGCGTCGCAAAAGAAGTCGTCGATGCACTCAAAACCACAGACCCCGACAGCCAACGCCTCGTGGATTGGCTCGTCGGCTGGTCGCCCGATACCACCCTCGCTGTCGCCATTCTCGATGCGATAATCGTCGCGGGTGATGGCCCCGAAACGGCCGCCTGGGGCCTGCCGTACCACCGCGCGCTTCGCGATCGGCTGACCGCCCAAGAGGATGATGCGTTCGAGCGCGCAGCACTCGACATTGCGCTTGCAGAGCACCTCCTCTATGCAGGGCAACCCGAAGAGGCCGCGCGCCGGCTCGAAGCACGCCTATCGTCCCTCCCCGACGAAGACCTCGCCTTGGTCCTGCCCCCCGAGCAATCTGACCTCACGTCGGGCGAAGGAGGACAAGCTGCACACATTCGCGTTCTAGAATTGTTGGTCCGCGCGCGGGGCGAACAAGACACCGCTGACCTCGCCACCGTCGCGCTGCTGGCCCGCCACCAACCATTGGTCGCCCATCGCCTCGACGCGCTGATTGCCGCGACCCCACCCGGAAACCTTCGCGAGCGCGCCCGACGCGCCCGTGCGTTGTTGGCACCCGGCGGGCTTGGCACGCCACCCGTATTCGATGCGCGCCCCTCCCGGCCCCTCCCTGCCGACCTCGTCGAGCTTCTGCAACATCCCGTCGCGCGAAGCGGAGGCGCACTCGCGCGGGTACAAGCCGCACTTGCAAAGGTAGAGCCGCCCGACGTTGGCGTGCTTCGACGCTATTGCGAGCGGCTCACCACACGCTTGTCGGAAGCAGCGGTGGCTGCCGTCGCAGATGCATGTGTCATGCTCGGCACGCCGGCCATCCCCACGTTTGTGTCCCAAGGAGAGCACCGCACGGGGTTGCGCTCCCACGAACGGCCCGAGCCTTTCTTGCTCATCGGTGGAGACCACCTCAACCCAGACTCCGACCTCGCCCTACAACCCGCTGAGCTGCGCTTTCTCATCGGCGCAGAGGTCGCCCATGTTCGGTTTGGCCACTCCCGCATTACCTCGGACGAAGTATGGGCCGGCGTCTGGGACAAAGGCACCACCGCCCTCACCGCCACCGCAAGTATTCTTCCCTTCTTGCGCTACCTTCCGGTCGACCTCATCGGCAACGACCGCACCTACCGCGCCGTGCGCACAATCATTCCAGAGCGATGGCTGCGCACGATTTACGGCGTGAGCGAAACGGCTACGCTCGCAAAGGCTGTCACCAACGACCTCGGCAAACTCGGCGACGTCGGCGCGGGAGCCTTTGATTTCGCGGGTTCCGCGGCCAGTCGCGTGCGCCGCCTGACCACCACATCGGAGAGCGCACCTGCCATTGGCGCAGACATTGGCCCCGACGACCGTCGGTTGGTCGCGGCACATCGGGTGATGCAGATCACAGCTGACCGCGTTGGCCTCGTACTTTGCGGCGACCTCGGCGCCGCCATTCGCGCAATGTTTTTGGCCCAAGCCCGCTTGCGCCCGGAGCTCGGAATCGCCGAAAGGGTAGGTCTGACCGAGGCCTTGCGTCGGCGCACACCCACTGACCAGGCCGTGCTTCCAGGCTTTGCCGTCCGCGTCGCGGCACTGACCGCTTTCTGGCTGTCCGACGACTATGCACGATTGCGCCAAGCGATTGGTGCCATCGACCACCTCGCCCTACCTTCCCGCACCTTTTCCGCGCCGCCATTGGAGCCAGAGGAAATTCCGGCGACAAGGACCATTCCCCCCCCGCTTCGCGGCGGCGAGGAGTAATCTGCTATCGCCACACTTGCTCCTCTTGTGGCAAACTCCACTAGTCTCGCTCATGGAGTGCGTGCCGTGAACGGTACCTGCCGTCCCTCCTGCGGCCATTCCCTTTGGGGAATGGCACTGTTTCTCGGGCAGCCCCTTGCGTGCGCACCCGGGGAAGGAGCACCACTTCCTACCGCATCGTTGTTTCCGAATACACAAGTGCTGCAGAGCGACACGGCCGACACCGGCGAGGGAGAAGGCGAGAGCGAAGTTGCGGAACCCCCGCCGCTTGCATCCATCGACGCCATTTCGGCTGCTGTCCAAACTATCCTCGTCGACGCCCCTCCCAATGGCCGCGAACTCATTGCTCTTTTCGTCGACCTCGTCTCCCGCGGCGACCTCGGCGAGGACATGGAATCGTGCCCCGGCATCGACTTGGCCTTCACGACACCCACCAGCTCGTGCACCGCATCCACCGGCTGGACCTACTTCGGCTTTGCCCCATACAGCGATGACATCCGCGAAAAAGACGGTCAAACGGTCCATTACGTCGGAATCGACCAAGCAAGTTTCACCATTACCGGGCCCGATGGACGCACCTTTTCCGCTGGCGGCGGATTCACCCACATTCAGGAAACAGAATCCGAATCCCACGCCTGGACACAAGCCATGATGGGCACGTTCCTCTGGTCCGGTGACATCCCTGCGTGGATCCACAATGGAACCCAAGTGGGCTGGCACATGGCGGGCGAGCGACACGGAAGCCACCACACTTTGCACATCGAAGGACCGGTCGCAGTCGGTGACAACTGGCTTTATATCGAAGCCATCGACTGGGACAATACCGTTTGCGATGGCATCCCTACCGCCGCGATTCGCGTCCGCGACGATGTCGGTCGCTGGTACCGGTGGACATCCGGTCAAGAATGCGACCCCTGCGGCGAAGTCGTAGAAATGGACTCCGAAACGTCCCTGGGCGAAATGTGCATCGACCTCGCGGCTGCACTCGCTACCTTAGACTCCAAAAACGACTTTCCGGAAACGCCATGACCACCACTGCGCGATGGTGGGTTTGCGCGCTCGTGTTTGGCTGCGGAGCCGACGAATACGCTTCGCTGAAGCCCATTCCTGGTCCGTCCTCCGAGGATTCTGGCGGCCCCCTCTACGGCTTGGAGGAGCGTCCCGCGCTCAGCTCCCCCACTCGCTTCTTCCGTCGCGCGGCGCTCGACTGGACGGGCCACCTGCCGTCCCCCGCGGCGATTGCACGTATCGAGGCAGACCCCACGACCCTCGACGACGAGCTGAAGCTGCTGCTCGACGACCCCCAGCTGCCCAACCGAATGGTGCACGTCCTCGACGAAACCTGGCACCTGCGCATCGAAGGAATGCCCGTCGGGCCATCGGATTACGGTTGGGACGAGACCTTGCGCTACACCTTGGCACGGCAAATGGCCGAAGAGCCACTCCGGCAAATGGCGCACATCATCGCCACCGACCAATCCTGGGACGCCGTCGTTACGAGCGCAACGACCCAAGCAACCCCACTCCTCGCCGATCTTTGGCCCCTTACCCTCGACGACCCCAGCGGAACGGACTGGTCCACCGCAACGTGGTCGGACCACCGACCCGCCGCCGGGGTGTTGTCCTCCAACGGACTCTGGTGGCGCTACAACACAACTGCGTTCAACTACAACCGCACGCGCGCGGCCGCCGTCGCCCGCCTACTGGTATGCGACGACTATCTGGACCTATTTGTCGAGTTTGTGAGCCCGAGCCTCACCGATGTTGAGGGTACGGAAACGGCCATCCGAACCAACGAAGGATGCAAGGTCTGCCACGACACCCTTGACCCTCTGGCCGCTACATTTTTTGGCTTTTGGGCCTACGACCTCTACGACCCACTGGAGTTGTCGCGCTACCACCCTGAGCGCGAGCCACTCGGCCCCGAGTACCTCGACGTCCAGCCCCAATGGTTCGGGCAACCTGTCGCGAATCTCGCCGAGCTGGGTCCCATCATCGCCCGCGACCCGCGATTTCCGTTGTGCGCCGTCGAGACATTCGCCAAGTCGATGTGGCGCCGCCCTGTCGAGAGCGAAGACTTTACCCAAATCGCAAAGCTCAGTCACGCCTTCGAGGGCAGCGGCCGACGCATCCAGCCCTTGTTGCTCAACCTCAGCCGCACCGAAGAGTATGTTGGCGACCTCGGCGCAAACCCGCTACCCGACGCACTTCCCCACTTGCTCTCTCCTGACCAGCTCGCCGCCATCCTGGATGAAACCGTCGGATTTACCTGGACCCACGCCGGCGAGGAACAGCTTGACAGTGACGTTACCGGCCTGCGCGTAGCGCTGGGCGGCGTCGATGGCGAAGAGGTGACCGCAGCCAAGCAGCAGGCCGACGCCAACCTGGTGCTTGCGTGGCGCGCCGCCGCCGAAGCAGCCGCCCAAAACGCACTGCCAGCGCTCGAAGCCGGCACTTGTCCGCTATTGCCCGGCGTTCGCCTCACGACGACGCCCGACGACCCCGCATTCGCGCCTGCCCTCTCCTTCGCTTGGCAGTGGTTGATGGCCACACCCCTCCCCGAAGATGCGCAGAATGGCCTTACCGCCGTTTGGTACGCTGGCAGCACGCCCGAAGAAGCGTGGGCCGGTGTACTTTCTGCCTTGTTCCTCGACCCCTCCTTCGTGACGTATTGAGGCACCATGTCCCTGCGCCTCGACCGCCGCCAACTTCTCGCCTCCGCCGCAGGCTTGCTCGGCATCGGCATCCCCGGGCTCGCACGCGCAGATGCCCGCCAACGGCGCTTTTTGTTCGTCTTTGCAAATGGTGGCTGGGACCTCTCCTGGGGCCTGCACCCGTTTTTCGACAACCCCGTCGTCGACTCCCCCACCGATGGCTCCGAACCCATCGAGGTCGGCAACTTCTCGATTGTCGATGGTCCAGAACGCCCCGCATTTCGTACCTTTTTCGAGCGCTGGTCCGACCATGTCGGCCTACTGCACGGATTTGAAGTACGCTCCGTTGCACACCTCAACTGCCGCCGCCTCGTCTTTACGGGTTCTGCGGCAGCCTACGGCGACGATTGGCCCACACTCATCGCCTCTACCGGCGTGGGCTCCGAAACCGCCCTGCCCCACCTCATTGTGTCCGGACCCGGATTCGCCGCATCTTACCCGGACCTCGTGGCACGCGTCGGGCGCACCGGCCAACTGGGCGCATTGCTCGATTTGTCCATGTTACAGCGGCGCGACAGCCCCCTCCGCCCGTTGACCGCGGGCAGCCGCGATGCCGTGGCCGCGTATCTCGCCGAGCGGGACCAACTGCTCACACGCGCAGCGAGCTCCACAGGCAGTCGAGATTTCTACCAGCGCCTTGCCGACAATCGCGCCGAAATCCCGGCGCTTACCGAGGCCTTCGCCGCCACATCTATCGGCGCGGCGACCACCTTCGACGAGCAGTTGACGCTTGCGTGCGAAGTGCTCCAAAACAATATTTCGCGATGCGCATTGGTCAAACACAACGGCTATAACAATATGACATGGGATACCCACGGAGGCATTGAAGGTCAAGCAGACCATTACCAAGACCTATTCAATGGTTTACTGCATTTGATGCAGGAGCTTACGAGCCGACCTGGCCCCTCCGGCGGAACTCTTTTGGACGACACTTGTGTGGTCGTATTGAGCGAGATGTCGCGGCACCCCCAAATCAACAACACCGGAGGCAAAGACCATTGGACCTGGACGAGTGCGATGCTCATTGGCTCCGGCGTCAAAGGCGGTCAAGTGGTCGGTGGCTACGATGAAAACCTCTTTGGCCTCCCCATCGACCCTGCCACGGGAGAATATTCGCCAAGCGGCACAGTACTACAAGCGAAGCACCTCGGAGCGACCGTATTGGCACTTGCAGGCAACGACCCGGCGCCCTACTTTGATACCGAAACGCCCGCCGTTACGGCGTTGATTGAAACCTAAACAATAGCGAATTCCCGCGCGAAAACAACATTTCAGCGCAGCGGAATCTCCGCCGGTCGTTCGTTTGCGCACAGACGTCGCCGTTCCCGACGAGCAAAGCCAATCGCCGCAATACTCAATAGCAGCGCCCACACAGAGCCCAGCGGCAGGCAAATGAAAACCGCGAGCAGCCCAAATGCGAGCCCCACACCCGAAGTGGAGCCAAACACCGCTGTAGTGTCCCGAATTGCCGTCCAGGGAAACAACAGCAGCGGAAGTAGAAACAGCAACGACAACGCCAGCCACACCGCGCACCTCCACCAAACGGACGCGCTACGCCGGCCCTACCGTTTCTATTTCACACCGCGCGCCGCGCGAAACGGGTGACGGTGCGCCGAGAACAGGCGCAGCTCACCACTCGAACGCAACATGCGCATACGCGGGATTCTCACAATCGTTGCTATGGGAGAAAATCACCGTTTCCGTTTGCTCGTCGCCGAGCGTGGAATCCGACGGCGATGCGCTCACCGTCACGGTTCCCGGCGCCGGGGTGAACTCACACTGCCCCGCACAGTCGATGGTGTCCGAAGCGCCCGTGCCATCGGTCCACGTCACTGTTCCCATCACAGGATTGCCGGTCGCAGAGTCCGAAAGCGCGACCAACACAGCGCTTCCGTCGTCGCAGGCCGTGTCATCCTTGCCACCACAAGCGGAGACCATGAGCAATACACCCAAGCACAAACCACGCATTCTACCTCCAACTGCGGTACTGCCACCGCACCTTCTCCCCTTATGCCCCGAGACTGTCGCTGTCCGCCAGTTGCCCAACCCCGACACAAGCGGATAGCCCGCCCCCCTCATCTTCCTGGAGTATGACATGGCTGTCCAAGCCGGCATCGTGGGCCTCCCCAACGTCGGAAAAAGTACCCTGTTCAACGCGCTGACCGCCGCCGGCGCGGAGTCCGCGAACTACCCGTTTTGCACCATCGAGCCCAACACCGGCGTAGTCGCGGTACCGGATCCGCGATTGCAGCAACTGCTCACCATCATCGCGAGCAAGCAGGTCATCCCCGCGGCTGTCGAAATCCTCGACATCGCCGGCCTCGTGCGCGGCGCGAGCAAGGGCGAAGGGCTCGGCAACCAGTTCCTCGGACACATCCGCCAAGTTGACGCCGTACTTCATGTCGTGCGCTGCTTCGACGACGACGATGTGCACCATGTCGACGGCGGGGTAAATCCGCTCCGCGACATCGACACCATCGACACCGAGCTAATCCTCGCCGACCTCGACAGCGTCGAACGTCGCGCCGAGCGGTACCGAAAGCAAGCGAAGTCCGGCGACAAAGCGGCCAAGCTGCACCTGGATGTCGCCGAGCGCATGATGTCGATGCTCGGCGAGGGCAAGCCCGTACGCGCGGGCGAATGGAACGCCGAAGAAGCAGCCAGCGTCAAAGAAGCGCAGCTCATCACGTCCAAGCCCGTGCTCTTCGTGTGCAACGTCAACGAAAGCGGGCTTGAAGGCAACGAATATACCGCCATTGTCGCCGAACACGCGCGCGCAACCGGCTCGCACATCGTCACCATCTGCGCAAAGGTTGAAGAAGAGCTCTCGGAGCTCGACCCCGAAGACCGCGCCGACTTCCTCGCAGACCTCGGCCTCACCGAAGCGGGCCTCGCACGCCTCGCACGGGCCACCTACGACCTCCTCGGCCTGCAGACCTACTTCACCGCAGGTCCGAAAGAAATCCGCGCGTGGACCATCCGAAAGGGCTGGAAAGCACCGCAGGCCGCAGGCGTCATCCACTCCGACTTCGAGCGCGGCTTCATCCGCGCAGAGGTCTACACCATCCCCGACCTCGTCGCGCTCGGCAGCGAAGCCGCCCTCAAAGGCGCCGGCAAGCTCCGCGTCGAAGGCAAAGAGTACGTCGTGCAAGACGGCGATGTGATGCACTTCCGGTTCAACGTCTGAGCGAAGCGAAGACGGGAACCGGAAGCAAATTCGCGGCGGTTCAACGTCTGCGCGAAGCGTCAGTATTGAACCGGACGCAAAATCGCCCTCGGTGTAATGTTTGAAAGCTCCCGAAGCCCTGCGGTCTTCGGGAGGCCGCGGAACCCTGCGGTTTCCGCGGCGCCGGGGAGCCGTTCCGTCTCCCCGGCCGGAACCCTCCGTGGGGGACCCCACACTTGGCGCGCCCGCTCAACGTACGAGCAATACGCGGCCGTGCGCGGACTCCGGCAAGGGCCACTCTTCCCGTACGCCATCCGGCCAACGCACCGATAGCGTACGGGGCGCTTGGCCCCCCAGGCCAAACCACGCACGCGGCTCCATCGCACCGCCCCAGCCTGCCTTGGTGCTCACTTCCTGCACCTGCACCGTGCCGTCCGCCATCGTTAGAGACACCTGCGCGCCGATTCCCCGCGTGTTTCCCGATGCTTGGCGCAACGCGACCACCAAGCTCCGGTCGGCCATACAAGCAGCTCGCCACACCTTCGACGGCCCATCGAGATTGACGACCACCAGCGCAGGGTAGCCGTCATCCACCAACAACGCGCGGGTGACTCCGCGGCCAATCCCCGTGCTCGCCACCCCCGCGCTCGCCGCGATGTCGCGCCACGCTACGCCACCATCGTTGTGCAGCAAACGGTCTGCCTGCACATCGAGGACCGTATCCGGCCCCTCCGACAATGGCCCCGACGACACAAAAAGGTCCTGCCAACCATCATTGTCGACGTCCACCCATACCGAGCCAAAGGTCATGTGGCGTGATGAAGGAAGCGCCATCGCACCATGAACGCGACTCTCATCCACAAAGACCAACCCTCCTTCATTTCGCAAGAGCTGGTCTGACGCCGTATTTGTCAAGAACAAGTCGAAGTCGCCATCGTGGTCATAATCGGCAGCCGAAACGCCCATTGGATTGCCATTCTCCGTGCAAAAACATGTGTCCGAATGGTCCACCCAACGCACGCTCCCCCCATCGGATTGGTTTTCCAACAGGACCGATGGTCCAGCCGTCGCTTGGTCCGCGTTGGCCACGAATACGTCTACATCGCCATCACCATCAAGGTCCGACCACACAGGCGACCAACTCACGCCGCCGCGGGAACCTTCGGGCAACGAGGACGAAGCCAACACAAATGTGCCATCCCCCTGACCGAGCCAAAGTTGGTTGAGAACGGCCTCCTCGGATGCGCCTGGGCCGGCGGCTCGGGTCACGAGAATATCCAGCGCACCATCGCCGTCCACGTCGGAAAAGGCTGCATCGGTCTTTTGGGGCAATACCGGCACGGCATTCAAGCCGCTCTCCGCCGAAACGTCGGTAAACTGCCAACCGTCTCCCGCAGGCCCATCATTCCGCAGCAACCACATTTGCGCCGCATACCCTCCGGTCCAAACATCAAGGTCGCCGTCTCCGTCGACATCTCCAAGTGCAATTCCCGTGAGGTCCGACACTGGCAAGACCGTGCTTTGTGCAAACGACGCCCCTTGGTTTCGATGCAACACAAGACCCAAGCCACGATGCCCCACGAGCAATTCATCCAGACCGTCGCCATCCAAGTCCATTGCCGCGACCGGGCCCGCTTCCTTCCGACGTGGGTTGCCATCCGAAGTATCGACGAGCCCCCAATCTACCGCGATGTCTTGATAAGACAGCGATGACGACGGAGACTCGCACGCAATACCAAACGACGTCACCTCCAAGACATCTTGTTCCTCCGCGCGCTCACCCGAATCGCCCACAGGTGTCCATGTCGTTCCGCTTGCCACCGAATCGCGCGATTCCGGGCGCACCGGCGAATCCAACTTCGCTTGCGATGCACCGCTACCCGCACATCCGAACACAACTGAAATGGCAACCAACAAAGCGCGCATGCCTTCTCCTAGCACAACCCAAATCAACTCCGAAAAAATGGCGCACAAAGGCAAAACATAACAAAGACCACCACGCGCCAGACGCAGAACCGATCTTGCACCGCACATTCGATGGCCGCGCATCGTCCCACCCCTCATTTTCGACACCCCCCTCGCCTCACGGACCTCCTCCACCATAGAAAACTTCGCACCGCGCCCAATGGCCGGCTTGAGCACCACCCCCCCTGACATGGAGTCAGTATGCTTCCGTTGTTTTTCATGGGTTTGTCTTCGTTTGCCGCGGACATCACCGTTGTCGAATCCTACAATGCCGCAGCGGGCGAGCTTCCCGAAGGCGTCGCCGTGAGCCCCGCCGGCGACGTATTCGTATCCATTGCACCCACTGGCGAATTGCGCCGCATCGACCGGCACACCGGCGAAGGCAGCACGTTCGCAACCTTGCCCGTTGGCGGCGGCTTCCTCCTCGGAATGGCCTTCAACGGCGATGACCTCTATGTCGTCAATGGCAGCTTCGATGCCGAAACATGCGGCGTGTGGTCGGTGTCCGCCACCGGCGAAACCACACGCGTCGTGGCGTTTGGTGCAAACGAGTTCCCCAACGACCTCACCTTTGACGCCGATGGAAACCTCTTCATCACCGAAAGCATTGCAGGCGCGGTGTGGCGCGTACCCGCGGGAAGCACCACCCGTAGCTTGTTTGTACAGGATGCACTCCTGTTTGGCGACGTTTCCCAATCGCCCGTCCCCTTCCCGATTGGCGCCAATGGCATCGTCTATGACGACGATACCAGCAGCATTCTTGTCGCAAACTCCCAAGTTCCGGCAGTCGTCGAGATTGACGACAACGGCGGCGTTTCCGGCGACATTCAGGTGCTCGTATCGGGCGAAGAATACCGCGGCGCCGATGGTCTCACGCTCGATCGCAACGGCAACGTCATCGTCATCTCCAACTTCAACTCCACCGTGCTGTATGTCGAGCGAGACACCGGAACCACGACGGTGCTCGCCGATTCCTCCGATGGCTTGGTGTTTCCGGCCACGGCAGCCTTCGGTCAAGCGGGTTTCGATAAGCATAGCATCTTCATCACAAACTTCGGATTCGGTGCCGGCCCCGACGCACCCGTTGGCCTGCTCCGACTCGAGGTGGGCGTGAAGTCCGAGAAGGTTCCCCAAGGCCGCTAAACACATCTCTCCGTTTGCCGTGGTGATGGTGCAAAGCCCCCGAAGCCCTGCGGTCTTCGGGGGGCCGCGGAGCCCTGCGGTCTCCGCGGCGCCGGGGAGCCGTTCCGTCTCCCCGGCTGGAGCCCACCGTGGGGAGGCGAGGCCCTGGACCCACGACGCGGAACCAACAAACCCACCTCCCCCTCGTCAAATGGATTCTCTCCGCATCGCCTCTTTCGCCCACTGCGCGTACGGCCCCGTATAGAGGCGCCACGACCGCGACGAATCGTCAAACACCAACGTCACGACACGATTGGGCCGTGCGGCCGCCCCCGCAGCAGCTCCCAACAAGCCGCCAATCAAAACGCCGAAGAACGCGTTGGTCGGCACATCGGACGACCGCCCCCCGGCACCCGTAGCAGCACCGATTGCCGCACCGGCCAGCGCACCCACGGCACCAGCCGCCAAGACGGAGTCATCCGCAATCTCGAAGCGAGCCACCCCCCGTGTTGCGGTCCATCCGCACCAAGAGCGAAGCGTCTCCCACCTTCGTCGAGAAGGTGTCGGCGCTTTCCCCGCGAAATCGCGTCGCGCTTCCGGGATGACGCTCTCGAACATCTTTCGCGAAAACATCAAGGTAGCGGTACGTTTGACGCCGCTCCCGCAGGATTGCAACGATGTCTGGAAGTTCAATCCTTGCGCACCCCAGCCTCTTGCATCACGCGAAGGACAAACTTCCACAACGGGGGAACAGAATTTCCGCCTTCTACCAATTGTTCTACAACCCAAATGTCCAACCGGCATGACAGACGCACAGAAATCGTTCCCAAGTCCCTGAAGCTGGCAAACGCGTCAATGCGCCGCCACGTCTCTTCAGCCTGCGCCAGCGGGATTGCAGATGAAAACCAGTAATCGAGGCATTGGGGCGTCAACCGTTCTGTCTGTGTTCGAAGGAGCGCAAACAGCGCCGAAAGTCTCCTTCGAGGGTTCTCTCTTCTCGTGCCTCCAGATAACGTCGAAGGTCATCTGGCCCCAAAACCTCCTGTTGATTGCGCGAAGCCTGCGCCTCTGTGCGTTGCATCAAGCGCGACACCGTCTTCTCCGCGAGCAATCGCTCTTGATGGAGTGAAACAAGAAGTTCGCGTTGCCCATCGTCGGGCGTACCACCCGGCTGCTTGTAGACAATATCGTGCTCGAGCTCGTTCCACAGCTGCGCTCTGAACCTACAAACCTACACTTCACATACACGTTCATCTCCATCCAGCTTCCCATACAAATGCGTTCCTCTATATTCGTTGGGGCTCTAAGGATGCCGGGCTCTTCACCCGAAACGACACCATATGCTTTATGGCCGCACGCAAAAGCGCGTCCGCAACAAACTGCTGAAGGTTCGCCCCCAGCTCGTAATAAGACGCATAGTCAGATTCAAACCGTCCACATATCGCCTTTATCTCAACCGGAGAAAGCATCACACCCTCTCCTTCGTCGAATCGGCACAAGGGAAGCACCGCATTGCCAAAGCACAGCTCCGAAGAGACTCTGCCCCAACGACACAGCGAAGCCAGCCTTCCCCCCTTGGAACGGTCCAGTAGAACGAATGCCGGTCAAAACACCACCCCCATCTGAAAAAACGGGCCATGACGCAACTCGTTGCGCGAATACCGGAGCGACATGTCATGTTCCTCTGGTGCTTCCTCGCGGTCCGTCGAACGGCTGACGATGCCTGTCAAATTGCCCTCGCCCCGGTAGCCCGTGCGCACATAACCGCCGACGCCATGCAACTTATACGAGCGTCGTTGCATCAAGAAGCCAAGCTCTACGTTGTAAGGAAAGAACACCGTCGAAGTCTGGGAAAACGACTCCCCTGGGATTCCGTCCGCCGCTGGCACCGAAATCGAGCCGTCGAGAAGTGCAGTCGATACGCCGATGCCGAGGTCAAAGTCGAAGAACGGCTTATTGATGTTGTTTTCGTATTTGGCAGCGTAGTCGAGCCGCGAGTAGCCGACCGTTACCGCTGTGTCGCGAACCGTCGCCGCGCGGACGAAGCTGCCTCGAAAGTGCTCGTCGACATCGCCGGGAACATCCGCAAACGCATAAAATGGCAACACAAGGTCTTCGCTTTGCCGAAGAATGCCGTAGCGGACCCGCTTCGTGTTGAGCAACAGCACGTCGGTGCGCTGGTAGCGGCTATCAAGGTTGCCCGAAGGAGCGACGCCCCCTCGTTCCACCGCACCTCCGATGTCCATATCGTACTGCCCGACCAATCGCGCACGGCGAATCTGAACGCGCAGGTCATGGTAGCGAATGAGCCGATCGACACCCAACGCCACATTGAGCCGGTCGGCCATGGCGCTCGACAAGCCCAAATCGCGCTCAAGCCCTTCGATAGCCTGCCGCGCATAACTACCGCCAAACATAAAGCGGCCCCAGCGGGCCTCCAAGGAGGCCTCCGCCATGATGGCATCGCGCACACGATACGCAGCGTCCACACGGGCTGCCGTGGCACCTTCGAGCGTACTCGCCGAAGGCGTGGACGACCCCAACTCCCACTGCATCCAACCAACGCCCGCGCCCGCCAACAACGCGCCCATCTTCGCATCTTTTTCCCACCCTTCCGGCTCGGGAAGGGCAGCTCCACGTACATCTTGCAGGTTTTGATACAGTTGCAGATTGGTGCTGCGCTGCTTGGGGTCAGAGAGCCAAGCCGCCATCACCCGGCCTTGGGGCGTCGCCGCAGCCACCAAGTCCCAGCCGGGATTGGTGTCGCGCCCGCTGTCCACATCCACCTGCCAAGTGTGTTCGGCTTGTCCATTGGGAAAGAAGGACGCCTTTACGCCTTTATAGTAGCTATTTCGGTAAAAGGCGTGGAACGTAAGGATGCCTTCGGGAAGGCGCAACGCCGACGAAAACGCACCGCTCTCGCGGGTGTCCACCGTCGTGTGGTCAACGGCGCTACCGGACAAGTGCTCGTGCTCAAAGCTGCGACCCGCACTCGCTTGGCGAAAGACGTGGGGACCACCCTTCGCATCATACACGGCGGACACATCGACGCCCGCCAGCGCTTCCAAGACGCCGCCGCTTCGCCGCGCGTTGGGAGCGAGAATCACGTGGGTCTCGGGGTCGATACGCGCCAACGGCGTCACTTGAAGCTCCGAATACCATTGCTCCTGGAATCCGTTGGCATCACAATTCTGGTCGCCACAACGGTACTCGACCGTGGTCTTTCCCTTTCCATCCCGCACAACGGTGTGGGTCAACCGCAGCTGCCGGGTACCTTGGTCGGTTACCCGCACCATCGCCTTCCAAGACTCGTTGTTGCTGCCACTTCCCGAACGGGTCTGCCACCGCGCGAGTGTGTCCTCTTTGCACGCACCGTCTTCTTTGCAGACAAACTGTATCCATCGGTGGTTGATGACCACTTTGGTACACTCTTTGTCCAAGCATTTTCGTTCACTTGCGTGCATCAGCGAAACAATTGTCCCCGTCGGCGGACTGACATGGTGCTCAATCGATGAAATGCTCATGTCTTTTGGCGCCGAATACCGAAACGTGCGCTCGACACTGGTTCCATATCGAACGACATCAGCGCCATAGTCCAAATAAAACCGGTCCTTGTTGTCGGCATGAATGGCATTCGGATGACCGCTCCGAAGGACATCGATGGGCGCGGCAAACACCGCCGTGGGGACCAACACGCCCAGCACCGCCCAACACCAAGCCCAAACCCACTGTTGTACTACGCCCATGATGCACCGCCTCCTGGCCGATTGCCCCTGCAAAACCGATGTGCGTGCGCTCATCGTCATCTCCCACAACCTACGATTCGAGACCTTCCCGCGATTGGCTCCCCCATAGAAGCCGGACACCGAAAAAAAACGACCAAATCGAGGGCCAGCCCATTCCATCGCCACTCCGAGATCCGTGCCCGCGCAGCCGAGGCCCCAAGCCTGCCACCGCGGCGGCCAATCTGTCTACCCAATACTGAAGACATACACAGACACACCCTCCGCCTGACCCCTCGCCCCACTTGTTTCCCCCCGCGTTGGCGCACCCGCCGTTCTCTATGACGCAGCGCAGCTCCTGCGCGACGCCAGCGTTGCCATTCCCGGAAGCAAGCGGCCAGAGCGACCGCCGACGCTGCGCCGCACCCTCGGGTTGCGCTGCGCTGCACATCCACGGACGCCACCCAACGCGCCGGGTGCCCTGTCTTGTTCAGTACGTCTGTGCCCAAAATGCACCTATACCCATCAAAAAACCAGTTCGCACGTCGCAAAAATGCAGTATGCCGGACATTTCCTGACGAGCGCTACTCCTGCGCAGGGCCAATACTTCGATTCGTACAGGAGCGCCACCCCAAAAATGCACTTTGGCGGACATTTGCTGACGAGCGCCATCGCAAATTTGCTGAACCCGTTCAGATAGTCCCAGGTGCGCCCGCCCCAATTTGCCGCGAAGCCCGACCCACAAACGCTGCAGCGTGTCGGTGCCGAGGCCGCCCCCCAACGCCCCAACAACCGACGCATCGCGGAAGGGCTGCGCGTCCACGCCCTCCCGCTCCGCCGTCTGCGCTACGCGGAGGCTGCCTTTCGACGACGCGCGCGCGCAAGGGCATAAGCATTGTCATCCTCCTGCACCACAACCGCCAACAGGCTTGCAAGCTGCGCAGGCGCGTCCCAAAGCGTGCCTACGACCGTCGCAACCAACGCGGAATAGCGCCGATGCGCCTCGGCCTGCCGGGTCCGCAGCGCACCGGCCGCGCTCCGCTCCGGCGCTTCCGCCAAACCGGCAGCAAACGCGGACTGGGCCTCCCGCAATGCCGCTACCAACGACGACAAGCCCGCCGCATCCATCAGCGATGCGACCTCCGGTTGGTCCAACTGGCGGAGAACTGCGTCATTGAGGGGCCCTTGTTCCGTCCAACGCCGCCGAATGTGCGCGTGGACACCATCGGGAAACAGGTGGGCATACACGGAGGACCACACGCTGCTGTCCTCCCCACTCAACTGCGCGACATCTCGGGCAGTTTCGATTCCCACCGCCAATGCGGCCAAGAGCCGGTCCAAGGCGTCGTCGGCTTCCGCAACCGCCGCCCGCGCTTTGGAACGCGCTTGTAGGTCTTGCTCGTGCCGCTCGTCGGCCAACAAGACCTGTTCCTCCGCCAACAGACCGTCGATGCGCGAAACCCAATGGGAAAGCGCAGGGTCTCCCAACACACCCCCACGCAAGGATGTCAGACCCGCGATGCGCGACGCCGTCGACACCTGCCGAATCATCACAAAGCGTCCTACCAAATCTACCGACATTGTACCCCCAATCTTGGTTCGTGGACCATGTCCCCACACAAAACAGGTGGGAACCCCACTTTACCGAAGGGAAAGCACAAGGACGCCCCCCACAGCCCAGGTCAACCAGACCCCGGATGTAGCTACCTCCGTCCACCTGTCCCCACCGCCTGGATGGCGCCCGACGAAAGGACCGGCTCCCGAGCGAGCTCCCTGTGCCTGCGCGTCGCCCCCCCGCCTGGTCGAATGTCCCGAGCGAAACCAAAAAAATGGAGCGCGGACGGACGAATGCGGAGCCAACGAAGCGTCCTCTCGATGTATGCGTGGCGCACCGTGCGCTTTCCTACGCAGCGTATTGACGGGGATTGCGCAACCCGGTTGTCACGACCGCGCGCAACGGCCACCACGGACACGGCGCCAGCGCGCTACATTGACGCGCCCCTGCCTCCCCGGATTCGCGCTATGGTCCCCGCCCTTGTGTTTGTTGGCACGCCCTCCCTCGACCGCGTCACCCGAATGGGCGTCACCACGGAAACCATCGGCGGGGCCGCATTCATTTCCGCCATGGCTGCATGTGCCGCAGGCGCTTCGGTCGGCCTCGTGGCCCGCGTTCCTCCTGTGCTGCCCCATGAAGTAGCACGCGTGTTTGGTCCCGGCGGCTTGCACCGTGGCGGCCTCTCCACCGATGACGGCGCGCTTCCGACATTTGTGCTCGACTACGACGCCGATGAACACGCCACATACACCCGCTTTTCCCACGGCCTCGAAGCCCGCTTGTCCCCGGACGACCTCCCCGCCCCGTGGTTGGCCGCCCAACACATTCACATCGCAGCCATCGGCCCGACGGCTGCACCCCAGCGCCGATGGGTCGCGGCCCTGCGCGCGCGTGGATTCGCCGGAACCATCTCCGCCGGCACCTTTTCGGCCATGGTAGAAGACGATGTCGAGGGCGTTCGCGCACTTGTGACCGCGGTCGACCTCTTTTTCTGCAATGCCGCGGAGTTCGCGCGCATCGGCGACAACGTCCACGGTGCCAGCACAACGGTGTGCGTCACCCAAGGCGCCGCTGGCGTCGCGCTGTGGCAAGGACGGGAGCGGCAGGTCATTCCGGCGCCCACGGCACGGGTCGTCGACACCACGGGCGCTGGCGACGCCTTTTGCGGCGGATTTTTGGCCGCACATGTCCTGGGCACGCACCGCGTCGATACCGCACAAGCCCAAGCCCAGCAGGTTCTCGGTGGTCCCGGCGCTGCGCCACTCTTGGCTGCCGTCGCCGCCCACATGGGACCAAGGGCGCGCGTAAACGCCGAACAAGTGCGCCGCATTGCAAATGCACTTCGAACCCAAGCCAGCCAGTCCGCCTTCAACTTCGCGCAACCGCCGCATCTTCCCGAATGCCATCCCCTCGCCCTCGATATGTTGTGTATTTCGACCTTCCATCAGTTTGGGTTCTGGCTTGCAGACGCCAAGACAGGTTGGACGAAACCCATGTATGCAATGTTGGATGGCGTACGCAGAAAGGGCTCGGACTTTATCTGGGCCGCCTTCGCTCGCGCCGCGGCAACCGACCCTTCCGCCTTGTCCCTCGAACGAATGGCAAACGAAGAAGACCTCTTCGTGCAAATCTGCACCGCCGATGATGGCGCTTGTCCATTGCCCAACCCTGGGCTGTCGGCGGGCCTTCAGGTTGCCCACGCACGGGCGATGCGCGCGCGCTGGCCCGGCGGGTACGCCGAGCTTTTGGCCGATTGTAACGCATCCGAAACGCCCGTTGCGCGTCTGTTGTCACACCTCTCGACCCTCCCTGGCTATGCCGAGGACCCCTACCTCAAAAAGGCCAATCTATTGGCCATCATCCTCTCCAATCGACCCGAGCGATTCCTCAAACCTGGCGACCAGGACCACATCCCTCCCGTGGTCGACTATCACCTCATGCGCGCGATGTTGCGCACGGGCTGCGTCGAGGTGCTCGACCCAAACTTGCACGAACGCCTCGTCGCCCGCCAATGGGTCGATGCCCCCGAAGAAGACGCCATCCGCTCCGCTTCTTTCGATGCCATCGGTTCCCTCGTGCGGGAGAGTGAACGGTCCGTAGCAGCCGTCGATGGCTACTTTTTTGCATTGGGACGTCAGACGTGCCTCGAAACAGAAGACGCCCGCTGCGCCGCCTGCCCTTTGACCGCGTGCGCTCGGGCAGCATCGCTGTTTCAACCGGTGTTTCGCACCACAGCCTATTGAGGGAACCATTGGTTTCGTTGACCCCTTCGACCATCGACTCTGCATTGCCACGCATTGCGCGCGGCCTGCAAAAGTACTTGGCGATTCAAGCGCGCGTACGATTGACCGATGTCTCCCAAGACCGCGATTTCCAGCGCCTCTACAATGGGTTTTACCGCGTACGCCGCAATACAGCGTGGCAACAGGTATACTTCCAGCGCATGGAGGCCGAGAAGTCCACACCTACTGGCTTTTCCGGAGTCTTGATGGCCCTCTTCGAGCAACTTGGCCGTGTCGAGGCCTCATTTGCTTCGAAGTTGGTTGCAACACTCGACCCACACCAGCCGGTCTTGGACGCATTCGTTCTTGCCAACGTCGGCCTGCGTTTGCCCGCAGCCCATAGACCCCATCGTCTCGCCGAAACCATTCATTGTTACGCCAAGCTGCAACAACGCCTCACGGAACTGCTGCAAGCCGCAGAAGGTCAAGATGTCCTGCGCCGATTTGACCGCCACTACCCCAAGGCACCGCTTACTCCCCTCAAAAAGCTCGACCTCGTGCTGTGGCAAGTCCGCTCCCCAGAGGATGCGCAGCGGGATACATGAACCCACCGTGCTTGGCTGCCAAACGCCAAGCCCACCATGTCGAGTCGCCGACAGTGGAGAATACCGTGGACCAGCCAATCGAAGCCAAAGCCAAGTCTGACCGCATCCCTACCTTTCAGGAGTTCTGGCCGTATTACTTGTCCGAACACCGTGTCGCACGTGACCGCTGGCTCCATTTCCTCGGCACCAGCGGCTTCCTGTTGTCGCTCCTCGTATCGACACTCAACACCCCGGGTCGCGTGGGTGTTGCCCTTATATTGTGTGCCGGCGCAATCTTGGGCGGATTTGGAATGGAAGGACAACGTTCGGCTGCGCCCATTCTCATTGGAACCATCATCGCGATGGCCATCGCAAATCCGATGATTCTGGGCGGCGTTGTGTTCGCTTATGCGTGCGCATGGGCCGGCCACTTTTTGGTCGAACACAACCGACCCGCAACCTTCGTCTACCCGTTGTGGTCTCTTGCGGGAGACTTCAAAATGTACGGCGGAATGTGGGCTGGCCGCTATTGGCAGGGCGACCCCACCCGCGGCTGAACAGCCCTCCGCGGCCTAAGGCGACGTTTCTTGTACGGTGGCGCCCCGTGCTGCTTGCGCAATCCAAGCGGCAACGGCGCCTTCGCTGGGTAGCGCAGGCACCCTACGCTTCTGCTCGTTTGCCCCCGCTAAGAGGCTCTTGAGCGCAGGCGCCGAATAGGAAGACAAGCCAACGACAGACGACACGCCGACGCGCACAAGCAACTCAACATAGCCCGCAGCCACACCGTCGAGACGCAAAAGGTCTGCTTGGTGCGCCCAATCGAGGAGCAGGTCTTCGCGAACGCCGGTCGTCGTCGACAGGGAGCGGCGGCCATCCGGCGTCGCGGCAAGAGCGAGCAGCTGCTCTGCGGTCAGAATGTTTGCGGCGGCCAAACGGCGCGCGTAGCCCGGACCAATTCCCACCAATTCCGTCACGGCGTAGGCCATCGTCGACTCCCTTGCCGCGCGGCAGCCGCGGACGCTTTCGCGCCCACGCAGCGCCGCCGCGAAACACCTCACGCCTAACCCGCCCGGCTGCGACTGTTCACCGCAGCCGAGCGGCATCGGTCAGGCGATACGGGCCTTCAAGGCCGCGATGTGGCCGCGCCAGATGTCGCCTTCATCGCCTTCGTCCCAAAGCTCGGCGAGGTCTGATTCGAGGGCGCCGTCCACCGCAGCGCGGGCAGCGGTCAACAGCTCGGCGTCGGCTTTTTGTTCTTTGGCCCAAGCGGTGATTTCTTTGGGAAGTCGCGGGCTACCCTTGCCCAAGATCGCTGCGACGACTTCGGCGGCGGCCAACCCAGCGGCCGCATCCGATGCGTACGCGGGGGTGCTTTCGGCGACGGCGTCAAACATCTCCAGCAGGGTTTCGACATCTGGATCTTCCTCAAAGGAAACCAAGAAGTCCATTGCATCATCGTTCTCGAGATTTCCAGCACCCCAAGCACTCATCCCGCACCACCTTGGCCCGCTGGGGGCCGATACCAAACGACGCCCTGCATGAGCGACGGCGGCGCCTATCCGAACCGTTGTCTGCCGTCTCGGATGTGGGCGAATGTCGTTGAAAGAGTGCGCGATTTGGGTCAGTTTGTTCGAGGCACCGGCGATGCGGCGGGCGATTCGACGCCCCGGCGTAGCAGAGCCGTCGTCATCCCACCGAACGAGGCAAGACGTGCGCTACCTGCTGTTTGACACCACCTGCGTTGGCCAAGATGGCCGGGCTCCGCTGTCGTGGGTGTGGCGTGCCGGAGCGCGATTGTTTCGGCTGCTGGGGCGCTTTGACGGCGTCTTCGGCGCACGCTCTTGGCCCGAAGCCCTCGACTGGCTCACCCGCCAGCCGGGTCCCATCACCGAAGTGCAGTTTTGGGGCCACGGACGCTTTGGCCGGGCCCTCATCGACCGAGATGTCCTGGACGCGCGCGCGCTGTCACCAAGCCACCCTCTTTATTCCCGATTGTGTTTGGTGCGGGACCAACTAGAAGGGCCCAAAGCCTTGTGGTGGTGGCGCACATGCGAAACCTATGGTGCAGACTCCGGGCATGCGTTTGCTGCCGCGTGGACTGCGTTTTTGGGCTGCCGCACCGCCGGACATACGCATGTGATTGCCGCGTATCAAAGTGGCCTCGTGGGACTCCATCCCGGCCAACACCCTTTTTGGCCCGCGGACCTCGGAATCTTGCGAGGCACGCCCGCTTCGCCGGAGCTTGGCGTGTCATCGCGCGGACGGGAGGTCCGCACCATTCATCTGCTGACGCGCTATCCCCCGCCGTGGACCTGGGAGCCATGATGTCGCCTGCGCGACGCTCCCCAAACTAGGGATATACCGCGCGCTTCTGAAATACGCATTCCCACGAATAGATACCGGGCCGATATACGCCACGGGACAGCTGCACGACCTCGAAATGGGGCTCCACCGCCGACACAATATCGCGCGCGGTTCGGCGCGGCGGGCCTTCGTTTCCAGGGGGCCCGTCGGCACTTCCCCACCACGACACCCACGTACCGCCCGGCTCCATCGCATCCGCGACCTTCGCCACAATTTGCTGCCGAACGACATCCTCGCCAAACACATGTACGCAGCCAAAATCAAACACAAACGAAAAAGGCCCACCGGGAATAGGTTGCCGCAAAGCATCCACCACCGCAAACGAAACATCCAGCCCGCTTGGACAAGCCGAAATCGCTCCGGCGATGGCGACTTCGGAAATATCAACACCGAGCACCTGGAATCCGCGCCGGGCCAAATAATACGCATTGCGCCCCAGTCCGCAACCTAAGTCCAATGCGCGAGCAGGCACGATAGTCAACCTATCCAGAGTCGTCTCTAAAAAGTCGGCATGGGAATCATGATGCCAAGGGGTGTCCCCCATTCGGTAGCGATTGTTCCAACGTTCTGCATCTGTGGACTGTGCCATACTTCCTCCAGCAACCCACTTGTCCTGCCGAATAGATGAAAGCCAACCCGACATCAATATTTGACAACTGCGTTCGCTTCACCGAACATTGACATCCACAACGTCACTTCTGGGCATTGCACCTCTTATAGCAATCATACTGCTCCGTCCCCCAAGCCGAGTTTCGATGTCTTTGTCCATCCACCGCACTTCCCTACTCGCTACTACGCTATTCTTGTGGAGTATTGCATGCACAAAGACTGTCCCCAATCCTGCCCAACGTGACCGGGATGCCTACTTATCGGTGGTTCGTGCCACCAATCCCGATGCAACGCAGAACCTCGCGACCTGCAGCACCATTCAAGACGCGCCGATGCGCAGTGAATGCACCCTACTGGTAGCAAGAGGTCAAGCATTCCGCGGCACCGACCTTGCGTACGATTGGTGCCCACTGGTAGATGGCCAAATATGGAAAGACGAGTGTTATTTTATGGCCGCAGAGTCCGCATGGGCAAGACGCGACAACCACGGTGCGCGTACCTTGTGTCAAAGTGCGGGGCGATTTTACCACGCTTGTAGCCAGCATTTGTACCAGTTGGGGCGCAACCAGGAGGTCGGTCACCAAGGCACAGACCCCGTGACGGCAAGAAAACGTCTGGATGCGCTCATTTCCGACACAGGTGTTCGTTTGTCGCCCGAGGACTACCTCAAAGAACAAGGACTCTGGCTCGCCAATGTTGCAATGCGCCACAACATTCGGCAGGCAGGCTGGTGCGAACCCTTGCGCGACGACATCGAGGCCGCTTGCCGACATGCGTTGCATTCTCCCCAAGGCCTGCGCGGCGTACCGACGTCGGCAATGCCGAATGGGGCAAGCGGAAACGGCTCGGCACCCAAGCACTGAGCCAAATGTTCCCCACGGCCCCATTCGCCTCGCAAACGATGCCAACACGCAACCCAAAAAAAAACGGTGGGACTCGCCCACCGTTGCCCCGGACTGTTCGTCCAGGAGTTGCGGCGCAATCCTCAGAAGGAGACGTCGTAATCGCCGGCGAAGGAGATGACGCCGTTCCACACCGCTTCCACCTGTTCAGGGGACGAGAACGCGCCCGCGCAGATGGTCGGCGGGAGGGACGTAAACACCGCGCATGCGCCATCGGATGCTGCGGTCTCGTCCATGCCGTCCATACACTCCATCGCCGAATAGCGGGCGAGGTTGTAGTCGATAGGAAGCATAGAGTCGTAGCGTCCACCGCTGATGCAGCTGTCGGTCGTGCTGCCCATGATGCGGTCTTTGCACTCGTCCACAACCGTCTGCTGGGTGCTCGCGTCGATGCCTACGCCGCCTTTGTCGAGGAGGCACTCCACAACGTAGTTGCAGATGGTGTCTTCGAAGCGGTAGCAGACCTCCGACCCCGTCTCCATGACCGCGTTGCGCGCGGCGTTGTAGGTGCTGTAAACCTGCAAGTCCATGAGGTCCGCAGCGCCTGCCGGCAAGCTGGTAACGGCTCCAGCGACTTCGTCGGCGCCACCGCCGTAGCCAATCATACATGTGGCGACCGGGGGGTGACCGCCCATGATTTCCGACTCCGAGCCCGTGAGCGCGCTGCAATCCATTTCCGCGACGTCAGCCGTACACTCGTTGAGGATCGCGGCATCATCGATCGGAAGGCCATCCTCTGCACCACCGCAGTTGGGGTCCGCACCTTCGGTTGCTTCGATGCAGCGCGCCATCATTTCATCGGCGGTGAGGTCGCTTTGCCCATCGGCACAATCGACAGCCCACGCACAAACGGCTTCGCAATAGGACTCGTTTTCGCCGTCAACCGCGTCTTTCACCTTGTCGACGAGCTTGCAGCCCGGGGCCGACACGGCAAACAGGAATCCCAGGGCAGCGCTGCTTCGACCCACAGTCTTGAACATCATCGTCTCTCCAACCACCGAACGGCGCTCCACGCGGAGTGAGGTGGAATCCGGCATGGGGGGTCGTTCCCGAACCACACGGGAACCGCTCCAACCTGCTATCCTAACACGTTCCCCCAGGGCTGGCGGGGCGCGGAACGCGCGCGACAGATTTGCGACGGTACGGCTTGCCAGACGCCTCACGAGGGGGACGCGTGGGGCCAAGCGCAAAGAATGCGGTTCATGGGCGTGATGGCCTCGGGAATCGCAGACCAGCGCACGCGATACCCAGCTTGGTCGAGCCGATAAGTGCGGTAAACATCGGTCGCCACGGAAACCCCGAGAGCAGCGCCCAATGTAGGAGGGCCAGGCAACGCGGCGTCCGGGTAGCAGCATGGCATCACGGCGACGGGAACCTGCGCAGCCAGGGCAATATCCAGCAAGCTGTCGGTTGCACGTCCACAAGCGTGCACACCGATCACGGCCGATTGACCGTCAACAGCCACCGCTTCGAGGGGGATGGTCTCGAACTGCACTTTGTCGCGAATCCACGGCGCGACCCCTTCGAGCGCCTCCAAGCACCGCATCGCGCTCTCCGGCCGCCGCTGGTCCACGAGGCGCACATGCGCGACATCCCGATGGTGTACTGCGTACAACAAACCAGCGAGCCCGTGCCCACAACAGGCATCTACGACCGTCGGCGCCCGCACATACCGTCGCACATGTTCGAAGAACTCAAAGTTTTCGAGCACTTCTTTGAACGGCACCGCCTCGGATACCAACAGCGCGCGGGCGAGGCGCGCCACCAACGTGTCACCCGAAAACGCGCCGGCGAGGCGGTCGCGGGACCGCACTCGGGCGCCCGCACGAACGGGCAGACCGCCCGCATTGAACTGGGGGAACGCTTTGTAGCGCGGGGCGGTACGGGGCAAATCCATGACAACCTCTAACGTCGGCGACGCGCCGTTTACGACCGGAGGTCCGAAAGGTCGAGAACGCGCCTCTGACCGTGCCCTTCAAGGGCCGCGCGCACACATAGTCCCCCCAAAACATCGCCGGTCACCGTGCCATAGCGGTCGGCGATGCGTGTAGCGCCGAGCCCACGCGCGACCGACAACGTCAAGTCGGAAATCCGGCTGCCAATGCGCTCCAACGGTCGGTCTTCGCCGCGGTCATCCCCCGTAATAAAACTTGGCCGAACCACCGTATACGCCAACGCAGATGCAGCGAGGTGCCCCTCGACGGCCGTACGTGCCTGAAGGTACGCATTGCCACCCGCACCACCAGCGCCCAAACTCGACAAATACAGCACATGCACCGCTTGGCCCGCGCACGCATCAATGACCATCATGGAATATCCCGCATCTACCTTTTGATAAGTAGGCGACGCCCCCGTTCGTTTGGCTTCCTCTTTCGCGCCCCGCCGTGTGATGCCCAGCATCAAAAAGACGTGTGACGGCGCTTCGTCGGCGACCAACGCTGCGACCGCGTCTGGCTCCCACGGCGCCTCGCAAACCCGCACGCCCTGGGCGCGCCACTGCTCCGTGAGGCTGCTCCCGCGCGGAGAACCAGGCCGAAGGTGCGCCGACACGGCGATACCCCGCGCGAGTGCATGGGACACTACATGGCGGCCGGTGTAGCCCGTCGCGCCAAATACCAAGAATCGCTCGTCCATTGCCACCTCCCGCGCGGCTGTATCGCAAGCGTCCGGTGACGACGAATCCTTTCGCCGGGGAAGAAGCACGGGCTGCGCGCGAACGGCCTCTACCGGCCCTCTCCGGCGTGCGCGGGCAACTCCGCCCTTATGCGCATCCCCTCATGGCTTTGGAAGAGCCTTGGCGGGCAAATGCGCGGCGGCGGTGTCCAGGCCGATGCCGTCCGCGGAGGACCCCGCACAGCGCACGAAGGTCAGCTCCTTGCCGTCCTTTTCAACCTTCACGCCCGCGTAATGGTTGCCTTCGCCGTCGATGCCGCTGCCCATCGCCCACACCACGCGGTACACCACGCCGTCATCACCCGGAAAAATCAGGCTGTCCTCCCAGCCACGGGCCCAAGTCTGGCGGTCTGCGCGCACCAGCGACGCTGCGCCGCGCGGAGGCGACGTTCGCTCAACGGCGCCACGCCGACCGAATCGGTATTCGAGCGTAGTCCACGCCGCATTGGCGCAGACCGAAATCGTCTTTCCGCCCGACGCGGTGTCGCAAGAGAACACCACCTGCTCGGTTTCGTCGCAGTGCGACACAATTTTGGGGGGCGTGTTTCCGCCTGCGGGAAGCGAAATGGCCATCAGCGAGAACATACCGACCGCTCGGCCCAACCGACCCTTCGTTGCCAAATTCGCCATGGTTCACCTACGTTGCACCGTTTGCGGACCTACTTTCTCCCGGCGCGCGCGCACGAGCAACCCACGGAAACCCGCAGTCGGCGGTGGCAGGCTATCGTTCCCCTCGTTTGGAAAATAGCGATTGCACGGTCGCGCCTCGTTGATCAAAGACACAAAATGTCTAGGGAAATTCCTGAAATCGAAGAGAGTCGTTCCATTTTTCGCCTCATTCCTCTATAAGTGGTGTCGACAATCCCACCGAAGTGGAGACATCCCCATGGGGCGAACGCTCGCATTCCGAAACCTCAAGCGCGCTGCACAAATCGCCAAGATTGCCGATGAGTTGCGGATAACCACCCCCGAAGCCATCGAGCGCGCACGAGAAGCGACAGCGCGAAAGGCGTCGTTTGGACATCCATCCCGACGTGCTGTGCTTCAAGGTGCCACAGCGGCGGGAGTAGTCGGAATGATGGGTCTTCCGCGACTTGCGTGGTCTCGCCCTGTGTCGCGCACTACCGCTCGAATCGCGATTGTCGGCGGCGGTATGGGCGGGCTCTCGGCAGCGTATGCCCTCTACAACAAGGGCGTCGTCGCCGATGTCTTTGAGGCAAACACTCGTGTTGGCGGGCGGGTGTGGTCCCTCGGCGGCGCCTTTTCAGGTCCAACCACGTTCCCCGGCCAAGTCGTCGAACGGGGCGGCGAGCTTATCGACACCTTGCACACCACGATGCGGGGATACTGCAACGAGTTCGGCCTCGCCGTAGAAGATTACGACAAATCGCCCGGCGAAGCGCTGTTCTTTTCCGGTGACGAGCTTTGGGACGAAGCGGATGTGGTCGACGAATACCGCGCGTTCGTCGCGGCGATGCGCGCCGACCTCCAGAACGTGTCGGAGCCAACGGCAATGTCGTTTACCGACGCCGAAGTCGCCCTCGATATTACGAGCCTCGACGAATACCTCGACAGCCGCGGCGCGGGCTCGCTGCTGCGAAACATCATCGAAGCGGCCTATGTAGGCGAATATGGCCGTGAGCTATCCCAGCAGTCCGCGCTGAACATGCTACTGTTTTTGCATGCTGACAAGAGCAGCAACTTCCGCGAATTTGGAGTTTATAGCGACGAGCGCTTTCATATCGTCGGTGGAAACGAGCAAATACCCGCGGCAATAGGAAACGTACTGCAAGACCAAATCCAGCTTGGGATGAAACTGCTTCACGTCGCCAAAGACAGCCAAGGCGCCTACTCCCTCACCTTCGAAGACACAGCAGGCGGCCAAAGCACGCTCACGTATGACTACGTCGTGCTCGCGATTCCCTTCTCGGTACTGCGGGACGTCTCCTTCGATGCGTCCGTCGCGCTTCCCAGCTGGAAGAAGGAGGCAATCGCGTCGTTTGACTATGGCACCAACACGAAGATGATGGTGGGCTTCCAAGGTCGCCCATGGGCCGACGCCGGCACCAATGGTGCCGTCTACGCACACGGCCTTGCCGCGATGCACAACGTATGGGAAACCAACTACAGCCAGGCAGCATCTACGCGAGGGGTGCTGACCAACTATACCGGCGGCGACCGCGGCACGGCCATCGACCTTAGCGACGTGCAAGGCGATGTACAGGCCTTCCTCGCCGACCTTGACCAAGTATTGCCGGGCGTATCGTCCCAGGTCCGCCGCGACGAAACCGGCGCAATCGTCGCACATGTCGAGAAATGGTCCGCATCTCCCTTTACCAAGGGCTCCTACTCGAACAACTTCCCGGGCTATTTCACGTCGATATGCGGACTCGAGGGCCTGCCCGTCGAACGGTTGTACTTCGCGGGGGAGCATGCCGACTCTTTCTACGAGTGGCAAGGCTTCATGGAGGGCGCGGCAAACTCCGGGATCGCAGCGGCGACCAACATCTTGGCGGAGCTGCGCGTCTCCTAACGCTCCCCCGCACTGCGGAACCGGCGTGCTTGGTGGCGCGGCAGAAGCTCCCACCAAGCGCGAATGGCCGTCCCATTGCACAATCGCGGAATGGGTGCCCGAATCAACGGCATCTCCCAATCCGCGCGAGCCCGTACGCGCCTGCCCCGCGGTCCTTGAAGTCGCCTTGCTATACACCGGGGAAGTGAAGCAAATCAAACTTCACACCCAAACCGCAAGCAAAATACCCGCGACAAAAACAACGTATAAAATAAGAGTACTATCCGCCACGGGCGCTGCGCAGTGTACGCGCATACACCACACCGACCGTGAGCACCAACATCACGGCCGTGAAGCCACCCAAGATGCCCATGAGCTCCGAGAGCGTAAAGCCCTGGTCGGAGGCTTTGTCAGAAAACTTGAGCCCCAGCTTCCACAGCGAACCACTAATAACCTGGGCCTCAAACTCGCCTGTCCGATAGGTCGGAACGGCCACTTCGCGCCCACACTTGATGACGGCGTCAAATCCGTAGCGCTGGATAGTGAGCCACGTCAATGCTTTGGCCGTCTCTCCCATATCGCGCACGCTGACCATGATGCTCGAGAACGTAATTTGGGGAATCAGCATCAAGGGCAACGTGCCCACGGCCGCTTCCGAGCTGGTCCATACGGCAGAAACGAACAGTCCCAGAGCCATACCGACGAGACCCAACAAGCCGCTCACGCCCGCGAGCTTGGCCAGCGGAAAGCCGTAGGTCCCAAGGTCCAATATCGGATGCAAAACGCCGGTGAGCACAGCGCACTGGAGCACAGTCGCGACGCCAAGCACCAGCACTTTGGACGAGACATACGGGAGCACACCGACACCAATGCGGGCTTCTCGTTGCCAAATCGCCCGGTCAGCAATCAGCTCCCGCACAGAACCTGACATCCCGAACCACAAGCAGCTCAGCGACAACATGAACAAAAACGGAGCGGTAGGTGCGGGGAACACCACGGCCATTACAGCTGCCAAAAACACCGGCTGGATCATCAACACCGCCAAACCAGTCCGGTCCCGTACCCGCGTTTGCGCGTACCGCGCCGTCAGTGTTCGAAAGTGTCGCCAAAAGGCACGGCGGTTGGGCCGCTGGTCTGCGCTGGGACCGCGTTCGACGCCATCGACGCCAAGGAGGTGGTCGCGCGTGACCACAAACTTGCGGAAAACAAGGCTGTCCTTGAACAGCGACGACCAAGTCTCCGACGGATGGTCCGCAAAACGGTTGAAGATAGCGTCGGGAGTGCGAACCTGAAAATACCGCGCCCCCTCGGTGGGAGGACCGAAGAACGCAACCCGGCCGCCGCTCACCAGCACCAAGAGATGGTCAACCTGCGCCAAGACCTCGGGCGTAAGGTCATGGGTCACGAGAAACACGATGCGTCCACGGTCGGCAAGCTGGCGAACCAAACGCACGATGTCCTGGGACGCGCGGGGGTCGAGGCCGCTTGTGGGTTCGTCCAAAAACAGAACCTTGGTGGACCGACTCATCAGCTCTTGGCCGAGATTCACGCGTTTTCGTTGGCCGCCCGAAATACCCCGCTGGAGCGCATCACCGATACGGCTCTTGCGAATATGCCCGATGTCAAGCTCTTGCAGCACGCGCTCGACTTCGCCCTTGACCTCGTCTGCGCCGACATCGCCCGGAAAGCGCAACAGGCCGCTATATCCGAGGCTCTCTTCTACCGATAGCTCCGCATGAACCAAGTCGTCTTGGGGCACCACGCCCATCAACGACCGGTCGTGTTGCAACAGCGCATGGAAATTGGTGCCGTCGAGCAGGACATCGCCCGAATCAGCGGGCGTCACGCCGCTAATCGCATGCAGCAGCGTGGTCTTTCCACAACCCGACGGCCCGACGACCGCAACCACTTCACCGGAGAACACGGTAAAGGAGACGTCGTCGAGAAGGGACACTTCACCGATGCGGCGCTTGAGGTTTCGCACGCTCAACGAGGAGAACGTTCGCTCTCCATCGACCACCAGGTGGGTCTGCCCTTCTCCGTCTTCTTCGATGCGCAGCCTGAAGTTGGCGATTTGCAAGACGGAGCCCGACCGCAGCGGCGCCGAAGTGACGGGCACACCGTTGAGCAGGGTCGGGCGACCACTCGCTTGGTCGACGATGCGCCAACCGCCGCCATGCTGACGCACGACCTCCGCATGAACCAAGGCCACCTGTGGGTCCGGCAAGCACACATCGCAGCCCGTCGAGCGGCCGATACTGACAACGTGGTCGCCCAGTCGAATCTTGCGCTCGGATTCAACCAGTCCCACGGCATGTTTGTGCAATAGCGCCGTGACGAGCACGTCGTCGACGCCCAAGGCAACCGCGGCCGCCCGCAACTGGCTCAACTCTTGCCGAGACACCCCTTCGCCGCGCTGCGCAGCCATGGCGAACAGGGTGTCGAGCAGCAACAGCGACTCGCTGGAGCCGTGTTCCGCCGCAAACTGCGACAGGTCGACTTGTTCGCGCGTATCTTCGGCCAAGGCCGCAGCGTGGATAGACCCAAATCGCGCCGCAAACGCCCGAAACGACGCGTCATCGACGCCCAGTTGTTCCGAAGGTGCGCGCGCAGCCGCAACCAGCGCAAAAATCGCCTCTTCCGACAAGCCAGTGCGGGCCACCAAGGCTTGCGAAAGCACCTCGATGTCACGCTCCGTGCTCGAAGGCGGACCGAGCGTGCGAAGAGCGAGACGCACAAAGGAGACGGCAAAGTCCACCGCTTCGGGATTTGCGTCGGGCTCCATCCGGTAGATGATGTCCGCTGCCGAGCCAAGGGAGGAAACGGAAGTCATGCCATATCCTTCACGGCCACTGCATACGCGCCACTACCGCACGCAAATGAGGGGTTAGACGAACAAAAGAAAGCCTGCCAGACGAACTGGCAGGCCTCCGTCTACTATCATCTACTTATAGGTGACAGCCATCGCCACGCCCGCATCCTTGGCGCGACCATTGAGCGACGCAGCGTACAACGCGATGTAGTACGTATCCGTGCGCTCGGGCGTGAAGTTGATTTGCGGCTCGCGGTCATCGGACTTGTCGCGCGACACTTCTTTGCCATTCTTGTCGTGCAGCACGAGGTCGATGTCGGTCACGTTGGCGTCGCCACATGCCTGGATAGCGTATTGGTTGCCCGCATAAAGCGTGACCAAATACACCCGGTGCTCGCCCTTTTCGAGCGTAGCATCGACAGCAGTACGCACGGCCCAACCCGAGTTGTAGCCGTTCCAAATCTTTGTATCCAAGCAGGTGCGTGCTTCTTTCTGGTCAGCCAACGCCAACGAGGGGAGCGCCAACGCAACCATGGCAGCAGGGAGCAGGTTTCGCATTCGGAGTTCCTCTCAGAGAAGGCCGAGAACGGCGCTGGTCGATTGGTGGATGGTTTCCACCTCGGCCTGCCCCAGCGACGGCAGCGAGGCCACAGTTTTCAATGTCGCCAACGTCTCCCGAAGTTTGTCGACCACTTCATCGGGCGCTTTGTTGGCGCCTTCACGATTGACGTAAAGGATGAAGTAGTCCACCACCGCAGGCTGACGCAGGAGGTTGTCGGCGGCTTCGAACTTTTGCTTGTCCTTCACCGCACCACTGACGAGGTTGGCGCCTTCGAGCCACGAACCGGCCTGAATGAGCGGGACAACCCACTCACCGGCTTCGTACTCAAGCTCGGGCACCATGACCTGCGAGAGCTCGTCAAACTCTTTGACCAGCGCGTCGCGGCTCACAGCGTCGTTGTCGATGCGGGCCTTGAGATCAGTGATGGTTGCCTGCACGTCATTGCCGGCACCGAGCTTGTTGAGCGCGACGGCGAGGGAGTCGAGGCGCTCCAACACCTTTTCTTTGGGCGACTCTTTTACGGTCAACACAAGGTCAGCCAGGACAACACCCGCACGAACGGCGAGCTGGTCTTTGTTGTCCACGTCCATCGAGATTTTCCGATCGGCGACCATCTGGGCCAACTTGGCTTCGACGCCCGCACGCTCCAACGACCGTTCCATTTCCGCCGGCGAAGGCACCAACGCGACTTGGTCTGCCGCAGCGGAAAGCTCCGCGATGTCAAACTGCCGGTCGGGTGCCGGCCCTTCGGCCTTGGTCTCTTCGGCTTTGGGCGCCTCAACCGGGGCGCTTGGAGCCGGCTCGTTGGAACAACCAGTGAGGAGCATGGCGACAAGGGCCAACGCACGGATTTTCATGGTTCCTCTCCACGCTTCGCTGGGGGAAATTTTGGTCAACACTTGCGCGCCCTTGCGTACAGATACGCGGGTGGGTCAGTGGCCTCTCGCCTGTCGAGCGGCTTCCTGAATGACCTTTCGTCCCTGAATCGGCCAGACCTTCCGAGACCTGAACCCCCAACCGTTGCCCAGTTGCAGGGTTGCGCAGACCTCGGAAGCCAATGCGATCCGGCTGGCAGCTTATTCCGTCGCGGGCCGACGCCCAACGACAACCATGCCGCCTTCTTCCTCTCGCACCCGCACATCGGCGAGCCCCAGGCTCTCTACCAAGTGCCCCAAAATGTGTGGAGTTCTCCGAACGAGGGGGAGCTGAAGAATGTGGTCGACGACCAAATGGTCCGATGTGGGTGCGAGCGCGGAGAGCATCAACGCCCCTCCGGGCAGCAGCCGCCGCTGTGCCCACCCGGCCAGCGCCACGACGAGGCGGTCGGGGAGATGGTCAACCAAAGCATCGACCAACACTATATTTTGGGACTCTACCTGCAACTCGCTCCGTCCCAACGCGACCGCCGCCAAGTCCGCGTGAAGAAAAGAAAATGAGACGCCCGGCGGCCGACGCGGAAGCCCTGCGTCGACGAATCCCAGCACATCGCGGTTGGAATCGACGACACACACGCCGCCCCCCCGACGAGACATGGTCATGACCAGGCCCACGAGCGTCGCACCGCAATTCGGATTGACCACGAGCAAGCGCGTGCGGTCGATACTCCCGATAATCGCGCGACCTTCTTGCAACAAAAGGTGGACGCGCTTCCGGATGGCCTTCATCGACGGAAGGTCGAGAATCAGCCGGTCCAACAAGTGCCCAAACGGCCCGGCTCCGGCTGCTTCTCCCCGTACAATATGCGCCATGAGGCGGGGGTCACCGGCGCTCTGGGCAAGCGGGTCGAGCGACAGCTCGGCCGTTACCGCGCGCGAGAGATACGGTCGCAGCTCGCGTGCGACCAAAAGGCCCGCTTGGTGACGCTCTCGGTCCTCGGGCACGTTTGCGAGCCACCGCGGAACTTCGAGCAAGAGGGTGCGGAGGCCCTGCTGCACCAAATCGAGTCCTACACGGTCAGAGGGGTCGCGGCGCAATCGATCATCCGCTTCTACCCAATCGGACAAGACCTTAGACGCCAGTTCGCGCGCATGGCCCACTCCTTCGCGGCCAGCGCCGCCCGCGCTCCACATTCCGCCCGACGCCACAGCACCCGAAAGGGAACGAAAGCGATGGGTGAGGGTCGTTGCAATCGCGCGGTAAAACGAAGCGGCCATCGCAGGTTCGGCGTCGAAAAGCGCCAATACCTCCGAATAGGACCACCCAAGAACCATTCCCGCGCCCGTGGCTCGCACGTCTGCGGTGCGGGGTGACTCGTCGACAAACGACAACTCGCCCAGCACGACGCCCGGTCCCACGACATCAAGAACGATCTCTGGGTGCGACCGCGAGTCCACAATCTCAAATTGGCCCTCTTCCACCAAGAACATGTCGCCCCGGCTCTCACCACGCCGAATGATGAGCGTGCCTTCAGTGACCGCTTGGCGCCGACCAGCGGACAACAACCGATCCCGCTGGTCGGGAGGGAAAAAGTCGAGAAATGGCACCCGTCACTCCAATACGCAAAACACTTACTTTAGCATCGGCATCCGTGGCGAGACGCGCGACCCTCCGCCCCCTGGACATCGGTCCCAAGGTGTCCATGTGTTAGGACGAACGAAGCCGGCGACCCCGAGGTCGACCGCGATTTCCGGAGACTCCGATGTCCGAATCCACCAAAACTGCTGCATCCACCAGTGCAGAGGCCCACAGCGCCCTTGAAGTCAATGTCGCGCGTGTGATCGCACGCTTCCGCCGCGCGACCGAAGCGGTGCGCGCTTCGGCCGTCGACGAGCTCACAGCCCTGTTGACGGGTCAAGATGGTCCCACCGTACGCGAGATTGCCGAAAAGATTCTCAAGGGCGAGCTGCTCGAAGTGCAATGGGACGTCGAGGAAGTGCTCGACGCCACCGCACCGCCCCCCGCTGCGCCGGCTCCTGAGCCCGAGCCTGAGCCCGAGCCCGAGCCCGAGCCCGAGGAAGACCGCCCCCTCACGGCCGCCGACCTCATCCCTGTCTACGACGACCCACGCGGCCTTGTGCTCTACAAGACCAAAAAAGGCGACCGCTGGTTCGCCACGCAGGTCGACCCCCGCAGCGGGCAGCCACAGACCTTCGAGTTGATGCCCCACGAAATCAGCCAGCTTCGTATGCAACTGCAAGGAAGCCCCTACTGGCTCATCAGCGGTTGACCCTTCGCCCGCTGTGCACACCGAGAACGGCCCCTTCCGATGTCCACTTGGTGTAGGATTTTCCGCCGCCCGAGCATTGCAGCGGGTGCGCATGGTGCAACGGCGTCTACGTAGCCCCGTGTCCATCTACAACGGCCCCCACCGCCGCAACCTCCAACGAGTACACCATGTTCACCCACACCCCGTCCTTTCGAACGACAGTGTCCTTTCGAACGACCCTCGTTGTGGCAAGCTTGTTGGCGGTCACCTCCCTCAGCGCATGCGGTGGAACGAAAAAGCTCCTCCGGCAAGCCGAGGAGTATATGGATGCAGGGCGCTACACCGCTGCTGTGCGTACCTACGACCGCGTCCTCGAAAAGCGACCGGGCGAGCCGCGCGCATTGGTCGGCTTGGCCCAGGCTTGGCTGCAAACGGACCAGCCGGAAAAAGCCATCACGCCCGCACAAGTAGCGGCGGAGACCCATGTGCCGGGTGGCGAAGAAGTGCTCATCGACGCCCTCTTGGAGAACGGTCGGGGAAAAGACGCCCTCACCCGCGCAGAGCGGCTCGTGGCGGACAGTTCCGATGCGATTGCTTGGCGACGCCTCACGGAAGTGCGGCTCGCAGCCGGAGACATCAAAGGCGCGTCCGCAGCGGCCGAAAAGTCCCTGGAGCTTGGCGGCGGTAGCCACGCCCAAGCCCTCGCGGCCTGGACCCACGCGCGCACGGGCAACTGCGACCGTGCCGTGAGCCTCGCATCGCGGGCGGCGACCGGCGCCATCGAAGACATCGCCGTGCAGGCCGAAGCGGCGGCCGTATTTCGCCAGTGCAACGACGCCGCCCAAGCCCAAGGCGCTGCGTCGACCGCACGCGCTATCTTGAGCCGCGGGCCTTTCGACCAAGAAACATCGGCGATGCGGCGACAGCGTGGCGGCGACCTCGAAGGCGCCATTCGACGCGTGTCCTGGCTGCGCACCATCTATCCCGAAGAGGGCAACTATGCGCGCCACCTCGGTGGCCTCTGGATAGAAGTGCAGATGTGGGACCGCGCCGATGCCGAGCTGACCGCGGCGCTCGAGCTTCCACCATTTGCCATTTCGGTTGGCAGCGGGAGCGTGCAATTTGCCGACCGCCGCTCCGACCAGCTCACCCCCGAGCAACGAACCGCCGCCGTAGCAAGTCTGTGGAGCGACCTCGCCCGCGTCCGTCAGGCCCGCGGCGACATCGACGGCATGGCCCTCGCGCTCGAAAACCGCGCCCAAACCCTCAATAGCCGAAATCCCGAGGACTGGCTCAAGGCCGCGCAGGCATGGGCACTCTCGCGCACGCCCAGTCGCGGAATCAATGCCGCGCTCCGCGCCGTCGACCTCGCGCCCGATTCGTACGATGCCCGCAAGGCCGCAACGTTGATTTTGGCAACGGCCGGTGCAGCAGACCGCGCGATTGGCCATGGGCGCCATGCTTGGGCCATTCAGCCCGGCGACCCCGACCTCGCGTATGTGCTCGGGAAGCTACACATGGCACGCGGAGAATACCGCGATGCCCGCGCAATCATCACAGCAGGCCTACAAAAAACCCCCGGCGACCCTCGCCTCCGTGAAGCCTTGCGCACCATCGACCAAGGCCACTGAGGCTATCGCGGAACCCCCACAGGTAGAGCCCGCAAGACTGGCCCGCAACCGGCCGCCCTACGACCGCACCGGTTCCCACGCGCTTCGTTGGCCTCCTGCCAACCAAAACGACGTTCGCGCGGAAGCCTCGGAGCTTTTGGTGTGGTTGCCCCCGACCATCGCTTGGTTTTCCGTCCACCGACGATACACGCGGCGAAGAACCAGCGACCGCAGGCATACGAGACGCAGACGCCTGCACACACCTCCGCGTACCTGGGTCGCGTGGATTTCTACCGCGCGTCGGGGACACCTCGTCCGCAGGCGCTCCTCATGCCCGGAGTCTATGGTTCGGATGGCGACGCACATTGGCCTCCCCTCGCCCCCTCTGCCTCTTCGACCTGTCGCACAACGCCAAACGGAATGCGCATTGACCGCAGGAGCAGGTTAGGCCGCTCGCTCCAAGGAAAGAAGCGGCTCCCGCCCCAACCTTGTCCGTATTTCGTCCCACGACGCCATCTCTCTGACCTCCCGAGGCACGCTATGGCCACTCCTTTTGCCGTCACCGCAGACAACTTCGACACCGATGTCGTAGGAAGCGAACTCCCCGTTATTTTGGACTTTTGGGCCGTTTGGTGCGGTCCTTGTCGCAATATCGGGCCTATCCTCGATGAAATGGCGGAAACCTACGACAATCAAGTGCGCGTGGGCAAAGTCAACGTCGACCAAGAGCAGGCATTGGCGCAGGCGTTTTCGGTTCGAAGCATCCCGATGCTCGCAATCGTCAAGGGCGGCGAGATTGTTCACATTGAGTCAGGCTTTCGGGGCCGCAGCGCCGTCGAAGACCTCTTTCGCCGGGCCCTCGCCTGAGATTTCGCAGGGTCCGCGCGCCGCAGACAAATCCGACAAAAAGCGGCACAGCGCGGCCTTGGTCACATGCTCCATGACCACCACCTTGCGCCAACGAGGGCAGGCGTGGTGGTCGGGGACCAGCAAATACCGCGCGGACAACTCCAGAGGCACCTCGGCTTCTGGCAGCACCACGACATTCATGCACGCGGTATGAATAGGGTGACATCCCATCGACCGAAGCTGGTCGGCAAACCACGCCGCACGGGCCGCGAGCGCGTCGACGAACTGCCTCCCGCCGGCAAAGCCCCAGCTTTGGAGAATCATCCAAATCGCGACGGCGTTTGCACCGGAGCGGCTCCCACTCAAGGTGCAGTCCAAACCCGGCACATATGAAGCCGTCGCCGTCGTCGTATACGACAACCACCCCTTTCTTGCCAAGTGGACTCCGGTTCCATACGGCGCCTGCAGCATCTTGTGGGCATCCAAGGTCAAGGTTTGCACCCTCGGATTACAAAACCCCAATTCGCACGCAGGGGCGAGCAAGGGGTAAATAAAACCGCCAAACGCCGCGTCTACGTGTAGGAGGGTCGTCAATCCAGCCGCGTCGCAACATTCAAGGACGGGCGCTGGGTGCTCGACGGTGCCAAACATCGTCGTCCCCATCGTGAGGACAACCATCACATGGTCGATGCCTTGCGCCTGAAGCTCCGCAATCGCGGCGCGGACTCCCGCGGGCGTCGGCTGCCGGGACCAATGGTCAACGGTTGCCATCGCGAGCGCCAAACCCAAAATATCGGCGCCCTTGTGAATCGAATAATGGGTATCCTGCGTACACAATACCCCCACCCGGCGCATCGAAACACCCTCCGCGCGCCAACGGTTCCGAAACGCCCACAGCGCCTGCACATTGGACTCGGTCCCACCCGCCGCGATGTAGCCGTCGACCGTGTTGGGCTCTGCACCCAAAATATCCACGGCACACAATCCGATAACCTCCCGTTCGAGTTGATGCGTACCCGCAAATGCGGGCTCCGAGTCGCCGAGCGTATGGCAGCCGATGTGGTTCGGATTCTCGACGGCTGTCCGCAGCCACGGGCGCTCCAAAACAGCAGGTGTGGCAGGAAAGACGCACTGGTCCAAGATGGTTCCCGGCAAACCCAAGATGTCCTGGTGAAAATACGAGCGGTTGGCGTCGAGCGCTGCATGGACCCGCGCACGAACCTGCTCTGGCGACAACGCGGGCCAGCCCATGTCATTTTTCCTTGCCCCAAAAAATGGAGCGGCAAAATACGCGAAAACATACAATCACGGCCGATTACCGTGAAACACGACGCATGTACCTGGCGGAAAAGCGCCGAAGCGCAACGCATCTACTATCCGCGCACCGGACCCCATTCGGCCCAAAATCCCGTCTATCTGTACCATTTGCTGATCTCGCACAGGAGGGGGCCGCGCAACCGCCACGCACCGTGCGCGCGGCGATGGCGAGAATCGCGCGTGCTGGCATATTTTAGCGCACACCCAGCAGACGGCCACGCTCGCGGTTGCACCCGCTTCCCCGTTCGTCAAGGTGCCGTCAGCGCCGCCTCGCTGCACACTTCGCCCCCCACCGCATCCGCTAACATTCGGTCCACACGCCCCGAGGCGCGGGCGACGGAAACCAACGCTTGGTACGCCCGTTCCCCCGCCCACAAGCTCGGGTCATTGGCGCCCCAACCCGGGCTGGGCGTCGCACAAATCGCCGGTTGGTCGTCGTGTCCCATATCATCGCAGCCAAGTGGAACCGCTTTGCCGTGGTCGTGCCAAGTGTGCGGTGTGAGCGGCGCTTGCCGGGTCTGCACCCGCCCCGTACCCCCGAGCACCACCAACATTCCCGGCGTAAGCGGCCGATTTCCCGCCGCGCGGCAAGGCGGCCCATCGCAGGCATGGGCTACAAAGTCCTCGTCCGCCACCACCCAATGACTGACCACCGCCGTATATTCGTGAACCCCGGTGCGTTCGTTGCGACACGACCCATCGGTCCCAATCGGCTGCTCTAGCGGACAGCGCCTTGGGTCGTGTTGGTCCCCATAAATTACGGCCTGGTTTGCGGGGAGACCGGCAACAGCGGCCTGCAACTCGGTGGCTGTGCAGAAGCGCCGTCCGCCGTAATTGCCGCGTGACAGCACATTTTGAAATACACGCGCGTCCCAGGTCGTCATGCCATCGGTCGTATAGCGGTGCCCCTGGCCTGGAAATGGATACGCGTCCACACAAAACGGCGCCAGCGAGACGGAGCGAGGCCGCAGCACGGGGTCGACGAGGTCCGTCTGCACCCAACACCCAATCGGCCGCGGATGGGCAGCCAAGGCAGCCGCGCACTCGGTCTCCGGCGCGATGACCTCCGCGCGACCTGCCGTTTCGACGACGGCCCAGTCCCCAGGGTTGGCGCCGAGCAGGCCCTGTCCTTCGACCAGCACCATACCGGGTGGACAAACGGCACCCGGCGCGAGCGACATTTCGTCGGGAGCGGCGCGACACCCTACCAGCGAAAGGGCTCCAACGCACAGCCAAAAATGGCTGTCACGGCTGATTTTCAACGACTGGCAGGACACGCGACCAATCGTCCCTGCCGTGCAAACGCCCATGAAAATCCGCCGTGATTGCGGCTATTCGCGATTCAGCTCGGCCCAAGCAGTGAGCTTCGAAAAAAGCTCCGTGCGAGAGTGGACACCGAGCTTGCGGTAAATGGCCTTCAAGTGATTGCGAACGGTGTGTTCGCTGATGAAGAGCTGCGACGAGAGGTCCCGCGTAGACGAGCCGGTCACCAGCGCCAAGAGCACTTCGGTTTCCCGCGGCGACAACATTGCGCGCTGCTCTTCGGGCAGCGCGGCCAGCGGGTTGCTGGGGAGACCGATGGGAGGCTCGGCTTCCAAAACCTGCGGTGCAAGCGTCTCTTGAAGGCTACGCAACATCATCGACCAGTCGTCGAGCTGCTCACGCGCGCGCACGACGGCATCCACCGTCTTCCGGCGCTCAAGCGCACGGTCAACAGCACGGCCCAAGCCCGGATAATCGAGGGGCTTCGTGAGGTAGTCCACCGCATCTTGGCGAAGGGACGCAACCGCCGTGGCCAAGGTTGGCGTGCCGGTAACGACGATGACCGGCACAGGGTACGGCGCCGAACGGAGGGCTTCGAGCAACTGCATATGTTCGTTGCCCGGCATCGTGATGTCCGTAATGAGAATGTCGTACCGGTGTTCGCGAAGAGCCCGAATTACGCCTTCCCCATCGGGAACCCATGCCGTGCGGTGACCCTCTTTTTCCAAAAACGCGGAAATCGCGTCACCAAATACGGGATCATCGTCTGCGATGAGAATCCGAGCTGGCATCGTGTGGCTCCTCCAGATGCACAGTTGCGCATTTCCTCTGAACGGAACGGCCCCTGGCGCAAAAATTCAATACATGTTTTCCGGGAATGCCAGATTCCGTCCAATGACAGAACGAGGGAGTCTCCCCTCTCGGAGGCCCCAGGATTCCCCAAAGCCCCGCCGACGACCCAAGTGCTCCTAACTTACCACCGGTGGATTACACCGTGGGGCCAGGGAGCCGCGTCAATCCGCAACCCGCGTATTCGTTGGCGCTGAAGAATGCGACAATCTGCCACACCCGCGAACGAGCTCCGCATCTTTCCGCCCTATTCTCCACGTCACCTTCCCGCACGCCGCGCTGGTTCGCGGCGCATCCTGCTCGGCGAGTCCATGCCCCAAATCAGCCGTCGTTCGTTTATCGAGACCAGCAGCCGAGTGTCCGCGGTGGGCCTCCTTTCCGCGTGCGCGCGCGTCACGCCGCCTGCCGGTCCACCGAAGCACAACACATCCGAATCCAGTTTGACAGGCGATTTTGGAGTATCGCCCCAGGCCTTGACCCGCGCATTGGAAGTCGTGTCCGCCGTCTCTCGGGGCACGGGAAGTTTCGTATTCCAGGTCGGAAACGGTTTTCGAATTCGTACCCAACTTGACACAACCCACACGAGCCAATGGCATGAACGTGGCATCCATGTGCGCGCGCCGCTTCCAAACGGACGGGTCCTGTTTCACGCACACCACAAATGTGATGACGAAACCCTTCTGCGGCTTGTCGAGAGCCTTCCGAAACCCGACACAGATCCGCCTCCTCTCACGCTCGTCCCCGGCACCACCTCCACCTCGCGCGTCCCTTCTCTGTCGCTCGCTTTCGCGAGCGCGGGGTGCGCGTTGGTCACCGACCTGCTGCGGCCACATCTGTCGGACACCTCGCTCGTCAACGTCGAAGTAGAAAAGCAAGAAATCGCCACGCTTCATGTCGCTGCCGATGGCGCAATACATCGGCACGCGATGGATGCAAGCCGCGTGTCTGTCAGCATGGAACGACCGAGCGGCTCCCAGCGAACACGGCTCGCGTTCGCCCTCCCCGGCGACGCGCTCGCCGACGGCGACGCCCTATCCGCGTGGGCCGACACCATTCGTTCGGTCATCGAACAAAGTCGCGATAGCCGACCTGCCCCGAATGGCGCAACGCAGGTTGTGTTCCGTCCCAACGCCGCTGGGCCGCTCCTCGCCGCCCAGTTCGACCCTGCGGAGTCCCATTCGCCGATTCGGCAGCCCCTTGCGCTCGACCCCAGCGCCCCCACCGAGATTCTCGACGAAGCCGGCCCTTACGCGCTTCCCGACCTTCGCCCCACACCGGACAGCCACCTCCTGCCGCTTCGCTTGTTGACCTGGAACCACGCGCCCCAACGGTGCCGCCGACACTTGGTAGTGCGGCCGCGGGGCGGGCGCAAGGCAACCAACACGGCCGAGAGCGTCGAAAAACTGCTATCACGCGGCATTATCATCGACGCCATCTCCCCCTATGTAACGCGCCTCGACAACGGGGACTTCCGCGTGGTCGTCTCTCGCGGAACATGGAAAGACGGCGCTACCGCGGTCCCCGTTTCCCCCGGCACACCCGTGCGCATCTCCGGTCGCTGGCTATCGGCCCCCGACCTTATCCTCGGCGACGACGCCGTAGACGACCTCACCGCGTGGGCACGACAAGGCACGGTCGTCGCTTCCCTCGCGCATCCAACGATTTTTCTGCAAAGCGCGGAGGTCTTGCGTCATGGATGAGTCCACCACCCCGCACCTGCTGCACCGCGCCAAAGAGCTCTTGCACCTCGCACGCGGCGTTGGCGCCACCCACACAACGCTCGTTTTGACACGCACCCATCGGTGCCACGCCACCACCTAAGCGGGCATAACAGAAATCGCCACGAGCACCCTTCGCAACGCTTCGTTTCATTTTGAGGTCGGAAGCACGCACGTTGCGTGCCAAACCAATACCCTTTCTGACGAGGCCGTGGTTTCGTTCCTCCAGCGGTCCATTCGCGCCGCGGTCGATGCGCAACCCGATGCTCCCGATGACACCAGCCACACCGCACGACGCTGGTGGTCTGTTCATCCGCCAGCACTCGACATTCTCGACACTTCGTCCCCCTTTCCTTCACCGGACTATAGCGCAGACCAAACGGCGCGCTGGGCCGAAGACCCTGCGCTTCATCTCCAAGCGGTCGAATATACCGAGATGATGCAAGCACGCGCGATTGTCGGCGATAACCAGGAAGACGCAACGGACAGTTCGTCCCGCATCGACTGGCAATTTACCCAAGGCATCGCGGGCCGCCAATCGCTGCTGCGCTTCTCCGCCCGGCACCGTGCCGACCTTCCCGCAGATGCGATGGTCGCGACCCTGCTGGAAACACGAGGAGCCGCAATCACGGCGGATTCTCACCAATCCGCCACCCGAGCTGGCGTGCTCCTGGTGTCGCCGTGCGCGGCGGGCCCGTTGCTGGCAGCGCTTCTGCGTTTGCCCATCGTGGACGCTTTGCCCGCGTGCTTGAGCGTTGTCGCCGACACCTCCCTTCCGCGCGGCCTGGGCACCGGCCCCCACGCGGTCGCGGGCACGGCGTCCCACCGGCAAGTGCTTTGGGAAGGCGGTCGCCAACGCGCCGTTCTGCACCGGGAAACGGCTCGGCTACCTCCGAACGTCACGATGGCGCTGGGAAACCGCAGTTTGGCGCGAATGGAAGGCGAAGCGGAGCGCGGCGTGGTGATCGATGGCTGGACCGGGGGCACCATCGACCCCCAAACAGGCTGGGTCGACCTTTCTTTCGTAGGCGCCGCACTACAATCCGGACGACGCGCCGGCCCCATAGCGGGCATGGCCTTGCGCCTGCCTATCGATGTTTTGTTTCAGAAGCTGAAGGCGGTGGGCAACGACCCATGGCCGTGGGATGAAGTTCGCTGCCCCACGCTCGCGTTTCTTGATGTAGAATGTTCACTGTCATCTTGACGCATCAAGACTTTTTCCGCCCGTCTGGATTTATTTGCACGAAAATCGGCTGTCACGGCTGATTATCGGCGAGATGGACGCCCATGATTGCACTCCTGACACTTCTGTGGCATCCCGCCGCGGCCACCAATATCGTCGACTGCCGCACGGGCGTTGGCGTATCGGTGGCCTCTACCACCCGTCACGATGTCCAAGGCGGTGTCCAAGCTTCGTTTCGTGCGAACGACACGATGATGGTCCGCCTCACCGCACCGTATACGGGGGTCGCCTATGTCTCCCCTGGCTGGGGCGCGATTGCGGACGTCTTATGGAGGAGTGGTCCCGAACTCAAAGAAGGCGGGAACCAGCTTTTCTTGCGGTATGGCGGTGGTTTGCTCGTGGGTCGCGGTGCGTATGGCATCGAGACCCTCGTGGTGGCCCAAGGCATCGCAGGCACCGAAGTTCACTTTGGAAAGTCCCCTTTTGCGTGGGAGCTTGAACTGCGGCCCCAGCTCATCATGGCGCCCTATGCGGCGATGGACCTCGCCGTCGCGTCGGGGGTGTCGCTATGGTTCTGATTGCCCTTTTTGCGACCACGCTGGCGGTGGCAGGTGTCGCGACCGCCGCCGACCGGCCGGTTGAGGCGGGTGCCGTGGGCGTCGGCGTCACGGAGCGTTTGGGCACCCAGACCTACCCCCGCGCGCACTTGATGGCCTGGATGCGCCCCGCAGATTGGCTTGGATTTGGCGTCGGCCTGGGCCACGCTACAACGGCCAGCACACAGGATGGTGTGTCGTTGCGCTTGGAAGGGCTCGCCGACCTCCCCGTGTGGGCGCCAGGACCACTGGTCCTCAGCCTCGAAGGAGGCGCGGTGATGACGCTCGGCATCGCCGACCAACGCCCCGCCGCCACACTCGGACCCGCATCCCGCGTCGTCCTCCATTTTCCCGAACCACGCCTCGCGATTGCGGTGGGGTGGGCGCCGGAGTTGCACCTGCTCCCCGAAGGGCAACTCGAAGGGGGGGCACTTGACCTCGCCTTGCGCGGGTGGTTTTAGAGTCTGTCCCCGAACACCGATTCGTTTTTTCGGTACCACGCGTGACACCCGGGCGAATTCGCACGGTCGCCCTATGTGCGAACGCGAACGGAAGGGGTACGGGCGTCCCGCAGCAAACCGTCTGGAGACCATGACGTGATTGGTCCGCTCGTCCTCCTTGGCCCCCAGCGGCCCAAGCCCCGCGTTGCCGAAGCCCTCGACCATCACGGTCTTTCGGGCAAGCTTGCTGTCATCACCGCAGGCTGGCGCCACGATGAAACCGAGATCGATGCCCTTCGCCGCGACGTCGGTGACCGGCTGGTTCACTTGCCATTGTACAGCTGGTTCGATGAGCTAAGCCTCAGCAATCCGGAGCTCGTCAAGCGATACTCGCAGCGCCAACAACGAATCATCGACTACAAGTCTGCGTATCGAAAGCAACTCGACCACGCGATGGCTGCGGTCTCCGCGATGCAATCGCAAGTCCACCGCGACCCGGACCTCTACAATCCCGAGCTGACCTTTACCCATCAAGTGCTGCGCGCACTCGACCAGCGCGCATTGGTCCGCGTCGAAGAAATCCGCAAGTCCGAGCCCGAGGTCTGCACCCCGTGGCTCAATCCAGAAGTACGCGCGCGCCACGACGAAGCGCGAGATGTGGTGGCCAATGTCGATGCGGTCCTCATTGCCGGAGGCCACGTCGGAATTTTGCGGAACCGCATGTACTTTTATGGCATCGACGACATCTTGATTCAAGCGTTGGGCAATGGCTGCGGCATCGTCGCGTGGTCCGCCGGCGCCATGACCTTGTGCAACCACATTTATCTGTTTTACGATGACCCGCCCGAGGGTGTCGGAAACGCCGAAGTCCTCGATACGGGTCTCAAAATCGTGCCCAACATGTGCTTGTTTCCCCATGCGCGGCAACGTTTGCGAATGCACGACCAAGCACGCCTCGCGCGGCTGGCCGAGCGCCTCCGCCCCACCGCCGCAATCACGATGGAAACCGGCGCATGGATTGAGTACAACGAGGCAGAAGGGTGGGTGGACCGCTCCTGGGAAGGTACGTCCACCGCGATTTGCGCAGGTGGTCGCGTGCTGCCCGCTTCAGAGGCGCTTCCGACCACTCCCCCCTCCGTCGAAAAACGTCCCCGGACGGTGACACCGTGATTTTGCAGCCGGATGCCATCGCAGCCATCGCGAATGTTGCCGCCGCCAGCCGCCAGAAGGCGACCGTCGCGATTAGCCAGTTGGTCGCGCGCAACACATTTCCGATGCTGGACGGCGACACCGCGACGTTCTTCTTTTGGGACGGACGCCCCACCGATAGCGTGCACCTCATCAACTGGGTGTTTGGCCTTGAGAGCCGGTTGCCGATGCAACGAATTCCCGGCACACACGCGTTTTGGCTTCAGGTCGAGCTGCCCCACGGTGCGCGCGTGGAGTACAAGCTCGAAGTCGAACGCGGCGGCAGGCGGGCGTGGATTCGCGACCCCCTCAATGAGCGCCGGGCATTCGACCCTTTTGGCTCCAACAGTGTCTGCCCGATGCCTGGCTATATCGAGCCGGCGTGGACCGAACCCGAGCCCGGTTGCCGCCCTGGAACCTTAGAGACATTCACGCTTCAGTCGGCCACTTGGGGGGATGAGCGGACGATCACAGTCTATTTGCCGAACGAACACAAACCCACCCGAAAGTACCCCTTGCTCATCTGTCACGACGGCAGCGACTACCTCGAATTCGCCAATATGAAGGTAGTGTTGGACAACCTCATCGGACGCCACGAGGTCAAACCGCTGATTGTAGCGTTTGTCGATGGTGGACGGCGAAATGAAGAGTATGGGGCCAACCCGCGTCACCCCAATTTTGTGGTGGACGAGGTCCTGCCCGCACTTGAGCAGCGCTACAGCATCATCTCTGATCCCCATGAGCGCGGGATTATGGGTGCAAGTTTTGGCGGAGTCGCGTCCCTCTGGACGGCGTGGAACCGACCGGGCACATTCGGCAGGATTCTGCTGCAATCCGGAAGTTTTGTGTTCACCGATGTGGGACACCATGACCGCGGGCCGTTGTGGGATCCCGTGGTCAACTTTGTCAACGCGTTTCGTCTGGACATCGACCGGCCCGTGCGAGGCATCGCACACCCCCGCGTCTTTATGTCCTGCGGAGTTTTTGAGTCACTCATCACTTATAATCGCAGCCTCGCCCCCGCGCTGCGAAAAGCGGGCGTGCCTGTTCGCTTTGTAGAAGCGCAAGATGGGCACAACTGGATTTGCTGGCGTGACCGCCTGCGCGATGCTTTGACTTGGTTGTTTCCCGGACACCTTTGGATGTACTACGAATAAGCCGTGCCGACCGGCGCCCCCGGCGCGCACGCACAGGAGCCTGTTATGGCCGTCATCACGCGACGCATCGGCCTGTCTCTCGGCGCCGATATCTGCTGGCCTCTCGCTTACGAAGCACTCATCGAAGCGATGGACCTCCACATTCCCGTTGGGAACGACATCATCCGTTTCTCGACCGAACGGGTGCAGGTTGAGCCTTATAACCTTCGCTATCAGCCAAAGTACGATGTCGTGGTCGACCGGGTCACCCATTGGTATATGGTTACCCGCGAATGGCTCAAAAAGGCTACGCTGATGGACGGGGTGTATACCCTGAACAACCCGTGGTCGATTCAAGCCTACGAAAAGCACACCAGCTACGTCGCGATGATGCGTCTCGGCATGCCCATCCCCGAGACGTGGATGCTACCGCCAAAGGCCAACAAAGAAGACGGCGACGAAGGCATGATGGTGCGCAAGTACAACCGCCTGTTCGACCTTGCCGATGTCGGCAAACAGGTAGGCTACCCCGCGTTCCTCAAGCCCTACGATGGCGGCGGCTGGCGCGGTGTCACCCGCGTCACCGACCCCGCGACGCTGCACAAAGCATATGACAACAGCGGCACGGAGGTACAGCATCTTCAGGCCGGAGTCAACGACTACGACCTGTTCGTGCGCGGTCTCGGTGTTGGCCCCCAAGTCAACCTGATGAAATATGACCCTTCGGCCCCCCTTCATGGGCGATATGTGGTCGATTTCCACTTCATGAACGCAGAAGAATGGCTCCGAGCCACCCGCATTACCCGCGTCATCAATGCGTTCTTCTGCTGGGACTTCAACTCTTGCGAAATGCTGCGGTCGAATGGTGTACTACACCCCATCGACTTTGCCAACGCATGTCCCGACAGCCAAATCACCTCGCTGCACTTCCACTTCCCGTGGCTTGTCAAGTCGCTGTTGCGTTGGTCGCTGTTCTGTGCTGCGACCAAGCGCCCCATGCGCTTGCACCCGCATTGGCATCCGTACTTCGAGATTGCCGACGACCCGGAGATGAACTTCGACGAAAAGCTCGAACGTTACGATGCGCTCGCGCGCCGTCACTTCGACTCCGACCGCTTCGCCGAATTCGTCGACGAGCACCTGTCCGACCTCGACCAGCTCGCCCTCGACTACTTCGGCACCCCGGAGTTCCGCAAAGCGGTGCACCAGAAGGTCTCGGCGCTGTATCCCAAGCACGAGATTGAGCAGTTCACCGACCACTTCTTTGGAATGGTCCAGTTCTGGCGCAAAACCGAATCCGACCGCCTGCGCGCCCGCCAGGAAGCACGGCCATGAGCGTCCCCCCCTACAATCCCGAGCGCGAAAACCCCCTTGGCCTGCCCCGGCAGACTTGGTCGGAGTTTGCTCCTGAGCTTGGCCGGGAGATGCAGGTCGCGCGCTGGGGCGACTACGGCATTCCCGTCCTTCTCTTTCCTACCGCCGGTGGCGACTACTTGGAGTGCGAGCGTTTCTTGATGATTCGCGCGCTGTCCCCGCTCATCGCGGCGCGCCGCATTAGCGTCTTCGCGTGCGCGAGTGTGTCCGCCGACGGCTGGATGAACGGCGAAGTTCACCCCACCGAGCGCGCAATCTGGCAAGAGCGCTTCGACCGCTACCTCGGCTCTACATTGCTGCCGTTCATTCGGGAGCAATGCGGCGGCTACCCCACCGTCATCGGCGCGGGTGCGTCGCTGGGAGCCTACAACGCGGTCAACGCGGCGTGCCGCCATCCCCGCTCGTTTGCGAAGGTGATCGCGATGTCGGGCACCTTCGACTTCGACAAGTGGCAGACGAAGTGGCAAGGCTACGACCCCGGTCGCGACCAAACCTACTACTTCCACCAACCCCTGCGCTTTGTGCCCGGCCTCCAAGGCCGCCTGCTCGAAGACCTCCGCAATGTGGAGTTCCTGATTGCTACGGGTCGGGGCCGCTGGGAAGAGCCCGAGCAGTCGATTCGCTTGGACCGCACGCTGACGTCCAAAGGCATCTCGTCCCGCTTGGAGTTGTGGGGGGCCGATTGCGACCACGACTGGCCCACTTGGCGTACGATGCTGCCTCTGTTCCTCGACCATTGGGTCCGGTAGACGGCAATAAGGAAGCACACACTTCCTGTTTTCGCAAGTCCGGTCCTTTGTTCTTTTTTGACTGCTAAACTTGTCTCCTCTCCCCGCTGTGGGGGAGGCAAACCGCCGTTGGGCGTCTCAGGGTTTGACTTATGCACGTAATCTTCGTTGCACCCCACTTTCCCGCCAACCAACGGCGCTTTGTCCGCGCACTCCGAGATGTCGGCGCACACGTCACCGGCGTCGGGGAACCATCGGAACAGCACCTCGACCACGAGCTTCGGCAATTGCTCGACGGCGGTTGGGTGCAAATCGGCAACGTCTGCGATGAAGGGCAGCTTTTCGGCGCCGTCCGCGCGATCCAAAAGCGCGGCCCATGGGTAGACCGACTCGAGACCGTCGTCGAGGCCCACATGCTCGCTGCGGCACGGGTGCGCGAAGCGACGGGCATACCCGGCCTTCCTGCCCAAACGGTGTTGCGGTGCCGCGACAAGTTCGAGATGAAGAAGTACCTGCTGTCCAAGGGCTTCCCGTGCGCGGCACAAGCGGAGGTCCACCACGGCGACGATGCGCGGCGGTTTGCCCGCACCAACGGCTTTCCGTTTGTGCTCAAGCCCCGGGATGGCGCAGGCGCAAGCGGCACCGTCAAAGTTTCCGACGCGCACTCGCTCGAGGTCGCGATTGCCGAGCGAAATCTCGACCGTGGCGATGCTTTTTGGACCGCCGAAGACTTCATCGACGGCCACGAAGGCTTCTACGACACCCTCACCGTCGGGGGCCGGGTCGTCTTCGAGACCATCAGCCACTATTACCCGCGCGTCCTCACCGCGATGCGCGAGCGCTTTCCGAATCCATACCTCGTCACCACCAATCGCCTCGACTCCCCTGGCTATGCGCCTCTGCGGGCCCTCGGCCAAGGCGTCATCGCTGCCCTCGACATCGGCACCTCCGCCACCCACATGGAGTGGTTCGTGGGCCAGAAAGGCTTGGTGTTCAACGAAATTGGCGCGCGGCCGCCCGGCGTGAATGTGTGGGACCTGTACGCCGCCGCCAATCGGTTTGACATTTACCGGGCGTGGGCCGAGGCCGTCTGCTTTGGCGCCGCCAAGACCTTGCCTGTCAACCGCGGGTGCGGTGGCCTGGTCGCCTTGCGGCCCACCGCAGATGGCGTAGTGCAGCGCATTCACGGGGCAGACGAAGTGCAACGTCGGTATGGCGCCAACATCACCTCGGCGTTTTTGCCCCCTCCCGGAAGCCGCACGCAGCCTGTGGAAGCGGGGTATCGCGCCAATGGCTGGGTATACGCCGTGCACGACGACTACGACGGCTGCCGCGCAATGATGGAAGACATCGGTCGCCTCGTCACCATCGAAGCGCGGTAGGCGCCTGCCCGAACGCGTCGGGTGCTGCTACGGCGCTTCGGACCAACCGGGCGCCGGGGTCGAAACCGCGGCCAACGCAGCGTCTGCTGCGCTTGTTCCTTGGACGTAGCCATTGCACGTATTACAATCGATGCGCACACGGCCCTCCCCACCATCTCCGCCTGCGCGAATATGGGTGGACTCGCCAAAACCGCCCCCGGCCCACACGGCGTCCGCGGGAGCGGTAAAATCGTCGGCCTGAATCCAAACCGAGCCGCCCGCACCGCCCCCTGCGCCGTAGGTCCATGTTCCTTGGGCCCAGTTGAACGTCGCTTCGCCTGCAGAGGACACAACATCGGCAGCGAGGGCCACGAACGCACGCGCACCAATGACGAGCATACCCCCGCCATTGCCGCCGGGTCCTGGGCTTTCGCCCGGCGCATCCGTGCCGCCATTCCACACGCCGCCGCCGCCGGAGCCCAGGAAAAGCCCCGTCAAAGCAGCGTCACCATAGACGTCCCCTGCTTCGGGAGGTGTGGCCGACCCGCCGGTCCATGACACGCCGGGAGTCGCGCCACCGCCGTACTCGCCGCCGCCTCCCGTGATGTGGGCGCCACCCCCGCCTTCATGGTTGGCCCAGTGCCCGTAATATTCGTTGTAGGCGGTACAAACGCCGTCGCCGTCGCCATCTCCGAGCCCGGACAACGACTCGCCCTGGTAGCTATCACAGTTGTTCCACGAGCCGGTCGCGCCGCCGGAATAGCCCGCGCCATCGACGTCCACGATGCCACCCGCGGCGATGGTCACTGTACCGGCAGCCCGAAACGCGAGGACGCCTGTTCCGCCATCGGCCCAAGCGGTTGTCGTGAGACGCGCGCCTGCGCGGATGTCGACGTCCTCGTAGTTGGGGACGCGCTGCACTACGATGGTCTGGCCGGAAAGGTCGGCGTTCGACACCTCACCAAAGACGTCAGAAACAGGCAGCGCCAGCGTGACTTCGCTCCCTGTGACGGCATCGACCGTCGCGAATGTGTAGGTGCCCACCGCAGAATACGCGCCGTCCGTCCCCTGAAGGTTGATGAGCAGCACCTCATCGCCCGCGGCGATGCCCACGATGGCGGTCGAAGCCGTCACGGTCGCGCCCGAAATGGCGGTCACGTCGAAGGACACGGCGTCCGCGAAGGTGCGCCCGCCGCTTGCATCCGTAGAGAGGTCGGTCGTGCCGGTCACGACGAGGCTGCCATCTGCCCCGGTTCCCACATACACGTCGTCGTCGGCGGACCCGTCGCAGTCGTTGTCAGCGCCGTCGCGAAGCTCGGGCGCTCCGGGGTAGATGTCGTCGCGGGTGTCGTCGCAGTCGGTGTCATCGACGATGTAGCCGGTCGGTGCGACGCATTGGTCCACAGACACCATCGCGTCGCCAAACCCATCGCTGTCTTGGTCAGCGAAAAAGGTCTGGGCACTGCCCACATCGAGGCTGCTGTCCGCATCGTCGATGTCTCCGTCGCAGTCGTCGTCTACGGAATTGCAGACTTCCGTTGCACCCGGATAAATGCTGGCATTGGTATCATCGCAGTCGGTGTTGTCCGCGGTCGCGCCGCTTGGCACTTGACAAGCCTGAAATCTTGTAGTACCATCACCGAAGCCATCGCTGTCGATGTCCGCATACCAAACGGAGGCGGTGGACGAATCGAGGTCGACGTCGGCATCATCGATGTCTCCATCGCAATCGTCATCGATACCGTTGCAAACCTCGCGGGCGCCAGGAAAGACAAAATCGGCGCCGTCGTCGCAATCGCCCGGCTGTGCGGTGTATCCGACGGGAACCACGCAGCTCTCCGTCGACGCCGACAAATCCCCCCAGCTATCTTGATCCAGGTCGACATAGAAGGTCAGCGTGACGCCTTCGTCTACCGACCCATCGCAGTTATCATCGCGTTCGTTGCAGACTTCCGTGGCACCCGGAAAGACCGAAGGGTCGGTGTCATCACAGTCCGCGCTGTCAGACGTAAAGCCGTCTGGCGCAGAACAAAAACGTGCGGAATTTTCGCGGTCGCCGAAACCATCCGCGTCTACATCGGCGAAGAACACCTCGCCCACGTCCTCATCGACAACCGAATCGCAGTTGTTGTCGATACCATCGCATACTTCGACATTCCCCGGAAAGCGGTCAGGGTGGGTGTCGTCGCAGTCGCTGTCGTTGGTCACATACCCTTCGGGTGGCGCGCAGAATGCCCCCGATTCGTCGGGATTTCCGAAGCCATCTCCGTCGACATCGCGCCAGACGAGGGTCAATACGCCTTCGTCCACTTCTCCGTCGCAGTCGTCATCCACACCATTGCAGACCTCTTCAGCACCCGTATAAATCGAGGGGTCGCCATCATCGCAATCTTCGGATTGTACGATGCCATCGCCATCTGCGTCGGGCTCATCGCCCAACCCTCCGAGGCTGCTCTCGGTTTCCGGCTTCGGGGTTGCCCGACAAGCGAACAATCCCACTACCAGACCTGCCATCCAAAAAAAACGCACGAAGACCTCCAACGACCGCCGCCCTTACCCTACCCGAAACACGCCCTCCTTGGAAAACGAATCGGCTACAAGCGCAAATGCGTGTGGGTTTCCCACGCGCGCAGCACGGACCCTGGAAGGGCGGGAATCGGGCGAGCGTGCCCCCACAGACGACCACTTGGGGTCCATCCGCGGCGCTGCGCGACGGGTCAGGGTGCGACGGTTCCTGCACAGCGACCGATGCGCGGGGGCGCAGCGAACGAGGCCGCGCAACGGCACGCCGACGTTCCCAACGTGACTTCCATCCGAACAATAGCACAAACCGCACCATCAAACAAATGTCCAATGGCGCGGCATTTTGCTGTCTATCGAGAAAAGCTATTGACCGTTGGTATAGGTCACTTTTACGGTCGTGATAAGCTCCAGGAGCGCCTTTTTCACCACATCCGTCTCGTTATGGGCCACAACCACCCAGCCTTCCCCTTCATAACTATCGGAGCGCGGCGCACCTACCCGCGGCAAGCTGCGGTCGACCACCAGGGCGCCCATCTTCTTCTGGGCCTCATCCAGCCCTTCCACCGCTGCGACACGTCCTTTGCCACTTCCGCGCAAAAACGCCACGCCTACGGCACGTTGCCGCGCCCACGGACCATCAAATGCGCCATCGACCACCGCGCGCGCCCACGCACGCTGCATGTCGAAGCCGTGTGCCAAGCCGGTGAGCTGCACAATACGAGCGCCAGGGGGCCGCGCTGCGATTTCGCCGATGGCCAAAGAGCCGTCGGGGCGCTGGAACCACTCCATGTGCGTGACGCCATCTTTGAGGCCGAGCGCCTTGACCGCCGCAAAGCCCAACTGCTTGACCTTTTCGGTAAGAGCGGAATCCATTTCCCGCGGCAGGACGACGCACCACTGCACCCAGTCTTTCTCGGTGACTTCCAGGGGGCTCGGGTAATAGCGGGTAACGGAGTAAAAGCGGGGCTCGCCGCCGACCGTGATGGTCTCAAAGCTGTATTCTGCCCCCACCAAAAACTCTTCGGCCAGCACTTCGCGCTCGGGAGAGGGACGCACATCGCGGAGGGCCACCGCCAATTCCTGGGGCGACGACACACGCCAAGTGGCCTTGCATCCAGCACCCGCCGGTGGTTTCAACACAACAGGAAAACCGACCTTCTCGACAAAAGCCCACGCATCGGCGTCGGCCCGCAAGCGCGCATGGCGGGCACACGGCAAGCCGGCGGCGCGAAAAACGTCCTTCATCCGACCTTTATCGCGAAAGCGATAGGCGGTCTCGGGATCCGGCCCCTCAATCCCCAAACGTGTACGGGCCACCGCAAGCTGTACTTGCAGGTCTTCGAGCACACCCAACAAGCGATGCACCGGACCGAATCGCCCACGAATACGCTCGACCGCAGCAACGATTTGGTCGACGTCGAGGGCGTTTTGCACACGCTCGATCGAATGCAGCCCCCAAGCGGCGGGGTCGGGGGGTGGCTGCTGAAAGATACCAACGACGCGCACACGCTCCAAACCCGCGACAGCACGGGCGAACTCAAGCGTCGTCTGCATCGGGAAAGGGGCAACGAACGCGACCGTACGAATGGGGGTAGACATCGAGGCTCCTGGATTTGCCACGGCGTTCTATTCGTAAAATTGGTGGCGCGTCTCGCTTCAGTCCTGCAACGTCGAGGTGAAATGAGAGTTCACTCTGCCGCCCCTTGCCATCGTGCATCCGAGCGGAAAACCTCTCGCGTCGCACGGCCCATCGCCGCGTCCACGGAGTCCAACATGCGCGTCGTCTTTCTTGCCCCTGCTTACCCCGCCGAAATGCCCGAGTTCGTTCGTGGACTGGCCGAAGTGGGCGCACACGTCATTGGCGTCGGCGAAGGCCCTGTGGGCGCAATTCCCGAACGCACCCGCCGGTACCTGGGCGACTATATCCAAGTACGGAGCTTCTTCGACGAAGACAACCTTGTACGCTCCATTCTCGACTACGCCATCCGCAACCCGGTCGACCGCGTGGAGTGCTTGTGGGAGCCGCTCGTTATCGCAGCCGCCCGCGCACGGGAGCGCTTGGGCTTGCCCGGAATGTCGGTAGATGCGGTCAATGGGTTTCGCGACAAGCAACTGATGAAGGAACGGGTCGCCAAAGCCGGCTTGCGGGTTCCCAAGAGCCGCCGCGTGCGCACCGCCACCGAAACCCGCGCGGCTGCAGAAGAAATCGGCTTTCCCCTCATCGTCAAGCCGATTGCGGGCGCCGGCAGCGCGGACACGTTCCGCTGCGACTCTCCCGCCGACTTGGAGCGTGCGTTGCGGGCGATGCAACATGTCACCGAAGCATCCTGCGAAGAGTTCGTGGATGGCGAGGAGTTCACCTATGACACCGTCTGCATCGATGGCCGGCCCGTCTACGAAAACGTCGCCCAATACTTGCCGCGTCCCCTCATTGCCCGCACAAATGAATGGATAAGCCCCGTCATCATCACCGTTCGTGACTTGCAGCAGCCTGCTATTCAAGCCGGCATTCAGCTCGGTCATGGCGTGTTGAAGGCGCTCGGAATGGGAACCGGTTTCACGCATATGGAATGGTATCGGAAGTCGAATGGCGAGGTCGTATTTGGTGAAATTGGCTGTCGGCCGGGTGGGGCGCGCTTGGTCGACCAGATGAACTACACAAGCGACATCGACCTTTACCGCGAATGGGCACGAGCAGCCTGTTGGGGCAAGTTTGCCGCAGACACGACGCGCAAGTACAACACCGCCATCATCTTCAAGCGCGCACAAGGCCAAGGGCGCATTCAACGCATTACTGGCCTGCATGCGTTCTTGGAGAAGCACCAAGGCGCCGTTGTCGCCGACGAGCTCCTCCGCCCAGGAACCCCGCGGCGCGACTGGAAGCAAACCTTGGTGAGCGACGGCTACCTGATGGTCCGTCACCCGGATTGGCAAGGCGCAAAAGCCATCGCCGACGAAGCCGCGCGTACGATTGGAATGTTCGCCGGATAAGCCGTCGCCTTCCGCAAATTAGAAACTGAATCGTGATTCAGTTTTGCTTCATGCCAAGAATCCCTGCTGCGGGTCGTCTTGGCATGATTGTTTTGGGCAACTGTCCATCGCACGCGCGCCGTCGCGCGGACGAAGCAGATATGCGCGCGGCAACCGGCCTCGCCGTCTCCTTCTTCCGCCAAACACAACCCCAAAGCGTGGCCCACACAACTTCCACCGCGCCAAACCTCGTTCGAGAACCGCGACGATAACCACACCGCCAGCACCGGCAAGCCTTGGGTTGGGTCATTGGACCTGCCCAGCCTATGACATGCCGCAGGGCTACTCCCATCCCCCCGTTTCGGCGAACAGGCGCCAACGAAAGGCCACCGCCCCCAAGGCGCCGCGCTGCTTGACATCAAATTGCACCAAATGAAATCCATCCTTGAGTTGCCGCAGCCGACGCTCGTTTCGGCTCAAGTGCGCCTGGGGTCCCGCGTATGAACACGGATACCCATACCGCCGCAAGCCATCGGCGCACAACGCCTCAATACGCTGGCAGGTCGCGGCGGGCATTTCGTCGCGCCACTTCTCCGCATTGTCGGCGACCACACGCGTTTCGCCAGCCGTCGCGCCGAGGTTTTCGCTTGGCCGTGAGAGATGGGTCAAGTCATCGACAAAGGGGATGTCCAAAAACAAACACAACCGACGCAACGACGCTGCGGGGTCCGAAATCAAATCCTCATACCGCAGCAGATGCGCCTGTTGGGGGCGGGCGGAGAGCCACCGCTCCGCTTGGTCGACCGAGTCGGCCCATCGCGCCGCGCCACGCACGATGTCTTTTCCCCACGCTTTTGCCGCAGACAAGGCTTGGTCACGGGGGTCGCGCACCAAATGAACGATATGCGCATCGGGCCACAAACGCCAGAGGAGGTCGATATGGCGTAGGTATCCCGGACTTTTATCCCCCCAAATGCCCTCGTCCGGCGCGCCACCATGAAGGCGACACAAGCCTTCAAAAACACCCGCCATCGAGAGGTCGGGACATGCCGCCCGCCACGATACCGCGTCCACCTTGATTCCACGCTCCTCGCGCAGATAGACAAAATACGCCGACCCTTCGACCTGGCGCACAAACGACAACCAGACCTCGGGCCGGGCGAGATTGCCAAACGAAGGCCATCGCGCCGCCCAATCTGGCAACACTTCGGTCTCCGCCTCGGGAATACCGACCAAAGGGTGCCGGTTCAAAAGGTCACGAAGCAATTTGGTGCCCGACCGCGGCATACCCACCAAGAAGACAGGCGGTCGACGACCGGAAACTTCGGAATTCACGGGCAGCCTCCACAACCAACGCCACGACCAGACCACTCCCTGTCTATTCCAAGGCGCACCTTCGCGCAGATTGGCCCCGTCCGTCCGCCACACCAAAACTCCGATCCCTGCGTCGTTTCGCCGCACGCGCTACACGGTGAAATTCCACGACGACCCGCTGCTTATCGTTGTTTTGCCACATCGCCGCCAAGGATTCCTCGCCGAAGGCACGGTACAGCACACTCGACACATGCGAGCGCCGCTGTCGCCGGATATTCCTCTTCCATCGCGGTCGGCCGCCGAAGCAATGGCGCCGCCTAATTTTCCCTGGCGCCCTATCGCCCTACCGATTCCCGGAAAGCAAATGTCCGACATCCTCCATCCGCTCGACTCTATCGACTTCGCCCAAGCGTACGCCGGCAAGACCGTCCTCGTCACCGGTGGCGCAGGCGCGATTGGGTCGAACCTCACCCGCGCATTGTCGGCAGTGGCCGCCAAGGTCATCGTCCTCGACAACCTCGTCGCATCCGCGCGCTGGAACGTGCCGAGCCTCGGCAACGTGATGTTCGTCGAGGGCGACATCTTGGACGAAGTGAAGCTCAAGCGCGTGTTCTTCGAACGGCCGAGCGTCATCTTTCACTTGGCCGCGTTCTTCGCCAACCAAAACAGCGTCGACCACCCGGAAAATGACCTGATGGTCAACGGAATGGGCACTCTGCGCCTGATGGAGTACGCCACGCTCCAAGGCTGCGAGCGCTTTGTGTACGCATCGAGCGGCTGCAGCATCTACGGAAGCTCCGCCCCGCTGCCGCTCACCGAAGAATTCATGAGCATGCACCTCACCACGCCCTACCAAATCACGAAAATGTTGGGCGAGCTGTATGGCAACTTCTTCTGGCACCACCACAACCTGCCCATCGTGAAAGCGCGGTTTTTCAACAGCTACGGCCCCGGCGAAGTGCCCGGACAATACCGCAACGTCATCCCCAACTTCATCTATTGGTCGATGTTGGGCATGGCGCTGCCGATTACCGGCGACGGCACCGAAACCCGCGACTTCACCTACGTGGGAGACATCACCGACGGTCTCTTGCGGGCCGGCGTCGTGCCTGCGGCGATTGGCGAAGAGTTCAACCTGGCCAGTGGCCGCGAGACCCGCATCTGCGACCTCGCCGCGATGATCAACGAGGCGACGGGCAACAAGGCTGGCATCAACTTTGCTCCCCGCCGCAAGTGGGACACCAAGTCACGATTGCTCGCAAGCGTCGACAAGGCGCGTGGTCTGATTGGCTACAAGCCCGACACCCAGTTTGAGGTCGGCCTCGAAAACACAATTCGCTGGTTCCACGACAACTGGGAGCAAATCCACGCCGCTGCCAGCTTCGCCCCCGGCATGTCGTCCGCTGTGCGCGAAATGCTCGTGCTCCGCGAAGGTGCCCCCATTCAGCGAAACTACGACTGCGGCTGACCCGAAGCGCGTCCGATGCGAGGCCCCCACCCCGGAGAAAGCCCATGGGCAACCCCAAAGTCCAAATGTTTGGCGTTCCCTTCGACCGTGTCGACCTTTCCACCGCCGTCGCGCAAGTGGAAGCCGCCATTGCCGACCGTTCGCGCTTGACCCAATCGGTAGGGGTCAACCTCGACCAACTCCTGAAGATGCAGGAGGAGCCCGACTTCGCGAAAATCATCCTCCAATGTGACCAAATCACCGCCGACGGAATGCCGGTGGTTTGGCTGTCGCGCTTGTTTGGCGACCCCCTTCCCGCGCGGGTGCCGAGCGTCGACATCATGGAGGCGCTCTTGCCTGTTGCCGAAGAAAAAGGCTACCGCATTTTCTTGCTCGGCACCAAAGAAGAGCTACTACAGGCTGCTGCCCGCAACTTCCAAACTCGCTTTCCAAAGCTCCAAATCTCGGGTACCCGCAACGGCTACTTCTCTGTCGACGACGAACCGGAAATCGTGCGCCAAATCAACGATTCTGGCACCGACATCCTGCTGGTCGCCATTTCGTCGCCCAAAAAAGAGGAGTTCGTAGAGCGCAACCGCGCCCAGCTTCGTGTGCCCTTCGTCATGGGCGTTGGGGGCGCGTTCGACATCGCCGCCGGCCAGTACACCCGCGCACCCAAGCTCGTTCAGCGCGTGGGTCTCGAGTGGGCATGGCGGGTCGCGCAAGAGCCCAAACGCATGGGTCCGCGCGTGCTGCACGACCTCAAGTTCTCCAAGTACATCGTCAAAGAAGCCGCGCGCAGGGTCCGCAACCGGCCATGAGTGGCGCTCGCCTGCGCCGGGCGGGTGCGTGGCTCGGGCTTGTACCGTTGGCATCTTGCGAGCCCACCAAGCCCGACCCCAAGGGCGTTTATATGGTCGTCGAGGCCGAGGGAATTTCCGCTGACGCAACCGAAGCGTGGGTCACATTGGAGTCCCTTGAATTGACCCCATGCCCCTCCGCACAATGGTCCCCCACCGACGCCTTGTGGGGGCGCGCGTACGCACACGGTTCCGTCGATGCCCCGACCCGCACCGCACACCTACAGGCTGCGGTGTCTCTCGTGGGTTCTTCGCGCGTCACCGTCAGCTCGTTTGTCCCCAATGACGACATCTACTGCGGCGCTATTCTTACATTGGAGCCTGCCCGCAAAGACGGCCTCGCGCAACACACCATTGGCTATACCGCCAACGGCCAGACCACCCAAAGCACCGAAATGTGGCGCTTGGCCTCGTCGCTTGTCGTTCAAATCGACGACGACCACCCCGAGACCACGGTAACGCTCACCCTCGACCTCCGCGGCTGGGCCGACGCAGCATCCGGCCAGGACGGGCACAAGCTCCTCGCAACCGCAATGGCAGCGGCGACCTTACACGCGGCGCCCGGTGCTCCCTCCCCGTAAGCGAGCGCCGCAGCCGTTGATGCCCCCGACGCTCCCGCGCGCTTCGGCACGGGTTGGACCCAAGTCCGAAGGGAGACGCCCGTTCCTCGCTTCATTTTCGAAGGGAAGTCCCAAGAAGCGGTGATTCCTGGCGACAAAATCGGTAGCATAGGAGGAACCGTGGAGTGTGAATGTCCCTGTTCCAGCCTGTCGCCTCGACACCCGAGGAAATCGAACGCAGTCGCCCGCTCGCGATACCACCCGACGAAGTCGCCCAAATGACGGAAGACGAGTGGTATGCCAAGGCGTATGTCGGCGAAAACGTTCCCCAGCTCACCGTTCGCGCCGTGTTGATGGGTTCGTTGCTCGGCTTTCTCTTGGCATTCACCAACCTCTATATTGGGCTCAAGACCGGTTGGCACCTCGGCATTGCAATCACAGCTTGCATTTTGTCTTTTGCAATCTGGAACGGCCTCCTGAAAGTGGGCGTCGCCAAAACGCCCATGACCATTCTCGAAAACAACTGCATGCAATCTACCGCATCGGCGGCAGGCTACTCGACCGGCGGCACGATGGTGAGCGCGATTGCGGCGCTGTTGATTTTGTCGGCGACACCCGAGAACCCGAAGGGCGTTCACCTCGCGTGGCCGGTGTTGGCATCGTGGACGGTGTTCCTTGCCGTTCTGGGCGTCGTCATCGCCATTCCGATGAAGCGAAACATGATCAACCAAGAGCGGCTCAAGTTTCCCTCGGGTCTTGCCGCAGCCGTTACGCTTCAGTCGTTGTACGCATCGGGCGCCGAAGCCACCCGCAAAGCCAAGGCGCTCTTGTACGCGTCGCTGTTTGGCGCAGCCTTTCCGCCGCTGCTCGAACTTCCGCTGATTGCGGGCGCCGATGGAGCCAAAACGTCCATTCTGCCCGCAAACCTGAACATTTTTGACTGGCTGCCCGCGCTCGGCAGCAAGGTCGTGGACGGCCAAAAAGTGCCCATGAAGCCGTCGGACTGGACGCTTACCTGGGACATGAACCCGGTCATGGTGGCCGCAGGTGCGTTGGTTGGCTTGCGGGTGTCGATTTGGATGACGATTGCGGGCCTCATTCTCGCATATGTCGTGGGTCCGATGGGCCTCGATGCGGAGTGGGCCCGCCCCGATGGACAAGTGGTGACCGCGGTAACGAAAGGCTCGAAGGCCTGGAAAGAGCTCGGCTTGTGGCTGGGCGCGCCGATGATGGTCGCTGGCGGTATCTTGGGCTTTGCCTTCCAGTGGCGCACGATTTTGCGCGCATTTCAAAGCATGGGCGAAAGCAGCGGTCCCAAGAGCCAAAACGAGGAGCTGGTCGCCAAGACAGAGGTGCCGATGTCTTGGTTTGGCGTCGGCTTGTTGGTGTCGGGCGTGGGCGTCGTGGGAATCGCGAACATCTTCTTCGAAATCCCGATTTTGCTCGGCGTGCTCGCCGTTGCGCTCACCCTCGCCTTGGCCCTCGTCGCCGCCCGCGCCACCGGCGAAAGCGACATCACGCCCACCGGTGCGATGGGCAAGATTATGCAGCTGACCTACGGAATCCTTATCCCCCAGTCGGCCACCGCAAACCTCATGACCGCGGGCATCACGGCCGGTGCCGCCAGCTCGTGCGCCGACCTCCTGAACGACCTCAAGAGCGGCTACCTCCTCGGCGCCAATCCCCGCCGTCAGTTTGTTGCGCAGGGCATGGGCATTCTCAGCGGCACCGTCGCGACGGTCTCTGGCTTTTATATTCTGGTTCCCGACGCCACCGCCTTGGTGGGCACCGAGACCCAAGCCCCGGCGTTTCCTGCCCCCGCTGCCCAAGCGTGGCGGGCAGTCGCTGAAGTGTTCCGCGACGGCATCGAGAGTATGCACCCGATGCACCAGCAGGCCATTTTGCTCGGATTGGTGTTGGGTGCGGTCATGGTGCTGCTGGAGCAGTTTTTGCCCAAAGCCAAGAAGTGGCTGCCGTCGGCCACGGGCCTCGGACTTGGCTTCATCCTTCCGTTCCAGTACCCCCTCGCGATGCTCGTCGGTGCCCTGATGGCCGCGATGCTCGAAAAGCGGTCCCCCGAAGCCGCGAAAGACTATTTGGTCCCGGTCAGCGCAGGCGTGATTGCCGGAGTGTCGATTGTGGGCGTCATCGTCGCGAGCATCAACAACTTCGCGCTGGGCGGCGGACACTGACGGGCGCGACCAGCTTCGGACCGTGAATCGGTCTCCCGTCGCACACACTTTTGCGGCAGGCCTCCCCCAAGGTCTGCCGCTTTTTTTGGGGACCGACCGGGAACGGCCCCCACCGAGCGCGCCCAAACAATCTACGCGAAACACCGTCACACAGGCCGTTTCCATAAAATGAATCGCCATTCAGTTCGGCATTGCGCGCGCATTTGCGTCCCGGAGGCCGTGTGTTTACCGGATGGCCGTCTCCATGACCACATCGAGGTCAAAGGCCTGTAGCCGCTTGTCGCCCAAGTCCCGGACCAGCAGAATACGCGACTCCGGCACAATCATCACCTTCTGGATGTCCGCAAACTGGCCGTCTTCGCGCCCCAGCTCACCAAACTCGCCGACAAAGCCCCAGGCTTGCGACGCATCGTACAATACAGAGGGGTCGCTGGCGTCAAAGGCCATCACGACGCCGCGCAAAGGGTCCGCGACCCAAACCAGCGCATCGGCCGCGCTGGGGGCCACCCCTCCCGTGCGCAAGTCGACGGTTCCGGGCTCAATGTCCGCCGCATCCCGCGTCGCAGGGGCGGAAATCGTGCCCACCCGCTCGCCCGTCGCCGAATCGAGGGCGACCACCATTCCTCCTTCGCGGAGGGCCACCAACAAAAGGTCGCCAAACGCTTCCATTTGGCGTGGCCCGGCAAAGTCCCCATCGTCGACATCGGCGATAGACCACACCACGCGGCCATCCGTATGGCAAACCACGCGCTCGTCGGCTTGGAGTCGTACGACCAAAGCACAGCCGGCCGTCGTTTGCAAATTGAACGGCACTTCGTCGCCCAGGTCCCACACAAGCGTGGTCGCGAGGGAGCTTGGGTCAAGCGAATACACCGCATGGTGGGACGGACTCGCGAGCAACACGGCGCCATCGGCACCGCGGGCCAAGCCACCCACGGGGGTCAATCCCGATGACACCGACTCCAAGCCGGGGATTGCTTGCGTGGAGATGACCGCGCCCGTGCGGGTTTCGAGGCGTACAATCTCGCCCGTTTGCTGCATTCCCACCCATAGCTCGCGCTCGTCGGCGGAGGCCAAGATGCCGCTGGCCGGGCTTTCTGCGGTCCAACTCCACAACGGAGGCACCGTGACGGTCTCCTCGTCGTCGGAGTTGACCTCGCCTGGCGTAAACTGCGCACAGGCCCGAAAGTCGCCGGTGCCGTCGGGGATTCGACACCACGACCAACGGGCGAGCGGGCCCTCGAAATCCACACTGTCGACCGTCGCACCGCTCTCGTCGCGCAGCACCAACGTCGACGAGTCAGAAATCGGACATGTCAGGGCACCATCGGTCCACAAAGGCAGGCGCCCCGATGGCGAAACAATAGTGTCCACCGTGAACGACGTCGCGCAGGCACCATCCACCTCCAAGGACCAACCCGCCAATACCTGCTCGGTGCCCCCCACATTGACCAACTCGACCAAAGCGATGTCACGGACGCGCACTTCATTCAGTCGAATGTCGGCGGGGAGCTGGTCGCCCCCCGACTCGTTTGTGGTTTCGCCAGAATCGCCCCCCTTCGGCCGCACATGCACAAGTTCCGCGCGGCATCCGACGAGGACCAGCAGAAGTCCAGCGCGCTTCATGGTGCGTCACCATCAGGATTCAAGGAAATGACAATAGATGGCGACTCTTCGTCTTCCCACAGCACATACGGGTTGCTCGGGGCCTCAAAAAACACCGGAGTGGGGCTGCCCGCAGGCTCCACGCGAACCCACACAAACAAATCGAATCCGCGCAAGGGGATGGCATAGATGGTCGCGGAAAACGGCACCGCGCCCTCCGTCAGCAATGTCTCCGCAGAAACGGGCAAGTCTTGGTCGGGCGCGTGGTGGTCCCGCTCAGGGCCGTAAAGCCCGTAGTTTTGGCCCGACCAAAGCTCCACAAACACGCCGTCTCCTGGTTGGAGCCCATACGCGCCCGCACGAACTTCTCCGCTTGCTTGTGCCTGGGAGGGCTCTCCCAATGGACCGTCCTCCGCGGTGCCCGTATCCCAAAGCGCCGTGCCGACGATGCGTTCCGAATAACAGGTACCGTCTGCTTGCAGAGTGTAGCCTTTGGTGCAGTCCCGCTTGCACGCGGTTCCACCAAGGGCCACTCCGAATCCCAAACAAGCTGCCCACCCGTTGTGCATCGACGCTCCACGGGAGCTGCGTTCTCGACCAGCAGCTCCGGAGCGGATTGTATCACGGAGGTTGGCCCGTGATCGATGTCCTGCGTGCAATACGCACGTCCCCCAGGAAGCTTTACAAGCGCAAACGGTAGACCCGCCGCAAAATCAGATACGATAGCATCACCTGTCGTTCGGAGACCCGATGTTGATGCTGACGGCCACTACACACCGGTTTGCGCCCCTGGGCGCGCTGTTGCTAACGACCACCAGCGCGATGTCGGGATGCGCACGCGAGCACATTCTCGACCTCAAGACCTTGGATCCGATTCCCCAGGGATTCGAGGTTGACATCGTGGACGAGGCCGCTTTGGCGCCTGGCACCGTCTTTTTCACCGATGGTTCCGATCAAACCCGCCCACGAATCGTCGAAGTCAACCGCCAAGGTGAGGTCGTGTGGCAATACCATGTCCCCAGCGAGATGGTGGAAGGGACCGCTCTCATGGACGCCGAGCGCACGCCCGACGGCGGCGCGGTGTTCATCGTCGATGGTGTGGGCGCATTCGAAGTCGACGCCGATGGAGAGCCCGTTCGCGCGTTTGAGAGCTTGCTTCCGTCCCATGACATCGACCTTCTCCCCGACGGCTCGTGGCTCTTGACCAATGGTTGGGCGCGCTTTGGCGAACCCCATTTCATGAAAGTAGATGCAGGTGGCGACGTCACTTGGACATGGGACGGCCTCGACCAATACGACTACCCGCCCTACAACGCTGTTTACAAAGAGGGCTGGATACACGCAAACGGTGCGCAGCTCCAAGACGACGGCACCATGCTTGTGTCTCTCCGCAACTTCAACGTGACCGCGCTTCTCGATGAACGCGGAGAACCCCTATGGGAAGTGGGGTACTCCGCGATTACCCGCGACCCCACATTGACCGAGTCCTTCTACGGCGCGGCGGAGGGCAGGAATCCCCACGAGCCCGAACTCACCGAGGATGGCACGCTGCTTGTTGCGCTGCACAGCCCCGGAAGTGTCGTCGAGATCGATATCGCGACCCGCGAAGTCATCTGGAGTTGGGTACCCGAAGCCGACGACTCTGTCGGCATTCGGGACGTGAACCGTCTCCCCAATGGGAACACCCTCATCACCACCGCGTTTTCGATTGTCGAAATTGACCCCACGGGAACCACCGTCTGGTCCTTGTCGTCCAACATGAAAGAAGACCTCTCCGGCACCGGCGCGACCCTCCGTCCGTTCTACAAGTGCGTATTGCTCGGACCCGATGGAGAGGTTTACGGTGGTTGACCGCTTGCCTGTGGTGATTGTGGCCGTTGGCGCCATCGCCTGCGCAAAACCCGAGTGTGATGCGGGCTATGGCTTGGCCGCGGACGGCAAGTGCTACCCCATCTACGACCCCAATCACCCTCCTTGGGCCGCGAGCGGTACTACCTCCACAACGGACGGTACCGTCGACAATGGCGGCGCAGGCGGGGGCGCGGGTGGTGGTAGCGGCGGCGGCGCTGACGATGGCGGCGTAGTATTGCCCGCCGTCACCGGCACTTACACCATCTCGTCTGCGGCACCGACCACGGCAGGCACAGGCGTTTGGGTGGCTGTGTGGCCAGCGGGCGCCCTCGCCACCGCCATTCCCGTCAACGACACCCCTCTGGCGGAAGGGGAGTTTCCCGTGCAGGCCCCCGATACCGCGGCATTCTTCCAAGTGCTGGTCGACGGCGTGGGCTCCAGCGGCCTCTCTATCGACGTTTCGGCCATACTGGTCCAAGGCGACGGCGACCTCTCCGACGACCCCCAAGGGGTGTGGGCGGCAGGCCCTGCCACGCTGACCGCCGACCGCAATGTTGAGGGCGTCAATATCGAGATTCGCTAACATCCTGGTCGTTGCAACCGCGGCAGCGTGTGCGGCCCCAGGCCCCCTCCCGCACGATGTATACGTCTGGCAGCGGGTGTGGACGCCGCGCGTGGCGTTGGCCGTCGACCAAGCAACGGGTGTCGACGAACGAGTCGTTCTCGCTGCTGAAGACGACGTTTGGACAGGCTTTTGGACCAACGACGGCCAACCCATTCGCGCCCCCCGCGCGGATTGGCGCCCAACAGCAAAACGGCGCGGCTCTTATGCGCTCGCGCTTCGTTGGTCCCAGGCCTCGCAAGCGCTCACGCCCGGCCAAGTTTCGTCGCAGATCCACACTGCCCTTGGATACGCCGCCCACGCCGGCTTTCCCGTCACGCGCGTACACCTGGATGCAGACATCCCGACCGCGCGGTTGCCTGACTGGGCGGCCATTGTCGCGTCCACCGCCGCGGAGACGGACGTGCCGCTCTCCGTCCTCTGTCTTGTGGACCACATCGGCAAACCAGGTTGGTCCGAGCTCGGTCGTGCCGCCGACCAACGCATCGTGCAGCTGCACTCCATCCCGGTGGGTTCTATCGAAAACGCCCAACTTTTCGACCCCATCGCGGCCAAGCATGCCATCGACCGCCTGCCCGCTGACGGTGCTCCCGTAGCCATCGCGCTCCCCACGCACACCCTCCGCGACAAGCGAAGTGGCCGCGCCGTCCGCGCCAACCCTGCCGCCGTACTGACGCTCCTGAACGAACTCGCGCACGTTTCCCCGCGCACCGTCGACCGCATCATCTGGTTTCGATTGCCAGTCGCCGACGACCCCACAACATGGACCACAGCAGCATGGACCGCGGTTCGTCAAGGTCGGTTCCCGCGGCACGAGTGGACATCGACCATCGACCTGCCTCCCGCCGACTGGCAGGCCGCTCCAGCCGTTCGCGTGCACACACTCACCGCGACCGGCGAGGACCATGGCCAGCTTCCGACCTTACGATTCTGCGGCGTCACGGTTGGTTTGGTGATGCCTCTGGATGGCCGTTACCAAGCCGCAAAGGAAGACCCGTCCCCTCACTGCGTGCAGAGCGCCCCCACCGCAGACGATTGGCTGCCTCCCCAAACGCCCTTCGCCACCCACATTTTCACCACGGACACCCCCATAACAATCGAACTCGTGCCCCCTACCAAGTAAGCTCCAAAATGCGCTCTTTGGCTTGGGGCGCATAATCAAAGCGAGGGTCAAGACGCACCAAGGTCTCATAATGAAGGAGCGCCTTTTGGGGGTCGCGCAACGGTCCGTAATACAAGTTCCCGGTCAACCAATGTGCGGTTGTGTTCTCGGGACAATACGCGAGCGCGCTGCGAAGCTCGACCAGCGCATCTTCCCAACGCTGTTGGCGGTATGCGAGGGAGCCCAAGTTGGTATGCGCCTTACAATAGGACGGCCGAATTTCGAGCGCATTCAACCAAGTGCGGCGCGCGGCCAACGCATCGCCGAGTTGTGCTTGGCAAATACCCAAATTGTTCAGCGCATCGAGCCTCCGGGGCACATCCTGTTCCAACGAATCCTTCGACAAGTCCAACGCCCGCTCGTAAGCAGGAATCGCGGACGTACAATCTTTGGCGAACCGGTGGGCGTCCCCCACTCCAAACCATGCGTCTGCGCTGTCCGGCGACCGCTCCGCTGCTTCCCGCCACAACAACCCTTCGTCCTGCCAAACAGATGCCCGCGCGTAGGTCGCGCCCATGGCCAACAAAAACACAAGTCCGCCCACTACGCGCAAGCGGCGGTCATTCCACCATCGGTCAGGAATCGCCAAGACAAGGGCCAGCCAAAGGTATAGCCCCATTTGATACGCGCGGTGCTCTGCCATCGGCTCCTTGAGGCGCGCAATTGACGTGCTCGGAACCAAAAACAAACCAGCAAACAAGAGCGGAATTGCGGCGGCGGGCCACCGCCGCGCGGCCCACATTCCCAGTCCAACCAAGCCTGCCCAGCCTACCCAAGCGAATCCGCCGCGAACACTCATCGGCTCGACAATCGCTTGGTCGTGAAACAATGTTTGGCCCACGGGAACCAGCCAAAGTTGCACATATCGAATCCAAACCTCGGCCGATGTCGTGAGCTGATGCAGCAACGGACGGTCGACCTCCGCCGGAATCATCGCCGCGATAGACGCGCCCTCCCCCAACGCCGACCAACGCAAGCCCACCGCGCCAAGCGCACCCACAAACAAGGGCGCATGCCAAGCCCAGCGAACCTTTTGCAAGCCCCGCGCGAGGACTTCCATGCCCACAAAGGCGACGGGCAACATCACCGCCACCTCTTTGGACAAGACACCGCCCAAAAAAGACATCCAAGACAACAGTCGCCAAGGAAAGCTACGTTCTGCCTGAATGGCTTCTGCGTGGGCGCCGAGGGCCAAAAAGACAAACGCTCCACACAATGCCTCGGAACGGCCCGTGATATACGCCACAGACTCGGACGCCATCGGGTGAATGGCCCACAATGCTGCCGCCGCGACCGCACGATGCCACGGTTGACGCGCCCCGACCAATCGCGCGAGCGCATCTCCGAAAAACACGGCAGCACCGATACTCAAACAATGAATAACCAAGCTGGTAATGTGGTACGCGCGGGGGTCAAGGGACGCACGTTGCCAATCGAAGGCAAAAGAGAGCACCAAGAGAGGGCGGGAGACATTGTATCCCAACACAGCGCGCCAATTTTCAAATACACGAATAGCGCGATTCCCAATTACCTCGACCTTGTCGTCATATACGAACGGACCATCCAAGGCCGGAACATACGCAAGGACGACGACCACTGCCAACGCAAGCCAGACCAAGCGCCGACGCACCAATTCGGTGGACGTCGCGGGGTCTGCGGAAGAAGAAGCGGGATCAGACGACATAGGCATGCCCATAGCGTAGCGCAGTCAGCGTCGGTGCTCCGCAACCACCTCGGCGTACAACGAACGATGGCGCGCGGCCACGCGGTCAAAGCCCAGGTGCTCGCGAATGTAGGCACGGCCCCGCGATACCATTGCGCGCGCTGCGACGCGATCCTGCAACAACGTCGAAATTCGCTGGCGCAGGGCGGCGGGGTCGCCAAATCGCACCAACATTCCCGCGCCCGCTTCGCTAATAATTTCCCCACATCCACAATCGTCGGTCACGACCACCGGCGCACCACACAATAGGCCCTCGAAGGGCACTAGACCGAAGACTTCGGCTGTCGACGCGTAAACGAGCACATCCGCGTCCGCCAACAGCTCCAAGCGCTCTCGTCCTGGCACAAGTCCCAGAAACCGCACGGCATCAGCATCTGCACCACGCTGGACCTCCGCCATTGCGCCCATGTCGTTTCCGGCGACCACGAGCAGGCTCCCGGCGGGTCCACCGCCAGCAAACGCGGCGACCAAGTGGTCGACGCCCTTTCGGGGCGAGACCTGTCCCAAATACACGACCAATGGACGGTCGCCCCAGCCCATCTGCCGCCGAAACACCCCACGCTCGGGCAGGGGCGAAAACTCCGCAAGGTCCAGGCCGTTTGGAATACGAACCACCCGGTCGGGCGCGATTCCTGCGCGATGGTGGTCCGCCGCGTCCGCCGCGCTCACGGCCACACAGCGCGCCGCCAAACCAGGAATATGGCCCGCGACAAGCTGGTCCCACACCCACTTGAGGCCGACTTTTCGTTCGTGACGCAGCAAAGTACCATTGGCCGTCATCACAATCGGCACATTGTTCTCGACCGCCCACTGTGCGGCCACATTGTTGAGAAGGTGCCGGTGTCCGTGCAAATGGACCACGTCGACCGGCGAACGATCCGACAGACCGTGCACCAGCAACTCCCGCGCATTTTTTGGCAAAAACAGCTGGTGTTCATTCGCGAGACGATTGGACCAATTTCGCGCCGTCAGCACACGAACGCCCCCATGGCGTCGAATTCGCGGAAGAGTCACGCGTTCGCCAGGACCGAGGACATCGGTGGTCAGCACCGTCACGGTTTCCCCCGCCCGCGCCAACGCCCGCGACAGTCCATCGACCACGCGCGGAATTCCCCCAAACGCCCATGTCGGCGGGAAATACGGTGCTACATGCAAAATGTGCATCTCAACGCTCGGCATTCTTGCAACTGCCACGCGGCCGTTGCCCTACTGGTACACCGGCATTACCCTGCTGCTTCGCCCTGTACCCGTGGGAGCTTGCCATGCAGGCCATTTGCCGACCCGCACCAAAACTCCGAACCTCCAGCAGCGTGTTTGCCGCTGGCGCGCTTCTTTTCGCCTCGCTGTCCACGGGCTGCGGGCCGGATTGCCAGAGCACCTGCACAAAGATGTTTTCGCAGAACGAATGCGACATCCAGCGGGCCGGTGCCGAGCGCGAAGAGCTGCTCGATATCTGCGAAGAGCGCTGCGAAACGGCCCTCGCCAAGCCAGGCCCGGCCGATCCCGACTACAACCCCGCCGATAAAATGCCACCCAGCCAAACCACCGACCAATCCACCATCGAGACCGATGTAGAAGCGGCAATGTGGATGGACTGCGTCGAAGAAACGGCCTGCGAGCTTATCGACGAAGGCTACTGCTGGGGCATCGGCCTCTGAACGGCGGTGTCCCCTGCACCCCGCCCCCTGCCAGGGAATGTGCGTTCCCCCTCGCGGGTTGCACGCCCTCATTGTGCCGAGGCCCGAGTTTGATGCGTACGCTTCGCCCGTTTTCCCCAGCAATGCCCATTCTCGTGGCCTTGCTTGGCCTCACCGCCTGTGACCCGCCTTGCCAGCGGGTTTGTAAAAAGCTTGTCAACTGTGGGCTCGACACACCACGGCTGAGCAAAGAAGAATGTGAGCTCGCCTGTCAAAACCAAGAAGCGTTGTACGACGACTGGGAAGACCCCGAGCTTCGCCAGGCCTTCCAGGACTACAAAAACTGCGTGATGGACGAGACCTGCGGCCGAATTGAAGAAGGCGAGTGCTACGACGAAACCCTCTACGCATTCTAACGAATGGCTAGCGCGTCGTCGCCCGCTCGCCAACGGTCATGAGCGAGCCCCACTCGGATTTCCACGCGTCCTCTCCGTCGTGCCCCGGTGTCGTCAAAAACTCCTGCTCGACCGCGGAAAACCCCGCGCGCACAAAGGCCGCGCGCCACTCGGCGGCCGTCCAGCAGGTCATCGACACCCCAAGGCGTTCCGGCCACGCGTGACTGGAAACATTTTCGCCGTAATAATCGACGACACAGACGAAGCGCCCTTTCGGACGCAGCAGCCGAAACACTGCGTCAAGGGCAGCATCCATGTCGGGCAAATAGTAGAAGACTTCCATCGAGAAAATACCGTCGAAGGTGCCCGCCACCAGACGCTCATCATTGGATGGAAACACACTTTGAACAAAAACGCAAGGCAAGCCAACTGACGCCTGCCGCGCCCGTGAAATCATCTGCGCGCTACCGTCGAGGCCCATTGCGAGCCCATTTTCATGGGTCACGAGCGCCGCGGCCCATCGGACGGTGTAGCCGTTGCCACAGCCGACATCGAGGTACCGCGGTGCGCCGGCCTGAAGCTGCAGACGCGCAAATGCCCGCCGCGCATGGGGAGCGTGGCCACGCTCCATGCCTTCTGCACGTCCGGCGATTGCCCAACTGTCAAACAGCGTCGTCACGCGCTGCACTTGCTCGTTGACCGCGTCAAACATTGCGTTCTCCTTCTCCGACCGTTGGCGTGCGAGGTTGTCTCAGGCTCGACACGAAAGCGAAGTGATACCGTTTTGGCTTGATTCGGGCCACCGACCCCGGATACCCTCCCCCTATGTCCAAATCCCACGCGACTCCAAAGCAGCAAGCGCCCCGTTCCACCGGTTCGTCGCGTCAAACATCGCCTTCTAACGGTCGCGGAAACGCATTCGCGCAAGACAGCCTGCGCGCACGTTCTGCAGACAGAAGCAAAGGCACCGGACAAACCGCGCCCTTTCAGTTGTTGGGCCAGTCCTTCGGAAACCTGCAGGACATCAACAATTGGCTCGAAGCCCAAAAGGCAACGCCCGGAAGCACCGTCCCCCACGAACCTGTCCTGCGAATCACCGTGCGTCCCGGAAAGCCCATACACAGCACGAAGTCAACACTCTGGACATACTACTCCGAAAACCAACGTTTGGTGATCGACGGTCAAGGTGCCACCGTCACGGGAATGGTCGACGGCCGCCCCACGAGCGGTTGGTTTTTGTCCTACCGGCCCGTGGTCACGAGCTCCCAAGCAGCGCCCGCCAAAGCCAACTTCGAGATGCGAAACCTCACCGTCAAGGGCTTCCAATCGGGAGGCGTCGAGCTGTCCCCCCAAAGTGGCGCGGGCGCCGAACATGCCAATGATGGCGGACTGACGGCCTTCCTCGATGGTGCCGTAATCGAAAACAATCGCTTCGAGGACCTCGGCAGCAAGCGCTCGCGCGCCCGCGACGTCAATTACCAAAAGGGCCAATTTGGTGCTGCAGGCGTGTTGATGCGGGGCATGAGCAACGCTTCTATCAAAAACAATGTCTTCGATGACCTGGAAAACGGTGCTGTCGCTGGCACACAGTGGGGCGAGCGCCTCATTCATGCCGTCTACGCGCGCGACAATAGCTCCCACAACACCATCGCCAACAACACCTTCAGCGACATCTCCGGCGATGCCGTGCGGGTCAGCAACGGCTCCAACAACAACACGATTCGCGGCAACACCGCCAAGAATGCGGGTGTGCAGACCCTCTTGTCCGAGTTTTATAACTCGCACCCCACGCGCAACGAGCAAGACAGCGTCGGCAACAAAGTCGTGGGCAATACGTTGGGCAAGGCCTACGGGAAAAACAAAAAAATCTCCCGCACCCACGAAAAGCATATCCACAAAGGCGTGGGCTAAGGCCCGTAGGCCTCAGGCGCCGCCAATCAGACCCCATTCGGGGGAGCTGGCGCTCCCATGAAGCCGCGGCGCCATACGGCCTGCTTGGGCGGCCAAGTGTCCTGCTTCTACGGCGAGCTGGAATGCCCGCGCCATCGTTACCGGCTCTCGGGCGCCCGCGATTGCCGTATTGACGAGAACGGCGTCTGCTCCGAGTTCCATGGCAATCGCCGCATCGCTTGCCGTTCCTAGACCGGCATCGACAATCATGGGCACCGAAACGGCTTCGCGAATCATACGGAGCACGGCTGGGTCACGAACCCCAAGCCCGCTCCCGATGGGCGCAGCCAAGGGCATCACGGCCGCGCAGCCGATTTCTTCGAGCCGCATGCACACCACAGGGTCGTCGGGACAGTACGGCAACACCACAAAGCCTTCGTCGACCAAGACGCGCGCGGCCTCGAGTGTGCCCTCCGCATCCGGCCAAAGCGTGCGGGGGTCGCCAATGACCTCGAGCTTCACCAATGGAGTGCCCAACAACTCTCGCCCCAAGCGGGCCGTGGTCACCGCGTCCTCGGGGGTGTAGCAACCCGCGGTGTTGGGCAGCAGGTGGATGCGGCTGCGGTCGATAAAGTCGAGGACGCCTTGGCCCGCGGGCGCGTTGAGGTCCACGCGGCGTAGCGCAACGGTCACAAGCTCGGTTCCCGCGGCGACGTGACAGGCGCGCATGGTTGCGTAGTCCGGGTATTTGCCCGTACCTACAAACAGTCGGGATGAAATCTGAATGTCGCCAAAGGTCAACACGAAAACTCCGCGGCAAAGAACCAAACGCACAGCAACTCGCGCGTGACCCACCCGAATCCGCCAAGCTATCGTCGGTTTGGGGCAACGACGTTCCACCAAAGGACGAGGACAATAACGCCCCTCCCGGCGCCGGGACACCCACAGCCCCGATCTGGCCTCTTTCTACACGGCGGAGCGGTAGCAGGACACCAAAATCGCCTTGAAATCGACTCTTTCGCGCCGTGTATCGCCGTTGTACAGACCCGCGCCGATTGTCGTTTTTGGTCACCAAGCGCCCCGTGCCGCGCACATGCCATGGCTTCCTACGGGACGACCCCATGCGCACGCGCTGACCGTGAAAACAGGCAAACCGTGAGGCATTTCAACAAATGCGACAGCGGTCCTCCTCGCGCCCCTCGCCCTCGCCCACGATGCACCGCGCCCACGCCGCCTTTCCCCGATTTCGCGCGGACATTGGCCTTCCGCCCGCAGCCCTCCAGAAAGGCCTCCGCTCACCGAAAACACTCATGTCGACTTCATTTCAAGCAAACCCAATACACGCTCCTATCGGTGCCACCGGACCGTTCGCCCGACAACCTCGCTGTGATTTCGAATCGGCGAACCCCTCCCCCCTACGCGCGCCATTCCGCTGAAATCGAGGGCAATTCGTGGAGGGACACCGCCGTAGGGCGCCATTCGCGACATTGTCCCCCACCAATACGCGGCACCTCTTGCCCAAACGCGCTACTCCGGGCATCGTACTCCTGTCGCACACTCACACCCCCGTGCGGCAAACCCGCAAAATGTGTCGGCCCCCCCGAAGGGAATTAGACGTTCAATTCCCTACGAACTGCCGTCGAGGTTCTTCTATGCTCCGACTTCAGATTCCGTTTTCCCGCCTCGGCTTGATGACCCTCTTGTTGCTGGGGGCCTCCCAGCTCGCCGCATGCAGCAAAGATGCCGACAAAGACGGATTCGATGAAGGCGACGACTGCAACGACGACGACCCGGACATCAACCCGGACGCCATCGAGATTTGCGATACCATCGACAACAACTGCAATGGCGAAACGGACGAAAACGTCCTCACCACCTTCTATCGAGACCTCGATGGTGATGGTTACGGTGACGCCAACGCCGAAGGGCAATACTGTGCCCGACCGGCCGACTATGTCGAGATTCCAGGCGATTGCAGCGACACCGACCCCGCCCGGCACCCAGGCGCACAAGAAACCGACTGCACCGACCCCATCGACTACAACTGTGATGGTTCGAGTGGCTACGCCGACGTAGATGGCGACGGCATCGCCGCATGCAATGACTGCAATGATGGCGACGCCGACATCTTTTTTGGGGCCGACGAAGTTTGTGACGGCAAGGACAACGACTGCGACGGAGAAATCGACGACAACCCCGTCGACGGCGTCACGTTCTATATCGACCACGACGGCGACGGCTTCGGCGACCCCTCCCCCGAATACGCACAAAACGCCTGCGAAGAGGATGGCCCGAGTGGCTTCGTCCTCGACAACACAGACTGCAACGACCTCGCCGCCACCGCCTATCCCGGCGCCGACGAAGTGTGCGACGGTCTCGACAATGACTGCAATGACCTCGTAGATGTTGAAGACGACGGCATTCTCGACGCCGGCTACTACTACCCCGACTTCGACGGCGACGGATTCGGCGAAGAAGACGCCCTCACCCGCGCATGCGTCAACCTTGAAGGCTACATCGAAGTCGGCGGCGACTGCGACGACACCCGCGCGGCCGTCAATCCTGACCAGCGCGAAGTCTGCAGCAACGGCCTCGACGACGACTGCGCCGACACCGTCACCTGCTACCTCGACCTCGCGAGCGCCGACGCCACCTGGACCGGCTCCGACGCCGACGACAACCTCGGTAGCTCCCTCGCGCCGGCCGGCGACCTCAACCTCGACGGCTACGTCGACTTTCTCATTGGCGCCGAAGCCGCCGACGCAGACGCCGATGGCAGCGACGAAGGCGCAGTCTACGTCGTATTCGGACCCATTACCGGTGGTGGCACGACGTCCTCCATCGACGACGCCGACATCGCGATTGCGGGAAGCCAAGGCTCCGGCCGCTTCGGCCTCGCGGTTGCGGGCCTCGGGGACGTCAACGGCGACGGTGCTCCGGACTTCGCGTCCGGTGCGTCCAACAACTCTTACCACTCCACCCTCGCCCGCACCAATAACGGCGCGGCCTGGGTGTTTTTCGGTGGCGCCTCACTCAACGGCAGCACGGTATCGAGCATCGACGACGCCGACGCAATGTTCTTCGGTGACCGCAGCTACGACTGGATTGGCGGCCTTGTGGCACCCGCGGGCGACCTCACCGGCGATGGTCTCTCTGAAGTGCTGATTGGTGGCACGGGCGACGACGACGGCGGCGCACAATCGGGCTCCTTTTACCTGATTTTGGGCGCACCCGACCTCGCATCGGCAGCAAGCGTCGCGACGGCGGACCTCATCATCTACGGAGCCTCTGCGTCCACCCGCCTCGGAAACGTTGGCCGCGGTGTCGGCGACCTCAACAACGACGGCTTTGACGACCTCCTCCTCGGCGGACCTTATGTCGCCGATAACGGTTCGAATGCCGGAGCTACCTACCTCCTCCTTGGTCCGCCCCCGACCGGCGTGTCGATGCCCGCCAGCAGCGCCGACGCCACGCTCTATGGAAGTTCCGCCAATGACCTCACCGGCCTGGGCCTCGCACCTGCCGGCGATATCGACGCCGACGGCTACGACGACGTCTTCATCGGCTCGCCGGGTGACAACACCCTGGGCGGGTCCGGCAGCGGCTCACTTTCCCTCGTGTTGGGAAGCGCGACCATCGACACCGACATCGACACCGACAACCTCGACAACGTGTACAGCGTGCAAATCCACGGCGCTGCGCCCTCCGATGCCATCGGCAGCGTGATAGCTTCTGGTGACGACTTCGATGGCGACGGCTTTATCGACCTCGCCGTCGGTGGGACTGCGGCCGGTGTCCAAGGCGAGGGCCGTGTGTACCTCATCTACGGTCCACTGTCGGGCGTCATGGACGTGGACGCTTCGTCCGTCGCAATCTTCGAGGGTGTAGACGTTGACGACTCCGCAGGTCGTGACGTTTCTTTCTTGGGCGACATTGGCAGCACGGGTCGGAGCGCATTGGGCATCACGGCCAACAGCGCCAATCAATCCGCCACCGATGCCGGAAGCACCTACGTCATCCTTGACGTCGGCCTCTGATTTCCAACGGGATGTAGGCGGCAGCACCCAAGGTCCGCCTACGTCCCGCACCTTGCCCTGCGGTCTCCGCGAACCGAACAGGATTTCCGTTGCCCATTCGCGCCATGACCATATTCGGGACACGTCCCGAGGCCATCAAGATGGCGCCTGTGGTTCACGCCCTGGCCGCCGACCCTCGCTTCGACAGCCGTTGCTGCGTTACCGCGCAGCACCGCGACATGCTCGACCAAGTGCTGTCGTTGTTCGAGATTGTGCCCGACCACGACCTCAACGTCATGAAGCCCGGACAAACTCTGCACGGCCTCACTGCGCGAATCATCGAGGGTCTGGGCGACCTCTTCGCCGCCGACCGCCCCGACGTCGTGTTGGTTCATGGCGATACCACCACCACCCTCGCCGCTACGCTCGCAGCCTTTTACGCGCAGGTGCCGGTTGCCCACGTCGAAGCTGGCCTACGAACAGGCGACCTGTGGGCCCCCTTTCCCGAAGAAGCAAATCGGGTGCTCGCCGACCGCATCTGCACATTTCATTTTCCGCCAACGGCGCGCTCCGCCGAAAACCTGCGTGCGGAGCAGGTTTCGGATGAGGGAATCCTCATCACCGGAAACACCGTCATAGACGCGCTCTTGTGGGTGCGCGACCGCGTATCGGGCCAACCCTTCGACGACAAAACCTTTGGCACCGCAGCCCCCGTCCTCAACAACCCGACGATTCCGGTGGTCCTCATCACCGGCCACCGGCGCGAGAGTTTTGGCGATGGCTTCGAGCGCATCTGCACAGCCATCCGAATGCTCGCCGATGCCCGTCCCGGCGCACACTTTGTCTACCCCGTGCATCTCAATCCAAACGTACAAGAGCCCGTCCGCCGCCATCTCTCCGGCTGCGCGAACATCCACTTGCTGCGCCCTCTCGACTATGCGCCCTTCGTGCGTCTCATGGACCGCTCTACCGTCATTCTCACCGACTCCGGCGGCATCCAAGAGGAGGCCCCGAGCCTCGGTCGCCCGGTGCTGGTCATGCGGGATGTCACCGAGCGTCCTGAAGGCGTAGCGGCTGGCACCGTGCGCCTGGTCGGCACCTCCGTCGAGACGATTGTCGCGGAAACCGGTCGTCTCCTCGACGACCCCGCCGCATGGGCGGAAATGCACCAGGCCCACAACCCGTATGGCGACGGCCACGCGAGTCGGAGGATTGTCGACTTCCTGGCAACCCGGCTGCGACCCACGCCGTGACTCCCCCCCAACCTGCGGACACCAGCGCCACCGCCGCCCGGATTGCAGGGGGCTCCGGTGTTGTGCTGGCAGGGGGAATCGTTGACCGAATGCTTCGCTTCGGTCTCAACTGGTTCTTGTCCGGCGCGTTGGGTCCCGAGCTCTTCGGTATCTACGCGTGGGCCGCCTCATGGGGCAGCACGCTGTCGAGCTTTTCCCCCCTCGGTCTCGACACAGGCATCGTCCTTTTTTACGCCCGCTATCGAAAGTCTGGCGAAAAAGACAAAGCAAAGGGCGCCCTCCTGTTCGGGCTCGGCACAAGCATTCTGATGGGCCTTGTCAGCGCCGTTGCCCTTGTATTGCTCGCACCCCAGCTCGCAGACACGCCCAACCGGGTGCTTGCGCTTCGCTGGACCGCCCTCCTGCTCCTTCCGTGGACCCCTTTGCTCTACCTGACGGGCGCCTTGCGGGCAGCGAAGGACATGCGCCGCTCGGTACTGGCCTCCCAGGTCGCACTGCCGCTGGTTCTCGTGCTCGGCTCGGTCATTGGTGTGCTCATGGGCGCGGGTTTCGACGGCGCACTCGCTGCGCTCGTGGTTGCAACCACCCTCGCAACCGCGATGGCCACCGTCTCTTGCGCACGCCACTTCGGAGGGCTCCTGCGCGACGGACAGGTGACGCCGACCTGGGAGCCGCAAACATTGCTAGCGTTTAGCATTCCCCAAGGTCTGACCGCCGCAGCATTCCGCCTAAACTCCTATATGGACCTCCTGATGCTCGGCTATCTTGCAAGCGACACGGAGGTCGGGGTTTACAAAATCGCCGCCGGACTCGCAGCATTCGGAACCCTTCCGTCAAACGCCGTAGCCAGCATGTTCAATCCTTTTATCGCAGAGCTGGTCTATGTCGGAGAAATCGAAAAGCTCAATGGGCTGCTGAAGACCGTGACTCGCTGGCTCATTGTCGCGGCGGCACCCGTCTATTTGGTCCTTCTGGTCCTTCCAGACACCATTTTGGGCATCTACGACCCCATCTATGCCACAGCGATGCTGCCCTTGGTCTTATTGGTTGCAGGCCAAGCCATACAAACGGCTTGTGCGCCCACCATGCGCCTGATTCCGATGTCTGGCCACGCAGTCCTCAACCTTGTCAATGGCCTCGTAGCCTTGGCACTCAACGTCGGGCTCAACGCCGTCTTGATTCCCAGATATGGCGCGGTGGGTGCCGCGTGGGCGACCGGCCTCACCTTGGCGTTGTGGTCCACGTGGCGTGTCGTCGAAGTGCGCTGGCTGCTTCGGTGCTTTCCGTTTGACTGGCGAAGCGGCGCGATTCTCGCCGTTTGTACCCTCGTGGGATTGCTCGCTCGAACAGCGGGACACGGCGCCCCACCGCGCACGCAGGTCGCCTTGCTGGTTGTCGGATTGGCAGCCCTCCTGGGCGTCGTCCTCGCGGTGTCCCGCACTCCCGACGACCGCGCGTTGGCTGCGCGCCTACGCAACAAGCTCGGTCGATTTCGAAGGCCACGAACTCCGGGTACACCCTGATGTCTTCCCCTCCTCCCCTGATTCGCCGCTTGTCGCTCGCAGAGGGGCTTGGCGCAGCATGGGCAGCAGTCTCTGCGCTCAATCTGCTCGTCGTCTTCCCGTTCGTATTTCGGCCCTACCTCTTGCAGCAGGCCGGCGTCGCCGCGATTCGAAACGCAACAGGCGCCCTCGCCAGCCATGTCGTGTTTGCCCCGTCCATCGGCGCGTTGGGACTCTCGTTGCTGGTGTTCGCGTTGTTCCGGCCCATGAACCAAATGATTGCGCGCACGCTCATGCTCGCCTCGCTGGTCCTTTCGCTTGCCACGAGCTTCTTCATCAGCGCTACATGGACGCAAACGCTTCAAGAGATAGGTATATTGCCGTAGCACTACATACGGCTTCTCCCAACCGCACCTTCAGCGCGCGCGGCCCCTCGTGCGGCCTTCGCCGGCCCTCAGGCACCGTCGACTCCCTGTTTCTGCGGGCGGCCGTCTCGGCAAGCCCCCGATTCAGCGCATTCGCTCCCCGAGCAAGCGCCGCGTGGAACAACGATGTCGAAGAAGGCGCCCCAATTTCCGTCTTCAAAGGGGAATCCAAGAATCCGATTTGACATGCGATAGACGAATGCGAGCCTATCGCACACGTCCCAGACGGCTCAGGTACCGGAGACTCCATGGCCACGTTGTATGAACAAATCGGTGGACGGCCTGCGCTCGATCGCGTCCACAAGGTATTTTACGACAAGGTCTATGCCCATCCGTGGCTACGCCTCTACTTCGAGGACCAGCCCCAAGAGCACCTTGAGCAGCAGCAATCCGACTTCATGTCCGTCACATTGGGCGGCCCCGACCACTACGCCGGCATGCTGCCGCGTCACGCCCACCGCCACATGAACATATCCCGCGAGCTGTTCGACCTTCGGCACGAACTGTTGCGCCAAGCCATCGTCGAGTGCCACATTCCCGCCGAAGGTGCGCTTGGATGGCTGCGCATCGACAAAGCATTCGCGGCAGCAATCGTCAAGAAGTCTCCGGATGACTGTGTGCAGCGCTACTCGGACGAGCCCGTGCTCGACTTTCCGAACCCCGACGACGCGCCCTACTGAGGCCCCGCTCCCCCAAGCGGCGAAGTCGACCACGCCCAACGCCCTACGCCTGCCACCACACGGGCGGCTTCGTCCAAGCTTCCGCTGCGCCAGATGTCCCGCCCCAAACGCGCTATCGGTCGCGGTCTCGCGTAAAACCCGACCCACGCGTCGCGCATCAGGCTCCGCAGCTCCTCGGGCGGCAAACTGGTCAACGTGCTTCGCTGGGCGTCCGCATCGAACGGGCTGTGCACACTTCCAGTGGTCGCCGCCCCCTCGAAAAGGGGCGTTCCCGGCATCGCAACAAGCGAGCTAAACTGCACGTAGTCAGCGCGCAGCTCGTCACAAAATGCGATGGTGCGCTGCACATCGGAGCGGGTCTCGCCGGGCACACCCAAGATAATGTACGCGAGACTTCGTATGCCCGCAGCGCGCGTCGCCGCGAACGCCGCAGCGGCTTGGTCGACCCGCACATCCTTGCGAAGGAGGTCGAGGGTGCTCTGCTGCGCGCTCTCGACGCCATACGCAATGGTACGACAGCCCGCCCGGCGCATCAGTCGCAGCAGGGGCAAGTCGACACCGTCTACCCGACCTTCACATTTCCATTCGACATCGAGCCCGCGTGCCAAGATTTCTTCGCAAATCGCGACCACGCGGTCCCGACGCAACGTAAAGTTATCGTCGTAAAAGTTGATAAAACCGACACCGTGGGCGGAAACCAGCGTCTCCATCTCATCGACCACATCCGCCGCTCGTCGCGCACGCCAGCCGTCCCCACTGACACTTTTGTCGCAGAAAGTACATCGGAACGGACATCCTCGACTGGTGACCATGGTTCCGAAGCCGGGGCGCGTCGCAAACAAATAGCGGTATTGCGCCATCGGAAGGAGGTCCCAAGCGGGACGCGGCAGCGTGTGAACGTTGGGCTTTGTCGCCTCCCGATACGGATGGCCGGGAACCAGCACCCCCGGGGGCGGCGCGCCGACACTGCCTTGTCCCCACCATTGCAGCAGCGCCACCGCGACATCCTCACCCTCGCCCACAACGGCCGCGTCGAGCTCTGGCATCTCGGTGAAGACACCTTCGCGCACGGCGGTCGGGTGGGGACCGCCCAAAATCACCCGCGACGTCCAAGGACGAACAGCGGCGACAGCACGGGCGACGACGTCGGCCACGGAAGTCATGGCGGTAAAGCCGACCACATCGGGACGGATGGCGGCCACATAGGTCGAAAACGCCTCCCACGACCAACGCAAGACCGACGCATCCAACACAGAGACGTCGTGGCCGGCGACACGCAAGCTCGACGCGATGTAGGCGAGGCCAAGAGGCGGCACGCTCAGGCTGAGGTCCCGGAGGTCACGGCGGGGCGGACGACACAACAATACGCGCATAGATCGACCATATCGCAACCGATATCGTTTGGTCGGTCGAAAATCTGGAAATCGTTCGCTCGAGCGGACCCAACGGCCTTACGAGCCGCGGACGGATTCGTTTGGACCCGCCCCTCCCACGCGCCCAAAGAGTCGCTTTACCACGCGCTTTTGCGCCGACTTCGCTGCGCCAAGCGCGGTAGCCGCCATCGCTCCACACGTCCCGGTTGTTCGAACTTGCGTGACGAGCCTGACGGTATGGCCCGCGCGCGCGACGTCCATGCACCCAAAGCGCCGCTGTACCGCAGCGAAGGCTCACGCTGGCCGAATCAGCTCGCCATCCACGCGCCATCCGACAGGGGGGCGCTCGGCCACAGCCGGGGCGTGTTCCCCGAGGGACCAGCTCCGCTTGTGGAAGGCCTCGGCAATCCGCACGCGGAGCCGATTCGACTCTTCATCCCGCCGCGCGAGCGCACGGGCGAGATCTCCACGAACCGCAGCGACATCCTGCGTGATGAGCGCCTCGGCCGCTGCGTACCGAATCCCCTCGTCAAAGTCCTCCAAGCAGGGCGCGACCCGCTCGGAGATGCGCGCATCGACATAATCCGAGAGCTTGATGAGGATTTGCCGCTTCTTTTCCGTCTTGAAGGGGTCGACTTCCCGTCCAAGCATGTCCAAGAGGAGGTCGACGGCGGCTTCTTTGCCCTCAAGCTCGTGAACCAAAGACAAGGGTCGGGCGAACGACTCGTTCTTTCGACACCACAATCGAATCGGCCCCGAGATTCGTTCCCGTCCCAAACCACGCAACAAGTCCACCACGAGGTTCTTTTCCTCGGTGTCTTTCATGGTTTGTTCGTAGGTGATGGTGAAGCGACCCAAGAGCCCAATCACGGCCTCTTCTGATGCATTCTCCGCCAACCAATGCGCACTCGCGGTGCGGTCTTCGGCTTGCGCGTTGAGGTTTCGGATGCGCTTGACATGGCGCTTCACTTGACCTTCTTCACCACCGGTCAACCAATCGAACCAGCCCATGACATGCTCCTTCCCACAGACACAGTGTCCAAACATCGGACCATCGCCCGAACGCGCAGCTCGAACACCAAAAACCAACCACTGTGCCGGACACTTCTGCCCACAACACTTTCAACGACCCGAGACGGACCCTTGACGACATCGTCGCCTAATCACCAACGCGGCGATGGCAACCCATGCCTCTACACGCCATACGAAACAGTTTTTCGCGACGACTGGCATCGCCTGCGCTATCATGCAAGAGAGGTGGTTCGGGTTTGGACACGTGAACCTTCGCACGCGCTGCGAAGGATTCAATTGCCCAAGCTCAACGTTTCTCGACTGCGCCGACTTTCGCCGCGATTTGCCCCTAATCTTGGGCATCTCTGCATCCAGAAGATTGCCAGCTTCACTGCGTTGTGGCAGATTGGCAACTCGCTCGGAATCTGTCGGTCGATTGACGATCCACGCTTCATTCCGTACACTCCCGCTGCCCTCCAACCCCACGCCGCAGGTTCCCAGGCCCCACCGGACTGGGTTCTCCACTCCACACCATCGCGGACACCCCAGGAGAAGACCACATGCGTCGGATCATCCGAACCCCCCAGCCGCTCCTTTTGATTTTCTCGGCCGCCTTTTTCGGCTGTACCGAAGAATCAAAGGTCGAAGACACGGGCATTCCGTGCGAGCCGCCGGTGGCCATTGCAGGTTCCGACCTGAGCTTGTCGGTTGGAGAGCCGGCCGTCCTCGATGGCAGCGCTTCTACATTCTGCGCACGTTGGGGCGCGGAAACCCGCACCTTCGACTGGACCTTCGAGACCCTTCCCCCCGATAGCGCGCTCGATACCAGCGCCCTGTCCGACAACCGCACGTCCACCGCCGTCACCCCGCACTTCGTGCCTGACGTGCCGGGCGATTATACGCTGGCCCTCGTCGTCTCCGACAACGCCGGCGACAGCGCCCCCGACTATATCGTGGTTCGCGTTGGAATCGGCGACCAAGCGCCCATCGCAAGCTGCGGCGGCAACCTCACCGGCGAACTCGGTGAGACCTTCACGTTCGACGGCACCGGCAGCAACGACCCCGAGGGTGCGCGCCTTGCGTACTCCTGGGCCCTCGCGAGCAAGCCCACCTGCTCCGGCCTGGACTCGTCCAACATCTACAACTCCGGCGGTCCCGAGCCCACCCTCGTCCCCGACTGCGACGGTGTTTATACCGTGAGCTTGGTCGTTTCCGACGGGTACCAGTACTCGGAGCCGGCCATCTGCTACGCAGAGGTCGCCACCGACGACCGCACGCCGATTGCCGATGCGGGCGACAACACCGACTTCGGCGTCTGCGCCGACAACCCCTTCCAGTTGGACGCCTGGGGCAGCTACGACCTCGACGGCGACGCCCTCACCTACCAGTGGTCGGTGGTCCGCGTCCCTTCGGGCTCCACGGTGGACGAGCGCAGCTTCGACAGCCTCACGGTTGCCGACCCCAAAGTCACCTGGGATGTGCCGGGAACCTATATGTTCCAGCTCCAGGTGTTCGACGGCCTTGAGTGGTCCGCCCCCGACATCGTTGTCTTTACGGTGGACGGCGATGCTGTCAACAACGCGCCCGTCGCCAACGCCGGCGAAAACGTCACGGTGTCCAAAGAGGTTGACTGCGAAAGCACCTCGTACACCTGGACCTGCGCACCCTGCCGCGCGGTCGAAATCGAGCTGGATGCCTCGGCGAGCTTCGACCCCGATGGAGACGACCTCTCCTTTACGTGGTCCGAACCCACGGGATCGGTCACCTTTGGGAACCGGTACAGCCCCCTCACCGACCTCCAAATCCCAGAAACTCCCGCTGAGTATGACGTCGACAACACCGTTGTTTACGACGTGGAAGTCGAAGTTGCCGATTGCGCCACCAGCGCAACCGATAGCATGATGGTCACCTACACCTGCAGCGGCGTAAAGCCCTGATTTCCCGAGACTGCCCGGAGAGACACCATGCGGAACATCCTCCTCTTCGCCTCGGGTTCGCTCCTTGCGACGGCCTGCAATAGCGGAATTGAAAACACACTCGAAAAGGCGCCCAACAGTCCGCCGGTTGCCAACGCGGGTGACAACATCACCCAAACGGCAGACTTGCCGGTGCAGTTGAATGGCGCGGGCTCGTACGACCCCGACGGCGACGACATCATCCTTCACTGGGGTTTTGATACCGCACCCGAAGGGTCGATTTACGGCAGCGACAGCTGGACCCTCGTCAACAACAACACGGTGGCCCCCACCACTACGTTTATTCCCGATGGTCCGGGCACGTACGTCGTGAGTCTTTGGGTCGAAGATGCCAACGGCCTCGCTTCTGCCACCGACTATGCGATTGTCACCATTACGGACGGTGCCGTCCCGATTGCGGATGCCGGTCCCGAGCTGGCCGGCGCCGTCGGCGACCTCCTCACCCTCGACGGCACCCGCTCTTTCGACCCCTACAGCCGCGACCTCACCTACCAGTGGTCATTTGCGTCTGTGCCGTCGATGTCTTCGGTGTCCACTGTTGACAACCCCACCGCTTCCGTCACCACCTTCATTCCCGATGTGGGCGGTGTCTACGTAGCGGCGCTGGTCGTGAGCAACGGCGTAGCCACTTCGATTCCCGACACTGCAATCATTCGCGTCACTTCGGACGTTCCCACCGCGCCCACCGCGGTCACGGGTTCCCCGCTTGCCGTAGAAGACTGCACCCTGGCGACCGTCGACGGTTCGGGCTCCTTCGACCCCAACGGCGAAACGCTCACCTACAACTGGACGGTCATCTCGGCGCCCGCCCAGTCCAACGCGACGTCGGCCAACTTCGCTGACCCCTCGGCAGCCGTCACCACCTTCTTCCCCGACGTCGCCGGCGACTATTTGCTTGGTTTGGCCGTCTACGACGGTCATGCGTGGTCGGATGTCGCGATGCAAGAAGTGACCGCAACCGAGCGGTCCTACAACTCGCCACCGAATGTCACCCTCGCTACCGTCGACCCCATCGACGGCGGCACCGCCGAGTGCAAAGAAACGGGCTACACCTACTCTTGCGACGAGTGTGCCCCCCAAACCATTACGCTTGGCAAGGATGCAGCGGTATTCGACCCCGACGGCGACGCCCTCAGCTACCACTGGGAAGCATTGTCCGACGATGCGGAGATTTCTGACCCCAACGCCCTTGAAACCGAAGCCGAGCTGACCAACGCCGAGCCCACGGAGCCTGGCGCGTGTGAAGATGTCAGCTACGAGTTCCAGCTCACCGTGACCGACTGCGTGGGCGAGGTCACGACCTCCATCGTCACTTACGTCGTCACCTGCTGCGGTGTCGAAGAAAGCACCGGCACCACTCCCTGAGCGGGGTGGCGGGGCCGCGTGCGGATGGTCTTCGCGATTGTTGGCATTCGAGCGATGGCCGCTACCGGTATCCCCGGGGCGGCCATTCCGCTTTACGACGCCGAAAACACCTGTGCCGACCCGCGCTTTCCCCAACTGGTCGGTCCTTATGTCGTCGCATGTGGTGACGACGGCCTTATCGACCGGGCGCTCAATATCGAGACTGGGCGCCACATCCCGGTGTCCCCGCCATTGTCGCCCCGCACGACCGGCGTGGCATTTCGAGAGGGTGCCGCCCGCCTATTGACCCTGGACGGTCCCACGAGAATGGTGAGCTTGGTGGACGACGTCCTCACCGACGAATCCGACCTCACACGCATTCCGACCGCCCCGGTCGCCCCACCCGCGACGGATGGCGCGCACTTTGTCGCCCTGATGGCTGCGCGGGTCGAGGCTCCGGGCATTCGGCAATCGGTTCGCCTGTCCTGGGGTGCGCATCCGATGGGCTGGTATCCACCGGCCATCGCGTTTCCGTGGGTGGTATGGGTGGACGGCACCGACAACGAAGACATCCTGATGGTGGAGGTAGGCGTACATCGGGAGCCACAGCCGCTCGCCACCGGCCCAAGCGCGCAACGCCATGTCGTCACCGACGGCGACCAGTTTGTTTGGGTCGACGGGCACACCCTCACCACTTGGACACCCGGCAGCGCCCCCGTCCCCCTCGACGGCACAAATACGGGCTTCCACGCGCCACCGACCGTGTCCAACGGCGTCGTGTGCTGGGAACAACGTCCATCGCCCCAACAACCGGACGTCGATATTCATTGCACCGACGGAATGCAGGCCGCAGGTCCGGGCGACCAGCTTTATCCATCCCGATATGGTCCTTATTTGGTGTACCGCACCGCAGACCATGTCTGGTTACGAACGACCCCATGAAGCGTGTATTGTTCGGACTCGTGACGCTCGCCATCGGGGTCTCGGCGGTCGTCCACGACCCCATGGTCTCGACCGAGGCCTTGGCCCAAGGGGCGCAAAGTGCCGCCGCAGTGGCAATCTTGATGAGCGCGGCATTGGGCGGCGGCGCACTGTTGGCGCGCGCCGCGCTGCGGGAGGCGCCAGGGGGGGAAAACCCCGAACCGGTGGACTGGGTTGTCGCATTGGTGATGGGTTTGCTCGCCATTGGGCTCGGCGAGCTCCTCTTGGCCGCCATCTTCGGCGTTGGCCCGGCCTCGCTCGGAATTCCGGTGTTGCTCGTGGGGGCCGGCTGGCTTCGGCGGTCCCCGTTCACGACGCCCACACCCAGCGCCGCAACGCTCGTCGTGGCGGGAATTGCGGGGAGCATGGGCGCCGTCACGGCATTCGCCCCGCCCACCAACACCGACGAGCTCTACCAGCACCTCGCGCTCCCGACGCGGATGTTGACCGAAGGCACCTTGGTTGGCGGCCTCTTCCACCCCGATGGAAGCCGCCCGCTCCTCCTTCACCTGCCCTTCACGGCCCTCATGCAAGCAGCGGGAGACACCGCCCCACGCCTGTTGTGTGTGGGGCTCGCGATTGCCGTCTTATTCGCCACCGAAGACACCGTTCGTCGATTGGCGCGGAATACGCCGGAGTTGGCCACCGCAGCGCCTCTGGCGCCCCTGGTGCTCGTCGGAAGCTGGACGTTTCTCCAAGACATGGGTGTGGCAGCCAACAATTTGGCCACCGCACTTGCGGTGTTGGCGGCGTTTCACAGCGCACGGGCAGGCCAGTGGCGATGGCTCGCGTTGACGGCCGGCGCAGCGCTCTCGTACAAATACACGGCTGCTGGCGTCATCGCGGGCATTTACTTGGTATCGGCCCTCCCGTGGCGGCTTCGCGTCCTCGCTGGAGTGTTGGCGTTGGCGGTGGTGGCGCCGTGGTGGTTACGCAATCTTGCGGATGGGCTGCATCCGCTGTTTCCCTACGCGGGTTGGTCCAGTCTCGCCCATGACGCCGTTCCCGAGGCGCTTCAGTTTCAGTACTTGGAGAAATACGGCGCCGGTCGCGCACCGTTGGATTTTCTGGCGCTTCCGTACACCGCGGTCCTGACCGCAGATCCCGGTTCATTTCGGTTTCTGGGACGCATCACGCCCACGTTGTTGGTGTTGGCCGCAGCGTCGCTGTGGGGCGCGATGCGTCATCCACACGCACGTCCCGCGCTGCTTGCAAGCCTCTTCGGTTGCATCGGATGGGCGCTCGGCCCCCAATGGCTGCGCCACCTCCTACCGACTCTGCCCCTGCTGGCCGCAGCCCTCACCTATGCCGCAGCGAACGCGATGCGTCCCCATACCCGCCTGTTGCTGCTGGGCTTCGGCTCCGTGTGGCTGGCCGGACTTCCGAGCAATGTGGCCCCCCATGTGGAGGACGTTGCCGGCAAGCTCGATGTCGCACTCGGAACCGAGACAAAGGCACACTTTTTGCATCGATCGGTACGCAGCGCCGAAGCCCTGGACTGGGCCAACGCCCACCTTCCTCCCGACGCGCGCGTGGCGCTGTTGTACGAGTGGTCTTCCCACCTCTTGCAACGCGCTACGGTGCTTGGATCTGTAGAAGACCACGTCCCCACGCGCTTTTGGCTGCTCACCCATGGTGATGCCAGCATTCGCGACCTCTCGGCAGCGGGCGTCACCCACTTGGTTGTTGGGCGCTTTTCGTTCTTGCGAAAATGGTATCCATTTCTGGATGACACCGTCTACGACAGCATGTTCGCAGCACCCACTACCGAACTGGAGCGTCTGCTTTTGCGCGACGCTATCTTGATCCACGAGGCGGGTCGCGTTCGCATCTACCGCATCGAATTCGAAGGCGCCGCACCTTGACACGGGACCAGAACCCAATAGATTGCCGATGTTGGAAGCGATGCGACCAACGCGTTTCCTCTCGGCTCGCTGAGAGAAAACACCGCCTGCGGAAGTGGCGGAATTGGTAGACGCGCTAGACTCAGGATCTAGTGGGCTTGCGCCTGTGGGGGTTCGAGTCCCCCCTTCCGCACTCAAACCGTCGGGCCCCAAAGCCCGGCGGTTTTTTTATTCTTGCTTCTCCTTGGTTCGTTCCGGCAAAATCCGCAATGAGGTGCCCATGCGACGTCTTTTGGTAATCGCCGGCCTCGCCCTCGGCGGAGCGTGTAGTCCCGAAGCGGTTCTGAGTACAAAGGTAGACACCGGTACGACCGCCACCACCACGCAAGCGGACAGTCAACCGCCCGACGACACCGATGTCATCGAGCAAGACCCTGTCTACGACGACACCGACGATACCGACGACACCGCCCCTCCCGACCCCACCTACGACATGGACCAATGGACGGGCAGCCGGGTCTACGCAATCGACAAAAACCGCGGCACAGACTGCGTATCGGATGAAGTCGCGGAATCCGGCACCCGCCTCCCGGCCGACCTCGCGACCGAAATGGAAGCCTATTGCCCCATTTGCGTCGACTTCTACGCCGTGACGTATGCCGCGCGCTCCGCGTGTAGTGGCGACATCGACCTCAGCGCCGACGAAGTGCGCGGCTTTTTGGTGCGCGGCGGAAAGCTTGAGATTTGGCAGATTCGCGGAACCACAGACCCCGACGTCCGTATCGAGGTCACGGATGTGGACTGGGACGGCCACACCGCAGCCTACACGTATTCCGAGTCATGGAACGGCGACGGCACCACCACCATTCAGGGCAACCTCTCGTTCCCTGTGGTCACACCATGAGCCGTCGCGTGGTCTATGAGGGCCGGATTGTCCGCCTTGGTCTCGAGACCGCGACCCTTCCCAATGGCCGCACGGTCGAACTTGAGGTGATTCGACACCCCGGCGCGGCGGCGGTTGTCCCCGTGCACCCCGATGGCACCGTCACTCTCGTCCATCAATACCGACATGCGGGTGGAGGAATGCACTACGAAATCCCCGCGGGCGTGTTGGAAGAGGGGGAAGCGCCCGAAGCGTGTGCCGCGAGGGAGCTAAGCGAGGAAGTACAGCTCCAGGCCGATGTCCTCACGCGCCTCACCACCATTTTTACCACGCCCGGATTCACAGACGAGCGAATCCACCTGTTTGTCGCCCAGAGCCTTCGTCCCACCGAGGGACAGCCAGAAGCCGACGAGTTCATCCATGTCGTGCGAATGCCCATGGCGCTCGCGCTCCAGATGACCACCGACGGGCGCATCACCGATGGAAAGACCATCTGCGGCTTGTCTCTCGCAGCCGCCCACCTCGGATTGACCCGCATCGCCCGCGCTGTGCCCCGCAGCTAATTTCGCCGCCGTCGCCTGCGGAGCTTACCGTAGATTGACCCAACGGCCAATCTCGGCCACAGATACCGACTCGACAATGCCCTCCTGGACCGCCACCCGCGCGAGGCTACTGCGGGTCCACCGAACGGCGATGCCAAAATCGGCCGGTGACCGAAGCGCCAGCTTTTCGACTGCCGCGATTTGTTCGGCAGAAAACCGCGGTGGCGCGCCCGACCGAGGCCGGTCGGAGAGCACATGTTCAATGGCCTGCGCGAGTGCCGCATCGTCAGCGGTCTCCTCTTGCGCGGCCAAGCTCTGCGCAAAATCTGTTGCCCAACGCTGCCGCCAACGCCGCACCCGCTGCCGATCGACACCCAATGTAGCGGCGACATGCGCGGTGGGCGTGTTGTCCGCCGCCAACAACAAGATGCGGCATCGCTCCACCAACCCCGCTGCGGCTGTGCGCGACCGAACGATTCGCTCCAAAACCCCACGCTGCCGCGGCGTCAACACTACTTCCGGTGGTCGAGGGCCACGCATTCCAACACCTCCCATCACAACGCACACATCGTATGCAAGCGCCTTCTCGCTGGCCATCGAGGACTCGCCGAATCCCCGCGAAGGCCGACCGCTCCCCACCTTACTCCCCCTCCGCGGCGATGCCTACTATTGCCGCACAATCCACCAAAGACCACACCCACGCACCGCAAAAGAGGCCCGCGGTATTGCGCCCCGTTGACATGGATGTCGCGGATTCACGGACACGTATTCTTGTTTACATCCGTCGGTCCCGTGGATAGGCTATTCTCAATCTGGCACGACTTTTGCATTGGACCTGCGCACAGGAGGACACCCCATGAGATTCCCTCGCTCGACCCCGTTGTTGCTGGCACTGGTCCCGCCTCTCCTCTCCGCATGTTCATCCTTTTCCGCCAAAGACTCGGCCTTTGGCGCAAGTTGGAGCGGTTCGTCTGACTATGGTGGCTCCGGTGAAGGCGAAGGCGAGAGCGAAGGCGCAGACGACTACGAGCCAGAAATCGAAGATGCCTACAGCGTGCTGCCTCCGGCGACCACCAACGCATATGTGTTTGTGGCCAACCCAGACCGAAACACCGTCACCCGCATCGCGGTGAACGACCTGTCCGTCATCACGGCACCTGTGGGCGTCGACCCCCATGTCGTCGCAACCACCCGGGATTTCCGGCGCGCCGTCTCCTTCAACCGCGGGACCGACGATGTGAGCATCATCGACGCCCTCAGCCTCGACGTAGAGACGGTAGCGGTACGCCCCGACTTCAACCAAATGGTCATTTCGTCCGACGGCCTCTGGGCTGCATGCTTTCACGATGCCGACCGACGGGAAGACGGCGACCTCTCCGACGACACTTGGTCGTTCAACGAGGTCTCGTTGGTCAACCTCGACGACCTCACCCACTACCCGATGGTCGTCGGCTTCAATCCCCGTGAGCTTCGATTCACCGCCGACAGCTCCCGCCTCGTCGTCGTCAGCGATGCTTACCTCGCCGTGGTTGACCTCGCTGAAGACGTTCCGACCCCCGTTCGCATCCCGATTGCAGAGGACTCCGTCAACCCGCCGGAAGCCGAAGAGTTGGTGTTGACGCCCGATGGTGAGCACGCCCTGATTCGCCAATTCGGCGCTACCTCGCTTGTATTGGCAAACCTATTGGACACCAGCATCGACTTGGTGGATGTCGGATACAACCCGACCGACCTCGACGTCACCCCCGATGGCACGCGGGCCGTTGCAGTGGCGCGTGGCTCCAATGAGTTGTGGATTTACGACCTGTCCGACATCTTCGCGACGCCCGACGTGCTGCCGATGCCCGAAGGCGAAGTGCTCGGCAGCATCGTGATGAGTCCCGACAACACCAAGGCGCTGTTGTATAGCACCGCAAGCGGCATCTCACGCTACACAAGCTGGGACCGGGAAACCAATACAATGGAAGTCCATTCGTCGGTGAAGCCGATTGTCGACGCGCGCGTCAGCCCCGATGGTGGTGTGGCCGTGTTCACGCACGACATCACGAATGGCGACACCGACCCCGATTCGCCGTTCTACAACCAATACGCCATTACCTTGGTCCAAATGTCCGACTTCTTTGCCAACCCGATTCGCCTTCCGTCCAAGCCGAGCGAGTTTTCATCGACCGAGGACGGCGACCTTGGCTTTGTTATCATGGATGGGGCCGCCGACCTCGTACAACTCAACTACCGCACGCTCATTCACGACGAAATCTCGCTCAAGAGCGAAGCCGTACACATGGGCGTCCTGCCAGACACCCGCATCGTGTACGCAAGCCAAGACCACGACCTCGGCCGCATCAGCTTCTACGACGCGGATTCCGAAGAGCTCCAAACCATCACCGGTTTTGAGTTGAACTCCGGAATTGTCGTCGAATCCTCCAACCGATAAACGGAGACACCATGAAACCGCTCTCTTTGCTCCTCTCCGTCGGTATGTTGGCCGCGTGCAACCCCTGGGAACGCTCGACCCAATATTGGGGCGACTCCAAGCTACTGTGGGACGCCAACGTTGTCGCCGCCGGTGATGGCCTCTACATTCGCTTGCCCTCCGCCGGACAGCTTGTCCGCGTTGAACCGGACGGAACATTCAGCACCATCGACATGGACGGCGCGACGCCCGACCGATTTGTCGCAACACCCGATGGCGAGGGTGTCCTCGTTTTCGCCAGTTGGACGGTATGCGAAGACCCCGACCCGAAGATTGTCACCCTCGCGGATTGTCCCAACGACCAGCGCACCGTGCAGCGGGAGCTCAACCGTATCGTCGGCACGACGTGGGCCGATAGCTACGATGTACCGGGTCATCTCAACGCGCTCACCTTCTCCAACGATGGCCGCACGGCCGTCGCATACCTGGACTACACATCGGGCATGGACATCGACGTCAACGGTCTTATCGATCTCGGCGAGGTAATGTTCATTCCCATCGACAACTCCGGCGAACCTCGCTCGATGTCGGTTGGATTTTCTCCCGAAAAGGTGCTGTTTGGGACGGACGCATCGGGCGTCGACACGAAGGCGGTGGTGTTTAGTCGCTCCGAAGTGCTGGTGGTAGACATTGCCACGCTCCAGACCCTTGTGACCTACCCGCTCGTTCTCGATGCCGACCAAGTCGTCGACCCCCAAGACGCCGCGCTCACCACCGATGGCACCGTCGCATTGGTCGCGGTGCAAGGCAGCAGCGACCTCTACGAATTGGACCTCGAGCGGTACAGCATCGACCTCGAAGAGTTGGACTCGGTGCCTGGAAAGATGGTCAACGCGGTGCTGCCCGGCATCGACGATGGCGACGACGCCGACGTGACCTTGATTGCATACCCGAGCCTCTCGCGGGTCGATGTGCTCGACCACTCTACCCTGGAGCTGCGTGAGCCCTTGCTTCTCGAACAGCCTACGTCCGATATGTTGGTCACCCCCCAATCCGCGCTGCTGTTCAACAAATACAACGATTCCGCAAAGGACATCTACTTCGTCGACCTCGCGACCTACGACATTCAAGAGTTCCGCGTCGCAAATCCTATCGAAGAGCTTATCCTCACACCCAACGAAAACTTTGCCCTCGGAACGATGCGGGAAGAGTACTCGTCCTCCTACGGAAACGACCTGGAGGTCTATCAAGACGAGCATTGGGGCCTCGCCGTGCTCGACCTCGCCCAAGGCACCACCGCCAATCTCGTGTTGGAAAAACCCCCGGTGGGACTCGCGCTCATCGCCTCGGAGTCGTCCACGTTTGGCCTTGTGCTGATGGACGGAATCGACACCCTGCTCCAAATCGACCTCGCCGAGCCTACCTTTTTCACCGAAGTCGCGCTTCCGGCGCCGCCCATTCAAATCGGCCGCCTCAACAACGACCTCTTCTACATTACCCACGACTCTGCCTTGGGGCTCATCTCGTTCCTTGAGCCGAATTCCGCGTCGGTCACCACCATCGGTGGCTTCGCGACCCCCGGCCTCTTGAACGAACCCACCCTGCCCCGCCGCGCCGCGCAGTAACGGAGGACCCTATGTTCACCTTGATTGCGATTTCTGTTCTCTCGACGGCGATGGCGCTGCCCGAAGACCGCCCAAACCATGAGGCGTGGGCCGTTTTGGGGCAATACGCCTCGAATGACGACCAGTTTTCACTCTACAGCGGAGACAACAACATCGGGGCGCGTGGTCTGCGGGTCGGCGTCGGCTTGACCCCCCATTGGTCGGTGGTGGGTAGCTATACCCGTCGCAGGGTCGCTACGGCCTACGACGCCACTTCTGTCGAAGGCGCCGACTCCGAGTCTACCTACGAGCGTCCGACGTTTGTAGCGGCCTTCTCTGCCCAGCAAATCACACTGGGCCCAAAATACGCATATACCCTCACCAACATGCTCACGCCCTACGCCGTCGCGCAAGGTCTTGCCTTCGTCGGGACGTCCCGTCTGGATGACAACGCCGACGACCCCGAGAACCTCAACCAAATCAAAGGGCGCGGCACGGCCTTCGGCTTTGTGACGGCATTGGGTGCAGAGCTCACCACCCCCAAAGACCTCGGAGGACTCCGACCCGCGCTGTTTCTGGAGGTTGGCTACAACTGGACTTCAGAGCTATTGCTGGTCGACGAGGCCGTAGGACAAAACGGTACGAGCGAACCTGCGCCATTGGGCGACCTCCACTTTCGCGGCGCATTTGTGCAAAGCGGCATTGGTGTGCGGTTTTAGACCGTCGGCGCACGACGGGGACCCCCAAACGCAACGCGGCCGGTCTTTCGACCGGCCGTTCGCGTCTTGACGGAAGCAGCTTGGGTACGCTGCTAATCGTTGAGCCGCGTGGGAGCGTCGGTTGGAGAGGGTTCAACCACCTCCGTGGGCGCTTCCGTCGCAGACTCTTCGGCCTCGTCGGCTGCCGGCGTAGAGGCGCGTGCCGTCGCGGCCGCGGCGCGCTCGGCATATGCGACCACCAGTGGCTTCTTCTCGCGATTGAAGTACCAAATGGCCGCCCCCGCAGCAAACATGAGCACGCTGCCCATCTGCGCGGGTGTGATGCCCAAGTAGCGCGTGTCGACCGTGCGGAAGGAGTCGAGCACAATCCGAATCGGCCCATAGCACATCAACCAGGCGCCAATGAAGAAGCCAGGGAAGCGGGGCTTGCGGTCCAGCCACTTGAACAGCGGAATCATGCCCAGCGACCAAAAGGCCTCGTACAAGCCGAGGTCGTGGCATGCCTTGCCCAAAATGGCCTCACGGGGCGTATCCAACAGGTGCTGCACCATCGTCAAACAAGAGCCGACCCCGTCGCAAGTGGCCCCGGGCGCCGCCAAGCGTGCGCCATTGGCTTCGCACATTCCGTAGACGCCCAGAAAGAAGTCGGTTTCAATACCGGGGTGGTCGTGGGCGACAAAGCAGCCCATTCGCCCCAAGAACCAGCCAAGGGTGAAGCCGAACACCATCCCGTCAATGTAGCCGAGAATGCTCACACGCGGCTGCAGAGCCTTGCCGGCCTTCTTCCGCTCGCGATTGGCCTGAATGACGAGGTTGTCTTCTCGCTTCAAGAAATAGACACCGAGAATCGTGCAGCCGACAAAGCCGCCGAAGCTCGAAAGCCCCTCCCACACCCGAAACAGGCTCATGGGGTCCTGCATCAGCTGCTCGGGGTAATACATCAACAAGTGGCCCAAGTGGCCGCCGATGAACACACCGGCCACCATCCAGCTCACGATGCGATTGATGACTTCGGGGTCGAGGCCATCGCGGGCGGCTTTGCGCATCGACATCCGCGAGCCGAAAACGAATCCCAACGCAACGAGGATTCCGAATCCATGGATGGCGAAGTCATCCGTGATGGGAAACTTGACCACAGGAAAGGCAGGGATGAGCGGCTTCATCTAACGTCCGACGGGCGGTCCCAGGGGAGCCCACCGAGGGTGTCCCGGCAGCGTCCCGAAAGCCGCCTGTAACACCACTACACCCAAACTCCCCACCCCAATCAGGTCGCGAGGGGCAACCGCACTTCTACCGTGACGTATCCGGCGTGGCCTGCGCGAATTTGCCCACCCTGCCCATGCAGCCAGCTCCGCGCCGCGAGCAGCGCGATGCCGTCGGAGTCATTGGCTTGGGAAAAGCCAGCGAGCACCTCCGCCGTGTTTCCGTCGAGCGGCGCGCCATCATCCAAAAAGCCGATAGATACGGTATCTCCGCCACGAACGACATGGACGCTCATGCGGCTAGAGAGGCCGCGGACGAGGCGATGGTCGAAGATGTCGAGGAGGTTTCGAAGGCCACGCGAGATGGCGCCAGCATCGCCCAAGACAACGATTTCGCCGACCAGGTGGTCCACCTGGGTGACGGCTTCCAAGCGCGGGTGCGAGCGAAGGGCATGCTCCAAGGCAGCGCCCAAGGACGCGCGCCCCCCTGTTGGCAAAGAGGGCGGTGCCGCCAGGACTTTCGCTTCGCCGTAGTTCTGCATGAGGCGACCCAACGCAGAAATACAGTCGTCCAGGACCCCCAAGATCTCCTCCCGCGGCAGATCTCCCAGTTGCAAGTCTTCCTGCAAGCCTTCCAGATTCGCGACCAAGGAGGTCATCGGATCCGCGAGACTTTCGAGAGCGCGGGAAATCCGCAAACTTTGGTCCGCCGTGTGGATAAACGCCGCCCGCTCTTCGTCGACGAACGCATCGAGCGGCGCGTCCACAACAGCGACCGTGCGAGTGTCTTGCTCCACCTCTCCGCTGTCTGCCTCGGTCGACACCGCGCAGATTTCTTCGGACAGCGGCTCATCGGCCAACCGGGACAGGTCGGCGGCCGTCATGTGGTAGCCCGCACGGCGCAAAACCGCGGACGACCGCTGCGAGAGTGTACCATCCACGGCCACAATGGCTTCAGATGGGACCTCGTTCATCGGTACGGTTGAGAACTGGTGTTCATGTAGATTGGACATCGGTACTCCCAACATCAGCGGTGCTCAAACCGCCATCGGCCGATAGTTGCCACACTTGAACCCGCCTTTCGCTCTCCTATCGACTTTGGCGCGCAAGCGCCGCTTCGACCGCCTTTTGCGAGTATCTCATGCCCCACCGCTCCTTTACTGGCCACGATTGGGTTCGACGGTCGCCCGTTGTTGGTGGCGCCGCCGCGCCTCCGTCGTTGGGCCTGTCCCCACTGGCGATGGGCGTGTTGGCATCGCGGATGCCCGCAGGCGAGACCGACCGTTGGCTGCGTCCTGACCTTGGCGTCGTGCTCGACCACAATCCGCACCAGATGCTTGGAATGGATGCCACTATCGACCGCCTTCGGCGCGCTTTGCGCGACCGGGAGCGGATTTTCGTTGTCACAGATTACGATGTCGATGGCACGACATCCAGCCTCATCCTCCAGCACGCCTTGCATATCGCCGGCGGCGGGGCCGCGGACCTCGCGTGGCACATTCCCGACCGATTCCAAGAGGGCTACGGCTTCCGGCCTGTCGCGGCAGAAAAGGCGCACGCGCTCGGCTGTTCACTCGTGATTACCGCAGACATCGGCGTGCGCGACCACGATGCCGTCGACCGTGCCCGCGCGCTCGGCCTGGATGTCCTGATTTGTGACCACCACCTTCCAGCCGGCGAAGCGGTCCCCCAAAACGCCACCAGCGTGCTGTGTCCTCCCCAAGCCGGCTGCACCTACCCAAATGCCGCCTTGGCCGCCTGCGGCGTGTCTCTCAAGGTCGCGCAAGCCCTGCTGCAAACGCACCCACGCCGCGACACCTTGCTGCGCTCCTTTCTCAAGCTCGCCGCCATCGGCACGGTCGCCGATGTTGTCGACCTCTCTACCACCGAAAACCGGGCCATCGTCGCCCTGGGGATGGCGGAGCTGGCCCGCGGCAACCATAGCCCCGGTCTCGCGGCGCTCATGTCCGTTTCCGGCCTCAACACCGGCCGCGCGCTCACCGCCCGCGACCTCGGCTTCGCCCTCGGCCCCCGCATCAACGCGGCGGGCCGCCTCGAAAAAGCCACGGACGTCGTCGAGCTTCTCAACGAAAAGGACCCCGCGCGGGCCCTCGAACGCGCCCAGGAGCTCAACAATGTCAACAGCGCGCGGCAGGGCCTCCAAAAAGAGCTCGAAGCGCTCGCAATCGCGCAAATCCCCGACCCCGTCCCCGCATTTGTCGTGGTGTGGGGCGAAGAAGACAACGAAAACGGCAGTCCGTGGCACCGCGGCATCGCGGGCATCGTCGCATCGCGGATTCGGGAGGCCGTCCATCGCCCCGTAGCGGTCGTCACGCTCTCCGGCGGCTTGGCCCGCGGGAGCATTCGTTCTGTCGATGGCGTGCATGCGGTCCACGCTCTCGACAGTGTGTCCGATTTGCTACACCGCTACGGCGGACACCCGGCCGCCGCAGGATTTACGCTCGATGCGGCGAATATCTCGCAGTTTGCAGCACGTCTCGACCAATGGGCCCGCGACAATAACGTACACACCATGGTTCCCCAGCACATCTTTGATGTTGCAGCGCACTCCTCCGAATTGTCATTATCGACTGCCCGCGACCTCGACGCCTTGGGACCATTTGGCAAAGGCAACCCTTCGCCTGTGCTTTGTATCGAAGGCGTGCGGATTTCGAATGTCGCGACCATCGGCAGCGCCCGAAACCACCTGCGGTTTCGCGTCGACGGCCGAACGGCCGTTTGGTGGCGGGGCGCAGAGTACGCGCCGCTCCTGCAGGGCAACCGTCCCGTCGACCTCTTGGTCCACCTGGAAGAAAACCACTGGAATGGGCGCACGGAGCTGCAAATCGTCGTCCAAGACGCCCGCTATACCGACGGTCTCCCCTAAACCATCCGCCGCAAACCGGAAAACTGAATCACCATTCAGTCGTGCCGCGCGGCCCGATAACGGTGCGCGAAGAAGAATGGGTTTGTGATGCATTCGGGCTGCCGCCACGCCCCAGCGAAACGGCCAATACCGCCGCAGATTCGCAGCCGCAGACCGTCGCGCGCCCACACGATGTCCCCCGCTCCGTCCTGGTCCCGGCACTGAATCGCCATTCAGCGATGGGACGCGGACTACACCCGCGTACGCCGGTTGTGCCACTGCCGGCCGAGCTTTCGCCGCGTTTCCGGCGCTACCCACATCGGGTGCTTGGCGAGCGACGAATACTCCACGACAACAGGGTGATGCACGCGTCGTCGTTCGACCCACGCTTGCCACTGGGAATATTTCAGCGCCGCCGCGTCGCCGCTAGACGCCCCCAATCGCGCGAGCTGGTCGCGATTTTGCTCATCGGCGGAGAGCTGCTGCGCCGTCGTGGGGTCAAACATGCGGTCGCGCGACTCTGCCAGCTCCGAAAGCGGTCGCCGCATCAGCACAATCGCGGTGTCCGGCGAGGACAGCTCCGGCATCAAGTCAAACAACGCGGGGCACTGCACGACGATTCCGCGCCGCTCAAGGGTGCGCCGCAAGAGGTCTTCGCGGTAATACTCGAACTCCTCCTCCAAGATGGCCTCGTGTCCGGTGTCGGCAGCAATCATCTCCGTCGCGATGGTGGTGCCAGAACGATGGGGCCCCGTCACGATAATGCGCGAGAATTGCCGCAGAAACGCGAACGGCGTCGGGCGACGCGGCGCGGTTTGGCCCAAACGGTCGAGATACGCTTGGCTCGCCGGAAACGCGGGCACGGCGCTCTGGAGTTGTTGCAACACCGCCCGCGCTTCGCCGATGTTTCGGCGCCGAATGTGGTGCTCGGCCAACTCCAAGTACGGCGCGACGACGGCGGGGTCGGCGGCAATCGCTGCCGCAAACACCGTCGCCGCTTCGTCGCGCTGGCCCAGCTCGCGCAAGGTCACCGCGAGGCTTCGAAGCAAGGTTGGTCGAGGTCCGAGAACCTGCCGCGCCACGCGGAGCAAGCGAAGCGACGTGGCCATGTTCACGCGCTTGAAGTCCGCGAGGCACCAAAACGCAAGGGCCCGCGTACGCATTGGCAGCGCGTCGATAGCACCGGGAGCAATCGGCGCGTTGTATTGCAACGCATCCACTATCGCGCCAAAGGCATCGAGATGGGCGTCGGGCACGTCGTCTGCAACGATGCTTCGTGGCACAGGAGGAGCTGCTGGCAGCGCCGCGTAGCCCGCGCGGTAGGAGTGTTCCATGGCCGCCGACGACGCGTGGGCGAGCACCCACCGATGGTTTGCTTGTATCAACGCGGCAACACGCGCGGCGTCTCGCAACACCCCCACCGCTTCCCGCACGCAACGCACACCCGCGGCGACGGTCATGTCATCGGTCAACCACACTTGTTCCCGGTGCACGAGGCGCTGGGAAAATGCGGGGAGTGGCGTCGCAACGGGCAATGCACCAAATGCCATCGCCTCATAGACCACCCGTCCGAAACTTTCGGCAGCAGACCCGTGGACCACCATGTCCGCCCACGCGAAATGGGGTCGGGCGTCGGCGACCAGCCCCAGATGGGTCAAGCGGGGGTCGTCCGACGCATCGGAGATGCCGACCACCCGCACTTCTACATCGACACCGTCCCAAGCGCCGGCGCGCAGCAGCTCCGCGACAGTGAAGGCCATGTCTTTGTCGGGACGGCGCACTTCCAACACCCGCAGTGGCCGCCCAAGCCAGGGTGTGCGCTCAGGCAAGACATCGGGACAGCGCACGCCTTCGACGACGGTGCTGACCCGACCTGGCGCGGGTTGCAGCGCGATGGTGTCCGTCCCGACCGCAAAACTATGGTCTGCGAATAAGTTATAGTCCGCAGATATTTGATTATGAATCGTTTGAACGATGCGGTCAGCACCGGAAAGCTGCGCCGCTAAACCCAAGACGGGGTCATTGTTGATAGTATGAATGTGTAGTATATCTGCGTCTCGGCACGCACGAACCGTTCCCGCAAGCCGCGGACGCTCGACGCGGGTGTACCGAGACACCAGCGGACGTGCGGCCTCGGCCGCGACCCCATCCACCCCCGGCACCACCAACGCCGAGCCAGGGAAGGCCGCCAACAGTTGCAGAATGTGCAGTTCTGCGCCCCCCATGACCATTCGGGGATACAAACGCACGATTCGGGGCATCCAGACCTTCCCACCGCACACGGAAAACCGAGGGCCCAGCCGGCCCGCAGGAGGTGTGTTTGGAGGAAATGTATCGAAGGATTGCGTTTCGAATAAGTCGGTACAATACTATCGTTTCCAAACAGATGGAGTAACTCCTTCGAATAGCCACCGTTAGTAATACTACACAGGTGTCTGCGCGAGCTGAATCCCCTGATTACTTAGCCGAATACTCGTATGTAAATTGCGCTTCTATGGTGCGACCCGACCGCAGGCGCCCGGATTGCAGGGCACGTCCAGACGCCCGGAACCAGAGGCCGTGCGGTTCATCCACCACAATAGGCGACCAACCTTCGGGCTCACGAAGCGCCACATGCGGGTTTTTCTTGTGACCCGCGCCCAACGAACGAGAAGGAGATGCGGATGCCATCTACGCTCCAGTGCGGTCCGCCGCGGACCACGCGATAAAGAAGGTATCGCCGAAAACCTTGGGCCATCGCGACGCCAAAAATCGCGCACAATTCCGACGCCCCCCCCCCCTTCGCGCGCGGATTTGCCCCCCCAAGCGAAGCGTTGATGAATGGCCATTCATTTCTCCAAGAACAGCCATAGGGCGTCGTTTTCCATCCTACCGAGGACTGCGCGTCTTCATCGACCAACGCAGCGCACCTACGCGCGTTTGCCGTAGGGTCTCGGACCCTTGCCCCCCACCGTATACATCCGCCCCTGCCCCTCACGCGCAAAACCGATTTTCTTCGCGGAGGCGCTCGATCTGGCCAAGCGGAAACGCAAAGCGGACAAACGCGACCTGCCGGTCCACCCCAAATACCCCAATCGGGTCAGACGCCTCCCCGCGCGCGCCCGTCCCACGCGCGACGACCACGGCGGAGTGGGGCGGCACATCTCCCCCAAACGGCCCCATTTCACGGCATCCTGGACTTCGCCCGCACATCATCGCGGCCAGCCCACGGAACACCAACCGGCCCCCACGGCGGCCAATCAGCGGAGGCGCCGTGGGGATGCACACGTTGGGCCCGAAAGGGGCTTGCCCCCACCTACGACGAAACCGCTCTCCGTGGACGATTTGCGCGCAGGAGGATTAGCGACCCAGAGTCCGTGGGTCCGTCAGTCGGCCGGTGACCGCGCTCGCCGCAGCCACCGCTGGCGACACCAAATACACCGGCCCCGGCGCGCCCATACGACGGTCGAAGTTTCGGTTGGTGGTGCTGGCCGTGGTTTCGCCATCCAGGGGCACACCCGGTCCATTTCCGATGCACGAACCGCACCCCGGCGGGCTGACCACGGCCCCTCGAGAACGGAACAGGTCGAGCAAGCCTTCGGCATCGGCTTGTACCGCAACCTGCTGGCTCGACGGCGTCACCGTGACCCGCACACCCGCGTGAATGGGATGGTCTCGCAAAACCTCCGCCGCCGCTCGCAAGTCGGCGAGGGAACCGCCGGTACAGCTCGCAATGACAACATTGTGAATCTCGACGTCCGTGGCTTGGTCGAGCGCGAGGCGATTGCGGGAGTCGCCGGGCGTCGCGACGGTGAGCGGCACGGTGTCGAGGTCGACCTCAATGACCCGCTCATACTGGGCGTCGGGGTCGGGCGCGACCATCTGGTCGGCGTAGTCGTTGCCGCGACGCTCGGCCAAAAATGCCCGCAGCGGCGCACAAGGCTCCACCACGCCCGTCATCAGGCCACCCTCGACGGTCATATTCGTAATGACCGAGAGCTCGTCGACAGACCACTGGTCGAGACCAGGGCCACCGAGCTGGATGACGCAAGTATCCGTGGGGCCGGTGCGCCAGTGTTCTTCGCGGAAGTATGGGTCACCAATGAGGTGCAGCACGAGGTCTTTGGGAGACAAGACACCGCGCGCGTTCCCGTTGACGACCACCCGCACGACCTTCGGCACGGTGACGGGGATAAGGCCCGTGCGCAGCGCAAATGTCATGGCCGTAGAGCCCACGCCGAACGCGAAGGCGTTGAGGACACCGGCCGTGGGGGTGTGGGAGTCGGTGAGGATGACGATGTCGCCGGGGCGTGCGTACTGTTCGACCACCAGCCGGTGACACACACCCGGATCCAAGGCGCGCCCCGGACCGTGCAAGCGCAGCCCATGCTTTTCGCATGCCGCCACCATTTCCGCCGCAAGCTGCCGCGCGGGTTCGAGGCGCGCAGCCTTCACCTTGGCCGGGACGGTGTCTTCGCCAATAAGGACGAAGTGGTCTTCGAAGCAGGCCACTTGGTCGGGGTCATGGACCGGGGTGTCGCCGAAGGCCTCTTCATACAAGGCCATACACATCCCTGCGGTGTATTCGTGCATTCCGCGGAATGCAGCGCGGCACAGCACTTGGTCGCCGGGGCCTACATCCGCCAAGCCAAACGCCGGACCTTCGCCATCTGCAGGGCTACCGCCCGTCCAGGCTTGGGCGGCGACAATCTTCTCCACGACGTTCATCGGACGCGCGGGAACGTCCGTGTCGTACCAAGGCGTGAGCTTGCCGGCGAGCCAGTCGAGGCCGTACGACAACAAGCCGCCGGCATGGGCCACCTGACGGAAAAACGGGGGCAAAGCGTCGTGAAACTCGGTGACATCAATGTCTTCGCCCGCACGAAGGCGGTCTACTACACCAAAGTCCGTGGTGAACGGCATCCCGCCATACACCATGTTTTCTTGGAAGATGCGCTGGAAGCTCCGGGCCACGACCAACTGAATCCCCGCGCCTTGGTGCGCGACGACCGCGACTTCGCGCGATGAACCCGAGCCGTAGGCATCGCCGCCCACGACGACCTGGAATCCACCTTCCCGAACGTCATCTTTGTGTACCGTTTCGAGGAAATTTTCGAGGAAATACGGGCCGAGAATCGGCGGCGTATAGCCGAGGGTGCAGGCCTGCCCGCTGATCATCGCATCGGTGTTGACCCCATAGTGCAGCGGTTCACCCGACCACGTCACTTCTGCGCCGTCCAACTGCGCGCGCACGGCGCCTGGGTCCGAAAAAAGGGTGAGAACGCGGCCATTGAGTTTCATCGTGCGACTCCGTTTTGGGGGGTCTTCCACCCGCGCGCGCAGCCTAACCCGCCGCTGCACTCCTGGGGTGCTTGCCCCGTCGTGTTCCTGACGATAGCGACGTTCCTTGCGGCACCTTGTCACCGACGCCGCAGCGACTTTCGGAGCGACGATGGGCTCGGTCAAGCTACTGACAAACAAAGAAATCCGCGCCATGCGGAAAGTGGGCCGCCTCGCCGCGGAGACCCTTTGCTACGTAGGGGAACGGTTGGAAGTCGGCATGACGACGGAGGACATCAATGTTCTCGTCCACGACTTCACCATTCAGGCCGGCGCGCGTCCTGCGCCGTTGAACTACAAAGGCTTCCCCAAAAGCGTTTGCACTTCTATCAACCATGTAGTATGTCACGGAATTCCCGGTCCCCAAAGGGTCCGCGACGGCGACATCATCAACATCGACGTCACCAGCGTACTTCCGCCGCAGAATGGCTGGTACGGCGACACCTCCGCTACCTTTTACGTCGGAAAGCCCGGCACCTCCGCTCGCCACGTCGTCGAGGTCGCACGAAAAAGCCTTGAGCTTGGCCTTGCGGTGGTGAAGCCCGGCGCGCGCATCGGCGACATCGGCCACGCCATCCAAACCTACGCCGAGTCCAAAGGATGCAGCGTCGTCCGCACCTACACCGGCCACGGCATTCACCGCGTCTTCCACGATAGCCCCAGCGTGCCCCATTACGGCCGTCCGGGAACCGGTCCTTTGCTCCGCAAGGGCATGTGCTTCACCATCGAGCCGATGATCAATTTGGGACACTGGGAGGTCGACCACCTCGACGATGACTGGACCGTCGTGACCGAAGACGGCTCCTTGTCCGCCCAGTTCGAGCACACGATTGTCGTCACCGCGACCGGTTGCGAAGTCCTCACCCGGCGCGACCGCGTGTTGAAGAACAGCGAAGACCAGCCTTGGGTAGAAGCCTTGCCCTTGTCGTGCTTTCAGCCAGGCGAGGCCCCCACCGACGAGGCCGATGAGGCCGACGACACCTGAGCGACGACCGCCTCAGTCTCGCAGCCGCAATACGACGGGGGCGTGGTCGCTGGCTTTGTCGCCTTTGCGGGCTTCGCGGTCGATTATCACCGCCTCTGTGCGCGCCAAAACCGACGGCGTGACGAGGTGGTGGTCGATGCGCAGGCCCATGCCGCGACCAAACGACGACCGACGATAATCCCACCACGTATGGGCGTAGCGCCCCCAATCATGGGGGTGTTTGTTGCGGTAAGCGTCCACCAAGCCCCAGTCGAGCAATCGCTGGAACCGCGCGCGCTCGTCAGGCGTGCAAAAAATCGCGCCATGCCATTGGTCGGGGTCCCAGGTGTCGTCGTCGGTGGGGCAGAGATTGTAGTCGCCGCACACCACGAGGTCGTCGGTAGGCTGGTTGTTCTCCGCGACCCAATCGGCCAGGCGGTCCATCCACTTGAGCTTGTGGTGCCACTTGGGGTCGCCGACTTCTTTGCCATTAACCACATATACGCACACCACCCGCACACCGGCGATGGTCGCTGCGATGCCGCGCGCCTCGGTGTCGTCGGGAAGACCGGGCACACCTTTCACGACATCGGTGATGGGGTGGCGCGACGCGATTGCGACGCCATTGTACGTCTTTTGCCCATAATAGGCGACGGAGTATCCGGCAGACTCGAACAATCCGACAGGAAAGGCTTTGTCTTCAGCTTTGGTTTCCTGAAGACAGAGCACGTCGGGACGGTTGGCGTCGAGCCACGCCGAGAACCGCTCGGCACGGGCCCGAAGGCTGTTGATATTCCAGGTGGTGATGTCCATAAACGCTCCAAACTTCAGTCGAGGCCGAGGGCCAGCGCGCCGTCTTCACTGGCAACCCGAATGGGCGCGGGCAAGCCATCGAGCAGCAGCGGACGCATCCCGGACGGGGTGCTCGACTCGCCGGTCTCGGGGTCGAGCCCTGCCGAGGCACGCAAGGCCTTGTCGAGCAGATGCGACGGCCGCACATTGCCCAACGCCGCGAAAATATTGCTCGGCACATTGTCGTTTTCTTCGGCCAGCTCCGCAATCAGACGCTTGACCCTCTTGCGACGCAAGTTTTCCTGGGACCCACACAAATCGCACGGGATGATAGGAAACCCCTGCTCGGCGGAGAGGGCTTCGAGGTCTTCTTCCCGACAATACGCAAGAGGCCGGATGACGACATTTCGTCCGTCATCGGAACGCAGCCGCGGCGGCATCGTCTTGAGCTGCCCGGCATACAAGACGTTGAGCATGAGCGTTTCGATAAGGTCATCGCGGTGGTGCCCCAACGCGATTTTGTTGCAGCCCAGCTCTACCGCCGACGTATAGAGGATTCCCCGCCGCAACCGCGAGCACAACGAGCACGTGGTGCGACCGGGCGGAATGTGCTCCTGCACAATCGAATAGGTGTCTTCCGACAGCATTCGGTACGTATAGCCCTCCCGCTCCAGCCAATCGCGCAGCAAGTGCCCCGGATAGCCCGGATGTCCTTGATCGAGATTCACCGCGACAATGGAAAACGGAAAAGGCGTGCGCTGCTGGAGAAGCCGCAGCAGATGCAGCATCCCATACGAGTCCTTTCCACCCGAAACCGCGACGAGGATTCGGTCATTCGGCTCAATCAGCCGAAAGTCCAAGCTCGCTTTTGCAATCTGCTTGAGCAGGCGGTGTTCTGTCCGCGTGTTGCCCATGGTGCCTCCGAAACCACAACCTCCCCCCGTCTATGCCCCCGTGCGGCGAACCACAAACAGAAGCCTGTCGGACGCTCCCGCGCTACACACAGCCGTCACGTTACAGATGCGGCGACGCCCCGTTTCCCGCATTGTGTTCTGGAGATTCACCGATGCACGCCATCGAAGTGCGCGACCTGCGCAAGTCTTACGGTTCCCACGAAGCCCTGCGCGGAGTTTCGTTTGCGATTGACGAAGGCGAGGTCGTCGGCTTTCTGGGCCCAAACGGCGCCGGAAAAAGCACCGCGATGAAAATTCTGACCGGATTCTTGGCGCCGTCGGCCGGTACTGCCATCGTCGCTGGCCATGAAGTGCTCTCCGAGCCCATCGCCGCCCAACGAAGCATCGGGTACTTGCCGGAACACGCGCCGATTTACCTGGACATGCGGGTTCGCGATTACCTCGACTACATCGGCAAAGTACGCGGTCTTGGAAAGGTGGAGCGCGCGCGCGCGATTGAGCACACCGCCGAGCAGTGCGGCATCACCCCCCGCCTGGGCCAGCCGATCTCGGATCTCTCGAAGGGCTACCGGCAGCGTGTCGGCCTCGCCCAAGCACTGCTCCATCGGCCGCCGATTTTGATTCTCGACGAGCCCACCACCGGCCTCGACCCCAACCAAATCGTCGAGATTCGCAATCTCATCCGCGATATCGGCCGCAAGCGCACCATCATCCTGAGCACCCATATTCTGAGCGAGGTCCAGGCCACCTGCGACCGCGTCATCATCATCAACCGGGGCGAAATCGTCGCCGACGGCAGCACCGACGACGTCACGGCCCGCACCCGCGGCGGCCAGATGCTCAATGTCGTGCTGGCCGCTGGCACCGTCAAGCCAGACCCCCCATCGGTGCTGGCCGGACTTCAAGCGTTGCCGGGCGTTTCGCGGGTGCAAGCAACGGAAGTGGCGGACCGCAGCCATTACGGCTTCGAGCTCCTCACAGAAGGCGACCGGCGCGCGGACATCTTTCGCTTTGCCGTCGACCAGGGGCTTGTTTTGCTCGAGTTGGCCACCGAAAAGACCAATCTCGAAGAAGTGTTCCGCCGCCTCACCGCCGCCTGAACGCCGGCGCCGCCCCGCTACAGCGACATGCTGTACACCAACAACGCGAAGCCCACCAACAAAAGGCCCACCAGGAACGTGACCCCCCCGATGGTGGCCAAGCGGGCTTTGTCTTGGGGTGCTTCGGCAGGCGGTGGACCCGCCGCGACAATCGCCGCACCTTTGGGCGCCGCCGCAGGGGCGGGGGCCGCCGGTTCGGGCGCAGGCGCCGCCTTTCGCGTGAGCACCGGCTTCGGCTTGCCGCGTTCGAGCAAGGTGAGAATCTGCGCGAAGTCGGGCAATGAGCGAAGGGGTACAAAGCGCCCGCCGACAGGCCGAACGTGCTCGTCGCCGGTCAAGAGGCCGCGATAGAGCCGCTCGCGCAGATCGATGCGGTCGAAGGGACCCCGCACAGGGTCGCCGGGCGCATATTGAAGTTCGAGCTCAAACGCGCCCTGGCGGCCATTTTCTAGCTCCGTACCCGGAACAAACCAATGGCCGCACGCGCCGCACGAGACGGGCTCGCCCGCGTCTGCCGTCTTGGTGGCCCCACAACTGGGACAGGCGCTCTCGACCTGCATCTCAACCTCCCGTCCCGACACGCCGACGCGCGCCGGGCTACCAACCGTCGCTTAGCACGCCACGGCCTGTTCGTGGAAGGCCGAACATCGAATGCGCGTGGGTTTGCTGGGCCATCGCAGCGTACATCCCCGATGTCCCCACCAGTATACCAACCAAGGAACCAGACGCACACACGCGCACCGCCTCGTGTCCCCGAGCACAAAAATGGTAGGACCATTATACCATTGAGTCCCGTTCTGCCGTCCGCGTGGGGGGCGACGCGCACCGTCCGCGTGCACAACAACTGCAAAACCAGGCGGTCCGCAATCGGCTACATAGAACAGGACACAGTGAGTGACCGTGCCTGTTTTGCCTGCCATCCTCACGCTCATTGTCTGCGCTTTTGCGACGGACGATGCGCCTTCCGACCTCCGCGGGTACATCGTCCATGCAGGAGAGCAAAACGCCGCGCTTTCCGCTGCGTGGCACCGGTGGCAAAGCGCTGCTACCGCGACGGGCGGTGCGGGACGGTGGCCGGAGCCGACGGTCACCTTCGCCGTTTTTGTGGAGTCCATCGAAACGCGCACCGGCCCCCAGCAAGCACGCATCGGCGTCCAGCAGCCGCTCCCTTGGCCCGGCGCGATTCACGCCCGCACGGATGCCGCCTATGCCCAAGCCGACGCCCTACAGGCACGCTGGGAGGCGATGGGGCTGGACCTGCGCAGGCAGGTCGCGGAAGTCTACTGGACATTGTGGGAACAACGTCGCATTCATCGCATTCATCGTGACCACCTCGATGTTCTCCAGAGCCTCTCGACGACGGTGCGCGCACGGATGGAGGTAGGACAGGCCACTCTGGCCGATGTGCAGCAGGTGGACCTCAGCCTCGCGCGGTTGGAGGACGACATCCTCAGCCTCGACGAGACCATTGGGGCAACCGAAGCCCGCCTGCGCGCCTTGCTCGGCGGCGACGCCCCGTCCCGCCTGCCAACCGACGAGCCTGCCCCGGCACCCGCCGTCCCATCCGATGCCCGCGCGGTGCTGTGGGCCGCCACCCTCGCCCACCCCCGCTTCGCCGACGCGGACCACCGCGTCGACGCCGCGGACGCCGTCGTCCGCCAGCTCGAAATCAATCGCCGGCCGGGGCTGAGTCTTGGCGCGGATTATGTGTTGACCGGCCCGTCCACGATGCCCGACACGCCCGACAGCGGAAAAGACGCCCTTGCGATAGGGATGGGGGTCCGGGTGCCCCTTTGGCAGCGCAGTTATGCCGCCGATATTTCCGCCGCCGCATCGTCCGCAAGCGCCGCCGAAGCCGACCGACAGGCGCTGTCCGACCTCGCGGCCGCAGAGCTCGACCTCGCATTGGCAGATGTCCGCGACACGGCCCGCCGCACCACCATTACCCAGCACACGTTGTTGCCCCAAGCCGACGGCGCCTACCAATCGTTGCTCGGTGGATACGCAACCGGTCGAACGAACGTCGCCCAAGTGCTGCTGGCCCAACGCGACCTATTGGTCCTGCGCGTCGACCTCGAGCGCGCACGGGCGTCCCATGCACGCGCCTGGGCACGCCTCGAATCCATTAGCGGGCGCCCGGTTCGCCGCGCGCCGTACCCCCTGTCGGCGGAGTCCACCCCATGAAAGCGCCCGGGAACCTGCGATGGCTCGCATGGGGAGCGAGCATTGGCTTGGCCTTCGCTCTCGGTTGGGCCATGTCACCCGCGCCGGAGCGGTTGGCGGTCGAAGCGAATGTGTCGACCACCTGGACCTGCTCGATGCACCCCGCCGTACAACAGCCCGCGCCGGGGCGATGCCCGTTGTGTGGCATGGACCTCATCCCCGCGACCGTCACCGCCTCCGACCTGCCTCCCACGCAGGTCACCTTGAGCGAACGCGCGCGCGTCTTGGCCCGCCTGCAAACGACGGAGGTGGTTCGGCGCGCCGACGCCGCTGCGGAGGTGCGCTTGCTCGGCCGCGTAGAGCCCGACGAGACCACGCGCCGCTCGGTCACGGCATGGACCAGCGGTCGCATCGACCGTCTCCACCTCGCCACCACGGGCGAAAAGGTACAAAAGGGCCAGGTTATCGCGACCTTATACAGCCCCGAGATGATGAGCGCCCACCAGGACCTCATCACCGCGGCCCAACAAGCGGCGCGTCTCCAAGATACCCCCGGCGTGGCCCGAGATGGCGCAGCGGCTACCCTTCGCGCAGCCCAAGAACGCCTGACCTTGCTCGGCGTTCCCGCGGCCGAGCTGCCCACATGGCAAGAAGCCAGCAGTCCCACCAATCGTGTGGCGATTCGTTCGCCATTCTCGGGCACCATCATCGAACGCGTGGCTTCAGAAGGCGCCTACGTGACCACAGGCGCGCCGTTGTACCGCATTGCCGACCTGGACAGGCTGTGGGTGCAGCTTGATGCCTACGAAGGCGACCTGGGCCGCTTGGCCGTAGGACAATCGGTGCGCATGACCATCGAGGGGCTGTCCGGTGAAAGCCGCGAAGGAACCATCGGATTCATCGACCCGACCCTCGATAGTGTACGCCGGACGGCCAACGTGCGGGTTGCGCTCGACAACCGCGATGGCCGCCTGCGTCCGGGCTTGTTCGTAGACGCCGTGGTCAACGCGGCGACCGATGTGGGCCACGCGAACCCATTGGTGGTTCCTTCGACCGCGCCACTGTTCACAGGCAGACGTGCCGTCGTGTACGTCGAGTCGATGGTAGACGGCCGCCACGTTTATACCGCGCGCGACGTGCGGCTCGGCCCCCGCTTGACCGACGTCTATCCCGTGGTGTCGGGCCTCGAAGAAGGCGAGCGTGTGGTTTCGCGCGGCGCCTTCACCCTTGACGCCGACCTGCAGATTCGGGGAGGGGCGAGCATGATGGCGCAAACCACGCCGGCGGTCACGGAATCATCGGTGCCGTTGGCGGTGTCCGCGACGGCACGCGCGCCGCTTCGTCCTGTCGTCGAGGGCTATCTCCGCATTCAGCAAGCGCTCGCCAATGACGACCTGCCAAGCGCCCAAGAAGCCGGCCAACACCTTCATGGAGCCCTCGCGAAAGTGTCGATGGACGCACCCTTTCGCGAGGATTGGGCGGGTTTGTCCGTCGCCATCGGCGCCGCGGCCCACGCCATCGGCGCGGCGACCTCCCTCGAACAAGCCCGCAATGCGTTTGAGACCTTGAGCACGTCTATCGAGCGACTCCTCGTCCTCTTCGGCAATCCCACCGACGATTCCCTTCGCGTGGCCTTTTGCCCGATGGCGGCTGGCAGCGCCGGCGCGGCATGGGTGCAAGCGGGCGACACCGTGGACAACGCGTATTTCGGGGCGTCCATGAAGACGTGTGGGGACTTTACCGCAGAGATACCGCCCCATCACCACCTGACCCGACCCCCAAAATGAGCACACCCGAACCTTCCCCGCGTTTTTGGGAGCTTCTGCTGGGTCAGTTCCTCGAACTGCGGCTGGTTGGCGCTCTGTTCGTCGGGCTCGTGTGCGCGATTGGCGTGGTTGTGGCTCCCTTTTCGTTGCCCGACCTCCCCCTGCCGCGCGCGCCGATTCCCGTAGATGCGATTCCCAACATTGGTGACAACCAACAAATTGTGTTTACCGAATGGCCGGGACGGTCACCGCGCGATGTTGAGGACCAGCTCACCTATCCTCTTACAACGGCACTTTTGGGCATACCCGGCGTGCGCACCGTGCGGAGCGCATCTGCACTTGGATTTTCTTCGATTTATGTTATATTCGAGGATGACATCGAGTTTTATTGGTCCCGCTCGCGCCTCCTCGAAAAGCTCGCCTCCTTGCCCCCCGGGACCCTTCCCGACGACGCGAAGCCAACCCTCGGCCCGGACGCCACCGCGCTCGGCCAAGTGTTTTGGTACACCTTAGAAGGCCACGCCCCCGACGGTGCGGTGGTTGGCGGATGGGACCCCGATGAGCTGCGCGCGGTGCAGGACTGGACCGTTCGTTATGCGCTGCAATCGGTGCCCGGCGTCGCGGAAGTTTCGTCTATCGGCGGCTTTACCCGCGAATACCAAGTGGACGTCGACCCCGAAGCACTGCGAGCCCACGGCGTCAGCCTGACCCAAGTGGCCGATGCCGTGCGCCGGTCCAACCTGGATGTAGGCGCGCGGACGCTAGAGGTCAACGGGGTCGAATATCTCATCCGCGGAATCGGGTTTGTCAAGTCTATCGAAGACTTAGAAGAAACGGTCGTTTTGGCCAGAAAGAACACGCCGGTCAGGGTTCGAGATGTCGCCCGCGTCGATTTGGGACCCGGACTTCGCCGGGGTGCCCTCGACGACGCGGGGGCCCCCGCTGTCGGTGGCGTGGTCGTGGTTCGGGCGCAAGAAAACCCCCTGATGGTCATCGATGCCGTCAAGGAGCGTATCGCGCAGTTGCAGGCTGGCTTGCCCACACGCGCCCTCGCGGACGGCACCCCCAGCCAGGTCACGATTGTCCCCTTCTACGACCGCAGCGACCTCATTCACGAAACACTCGAGACCTTGTCCACCGCGTTGTGGCGACAAATCCTGATAACGGTGCTCGTCGTACTTGTGCTGATGCGCGATGTGCGAAGCTCGGCGCTCGTATCCGGCCTCGTGCCCGTCGGCGTCTTGGCGACGTTTGCTATCATGCGTGCGTCGGGGGTGGACGCGAACATCATGGCCCTGGGCGGCATCGCGATTGCGATTGGCACGATGGTCGACATCAGCGTCGTATTTGTCGAAAACATCCACGACTCGTTGGAAAAGGCGAGCAAGACCGACGACCGTTTGGCCATCGTCCGTCGCGCATCGGCCGAGGTCGCGCCTGCCGTCTTGACCTCCGTGCTCACCACGGTCGTGAGCTTTCTGCCGGTATTCGGCCTCACCGCGGCCGAACTTCGTCTATTTGCGCCGCTCGCATTGACGAAAACCATCGCCATGACAGCGTCGTTTGGCTTGGCGCTCATCATTTTGCCAGGTGCGAGTTTGTGGGTCCTGCGAGAGCGACCCGCGGCCCCGCAAGCGCCGGTCGTGGGCTTGGGCTACATCCTTCGCTCGGCGTTTCGATGGCACCACGCGCGAGACGCGCTGTTGATGGTTCTGGGCAGCGCTCTGGTGCCGATGTCGCCTCTCGTGGGCCTGCTGTTTGTGGGCATGGGGCTCGTCCGATTCGCGCGACCGTTGCTCCCGTTGGTGTACCAATCGCGCGTCCAGACGGGTGAGCAAGTCGTCGTTTTGCTCGTGATTGCCAGACTTCTCATCGGCGACTGGATGCCGCTCGGCCACGCCGCAGGGTGGCTCGCCAACGCCTTGCTTGTTGGTACGATTCTTGCATCCGTTCTCGGTCTCTTCGCGGTGTTTGAGCGACTTTACCCCCGCCTCTTGCGCTGGATCCTGGAGCACCAAGCGACGTTTTTGGTCGCCCCCACCCTCCTGCTGTTGTTGGGCTTGCTGACGTGGCGTGGCGCGGACGGTCTCCTCGCGGCACTCCCCCCCCAGGTCCAGTCTTCACGGCCCGCGCAGGCCCTCCTACGGTCGTTTCCTGGCCTCGGAAGCGAGTATATGCCCCCGTTTGATGAGGGCGCGTTTTTGTATATGCCGACAACGATGCCCCACGCATCGATTGGCGAAGTGCTGGTGATGCTCGCGGATATCGACGCAGCAATCGCCGAGATTCCCGAAGTGGACAGGGTTGTCGGCAAGCTGGGACGCACCGACAGCGCCCTCGACCCCGCCCCCGTTTCGATGATTGAGACGCTCATTACGTTTGTGCCGGAGTACGAGGTTCAGGACGATGGCCAGCGGGTCCGCAAATGGCGCGACCACATCCGAAGCCCGCGCGACATTTGGAACGAAATCATCGCCGTCGCCGCGCATCCCGGATTGACGAGCGCACCGTGGCTGATGCCCATCGCCGCGCGCCTCGTGATGCTGCAAAGCGGCATGCGGGCGCCGATGGGTGTCAAGGTCAAGGGTCCATCCCTCGCGGCCATCGAGTCGTTCGGCCACGCGCTCGAAACCGTGCTCAAGCGGGTTCCCGACTTGCGCTCGGAGACCGTCTTTGCCGACCGCGTCGTCGGAAAGCCGTACCTTGAGATTTCCCTCGACCGACCGGCAATCGGTCGCTACGGTCTGTCCGTGGTGGACGTACAGCAGGTGCTTCAGGTGGCTCTGGGCGGCGCGACCCTCACCCGCACCGTGGAGGGACGGGAGCGGGTGCCCGTGCGGGTGCGCTATATGCGCGAAGAGCGCGACAGCATGGAAGCGTTGGAGCAGATTTTCGTTACCTCGAAAGAAGGTGTGCAGGTCCCCTTGTCGCAGCTGGCTCATATTTCTTATGCACAAGGGCCCCAGGTTATCAAATCCGAAGACACCTTCCCTACCTCTTATGTGTTGTTCGACAAGCAGCCGGACCTCGCAGAGGTCGACGCCGTCGAAGCGGTGAAGGCGGCCATCGAGCACCACATCGCTTCGGGCGATTTGGTGGTCCCTCCTGGCGTGACCTGGGAGCTCGCAGGCACCTACGAAAATCAAGTTCGCAGCTCGGAACGCCTATTACTATTGCTCCCAGTGGCCGTCGTTCTCGTATTCATGCTGTTGTACTTGCAATTTCGCCGCGTCTCATCTGCGCTCATCATCTCCTCGGGCGTCGCGGTGTCTGTGGCAGGCGGCTTCTTGCTGTTGGCATTGTACAATACCCCCTGGTTCTTGAATGTTGCGATTGGCGATGTGTCACTGCGGACCTTGTTTCAGGTCCATACAGTCAACCTGTCTGTCGCCGTATGGGTAGGCGTGATTGCGCTTATCGGAATCGCCACAGATGACGGCGTTGTCATGACCACCTTGCTGCGGTCATCGCTCGACAAGCTGTCGCCCCAAACCGTCGCCGAGGTGCGCGCTCTGACGCTCGACGCTGGGATTCGCCGCATTCGGCCTTGCCTCATGACCACAGCGACTACCGTATTGGCGCTGCTCCCGGTGGTGACCTCCCAAGGCCGCGGCTCTGACATTATGGTGCCAATGGCGCTTCCCGTGCTGGGAGGAATGACGGTCGAGTTGCTGACTTTGTTCGTTGTGCCCGTCTTGACCTGCGCGTGGGAAGAGCGCAGATTGCCCGCTCCGTCGCCCCCCACAGACGCCTCGGCAGCGGTATAGCCGAAGCGGCCTTACGCCCAACGACGGCGGCCACCGAGGGCCACGAGCCCCAGGAGCAGTCCAAGCATCGAAGGTGCAGGAGCAACGGCGCAACCGCCGGCTTTGTCTTCGGGTTCCCGCGTACCCAACGGCTCGGGGTCTTCGGGGGATGTCGTGCTATCCTCCTCGGACCCGCCCCCGCCGTCATCGCCGGAAGGCTCGGAGTCATCGGGCATTTCCACACAGCCTTCGCTGTCGTTGCAAACAGTTCGGCCGGTACATTCGACGGCGGTGACCACGCCGTCGGTACACGCAATCCAAGTGTCGCCATCGCACACCGAACCGTCTGCCGCGGGACAGCGGTCATCTACACACAATGCAGCCGTGTCGCTCATCGTCGTACACGTCGAGCCCTCGCTGCATACTGTCGATGAAAACACACCTTCACTGCATGATGCAAGTTCACCGGATGAACCACAAAACTGTCCAGATGGACCCGCTTCACACGCAGGGTCCATACACTGCGCATCTGGGGAATCGCCCCCACAAACCAGCCCAAAGTAGCCGCAGTCCCCTTCCCCATAGGCGCCATCCGTACAGCCTGCGACGACTGTTTCCGACAGGCACGCGGCGCCCTGGCCTTCCCCGGCCGGGCATCGCCAGTCGACGCAATACGCGAAGTCACCGTCTTCTTCGCACGTTGCGCCGTAGGTCGCGCAATCGCCGCGGGCGGTCTCTACGCCCCCTTGGCAGGTCACCATTTCGCTGGCGGTCGCGCAAAAGCGGCCATTGGCCACGGTACACGAAGCATCCGTCGTGGTCTGAACCAGCACACCCAGGTGATTGGAAACGACGCGCGGGCTCCCGTCCGACGGCGTGTTGACGACCGCGCCTTCGACGACGAGGGTGGTCGAGCCTCCACCGTCGAGCATCAAACCATCGTAGCAGCCGAGGTCGAGCAATAGCGTGCGCACTTCGTCGCATGTCATGCCGATGGCCGAGCTTCGCCGCCCGTCTACGGCGACCATCCACATATGAACCCCGTCGGCTTCGACACAAATCGCCGACCGCGGATTTCGCGCGGAGTCATAACAACCAGAAGCCGCCACTCCGCCTTGCACCATCGGAATGCCGTTTGCGCCGGTCGCGTGGAAATAACGGTACGGAGAAATAAGGGGATTGGAGAACCACCATGCGCGGTCCAAGGGCTCTTCTACCATCAGCGTGCATTCTTTGGAGACGGTACAACCGACAACGCCCCACGTACCGCCGACCGTATTGTTCGGGATGTGCGGGTTCCACAACCAGCCATCGGAAATCGCCAAGCCCACTGGGGTGACACCATCGGACCAGTCGGTGTTGATAGCCACGACAGCGCCGACATTCCGCGCAAACGTTAGCGTTGATACCCCGCGCTCTACCCCCCGACGGTCCGCGGACGCATGGAGCGCGACTTCGGGCCGCGAGAGGTCGATGCGCGCGGCCCAAATGTCCTGGGGACCGGATGTTTGCCGGTGCAGGAGGTCGATTCCGGTGCGAACGGAGGACCAAGAGTCCGTCGCAGAGGCTGGTTTGGACCACAAGGAACCAAGCCCCACCACAGCCAACCACCAAACATTCCAGCGCTTCATCCGCAACCTCACAACCGATATTCGGAGCATACCGCACAACGGGGCGCAAACCAAGTCCGTGGGGCATTTGAGGGCGCCCCGCAGCGGCGGCGGGGCGGGACATCGACCGGCGTGCATCGAATGCGATTCCGGTATCGGTCGCCGCGCGGATGGGGCGCCATTGTATTGCAGATTGGGTTAGAGCTTCACCAAGGGAGAAATCATGGCCACCTCGTCCCATCCCAACAACGGCACCTCGTCCGCCCCCATCCGCTGCGCCGGTGCCCGTTTTTCCGTCCGCACCGTCGGTGGCCCCGGTCCTGGCGACAGTTGGAACCTTTGGTCCAACGGATTTGTCGAAACCCCACTTTGGTTTTCCGCGTCAAACACGCTGGTGGTCATCGCCCAAGGAACCGTCGCAGCCGGCCAATGGCCCAGAATGCACGTCAGCATCGACGGACACGAAATCGCTGCGATCCAGGTCAGCGCGAAGACATGGTCCGTGTACCGCTTCCCCGTGACCACGACCGAAGGACGGCACCAAGTCCGCGTGTCGTTTTCCAACGACTATTTTCGCAATGGCGAAGACCGCAATCTGCTGCTGGCCGAGGTACGCGTCGACCCTGCTGCCCCGTCCGCGGTGGCGCCCGCACCCGTGATTCCCGTCGCGCCCACACCGTCTGCCCCGCGCCCGCCATCCCCGCGCAGCACGCTCCCGATGCCCGTCGCGCGGTGGGGGCGCCTGCAAGTGCGCGGTGGGCAACTATTGGACCAAGCAGGGCACCCCGTTCAGTTGTGCGGTATCAGCTCCCACGGGCTCCAATGGTACCACCCGTTCGTCAATTCCGGGTCCTTGCGTTGGATACGCGACGATTGGGGGGCCACGGTGTTTCGTGCCGCCGTCTACACCCGCGAAGGAGGCATCGTCGACCAGCCCCGTGGTCTCGAACGCGTACACGCTGCTGTCGAGGCCGCCATCGCGGAGGGGCTGTATGTTGTCGTTGACTGGCATATCTTGTCCGACGGCGACCCCACCACCCATCAACGAGAAGCGGTCGCCTTTTTCACGCACATTGCGCGCCGCTACGGTCGTCACCCCAACCTCATTTACGAAATTTGCAACGAACCCAATGGAAACATCACCTGGGACCACCATGTACTCCCGTACGCAAATGCCGTCATTGAGGCCATTCGTGCCATCGACCCACTGAATCTTATCTTGGTAGGCTCGCCCAACTGGAGCCAAGATATCCATATCGCGAGCCAACTTCCGCCCCACGACGCGAACCGGATGCTGACGTTTCATGTCTACGCCGGAACCCATCCCCTCGTGTGGGCCGAGCGGATTCGGCACGCCCAAGAGCGCGGCATCGGCGTATTTGTGTCCGAGTGGGGCACGACGCGCGCCGATGGCGCGGGCGGTGTCCATGAAGCGGCAGCGCGGGCATGGGTCCAGGCCTTTGACCGCACGGGCGTGAGCTGGATTGGGTGGAACCTCTCCGACAAAGCGGAGGCCAGCGCGGTGCTGAAGCCCGGAGCGCCCGTCACTGGCGGATGGTCGGAGCGCCAGCTCACCGAAAACGGGGTGCTCTTGCGGGAGCTTCTCCGCGCAGCGCGCGACCGCGGAACGGTGTGAGCCGAGAAGGCGCGCGCCCTTCGTCAAAATTATTGATGAAAGTTGATATTCTTGAACAATCGCGTGCGGGATAGACAGCACCCAACGAAGGCGCCGTCGTAGGCGGAAGGAAGGTTCGCGTGCAACGAATCGTGCATCATACTGATGCTATCGAATTTCTCGCGGACCACCCTCGCACTGCCGGTGCGTCTGTCCTGACCAGCCTCCCCGATGTCGCCGAGCTGGGATGCCCGGTCGCGGAGTGGCGGGCGTGGTTCGCGCGGGCCGCCACCCTCTGCCTCGACGCCGCAGCCCCCCACGGAATCACCTTCTTTTACCAGACCGACAACAAGCACCCAGACGGCTGGACATCCAAAGCGATGCTGGTCCTCGACGCCGCACAAACGGCAGGAGTGCCGTTGTTGTGGCACAAAATCGTGTTGCGCCAACCCGCCGGCGCCACGGTCCTCGGCCGCCCGGGCTACGCCCACCTCCTCGCGTTTTCCCGCGCGTGCCGGATTCCCCTTCCTTATCTCGGCCCCGACGTACTCCCCGACATCGGCGACCGCCCCTGGTCGCACAGCATGGGCACCCGCGCGGCGCGGTTTGCCGTCGAGACGATTCAGCGGCATAGCCCCCAAACCACGCACCTGCTCAACCCGTTTTGTGGCGAAGGCACCGCCGTCGCAGTGAGCGAGGCTCTCGGCCTTCCGGTTGTCGGAATCGAGCGCAATCGCAAGCGCGCCGAGCGGGCGCGAGAAATGACCTATGACCCGAGCGCCGATACCTGCGCGCGACCGCCCGATGTGCGTCCCGCATCGTCGGCTTCGTCCGCCGTAAGGGACGCCCGATTCGCCCGGTAAGCGCCTTCGAGCAGCCTTCCCGGTCCACCCACGAGCACCACCCACAAGCGCTCCGCAGCCCGCGTTATCGCGACATGCAGGAGGTGGCCGTCGCGACTTCCGAACGCAGCGGGGTCCACCAAGACGACGCCATCAAACTCGAGACCCTTGACCTGGTGAACGTTGCTCACCAACACGCCCGGATGAAAGCGAAAATCGCCGCGGTCAGCGCGTCGAACGTCCGCGACGCCCGCACGGGTCAACAGTTCCGCCCAGTGGTCCGCCGTGCGCTTTCGAAGGGCGAGGACCGCGACAAGGCCGTTGGGACGAGCCTCTCGGTGCGCCCGCAACGCCGCGGCGACCTGGGCAACCGCCTCCGCTTCCGATGGCCGGTCCACCCACTCCACCGGCTCGCCATCCCGCGCCGCCGCCACGGCAAGGTCGCCCTGGCTGCCTTGTCCGAGCGCTTCTATCGCCAGCGACATGATAGGTCGGGTGCTGCGATGCCCCACCTGCAAGGCCTGCAGGCGCACATCCGCCCCAGCAGACGCCCCGAACCGAGCCAGCAGCGTCTCAAACCCTTCAAATCCCGAGTCAGCAAGAATCTTCTGGGCGGGGTCACCGGCAATCGTGACGCTGCGGGTCGCGTCGGCGGCGTGGACCAGCGCCCCGATTTCTAACGTTGACAAGTCTTGTGCCTCGTCGATGACCACATGGGAATACCGCTCCGCCCACGGCACGCGAAATCCAGGAAGCGCCTCCTGTTTGATTTGCCCAATCCGCAGCAACAACGCGGCATCTTCGAACGCAACGGTCCCCGCATCCCGATGGCGGGCCACGGACTGCACCAAGGACGGCACCCACCGCGCGCCGGACTCGGGCAGAACCTCCAAAAGCAGGGCCTCATCGGTCAGAATGGTGTAGAGGTCGCGGATATGGTCGTCCATTCGACGCCGCAAGGGGGCCAAGGTCCCTTGCAATCCGGGCGAGGTCTGCGCCAAAAGGCGCCCCAGCCGGACCAAACCCGCGCCTTCGGTGCGACTCCAGGCCTCCGCGACTTCCGGCGACCGCTCGGCGGCCCATTGGCCCAATCGCTCGGCCATGCGGTCCAAACCGAGAGTGAGCACGGTCTCCATATGCGGGTCACGGCGGGCGCGTGTGCTGTCCGCTTCGGGAGTCGCGGCGAACCGCGCCTCTACGCCGCCTTCGCGCAACATACGCGCAGCCCACGCATGAAAGGTGTCCGCGCCGACGCCGGGTACGCCGAGGTCGGGCAAAACCTTGGCGATGTATGTCCGCAGCGCCTTGTTGAACATGACGATGAGCACGCGACTGGGATGAAATCGCACCGGGTCTTGAAAATAGAGCCACGCAACCCGATGGAGGGCAACGGTGGTCTTGCCGCTGCCCGCCCGACCGCGCAGCAACACGATGCCCGCCTCTGCCTGCGCCACGACCGCAAACTGCTCGCGGGTAATGAGCGAGACGATGTCGGGCAGGCGGTGGTCGGTGCGCTGGGTGCGTCGGTCAGCTTCATCGGGCGGAAGGAACCCGCCTCCGCTCGTACGGCGCAGTGTCACTTCGTTTCGTTGGGCCTCGACCAGCACGCCTTCGCGAATGTCGAGCCGCCGCCGCACAGCGACCTCGCCCTCGCGCTCCCGACCGGCGACCTCTTCTACGAACTCGTCACCTTCGTCATACTCGTAGAACAACCGCGCGATGGGCGCATTGCGCCAGTCGACAATGCGCAGCCCCTTTTGCACGACCCCAATCTTGCCGAGCATCAGCTCGGTGCGACGCCGGTCTTCTTTGAGCACAAGGCGTCCAAAGTAAGGCGTGCCGAGGGGCAACTGCCGACTCTTCCGGGCCGCTTGGTGAGTCTTGAGGTGACGCAACTCCGCTTCGAGGGCTTCTTCTAATGCTTCCCGTTGCACAGGGTCGCGCTGGGCCTCGGTCCACGCAAGGTGCGCCGCACGCACACGCGCCTTGTATTCCTGCTCGGCAGCGGCATCCTCGGACTGCGCCGCTTCGAGCACGGGGACCACGCGGCGCAGCGCTTCCTCCTCTTCGAGAACCCAATCGGGAGGCTCGACGAATCGCGGGGCCTCCGGCACGGAACCAACAAGTGACACTTTCGCAGTCCCCCGGGGTGCAACCCCGTCCCGTTCGCGGGCAGACACATCAAAAAGCCTGCATGCAGAGCACACGTTCGTCTGGTGCTACCGAACCCGCGCACAAGCAACAAGACACCGTAAGAAACCACACTTGTTGGCTTTGTCAATTGCAAAACCAACCGAGTTGTGCTTTGTTACCAACACTACCGTAGCCCCACACACCCCGCAAAAGACAACAGAGCGGGCCATGCGGGGGCCACTCGCTTGCCCCACCGCCAGGCACAACGTCCCGGCGACGGGCACCGCTCACGCTTCATCATGCGCCGGTTCGAGGGTGTTTTGCACATGCAGCTCGGCGAGCTGGTTCGCATCGACGAAGTTCGGCGCATCGGCCATCAGGTCTTGTGCGGAGGTGGTCTTCGGGAATGCGATAACATCCCGGATGTTTTCGGTTCCACCGAGCAGCATCACCCAACGGTCGAAGCCCATGGCCAATCCGCCGTGGGGCGGCGCGCCATATTGAAGTGCGTCCAGCAAGAAGCCAAACTTGGTGCGGGCTTGTTCGAGGGACAAACCCAAGGCCTTGAACACTTGCTCTTGTACATCGGCGTCGTGAATACGGATGCTGCCGCCGCCGATTTCGTAGCCATTGCACACGATGTCGTAAGCATCGGACAAGATTTCGCCCATACGCGGGGTATTGAGCAGCGGAATGTGCGCGTCGACGGGCTTGGTGAAGGGATGGTGGGTCGAGGTAAAGCGGCCGTTGTCTTCATCCCACTCGAACGCCGGGAAGTCGGTAATCCAGCAGAACGCGAACACGCCTTCTGGAATGAGGCCCAGCTCGCGGGCCACCTGCGCGCGCAGACGGCCAAGGCCGGCATGCACATGGTTGGCGGGACCCGCGCCAACGAGGACGAGGTCGCCGGACTCCACGCCTGGAATTGCGGCGAGGTGCTCGATTTCGACCTTGGACAGCGGGCCGGACCACGCGGCGGCGTCTGCGGGGTTGCCGGACACCTTGCCCCAAAGGAGGCCACCCAGCCGATACCGGCGCACGAATTGGGTCCATGCGTCGATGCCTTTGCGGCTGACGCCCGCGCCCCCCTTGACCACCATCGCCTTGGCGATGCCGCCGTCTTCGAGCGCCTTGCCCACCACCGAAAACGAGGTGCCCGCCCAATTCAGCGTGACGTGCTCCATCGCGAACCGAATGTCAGGATTGTCGACCCCAAAACGGGCCATCGATTCGGCGTAAGACAATACCGGAATCTCGCCGACGTCCACACCCCGCACGGATTGCCAGACATGGCGAATCATGCCGTTGCAGATGTCCATCACCATCTGTTGTGTGACGAAGCTCATCTCCATGTCGATTTGGGTGAACTCCGGCTGGCGGTCGGCCCGCAAGTCTTCGTCGCGGAAGCAGCGGGCGATTTGGTAGTACCGGTCAAAGCCCGACACCATCAACAGCTGCTTGAAAATCTGGGGGCTCTGGGGGAGCGCGTACCACTGTCCCGGATGCACGCGGCTCGGCACCAAATAGTCGCGGGCACCTTCGGGCGTAGACTTGGTCAGGATGGGCGTTTCTACATCGGTGAAGCCGTTTGCGTGGAGATACTCCCGCACCGCCATCGACGTACGCGACCGCAAGAACAAGTTTTGTTGCAGCTCGGGCCGCCGCAGGTCGAGGTACCGGTGCTTGAGGCGAACATCCTCGCTGGCCTCGGCGCCTTTGCCCGCAATGTTGAACGGGAGCGGACGCGTGGCGCTCAAAATGGTGACCACTTCGGGCAAAACTTCGATTTCGCCAGTGGCCATGTCGGCATTTGCCATGCCGGGCTGCCGGGCGACGATGGTCCCTTGAACTTGGACCACGTACTCCAGGCGCACCTTACGACCGACTTCCCAGCACGACTCGGCCACCCGCTCGTCGATGGTTACCTGCACCATGCCGTCGCGGTCGCGCAATACCAGGAACATCACGCCGCCCTTTTCGCGGACGAAGTTGGTCCAGCCTTGCAGAACGACCGACTGGCCGGCATGTTCAAGGCGCAAAGAGCCACAGGTGTGGGTGCGGGGCAGCAAAGACGACATCGGGGACTCCCCGGAGCAAGAGGATGGGGGTGGGGCATATGCCCGACCGCAGCCCCCGCCGCCTAACCCGCGACGGCCCAACCGGGACCCCCTCCCATGACGCATTCCGCGTCCGCTTGTTCAAAGCAGCCAAACACCCGCGTTTATGGGGATTTTGCCATTCGCTGCCGAATACCGACCGCCACCAGCAGCAACATGCCCGTCCACGTCACGGCCCCCGAAGCCGTCGCGCATCCACGCGGCGCCTTGTTGGCGCTGCCGCCCACCACTGCGCCGGTATCGCCCACACCATCGGCACACGCGTCGGAAGGGTCGTCCGGGCAAGGGTCATCGGCCGTACATTGGCCATCGCCGTCGACGTCGTTTTGGGCGTCGTTGGGACATGGGTCTACGCCATCGCAGATACCATCGCCGTCTTGGTCATTCGCGGAGTCGTCGGGACAATCATCGGACGAATCGCAAATCCCGTCTCCATCCCCGTCATTGGCGGGGTCGTCGGGACAGGCATCCTCCGAGTCGCAGATGCCATCCGCGTCACGGTCGTCGGTGGCGTCATCGGGGCACGCATCCAGGCAATCGCGAACGCCATCGCCATCCCGGTCAGACAAAAAGCCATTGTCGACTACGCCGTCACAGTCGTCGTCTATATCGTTGCACACCTCCACGGCTCCCGACCAACGGGAGGGGTCATCGGGTGCGCAATCGCCGCACAAGGCCGTCTCGCCGTCGCCATCCGGGTCGGGGTCGTCGACCAGCGTGAGTGTTTGGTCGAGCACGTGGGTGGGGTCAATTGAAGATTGGTCCCCCAACGCACGTCCACCAAAAAAGCCCAGCGCCGTCAGGGGTCCGACAGTCGGAAGCGCCGATACCGTCCGATACTTCATCTGGGCGTTCTCGGCGAAGACGCCCAACTGAACGGCCACAACGGTACCGGGCACGAGGGGCATCATGAGGTCGGGGCTCACTTGGATGGCATCAGCGGTGGCCTCCGCACGCTCACTTCGACGAAGCTGCCATGTTCCTCCGCCATCCGACGACTCCCACACCGACCACCCAAGGCGGCTGCCTGGCGTCACGACCGCCGGCTGCTGCACCCGCACCAACAGTGTGTGCTTGTCCACCCGAAAGGCGTTGCCCGCCGCAAACCAGTCGCTTGTAAATGGATACGACGTGCTGGTGACGACCGGAACGTCCACCCATTCCGCGCCGTCGACAACACCGTCGCAGTCGTCGTCGACACCATTGCACAGCTCCCCTGCCCCGGGAAACACCGCTGCGTTTTCGTCGTCGCAATCGTCATTGCAGTCCGAGACACCGTCGCCATCGCCGTCGACGCAAGGAGCCGCCGGGTTGAGCGCCTGTGCCCCTGCGATGTCGTCCGCGGAGAGCGTGCGAACACCGTTGTAATACGCATACATCACCGAAGACGAAGCGCTGGCGTGGTCCAGTCCGATGCAGTGTCCCAGTTCGTGTATCGCGACCGCTTCGATGTCGTAGCGACCACCTCCCCCTCCCGCGGGGTCGCTGGACCACAACACCGGACCATATTGGTTGTGGGACAAAAACACGATGTCACAGTCGATGCCATCGCCGTTTTCGTCCCATGACCACGTCCCCGCGAATGCCAAAGCACCGCCCCACGACGAACCCGATGTCTCCAGATAGGTCAAGTCCCAATGGCCATCGAGGGCGATGTCGCCGTCAGATATTCGACCGCCGTACTCCAGCCGAAGGTCAAGCCCCGCTTGGTTCCAGCCGTCCATCGCCGCCAAAAATCGGTCCTCGATGTCATCGGGCGGCCCTGCATCGGCCGGCCACTCGCCTGTATCCAGTCGAAACGGGTCTTCGATGCGGTGGTCTTGCCAGTTCCATGACACGCCATTGAGCGACCATGCCCCGGCAGCTGCCGGAAACACGAAAAATACGATAGCAAGCCACTTTTGCGAATGGTTACCGGCCATGGCACACATCCAGCGTGGACCATACCGCCGCCGCGGATTGACCATGTGCGAGAGGCACGACGCCCAACGGGCCGCCTACGGGCGTCCACCTGCCATCCTCTCGCTGGCGCAGCAGCAAAAGGTAGCGGTGGTCCGTCTTTAGCGCTGGAGCCTCCGACATCGTCCATCGCAGCCCGCCGACAACGCCCCCCGGAATCGCCAAATGAACATCGGACAGCGGCGAACCGACAAAAGTAGTGTAGACCGCGACATCCACCCACGTTTCGATATGCCCATCCACCCAAACCCCGTGTTGCGTGGTGACCTCCGCGTCCACCACGCGCTCCGCAAGCGAGCAAAGGGTCCAGGGGTCCGGGACTTCCGACACTGCATCGGCGGGTCTTGCCCACAGCAAACCCACAACGACGGCCCACCTGCGCCACAGCGCACCCGTACGCCGCCGCCCGCTATCCCCTATTGGCCGCCGACGGGCCACCGCTAAAAGCCCACCCGCCGCATCACCAGGCGTGGTAAGTGCCGAATCACGAGCATCACCAAGCGCCAAATCGCCGGTGCGTACACGAGCGGCGTGCCGTTGTCGATAGCGGAGAGCACCATCGCGGCGACAGCCTCGGGCTCGCCGGCAAACGGCGGCGGCTTGAGGCCGGCGGTCATTCCCGTTTTGACGAAGCCCGGCTTCACGCAAATGGTGACGAGTCCTTGGTCTCGATACTTATGGTCGAGGCTCTCCAAATAGTGCGACAAGCCCGCCTTTGTCGCACCGTACAGGCCCACCGGCTTTCGGCCACGGTCTCCCGCGACACTCGAAAACACGCACAAGCGTCCGCCACCGCGCGCCAACAGCCGCCGCCGGACTTCTTCGCACAGCACGATGGTGTGGGTAAAGTTGACTTGCAACAGGCGCGCCGCGAGGTCTGCGTCTTGTTCGAGCTCGTCCTGGGACGCAAACATTGCGGCAGACACGACCACGCAGTCAAAGCCACCCAACGCACCGTCGGCTGCGTCCAATGCCGCGCCAAACGACGAGGGTTGGGCGAGATCGATGAACCCATGGGTCACTTGGATGCCCGCGGGCCCGCGCGCGCGCAAGTCAGCAGTCGACTTTTCCAACTCCGCGGAGTCACGGCCGAGCAACATCAACGAATCGCCCCGCACCGCCATGAGACGCGCGAGGGAGCGCCCCATTCCGCGTGTGGCCCCAATCAATACGACCTTCATGGCTCAGTCTCCCAACAGACGAATGGATTGTGCGCTTCGCAATCGCCCTTGGGGGTCCCACTGCCGGCGAACGTCGAGAAAGCGGTCGAGTCGGGGTTCCATCGCGCGAAAGTGCTCCGGGCGGGTGAAGCGGTCTTTGGAGAGGTACACCCGCCCCCCACACGAAATTACAAACTGATTGAGCGCGTCGACCACACCTTGAATGCGGTCGTCTACGCGCAAGTCGATAGCCAATGACACCCCCGGCATCGGGAAGCTCAACAGCCCGTGTCCTTCGTCGCCGCAGTCTTTGATGACGCACAACAAGCAGTCCCCCCCGGCGTCGCGCATCACTTGAATCAACCGCCGGGTCGCGTCACGGCCAGCAGAATGGGGCAGAACGCATTGGTATTGTGTCATTGCGCCCGTTCGCCCGTACATTCGGTTCCACATACGCAACACATCGAGGGGATAGAAAAAGGCCTCGGGGTGTACGATGCCGTCCCAACTCTTGCGAAGGTGTTTCCAATAGTACAGCTCGTTGAAAACACGCATCAATGGGCGATTGACAATCCAATTGGGCGCAAGGTCCGGCACCGAAATCGCCGGCTTCCACCGGGGGTCCCGACGGGGCGCCTCATCAGGGGTAGCCCAGCGCCCACAGGTCAAGATGCCCCGCCCGAGGTCGTCGCCATCGGAGAGGAGGTCGACCCAACCCACCGACATCGGCCACTCGTGGGCCGTTTCCAAGAGACGGTCGAGAAAGACATCGAGGTTCGGGAGGCGTTCCGAGTGCCCGCGAATCCAGGGCGTCGGGATCGAGGACATCTGGAATGAGACATCCAAAATGTGCCCCGTCAGGCCCATTCCACCAATCGTTGCCCAGAAGAGGTCCGGGTGGGTCTGGCGAGAGCACTTCACCACCGAGCCGTCGGCCACGCGGAGGGTTAGTTCCGTCACATATTCGCCAAATGTACCGGCGGAGTGGTGGTTTTTGCCATGCACGTCGCTCGCGACCATTCCACCGATTGTGACCGTCGCGGTGCCCGGCGTGACCGGCGTAAACCAACGCTTCGGCAGCGAAATGTGGTTGAGGTCGCGCAAGCTCAGGCCCGCCTCACACTGAAGGTGGCCGCTCTCGGTGTCGAACGCGAGGACTCGATTCGCGAGAACGGTGCTGACTACTCGCGGGTCATCTGCGGGCGGCAGGCTCGCGTCGCCATACGAGCGCCCCAAGCCGCGACTGAGGGGAACCCCGGCAGTGACGGATAAGAGGTCTTCGCTTGCGATCTGTTCCGCGAGAACTCCGGCTCGTCCCCATCCTTCGATAAGAGACAACGCACCCGGCGACCGAGAGCCGCGGGCTTCGTTGGGGGTTCCCAAACTGTCGGGCACAACGTTGTGGTGGTCCATCCGGTGGCCATTAGCGGGCCGCGGGACGGATTGTCCGCTCGGCCGGCCCTTGCCCGCTAACGCATCTCGGACCAGATAGAGTAGGCAAACCGGTTGTCCAGCCGCGAATGCCTCCCCTCGAGTGTACGGTCATGGTCCCAAGCCCCCCCAGCCCCCTCTCACCAACTGCGCCGGAGACGTCCAAGACGTCGTCTGCCAGCACGCAATCGAGTACCGCCGCTATTGCGCATGTGCGAGAAAAGAAGTGGGGCTACGTGTTGCTGGTGCTGCCGCGCGACCACGCAAACATCGCCATGTCCTACCACTTCCGGTTCAACCTCGACGTAGATGTCACCATTTTGGACAATCCATCCACGACGATGCCGGATGGGAGCGTGCTCGGTCCTGACCGTTGGTGCTTTTTCGTCCGCCCGACGGCGGCACTTCGGGTTTTCCCCCACCTGCTCCAAGAAGACGGCCATCCGGGCCCCAATTTCTCCAACACCACCGGCGGGTGGTACATTTTGCCGCGCTACCATGTGCGCATCCCCGCCGGCTCCGAGTACCTCGTCCGCCGCGCGTTGTATGATGTCATCCCCGAAGAGTTCGATGAGCGCGGCCTTCCGGTCGCGTGGGTCAAACCCGAAGCACCCAAGGCGACATTGGCTTCGGGGCGGTCCCTCATCGACGATGTCGAGATGGTGCCGGACGGCGACCCCCTGCCTCCCGTGCCACCGGGCGACGACGTCTCCTTACAGCCCGACGACGACACCACCATTCGCGCGGCCTTGCGTGCATTGTGCCGCTTGGCCAAGCTCCCGGATGTCCCGCTCGAGGTCAAGCGCCCGACCCACCTCGCCGACGGCTTCGTGGGCGGTCGGATTTATTCCGCGCCATCAGGTCCGCGAAAGATTGTCGTTTCGGTCGACGCCAACGCCGATGCCGCCGAAGTTTGGGCCACGCTCATTCACGAGGTCGCCCACGCGATTGCCCCCACCGCCGGCCATAAGCTCCCGTTCATTCAAGCGATGGTGGCGCTGGCGGAGCAACGCTTCGGGACCGCGTGGTTTGCCCATGTCCACGCCATTGGCAACAACAGCGCCCTCGCGGACGCGTGGGTGGCCGTCGGCGTGCGGGCCGCGTTGCGCAACCAAGCTCCCCCCGCCCCCGAAGAAGGCGACGAAGGGCAGCTCGCGAAGGTCGTCGACCGCATCCAAAAGCTGCGCCGACTCGCCCGCGCGCAACCCGGAACACCCGAAGGTCGCTCGGCTTGCGCGATGGCGAACGACCTCCTCATTCGCTGGGACTTGGGCGCGTACAGCGTGCGCCTCCAAGGCGGCATCGACGACCAAATGTGCGACCGGTGGGTGGATGTCGGCAAGCGCTCCGTCTGGCGCCGGCAGCTCGCCTTTGTGGTCTCGACCTATTGCGGTGTGTTTGCGCTGACCCGCAAGTCTAAGGGCTGGATTCATTACTTCGGTCGATACGCCGACGTTGTGACGGCTGAGTGGTTCTACGAGACCTGGAGCGCCCACATCGAGCGCGCGGCAGATGCCCACATGGAGCGGTTCAACAACGCAGCCGCTGGCGCCCGACGCCGCAAGAACCCTCGCAGCGAGAAGGTCGACTTCTGCGATTCTGCCGTCATCGCGCTGGCACGCAAGCTCAAAGCCGTCACCGCGGCGATGAACGAAAACGCCAACGATGAAGATGCCCTCCCTGGCCGCGCCCGTCGCGCAGAGCGCTTCGCGGCAGAGCAGTTTGACCTTCGCGGCACCGGCTGGTCGTCGGGCGGCTCCGGCAAAACGGTCAATATGAACTCTGCGGGCCTCGCCGCTGGCGAGAGCGCCCCTTTGAGCCGCGGTATACACGGTTCGGGCGGAGTCAAGGGGTTTCTGGGTGACTAACTTTCGGCGACCACACCACGCTCCGCAAGCAGCGGCGGCCCGGCTGTGGTGTCTCGGAGCACTCGTAACGAGCGCCTGCGCTGCCCCGGAAAAGTCCGTCCCGCACGACGACAGCGCGTCTCCTGGCACCACCGCGCCGCCCGACACCCACACGCCCGAAGATACCAGCGCCCCCGTCGACACCGACCCACCGACGCCGACGCCGACCGCGCGCGCCGTGACCGGGAGCGTCCGCTGGCCCGCGTCCGCCGTGCTGCGGGAGCCGCTCGCGATTGCGGCGCTGCCGATTTCGTTTCAAGCCGAAGAGCCGGTCCTCGGTTTGCCCCTGACCGTGGCCCCCATCGTCGATGACACCTTTTCTTTCGTGTTGGAGGTGCCCGCCGACGATGTCGCCATGACCGCCCTCGCCCCCCGTAGCGCGCCCGAGCTGATGGGCTTTTTGGTCGCGTTTGTGGTGTTTGTCCCCGAAGACCCCTCGGCGCCCGTGTTTAGCGCCGACCGCCCGCTGCGCGCTGCTCCCTTCGATGCCTTCGGCGCTTTTCTCGCGCCCGGCACCCTGGGCACCACCGGCCTCTCCGAAGGCTGGAGTCTTCTTGACCTCGGAATGGCCGGCTCATACGACCCACCGCGCTGCTTGCTCACCACGTCCGAGCCGCTGTTTTGGCGGGCCGCCGACGGCTACCCACGGGAATGGGATGGGGAAACCCCTCTCACTATCGACCTTCGTGGGATTGCCGTCGATCTTTTTGTGTCGGGAACCAGCACGGAACGCGTCGCCGACCGCTTGGCAGCAATTCCGCAACAAGTTGCCACCGGCGAAACGAGCCTGCTGGCGCCGATGTTCGACGTCTCGTTGACCGATGACACCTTCTCGGTTCACCTCGTCGATTCTCCGGCCTCTTCTTATGACATAAGCGGCGATACCGAATGGCAGCACACATTCGCATACTTGCTCCAGTACACCGACGACGGCGACGAACAGTGGACCCCCGCCGACGCGAGCGCCACCACATTGGCCACCGTTTGTATGGATAGCGAGCCGGTCTTTCTTCGCTACACCCGTCCAGTTACCACATGGCGCGGTCTCCGAATGCTCGATTGTACTTCAGCACAAGTTGGTTGGCGACTGGTCCGAATAGACGACACCACGGGCGGGTATCATTACCTGTCTGACACCGAATCTCAGAATCTCGCGACAGGAAACACCTGTCTGTTTTAGCCCCAAGGATGAAATCCATGGAGCAACGCCTGTTGACGCAGTCCCAAATCACCGTATTTGAACATATTGCGGCGCCGGTTTGGGTATTTGATATCAAAGAGCTCCGTATAGTATGGTCCAATGAAGGCGGTCTTCGATTTTGGAGCGCGCCTACGTTGGCGGCACTTCGCGAGCGAGACTTTTCCGACCTCTCCGAGACCACCCGCACGCGCCTATACGATTGTATGCGCGAACATGCCCTTGGACGGCGCGTCTCCGACCAATGGACGGTCTACCCTCGCGGGCAGCCCGTCACCGCATTGATGAACAGCTTCGGCGTTCTCCTCGATTCAGGGCGCGTGGGCGTTGGCTTCGAAGTCATGGAGGTGCAAGGGGGCATCGACCCCAAGGTGCTCCGGGCCGTCGCTGCGTTTCGCCATACGTCGCTGCTGGTCGCGCTGCATCGCCTCGATGGAAGCCCGTTGTTTCGCAACCCGCGCGCCGTCATTGAGTTTGGAACGGTCTCCGATTCGCCCGCCGATAGCGAGTTTTCGTCTCTGTTTGAGGACACCACCCAAGCCACGGCGCTGCTGCGCACCGTGCAAGAGGGCCGGTCATATCGCGCGCGCGTCGCCCTTCGCACAAAGACTGGCCACCGCTGGTTCGATATCGATGCCCAAGCAATGCACGACCCCGTCACCGGCGAGCGCATCGTGCAACTCAACGCGCGCGACATGGACGCGCTGGTCCGCGCCGAGCAGGAAATGCAGCGCGAGGCCATTTCCGAACGCGAGGCCAACCGCGCCAAGAGCGAGTTTTTGGCCAACATGAGCCACGAAATCCGTACCCCCATGAATGGGATTCTCGGATTGCTCGACCTCGTCCTGGACACCCCCCTCCAGCCCGACCAAGGCCGCTTCTTGCGGATGGCGCACGAATCCGCGGGCTCCTTGTTGACCATCATCAACGACATCCTCGATTTTTCCAAGATTGAGTCGGGTCGCCTGCAAATCGAATCGATTCCCTTCGACATTGCCCAAACGACCCGCGAGACACTCGAACCGTTCAGCGTTCGGGCAAACCAGTCCGGCTTGTCGATGTATGTGCGCATCGACCCTTCGTTGCCAACGAGTGTATTGGGAGACCCCACACGGTTCCGCCAGGTACTCATCAACTTGGTGGGCAATGCAATCAAGTTTACGCCCGAAGGCGGTGTCTACGTGACCGTACAACTGGTCGGCGCTACGGAGGACACCGCCAGTATCCGATGCACCGTGCTCGACACCGGCATTGGCATGACCGACGAGCAAAAAGGACGTCTATTTGAGGCATTCCAGCAAGGGGACGGAAGCACCTCCCGCCGTTTTGGCGGAACAGGCCTTGGCTTGGCAATCAGCCGAATGCTCGTTCGCCTAATGGGGGGCGAACTGACCGTCGAGAGCGCGCCAGGCGATGGAAGCCGCTTTTCCTTTACATTGTCCATGCAACTTGCCACTCCGCTCCCATCTATGGCCATTCTCCAAGCTACGCCGGCTGCTCCACAACCGTTCGGACGCCAACGCACGCTCTTGGTCGCCGAGGACAACGAGGTCAATCAGCTTGTCGCTATCGGCTTCTTGGAACGCCTGGGCTTTCAACCTGTAGTGGTCGACAACGGAGAAGCCGTGCTGAGCACCACCGTTGCGCCCGTCGCTATCCTCATGGACGTGCAGATGCCCGGTATGGGCGGCCTGGAGGCAACCCGCTTGTTTCGATTGCGTGAGATGGTCATGAACACCCAGCGTTTGCCCATCATCGCCCTGACCGCGCACGCACGAGAAGAGGACCGCCAAGCCTGCATCGACGCCGGCATGGACGACTTTATTGGCAAGCCCATCTCGCCGACGGAGCTTGCATTGGTGCTCCGTCGCTGGCTCGGCTGACGGCCCAATCCGAGGGGCAAACCCTACATTACCACCTGCCGAATACTGCGGATAGCGTCGACGTGACCCGTGAGACGCGCGGTTTCGTCGCAGAGCGCCGCGAGCTGGGCCTCCGAAAGTGGGGCGTCGATTGCCGCAACGTCGATTGCGAGTCCAAGCTCCGCAAAGTCGCGGTGGGCACTGCTCATGTTGCTCGCGCCGGCCTTGTAGATTGCGTCGTCAATCGACAGCTTGGTTCCCCGCGCCGTCGAGTGGGCAACGATAAGCACGGCTCCGCTCCCACGCGCCTCGTCGCCAAGCCCCAGCACTGCCCGTGGGTTGTAAACACAATCCCGCACGGCCCCCGACTTGGAAAACTGCCCCAGCGTGCGGGCCACCCGCTCCGCGATGCGGGGCTGGGCCTCTTGCGTGGATGCGCCAATGTGCGGCGTAACGGCCACCTGCGGGCAGTCGTGGTACGGATTGACCCATGCATCGCCCTTTCCGCGCGGCTCTGCTGGGTAGACATCGACGGCCGCGCGCCGAATCCGGCCATCGGCGATGGCGCTGCAGAGGTCGTCGGCGGAGTGCAAAAAGCCCCGCGAGAGGTTCAAGAAGATGCGTGGAGAGTTGGCCGGACGCTCCGCGCCGAGCTGGTGGAGCACGCCGCCCGACAGCAGGCCGGCGTTCGAACGGCCATCGGCATCCCGCGCCGAAACATGCACGGTCACACAATCAGAGGTGCGAAGGAGCGTTTCGACAGAGTCGCAGGCAAACCAGCCCATTTCCGTGCCCACCTCGCGGGCCACTTGGCGGCAATCGTAGAACCGAATGTTCATGCCAAGTTGCTCGCAAACGCGCGCCGTCGCACGGCCAATATTGCCCAAGCCAAGCACTCCAAGGGTCTTTCCGCGAACTTCGTACCGCTCTTTGTCGGTCTTGTTCCAGACTCCTTCGCGGCATTCATTGTTGGTTTCATAAAGACGCCGACTCAACGAGATGAGGTGGGCCACAACCAACTCTACGACGCTGCGACCATTGCTCACAGGGTCGTTGAAGACCAGCACACCATGGTCAGCGCAGGCCTGTTTGTCGACGGAATCGTCTCCGATACAACACAACTGTACCACGAGGAGTTCCGGGCAAGCCTCGACAACCTCGCGGGTGACCGGAACGCGCGAGCGCTTGAACAACACCTGCGCCCGTGTTTCTTGCAGAAGCGAAATCAGTTCCGGCACTTCGGGCGCATCACCCTTCTTCCGAAACACCGTCATTCCCTGGGCTTCGAGCAGGCGGTCCAAGGATTCGTGGGGGGACTCCACCACCAAAGCGCGGGTCAAGGGTCCCATCGAAATGCGCGACATTCGTTCTCCAAATACAGCGGCCTCCCCACCGATGGGAGGACGCCCCGCATAGCCCCCCAGCTCCCGTCAGTCGTCCCCCAATCCTCGAAATTCCTGTCCGATGACAACCTGGGACATGCAAACGTCAACAAACCCAACCGACGCCAACGGGGACATCAGCCAACCGCTCCACCATCACTCCGTCGCGGCGTGTAGGGCCCATACTGAACGATGGCGCAGCAAGGAGATTTTCGCCCGGTTGTGATGCGCCACCTGCGACACCCCAACAACGCGGCGCCGACGACCAACAGCAACCACGCACGCCGGTGCCCTGTCAACGATTTCATCCGTTTGGGCTGCACAGTCGCATAATGAATGACGATTCATTGAACACGTTCAACATACAAAGCCACGCGCGGCCTCCCAACGAAGTGAAAGGAGAAGGGATACATCCGCGTGCAGAGGGCAGACGCTTCCACCCGTCGCCGTCCCCGAGGCTCCGATGCAGACCCCTCCCCTTCTGCCCCTCACCGCCATGCTGATGGCAGGTGGGATTTTGGCCTGTGCAGCCGCGCCGGAACCACAGGCCCCCGCGATAGAGCAGGCATTCGCTCCCTCTGCGCCCCAAGGTGGGTTTGCAGGGGGGCAAAAAAACGCCGCAGAAGCCGATCTGGACGACGAAGCCGGCGCACATTTTGCCCAGGCCGAAAAGGCATTCGACGGGCGGGCCAAACGGGAAGAACGGCCAGAGCCCGAAGTCGCGGAAACCGCCGCTTCAACATCCGACCGCCCCGACTCCGCACCCGCGCGGGCGTGGTTTCCCGAGACATTTTTGTTCGTGCCAGAGCTCGTGACCGATGCCAATGGCCAAGCATCGCACCAACAGCGCATTCCCGACCGTTTGACCACCTACCGCGTGCTTGGATTGGCCCATGACCAGCACGGGCACCAAGCCGGCGCAGTCGCAAGGCTTCGCACAAATCTGCCCCTATTCGCGGACCCCGTGCTTCCCGAGCGCCTACGGGTCGGCGACCGCTTCCGCTTTGCAGTGCCCGTCGTCAATACCACCGATGAGCCCCAACCCGTGACCGTCGTGGTGCAGAGTGAAGGCCTCGACGTGCGCGGCGGCGGCGCCCTCACCGTTCCCGCCCAAGGGTCCGCCATGGTCTGGGTCGACGGCGCCACCGCGGCTCCGGGAACGGCAACCCTCGACATACAGGTTCACACGGATGGCACCGTACGCGACCGAACACAGGTATCCATACCTGTTTCCGCCGTCGGAGCGCCCCAAGTCACCCATTTCGCAGGCACGCTGGGCAGCCCCCGGAGCCACACCCTCACCGACCCCTACGCCGGCACCGCGCACATCACCGTGCTGCCAGGCGGTATCGGCGTCATTCGCTCGGAGGTCACACAGGTAACAAAGCGCGCGGCCGGGCCTCTCGGCGCGGCGTTGATGTTGTCAGTCGCCGAGGCTGCGCCGGGTTTTTGGGAAGCCGCAGGTGTACCCGTGGACCCCGCCAGCGCCGACCCCGCGAGCCGCGCGCGGGCCGACGAAGTCCGAACCTTGCGCTTGCTCGGGGTGCAACGCGCGCAGTCCGAGCACGGGGAGTGGTCCCTCGACGAAGCCACCGCGCTCGCACGCGCAGCCGTTGGCGACTCCGATGACCCCGTCTTGTCACGCTTGGCGGTGCGTGCAATCGAAACGTTGACGCGTATTCAACGCCCTGACGGTACATTTGGTGGCGATACATCCGGCACTTGGACCGTGCAGCGGATTCTTGTGGCCACCGCATCCGCCCTGTCCCACACACGGAACGCCCCGACCGTCGAAACAGCGCGCGCGCTGCGCGCCATGCACGTTCGCGGACAAGCCGCCTTGGAGCGCTGGAGTCCCCGCATCACGGACCCGTACACCGCAAGCGCCCTGCTCGCTACGGGCGCAGACATGGGCGACGAAACAAGCCGTCTTCAGGCTATATTGAAGGAAAGCCTCCAGACCGCGCCCGAAGGCACCACGATTCGGATGCCCGAGGGCGTGCTCCGCGCGGACGGGCGCGTGGCCACCGCGGTGGATGCCGCATGTATGGCCGTACCCGCGCTCATTACCACACAACCGAATCTCGCCGCCGACCTCGGAGCCACGGTGGTTGCGGCGTTCGTACCCGCAAACGGCTGGGGCGACCCTCTGACCGACCTCACTTGCATTCACGCGCTTCGATTGCTTGGCGCGACGACAACACCCGCACAGACGCAACTGGTTCTGCGATGGAACGGCGAGATTCGTGAGAGTGTTGTCCTCCAACAAAACGACCTGCTGGCCCCCATTGTGCTTGAGGCAACGAGTCCCGGCCAAGGGACCTGGACGCTCGAATCCGAGCCCGCGCTACCCGGCCTCGCGTACCACCTCGCCGTGACCACGACGCACCCATGGACCACGCCGCGCGTACATCCCGGGATAGCCGTCGAGGTCGATGCTCCGCGCCTGCAGGTGGGCGCACCAGCCCCGTGGACCGCCCAAATTTCGGCGCCGCGTGACACGCCCGTGATTCTCCAGGTCGCCCTTCCGGCCGGCGTAACACCGGTCCTTTCGTCCCTTCAGGTCACGGACGGCGCAGGCGTCGCGCCGCAGGTCGAAGCGACGCCCGCAGACGGCGCCCTCGACGTCACATTCGTGATGCCGACAACAGGTCGCGCTATCGTATCGGTCGACCTCCTCGCGATGTTGTCCGGCGAAATGTGGGACGGCGGAATGTCTGTCGAAGCGAAAGGCGAAGCCTCCCGCTTGCCGCCCCGGCGCTGGTCGATTGCCAGTCGCTGACGTCACGTTGCGCAGGACGCACGCGACAGCAAAGGCCAAAGGGGTCACTGCCCGGCGAGCCCCCCCAAAAAAAAACGGCCGAACTGCGCGCACGCGCATCGGCCGTCAACACCATCGCCCCGAACAAATCGGAAGCGCAGGAATCGGGCGGCGAAAATCAGCCGACCATTTCCATCGCGTTGAAGAAGTAGCGGGTCTCGTATGCAGCGGTCTCCGGGGCGTCGGAGCCATGGGTCGCGTTGCGCTCGATGCCGGCGCCGTACTTGCGGCGGAGGGTGCCTTCTTCGGCGTTGGCGGGGTTGGTGGCGCCCATGAGGTTGCGCCATGCAAGAATCGCGCCGTCCTTCTCCAGAATCATCGCGACAATCGGGCCTTCGGTCATGAAGGTGCAAAGGTCGTTGAAGAAGGGCCGAGCGCTATGAACATAGTAGAAGCCCTCAGCCTGGCTACGGGTGAGGTGCATCTTCTTCATCGCGACGATGTTGAAGCCAGCAGCTTCAATGTCCGCGATGATGTTGCCGGTGTTGCCAGCCGCGACAGCGTCGGGCTTGATGATAGCGAAAGTACGTTCGGTTCCCATCGAATACTCCATGGCCTTTGACGGTCCGGCGACGGTCTACGGCAGACAACGCCGGAAGACGCGCCCGATAACGGATCGCGCGCCACATTCCAAGAAACGGGACAGTAACGACAGCCCCCCCCTCGCGATGGGAAATGAGCGACCACGAATCCAACGCCTACTGCGTAGATTTCGATATTCATTTCCGAAAAATGCCCACAGCAACTTGTGGAAAAAATGTCACGGCACTATGATTCAAATCAGAATGTGACATGCCGCAGGTGTCATTTTTCCCTATCCAAAATTTCCGGTTTCACACGGAAACATCGTGCCAATCCATTTTTCCAACAGGACTGGGTGTGGCAACACGGAAAAATTCGGACGGGTCTTTACACCCGCGTCATCGAACCGCCCCTGACCCTCGCATGCAGCAGCACCTCCACGGCATCTCCTCATTCGGAAACCCCCATCGCACCGTGGACCACGTCGAACACCACCACCCTCGGGACTTCTATGAAACGACCTCGCACCCTCGTATTGTTCGCACTGGCGGCGCCATTTGCAGTGCCAGCCTATGCCGAGGATCAATCCGCAGAAGACATCGAGGTCCGCGAACGCTTGCGCCTCATTGAACGCGCAATCGACGACCTCCGTGGTTTGTCCCACACCGAAGCAACCGAAATCCCCCTCGACTTGGACGCTCGTATCCGCGTATACACGGCGGTTGACTTCCTCAAAGCCGAAGAGTTGGGAGTTCTGCAATACCAAATCGAAGAGTCGATGCTCCAGTTTACGGCCAACCTTGACCGCAAGATGTCCGTAAACACTGAGTTTTCCTTCGAACCCACAGAACATGAAGTCGTCATTGGCTTGGAGGCCATGGAGCTCCAAGTCAACGTCACACCTGGTCTCTCGGTATCCGCAGGCGCATTCCACAATCCCTTGTCGACGTGGGCCATCACAGCAAGCCAGGGCGCCTACCGATACCTGCCTGTATTCGTACCCACCATCCTCATCGAAGAAGAAGCACACGAATACCTGTCTATTGACCAAACTGGCGCCCAAATTCGATTCCTCCAACCTGCCGGGTTCTGGCAGTTGGGCCTGCTCGGCGCAGTGACCAATGGTCGGTCCCCCGACCCCGGCGCATCCTCCCAGGCCGGCGACTGGGAAAACGGAAAAGCGGTCATTGGGCGTGCGTCTCTCCAGGCTCCCAACGGATTATTGTTTACCGTTGGCGGGTCCTATGACGCAATGAACGTTCACGACGAATCCATTGTGGTCGAACCAACGGGCAACGCCTACAACGATGCCCTCGGTCGAACAATCTTCCAAAAAGTCCCGGAGATTGTTTTCGCGGGCAACATTGTATGGCAAGGCGGCCCCGTTGAGTTGGATGTGGAGTTTTACCCTGTGCTTCACAAGGTAGAAGGCGTCACCTACACCAACTTTAGCGGATTCGCGGTGGTTGGTGTCCCCATCCAAAAGACAACGCCCTACGTCATGTTCGACTATCTGAGCATCGACGAAGACGACCCCATCTACGCAGTTTATATGACGGAACCGTCTCGCTTCGACATCACCACGGGCTTCCGCCAAGAGTTGGGTCTACACTTGGCCCTCAAGGGCGAAGTCGAGCTGGATGTACCCATTGGCAACAATGAGTTCGGCTGGCATGCACAAACCCAACTTTCGGCTGGATTCTGAAAATGAAGGTGATGTTTGTTTTCGCCATCCTGTCCGCATGTGCGCCCGCCCACGCGGAGGACGCCCCCACACCTGTCGCGGCCGAGGTCGCCGCGCCACACGCGCGAATCGTCGCCAATTCCGCGTCGGGATTTGAAGGAAGTCTCGACGAAAAACACCTGATGGCCATCTTCCGCGCAGTCGTGCGAGAAACGCCAAATCACCACCGCATCATGGTGTATGTGCCTCCCACCGGCACCGCATCTCTTGCAACCGTGCTCAACGATGCCCTCAAACTCAAAGAAGCATCGTTTGAGCGGCAGAGGAGCATGGTCGACTCAGCGGTCGGCCGCCCGTACTTTACAGTAAAAAAGACCGATACGGCCGTACTCGAAGCCGTCGCATCGGACCCGGGCGGTGTAGGCGTGGTCAGCGGCGATGCGCTCCTTCCGGAAACGGTGCGGGTGCTGTGGACGTCCACGGGAGGAACCCCATGACGTTTACACGACGCGCCCTCCTGTCCGGAATGGTTGCCGGCCTCGCGATGCCGACGTTGGCGTATGCCGAAAAGCCAATCGTCCTGCTGCTCACATCCGACAATACGCCACGAAGCACAGCAATTGTCGACTCCTTCAAGGCCGCAATGGAAGGCACCACGCGCATTACCTACAGCCTCGGCGCGGAGCGCGACGCTGCAGCATTTCTGGCGGACAACATTCGTGGCATGGAAGTGGCGCTGGTGTTTGCTGTGGGCGACCGGGCCTTTTTGGCGGCACTGCGAGAGTTCACAAACACCCCTGTCGTCTACACAGACGTACTCGACCCCCTTCCCGCCGCCGGACGGACCAACATGTTGGGCGGCTCTCCGCGTGTGGACCCCGCCGCAACCTTGCAGCGCCTCAAGACGTTGTTCCCGCGGTTGCAGACGGTCGGAACCATTCGCGGCACGAGAATTGTCGACGAGTTCTGGAACAAAAGCGCCGAGGAAGCAGCCGGCACGCTCGGGATTCGCCTCGTCGACCGCACCGTCGCAAACCCGGCCGAAGTCGCGACCGCAGCGAAAGTTCTGCTCGCCGATTGCGGCTGCATTTGGCCGCTGCCCGACCCTATCATTTGGGCGCCGACGGTCGTCGCGCATTTGATTCACGACGCGATGCTCGCCAAAGTGCCGGTATTGGGCTTGGAGGAGGCTTGGCTACAGGCCGCAACTCCCGCGCCATTGGTCTGCGTATCGAGCACCACGGGCATTGGGACCGCCGCTGCGGCACGCGCGCGGAGCGTCCTCAAGCTCGATTCTGCCGGTGCTGCGAGCCCCTACGCTGGCCCGTGGATTGTTGGGAGCAAGGCGACCTGTCGCGCATTCGGCGTCGTGCTGACCAAAAACACGGCGCCCGCAGTCGACCAATGGATTGACTGACGGGCTGTCCCCGAGACCGCTTTCGTCAGTCTCGGACCAACTCCTCAAATGTTCCGCAACGAAGCATCTCTGCGCCATAGTAGGGGTTGGCGAGCACAGGCTCCCCTTGAATCCACCGGCCGGGTTTCATCGGACAAAACCCAACCGCGAGGGTTTGCCCCCCAGGCCCGCTCGCCCGCGCGACTTCGAGGACCGTGTCAGAGAGCGACAAATAAGCAGCGCGGAGTCCATCGAGGCCCTCGGCTGCGCTCAACTGCTGCGCGCCCGAAGCGAGGACAGAGGCGACATCCGCAGACGGGGCGACCGCCGGACCATGCGCCACCAACCGCTCCGATAGCGCGAGGCCAAGCGTCCGCGCAGCCCCTGCATCGTCCGCAGCGAGCGCGGTCCCCAAGTCGGAAAAGCCAGTCACAATCGCCGTCGCACCCTCGCTTCCACAACAAGGAAACGAGACCTGCTGAAAGGAGCCGCGTTTTGCCTTTCGTGCAGGCGAAGCGCTCACGGGCGCGGGAGCCCCTTCGCCCGATGACGACGGAGGGGCAGAAGGTGCGGGCGCTCCTCCGCATGCAACCGTCGCCAACACCGCAAGCAAGTACCAATGGCGCATCTTGTTCCTCCAGAAATCCCAGGTCCACAAACGTTCAGCAAGGGCCGTCGTTCGTGGAGCAACAACCGATACCGTAGCGCCTCCCATCGCGGCGAACCAACGAAGATTGCGACATTCATCGAGAACCGTTCAATGACACGGAGGACGAAGCGAGGCAACCCCGTCGGCCCCGTGTGAACGCGCAAAGCGAAACGCGGAACACGCTCCGCCGAGAATGGGACGACAGCGATGCCACCGGCCACAACGACGCGCCATACGCGTTTGCACCAGTATAGCGCCGACGAGAATGATCTTGAACGCGAACTTCGTGATCAACTTTCGCACCGAAATAGGAGGAAATTTTCGTCCGGGTGATTATGAAATTGCTGACCATTTCCGATTCGTTCGCACATAAGAGATGCTCGAAATCGTCGACATTTTCACCTACCTACCCCGCGAACGAACCAGACAGGACCTACCCACGCATCGACACAGCATCCCCCATCCGCGAAACTTGAACGTAAAAATCGATTCCACCCACCACCCAGGGAATCCACCATGCAGCGAACCAAACACACCGCCCCCGTCCTCGGGTTTGCCTGCCTCGTCGGTCTGGGAACCCTCCAGCCGGCGAACGCAGCCGAAGGCAACCTCATCCCGTTGACCTCGGTGACCACACCGCGCCCAGATCTTACGGGCATTGTCGTGGACAACGACGACCTCATCGCGTTGGGCAAGGCGTTGTTTTGGGACGTGCAGGTCGGCAGCGACGGCGTCGCATGTGCATCTTGCCACTATGCCGCCGGTGCCGACATTCGGGTGAACAACCAAGTACACCCTGGCAATGACGCCCTGTTCGACAGCCTCCTCGGCCCGAACGAGACGCTCATCGACTCCGACTTTCCCCTCCACCTCCTCACCGACCCCGACGACCGCAACTCGGCAATTCTTCGTTCCACCGACGACCGCGTCAGCTCCCAAGGAGCATTCGGCGCACTCTTCCTCGACTTGGAAGCCCCGGTCGGCGAACCCACTGGCTCCGCACGCGGCGGCGGCGGAACCACGGGCACCGCAGATATCTGCGAGCTCGACCCCACCGGTCCGTTCTCCGATGCAGGCACGGTGTACCGCCAGGTCGCCGGTCGCAATGCGCCAACGGTCATCAACGCCGTCTACAACTACCGCAACTTCTGGGATGGCCGCGCCAACGCCACGTTCAACGGCGTAGACCCCTTCGGCTCCCAAACCTACGCTGCGGACCCATCGGCCGGCGTGCTCATCATTGAGCGCGCAGCAACAAAAGGCAAAGCCTCCACCTGGACAACTGTCCTGACCCAGCTTGAGTTGCCCCACTCTTCCCTTGCATCCCAAGCGCTCGGCCCTCCCCTTAGCTCGGTCGAGATGTCTTGTATGGGACGTTCGTTCGCCGACGTCGGCCGCGATGTTCTCCCATTGACCGCCCTCGCGACGCAACAGGTCGCAATCGACGACAGCGTGTTCGGCGGCCGCGCGCGAATGGTCAACCGCAACGGCGTGGGCCTGCAGTACTCCTATAACGCCTTGATTCGCCGGGCGTTCCACCGCGACTTCTGGGAGGACACGGCCAAATACGTCATCGCTGCAGACGGCACGCTCACCGCTTCCTCTGCGGGCTACACCCAGATGGAGCACAACTTTCCCTTCTTCTTTGGCCTCGCGATTCAAGCCTACGAAGAAACCTTGGTCTCTGACCAAACCCGCTTCGACACGGGCGCACTCACCGCGGCAGAACTCCGTGGCCAGGACGTCTTCGTCAATGTTGGCCAATGTGCCGACTGCCACACGGGTCCGCTCTTCACCAGCGCCGCAGACTTCGTTGCCGCCCCCGAAACCTTGATTCCCGAACCCCCCGAAGAAGACCGCCTCCGCGTCGAGCGAATGTTGATGGGGGACGGTCTGCCCGCCGCGTATGACATCGGCTTCTACAACATCGGCGTGCGACCCACTTCGGAAGACATCGGCCTCGGCGCCTCCGACCCCTACGGCAACCCCCTGTCCTTCGCCGAGCAGTTCTTCGCCACCAACAACCGCATCAACAAAGACGGCGCCTTCAAAACGCCAACGTTGCGCAATGTTGGTTTGACCGCGCCCTATTTCCACAATGGCGGACAAGCTACGCTTCGGCAAGTCATCGAGTTTTACGACCGCGGGGGCGACCGCCGCGGTGAGTTCGCGACCGGCGACACCTCTGGCTACGGCGCAAACCTGTCCAATCTTTCGCCCCGCATCAATCCGATTGGGTTGACCGAACAACAAATCGACGACCTCGAAGCATTTTTGCTGGCACTCACCGACGACCGCGTCGCTTGTCAAGCTGCCCCCTTTGACCATCCAGAGCTTCCGCTCACCAATGGTCACACCGGCAACGACCTCGATGGCGACGGCAGCTTCGACGACAACTGGGTCTCGCTCCCCGCCGTCGGCTCCGGTGGCTTGACCGCCGAGGGCTTGCCGTGCTTCGCCAACACCGGCGACCTCTTCGGCGAAACCCAAAACACTCTCAACACCATTCTTCTTCCCCAGTAACCAAGCATTGGTGGCCTCTTGTCCACCAGTTTCACCACCCAGACGGGACATTGTGTCCCACCTTCAAGGAGCGACCATGACTATCGCACGCACCTTCCTCTCCGCACTCGCCCTTCTCGCAGCACCATCGGCCGCTTTCGCCGCATGCCCCACTGTTGCACTGCCGACCTTGGGCGCAGGCGCAAACTTCTTGGAAATCGAAGGTCCCGTTTCGCTCATTGACACCGTCGACAGCGAAATCACCGTGTTCGGAACCTGCGTCGACCTTCCCGCGGGCATGTTGATTGACACCTCGGGCGACGGCGTGGGCGACATCACCCTCGATGAGCTCGTCAACACCGGCAATAGCAGCGCCATCGGCGGCACCGCCATCATCACCGCCACCGTGTCCGCTGACGTCTCCGGCAACATGGTCATCACCGCTGACACCGTCTACTACGACAAGGGCGAACACGTTGTGGTCGGCCCATTGATTTCGGTCGATGCGTTGGCCGGCACGTTCAACGTGGCAGGCACCACCTTCACGATGAACACCGACACCCGCTTCCCCTCCGTGTTGGTTGACCTCGGCGGCAACGCCATCACCGTCGACGACATGGTCGGCTGGGAAGGCACCCTCGTCGCAGGCGAAGGCTACGAAGAAGGCGGTGTGCTTCAAGGCCGCGTCGTGGAAACCGAAGTTGTCACCACCGTTCCCGGCGTCGACACCGTAATCATCGAGCGGGCCCAATACCGCGCTTCGAGCACCGAGCTGCGCACGAACGGCATCGTGACCTACATCGCGGGCACCACCAACGTCACCTCGACGGTGTCCCTCGACGTCAACTGTGATGGTATCGACCTCATCACCCTCACCGTATCTCCTGACCCCGCAGTAGGTGGCGGAAGCTGGACCTACCGCGACCGCACCGTCGCTTCGACGCCGTCCTCGGTCTGCGTGACCTCGCCCAACGGCGGCACCGCAAACCGCACTGTCGACGTGCGCTGAAGGGAGCGTCGGGGCGAATAGCCCCGCGCGCCACTGCACCTACGGAGTGCGCTGTGGAGTGGAGGGTGGTCTCCACAGCGCAAACATCGTCAGCTCGCTGCAATCCGCCCTCCTTTTCCTTGTTTATCGGCGAACCTTATGTCTTCTACATCGGCTTCATGGACACCCGGCTTGCTCATGCTCGCTCTTGCATGCGCCGACCCGGAAGGCCCAACAACCCCGGCTTCAGCCAACGCACCTGCCGCCGGCACGGGTGCAGCCGTTTGGGGTGTGGAGTACTTCCAAAACGCGACCCTCATTGACCACACCGGAAAAGAGGTGAAGTTCTTCGACGACCTCGTCAAAGACAAAGTTGTCGCAATCAACTTCATCTACACCAGTTGCCCCGACGCATGCCCGATGGAAACTGCGCGGATGCTCGACGTGTACCGCATTCTGGGCGACCGCGTTGGAAAAGACGTTCACTTTTATAGCATTACCATCGACCCGGACTACGACACACCGGAGGTACTAGCCGAGTACCGCAATCGTTGGGGGATTGGCGATGGCTGGACTTTCCTTACTGGAAAAAACGAAGACATTCTCGCACTGCGCAAAAAGTTCGGCTTGTTGCTGCCCGCATCCCAAAAGGAAGGGGAAAACGACCACAACATCAGCCTGATGATTGGCAACCAATCTACCGGACGCTGGATGAAGCGGTCTCCTTATGAAAACCCGTATGTGTTGGCTGACCAACTGGGAAGTTGGCTACACAACTGGAAGCAACCGCGCCAAAACGACCGACCGTACAACGAAGCACCCGTAGTGCGCAACATTACCGAGGGCGAGAATCTTTGGCGCACCCGCTGCCAATCTTGCCACACGATCGGCTACGGAAAGTCTCCCGAAGTTCCGTATAGCAAAGTAGGTCCAGACTTGTATGGCGTCCACCAGAACCGTGATCCAGCTTGGCTTCGCCGCTGGCTTCGGGAACCCGACGTCATGCTGGCCGAAGGTGACCCCATCGGAACGGCATTGCTTGCCGCAGCCAATGAAATTCCGATGCCCAACCTACGCCTCACAGACGTTGAGATTGAACTGTTGATTGAGTACATCACCGAAGAAACGTCCTACGTCGACCGCCTCGCAGCCTATTCCGCATCCCAATCTGCAACTGATCTACATCACTAGTATTTGTTGAAGATTTTCTTCACCATCGAACTGAAATCAACTACAATAGTCTCTTTCAACCACCGCCCAAACGGGGAGCTCGCGTGAACACCACCCAACGCACTCTGCGCCTCATCTCGATCTTGTCCGCTACAGCTATTGGTGGCATCGCAGTTGGCGATGCCCTGGACTACTTTGGCGAGCCCGCCGACACAGACCCCTCCGCCTTCACAGGCCCTTCGATTGGCGACGATATGGCCATCGACTACCTGGCTACCCTTCCCCCGGCGATGGAAGGTGGTGAAGAAGGCGGCGACCCCGCAGCAAACGGCTACCTCAACGAAAGCGAACTGTTGGGCGGCGGCGGCTACGACATCCCCACCGGCGGGCCTCCGAGCCCCTTGTACGGCGCCACCGCGTTCTCCCAGCAAATGATTCGCTTTGAAGAGTTCGGCACCAATTCTTTTGACAATGCCGAAGTCGCCACGATGCCGTTCCCGCGGCCCACGACCGGGCCGGCTCCCGAGCAAGACCCTTCCAATGTTGCGCTGAGCGCTCCCGCCAGCGCCGACCTTGATGCGTTCTTGTCGCAGATTGGATTTGTCTCCGAGCCGAGCTGGGACGCAAACGACACCGACACAAACCCCTGGGAAATCGATGTGGAAGCCCACCTTGGGCGCGATGTCGACTCGCCGCCCGCCGAGGGTCGACCCCCGGGCGAAGGTTGGGCGCACCAACGTTGGAACGAGTTCTTCCCCAAAGTGTTCTTTGTGAGCGCAATGGCCGGCGCACGCACCAACGGCGGTATCCGCGACACGCACCAGCGCCACGGCTACGCAGTCGGTGAGTTCGGCCCCGGCGGCTTGTACCACACCGTCTACGCCACCGACGCGACAGGTCCTGTATTGGAAGGCACCACCGCCGGTGTCGGCATCCGCTTCCATCCCAATATGCCGTTGCAGGACCACAAGTCCATCTGGACGTTCGACGGCACCTTGCCGCCCAAGCTGCTGGTCGCGCGCTACGGCGAGCCCGTGCTGTTCCGCCACTACAACGCCCTGCCCATCGACCCCTCCGCAAACCGCGGCTTCGGCTTGCACACCATCAGCACCCACGAGCACAACGGCCACAACCCCGCCGAGTCGGACGGTTACGCCAACGCCTTCTTCTTCCCCGGCCAGTTCTGGGATTACCGCTGGCCCATGCAGCTCGCGGGCCACGACACCGTCAACACCCTCGCCACCGACCCCCGCGCCGCGACGCCGTGCGAGCCTGGCGAGACGTTGTTCATCCACGACGACTCCGGCGTTGAGCGGGAGTGCGGCCCCGACGGCACCATCATGGTCCGCGGCGACTACCGCGAAGTGGCCAGCACCCACTGGTTCCACGACCATATGCTCGACTTCACCGCGCAAAACGTCTACAAAGGCAACGCGGCGATGTTCAACTACTACAGCGCCATCGACCGCGGCAACGAAGCCCACGACGACGGCGTCAACCTTCGCTTCCCTTCGGGCACCGACCTCTCCTGGGGCAACCGCGACTACGACATCAACCTCGTTATCGGCGACAAAGCGTGGGATGCAGAAGGACAGCTCTGGTTCAATATCTTCAACCTCGACGGCTTCCTCGGCGACCAGCTGCTGACCAACTGGCTCTATAAGCCCTACTTCGACGTCCGCGCCCGTTCGTACCGCTTCCGCCTCCTCAATGGCTCGGTGTCCCGGTACTTGTCCATCGCGTTGGTCCACGAGCGCAACGACAACCGCGGAGAGTTCTCCGGTCCTCCCGGCTCCCGCGTCTCGTACGACCGCGTCGGCTTCCACATGATTGCCAACGACGGCAACATCTTGGAGCACGCCCTCCCCTTCGACGGCACCCTCGACCTCGACGGCGATGGCGACGCCGATGAGCACAAGGGCTGGCTGCCGACCCAAGCGATTGCAGAGCGCTACGACATCATCGTCGACTTCGCCGACCACGGCATTCAGCCGGGCGACAAGCTGTACTTCATCAACACGATGGAGCACAACACCGGCATCAAGGCCGACCGCAAGATTCCTCTCGACGAAATCCTCGATGGAACCTACGAACCCGTGGTCAGCAATGGCCGCTGGACCAGCGGCGACCCCGTCGTCGGAAAGTTCCTTGAGTTGCGCGTTCACGAGTACACCGGCACCGACCTCTCGATGGACCCCACCGCATACGAACCCGGTGGTCTCACGATGGCGGAGTTGCCCATCGACGTCCAGTCCGCAGCCATCGACGCCGCGCGCCACCGCACCTTCGACTTTGACAAGTCCGGGGCGACGGACTCGAAGCCCTGGATTATCAAGGTCGATGGCGGCCAAGGATTGTACGCCGACCCCCGCCGTCTCTCCGCCGCGCCGCAGTTGGCCACTGGCCCCACCGATCCAGGCTTTGATGGCACCGACTTCGATGGCTACGACGATGTCGGCACCTTGGAAGTCTGGCACTTCGCTGGAAACGGCGGCTGGAGCCACCCCATTCACGTCCACTTTGAAGAAGGCGTGATTTTGTCCCGCGACGGCAAAGCGCCGCCTGCATGGGAGCGGTGGGCCCGCAAAGACATCTACCGCATCGGGCCCGAGGAAGACTCGTCCAACAACGTGGAAATCGCGATTCGCTTCCGCGAGTTCGCCGGCACCTACGTCGAGCACTGCCACAACACCCAGCACGAAGACCACGCGATGTTGCTTCGGTGGGACCTTGAGCATCCCGGCCAGGTCAAGTTGATGCCCACGCCTATCCCCACCTGGGACGGTGTAGAGTACGTCGACTCCCACGCGCTTCCGAGCTTCCGCAGCGGTGATGGCGCAGGCCCGACCTTCTCCGTCCCGACCCCCATCGAAGTTGGCCCCGGTGTCGACCCCGCTCCTGGCAATAGCGGTACAAACTCGCATGGCCAAAACGCAGGCGGAAATGGCAACGGCGGCGGCCAAGGTCGCAACTGAGGCCCACCGGCAAGGGCACCAACGTTCCAACCGAGGTACGTTGGGCCCCTGCTCGGAGTGAACCGTGTCGTCCCTTCGCTTTCAAGCCATCGCCAAGTCCTACGGTTCCGTTCACGTCCTCCACGGCATCGATATGTCCGTGGGGGACGGCGAGTTCTTGGTACTCGTGGGTCCATCGGGGTGCGGCAAAAGCACGCTACTGCGATGTATCGCTGGTCTCGAGACCATCACGTCCGGCGACCTCTATATCGGTGACCGGCGCGTCAACGACGTCGCGCCCCGCGACCGCGATGTCGCGATGGTCTTCCAAAGCTACGCACTCTATCCGCACATGACCGTGCGCCGAAATATGGCGTTCGCGCTCGAATTGCGGAAGGTCCCCCAAGCCACCATCGACAGCGCCGTCGCAGAGGCCGCGCGAATGCTGGCCCTGGGGCCGCTTCTTGACCGTTACCCCAAGGAGCTTTCCGGTGGACAACGCCAGCGCGTCGCTATGGGGCGCGCGATTGTGCGCCGGCCATCTGTGTTTTTGTTTGACGAGCCGTTGTCCAACCTCGACGCCTCCCTCCGAGCCCAACTCCGCGTCGAGCTAAAATCGCTGCACCACTCCCTCGGCACCACAATGGTCTACGTCACCCACGACCAAATCGAAGCGATGACCCTCGCCGACCGCATCGCCGTGCTCGAGGGCGGCCACTTGCAGCAGCTGGGTTCGCCCGCGGAGCTATACGACAATCCGAGCAATCGCTTCGTCGCTGGTTTCATCGGCACCCCGTCGATGAGTTTTCTCGAAAACATAGATTCCACGGCAGTAATCGGCGTACGCCCCCATGAAGTCCAGGTTGGGATGGCAGGAGACGGCACCCACGCCGGAGTGATTGAGGTCGTTGAGACGCTCGGCTTCGAGAACTTCGTGCATGTTCGATTGAATGGCGGAGACCGCGTCGTCGCGCGTATCGAGGGGCCACCCCCAGCACGGGGCCCCACCCGCGTGCGCCTGGGCCGCAGCTACCGTTTTGACCGCGATACCGGCGCGCGCCTCCCTGACTGACACGCAACTTCTGTCCGTTCGCCGCCTCGCGCGAGTCCGCAGCCCCCAACCGGTGGCGGCATCGCGTGGTAAAATCCATTACAGCGCCCTCGACCTCTCTGCTCCGTGGTGTTCACATGAAGGCATCTTTCGCTCGTGGTTTTTGGACAACGTCGATGGTGTGGACCATTTCGTTTGCCGCATCAGCGTGCGGCGGCGACTATGCGCCAATGGACAACAAAGAGACCACCTCGGCCGACAACACACCGAGCGACCTCACCCTCGACCGCATCGTGCCCGACACCGGCGCGGCCGCGGGAGGCACCGAAGCCCGATTGACGGGCACCGGATTTACCGACGACCTCACCGTCACCATTGGCGGTGCCGCGTGCGCTCCATTGACCATCATTTCCACCGTTGAAGCATCCTGCACCACACCCGCAGGGCCGCCAGGAGCGGCGGTGGTGCTGGCCCGGCGCGGCGACGGCGCAGAAGCTGAGCTTTCGTTTACCTACGAGGGGGAAAGCGACGCGGACACGGACGCCGACACCGATTCTGACACCGACACCGACGCCGACACCGACGCCGACACCGACGCCGACACCGACGCCGACACCGACGCAGACACCGACGCAGACACCGACGCAGACACCGACGCAGACACCGACGCAGACGTTCCGGTCGACTACTGCCACATCCAATGGCCCTGTGCCCAAACCGTCTCCGCCGGCGGAACCAGCGACCCCCTCTATGTTTGGGTGTACCACGCCGGAACCACCGACACCGCAGGCGAAGGCCCCGGCATTACGGTCGAAGTGGGCGTCGGAGCCGACGGCTCGACCCCCGACGGCGCCACCTGGGCTTGGGCGACCGCCACCTACAACGCCGACAAAGACGGCCTCATCTCCGGCGACCTCGCCAACGACGAATACATGGGCACTTTTTCGGCGCCAACCTCCGCCGGTGCCTACGACTATTGCGGACGCGTCAGCGCCGACGGCGGCCGCTCGTGGACCTACTGCGACTTCGGCGGCGACGGCTGCGGAGGGAACGGCACCAACGACGGCTATTCGTCTTCGACGGCAGGGCAGCTGGTCGTACCCTGACGGGAGCGGGGCCGAAGGCGCTGCACTTTGCGAAACGGTCCACAATAACAACGTTCCCAACGAATGAACCGTGGTTCAGTGAAACTCCGCACCGCGATTTCCGGTGGGACGCGGGTTCTCTCGCGTATGTATTTCCCTGGACGGAAATCGGGGCGAAGGCGCTGCACTTCGCGCAACTCGACTACCAATTGGACGCGGGTTCTCCCGAGCTTGTACCTCCCCGGACGGGCGCTCGGTCGAAGGCGCATGCACTTCGCGAAACACACCACAAATACAATGTTCCCGACGAATGAACCGCGGTTCAGTGGACTCCCCGCGCCGCGATTACCGGTGGGACGCGGGTTCTCTCGCATTTGTGCGTCCTGAGACGGGCGCTGGGTCGAAGGCGCTGCACGTCGCGAAACGGTCCACGATAACTACGTTCCCAACGAATGAACCGCGGTTCAGTGACACTCCGCACCGCGATTTCCTGTAGAAACCGGGTTTTCCCGTACTTGCGCATACGCCGACGGCCGCAGGGTCGAAGGCACTGCACTTCGCGAAACACCCTACAAACACAATGTTCCCAACGAATGAACCGTGATTCAGTGACACCCCGCACCGCGATTATCCTTTGGATGCGTGTTTTCCTGTACTTGCACGTCCCCGGACGGCAATCGGGTCGAAGGCACTGCACGTCGCGCAACTCGATTACGAATCGAACGCGGGTTCTCCCGTACTTGCACGTCCCCGGACGGCAATCGGGTCGAAGGCACTGCACGTCACGCAACTCGATTACGAATCGAACGCGGGTTCTCCCGTACTTGTGCATCCCCGGACGGGCGCTCGGTCGAAGGCGCTACCCTTTGCGAAACGGTCCACGATAACCAGGTTCCCAACGAATGAACCGTGATTCAGTGACACCCCGCACTGCGATTATCCGTGGGACGCGGGTTCTCTTGCATTTGTGCGTCCTGAGACGGGCGCAGGGTCGAAGGCGCTGCACGTCGCGAAACACCCTACAAACACAATGTTCCCAACGAATGAACCGAGGTTCAGTGACACTCCGCACCGCGATTTCCTGTAGGGCGCGGGCTCTCTCGCATTTGTACGTCCCCCGGAAGGGCGCCGGGTCGAAGGCGCATGCACTTCGCGCACCGCGAATACCAATGGAATCCGGCTTCTCCCGCCCTTGCGCGCCCCCAGACGTACGCTCGGTCGGATGCTGCACTCCGTTGCGAAACTCCCCACAAATACAATGTTCCCCAGCAAAATAGCCCCGCTCCGCGGCGAGGCGCTTCATGCAGCACCACCACGGCCCCCACCCTTTCGCCAGATTGGACCTGCAGAAGCAGTAGGATCGAAACAACAATGAGACTTCGGCTCCGACCGCGCGGACCGATAAGCATGGCGCACGCCTCAGCCGAAGTCGGGGGTACGTTTGCGCAAAGACGCCCCACGATGCACGTCTCGCTCCGTGCTCCGTTTCTCGTTGACCAGGAGCCTGAATCGTTGTTCAGCAAAAAGTAGATCGGGGTTTGGCAAATAGACGAAAAGTGACACAAAGGCGACAAGTCCAAAATCACGCTTTTGCGGGCCGCCCGACGTCAGGAACAATACCAATACCACGATGGCGTGGGCGTTTTCGTCGGTCGCGATAGACACGCATTCGCGCCTTCTCTTGACGTGTCTATGCTTGCAGTGAATTCGGAGTGTCGTTACCGCGCAATCCGACGAGACGGGACCCTGCTGCCTCGTCGCTTCCTTCAAGCCCCTGCAGGCCCGCCCTGCAAACGGACAAGCCCCCTGGCCTATGGCCCCCTTGCGGTGCCCCCGGCCTTCGGAGTGTGGATGGCGTTCCTCCCTCACGTCGTGCTCCCGCTTCTGCTGCCCAGTCTGGGGCAGCCGATGGGTCCTTGGCTCGACGAAGCCCTTCCCTCCGCACAAGCTCCCATCTCTCGGGTTGGCGCATGTGAAGCGCAACACTTGGCCAATGGCGTCCAGCTTCCCGAATCGCCCGACCTTTACCGCATCTGGAATATGGACACCGCCTGGGGTCGGCCGGAGATGATTGAAGTCATCACGCGCACCGCCGAAGAAATGGCATGGCTGGCCCCCGACGCCGACCCGATGGTCATCGGCGACATCAGCCGCAAATACGGCGGCGAGCTTGCACCGCACATCTCCCACCGCGCCGGCATCGATGTTGACATCACCTTGTACTGGGATGACGGCCGCACCGTCGTGGGCGACTACCCCGGCGCTTCGCTGTCCCGCATGGACCTCGCCACCAACTGGCTCGTGATTCGCAGCTTGCTCGACACCGGCTATGTCGAGCGCATCCTGCTTGACCAACGCGCCATCAACCTCCTGAAGCGCTACACCATCGAAACGGGCCAGCTCACCGTCGATGAAGCCGAGCGCATCTTCCCGGACCCCGAAACCCGCGACCGCTCCGCTACGGGCATCGTCCATCACGCCCAAAATCACCAAGAGCACATTCACGTTCGTGTGCTCTGTCGCGAAAACGCATAACGAGCGCCCCTTCTGCACCGGCCGCAGGGTCCCCCTCGGGCATCCCGCGCAACCTGCGCCATTCTTTGCAACGCGCACAACAATGGGTTGTTCGCCTGCTGCCAATGCCCATTGGCAGCCGTCGTTCACTTGCGCGAACATCGTAGGCCGGCACATCCTGCTGCCCGGCAACGCACGCGAAGGTTCGTCCCTACGGACTTCTTGGGCCCACACCCCACCCCGCTCGCGCGACCTCCGCCCCGGTTCTGCGCGGGCACGAAACGACCGAGCTAACGCGGCGGCGCCTGGGGACCATGTCCCGCATCTGTCGGCGTTTGCGCCCACCGGTCCACGGCCTCCGCGGTGGCGCCGTCGCCGCCCGCTTCGAGCACCCGCTGGAGCTGCGCCGCCAACGCGCCGCGACGCGCGCCATCCGTTCCCGTAGCGGCGTTTAGCTCGGTCCAGAGCCCGTCTTGGGCCGCCCCGACCAAGCGCACCAGCACACATTGGCCCGTTGGGTCCGGCTGGATGTCCGCCGCCAACGCGCGCCCTCCTGCGAAATCTCCGCCGACCAACAACGACAAGGCGGTTGGGCACACCAGCTCGGCAGACACGGCGCAACCCGCGGCCAACGCACGCCGTCCTTCGGCTGCAGCCACGTCGGCGCGCCCCGCCTGAAGATGGAACCTCGCGATGTTCCAACAGGCGGCCGCAAACGGTATCGGACCTTGCGTCGCGGCGTGGTAGGCCACGGCAGCCCTTCGGTCGTCGCCCGAAAGCTCCGCGACCTTGGCCAGCGCGCCCCAGGTGTAGCCGTTCGGGTGGACCTGCACCGCCGCCTCCCACAAGTCGCGGTCGCTCTGCCATGCGGGCAAGCTGCGGGTGGTTTGCACCGCGCACGCCAGCACGGCCGCCGCCGCGATGCCCCAGCCAACGCGGCGCCACTCCCGCGCCAACGCGACCTCCAGGCCAAGCCCACCGACGACAGCGACCGCGACCACCCCCGCGGCCGCATACCGGTCGCCGAGAAGCCCCACATGCGCAATCGCGGGCCAGGCCGGAAGACTCGCGAGGGCACCCAAGCCGAGAATCACGATGCCCCGCCACCCGACGCCGCCCAGCACAACAAGACCGCAGCCGCCACCGAGCGCCAATCCCAGCCACGGCACCGGCGAAGGCCACGCCAAGTGCTGTCCGGGCACCCGCACTTGGGGAAGGCCAAGCGCATCGACCCACCACATCGCCGCAGGCGCGGCGCTGGCCCACAAATGGGCGCCATCGGCCCCCTGGGGCCACCCTACGCCCGCCAGGACGCGCCCCACCACCACGAGGCCCAAACCGAGCCATGCCCCGCCAGCGGCCCGCCACGGCCTTGGGAGGCCATATGCCGCAACCATGACCAGAAGGGGCAATAGATAGGCGCTCTCTTTGCTCGCCGCAGACCAAGCGACGCCCAGCGCCACCCACAGCGGCCCTCTCCCCGACCGCACCCACACGAGCGTCCACACCATGCCCGCCAAGGCCAGGAGGTCATTTCGTGCGGAAATCCAGGCCACCGCCTCCACCTGCACCGGATGCAGGCCCGCGAGGGCACCCGCCCACACCGCCACCGGCGCCGATACGCCGAGGTGCCGCGCCAACGCTACCACGCCAGCCACCGAAACGAGGTGCCAAAGCAGCGAGTGCGCATGTGCGCCTGCCGCACCCCAGCCCATCCAGCGGTCCAGCACCAAGCTGAGCCGCATCACCGGCCGATAAAAGTGCGGCGATTCCGCAGCAGACGGCGTGTGGTCCCACAAGCTACCCGAAAACGCGGAGACGACGCCGTCCCAGCCGTCGAGGCCGAGGTTGGCGACGATGAGCGCGTCGTCATCCCAAACATACCCAAACCCCACCACCGGCAGCCACACGAGCACCAGGAGCAGCAGCCAAAGCCCCTGTACGCGCGCAAACGCTCCCGTTGGCGCTGCGGCAGGCGGAGTACACTGGGGATGGGGACAAGGCAGCAATGGCCGTCCTTTAGCGCGGAATGCCCGTCAACCACGCAGGGGGGTCGGGGGGCGAGAAGGGGTGGTCGGGGGCCACAACATCCCGCTGGGCGCGGACTTCGACCACCACCACCGTCGCGTCGTCGTCTACACCAATTCGCGCAACTTCTTGAATGACCGCCTGCGCGCAGGCCTCGGCTTCGGTAGTGGCCGCCCACAGCGCCGCGAGGTCGTCTTCCCCAAGCGCATCGACCACACCGTCGGACATCAGCAGCAATACGTCGCCCGGCGCGAGGTCCCACACGCTCGTCGCCAATACCTCGGATACGCCAGGCCCCATGCCCAAAAACGACGACAAGCGCCGCTCGGTGCCTTTTTTCTCGATGTCGGCGTGCTGGGTATTGCCCGCACGAAGCCGCACAACAGGAGAATCCCCTACTGTGAAAACATGGGCGCTGGTGCCGTCCACCCACACCATCGCGAGCGTACAGCGCGCATGGCGGCCCGTTCCCCGCAGCTCCCAGTCGATTTCACTGACGAGCTGGGCGAGCGTCTCGGGCTGTCGCACCGCGCCGGGCTCTTCAAACTGTCCCACCCGATTGCAGGCCAAGCGCGCTGCCGCCAACCCCTCGCCTGCCGTGCTTACACCGTCACAGACAATAAAGAGCCCGTCACCACGGTCAGGGTCGTGGGCATAGATATGCCAAGCGTCTTCACACTCGACATGATGGGGAGACGGACGACTCGCCGCCGCCGCGCGCAAACTCAGCATTGACCCTGCCTCAGATATACCTCCGCGCGCCTTCGGTTACCGCGACGCGCGACGCCGCCGCGCCGACACCACCAAGCCGCCCAAGAACACCAAGCCAAGGGCGTTGTAGGGATTCTGGGTGTTGGTCGATGCACAGCCGCAGCCGCCCACTTCGGTACGAATGATTTGGGGCTTGGCCCGCCCACCCGAGCCAGAGCCGTCGTCGCCGGAGCCACCGATGCCGTTGGCACCCTCACCCGAGGCCGAGTAGGGCGATGCCGACGCGACGAGGGGGATTTCGATGACGGGTTCGAGGGGGTCGTTGGACGTGAGCACCAGCATTGCTTCGAAGTCGCCTTCGACGAGGGGGGTGTAGGACACCACTACGCCGTCGGTCGCCGCCGCACCTGCCTGGAAATACTCGGGATACACCGAGAAGAAGGTGCTCCCTTCGACATGAATCGTACCTTCAAGGTCGAGCGCGCCGATGTTTTCAATCGGAAGTTGCAAGACCGCCGTCTCCCCAACCCCGAGCGTGCCGAAGTCGTGGCGGGACGGCAAGTCGCCCATCACGGGCAACGGGAAGACCAACGTTTGCGACGGGAAGAACTGCTGGAAGTTGTCGCTGGCCAGCGGAATCGGAATGTCCATGTCGACGAGGTCCCAGCAGCCGATGAGGTCGACGCAGACCTGGAACACGGGGTTTAGCACGAGGTCGAGGTCGCTCTCCCAGGCGCCGACAAACTCCACCTGCACGTCTTGGTAGGCCTCGCCGAGCGGCTCTGCCCATGCTTCTTCGCCCGCGACGTCCACGCGGTCGCCGTCGATGTACCAGTTCTCGCCGGTGAAGGTCGTGACGGCTTCGGGCCCGAGGTCCACCACAATTCCGGCAGTGACGCCGGTAAACACCTGGAAGTCCCAGTTCAGGAGCTCGTTGGTGTCGCCCTCAAAGAGCACCGACACCGAGTCTGGCGCGTCGCCTTGCAGCAAGAAGGGGGAGAACAGCGCCTCTCCTTCTACGTCGATGCCCCGTCGGTCGATTTCGGAGTCCCACGAGTAAATGTCGATGTCAAAACGAATGCTCGTGACCGCTTCAAGAGCGGCGTCGACGACAATGTTTCCGCTGTCGGCGATGGGGTCCATCGCGACGGTGAGGCCGTTGGGCCAGCCCATATGGGCCTCGCCTTCCATCTCGACCTCGGCGCCGCCGCTCGATTCGATTTGGAACCGCACCATCAGCGGGCTTCCACCGGGAATCCAGCCTGTGTCGAACTCGGCGCCATTCCACAGCTCGACAAAATCGTGCAAACGAATGTCGGCGGGCGTGCTTTCAAACTCCCAGCGGTCGGAGTCCTGCGCGTGTGCAGACGAGGTGGTAGCGAGCAAGAGAAGTGCAAACGCAGACATGGACGACCTCGTGGGAACAACCGTTATCGGGGCGGACGTCTTGGTGGTGTCGCCAACCGTGGGGGGAACCAGATCACCCTATGATACACCAATCCCGGTCGCTGCGGCACGCAGAAAATAACGAAACTCCCGAAGACTACTGGCCACCCGCCGCTGCGCCTTGTGCCCGCCACATCGACGCGGACAAAATGCGCGCTGGACGGGGCGAAACCGGCGCAAGCGCCGCTTGCATTCCGTCCTCGGGGCCGCCAACAATCCAAACCGTGTGCCACGTCGCGAGGTCCGCGAAATCTGCGGTTTCGGCGGAAGCATCCAAAGCACCGGCTAAGTCAATGCCTGCGGCCACTGCCTCCCACGGTCGCGCGCGGAGTTGCTGCCACCACCGGCCCACCTCGGCGCGCGCTTCGGTGCGAGACAAGGGACCATCGCCCATGGCTGCATCGAGCCCTTCGCGCATCGCAGCAATGACGGACGCGCGCTGTGCCAAAGAGCACGCCACCCGCACATCCACCCGGTGCGGCGAGAGGGTCACCTGCACGCGATGGGGCGCGGGGCCATTCGCCAATGCCGCTTGTACCGGACCCCCCGGGCCAAACACCGCCTGGGCGACGGCGGCGGAAATATCTCCACCAAGGATGAGGTGCACTCTTGACACGTCATCAATGACCCCGGCCGCAGCGGTCTCTGTGGGACGCGGCCTCGCCCGTGCGACGCCGCAATCCGGCGCCGTGACGCCCATCGCGCGGCAGCCCATCGACGGCGTCTGGCCCCCGGCGACCAACGCCACGACCGCGTCCTCTTCTGTCCACCGCGCATCGGATGCGACCACGGGCACGCGCGCCACGGCGTCCGCCGGACCGTCCACCGTCCAGCCATCGCCCCATTGGGTCCAAAACAGCGAAGGTTCGCGGTCTTGGTTCGCCTCGAAGGCTGCGTCACCAGGCACAAACACCGCAGCACGCGCCTCTCGTTCGACCGGCGCAACGTCGACACGCCGCGACCCCGAAATCACGGATTCCGTGGCGCGGAGGGCGCGAAAGGCCGTCCGCACCTCGGCGCGGGACAAGGGTGTCGGCGCCGGGCACACGCCGAAGCCCGCCTCCCCCACCTGAAACCAAGCCTGGTCTACCGAGTGCGCCCATCGACGCTGCGTCCCCGTGACACTCCGCACGTCAAACTGGCGCGCGGCCCGGTATGCCGCGGGTCCGGGGCGTCCGTCGAGGCTGCCGTCCAACCAAACCAGCGACCGCGACGGCGACCACACCTCATGGGCAGTCAATTCGGCCGCCTCCGCCCAGCCCATCGCGGCCGCCCGGAGCGCCCGCCGCCGCCGGCAATCGAGCGGTCCGGTGACCTGCCAACCCGTGCGTGCCCGAAGGGTACGGACATTGGCTTGCTGCGCCGATTCTGCGGCCATCGCGAGGAGATCTGCGCCTCTACCTTCGGGGGCTACCATCCACGTCCACGGCGCATCCGAAAGCTCTGACCATGCATCGTTTGGCGAGGTCAACGTAGCGCCGCCAGTGGGCCACAGCAGCCGGTCGGGCGCCCCGAGCGCCGACGCAGGCGGACGCGCACGCTCGGCCGTCACCGCCGCCTCTTCTGCAATCTCGCGCTGGGCACGGGACCAATCGTCGGTCGAAGGGGGCGCGGCGAGCCACGCGGTCATGCGTTCGCGACCGGCGTCCAGCGAAGCGGGGGGGCCCGTCCAGACAAGGTGGAGCGAATCCGGCCCGGTGTACGCCGCGACGGTGGCTCCCCAAGCGGCCGCTTCCGCACGCGCACGGGAGTGCAGGACCGCGTGCTCGAGGTGGTGTGTGCCGCGCGGGTCTCCCGTCGGCGGCAAGGGCCCGATGACCAAATGGAGGGTCGCGTCGCCCGCAAATGACGTGTCAAGCGTGTCTCTCGAAACCACATCAGCATCGCCCGCCCATGTGCGCGCCGCCAGCATGAGTGCAGAAATCGAACGAACTGACACCATGGCGCCTTCTCAACCTGCCGGATGGTCCCCGACGCGATAGCCGACTCGGCCCCACTTCGCTCCGGCGGAGTGTACCGTCTCGCGCTCGGAAGGACCCCAATGTCTGGCAACGACGACCTTATTGCTTTGCTTCAAGCAGGCGACATCGATGGTTTCAACGAACAGCGGCGCAATCGCAGCCGCCTGGAAATGTTCGCGGTAGACCTCTCTGGCCTCAAACTCACCGGCGCAGATCTGTCCGGTGCATCGATGGAGAAGGCCGACCTCTCCGGGGCCGACCTCACCGACACGATTCTCACGCGCGCCGACCTCTCGGGCGCCGACCTCAGCGAAACCAACCTCACCGGCGCGATGGCCATCGGCCTCAAGCTCCGCGATGCGTTCGTTGAGGACACCATTTTCGACGAGGCCGACCTCAGCCAATCCGATTTCAGCGACACCGAGCTGCATCGGTGTAGCTTCCGCGAATCGATCTTGGCCCGGTCGAAATTCAAGCGGTGTACGTTCGTGAGCTGCGATTTTACGGCAGCCGATGCCAATGAATCGAAGTTCAGTGGCTCCACCACCGAAGAGTGTACGTTCCGCGCCATGCAGCTCAAAGAAGCCAGCATGAAAGGAACCAAGCTCCAAGGCGCCAATCTCTCGAAGGCAGACCTCACCCAAGCCCGCTTGCACGAGGCCGACTTCACCGACGCCGACCTCACGGGCGCCACGCTCGCCCTCGCCGACCTCACCGGCGCCAACCTCACCGGCGCAAAGCTCGAAGGCGCGCGCCTTCGCCGCGCAGACCTCTCGGGCGCAAAGCTCGAAGGTGCGGTGCTCGACGGCGCAGAGCTGACCGAAGCCGAGGTCGATGCCGCCCTCCACGACCGCGCGTGGCAGCACGCCCCAGACCTCGGGCCGCCGCTCTTGCAAGATGCTCGCTGGGCCTGTGATGGCACCCACGTCGCCGCCACTTGGCTCGACACCGACGGCGAAGGCCGCTCGTGGTTGCGCGTGGGCGTGTGCCCCCTCGCCGGCCCCACGATGCTCGAAGCCCCCACGCTTCCCGTTCCCGCCGACCTCATCCTGGCGAACGGCATCACCGCCACCAGCACGGGCTTCCAGGTGCTCGTATTGGTCGAGCGTCCGGGCGGTTCCGCCACTTGGATGTTTCCGGTCAGCAAAGAAGGCGTCGTCGGCACGGGCATTCGCGCGGACATCCCCTTCCGGCCGATGGTGCGCCCGCTGCTCCAGCCTGGTCCCAAGGGTGCTATCGACATCTACGCGATTGGCGGCCAAGGCCCCATTTTGCTTGTCCTCCGCGCCCACGCCGATGGCAAGCTCGAAGTGCTGCACAACGCCAATGCGCGCACCGCACGCGGCTTCGCGAGCGACCACCACCCCGTGCTCCTCACCAAGGGCGGCACGCTAGAGCTCATCGTCCCCGGAAAGCCCAGCCGCGCCGTCAGCGCGCCGAGCGACTTCCCCGGCCGCAGCCCCGCAGTCGTGCCCCTGCAAGCCGACGACCCCGCGCAAGGCTTGGTGCTGGCGTGGGTCCCCTCGTCAGCCCGTGGTTTGCAGGTCGTAGAAGCGGTCCCGAGCATGCCGATGGAAGTAGACACCTACCTCAAAAAGGTTCCCGTCGGCCAAATCGACGGCGCACGCAGCGGAAAGCATGCGTGGGTGGTCTTCACGCGCCCCGACGAGCTTCGCCCCCGGCGCTTGGCGGCATGGGCCATGAAGCTCCCCGACGGCAAGCCTATCGAAGTCGCCGGCGCTACTGACCGCAGCGCACGCGCGGTCCACATGATTCCGAACCCCAAGGTCGCGGTCGCCGTTGTGAGCTGGGACGACGAAAGCGCCACGCTCTACCGCCTCGACGACGAAGGTGGCCATGAGCTCTGGAGCATCTGACGCTCCACCAAGGGTGGCCGTCTGCTTCCACGGATTCCTTCGCACCGGCATCTCGATGTTGCCGGTGCGCTGGCGCCTGGGAAACGAAGGGTGGGCCCACATCCACCTTCCAACGGCGCGCTACGAGCTTCGCACGATGGACGCACTGGGAGAGTGGGCCGCCGCGCACATCGCGCGGGTCTCTGCGGCGTACGGCGACGTGCCCGTCGACATTGTGACGCACAGTATGGGCGGCCTCGTGCTGCGCGCGGCCCTCGCCCATCGGCCCCCCGTGTTTCGGGTGGTCATGCTCTCCCCACCCAATGCAGGCGCCGAGTTGGCCGCGCACATGCGCCGAATGCTTCCCGTTCACCATATCGGCTGGGACCCCTTGGCCCCCCTCCAACCCGGCGCGCCAAGTTCGCTTCCGATTCCCGAAACGCCCATTGAAGTCGGTGTACTGGCAGGGAGCCGAACGGGCGGAGAACCCGGCGGCAAGGGGTACAACCCATTGCTCGGCGCCGACAACGATGGCAAAGTTCGCATCGATGAAGCGATTCTTGCCGGCCAACGCGCCTATCGGGTCGTGCGGGCCCACCACACGTTCATCATGGCTTTGCCACCGGTCTTGGACGAAGTTGTCCACTTTATGCGCCACGGGACCTTCTCCCCCGTCACGGAAACACGATCCTGAGTTCGCATGAATCGCCATTCATTTTTCCCGACCGCCGTGAATGTTGATCCAAAACAGCCCACCGAAAGTTTTCCCTTCGCACCTGCGGTTTGTGTAACTACGTGAACAGACCAACCCTGGAAGTCGTCGATGTACCTTGTGAAAACGATTCTCGTCCCCGTTGATTTTTCTGACCTCAGTCGGGCAGCCATCTCGGCCGCCGTGCAGCTCGCGTCCGCCAACGCCGACGCCGGCGCGCGCATCATCGCGCTCCATGTACGGCACAACCTCGACAAAGAGCTGCAAGAGCAAATCATCGAAAACCCCGATGACCACGACCTATCCCAAAACATCGCCGATGATGAAACCGCTCTGCGCGATGCCTTCGCCTTGGAGATGCAGCGCCTCAAGGACGGCGGTCGCACCATCACGGCTGTTCCCGTTACGCCCCTCGTCACGGGTGGAAACTGGGTCGATGTGGCCGTGAAGACCATCGACGAAGAAGAGGTGGACATCATCGTCGCCGCAACCCACGGCGGCCCATCCGGCATCAAAGGTCTGCTGTTTGGCAGCGACACCGAGCGATTGGTCCACAACAGCACCTGCTCGGTGTGGGTCGTGAAGCCCAAGGGCTACCCCTACCTTCGGAACTAATCCAAGGCCTTCGGAACCAAACCAAGGCGCCGCCGCTTGGCCCCACCGGCTCGTCCTCGACGGGCCGTTTTTTTTGCGCCCCGTGGCCCGCAACCCTCACGGGTCGACCAGCTCCGCGGGCACCTTGTCGCCGACGAGACCGGTTCCCGCCGGTGGGTCAAGAACCTGCGCGGGACCCGCTTTCATACGGTCGCGCAACGCAAGAAAGTCATCCCGGTGAACCACTGGCGCGGTCCGTTGGAGCTCTTCGCGGGAAAACCGCACCCCCGCGCCATCAACGCCGACCACACGGCTCCAAGCGAGCCCTGCACCGTCTACGGTGGCATCCGCGGCGGGCGGCACCCACACCGCCGGGACCTCGGGCGCAAAGCGCACTTCTCGCACCAGCGTGCCGGTCCAGGGCAAGCGGAGGACCGCGCCATCGGGAATCACCCAGCGCGCTTCCGGGCGCTGGGGGTCGAAGGTGCCCGTGCGGGTCACGGTTACCGTCGCTGGTTGGCCGAGGGCGCCGAGGTCCGCGAGGGACACGACCTCCCCGCCCAAGAGCTGCGCCAGCGCGTCTTTTCGCCCATCTGTGGGGAAGTCGAGCAAAAACAAGCGCAGCGCCACCGCCGCCGCCCCGGAGACGGTCGTTTCGACGCGCTCCTCGCCGGTTGCCGACACCGAGACGGTCTCGACCAAGGCCGCTGGCGGCGCGTCGGGAAGGCGGTCCCAGCGCTCCGACAAGGCCTCGGCCCCCCACAATGTCGGCCGCAGCTCGCCCACCGCGCAAACGGGGCACGCGGGGTCGAGCCAGAGCGCTTCGACGCCCGGCAGTTGCAGCCACACGACCGCATGGTCGAAGCCCGCGGGCATTGCGGCGTCGCTCGGCCCGCCGGTGGGGAGACGCACGGGCACCGGGATGGCTTCGAGGCGAAGTTGCCGAAGGTACCGCGCGGTCACGAGGGCAAGCTCCCACTCCGTCGCATAGGAGCTTTTGCGCACATCCAATAGCGGACGCGGTTGCAGGCTTCGTTGGTCCGCGGTTTTGCCAATCCGCACTTGGTCCCGAAGCAAGGCGAGGACCTCGGGCAACACCGTCTCATCGGCCTTTTGGACACGAATGCGCGCCGGAAGACCGGGCTCGGGAATGCTCGCGCGGACGGCGGCGCGAGCGACGGCATCGAGCAAGGCATCGCGGTCGGACAATACCGGCTGGCCGTGCACCGACGTCACGCGAAATGCCGCCAGCGGAGCCACGGAATCGGAACCACCGCCCTCCCAAGAAGGCAGCGAAAGCTCCAGGTGTCCGTTCCCCGAGATGGCGCGGTCCCGGACATCGCCGGTGCGCACTTCGCCTTGCAAGCCGAGGCCTGGCGCGTCGATGGTGATGGTCCATGGTCCCACCGGCCCGAGGCCCGGCGCGCCACGCCAACCCGTCCCAACGGGCCCGAGGGCGCGTCCTTCTTGGGGTGCGGCGCCGCGGTCTGCCGGCCCCCAGTCCTCCGCAATCCGCACACCCGAAACGGTCCAAGCGGCGACCAGCGTGGCCCCCGCAGAATGTCGCACCGCACAGCCTGCGTCCGTTGGAAACACCTGCGCATCCGCCCGGCCTTCCACCCGGCACACGCGGTCTACGCTGTCAGGAGGCCAAACCACGGCATGCGCCCCCGAGGGGCCCACGGGAATCGTCCAGGTACGCCGCGTGGTGCCTCGCGGTGGCTCGTGGGGCGGCGGCGGGCCGTCCACCTCTATCTGCACAACCAAAGACGCCGGTTCCGACAAGGACCAGCCGGGCGCCGTCTCCGGCGGGCTACCGAATGTGACCGAAAGATTGCCCCCCGCGGCCTCCCACACCGGTCGGTCGACGCCCCAGCCGTCCTTTTCGCGGGGAACCGTCGCCGATGTGGGCGTAGCGTCCGCTTTCAGCGTCGCCCAACCCGGCGCGCCCCCCCATTGGCCCGGCGACCAGCGCCAGTCGTCGCCCACCCGTCGCTCGACCGTCAACTCGACGATGTCGCGGGGACGCAGGCCCGGAAGTTCGGCCCACGCGACCAGCTCGCCCCCCGCGGCGGTCCAATCGAGCACATCGGGGAACCGTTCGTTGGGCACGTCGCCGCGCAACACACGCGCTTTGGCCGAAACCACCTGCCCCTCGCCGGGATGGCTCAACCGCATGCGGGTGCAGTCCACAGCCCCGGTATCGACGTACAAGCGAACCACATCCACCCGCTCGTGCCGCTTCACGTGCGTTTCTACGGAATCGACGGTGCACGCGGCATAGGCCGGCGCCATCCACCCGAGCCCCAACCCCAAAACGGCAACACCTGCACACAAACCGAGGGTCTTCATGGGTCTACCTCCGCAATGGGCCGGACGGGCCGCGAAGCGTCTAACGGCTCGCACCCGTCTTCCCCAACGCAAACGACCCCAACGCTACGGGAGCATTGGGGTCGCGCGACGGGGACCGCGGTCCCCGAACCGGCACGCTCAGAGGACGAGGCCGCCGTCGATGTCGAGGCAACGGCCGGTGAAGTAGCCGTTCTCGGCGATGAACTTCACGCCCAAGAAGATTTCCTGGGGCTCGCCCAAGCGGCGCAAGGGCACGGGCTGGGTGACCTTGTCGAGCATCTCGGGGGGCATCCCTTCGAGGATAGGGGTGCGCACGAAGCCGGGAGCGATGCAGCCGGTGCGGATGCCGTACTTGGCGAGCTCGCCGGCCCACAGCTTCGTCATGCTGACGATGCCCGCTTTGGCGGCCGAGTAGTTGGTCTGGCCCATGTTGCCGTGGCGGCTAATGGAGCTGATGCTCACGATGACCGCTTCTTTGCCGGGTGCGTTGTTGACGTGCCACTCGGCAAACGCGCGGGCGCCGTTGAACACGCCCGTGAGGTTGACGTCGATGACCTGCTGCCACTTGGCATCGGACAACGGCACCACGCCGCCCGTCTTGCGGTCGACCTTGATGAGCAGGCCGTCGCGGATGATGCCGGCGTTGTTGACGATGCCGTTCAAGCCGCCGAGGGCTTCGGCTGCATCGGCCACCAGCTTGTTGACGGCAGCGGCGTCGGCGACGTTGCAGGAAAATCCGACCACCTTGCCCGGAAGCGCGGCGGCATCGGCGAGGACGGACTGGATGCCTTCATCGCTAAGGTCGCAAAATGCGACATCCGCACCTTCGCGTGCGAGCTGAAGCGTGAAGTGACGGCCCATACCGCTGGCACCACCGGTCACCAGCCACTTGCTGCCCTGAATCTGCATGACGGACTCCTGAGACATAGCGCGCACCGTTGCCGGGCGCAGGTCTTGCAATGGACGGCACATGGGCGCGCCGCCGACGGGCCGCTCCCTAACCCAATCTCGCCGCGGGGGGGCGGCCTTCGGTCAACCTATGCTGCGGTGCAGCATACGAAAATGCTGTAATGCAGCAATCTATGCAGCAAGTGGTCCACTCATACAGTCTTTATCTTTTTTGCGACGCAGCAAACGGGCCACACATTCGCGGGTCAGGGGCCGCGCCGCAACACTGCGACGGCGTCCCGCAGGCCGGTGAGGGTCAGTGGGTGCATCGGAAAAACCGCACCAATGGCTTCGACGGTAGGATGGGCCCACCAACGGCGCGGATCGGGGTTGAGCCACACGCTCGATGGGCAATGCTGACGAATTCGTTTCAACCAATCGAGCCCCGAGAGAACCACCGCGTTTTGGCGGGTGTGCCCATAGCCCCATGGCTCAAACAGCTCGTAAGGCGCCATCGAAGCGTCGCCGACGAACACCACCCGCGTCTGGGGGGTCCACTCCCGGAGCAAGTCTTCAATACCCACACGTTCGCGTGTCTCAAAGCTACGATAAAGCACACCATATGGCGCATTGTGGAAGAACAATGCTTCAAAACTCTTGAAGCCTTTGACCTCCTGGGCCGCCGTAAAGAGCTGGGTGACCAAGCGCGCGTGGGGCGACATAGACCCACCGGTGTCGAGAATCAGCCGCAGGTGCACACGATTCACCCGCTTGCGCTGAAACACGAGGTCGATGTCCCCTGCGTTGTGGGCCGTGCGGTCGATGGTTTCGTCGACGTCCAGCTCCATGGCGCCTTCCCGCGTGAGGCTGCGGAGGGCGCGGAGGGCCACGGAGAAGTCGCGGTGTTCGAGGTTGCGGTCTTGCCGGTAGTCGGCCCAGTCGCGGTCGCCGGCCACCTGAATGGCGCTTCTGCCGCCACCTTCGCCGCCCACCCGGATGCCTTTGGACGCGTTGCCGCTGTGGCCAAACGGCGACGTGCCGCCCGTGCCCACCCAGCGGTTCCCACCGTCGTGCCTCTCTTTTTGCTCCTTGAGGCGCTCATAGAGCTGCTGCCGAAGCTCGTCGTCGGTGAGGTCGATTTCCGCGCGGTCCCCCGCCGCTTCTTTGGCGTCGGTCAACCACTCGGCGAGGGCCTTCGAGAGCTTTTCGTCGACTTCTACGCCTTCGAACGTCGACGTAAACGCGAGGTCCCAGTCGTCAAATTGCGACTCTTTGTGGACCAACACCGCGCGCCCAAACCGGTACAAGCTGTCGAGGTCGGTGACCAAACCTTTTCCCAACCCATCGAGAAACACGAGCCATTCGCCCATACCGACGTTGATGTCCCGACGACGCAAGTTCAGGAGAAGGAGGTCGAACATGCTCAGGCCTCGCCAAAGCGCCGACCGAGCAGCTCAAGGTCTTTTTCTTGTTTGACCAGAACCGACAAAAACGGCATCCGCTTGGCGATTTCTTCTGGCTGCACACCCGCACGCGCCAACACCATCAACCAATCCAGTAGCTCGCTCGTGCTTGGTTTTTTGCGCAAGCCATTTACACGACGCAGGTCATAAAATCGCGACACCGCAGCGTGGACCAATCGTTCTTCCAAATTGGGCAAGTGGGCCTGCACAATCCGGCGCACGCGGTCGGGCTCGGGAAAGCGAATAAAGTGGAACACACAACGCCGCAAGAAGGCGTCAGGAAGCTCTTTCTCCGCGTTGGAGGTGATGATGGTGACCGGGCGGTGGACCGCACGCACGGTCTCGTCCAGCTCGGGAATCGAGAACGCCATCTCGTCAAGCTCCCGCAACAAATCATTGGGGAACTCAACATCGGCCTTGTCGATTTCATCGATGAGCAGCACCACTTGCTTGGGTGCGGTGAACGCTTGCCCCATCACACCAAGTTTGATATACCTGCGGATGTCCCGAATGTCGATTCCATCAATATCGCCAAATCGGCTGTCGTTGAGACGCTGCACCACATCGTAGTGATAACGGCCTTCTTGTGCGGTGGTGGTCGACTTTACGTGCCACGACAGCATGTCCATACCGAGGGACTCGGCGATAGCGTGGGCGAGCATCGTCTTGCCCGTTCCTGGCTCTCCCCGCACGAGCAGGGGCCGCCCCAAGGCCATAGCGGCATTGACATCGGAAAGGAGAGTGTCGTCCGCGATGTAGCGGGCGCCTCCCTGAAAGCGGTCAAACGACGACGTACTCATACAAACTCCGGGGGAACGACCCGGCCTAACCCGATGCGCGGGCGGCACCGCCCCGCAACCGGCACTTGGCCCCAACGACGATACCAGCTTATGCCCTTCCGTACCCGCCCGTTGTCCCCCTCCTCCCAGGACCAACACATTGGAACACAAGCTCTGCGTCCTCATCGACTTCGAAAACATCGCCGCCGGCACGGAGAAAGAGGGGCTCGGGCAGTTCGATATTCGCGCCGTTGTGCGCCGTCTCAAGGACAAGGGGCGCATCCTCGTCAACCGCAGCTATGGCGACTGGGGACGATTCGCGCGCTTCAAGCAGCGGTTGCTGGAGCAAGGCGTCACGATGGTGGAGCTCACCTCGTACCGCGGACAGGAAAAAAACCGCGCCGACATCGCGCTTGTGGTGGACGCGATGGAAATCGCCTTCACCCGCGATTATATCGACACCTTCGTGCTGATGTCCGGGGACAGCGACTTCACGCCGCTGGTCATGCGCCTCAAGGAATTGGACCGGCGCGTCATCGGCATTGGCACACGCGGTAGTTCGAGCCGTCTGCTCGTCGATTCGTGTGACGAGTTCATTTTTTACGAATCGTTGCTCAAACAGGCGTATCGAGACGAAGCGCCCGTCCATGCCGAGCCGCCCCGCTACTACGAAGCGCCGCCCGCCGAGCACCACCACGACGACCAACCGCACCCCGCCAGCAACCCAACCGACGACACCGCCGGGCTCACGCGGGAAGAAGCCTTCGAGCTGCTGGTCGAAACCCTCAACGGCATCCAAAAAGACGACCCCGGGCCGGTATTGGGCGGCCTCATCAAGCAGTCGATGCTGCGAAAAGAGCCGTCTTTTGACGAAACCGAGCACGGATACGCCGGATTTGCGCGCTTCCTCGAAGCCGCACGCAGCCGCGGCATCGTCACGCTCACCCGCGACCAAAAGGCGGGCGGGTACCGTGTCGACCTCAAGCCATCCGAAGCTGCGGCAGAAGCGCCTATCGACAACACCCCCGAAGAAACGGCGAAGCCCATCGAGGTCACCCTCCCCGAAGCGCCGCTCGAAGCCAATGAAGCGGCGATGCCCACCACCGCGGAGCTGCCCCGCTTCCACGGGCAAGCCCGCCGGATGCACGAGGCGTTGCTCGACGCCGGCGTGGTGCTGGTCAGCCATATGGCACGTCACACCGTCATTCACGAGCTAGTCGACCATGTGAGCGAGCGCGAGCGTCGACGCAAGCGCAATACCCTCCAGTACGTCTACGGCGACATCGCCCGACGCTGCCGGAAGACCGACCCCTTCGTCGCCCAAGACCAAGTCAAGGCCGCCATCGACACCATCAAGGCCGCCGGCATTTTGAAGCATTCGAGCGGCGGTCCCGTGCGCAGCCCCAACGCGCACTTCGTCATTCGCACCGATCCCGACGAAATCGTGATTCGTTTGCGCCGATTCTACATTAGCGTGCTGCTCGACCGCGGCGTCGCCGTCGCCGATACCATGGCGCTGTCCGAGCTGATTTGGAACGACCGAAGCCACGCCCTCGAAGCAGGCGAATTGGTGGCGTGGATTCAGCACGACCGCGCGCTCGAAGCCGAAGAGCGCGCCAATGCGTCGGAAGTGCCGTCCGCATGGGATGAAGCGCCCGTCGAAGAGTGAGCCGCATCGGTTGTCCAGCCCGCGATAGGTGGGCTGGAGCACCGGACACCGCTACTCCGAGGCGACCACCGAAAACACCGTCATCATGCCCCCTTCCGCGTGGGGCAAAATATGACAATGCAGCATCCACGGGCCTACATTGTCCGCCAAAACCTTGAGCCGCACGACATCGTAGAGCGCAAGGTTGATGGTGTCGTGGACCGAACGCTGGGCGGGCGGGATGCCATTGCGCGACAAAAGCTCGAAGGTCAGGCCATGTAGGTGAAACGGGTGCTCGGTGGCCGAGAGGTTGCGCACCTCCAGGATGGTCTCGGAGCCTTCGGACACCTCGACAATCGTGACCTCAGGGAACTGCTCGCCATTGATGGACCAATTGTCCGTGTGGGCGCTGCCTTGGAAGACATACACCCAGTCGGTATACGAGGGGTCCGCGGCGGGCGGCTCCACGGCAGCCGGCCAATCGGCAACGGACGCGGAGGGGGAGGCACCGTCGAACGAAAGGTCGAGCACCACGCGGTCTTCGCCAAATGCCTCGCCGCCAGCCAGCGACCACGCGCGGTCCCACAGCACCTCGGGCGCGCCCGCCCCCGGCAGCCACAGCAACTCGGCGCGCATTCCGGGCGCCAGCACCTCGACCTCCGCGACCTCTGGCGACGGCAAGGCCCCTTGGTCGCGCGCGGTGACGGTGAGGCCCCCGTCGGCAGACAGCGCGACGTAGCCTTGGTTGCTGGTGTTGATGAGGCGCAAGCGCACCCGCTCACCGTCCGCGAGCGCGAGGAGGGGCTGCACCAAGCCGTTGACCGTCCAAAGGCCCTCCGCGCCGTGGGCGCCGTGGACCATGTCCGCGTCGGCGGGCATCGATTGGTCTTCGCGCCAGTCGTCGAGGAGCAGCACGATGTCGCGGTCCACGGCGGGGGCGTCAGGGTCTTCGACCACAAACGCGCCATACAGGCCGCGGTCTACTTGGTTCGCTGTGTCAAAATGTGGATGATACCAAAACGTACCCGATTTGTCAACCACAAACTCATAGCGGAACGACTCGCCCGGAAGCACCGGGTCTACGCCCATCATCGGCACGCCGTCCATGCCGAAGGGCACGTCGATGCCATGCCAATGAATCGTCGTAGGGTCGTCCATTTCGTTGAGAAGGTCGATGATGACGGTGTCGCCCACTTTCGCGCGGATGGTGGGCGCGGGGAGGCTCCCGTTGTAGCCGCGGCCGTCAATCGGCAACACCGAGCGTGTGGGCCAGTCGACGACTTCATCAGAAATGGCCTGCGCCACCAGCGAAACTTGGATGACGTCCGGGCGGTCATCCAGGTCCGTGGCCTCGGGAGGCGCCGCGAACATCGGCTGCGACCAAGTGCCGCCGCCGTCGTCCCCTCCCCCGTCATCGCCGCCGCCGCCGTCGCTCGGCGTCGTGGAGCCGGTTTCGTGCGTGCGCTGCTTGTCTGCAGGCGCAGCGTCGGGACGGCAGGCGCATACGGCCCACACGAGGGCGCATCCAGCATACCGGCGGGTCATCGCGTCACCTCCACCATGACTTGCTCCGACAACGACCAGCCGCGTTCGCGGGCCAGCTCCACCGGAAACGCGCGGTAGACCAGGGAAGCTGTCACCTCCGGCGTTTCGCAGGTGGCCGCGAAGGTGTGCGCCGAGGTCCACGCGGCCGTTGGTGGGAGGCGGTTGTCGCTCGCGACGTCCACCGCGACGAAGTGCGGCACGTTGCGGCGGCCGGCTGCGTCTACCATCACTTTGCCAAACGCAAATCCGGGCGCTCCCGCCCAAGCGCGGGCCGGCGCGCCATCGACGACGGGGGCCTGGGGCGCGTCCACGCGGTAGACGCGGTCGCCGGACGGGAGGGGCACATCCGTCTCGACCCGCCCCGCAGCGTCCACCGACACGATGGTCGCCTCGCCGACATACCGCTCCATCGGCATCCCCTTCTGGTATGCAAGAAATGTGCCATCACCAAAAACGCCAGGTCCGGGTGGGTCGTACCAGTCGCCGGTGCGCGCCACGACGCGCAGAACGTCGCCGACCTGCGCGCCCGGCCAAACGGAGAGGTCCTCGGAGCCGTCCTTCTGGTCCCATGCGCCGCCAAAGTCAGCCACTACATCGCCGCCGGTCGCAGATAGCGGTACACCCGCGCAAGAAGCGCGCACGAGCAGCACCATTTGGCGCAAGGGTTCGCCCGTGGGCAGCGCATGTCCTGGCCCGACATTGCGGGTGCTCACCGAGACCGAGAGCACGCCGTCCGCGACGGACGACGCCAACGACAACGAGGCGGCGAGGTCCAACATCCGCTGCTCCGCCGAGCGTGGACCAAACCACGCATGCCGACGCACCGAGCCCGGCTCGCGGTACCAGCCGCCGGCGATGCCTTCGTCGATGGCGGTGATGTTGCCCAAGTCAGCGGAGTTTCCGACCGAGGGGTCGGGCGGCATATGGCAGGACTGGCAGGGCGTGTCGAGGCCCAAGGGGCCGTCTCGAAGCTCGGAGTAGGTGGTCTGCACCGGCAAGCGACCGTCGGGCCAGCGCGAAGGGTCAACGGTTCCCACCAAAGCGGGCACCGTTGGCGAATATTCGTGACAACCGGCGCAGATGTCGGCTGTCGCGAACAAGGGGCGCCACGACGCGCCCATGCGTGGATTGACCACGTCGCCATACGGACCAAACGTCAACGGCGACCAGTCGCCAAACGCGGGGCTGGTGCTCTCCTCCGAGGGGCGCAGCAGGTGGACGCGCCCGCCGACGCCGGGGTCGGGGTCGAGGACGTCAACTTCGGAAATCTTGTGGCACACATCGCAGTGGACGCCGTGCTCGTAGGCGATACCGGTGGCTTCGAGCAAGCTCCGGTGCGACAGCGCACCGTCGATACCCGGCGCATGGCAGGCAGCGCACTCCGCGGTGTCGGTCGCCACGGCATCGCATGCTTCGGTGACCCCGCAGCCAGGATTGCGCGCCGGCAGCGCGCCGTCGCCGACATAGCAGCGCTCTTTGGACGCCCCCGTGCCCGGTTCGAGGCCCCACAGCCAGCGGCCCCCGGCGGCCACGCACGCCGACTCTGTCGCAAACGCCTGGGCGGCTCCGGCGAATAAGTCCTGCACATGCACATTTCGTGCCGACTCTTCGTGGGCGCTCTCTACCCAATCGGCCACCAAGGTAGAGTGGCAATGCGCACAATAAGACGTATTGTCGAAGCGCTCGGGTGTGCCCGGGTCTTGAAACACATACGATGGATTGTCGCGCGGGTCAATTGAAGACAGCGATATTTCAAAGCCATCGTCCCACGGTGGTTCTCCCCAAATCTCATCGCCCGACGAGCGCGCGGCTGGGTGGGCGGCCATCACACCGAGCACCGACACCGAAGGGTCGAGGGGAAACGAGACCTCCCCCGCTGCGTTGGTCCACAGGACGGTCGTGGTGCCCGGCTGCGAGACGCGCGCATTCTCCACGGGCACGCCATCGAGGGTGACACGCACGGGCAACAGGCGGGAATCGTGGGAGACAGCGTCGGCGGAATCCACCGAATCGGACGAATCGGCCGACGACGTTTCGTCTTCGGTCGACGACGCGCGCGGCTGCGATGAATCGGAGCCGGCTTTGGGAGCGGGCGTGCTACATCCCGCCCACAACAGCAAGCCAATCGTTTGACGGTCCATCGCACCTCCTCGCACCTCCCACCCTATCGCAAACCGCAATAGCGGGGGTCCATGAATCGCTGCACCACTTGCTACCGTCCTACCGTCATTTGTGTCTGCGACCGGGTGACGCCCCTCAACATTACCACAAAAATACTGATTTTACAACACCCACAAGAACCTGATGTAGCCCTTGGAACCGCACCGCTCGTGCTCGGGAGCCTCCCCGGAGCGCAGCTACGCGTCGGCTTGTCCTGGGGCAGCTTCGAAGACGCGCTGGGCGAACCCGCCGACCCGCGCCGCTGGGCGATTTTGTATCCGGCGAGCCTGCCGCGACCGCTCACCGAAGCCGAAGCGCAGATGCCGTCTTTGTTTTTGGACCCCAAAGGGGCGCCATTGCAGGCATTGGCGGGCGGCCACACCGTCGACGGCATCGTGCTGCTGGACGGCACCTGGAGCCAGGCCAAGGCGCTGTGGTGGCGCAATCCGTGGATGCTCAAGCTCAACCGGCTGCTGCTGTTTCCCACCGAAGCGCCCTTGTACGGCAAGCTCCGCCGCGAGCCCCGCAAGGGCGCGGTGTCCACCCTCGAAGCCACCGGGCACGCCCTCGTCGCCAATGGCGAGGCCGTAGAGGTCAAGCAGCAGCTCTTTCGGGTTATGCGCACCCTTTGCCAGCGCGCCCGCGACAACCTCGACGCGATTGAGTGGAAGGTGGGGCGGTAGGGGGGCGGCGTCCTCCGAAACACCTTGCCAGCGGACCAAGCGGAGCGCCTGCGCGTCAGCACCCGGATGGGGTCCGTTGCGCCACGAAGCGACCCCCACGCGGTCGCGTTGGTCGCCGACGCGCATCGCCGTCCCCCGCACGCGCAAGACAACACTGCGCATCGCGACAAAACCGTTTTCGTGGTGCGATTTTTTCGCGTCACCGACAACCCAAAACTACGCCGCGAGCAGGCCCACCTACCCAGCACAACACGCGGCCGCGTCCCCCAAAGCGCACAACCCTCGAACCCCTGCCAACCTACTGTGGCAGCATGAGGCCAACCCCGCCACCCTTCCTCGCTTGAGCCATCCATGGCCGACCCGCACACGCCCACTGGCCAAACCAACATCGAGCTCACCCACTGCGCGCCCACCACAGAAGACGCGACGATACACACCTGGGTGCTCGAAGCAGACCCGAGCCACATCCACACCACCGACGACGGCTGGGTGCTGCCGAGCCGCTACGAGCTGGTCGGGCCCATCGCGAGCGGCGGAATGGGCAATATCCTGCGCGTACGCGACCAAGTCCTCGGGCGGGAAGTAGCCATGAAGGTACTGCGGCGAAGTTTGGTCAAGAACGACCGATTTCGCGACTTGTTTTTGCGCGAAGCACAGGTCACGGCACGCTTGAACCACCCTGGAATCGTATCGGTACACGACCTCGGCCATTTCGACGGCGGCGGCTTGTGGTTCACGATGAAAGAAGTACGCGGCAGCACACTCGGAGACGTGATTCGGCGCCTACACCGCGCCAGCCAAAACGGGCAATGGGGGCGCACGGCGGACGGCTGGACCTTCCGACGCACCATCGACGCCATCGCGCGTATGTGCGATGCCGTAGGCTACGCGCACTCCCGCGGTGTCTTGCATTGTGACCTCAAGCCCAACAACATGATGGTCGGAGACTTCGGCGAAGTGCTGGTGATGGACTGGGGCCTCGCCCATGTCGCGGGAGTACCCGACCTGCACCCCCCAAACCCGCCGCACACGGACAAGTCCGTCGTCGGAACCCCCGCGTATATGTCGCCCGAACAGGCCGGCGTCGGCGGGGCGACGCTCGGCCCCCAAAGCGATGTGTGGGGCCTCGGGGTGACCCTCTACCTTTTGCTCACCGGCCGCACGCCGTTTCGCGGCAATGCCGACGACATCTTGCACGCGCTGCGAACGCGGAGACCCCCAGCGGTTCACGACGCACGCGACAGCCGTATCCCCGCTGCACCCACCGCCTTGGCGGAGGTCGTACAGACCGCGATGGCGCAGGAACCGTTGGAGCGCTTCCCGAACGCCACCGCAATGGCTGAAGCACTGCGCGCATGGCTCGAAGGCACCGCCAGCCGCGAAAAAGCGCGCGGCATCCTCGCACGCGCATTCGGTCTCATCGAACGCGCACGGGCAGCCCGCGAGGAAGCACACATCACGCGCAACACAGCCGCACTGCGGCAAGACGCGCTCACACACCGCAGCACCATCGACGAAAAGCGCGCGCTTTGGCAACTCGAAGACCAGGCCACCGCCATCGAACGCGAAGCAGTACGGCTCGACATCGAAATCGAAAAAGCCGGCCGCACCGCGCTTGAGCTGGACCCCGAGCTGCCAGAAGCGCACCAGCTATTGGCGTCACTCTACCGCATCCAACTCGAAACCGCCGAGCTGCAAAGCCGCGAAGAAGACGCGCTGCGCTTGGAAGCGTTGCTGCGCGACCACGACCGCGGCGAACATGGAGCTTTTTTGCGCGGCATCGGGCATATTCGCCTATGGACGGAGCCCGTCGCAGAGGTCGTGGCGCACCCCATACACATAGTGGACCGCCGAAGCCACGCCGCTGCGGGCACGCCGCTCGGAAAGACGCCCCTACACGGGCACAAAATGCAGCGCGGAAGTTGGGTATTGATGCTCCACGCTGACGAACGGCCGCCGGTCATGTACCCCGTGCGCGTCGGCCGCGACGAGCACTGGGACGGCATCCCCGCAGGCGCCACGACGCCGACACCCATCTACATCCCTACACAAGCCGAATGGGGTGCCGACGACTGCTACGTTCCCGCTGGCTGGTTTGCGGCAGGCGGCGACCCGCAGGCCGTCGACGGGTTGCCGGCACGAATGGTGTGGCGTGACGCGTTCTTTATCCAACGCTACCCCGTGACCAACGCCGAATATCTGCAATTTCTCAACGACCTACACGCTCGCGGCGTGCCCGAACTCGAACGTTGGATTCCCGGACACCGCGGGCCGACGATTCCCAGCGCACCAAGCCCCTATGTGCGGCGTGCGGACGGTACGTTTGCGCTCGGCCGCGAACAAAGCGGCATACAGTGGCAGGCCGATTGGCCCGTCGTGCTCGTCGATTGGTATTGCGCGCAGCAGTACGCCACATGGAAGGCACAACAAAGTGGCCTACCCTGGCGTCTTCCCGACGAAATGGAGTGGGAAAAGGCCGCACGCGGTGTCGACGCGCGCGTGTTTCCATGGGGCAACCATATGGACGCCTCTTGGTGCCACGTCCTCGAAAACCATGATGGCGGCGACGGACTCCGAAGCATCTACGCCACGCCCTTCGACGAGAGCCCCTACGGCGTGCGAAACCTCGCTGGGGGTGTGCACGACTGGTGCAACAACGTGTGGTTCCGACACGGAGATACGCACAGCGCGCCCGCCCACCTTCCACCTGAAGGCCGCGAGAGACGCGTACTCCGCGGTGGCGCCTGGCTCAATCGCGCGACACAAGTGCGCGCCGCCGCACGATTCGTCGCCGAAGCCAGCCTACAAAGCCGAACGGTTGGATTCCGCTTGTGCCGGAGCATTGGCGATTGCAAGCCAACGAACGAAACCAACACCGACGAATCATAAAAGAGACGCGAAAACGCGCCTCGCACAAACCGAGCCGACGGAATCGGCGCGCGCGCTCGGGTTGGCCGATGATTGGCGACGAAACGCAGACGGCATATCCAATATACACGCAGCGCTGCAGCAATACAACAGCGCCCCACCCAAGCCTTGTCGCGACCCCAACCCCACAACCTGCGCACCGCGCGATTGCCCGCCACGCCACGCGTTGCCGTTGCGACGCGGAATTGTTGCCCAGCAAGCCGCGTATTGGGCACGCAACGAGAAAAAGTGCGGTTCACGCGCTATGTTCCGGGTCGCTGCTGTCCCCTTGTTCGCCCACCTCCCGATTTGGGCAACGAAGCGCCGATGTTGATTGCCGGTCCCCCGTAAGCCGCCGGAGTGCGTTCGGCGGGCGCGTGGCCAAACCTCGCGCACTGCGTGCACCTGCAGTCGAGTACGCGGGCGCGGTTTCGTCGCAGGACGAAACGACACGTTTGGGCGGTTCGCACGACCGCGTGGCCCAACGCGCGGCACCCCGGATGCGGCTGGCGAAGAATGCGGCGACACGTTGCTTGCCGTCGCGCGGAAACCCGTCTGCCGCCCCGTTGCCAGCGAGACGCAATGCGAGGTCGCCTACGCGGCGGCGGACGTCCTCTCCGTGGTTTGGGGCGGTTCGTGCCCCTCTGCCGACAAGACCAGCGAGCAGCGCCTCTCTGGCTTGTACGGCTTGGAGCCTCGCTCGGTATCGCTCCCGAACCTCGACGCGTGGGTCTGTCGAAGGGCGCGAAGTTGTGTTCCAGTGCGGCCTTCGGCGACGGCATGGCTGTCCCGCTGGCAGAGTTCAGCGCGCCACCCCCTTGTCCTCCCCGGCACACTTCGGCGGTACATGGTAACCATCGCGGTACTTCCGCTGTGGGTGCGCGTTGTAGCGGACCCGTTCGGTGGCCGACGCCAACGCGCGGTTGCGGCTATCTGCGGCGCACAGCAGCGGCTCCGTAAGTCCTGTGCCCCGTTGGGAGGTCGGCGACCTTGATGGCGGCGGCGTTGTGCCCCACTTGTACTGCGGCGCAGGTGGCACGGGGGCGGCTATCAGGAAGCTGTGCAACCTGGACCCCCGATAGAATCGCGACCGAGGTGGTCCAAGACCACCCCACCCCCCGATAGAATCGCGACCGGGCTGGTCC
>CAZCUX010000003.1:0-177907 GCA_964502005.1 uncultured Enterobacterales bacterium
GGTCGCGTGCTTCGTCGAAGGTGCTGGGCGTGACGAGGCAGCCCGAGGCGGCGAGGAGCATCGCGATGACAATGTAATGGTACATGGATTCTCCGAACTGAGGATAGAGCTACTCGGGGGAGAGCGTGAGCTTCAACTGCGGTGAGTCGGATGCGGCGGCCTTCGCCTCGGCACCCTTCGGCGTCTGCAGGGTGACTTCGAGTCCTTGTGGGGTGCGAGAAAGCTGACCCTGCAAAAGCAAGCCTCCGATGCTCCATGAAAACACCCAGTCGGAAACGAAGGGGGGCGAAATCCCATCGGTGAGCCATGTTTCCGATTTCGGTCGAATCGGAAGCAATGCAAGGGTTTCGCCTCCGGCGACATCAAGGCGCAACGATGCCTGGGATGGGCCGGGCACGAATGTGGCCGGGAGCACCAATCGCGCCCGCATAATGGGGGTTGCGGCCATTTCATCGGTGAGGCTCGGCATCAGCGATTGGCTGCGGAGCTCGATTCCCAGGGCCGCGGCCAATTGGTCCAGATCAAGCGGCCGAAGATGGTACGAGGGGAGGGTCGGCGGGGGAAGCGTCGGGCCGCCTGCTGGGCAGTGATGCGAAACCGCGATGACTGGGTCTTTGTAGGCTCCTTCTGACGTTCGTTGACTGTAATACCGCAGGTCTTCGAGCGACCAAGGTGCGCCTGGCAGCGACGCGGCCGATGTGTCGGGAGACAGCCGAACTTCACGGCCATCCATATGGCGGACGATGAGTTGCTCTGTCCCGTTCCACTGTTGCACTTGAATGTGGGTGGCTGACGCACCAGCGAAGCGGGCCGCGCCAGCGACCGGAACGGGTGTGCTGCTGTTTCGGGGTCCCGGAACAAACCCAAACTCAGTCCAGTTGGGTTGACCGGCGACGCAGGCCATGGGGTCGCGGGCCGGGAGTGCCGAAGATAGAGCGCGGGCTGCGTAGACGGAGTCGATGCGGAAATGGAGTCCATGGGTTCCATTCCATGCGAGTTCGTCGCAATATTTGATACCTATTTGACTCAAGTTTGCCCATGAAACGCGAACCTCGGCGGTACCAGCAAGTGTCACAGCCGTTGGGAAGGCAAAACCATCGTTGCCCTCGAACGCTGCCCAGATTTCCTGACCGGCATCATCGTATGCACCACCAGCCGTGATTGGAAGGCCGCTTTCCCCATTGGAAGTGAGGCTCAGTCCAGGAGCAGTGGGAACCCATGGCATCGTAGCCAGAACTCCCATGGGAACGGGATTGCCGTTCCACATTCCGTCGGTGTATTCATGCGCCGATTGTTCCGTCCAAACAGAAATTCCTGTCACCCAGTCAGAACCAACTCCTGCGACGTCGAACGTGCAAACGCATTCAGAGCCCATGCCGCCAGTTGAATCGCGGGAAAATGTGCCCGCATAAAATAGCACATTTCCCCCGTCAAAATTCGCCCCCGATGCTTCGGTCAACTTCTCCGCCTCACACACCGCCGCTCGGTTCCAGCTCGCATAGTTGGGCACTTCGTCCGCAGATGTGGGGCTGGTGCCCAACTGCACCTCAATGCCGTCCTCGACGCCGTCGCCATCGGTGTCTTGATTGAACGCGCTCGTGTCGCTGTCGGATTCGCATTCGACTGCGTCGCTCAGCCCGTCATTGTCGGTGTCTTGCATTTCATCCGATGTGCCGCAGTCCATCTCCTGTTGTAGGGTAAGGCCGTCGTTGTCGGCGTCTTGCTCTGCGAGTCCTCCTGGACAGTCCGCGAATGTGTAGGAGCGGTCGACATCCGCATTGTACAGTGGGTCGGCGTAGAGAGCGTTGTACTCGTCTCCGTCAGAAATGCTATCGCCATCGGTGTCGTCGCAGACAGGGTTGGTTCCTACGATGAATAGCTCCAGGTCATCCCAGAGTTCGTCGGCGTCCGTGTCCACGTTGAAGGGGTCGGTGCCGAACACCGCTTCCATGGAATCGCAGAGCGCGTCATCATCAGAATACACGTCACCCGCGCATGCTTCTTCGACGTAGCTCTGAAAGGTAGAGTCATCTTCGGTTGACTCACCTGTGTCGACGACTGCATTGGTGTCGGTCGTTCCGCCTCCCGCACTGGTGTCGTTTGTGTCGGTGGCGGGGGATTCCGTTGCCTCAGCACCGGTTGTCGTCGTACTGGTTTTTTTTCCCCCCTCTTTTTCCAAACACGCACCGAGAAGGCTTGCAGCGACAAGTGCGGGCGACAACACGATCCATCGTCTTTCGAGTTCAGACATGGCGTAACTCCCTTGGTTGGTGCGGCGTGTGTCGTCCACGCCTTGGATTCTGGCAGATTTCTGTTGCGACACAACCCCATGGATGTGTCGCTGAGTGCCAATGCAAGGTCTGTGCCACCGTAAAGTCGCGATATCATTGAAGGGGGGGGATTCGAAAATCTGACATTCGTCACCCCAATTTCGGCGTTGACTTGGAATCGAGTTTCCGTGTTGATGGGAATTGTATGGGGTTCGAGTGACCTGTCGGACATTCGTCAGACATTGGTCAGACATTCGTCAGTCTGTCACCCCCCGGTGGGTCCGCGCCTTGGTCGCAAGCTTGGCGCATCGTTCCACCGGCGCCGTTGTGGGGGCGTGCATGGGGAGGTCCCGTGATTCCGGCGCCCCGTTTGGCTCCGTGCGGTTCACTTGCGCGCATGCTTCATCCCAAGTCAGGCGACATGTTCGGTTCACCGCTCTTTGCATTGCATATAAAATAGGTGGTCTGGTTTGCCTATTGCACCTGACCTACCGTTCCTATGGCTCGAAACTCGACTTGCGCGGAAGTCAGGTATGTGCTTCGAAACAATAAAGGCCATCCCGCGGTTCGGGATGGCCTATGCTCGTGTCACCCGCTGGAGGTGACGTCTGCTTGTGTGCCCTGTGTGGGAGCGCTCAGGTGTCGATGCGGTGCTTGGCGTAGCTGCCGGGAGCGGCTTCTATCACGGTTTGTCCACGGGCGGGGTCGCGCGCCTCAACTGCTTCGCCCGCATGCGGTGCCAACCACGCCGCCCAATGGGGCCACCACGACCCCTCCTGCTGCGTTGCGCCCGCAAGCCATTGTTCTGTGCTCTCGGGGGTATGGGTACCGTTGGTCTTGAAGCCATAGCGCTTACGGGAAGGATGGTTCACGACGCCTGCAATGTGCCCCGAACCGCCCAACACGAAGGTTGTCTCGCCCTGGTAGAGCTGCGTTGCCTTATAGGTCGACTCCCACGGCGCTATATGGTCCTTGTCGCAGGACAGCATATAGACGGGAATCTTGATGCGGCGAAGGTCGATGGCCTCTCCATTCAAGTGAATTCCGCCCGGTTCCACCAGCCTGTTGTGCAGGTACATTTCACGCAAATAAAACCCGTGCATTCGTTCCGGCATCCGGGTGGTGTCTTCGTTCCAGTACAACATATCAAAGGCGCTCGGCTCTTTCCCAAGGAGATATTGTTCGACGTAGTAGTTCCAAATGAGGTCGTTTTCCCGCAACATTCGGAAGCTGTCCGCCATCTCGAACCCCTCGAGGAAGCCCTTTCGCGCCATCCGTCGTTCGATGCCCGAGATTTGTTTGTCGTCGATAAAGACACGAATCTCGCCCGGGTCGGAAAAGTCAGTGAGAGTGGCGAGAAATGTACAAGATTGTACCCGTGTATCGCCTCGCGCGGCAAGCCACGCCAACGTGGTGGCAGTTAGTGTGCCACCGAGACAGTATGCGAGCACATTGATTTCGTTCTCGCCCGAACTCGCTTCTACTGCGTCCAGTGCGGCGAGCGTGCCAAGGCGCATATAGTCATCAAATCCGAGGTCGCGATTGGTGATGTCGGGATTGCGCCAGCTGATGGTGTAGACCGTGTGACCCTGGGCAACGGCCCATTGAATAAAGCTGTTGTTGGAGCGAAGGTCCAAAATATAGTATTTGTTGATCCACGGAGGTACAATCAATAGCGGGCGTCGCGCAACCTTTTCCGTCGTAGGTGCAAACTGAATGAGCTGTATCAGCTCGTTCTGGAATACAACGGAGCCTTTGGCCGTGGCGACGGTCTTGCCAACTTCGAAGCCTGTCTCGTCACTCATCCGAAGGCGCAAGCGAGAACGTCCAGCCTCCAAGTCCCGCACAAACGCTTCATATCCGCGCAGCAGATTCTCGCCTTTTTGCTCGATGGTCGCCTTTACGACCCCCGGATGGGTAGCCGCGAAGTTCGACGGCGACATTGCAGAAATTGCCTGGCGGGTGTGGAATGCCAATCGCTCTCGTTCGGCATCGTCGAGGTCGCCCATCTCCTGCACGGTCGCCATCATGTGCTGCGACATCAACAGGTACGCTTGCTTGATGAGGTCATGGGGTGCGGAGGTGTTCCACCCCTCGTCTGCAAACCGCCGGTCATCGGGGGCGGGCTCTGCGACTGGTGGCGTTTGAATGCCCATCCATCGCGCCGTTGCGCCTTGCCACAAACGAACGGAGTCCATCCAGAGGTTTGCTTGTCGTCGCCACACTTCATCCGGCCGCGTGACCATCGCCATCGCGAGCTGTGTGGCTGGACGAACGATGTGCAACGGATCGGGGCCGCCTCGGAGGGAGTCGGCGGCCGCGCCGATAGCGGTCCGTGCGCTGGCGGCGGTACCACGGGCGGCGAGCTTGCCGAGCTTCAGGGCGGTTTCGGTAGGGGTAGGATTCGAGGCGGACATGGGACCTCCGAAAGGATGACTTTGCTGCATCTGCGTAACAGAAATGCTGCGCCGCAACACGTTGGGGGGTCAATATTTTTGCGATGCAGCATCAGAATTGTTGCGTCGCAGTAGTTGGCTCGCTCCTCTACACCAACGAAAACACCCCCTTGCGGACTGGCAAGAGGGTGAGCTCGTTGGGCAAATGTCGGTTACAAACGCTGTTTTGGCTGTTCGCTTAGAACAAGTACGCCCGGAAACCAAGGCGTGCCGATGCACCTTGGAGGACCACAGGGTATGCGAGCTGGTCGAACCAAGTGGGGTCGCCCTGAATGTAGGTGGACGCATTGTCGGGGGTGCCACTACCACCAGCAATCAGCTGGCTTGACAGTGCCGTGAAGAGCTGCTTGGTTTCATCGTTGGCCGTGGAACCATAGACAGTCTTCGCAGCACCCGACGAGTTCAACTCCATAAACACCGCGAACCGCCGCTTGATGTTGACCTGGGTGCCCATGCCGTAGTTCAGGCCAATCGCGCCCGTTCGGAACGAGATGGTGTCGCTGACCCCGCCATCGGGCGAAAGGTCGACGCCCGTGAGGCTGCTGGTGTCGACGTGGGTGCCCAGGACGTTCGCGTAGCGCTCATCGACATCGACGGTGATGTCGAAGCCACCCTTGAAGATGCTCACGCCCGCTTTTCCGTACACGAACCAGTGGGGGCGCACGGGGACTTTGAGGCCGAGAGAAATCGGAATTTCCCACCAGGAGGCGTTCCAGGTGGTCTTCATCGTTCCACCTTGGTAGTCCTCTACGGAATTCCCCGTGACGAATTCGATAGCGCCTTGGTAGGTGTCGGGCAGGTTGGCGACGACATCGCCCATTGTACGCGACTGCTCACCACCGGAAATCTTTCCGGTATGGTAGAAGCCGGCGGTAATAAACAAGGGAAACTTGATGACGTCGTCCAGCTCATAGCGCAGGTCGCCGCCTTTTTCGAGACCGAGCATCGAGCCGCCGACGGTGTAGCCGTCCTGCAGCTTGAAAATCGAGTCGGTGCCTTGGGAGTTTGCGTCCAAGGTCATGTTGTTGCGGTCCGACATCAAAAACTTGTCGGTGCTGTAGTACCGCGCAAGGGAGGTATCTGCGACGTCAACACTGCCGTCTTGGGAAATCGTGGCGCCAAGTTGGGCCATATCAGGCCGAATGCCGACACCAAGGCCAATGCTGAAACGCATTGCCTTTTCGTCTTCTTCGGCGAAAGCGGGAACTGAAACAAGGCCGGTCAACACGAGAGCGGCGGAAAGTACCCGGTTTTTCATGTGCGTCTCCATGAATTCAGGACGAGATGTCGATGGAAAAGTAGGGGAGCGAAGGTTGCCTCAATGGATTCATAGCACAACGGAGCTCTTCACGGGGGAAAGAACCAGGGGTTTGACCCTCCGTTCCACACGAAGCAGCGTCGCCGCGCGGTGGCTTGTGAGGCGTTTTGGGATACAGTTTATTGTGCTGTAGCTGCTCGCGGCTGTCCCAGGAGTGACCATGCGCAGTCGAAGTGACTTTGTTGCGATGGACGACGCATCCGCGCAGGTTTACGCATCGCGGGTCTTGGATGAGGTCCCGCTGGTTCGTCGTGGTTATGCCGCATGTTTGCGCGCTCTTGCGGAGGACTTGATTCGCGCGAATCCGTCGCCTGACCTACCTATCGTGGAGCTGGGCGTGGGCACGGGGCGGTTCATTGAAGGACTCCCCCGCAATTGGCCGGTGGTGGCGGTGGATCACGCGCCTTCGATGATAGCCGCGGCCTCCGCCAATCTTGCGGCCTGGAATGTCACGTATGTCCTTGCCGACATCCTCGCTTGGGTCACCGAAGAAGAAGGTAATCTGGGGCATGTCGTCCTTGGCTTCAGCCTCCATCGCTTTGCATTGGACGAGCAGAGTGCATTGTGGTCGGCGCTGTCCCGTCGAATGGCGCCCAACGCTCGCCTCTTGGTGGCAGATGTCGGTTTTGTCGACGAGGCAGCGAAAGCGCAGTTTTTTGCTGCTGGGGGTGGCGAAGGGCTGCATGCCGGGGATGAGAATCTATTTGTCGGTAGCGCGCTTCGAGTGGTATTAGAAGCACACGGATGGAGAGTTCGTCTCCGCTCCCATGGGCCAATGGTGGTATCCCTTGTCGCGACCCGGGATACTGTTGCTTGACGTAGCAACAGCGTTGATACGCTCGTTTTGCGTCACGCGGCTTTGGGGACAAGGAGAGGAGCCCGCCTTCGGCTTTAGGCGGGTCTCCCTCACGCTGGGACTGCCGTTGTCAGTTGGTCATCAATGTGATGCCGAGGCACATCTCATCACCGGTTCCATCACCCCATTTGACGCTGGTATCGGTGGGATTGTCCCAGGTGCATGACAAGTGGAGTCGGTCGCCGGGCACGGCCGCAATGGGCTCTTCAAACTGGTAGTTGCGTTGCCAATTAAAGTCGTATCCTGGGATGTCTAATAGACAAGTTTCTGTTCCATCGGCGTGCTCTATCCAAAGCTTTCCCCGTTTACCGAGTTTGTGCATATGAATTGCGGCGGTATGTAGCGTAAAGGAGTCAACGTTGTCGTATGTCCAGGAATGTGTGACCTCGGTGCTTTCCGCAGGAATCTCCATTCCGGTTCCCATTACCCATGCAACGTCGGTCCAAGGTTGGATGTCGGCCCACGACTGGCGCTCTGTCTCGATGCGCAGCGCGATACCACTTGCATCTGGAGCAGGGGAATCCGTTGCTATATTGTAGTGAACCTGGAACGCAATCTTGCTCCCGGGGTCAATGCGAATCCCTGCGCCGGGTTCGATGAGGTCGGGCGCACTTCCGGGTGCCCATGAGCCCAACCATCGGGTGTTGATGAGCGACTCGATACTGCCTCCGGGACCACCGAAGCAGGTATAGCCGACGCCCGGGTCTGCATCGTCAAAAGCTTGGTAGGTGGCGGCATCTGACGGAGAAATGATATACGGGATGATATGATGTACGACGTCTCGGTTTCCGGGCCGCAGCTCGTACCCCGTAACCCATACCGACTCTGTATAGGGCCAATCGAGCAGGAAACATCGGTAGTCGTCGGTACCGGCTGTTGTGGATGGCGTATACGGTGCCGGCATTTCCAATGTGAGGTCGACACGGTCCAATGTAGGCGGTGCATACGGTTCGGGCAACGGCGCAGCGGTGCTTGGGTCGCCCAAAGGCGCGCCGCCGGTCGCCCAACGCACGACCGCTTCGACCTCCTCTTCGCGCAAAGAAAAGTCGTGTGCATAGGTGTTGCAGGCCGAGTTCGCTTGCCAAGGAGGCATCGTCCTGCTTTCTACAGCCGCCGCAATCGCAGGAGCCCACTCTGCGGTTTCTTCCGGGGTGTCCCAGCGCGGCGTGCCCACGCCATCTGCGCCATGGCATCCATTGCAGGACCGAACGAAGGTAGGCGCGACGTCCTGGTACCAAGTGGGTACGTCGGCCGCGCCGGAGTCCACGTCTTGTGTAGTGGTATCGCTGTTGGTTGCTGTCGTTGAAGACTTGGATGCTTGCGACGCGCAAGCGGTACCGAGTGTCATCAAACAGAGGAGAGGACGCATAGCAACGTTCATGGGTGCCGCCTGTGGATTAGAAAAATGAATGCCCATTCAGTGCCATGGTCCGAAGCAAGGCAGGAGGGCGAAACCGCTCTCCGTGTTGGTCGGCCAAGGCGTCGGCGCGTGCGACAAATGCAGAGAGGCCCATTGTATGAATGTAGGAGAAGGGGCCGCCTGTCCACGGAGCGAAGCCCCATCCGAGGATGGCGCCAACATCTGCCTCCCCGGGCCGGGAAATCACGCCTTCGTCCATCGCTCGTGCCGCTTCCACCGCTTGAATCACGAGCAAGCGCTCGGTTAGCGAGTCGACGCTCGGCTGCGTTGGCGCTGTGGGCCAAGCGAGGCGGAGTCCGTCGTACAACCGTTTGTCTGGCTTTCCTTTTGCGTCGACCGTATACTCATAAAATCCTTTATGGTTTTTGCGGCCGACACGCCCCAGTTGGTCCACCATTTGCTCCAAGACTGCTCTTGCTGCATACTCCGGCGCCTCGTTGCCGAGGTCTATGCGGGTCTGCCGGTCAACTTGCAAAATCAATCCGAGGCCGACTTCATCCGCCAATGCAAGGGGAGGCATCGGCATACCCGTCTTTCGTCCTGCGTTTTCGACCAACGCAGGTAGGACACCCTCCTCAACCATCTTGATGCCCTCCGCGACGTACGTCCCGAAGACGCGGCTCGTATAAAAACCTCGACGGTCTTCTACAACGATGGGTGTCTTGCCAATCTGGGCTACAAAGTCGAGGGCCCAAGCCAAGGATTCGTCGGACGTGAGCGCACCGCGAATCACTTCGACAAGTGGCATTCGCTCCACGGGGGAGAAGAAGTGCAAGCCAATGAAACGTTCAGGACGCACGCTGGCGGTAGCCAGCCCCGTAATGGGCAAGGTCGATGTGTTGGAACCAAACAGACAGGTGTCTCGGGTAACTGCATCTGCTTGGCGGGTGACATGGGCCTTAATAGACCGGTCTTCGAACACTGCTTCGACAACTACGTCGCAGTCGGACAAGTCAGCGTATTCGGTGCTTGCGTGAATGCGTCCCAGAACCTCGGATTTCTTGGCTTCGGTGCTTCGACGCTTGGCGATTGCGCGGTCTTCAATCCGTGCTGCATACGCGCGGGCTCCCTCGGCCTTCGCGATGTCGGTGTCCAGCACGACAACCCGCAGCCCCTTGCTCGCGGCGACGTAGGCGATGCCGCTGCCCATGAGTCCGGCTCCGAGAATCCCCACGGTCGTGACGGTTCGCCGTGGCACCTCCGGCGGGCGTCCAGCGAGTTTGTTCGCCTTTTGCATCTCGACGAAAAACGTTCGCACCATTGCGCCCGTCGTGGGTTGGCGAAGGAGGTATACGAAATAGCGCAATTCGATGTCGAGGCCTGCATCAAACGGTACGCGCAGTCCTTCGTACAAGCAGCTCAAGATGGCCTTGGGCGCTGGATAGTTTCCTTGCGTTCGGGCGAGCGTCAGCGCATTGCCGACCAGAAAGAGGTTGTTTCCTTCATTGCTATCCGGCCCGCCGCCGGGGACGACGAATGCTTTCTTATCCCAAGGTTGGGTATGGGTTGGTGTGCCGCGCAGGTACTCTTTCGCAGCCTCCAACAAGGCCTCCCGGTCGGGAACCAAATCATGCACCAATCCTGTCGCGCGTGCCGCTTCGGGCCCGAGGGTTTTGCCTTCGAGCAGCAACGGCGAGCTGGCTTGGATTCCAATCAATCGAGGGAGCCGCTGGGTTCCACCAGCTCCTGGCAACAAGCCAAGAGTAACCTCCGGCAAACCAACACGAATGCGTGGGTCGGCCACCAAGATGCGATAATGGCAAGCGAGGGCCAGCTCGAAGCCACCCCCAAGCGCCGTGCCGTTGAGCGCGGCCACTACCGGCTTTCCGCTGGTCTCGAGGGCGCGGAATGTCGCACCGAGCGTGCGCGCGGCGTCCATCTGTTCGGTTGGTTCCGAATCGGATTGGACCAAGCTCTGAATCAACGCGAGGTCGGCGCCAGCGGCGAAGTCGCGTTTTCCCGAAGTAATGATGGCGGCGCAGGCCGTCTCGTCTTGCATGAACTTCGCGACAATGTCGGAGAAGTCTCGGATGGAGGATGCGTTCCAAACGTTTTGCGCCCGGTCGGGCATATCAAACGTAAGGGTCGCGATGCCGTCGGCGACGGAATACGAAAAAGCAGTCATGCGTCGATCCGTTCGATGAGGGTGGCGGTGCCCATTCCGGCGCCAATACACAATGCAGCGCAGCCAACGGTTTGGTTGGTTCGCTCAAGCTCGTCGAGCAGGGTTCCCAGAATCATCGCACCGGTGGCGCCCAATGGATGCCCGAGCGCGATGGCGCCGCCGTTGACATTGACCTTGTCGTGATCGAGATGGAGGACCTCCGCAAAGCGGAGCACGACCGATGCAAATGCTTCGTTGATTTCCCACAAGTCCACGTCCGATGGTGTCATTCCTGCGCGGCGAAGGGCCTTTTGCGCTGCATCGGCGGGTCCGGTCAGCATGATGGTTGGTTCAGAGCCAATATCTGCGTAGCCGATGATGCGCGCACGGGGACGAAGCCCTGCCCGCTCGCCTGCCTCGCGGGAGCCGATGAGAATCGCCGCCGCACCGTCGACGATGCCGGAGGAGTTGCCGGCATGATGCAGGTGATGGATTCGCTCCAAGGTTGGGTACCGCTGGAGCGCAACTGCGTCGAATCCGAAGTCTCGGCCCATTTTTTCGAAGGCGGGTTGCAGGGCGGCCAAGGATGCGAGTGTGGTGTCTGGACGTAGGTATTCGTCTTCCGTAAGGAGCGGAACCCCATTGACATCGAGGACAGGGACGATGCTCCGGTTGAACCGTCCCTCGGCCTGTGCCACTGCGGCCCGCTGCTGGCTACGAACAGCGAGGAGGTCGAGGTCTTCGCGGCGGTACCCGTAGAGCGTCGCGACGAGGTCGGCGCTGATTCCTTGGGGCACGAAGTGGGTCGGGAACGCCGCTTGGGGGTCGCTGGGCCAAGCACCGCGACTGGCACCCATCGGAACGCGGGACATGCTCTCCACGCCGCCACCTATTGCGAATTCGGCCTGCCCGGCCATGACCTGTGCCGCGGCAATATTGGTAGCAACGAGACCCGAAGCACAGAAACGATTGACTTGCATTCCGGGAACCTGTTGGTTATAATCCGCCAGAAGCGCAGCGAGCCGGCCGATATTCGCACCTTGCTCATCGAAGGGCTCGACGCATCCAAGGATAACGTCATCGACCAACGCGGTGTCGAGGTGGTTCCGGTCACGCAGTGCCCGCAAGGTCGTCGCAGCGAGGTGCGCGGGGCGGGCACCTACCAGCGCGCCTTTGCGGGCGCGGCCGCGCGGGGTTCGGACGGCATCAAATAGGAAAGCGTCGGGCATTGGGGGCTCCGTTGCAGCGGGCCAGGGTCAGGCGCAGAGGTTGTAGCCCGAATGCGGGCGAGGGGCCTTGTCTTTCCGACGGTTCTGTGGAGGTCGCTTCGATAGCCCCAGCCAGGCGATGGCTGGAAATTTCACCGATGTCATTTTCGTGCACAGAACGAGAAAAATAGTATCGACAGTACTTTTGAGTGCGGAGTTAGACAATTTGCGACAAGGTGCGAATAAGACCGTGAGGGCCGAGGTGGCAGAATGTAATTAGATTAGTTCTGGACGTTGTCGCGGAGTTGGCTCCGTCATTCATCCGCGCGTAGTGCGATGTCCTTTCGCAGACGTTTTCGTTGGGAAATAGTGCTTTATAGGTTGCTTGGGTTTCGCGATTGCTGTTCCCTATGCACCGTAGACTTGGATTTTTGAATGAATCCCTCGCAGCTGTATGACATTGACGCCTTCCGAGGTGTCCCGGAATCGGAACTCCGGCTGTTGTTGGAAAATGTGGAAATCCGCACATATGAAAGTGGGTCGCCGTTGTTTCTGCAGGGGGACAAGGGTGGTTTCGCGCTCTTGCTGGTGGAGGGCCGATGCTTTGCGTGGGCGGGCCGCACGCCAGAGTCTACCCCCTTGGGCGATGTCAAGAAAGGCGAGTTGGTGGGGGAAACCGGCCTTTTGCTGGATGGGGTTCCCCGCAATGCAACGCTGATAGCGAGCCAGTCCGTTAGCGCGCTCGTTTTGACTCCCAACACGATGGAGTCCATTTCCGGAACTCTGCTGCGCACGAAGCTCGACCAAGTCGTCCTCCAAAACTTGGCGCGTCGGCTTCGCTCGTCCAATGGCGCCCTTCGCCGTGGTTGGGTGCGGCAACGTGTTGATGTTGACGACGCGATTGACGTAAGTGCTGCCAAATCGAACAACCGGGTGAGCGGTGGCGCCAGTAGACCTCTTTCGCCTCTCCACTCGCAAGCCCCAGCTCTCAACGTAGACCACGCCGACCTTGCCCGTCGCTTGCTCCGCTCCCTGCGCCGCCCCCCGTCGGATGCTCCTGCTTTGGCGCAGGTTTTGCGCCGTGCTGAAGCGGTGCGGGAGCCGAATGGCACTACGCTTATCGACTATGACAATCCGCCAGGAGGGCTCATTTTGGTGCTATCCGGCCGTGTGTCGGTGATGGTCCCCGATGGCGGCAATGGTGGTCCTAACTCTCGGTTGCGGGAGGTCGCGCGTCTCGACAGCCCTGCGATTCTGGGAGAAGTCGCTGCGATAGATGACGGTCCACGAAGCGCCGGGTGTGTCATGGCATCGGCGGGCTTGGTGTTGCGATTGAGTCGGAACGCCGTGCTGTCCGCGCTGGATGAAGTTTCTGTTCCGGGCGAAACGTTTCGATTGTTATTGGCCATAAACTTGGTGCGGCAGCTAAGCAATACCAACCGGCAGCTTCGCGAAATCTGGTCGTAAGCCCCACCAACAGCGGGGGGCGCGGGTCAAATTGACCGGCGCGCATTGTTCGTTGGCGCGAAATGCGCCGGATGCTCCCGCAATCGCAATGTCGAAGTCCGTTCTCCGCATGGGGTTTTGGTAGGGGCGCCGCGCCGCACATCGCAGGGGAGCGCCGGTTGGGTTGCGCATTTTCCATATGGAGGGGGTGCCGACGAGAATCTCGTGAAAACAGGCATCCTGTGTTCCTATGCGCCTGTATTCCTGTCCGATTTTTCGGGAATAGACACGAATTGTTCGCGACGACGCTTCAAACTGGTATATAAGACTCCAGTTCTGCGCCCGGCGGTGCAGGAGAGGAGTACCAATGTCTACTGTGTATGAACAACTGGGTGGTGCCGCGGCGATTGATGCCGCCGTAGATATTTTCTACCGGAAAGTCCTGACTGACGACCTCGTGTCTCGGTTTTTTGAGGGCGTCGACATGGGGAACCAAGCCGCCAAACAGAAGTCCTTTCTGACGATGGTGACGGGCGGCCCCAATGGCTACACGGGTCGCGATATGCGGTCGGCCCACGCCCATTTGGTTCGCATGGGTCTCTCTGACGCCCACTTTGACCGCGTGGTGCAGCTTTTGGGTGAGACTCTTTCGGAGCTTGGTGTATCTGCGGACCTTATCGGAACCGTCGCGACGGTCGCGGAAAGCACACGGAATGACGTGTTGGACCGGTGAGTATCCCCACGTTCACCTTTCGTTGGGGCACGACCGAAGTACCCGTTGTGCCGGGACAAACGGTGCTGGAGGCCCTCGAAGCCGTGGGGGTCGCAGCGCCTTCGTCGTGCCGTGCGGGCGTTTGCCAAGCATGCCTCGTACAGCAAGTGCGAGGCGTAGCGGCCCCTTCCGCGCGAGAAGGCCTGTCGCCCGGTCAAGTTGCTCGCGGACTCATCAAGGCATGTGTCGCCCATCCCTGCGGGGATTGGGTTCTTCGTGACGCCGATGCGCAGGACCGCTTTTCTGCGCGGGTGGTCGAGAAGATAGATTTTGGACGGGTCGTCGTCCTTCGATTGTCTGCGCCAGACGTACCGGTTCGCGGGGGCCAGTTCGTCCACGTAGAAGGTCCCGAAGGCGTTTCTCGTCCGTATTCGGTTGCGAGTGCGAGTGGCGACTATCTGGAGCTACATATCGGTATTGTTCCGGGAGGTGCGGTGAGTCCCTGGCTTTCCGCCCGCGAACCGGGGGAGGTTGTTTGGCTGCGTGGACCCTTGGGCACCGGAATTTATGTGGACGAAGAACCGGATACGCCGCTCCTGCTGGCGGGCCTTTCCACCGGTATCGCGCCTATTCTTGGTGTTTTGCGCGAGGCCGTGCGCGCCCAGCACCGAGGGCCTATCTGGGTGTTCTACGGCGCGCGCACGGCCGAACAATTGGTCGCGCGACAGGCGCTTCGTGCGTTGGTATCCCCTTGTCCCAACGTTTCCCTGCGCTTTTATTCGCTTTTACCGTCGGCGGAACCGGATGTAGAGGTGGGAGAGCTTCACACCACTTGGTCAGACATTCGCTCGCATTTGCCATCGGCTCGGGTATATTTGTGTGGGGCTCCCGATTGGGTGTCCCAAGCGCGGCGCGCGGTGTTCCTGCTCGGAGCCTCACTCGTACGCATTCACTCCGACCCCTTTGTGGCTGCGGCAGGCCCTCGGGGTACTTCCCCCCCGTGACCTCGTGCAACTCAACTTGCAAACCGACTTCGCCCTCCGAATCCTCATCCAACTAGCGGTGGCGGGCGAACGCCGGGTGACGTTGCCCGAAGTTGCCGCCTCCCACTCCATTTCGTTGGAGCACCTCCGCAAGGTGGCGCAGCAGCTCGTGCATCTGGGACTTGTCGATGCGCGACGTGGGCGGAGTGGCGGCCTCGTCTTGGCGCGGCCCGCCGGTGAGATTTCGGTAGGGGAGGTCGTGCGCGGGATTGAACCCGACCTTTGTCTCGTTGAGTGTATGGGGCCAAATCCGCAGTGTGTTTTGCAGCACCAGTGCATCCTGAAAGGGCACCTTGCGCGGGCGCGGCGCGCATTTTTGCGCGAGCTCGACGCGGTGACATTGGCGGCCTGCGTCGTCAATCGCGCGGCGCTCGCGGAGCTTTTGGGCATGGCGCCAGACGGGGGAGAGATTCAGGCGAATCGGTGCAACTGACTTGACCCGCGGACGGGCGTGCTACGTTGAGGTGGTAGGTGTTGCATCCGAGAGGTTGTCGTTGACCGAGCCCGCTTCTTCTCCCCCATCGTCGCCGCCTTTGTTTGCCCATGTCGGGCGAACGGAAGCTCTGACGTCGCGTCGCGGAGGCAGCATTCGGTTTTTGCTGCTGTGCATCGCGCTCGGTTTGGGTGTTGCTTTTTTGGATGAAGCGCTCAAAGAGCCCCCGGAGATTCGTCCGGTCGCGGTTCGAATGATGGCGGAAGAAGCGGCGGATGCTGCGGAATCGGTCGAAGCAGAAGGGGGGCTTCGCCCCATGCCTTCGCCGAAAGGAGATGCCCCATGAGCTCTTTCGACCGTTTGGTCAACCTCGCGCGCGGCACCTTGGCTGAAACGCGCAATCAATGGGAAGCCGACGGCGGCCTCGACGGCGCGACCCAACGGGTGCGTGAGAGTGTGCGCGAAATGGCTTCTGGCGCGCGGTCGTCGGAGGAGGCTCCGGCCCTTCGCACGCCTTCGGTTTCGACGCCGGAGTCCGCAGCGTCATCTGTGGCCGACCCATTGGCGCGGGTGGATGCAGAATATCGTGCAGGCCGATTGTCTGCGGAGCGGTGGCAGAGGGAGCGGGCCCAAATTCTGGAAACGCTCGAACAGTCCGCCGAGGCGCGCCGTGCGCCCCGTCCGCGAACGTTGTGAACGTGGTCGGTCGAAGGCCTGCAGTGCCAACTCCGCCCATTGTGGGCCTTGTTGTTGCTGGAGCGCCGTGTTTTTTTTGCTTTCGGGAAGCAATGCGGCTGGTGCGTGTTGCGTCGTTTGTTGGATGTGGTGAGGAAAAATGCGTTCTCTGACCCGTTTTGTCCGTTCATCGGCTTTGGTGGCAATGGTGGTCCTGGCGGCTCCTTCGATGGCGGCCGCTCCTGCGCCCGAACGCCATCAGGAGGTGGTGAGCCACGTCGTCGCGCTGGCCTTGGAGAACTTTCATTTGGCGGGTCGCCCCATCGATGCCAAGGTCGCCGATGCTTGGATGGACGCCTACCTCGACCAGTTGGACCCCGAGCGGTTCTTTTTTACTGCGAGCGACATCAAAGCGATGAAGCTGATGTCGATGGACATGGGTGCCGGTATTCGCCGGTTTCCTGCAGACGTCTCCCCCGCATTCACGGTGCACGCGCGATTTACCCAGCGGGTGCAAGAACGCGTCGCGTTCGCACAAAAGATGCTGTCGAAGGAGGTGTCGCTCGACCACGGCGACCTCGCGTGGCAACGCGACCGTGAAAAGGGCGCGTGGGAGCCGGACTCCGCCGCGCTCGACGTCCTGTGGACGCACCGCATCATCGACCAGCTCATCCTTCGGTCCTTGGCGGACGAAGACCCCACGGCTGCGCGGGAAGCGTTGGCCAAGCGGTACAAGCGTTTGGGAGAAGACATCGGAGATTACGATGCCAACGATGTTTTGGAGAGTTGGTTGGGCGCCTTGGGCAGTGTCTATGACCCCCATACGATGTGGTTCAAGCCTGCGGCAAAGGATGACTTCGACATCCAGATGACCGACCGGCTCGAAGGAATCGGCGCCACGCTCCGCACCGAGGGCGAATATACGCGGGTGGTGAGCTTGGTCCCCGGGGGGCCCGCCGACATGGGCGGCGAGTTGAAGCCCGACGACCGCATCTTGGCGGTAGCGCAGAAGGGCGATGCACCTGTCGACATCGTCGGCATGCGCATCGACCGCGTGGTCAAGTTGATTCGCGGAGCCAAGGGCACCGATGTCGTATTGACGGTAATTCCCGCGGATGCTCCGAGTGACGACACGGTAAAAGACATTCGTATTACGCGTGACGAAGTGGTCATCGAAGCCGCGTCCGCGAAGCTCGAAGTCAAGGCAGTTGGCGGCAAAAAGGTGGCCGTTATCGATGTTCCGAGCTTCTACCAGGATGTGCGAAGAAATGGTCGGTCGTACGAGGTGATTCGCAGCACCTCCGTGGATGTTCGCAAGTTGCTCACAGAGCTTGGTCCGAATGGTGCCGACGCGGTCGTGCTCGACCTCCGTATGAATACGGGCGGCGCGCTCACCCAAGCCATCGAGCTGACGGGCCTTTTTATCGACCGCGGGCCCGTGGTTCAGATTCAAGGCAAGCGAGACCCTTCTCGCCGTCCAGAGGTGCTTGAAGACCAAGATGCGGGAATGGCGTGGTCGGGACCACTGGTGGTGTTGACCAGTCCGTATAGCGCGTCGGCATCGGAAATCGTCGCCGCCGCATTGCAGGACTACGGACGGGCGCTCATCGTGGGTTCGCCGTCGACCCATGGCAAAGGCACCGTGCAAGAACTGCTCGACCTTCAGCCCCTCATCGCGCGTTTCGGCGTTGTGGGCGACCAGGATGCCGGCGCGCTCAAGTACACCACAAGCCAGTTTTACCGCATCAACGGAAAATCTACGCAGCGGGTAGGTGTGGTGCCGGATGTCGTGGTTCCTGGGCCCTTCGATGGGCTCGACCAACGGGAAGGCGACCTCGACAATGCCCTTCCTTACGATGAAATCACGGCATCGCGATTTCAGACGGTGGGCGACATTCGGTCGCGGGTGCCAAAGCTTCAGTCGGCGTCGGCGAAGCGAATTTCCGCGAGTGCGGGGTTTCAAGCGATGGCCGAGCTCAAGGCCACACGCGACGCGCGGGATGGAAAGCCGACCAGCCTCGACCTCGCGCGGCGTCGCGCAGAACGAGACGAGTGGAAGGCGCTCGAAGACAAAGCGGAGAAAGCCGGCCTAAACGAAGACCAAGACCTCGTTTTGGACGAGACGTTGGCGATTGTCGTTGATTTTCTCGCACGGTGAATGTCGGCGGTAGCGCCGGATGCAGGGCCGTGTACGAACGGGATACACGCCCTTTTTGGTACCGGTGGGCGTCGGTCGCCATGCGGCGGAGTCGCTGGATGGTCCCGCCTTGGCAGCACGAGGGCGACATGTTGGCTTGGTGTTTCAGTCTCGCAGTGTTGTTATCGCCGCTCGTTGCCCGTGGAGATGAAGGTCCAGCGGCTCCTTCCCCATTGCCTGCCTCGTCGGTTGGGCCGTTTCGTGGAAGGGGAAAATCGGGGGGAAAAGCCAAAGCAGGAAAAGCAAAAGCGCCACGAAACGGGAATATGGGCCGGGGAAAAGCGCCCGCTGCCAATGAAAACGCAGCGATTGGACGCGTTCGATTTTTTGTCGGGCGGGGCCAGTTTCGCCAGGCCATCGCGGAAGCCTACCGTGGCTTAGAGACCGACCCCCAAAACCTGGATTTGCAGGCGGCAATCGCAGTGGGGTGCTCCGAGTTTGGAAACCACGTATGTGCCGTGCAGTTCGGTGAAGATGGCCTGGGAGCCGAATCCTTTCAGTTGATGCTGTTGGGTGCCGTTGCGGACGGATACCGCATGATGGGCATGTACCCATTGGCCATAAACATGCGAAACGAAGCATTGACGGATGCTCTCGCGCTGAGTCGAGAGCTTGCGATTTTGGACCGCTTGTTTCAAGACCACTGGCTCGCCCAGGACATCCCTGCGATGTGGGATGTGGCCTGGAGTGCAATGGCCCTTGCGCCGTCTTCGCCGTTGCCGCACGCAATGGTGGCGCGGGTCTTGGTTGTCGAAGGGCGCCCAGAAGAAGCGCTTTCGTATGTTTGGGTCGGAAGCCAGCTCGATCGGGACATCTCCGGGCTCCGGGTGGCCGAGGTGGAGGCCTACCTCGCGATGGGAGATCCGTACTCGGCGCTGGCAGCAGCAGATGGCGACCGCGCGATTCACCTCAAGAATCCCGAGCTAGCCGCTGTTCGTGGAGATGCCTTGTTGGCGATGGGCATGGAGGAAACCGTCCTCGATATGCTCGACATTCGATCTTGGTACTACGCAGACCACCTATGGAACCCGGACCTGCAGTCGCTCCAGGCCGTCGCGTTGTGGCGCTTCGGACATGAGAACGAAGCATTGGCACTGTTAGACGAACTCCGGCGTACGTACCCGAACTATTGGCCGGCCCACGCGCGCTTGGCGGAGATCGAGGTGGGGCGACAGGCGCCTTAGCGGACGTACGCGGGCGAGGGAATCTCCGTCATTCCGGGGGACAACGGAAACATTCGCCAACTGCGGGTCTTGTGGCTGTTCCGCCGCTGAGGACGGGGACAGGCTACACTTGCAGACGGTTCCCTGACGTGTTCCCCGGTTGTTCCACGCCGGGGAAGCAGGCTACGGGGGGCCGACGTGGCGTCGTGCAACCGGTGCGTGACCCCGTGGAGACCCCTCTCGTGAACTCCCCCGCGCCGATGTCCGACGACCAAGCCCTGTCCCGACTGTTGGGTGGCTTGTCCGCAGACGCCCTCAAGGCGTTGATTCGGCGTGGGTTTGGCAGCGCGGTACTGAACCGCCTGCGTGATGTCGAAGGCTTGGAAACACGCATCGCCTCGGCGGACGAGCTTCGGAGCTGGGTACTGCCGATGCTCGAGAATGCTGGCCTTGACGCGTCAATGGTGGAGCTGTTTTATGTTGCGGCGGGTGTGCCCTGGGACCGATGCCGCGATGTGTCTGGCCAGGCGATGATTCCCGTTACGCCTGACCCTCCCGGTCCGACGGGGCCCGCCGAAATAGAGCCAGACATCGTTGTGTTGAGCGTGGCTCCGCCTCCTTCGCGCGGACGTTGGACCACGCGGTCCCTGCTGTGCGCCCTACAAGGCTTGCACCGTCGTCTGGAGGAATCTCCTGCGTTGCGTACCCCCGGTGCCCGTGCGGTTCTCGCTGGCGTGACGGCTGACGAGCGGCATTTGGTGCTGCGGGCAAATCGAAAGACCTGCGAAGCTATCTCGGCGCTCACCATCGAGGAGCTATCCGTTGTAACCGGCCTCACGGTGCTTTCGGTGGTAGGCGGGGGCCCATTGGAGGTCGACCGCTCCCGGCCATTGGTCGTTGTGCTTACGGGTTGCGCGTTATTGTTGCTCTTGAGCGTTTTCTTGCGCCAATGGCAGCTGGTCAGCGTGCTCGCGCGGGGCGACACCGCGGTCGCTCCCGCTGTCGCGCGCCTCGAATGCCCGGAACAGGCGCCTGCGGAGCCTTGTACGCCCCCTCTGCCCGAGGTGCCGGGGTCCCCCTCTACTCTGCCCACGCCGCCGCCAGAAGGCGCGGTAGGGGCCACCAGCTCCGCATGGCTCGTGGAGTTCCAATCGGTGCTCGTGGGCACGGGCGCAACCGTCGATGTCGAGTCTGACCGTGTGGTGGTCGCATTCTCCGATGAGCTCTTGGCGTTTGCGCCGGGCGAGTCGACCTTGTCGGAGCGCGCCTTGATTCCGATGCGCAAGATTGCGCACTTTTTGGAGACGCGACGAAACATTCGCGTTTGGGTCGAAGGCCACACGGACGACTCTGTGTATAGCGCCGGAAACTGGATGCTGGGCGCGCGGCGTGCATTGGCCGTGGTCGATGCGTTGACCGGCGCGGGCGTCTCTCCGGGGCGCATCGTGTTGACGAGCCACGGAGAACATCAGCCTGTCGCACCGAATACCACCGCCGAGGGGCGTCGACGCAATCGCCGTGTGGAGCTGATTCTGGCGGTTCCGGCGCCCGAGTAGAATCGGTCGTCCGTCCGTTTTGCCGCCGTTCGGTTTCCTTCTACATGACGGGTTGTAGAAGGAAGCGATGCGGGGTCGGCTTTTTGGGGGGAACATCGCTGTTGCGATGGGCACAATGAGGTCACGCTTCGGGACGGCCCATGTCCGCAAGGTATTGGCCGGGCCGGGTCCCGACGACGCCCAGGAACGCACGACTGAATGACGATTCACTTTGGTAGCCCACCGCCATCGCGACCTGTGCGACGGAGGCGCCGGGCATCGTCAGCAGTTGTTCTGCGCGCCGAATTCGGACCAGCTGCACATACGTTCGCCATGGCGTGCCGACCGCTTCCCGCAGGCGGCTGCGGAACAGGCTCTCCGACATGCCGGCAAGCCGCGCGAGCTCGGGCACCGTCCACTGTCGCGCGACGTCTTGGTGCAAAGCGGCCACGGCGCGCACGAGGCGGGGGTCATGCAGAACATTCAGCACTTCTTCGGAACGGCCCGAGAGGTGAAGCTGCAAGGAGGCGACGAAGAGCGCTTCGGCGAGGCGGCTGCAAATGATTCGGTCGCCGGGGTCTTGCCGTGCAATCGCTTCGGTGAGCATACGGGTTAGGCCGTATGTTCGGTCTCCCAGTTGTTGCACCGCAACCGACCCGGTCAAGAATGCGTCGAGTGGCGAGTGGTCGGTTGTGGGAAACGTGAGCGTCAGCAGTTCAACGGAAGGTTCCGCTTCGATGTGGTAGAGAATTCGGCAGTCGGGTGGACTTGCTTCGTCTGCGGTTTGGGCGACGTGAACCGGCAGGATGCGCGTAGCGGAGGGGCTTGTGCGCAACGTATGGGGTTGGTGGGGGGTCACCAACAGCGCATCGCCTGCACGCAGCGGGCCTGTGAATGTCAGGGACGAGACCCAAATCGTTCCGTGCACGACAATATGGAGCACGGTTTCGGCGCCGCCTGGAGCGGATGCGACAACTCCTTCGGATAGGTCAAATCGTTGAACGAGGCGCGGTGGCGTCACATGTATCTGAACGAGGTCGCTCAGTACATCGGGAACCAGTCGCGTAGACGGTCGGGGAGGAGAAATATGGGTGGTCATGGTCCCATATTGCCTGAACCTACGAATCCATACGAAAGATATTCAATCGAGACACGTCTTCTTGCGTTCAGGACATGCGGATATTGCTGCATGGGATTGTAGGGCGGAGTTGTCATTGTCTCCTGGGTTGGTGTTTTTGGTGATGAAACGAGCCTGAAGGGCGAGTTGACGAACTGTGTTTCCAAAGGTGGCGGGCGAGGGGGGGGAGAGTGCCAGGAGAACGATGTTGCGTGGCGCGTGCGGACGCAGGCGCGTGCATCCAGGCCAAATGGCGCCCATTGTTCGCACGCGCACGGGATCGTGGCGAGCGGTGGCGCGTCGCGCAACCGTGGGGGTCCCCCAGGGTGCCGGAGGCATAGGGCGCGACCGGGCCCGCGCGGGTCGGTTTGGGCATTTGCGCCGCAAAGTCCGACAATCGTAGGCGGAGGCGCCGCTGCGGACGCCGGAGCGATGGGCGGCACACGCGAAGGCATTGGAGCTTTGGTCACAACGCGGTACGGTTCGTGGGAAGGTTCATCCCGTGGCGCGTTCGATGTCGCGGTGGCATGAGTGTTAGTTGGTAGACTTGTGGGAGGCCAGATGGTTCGCACATTGCCCATTCACGTTCGTCACGGAAAAACGCTGAATCCAGATGGTTTGCAGCCCACCGCGTCGCCTGCGTGGATTTCGAGTATCGACAATCCGTATTTGCACGGTCTGTATGCTCCGACCACCCAAGAGGTAGAAGCAAGTGACCTTCCGGTAGAGGGAACGCTCCCGCGCGATTTGTGGGGGGCGTATTTCCGAAACGGCCCCAATCCGGTACACGCGCCCAAAAACCGCTACCATTGGTTTGACGGCGACGGTATGGTTCATGGCATTTGGTTCGAGAATGGAAAAGCACGATACTGCAATCGTTGGATTCGCACGCCAGGGTTTGTTGCGGAGCAAGAGAGCGGCAGTTCGATTTGGGGTGGGGTATTGGGCCCCTTTGACTTTACATTGCCCGGCGGCCCATTGAAGGATACGGCCAACACAGATTTGATTGCGGCGCGCGGCCGCTTGTGGGCGCTTTGGTATGAGTCGGGACAGCTCGTTGCGCTCGACCCCCATTCGCTTGCCACCCTTGGTCCCGATACGTTCGAGGGGAAGCTTCGTGGGCGGATGTCTGCGCACTCGAAGTTTTGTCCGCATACGGGAGATTTGGTGTTCTTCTCTTACGGAGACCGGCCTCCATATATGCGCTACGGCGTGGTTTCCGCCGACGGGCGGGTTCACCGGGTCGACATCACCTTGCCGGGCCCCCGGCGTCCCCACGACATTGGAATCACACCACGCTTTTCGGTGCTGCACGATTTCCCCGTTTTCTTTGACCCGGCGGTCTTTCAAGCAACCGGCAAGCGAATTCCGTTGTTTCACCGCGAGGTGCCGACGCGCTTTGGCTTGATTCCGCGGTGGGGCACCGATGCGGATGTTCGCTGGTTTTCGTTTGAACCTTGCTATATGTTGCACATTGTGAACTGTTGGGAGGAAGGGGACAACGTTGTCATGATTGGGTGTCGTACGGACGACCCGACGTTGCGGCCTGACCCTGCCGATGGGCCCATCGCGGCGATGCTTTCGGGTATCAAGCTCCAGGCCCGATTGTATCGTTGGACAATGAACTGGGCGACCGGCGAGACTTCGGAGACCGCGTTGGACGACTTCAATGCGGAGTTTCCAACCATTCATCCGCAGCGTGTTGGGATACGGAACCAATTTGCGTACCTCCAACACATTCCGTATGAAATTCCCGCAGCGTTTCATGGCTTGGTCAAAACCAACTTGGACACCTTGGAAAATATTGTCGTTCCGTATGGCGACGGTATTTTCGGCTCAGAGGCACCCTTTGCGCCGCGCGCCGGTCGGCCCGCAGATGCCGCCGAAGACGATGGATACGTGGTCACGTTTGTTACCGACCGTTCGGATTGGTCAAGTTGGTGTTGGGTCTACGCGGCTCAAGATGTCGCAGCGGGTCCGTTGGCCAAGGTCAAGTTGCCGCATCGTGTGCCTGCGGGCTTTCACGCGACGTGGGTGCCGGGGGAAGAGCTCCCGTGAACGCGCGCGACATTTTGGGTACCTGGACGCTTGTACGATTTTCCGTTCGCGCGTCAGACGGAAGGCCAGAGCGATTCCCATTTGGTGAAGATGCCTGTGGCCAAGTGGTTTACGCCGCAGACGGTCATATGTCAGCGTTCTTGGCGCGGGCGCCTACGGCTTCGGCTGCCCAGCTGGAGACCAGTCATCGGCTGCCGGTCGAAGTCAAGGCGCAGGCGTTTGACGCGACCCTCGCGTATGCGGGGCGGTGGGCGTTGGATGGGGACGAGGTGCACCACGATGTCTCGCTGGCGCTCGTGCCTGGATTGGTGGGACAGCGCTTGACAAGGCGCGTGTCGTGGTTGGGTTCCCATTTGGTGTTGTCGTATTCTTTGGTAGACCGCCAGGGCGTCACCCATGGTTTTTCGCTCGAGTGGCGTCGACCCGAGCCGCGTGGAGGTGTAGTGTGATGTTGGATTTGTTTCTGCGGCACCAAGCGCGATTGGAACAAGCTGTCGAGGCCAATCGGAGGCGCACGGGCTTTGCGCCGTTTGTGGAGTCTCCCTCCGCTCGCTTTCACCCACCAGGTGCCCAGGAAGCCGGGCTGGCGGCATTCCAGGCTCGTTTGCACAAGCCGTTCGCGTTGCACCAGCCGGCATCTTCGGGTTGGGTCGGGAATGAGGTGTCGCCGCTCTCCGGAGAGAGCTTGGGCATTGTGTATCCGCGCGTGCAGATTCCGGCCTTGCTCGATGCAATGGCCGAAGTCTCGTCGCCGTGGGCGCGGGCGACGCCCCGCGAGCGTGTGGGTGTGTGCTTGGAGATATTACAAAGGTGGGCAGACAATACATTTGAAAACGCCTATGCGACGCAACATACTGCCGGTCAGGGCTTTATTTTGGCGTTTGCGGGTAGCGGCGCCAGCAGCCTCGAACGCGGTCTCGAAGCGTTGGCGATGGCGCACTGGGCGATGGAGCAAGTACCGTCGACTGCCCAGATGGCACGTCGGTTTGGTGGGCGCGCGGATGTTGTGTTGGACAAGCGATACCAAGTGCGGCCTGTTGGAATTGCGGCGGTGGTGTCTTGCGGGTCCTATCCAGCATGGAATGCGTGGCCGGCAATCCTCGCCAATCTTGCGACTGGAAATCCCGTTGTTGTGAAGCCGCATCCAAACGGCATTTTGCCCGTAGCTATCGCGGTGGCCCAGGCGCGGGAGGTGCTCGCGGAAGTGGGCATGTCGCCAAATCTTGTTTGTTTGGCTGCGGATGATGCGGCCCATCCCGTGACCCAAGAGCTTTTGTGCCATCCCCGCGTTCGTTTGATTGACTTTACGGGTAGCCAAGCATTTGGCGCGTGGATTGAGCGCAATTGTGCCGACAAACAAGTGTATACGGAAACATCGGGTTGTAATGCTGTGGTCGTTGCGTCGGCGGAAGATTTGGACGCGGTTGCTGATGCGATAGCGGAGTCTTTGTGCTTGTTTTCGGCCCAAATGTGTACCGCAGCACAAAACATTTGGGTGCCTGCAGATGGCATCGAGACGCCCGGCGGCTTGGTTTCGGTCGACGGGTTTTGTCGGAGGTTGCGAGAGGCTGTGGAGCGGCGCATCGACGACCCTTCGCGGGCAGTTGCGTTGTGCGGTGCCATTCAGAATCCTTCGGTGGTGGCCAATATCGCCTCGCTTCGGCAACTTGCAAAAGAGCGTGGATTGTCGTATGTTATTGATAGTCGGCCCTTGGTGGACGCTGCCTATCCCCGCACTGCGTCGCCGTTGGTCGTGCGGTGTCAGCCCGAGCATACAGAGCTGTACCAACAAGAGTGGTTTGGGCCGATGGGGTTTGTCATTTCGGCGCCTTCGGTTGCTGCTTGTATTGCTGGCGCCGCGGCCGATGCGGGTCGGTTTGGAAGTATTGCAAACTACGGCTATGCTGTCGATGAAGAGGTGCAGGAGCAAATGGTCGAAGCGTTCTGGGAGGCGGGCGCGTCGATTGGCCTCAACTTGATAGGCCAGCGTCCCATCAATTTTACGGCTGCGTTTAGTGACTTTCACGTCACAGGACTGAATCCAGCCGGATCTGCAACGTTGACGGACCTTGGCTTTGTGGCGGGTCGGTTTCGGGTGGTGCAGGCCAAGCGCGAACGCCGATAGTGGGCCAAGCCCCGCGGGACGGGCGTCTTGGCGCTACCCAAGAACGGCAGCGGCCCCCGCGCACCGAAGTGCGGAGGGCCGCTCGGGACAACAACGTTCAGCGGTCGTAGGTAAACGTGCCTTCGTAGGCCAACTCGACCGAGGTGCTGCCGATAGTGAGGGCATCGGCGCCGGAGAACACGCCGTCGACGGTGGCGTCGCCGGCGGTGCCGGTCCAGTTGAGGCTGACGGTGGAGCCGCTGATGACAAGCTCGTACACGCCGGAAGCGGTGCCGTCGCCACCAATGGTGCCTTGGAGGGTGCCAGACTGGTCGCCCGAGAGGAGCGCGGAAAGGGGGCCCACAAACGCGCAGGTGCCGCTTCCGGTGATGGCGCTGCCGTCATCCGAAGCCGTGAGCGAGCCAACGCAGCTGTCTTCGTAGGCGTTGCCGCCAACGGTGGCGACAACGTCGACCACAAGGTTGCTCTCGACATCGGCGTCGGTGTCGGCGTCGGTGTCGGCATCCGAGTCGGTGTCGGTGTCGGTGTCTGCGTCGGCGTCAGCGTCGGCGTCAGCGTCGGTGGTGCTGGTGCCGGTGGAGGACTTGTCTCCGCCGCATGCAACAGCGAAGGCGAGAGGCAATGAAAGCCAGAAAAGGCGAGTGGTCATGGGTGTCTCCTCAAGACTGCGGACACTTCATCCGCAAAAACATCTCTTGGCAATGATGCCCTGTCGGTAACAAAACCACAAGGTCAAATGCCGTTTCGTTTGTGTGTTTCTTATACGATGTCCGTGGGCAATTCAGGCGGATTTTCCATTGCAGCACTTCCGGCAACCAGCAGGCGGGCGGCCGCCTCGACTTGCGCAATGACCGGTTCGTGGCCATGGAGGCCGCCTGTCCAGCCAACCAACGCTCCAAACCACACGCGCTGCAGCAACACAGCGAGGGTGTGCTCGGTGGGGGTGGGTGGCACGTCGTCGAAATGACCGCGATAGACGCCGATGAGCAGGGTGACCATTCGCCCGTGGTATCGGGTGACGCGCTCCGCCAACTCGGGCACGCCCGAAGCGACGGTGCGAAGCATGGCCGAGGATAGCTTTGGCCGCGCGGCGAGGGCGTCGGTGGCCATCGTAAAGAACCACAGCAATCGCTCGACGCCATCGGCGCCGGGGATTTCGGCATCGCGCATAAGCTCGAGCATCTGGGACACTTGGAGGTCAAGCGCGGCGGCCAAGATGTCCTCTTTGCAGGAAAAACGTCGATAGACCGTCGCCAACGCGACGCCCGCTTGCTCGGCGAGGTCACGCAGACGAACCGCGTCGTACCCGTCGCGTTCGGCGAGGTCCATGGCGACCATGAGGATGCGGGTTGTGCGTTCGTCCATACTTCGTGCCTACGCGCAAAAGGAGGGGCCAGGAAGACATGCTGTATTCCGTACAGCAAATCCGGAAATACGATACGTGAATCTGCCGGCGCGCCGCGCGGACATGGCTCTCACGTTGGGGGGGCGGGAAGGTAACCCCATTCGTCCCGGGTCGGCGCGCCAACGCCGCATGGCGGAGTGGGTCTATGGAACGCTTGACATTTGTGTCGCTGCGCGCGAAGGTTGCAAAATGTGGAAATCTCTGCCTTGGCTTTTCGGTGTGGCATGCGCAAGTCCTGCTCTTGACCGGTCCAAAGCGACAGGAATAGACACGGCAAATTCGTCCGATGAATCGGGTACTTCCGCGCCTGACGCCGTTTGGCAGGCGCATGCGGATGACGGCCCCGTCGAGACGATTCACGGGGAATCTGCGGGGCCTGGGCCGTGCCCCGACATTTACGCTCCCGATTTGTTTCCGACGTTTTCTCTTGAAATGTCGGACGAGGAAGTCGCGGCTATCGAGCGGGATTATGCGCGAGGACAGAAAAACTGGCATCCGGCACAGTTTCAATATGCCGATGAGGTGTACTCCGTACAGGTTCGCTTGAAAGGCAACCCCAACTTCTCGTGGAACAGTCGCAAAATGCAGTATGTCATCTCATTCAATGAGGATGACCCGGATGCGCGATTCCAAGGCCTTCGAAAGCTATCGTTGGACGCCAGCTGGTACGAGCCAACGCTCCTGCGCGAGCGCCTTTCGTGGACACTCATGCGCGAAGTAGAGGGGCTCCCAGCGTCCTGCGCCAACAACGCGCAACTGATGTTGAACGGCGTGTTGGTGGGCACCTACGCCAACATCGAATACCTCGACCACGAATATTTGGAGCGGGTATTTGGTCGTGCCAATGCTACCGGCACCCTTTGGAAATATGGCACCGAACCCAAAGCAAACGCGGAAGAGGCGGATTACGACGAGATGGCCGCCTTTTGGCGCGCGAGCTCCGTTGAATCCATGATGAATATTGGAAATGTAGACGAATGGATTCAAATGTGGGCTGCGGAAGCGGTCCTCGGAGATGACGACGGCTTTTTGTGTTGTGAACACAACTTCTACACCTATCGTCATCCCACCCAAGGTATTTTGTTGATTCCTTGGGATTTTGACGATGTGATGGATGTCGCGCCCTTTGTTTCGGACCCCATCACAGGCTATGAACATGGCGCCTACGATTTGTTTTCCCAGCGACATGTACAGATTGTGTTGGCAGACCCCGCGCGTCGAAGCCAGTTTGTGGCGGCCGTCGATGACCTCAATCAACGAATGGCGCCGGAGCGGGTGTTGCCTTGGGTGGAGGCGTGGACCGCGCAAATTGATGCGGCGGTGGCTGCAGATCCGCTTCGTTCGTTTGGAGATGTCGAACGCGAGCAAACCCTCGAACGCCTGGCGCAGTGGTTGGTCGGCCGTCACGCGTTTTTGTCGTCATGGGTCGCGTGCGAGCAAGGTCGGGAGGTGGACGCGGATGGAGATGGCTTGTTGTCTTGTGCCGACATCGATGACAGTTGGCCTGTGCAGGCCGAAGTTTGCAACGGTCGGGACGATGACCACAACGGCAAGGTAGACGATAGCCCGGAATGTGACGACTGTGCGCAACACGACCTTGACGACTCCCACTTCCTCTTGTGCCGTTGGCCGAGAAGCTACGAAGAGGCGGAGTCCAACTGTAACGACCGAGGTGGTACGTTGGCCTATCCATCGGGACAAGGGGAACAGCTCCTGTTGTTTTTCCATACGTGGCCCGAACCCATCCGCTGGTGGTTGCAAGGTCAGTCCGGCACGCAGTGTGTCGTATGGGATGAAGGCAGCTTCTCGACGTCATGGGCAAACTGCGCCGAGGAATTTCCGTCCGTCTGTCGGATTTCGGTTGCCGAATGATGTAGTGTAATGGAACTCCTTGGGTGGTCTTATGGTCGAAGAAGTTCCTTCGTGGGCGTGGCAAAAGTTGGTTGAGGCCAACGGTGACCCAATGGTGGTCGGTCGAGGCCCGGATGGTCGTATCCTTTATGCCAACCCGGCGGCGCAAAAGCTCTACGGGTTGACTTTAGAGGAGTTTCAGACTTGGACGGGGCGACGCTTGCATCCGCCTGAAGACGGGCACATCGTTACCGCTTGTGACCGTGAGCTTGAGCGTTGTGGGCATTTTCGGGTGGACCGCATTCGTTTGGCGTGCGCTACAGGCGAGCTGCGCTGGGGATCTGTGCAGGTTGCGTTGACGCGGATGCCGGAGGGTGTTGGCTCGATTTGGATTTCTATTATCCAAGATATCACCGCTCACGTCATGGCGGAGCAGCAACGCATCGAGCATGTCGAGCGGCTGACGACCATTGGGCGCTTGGCTGCAGGTGTTGCCCATGAAATCAACAACCCCTCGACGTTTATCTTGACCAACCTACATACCGTGCGGGAGGAGCTGGCCTCGATGCCCGCGACGGCGACCCTCCAAGAAGAGTGGGCCGAGCTTTTGGCGGACTGTATCGAAGGCGTACAACGGATTACGCGCATCACCCGCGAGCTCTCCGACTATTCGCGCATCGACCGAATGGTGGCGGGCCCGTGCAGCCTGGACGATGTTGTCGACGAGGCGGTCAAGTTGTTGGGGCCAGAGATTCGTCGCCATGGTCGCTTGGTATACCTGCCGGGGGGCCTCCCGCCGATTCTGATTGACCGCGGCCGTCTTCAGCAAGTCGTGGTCAACCTGATGATGAACGCGCGAGACGCTATCCAGCCGGGAGGAACGGTGACCGTTCGCACCTGCGAAGTAGACGGACGCCACCAGATTGTCGTGTCCGACGATGGGCGCGGCATGGACCAAGAAACCCGGCAACATATTTTTGCGCCATTCTTTACAACCAAGCCATCGGGAAAAGGCACGGGGCTTGGGCTCGCCGTAAGTTGGCGCATTGCCCAGCAGCATGGCGGGCAAATCCTGGTCGATTCGTCACCCGGAAGCGGTGCGGTGTTTATTTTGGACCTGCCCGCGTTGGCCTGCGAGCCATCGAGTGCGGAAGTGCCCACAGAAGCGTTTATTCCGGTCGTTCGGCGGGCGCGTGTACTCATTGTCGATGACGAAGTCGCCATTTTGCGTTCTACGGCGCGCTTGCTGTCTGCCGATGCAGACGTGGACCTCGCAGCGTCGGGAGCCGAAGCGCTTCGCTACACACGCGACAACAATTACGACCTCGTGCTGCTCGACCTTGCGATGCCCGGCATGTCCGGGGCCGATGTATGGGCAGTGATGCCCCCCGAAGTGCGCGGGCGCACACGCTTTTTGACGGCAGGCCCGGCTACGGACGAGCACGCTGTCTTGCTCGACCGTGTGGGCTGGGTAGCCAAGCCGCCGTCTCCCAATGTATTGCGCGCATTGGTGGCGGACTCCGTGGCTGTCTCCAACGCAGATTCACCCGTGAGGCAGCACTGAATGACGATTCAGTCGCCGGAGACGTTGTTGTCTGTGCGCGACGGCGTCACGGTTTGGTCCGCGGCGGTTCGACCGGTCCACAAGCGATTTTCCACCAAGCAGTCGGCAAGCTCAATCCACAAGCGACGCGCCAACTCGGTGAATTCATTGTCGGCGGAGGCGGGTCGGTCTGCGACGGGTTGCAAGCGCGCCAATAAGCGCTCGGCGAGACTGCCATTCGCGATGATGGTGGCCATTACATCGGCGTAACGCTGCTCTTCGGCGGGGAGGCGACCTCCCATTCGTGACAGCAAGAACTGGTGAACCGCGCGTGCCTCGACGCGACCCTGTGCGTCTCGATGGGGGTCGAGGGGCAAGTGCGGGGCCAAAACCATCGCGCGGGAGCCGTGGGTTGCGGTCGCGAGAAGGTCGGCCTCCAGGACGCGTTGGTCTGCCGGTACCGCTACGTTTCGCGAGAGCCACCGAAGGGCACGGCGAACGTACCAGGCAATCGAAACGTCCGCCAAGACGCACTCCTGGACGTCCAGGATGCGAACTTCCATCGACGCCCGGCTCATCTTGAACACCGCGCCCCGCGCATTGAGGAACTCCGCGCGCAAGGCTTGGGCGTCGGGAAGACGGTCTACGGCGGCGTACATCGGACCGAGAATGTCGCGCTTGTAATCCGAGAAGCGAACCAGGGGCTCGGGCACCAAGCGCGCCATACTCTCCGGCAAGCGCGCTTGGTGTTCGAGGAGCCATGCGACCCGATTGTCGACCTTTCCTGTCAACTCGCCTTCGACGAGCGGCGAAGAAGCAGCAATCGCTGGCAAATATGGAACAAGGTGGCGCGCCGCATTGAGCATCGCGACGGACTCTTCGGGAGTGCCTGCCGGAAGGTTGACGTGAACCGCTTGTACGTTGGCCCAGCCGTGGGTGTGGACCTCGAACAACCGCGCGTATGTATCGTAGATGCGGCGATTCGAGCGGTTCCAGATGCGTGCGTCGGTGGGGCGCATCCACGGGTGCATACCGCCCGGCAATAGGCGCCCGCGAAAGCGTTCGCCCAGCAGCAGGTTCACGCGCCGCACGCCTTCGACGAGGTCATCTTCTGCCCGACGCAACGACTTGTGGGGCAAGATGTTCTTTAGTTCGAGAACATGCTTGAACAGCTCATTGGAGACGCCTACCCGTCCCAACTCTACGTCGGAGCAAGGGCGCCCCCCCAACGCGGAGAGCGCGCCTTCTGCGACGTGCAGGACGTTGAGGTCGCGGTCGACGACGGGATACTCGAGTTCGAGGCCCACGACCTCCCAGGCCTTGTAGGGTCGCTCCGGGGGCTTGGCGGCGCGTCCGATGGGGCGGCGCAACGGGGGCACGGTGGCTTGGGAGCCGGCGCGTGGAACGGGTCGTGGACGGGGCACGCCGAGCCTCCTCTTGTACCACCGAACGATGTCGGCGTAGATAATGTCGCCGTCTGCGGCGTCTTCGTAGCCAAGCTCTAGATTTGGATTGTCGTTGACCTCAATCACCACCGGCTGACCATCTGGCCCGACCTTGAGGTCCACGCCGAAGAGCCCGTCACCAAGGAGATTGGCAGCCGCGAGGCTCAAACGACGAACGGCCGAAGGGACTTGGTCGCGGGGAACGGCTTCGACGCGGCCAAATCGCACGGAGCGGCCTTGCAGGGCGCGGATTTGCCAATGCCCGGGCACCATGTGGTACCGCGCTGCGAAGAGAATGCGTCGGTCGAGCACACCAATGCGCCAGTCGAAGTCGGTGGGCATCCAGGTTTGGGCGACCAGCAGGGGCGACCGCTCTAGCAGCGGAGGGATGCGGGTGTTGAAATCCGCTTCGTCCGTGACACGGAACACTGCGCTCGAGAACGAGCCATCGGGCACCTTCACCACCAATGGCGCGCCCAAGGTGCCCGACAAGGACGCCCAAGACGCTTCGTGCCCGAAGACGATGGTGGCCGGCGTAGCGAGTCCTGCCCGCGACAGGAGCTCGTGGAGGTACACTTTGTTGCCGCAGCGGACAATCGCCGTGGGAGAGTCGATGACCGGCATTCCCAGGGCTTCGGCGCGGTTTGCGAACCGCCACGCAGGTTGGTCGACGCCCGTGAGGGTACGGATGAACAGAGCGTCGTGGTCGCCCAGGCGTTCGAGGTCGTCGGGATTGAGGACCTCCACACGCAACCCGTGCTCGCGCCCCACACGGGCGAGGCGCTCGAGTGTTTCGGGGGTAGATGCGACCGAAGCGTCGGAGGCGTCCCACAAGACGGCGAGGCTGGGCGTTCCGGTGGGGGGTTCGGGAGCAACGGCGGGCGTAGAAGCGAGGGCCTCGGCGAGCGCCCGGCGGCTTGCGGTATCGAGCTCCGAAACGTCGACCGGCTCAAGGTCAATGAGGCGCCAACGGCTGGCGTCGCGAACCAAGTGCAGGCTGCACAACGGCAAGGGCCATGCAGCAAACACACGGCGACCCATGACCCGCAACCCTGGAAGCGCGGGCGTTCCGGGGGCAAGCTGTCCGGCGAGCAGCGTAACCTTCTGAATTTCTTCCGCGCGTGCGGGGCGGTATACGGTGGCCTCGGGCGAGTCAGCGACGAGGGGGCCTTCGCCCAAAGGCACGCCAGCTTCGACGTTTTTGCGTGCACGCCGTGCCAGCTCGTCTACGTCGAGCACGTCAACGCCTTCTTCGCGGAGCGCGCGGTCGCGGCCGCGGCGGTCAGGGCGCGCCTCCAGCAGCGCAGGTTCGGGAAGGGGCACTCCTCCGCGGGCTTCGGCCAATAGGGACACATACCAGCCAAGGGAAAGGTACCCACCGCCATGGCAAAGGTTGACCACGGGAACGCGCTCGGGGAGTGCGCCTGTGGTGGTCAAAAACTGGCTGGCTGCAATCCGTTCAAGTCCAGGGACAGCGGGAAGGCTCTCGGGGTCGGAGAGCACCGCAAGCACAGCGCGTGTGCGAGACATACAAGGCGTACCGGGTGGGAGGTGGAGTGCCGGGCTTGGCGCTGCCAGCTAGCCGTTTTGCGTTGGGGCGGCATGACTTTGGCCGGAATGCGACGAAATGTTGCAGGAATCCCGCTTGGCGTGTTGTTTGGGCGTACGCGGTGGTACCCTCCGGCGTCGATTGGGGCCTTCGGGCACGCCCCATTGACTAATTTAGGGGATTGGTGGGCGGGCTTCGGGCGGCGCGAAGGGTCAGCTTGGGTCGTTGGTTTCTTCGTCGCGGTGGGGCTTGAACCGGCGTGGATCGATGGCGTACCGCTGAATCCGCAGGCCCATCACCCGGTCTGTGAGGCCGAGCGCTTCTGCGGCGAGGTGTTGGTTGCCGCGGCTTGACTTGAGCGCGTCCAAAATCATGGCCCGCTCGACGTCATCAAGGCGTTGCCGCAGCGTGCCCGTAGTGCGGGTATTCGTGGCCTCAGCGGTTTGGAGGGTAGGGGGGAGGTGGTGTCCATCCAAGACCGGCCCTCCCGAGACGACGACCGCGCGCTCGATGCAGTTCTCGAGTTCGCGCACGTTTCCGGGCCAGTGGTAGGCCGTGAGCATGTCGATGACGGACGTAGACACGCGCTGAATATTACAGCCGTGGGATTGGTTGAAACGGTCGACGAAGTGGTCCACCAATAGCGTGATGTCGCCAACACGTTCCCGCAGCGGCGGGAGATGAATCGGAAAGACATTGAGGCGGTAGTAGAGGTCGGCGCGAAATCGACCGTCTGCGACCATCTTTTCGAGGTCGCGGCTCGTCGCGGTAATGACGCGCACATCGACGCGTACGGGGGTGTTCCCGCCAAGTCGCTCGAACTGCCTCTCCTGAAGAACCCGCAGCAGCTTGATTTGATTGGTTGGCGACAAGTCTCCAATTTCGTCGAGGAACAACGTGCCGCCGTCCGCGAGCTCAAAGCGGCCCTTCCTTCGGGCCACCGCTCCTGTAAACGCACCCCGTTCGTGCCCGAATAGCTCACTTTCAATCACACCATCGGGGAGTGCGGCGCAGTTCACTGCAACAAACGGACTCGCACGGCGGTCAGACTGCTTGTGAATCGACTCTGCAACCAGCTCCTTGCCGGTTCCGCTTTCTCCGGTGACCAATACAGTCGTGGGGCTTGCGGCGACTTGCTGAATTGCCGAAAAGACCGCCTGCATCGGACGTGAGCTGCCAAGGATGTCCGGGGGACGCAAGGTCGGGGAGTCGCCTGTTCGCGCGTGTTCTTGCTGAAGGACGGCAGGCACCAAGAGAGTAGCGACGACGGCGAGAAACGAGGCGTCCTCCGACAAGCGATGGGTCTCGATTGCGCGTCGGTAGGCGGTCAACGCGCCCAGGGGCGTGCCGCGATGGAGCAAGGGAACACACACAAAGCCGCGGTCGACGCCCGGCTCTAGGGCGCCTGTGCGGTTGAGGAAGTGGGGGTGGTGGCGAATGCTCGGGATCGTGACCGGTGCGGTGTTGCCGTGCTCGATGGCAGCTTGCAGTGCGCGCCCCAGCAGCCCTTCGCCGAGAGCATAGCGACCACGCTTCACTTCTGCGGGGGTCAAGCCATGGGCCGCCACGAGGCTGACCGATGTGCGCGCCGCGTCGAGCAACCCGAGCGATACCCGTTCGAGACCCGTCCCATATCCCACATCGCGGAGCACAGGGCCGAGAAGAGTGTCGAGGTCGTCGGTTGCAGCGGCCTTGTCGGCAATCAGGCCGAGGGTGCGCAGCTGGTCTTTGGGGCTCGCGGGTGTAGGCATCGGCGATGGGGCTACAAAAATGTAGGATTGTGGGAGGGGTGTTGTGGTGTGGCTGCGAAGACGAGCTTCTGATTATCGGTATTTTGACGCGCTTGGTCAGGACGCTGGATATTATCCTACATTTCGGTAGGGTTGCTTGTTTATTTCCTACATTTTCGTAGGTTGTAGGACGGTTCTACGGAGTTCTCGTGTTGGCACGGAACTTGCTAAGGGGTGCGCGATTCGGAGCGTCGCTGCTCCGTTTGTCTTCCTATCCAATCGAAAGGTCCACCATGAACCTCATCGCTGAATACATCTGGGTTGACGGAACCCGTCCTACTTCGCATGTTCGCTCCAAAACCAAGGTCATTCCTGGATTTGAAGGCCCGGTCGACCTCGACAGCTTTCCGACCTGGGCCTTTGACGGCTCGAGCACGGCCCAGGCTGAAGGACGGGACTCGGACTGCATCCTCAAGCCCGTCACCTTCGTCATCGACCCGGTTCGCGGGGAAGGCGCGTACTTGGTGCTTTGCGAAGTCTACAATCCCGATGGCACCGCACACAAGTCCAACCGGCGCGCACATTTGCGCCGGGTCATGGAAGCGGGCGGCGCGGCCTCCGATTCCTGGGTGGCCTACGAACAGGAATACACCTTCTTCCGCGGAAGCCGCCCCCTCGGTTTCCCCGACGAGCGCCGCTTTCCCGCTGCGCAGGGTCCCTATTATTGCGGCGTTGGCTCGGACGAAGTGTACGGGCGCCCCGTCGTAGAAGAGCACCTGAAAGTTTGTCTCCAGGCAGGAATCGAGCTGACAGGCATCAACGCCGAAGTCATGCCGGGGCAATGGGAGTTCCAGTGCGGCGGTCCGGGCGTCGACCCCCTCAAAGCCTCGGACCACTTGTGGTTGGCCCGTTGGTTGCTCTACCGGGTGGGCGAGAACTACGGCATCTCCGCGACGCTCGACCCCAAGCCCGTTCCGGGCGACTGGAACGGCGCTGGTATGCACACCAACTTCTCAACCGCCGCAATGCGCGCCCCCGGCGGCGACCAAGTGATTTTCGCAGCCTGTGAAGCGTTGGGCCGTCGCCACGACGACCACCTCCGCTTTTACGGCGCGGGCAACGAGGCCCGATTGACCGGTCACCACGAGACCTGCTCTTACCGCGAGTTCCGGTATGGTATCGCCGACCGCACTTCTTCGATTCGTATTCCGCGGCTTGTCGCGACCGATGGCTGCGGCTACCTCGAAGACCGTCGGCCCGCAGCAAACGCCGATCCCTACGAAGTTGTGACCGCGTTGCTCATGACCATCCTCAATCTCTGGGACTGAGCAAAGGGCGCGGTTTCATTTGGGCAAAAAATGATGCTGCGTGAGGGTGTTCCCCCTCACGCGGCTCTTTTTTTTCCCGCATCGCAGAAGAAGAGGTCGTGGACGCGTCCGCGCTTTTCCGTAGGGGGGGGAGAACGAAGACCCTCCGGAGGGCCGCGTATTCCACGAAGTGGGGAATAGCGCGCCGCGCTGAATCGGCAGAGGTGCGGTTTCGGCGCGTTTTGTATGCACCCCGGTGACGCCAGACATGTCCCGGTTTGTCATCCTCGGCGCTTGTACGGGCAGTGCAACGCGCGCACCCGTGCGCCCCCGGCCTCGCGAGAATAGGACGCGCAGGTGTGCGGCACTCCACGGACCGTTGTGGGTGGTTTCCTCGCTGCACAATCCGCGGAGCCCATCGTGTCGACGCCCTCGACCAGCCCCCTTCCCCCCGCTCTCGATGCCTATGGGCCGCGGGTCTTGATTGTGGGTGGAGCGAGCGCGGTCGGTGCCGCCTTTGCAGCGCGCCTCGCGGCGGCAGGCCGTGCGGTCGTTTTGGTCGACAGCGACGGCGATGGCCTCGCGGAGGTTGGTGCAAAGCTCCGCAAAGACGGCGGCGACGTGCAAGAAGTAGTGCTGAGTCCCGGTCGCCGTGACTTCGGCATTGCGCTTCGAGATGCGCTCGGCGAGCGTCGTCGCGACCTCTTCCTCACCGTGTTTGTGCCGGAAGCGCCGGTCTCGGGACCGTTTTTGTCGATGCGCGAAAGCGAGCGCCCTTGGGTTCCCGATTTTGCCTGCCGGGGTTTGGTAGAGCTTGTGAGTGCGCTTGCTGGGCGCCTTGCGCGAAAGGGGCGCGGTGGTTTTATCTTGTTGACTGCCGACCCCGACCTTCGCGCCCAAGCATCCCCCGCACTGCAAGCGGGCGCCGAGGCGTTTGTTCGACAGTTCGGCGAAGTGCTCCATGAAGAGCTGAAGCCTCATGGCATATCGGTTTTGGTTGTTTCTCCTCCACACGGCGATGCCCTTCGTCTGTATGCGCTGGTAGACGGCGCCCTCGCGGCCCTTGCGCGCGGAGAGGCGGTGTGGGCGCAAAGTTACTGGACCCGCCTCTGGATGCGGCTGGCAGCGTGGTTTCGCCGTCGAAACCGGCGGGTGGATGGGCCGGCCCGCGCCGTGACCTTCGATGACGTCACCGATTTTGGCCCGCGGGGCGGCCTCGAACGTTAGCGGCAGTCGCAATCGCCCATGCACCGCGATTCTTTGGCCACGTCGCGCGGGCCGCGGGATAGCGTGCGTTTTTTCTCGGGGACGTCCGATGCAATCTCCTTCCTTGTCTGAAGCCCTGCGCCTTGTCCAAAGTGGGCAGAATGACGCGGCAATCGCCGTGCTCCAGGCCCTCTCCGCGCGCGCCGCACCCCATGAGCAAGCGCAGGTCGCGACTCTGCTGGGTCGCTTGTTGGTGATGGCCAACGACATCGACGGTGCGCTGGATGTCCTCATTCCGGCATGGGAACGTGCCCGACGTGTCGCAGATCCGGGGCCCGCGGCATTGGTGGGCTTGGGGCTCGTGCAAGCGCTGGTGGCTGCGGACCGCGCACTGCACGGCCTGCGCGTGCTCGTTCAGGCCCGCTCTTACGCCGAGCTTGCAGGACAGCAGAGCTTCCTCGCTGCCGCTGCGGACCTCGGCAACGAGCTCCTCCAACGTATTCCTTCCTCCGCCGATGCCCCTACAGCAGAGTCTCGGGCGGTGCGCGCACATTTCCGTGGCTTGGCACATCGGGCCACGGGCAACCTCCCGGAAATGCGCACTTCGCTGCGGGCGGCGTGGGAAGCCGCGGCCGACGCCGAAGCCCACGTTCGGGCTGAGGTCGGCTTTGATTGGGTGCATCGTTTGGTCGCCGACGGCCATCCCGAATGGCATACCGTCCGCGAGAGCGCCCGAATGGCGGCGGCTTTGGCTGGGGACAGTGAACTTGCGCGGGAGTTCGACAGTATCGCGCCGCCTCCTGAGCCCGACGCCGACGACAGCGGCACCCTGCTCGAACGTGCGCGTCGGCGCGTACAAGCGGGTGACGCCGATGAAGCCATGCGACTCTGTGAAGCGCAACTGGCAGACGCTTCTGCATCGCCGGGCGCGCAACTGGCCGCGCGCTGTCTCTTGGCAGAGATTCGGATGAGCGTCGGGGAGCCCGAGCGCGCTGCCGCGATTTTGGCGCCCGCTTGGGTCGATGCGGAGCGGTCGGGCAACGCGCAGAATACGGCGATGGTGGGCATGTTGCTCGGGCCCGTCCTCGTGGCGGATGGGCGCACGTTGCCTGGCTTGCGCGTACTCATGGTCGTTCGGCACCGGTGTGCCGCCGACGCAGATGTGGTGCAAGCGGTGGCCGAGGTTGCGGAGAACTTTCAGCGATTTTTGCCTGCACCCGAGACGTTGGCCGATGCGGAGCGGCGGGCCTTGGTGCGGGCGGCACTTGGCCTGATTTCCCACTTGCGGGGGGACGTCGCAGGCGCCCTGCAACACCTCGCAGGCGCCTGGGAGGAGGTCGACGAAGCGGGAGCGGTCGCGCGCGCCCAGGTGGCCCTCGATTACTCGGGGACGCTGCGCGCGACCGGCAGTGACCAATGGCATGCCGTTCACCGCGCAGGTCGCACCGCCGCAATGGCTGCGGGGGACGGCACGCTGGTCGCGATGTTCGACGCAGTATTGCCGCCCGCCGAAGCCTAATGGCCGATGACTACGGCGAAGTCGCGAACTGAATGGCGATTCAGTGGACCCCGGAGGGCGCTCGGCCGCTATTCCGGGCTTTCATCGAGCAGCTCTTCGACCAAAGCGGCCAGAGCCCGCTTTCCGGCGCATCGCGCTTCTGGACTTACCCGTTTGCGCGCGGTGGGAATTCCCCAGGCGTCGGCCGATGGGACGGCCAGCTCACCAAAGGCCCTCTCCCGCCAATCCATGGGCGTCTCGGGAGACTCTTCGGGCGGTGTCCTGGAGATTCGACCGCGTGGATTGACCCACACCGATGGGTGGAGGCGGTCGGCGCGCGGCGGATGAAGCTGAATGTCTTCATCGTCTTCCGGGTTGGAGTGCTTGGTGCGTCCAGCCGGCTTCTTGGGGGCACTTCGGCTGCTCTTTTTCGCTTTGGCCATAAGGTCTCCGGAATCGGTGGCTCGGTTCAGGCCCAGGGTGTCCGCAGCTGGGACAGCGTTCCGCGCATGTCGTCGGCGTCGCGCACCTTGGGTGCTGGAGTAGGCTGAAATTCTGCCTTCCGCGGCGGCAGGAGGATTTGCCGACTCTTGTCTTTTCGCTTTGCGTGTTCGAATGCGTAGAGGCGCAGGTAAAGCTCTGGTTGACGGGCGTCGTCATCGAGAAAGTCGATACACCAAAACGTAAACAGTGCACGTGGAATGGTTTTCGTCCACGCTTCCTCAAGGATGGCGTACGTCTCGGACGTGGGTAGGCGCGCGAGGCGCTGCACCAACGGGGCAAACAGTGTCGCCAAGAAGTCGGGCGGGGTGGGGCTAAATATGTGGTAGACGCTCACCGCACGGAGCATGTTTGCCACCAGGGGCTCGGAGTCCGCGTCCGAAACGTCCTGCTTTTCGTTGTAGAGCGCCGATGCTCCCTCCTCGTCACCCAGAACGACGCGCAGGCCGACCCACTTTGCCCAATCGTCGGCGGTGGGTGGCGGTTGTGCGGCGACAGCCCGAAGTGTCTGCAAGGCGTTGGGAGTCGGACAGCCGGGCGCAACGTGCATCATTTTCGCGAGCATCGCTGCAAATGCGCCATCGATGGGCATGGTTGCCAATGCGTCGAAGAGGGGCTGGGTGAGGGAGTCTGGCAACGCAGGCAATAGCTCGGCGTGGTTGACCCAAACGGTTGCGATGTGCTTTGCCTCGTCGTGGTGGCCTTCGGAAATCAGCTGCAGCGTCTCGCGGATGGCGCTTGTGGGTTTCTCGACGATGATTGCGTGGATGCTTCGAAAGACGCGCCTTCGGAGGACGGGCATGTCGGTTTCGTCGAGGTTGGTTTCGAGGGCCGCCTGCATCCAACGGTGAGGGACCGACAACACTGCCACCATGGCTTTTTTGAGGTCGGGCTCCAACGCCCAGTACCATCGCAGCAACTCGGTGCCCGTGGCGTCGGAGAGGGTGTCGTCGGTGATTTCAAAAACAAAGTCGGTGAAGAACGTGTCTGCGACCGTGTACTTGGCTGTGGTCGGCAGCGTGGACCAAATCGTCGCGAGCGCGATGGTTTGATGCAGCGTCAAGCGGTCTGGTCGCTCGACCCATTGCAGGCGCACGAGCAATGCGCCGAGCTGTGTCGCCAAATCGCGCAGACGGGGGAGCTCGTACGCGAGCCGATGCGCGAGGTAGGTGATGTCGACCAAGGAGGTGAATTCACCATTGTGGATTTCGACATCCAGATATCGCAAGAGGCGACCGAGCCATTCTAAGCGGGTCGTGCGTGGCAAGCTCTGGAGGTGGGCCTCGATGTCGTCCCGCTGCGTGGATAGGTCGGCCTCGTCGCGCAACACAGCTTCGAGGTGCTGCACCAACGGGTGCGCGTCGAACCAACGGGGGGACCTGCAGTCCGGCGTATCCATCGTAGAATGGTCGGCCAGAAGGTCGAGAATCCGCTGAAATTCAGGGCTTGGCCGTGGGACCGGCGGAGGACCAGCGGCGAGGGGTTTTTGCCGAAGTCGCGCGGCCAAGGTCGCAAGCAGCTCCCCGACAGGTTCGTTCGAATGGCGGTCAAGGCGGCATTGTAGCGTTTCTTCGCGTATGGTGTCGGGAGGCGCGCAGTGGGTGCCCGCGAGACACATTCGAAGAATAGCGGCGATGTCACATTGGCCCGCCGCTTCCGCCGCCAGAATCGTGCGCTCTACGGTGGCGGCGTCACCATCGTCGAGGGCGTCCATCGCCCGCAAAATCCACGCGGGGCGCTCGGGCAAGTGGCGTGCCGCGCGCTGCATGCGGGGGGTATCGCCCACAGTGCCCAGAACACGTTCCCACTCTGCTCGAAGAATGCGCTGTCCCGCCATGTGGTCTCCAGTGCGTCGAATCGTGCCTGACGACGATTCCCCCCCCCGGCGCTCGCCATCCGGGGTGGCGTGGGTTTAGCCGCGATGAAGGGGGAAGTCTACCGAAAATGCGGCAACACTTGCAATGGGTAGGGCGCGTCGCCGTCCGCGGAAGCAAGTCCGACCCAAGGGGAAGGGGATGGATGGCGTTTCATCAATCGTTCCGCGTCCATTTTGCTACATGCGCCAGGCATATCGGGACCGCCGGGGTCTTCGTGGGACAGCTGGAAGTGAAGATGCGGGGGCCAGCCTCCGTTTTCGGTTTCATCGCCGAGCCAACCGAGCACGTCGCCTGTGCTGAAGGTCCGTCCTACGCGGGAAATCCGCAGGCTGTGATGGGCGAGGTGCCCCCACAGCGCGTACATCGGCGCGCCGTCGATGATGTGCTCCGTCACAAGGACACCGCCATAATCGCCCGCCGCCTCTTGCACGCCGGCGTACCGCACGATGCCCGCGGTCACCGCATGAACGGCAACGCCCACTGGGCCGCCCAAGTCGAGGCCCAAGTGCAGGGTGCGGGGTGCCGGCCCGCCTTGAAACAGCGGTTGCGTGTAGATGCCGCGGTCTTCACCGTACCTTCCGATCGACCAGGGAGATTCGGCGGGATGCCATTCACCCGAAAGGTCCATCAGCACGACTGTTTCGGGAAACATCAGGACCGGGTGAAACGGGACGGGTGGCCGAGGGGAAACAATGACCCGATGCATACACGCTCCAGGTAGGGTCAGACAGGCTACCATTGCGTTGGCAGCCGGTGGTGTCGGATACTGGTGAAGTTGCCGGTTTGGAGTTGTGATGGTGGGCCGTCCGTACAGACAATTCGCGTTGTGGTCGCCGTGGTGGTTGGGCTTTTTGGCGGCATGTGGCGAAAAAGACACCACCATCACCGTCTCAAACTCGGATCCCGACGTGCGGATTGTCAGCCATGTCGATGGCGACCCCGTGTTGGATGGTGTCGAGGTCACCTACAAAGGTGTAGTGTCCGACGCGGAGGACGACTACGACCAGCTCCTCGTTACTTGGACTGCGGGTGGCGCGGTCATTTGCCCCGAGCAGCCTGCGGTGGCCGACGGAACCACCAGCTGCGCGTTCTCCTTGGCATCGGATGACACGGGCGAGGTGGCCCTCTTGGTGCAAGACACCCGTGGTGCGACGAATATCGCGAAGGTCACGGTGGATGTCCTGCCCACCAACCCCCCGTCCGTCGCGATTACCTCGCCCGTCGAAGGCCGCCGCTATTACGCGGATGTCCCCATTCGATTCACGGCGGAAGTGTCAGACCCCGAGAGCGACCCCGACGAGCTGACGGTCACCTGGGAAAGCAACCTGATGGGCGCGCTCACCGTCGACCCGCCGAATTCCTATGGATATGTGGATAGCGAAGTCTATTTGGTCGAAGGCGCCCATATTGTTACGCTCTTGGCCTCCGACCCAAATGAAAACACAGACAATGACAGCGTTTACGTAACGGTCGGCGGTCCAAACTCGCCGCCATCTTGCTCCTTCGATGCACCGGTCGAAGGCGCGGTGGTGGAAGAAGGCGAAGTCTTGCTGCTCGAAGGCTCCGCCGACGATTTGGACGTAGGCCCCGCGGGGCTTTCTGCGCAGTTTTCGAGCAATGTTGCCGGCGACTTGGGCGCCACCGTTCCCGATACCGCGGGGCGCATCACCTTGGGTGTGGAGGGGCTGGACCCCGGCACCCACACCTTGACCCTCACCGTCACCGACGACGCGGACGCCGTGTGTACGGCCACGCGCGTGATTCGCGTCGCCTCTCCCCCAACGGTGCGGATTACGTCGCCGTCGTCGGGTAGCGAGGTCAATGATGGCGATACCGTGCGGTTTTCGGCGACGGCGACCGACCGCGAAGATGCGGCGGACACCCTCTCTGTGTCCTGGACGAGCAGCCTCGATGGCGAGTTTGGCACCAGCGCGCCGGATTCGTCGGGCGCTGTTTCGGCGTCGGCGGCGCTTTCCGTTGGCGACCATGAAGTGCGCCTGACCGTCATCGACTCCGATGGTATGTCCCGAACGGGGCTGGTCACGCTGCGGGTGAAGCCGTGTGAGTATTATTACGACGGTGACGGCGACGGCTACGGCGACCCTGGCGCATCGTTCGCGACGTGTACGCCACCGGTCGGGTATGTCGCGGACAACACCGACTGCGACGACACCGATGACCAAGTGTATCCGGGCGCGGATGAGTATTGCGACGGTGAAGACGATGACTGCGACGGCACTATCGACGAGAGTGACGCGGTTGATGCCGTCGCGTATTACCCCGACCTCGACAGCGACGGGTTCGGCGACCCGCTCGGCGGTGTCTACGCGTGTACGCAGCCCAGCGGGTTTATCCGTATGGGCGACGATTGCGACGACGGGGACGCTGCTATTTCGCCGACGGCGACCGAAACGTGCGGGGATGGAGTCGACGACGACTGCGATGGCGCCGACCTTCCGTGTATCTTGAACATTCCGCTCGCCACTACCGATGTCCGGCTCATTGGCGAATCGGCCCAGGATGCGGCCGGTACGATGGTTCGCTGGGCTGGCGACGTCAATGGCGATGGCCTCGATGATGTAGTTGTGGGTGCCCCCTATGACGACATTCATGCGGTCGATGCGGGCACAGCGTATGTCGTATATGGCGGTGTGACCGGGACTCTCGACCTCTCAGCGGCAAATGCACGTCTCATCGGCATTCACAGCGGCGACAACGCAGGAGCGGCGGTGGGACGCGCGGGGGATGTCAACGGCGATGGCTTTGATGACGTGCTCGTGGGTGCCTTGTACGCCGACGATGGCGGCAGCGACGCAGGGGTCGCGTACTTGGTCTATGGGCCGGTGACGGGCGATATCGACCTCGATGGCGCCGATGTGGTGTTGTTGGGTGGTGGCGCCGGTGACTATGCCGGCGTGTCGGTGGCGACCGTCGGAGACTGGGACGGCGACGGCCTTTCGGACATATTGGTGGGAGCCTACAACGAAGACACTGGCGCATCGAACGCGGGCATGGCGTACCTCGTGATGGGCGACGGCATCGTCTCTGCGGATGTAGACCAAGTGGCGTCGGTGTGGTGGTCGGGAGAGCGAAGTGACGATCAAGCCGGACGCAACCTTGCGGGCGCGGGAGATGTGGACGGGGACGGCTTTTCGGATGTTCTGATTTCGGCGCCGCCCGAGGACTCCGGCGGAAATGCGTCGGGCTCCGTATACCTCGTGCTTGGGCCCACAACCGGGGGCTGGGTGGACCTTCGCTACGCCGACGCCCAGCTATACGGCGAAGGGGCCAACCACTTCGCGGGGCGCGGTGTCGCCGGGCCAGGCGACCTCGACGCCGATGGCTATGACGACATCTTTATCGGCGCCGACGGGGAAGACAGCGTTTCCTCCGGCAATGGCGCAGCATACGTTTGGAACGGGCCGATTCCGGTCGGGACACGCTCGTTGTCGGGCGCGGACACAAAGTTTTACGGCGATTCGGGCCTCGACTACTTGGGGCGCAGCGTCGCGGGTGCAGGCGATATCAATGGCGACGGCGCGCTCGACCTCGTGATGGGTGGCGCGGGCGATGACTGGGGCGCCGTCGACGCGGGTGCGGCTTACGTCGCGCTGGGGCCCATTCCCACCGGTAGCGTCCCGCGGTCGGACCTTTATGCGCGCTTGTTCGCGCCAACCTCCAACGACAGCGCGGGTTGGTCGGTTGATGGGCACTTCGACTTCAATGGCGACGGTCTACACGACGTCTTGGTCGGCACGCCGGGCGAAGACGACGGTGGAACGGATGCCGGTCTAGCGACCATCACGTTTGGTGCAAGCGCATGGTGACGGAACGGCGTTTCGACAAAGCAGCGCGTTGCGCAAAGGGCGAGAGGTGCCGCCACTTGTCCCATAACGATGGGAATTCCGATGGCTGAACCTTGGATTCGACGGACGGTAGAAGGGTATCGGCTGGTCTCTTTGCTGGGGGAGGGGCTCTGGAGCGCGGTGTTCTTGGGTGTCTCCGAGTCCACGGGCCGCAAGGTCGCCGTCAAGGTAGCGCCGCTGTTTTCTCAAGACGCGTGGGACCAGACGGTTGCCGCGTTTCATCGGTACGATGCGGTGCGCCATCCGGGCCTCGTAACCTTGTTTGACCTTCGAAAAGCGGATGGTCGCGCGATTGTCATGATGGAGGCCCTCGCGGGCGAGACCCTGTCTGCCGCCTTATCGCGCGGGGTGCTTGCACCGGCCGTCGTGCGCCAACTGGGACTCGACCTCACCGCCGCGCTGCTGCACCTCCACGACCGGCGCCTGTTTCATGGCCGCGTAAAGCCGTCGAGTGTGGTGCTGACCGCGCAAGGGGCGCGCCTCGTGGGGCTCCCGTTGGTCCCTGGCGCGGCAGCGGTGTCGCCCGACGCCTGGGACTGGATGGCGCCGGAGCTCCAGCAAGGGGGCAGCGCAGACGCCCCGGCCGACGTCTATGCCCTCGGGCTCACGCTGCTGGCGGCGCTCTCGGGTGGCCTCGTCCATGGGCCACGGGAGGTCGCGCTCTCGGCGGTGCCGGATGCGCGCTTGGCCGCGGTGATTGCCGATTGTTTGCGCCCTGCGCCTGCTCGTCGACCGTCCCTCGGTCTGGTGCAGCAGCGCTTGCAGGCGTTGGCGCTCTCCGCCACTCCAGGTCTGTATTTGGTCGCACCGGGAACCGCGACGGGACCGGAGCCTCTCGTGCGCGGGGTCCCTCTCCCGGCCCGACGTACAGCGCCCGTTTCGCCTCCCCCCGACGATGCGACGCTGCCGCAAATGGAGTTGGAGGCCCCGGCGGTTCCCCCACCCGTATGGGAGCCCCCTCCAGAAGCGCCCGTAACGCCCGCTCCGCCCCCGTTGCTCTCGCCCCTTCTTCCTCCCCCTCCGGTGACCTTCGCGGAGGTTAGGGCGGCTCCTGGAGCCGAAGAAACGGCACCATCGGTTGAGGAGGTGAATGCACCTCCTGCGGTGGCGCCTCCGCTGGCACCGAATGTCCCCCCGATAGACCCTCCCCCGGACACGGTAGAGGCGGCGGGCCCATCGCCGCACGGCAAACCGGTGTCGGTTTGGGTATTCGCGGCGCTCGGCGCGGTGAGCGGTTTGGCCGCGCTGGCGTTGGTCGTTGGGGTGGTGCTGTGGACGGCGGCAAATCCCGCTGCGTTGGCGCCTACTTCGACCGGCCCCGCGGTTGTCGAGGCAGCGGACACTTCGCAGCCGGCCGCACCTCCGAAACCACTTGAGACCACCGTCACGCTCACAAATGGAACGGGACAAGCAGTACACCTCGAGTGTACGGGCACCGATTTGGCCGAGCCCACAATGGCGGCCTTGTTGCCTGCTGAGGTTTGGAAGTCGCCGACATTTGTGCTGCCGATGTCCTGCGTTGCATTGGACCCCTCGAGCGGCACGGTTTGGTGGGAGTGGGAGACCGATTCCGCACCGGAAACGGGCGACGGCTGGGTTCTCACGCTACCGCCCGTGGAGGTGGAGCGCACGGAGCCCGTGCGGTCGGCGGCGCCTCGCGCGGCACCGGCGCCGCGTCCGGCTCCCCCGCCACCTCCCGAAGTGAAGGAGGAGCCCGCTGCTCCGCCAAAAGCAACACTGCGCGTGGACGCCACGTCCGACAAAAAGCGGAAGCGGCGTGAGTTGACGGTGCGCATTGATGGCCGCAGCTTCGGGGAGGTGCCCGTGGTCGCCAGCGGCTTGTCGGTGGGTTCGCATCGGGTGGAGGCCAGCCGGCGGGGCGAATCCGTCAGTTGTATCGTGGACCTCTCTGACGGCGGCCTTCAGGTAGAAGTAGATCCTGAAGAGCGCATCTGTCGGCAATCTCGATAGGGCGCCCGCGACGAAAATCGCAAACTGAATGGTGATTCAGTTTCCGCCCGTCGGGCCTTCCAAATACCCTTGGATGCGTGAAAGAAGCCCAGCCACGGCGCTCTTGCTTTGTCCTTCGATGACGAACTGCGGCACCGGAAACGAAGGCACGGTCTTTAGCTCGTAGCGGAGGAGGGTGTGTGGGCCGGCGGCTTGCACGCTCCAGCGTGCGGAGAACACCTTGAGTTGCTCACTTGTGACCAAGGTCGCCAGAAAGCCGTCTGCCGTGGGGCACTGGCGGGTGGTGTAGCGAACGCTGGCGATGGGGTGGGTGACCGCTGACGTGACGGTCTGGCAGGCACCATCGGCGGGAGCCACGGATACGCGGACACCCGTGTTGTCGATGCCGGCAACGCGCACGGGGTCCCCCACCAAGGCGCGAACCGTGTCGGGAGAGGCCTGAATGGTGACCGTGCCCGCGATGGTATGGTCGGGCAACACCACCACGGCGGGGGCCTCGGCGGCCACAAACAAGCACGCGACGAGGCATGTGGGTGTAATCGGCATCATGGGGCGGGTTCACAGCCCACATAGGGGTCGTCGATGTTTTGGTAGTTTGCCGCGCCGCCGGTCCCGCCGCCCCAGCCGAGCATCGCGTCGGTCATGGTGTAGCCGGAAATGGCCGTGGACAGCACCAACACACCGTCCACCGTCACTTCGACATCGCCTTCGATGACGAGCACAGAGACCGTGTGGGTGTTGTTGTCTTCGAGATTGCTGATGGTGACATCCGAATCGAGGAGGGTGTAGCCTGCGGACGGGTCCAGCTCGTAGAGGCCGACGAAGTTGCCCGATGCGCTCGTGGGGTCGCCGACATTCTGGTAGGTGTCGAAGACGACGGCATAGCCGGTCAAACCGTCGCCGCCGAAGCTGTCGCCATAGCCGTTGACCCAGGTGTAGTCGGTGTCTTCGACGAAGAAGAACGCGACCCCGTCGCCGCCTGCGCTGTTGTCGCCGAGGTACATCTCGAAGGATGCGTAGAACTCGGCGGCATCGACCTGCTCGGTGAGGAAGACGGTGCCTGCTTCGTAGGCGGTGTTGCTGGTCAAGTGGGCGTATCCATCGGTGCTATAGAAGCTATGGGACGCGACACCGTTGAAGGACAGCACGCTGGGGGTCGTGCCGTCAAGGTTGTTGTCGAGCAAGGACTCATCGATGGCGCCGTCGCAGTCGTCGTCGACAATATTGCAGACCTCGCGGGCGCCTGGGTAGACCGTGTCGTCCATATCGTCGCAGTCGGTGCTCGCGCTGGCGGCTCCGGCCGGCAAGAAGCAGGCGTCGATGGGGAAGGCGGAGTCGCCGTATCCATCGCCGTCGGCGTCATTGTAGAAGCGGGCGAGCAAAGAGCGCGACAGGCTGGGGTCGGCCTCGTCAATCCGGGAGTCGCAGTCGTTGTCGACGAGGTCGCAGACCTCCGCTGCGCCGGGGTTGATGGTGGCGTCGTTGTCGTCGCAATCGCTGCTATTGAGAATCCACCCGGTCGGCGCCGTGCAATAAATCGCGCTTACGGTGGAGTCGCCGTAGTTATCGCCGTCTGTGTCGGCGTAGAGCCGTGTGCCAGAAGTCGGGGAAACATCGGTGTCAGCGTCGTCGGTAAGACCGTCGCAGTCGTTGTCTTTGGAGTCGCAGATTTCCGCTGCGCCCGGGTGGATGTTGCGGTTGCTGTCGTCGCAGTCGGTCGAATCGGCCGTGTAGCCTACGCCTCCGCACGACACCACGCTGGTGGCGCTGTCGCCGTAGGTGTCGTTGTCGGCGTCGCGGTACCACGTCGACATCGTCGAGACGTCGAGCGAAGTGTCGGCCATGTCGATTTTCCCGTCGCAGTCGTTGTCGACGAGGTCGCAGACCTCTGTAGCGCCGGGGTTCGCGGCGGCGTTGCTGTCGCTGCAGTCGCCGTTCACGGCGGCGTAGCCGGACTGGAGGGCGCAGAACTGCAGTGCGGCGCCGGTGCCATAGCCATCGCCGTCGCTGTCGCGGTAGACCCGCATCATGGTGGAGCGGTCGAGACTCGGGTCGGCGTCTTCGACGAGGCCATCGCAATCTTCGTCGGTGGAGAGGGCGTCACAAATCTCGGTGGCTCCCGGATGCACGGCGCTGTCGGTGTCGTCGCAGTCGGTGTTGGTCGAGACGTAGCCGGTGGGCGCGGTGCAGGTGTACGAGGACGTCCCGGCGTCGCCGTAGCCGTCGCCATCGGTGTCCGCGTAGAACGTGGCGTAGGTGGACGTATCGACGCTGCTGTCGGCGGCATCGACCAGGGCGTCGCAGTCGTTGTCGACGCCGTCACACACTTCGGTGGAACCCGGGCTGACGGTGTCGGTTGCGTCGTCGCAGTCGGTGTTGTCGAGGGAGTAGCCCGACCCGCTGAGGTCGCAGGCGGCGGTCGCTGTGCCGGCTTGGTCGCCGTAGCCGTCGGCATCGGCATCGGGGTACCAGTCCAGCGTGGTGGTGACATCCAAGTTGGCGTCGTCGTCGTCTACGTCGGTGTCGCAGTCGTTGTCGATGCCGTCGCACTCTTCGGTCGCCGCTGGGTTGATGGCGATGTTGGTGTCGTCGCAGTCGCCACCCACGAGGATGGTTCCCGCGGGCTGCACGCATCGGTCGACGCGGCTGGCGGTGTCGCCGTAGGTGTCGCCGTCTGCGTCGGTGTAATAGGCGGTCAACGAGGTGGGGAGCACGGTGGTGTCGTCGTCGTCGACGAGGCTGTCGCAGTCGTTGTCGATGCTGTCACAGATTTCGTCGGCGGAGGGGTGGATGCTCGCGTCGGAGTCGTCGCAGTCACCGTCGTTTCCGACGTAGCCGGTGGGCGCGCGGCAATCCAAGGTGCTCACCGCTGCGTCCCCATACAAGTCGCCGTCGGTATCGGCGTACCATGACGAGATGGTGGAGGGGTCGAGGTCACTGTCGTCCGCGTCGACCAAGGAGTCGCAGTCGTTGTCGATGCCATCACATGCTTCGCCGGCACCGGGGTGAATCGAGAACGCGGTGTCGTCGCAGTCGGTGTTGTCGGTGGTGAGGCCGGGGTACGCGAAGCAAGCGTCCGTAGACGAGGCGGGGTCGCCGTAGGTGTCGCGGTCGTTGTCGGTGTAGAAGGTGGTGCGGGTGGTGAGGTCCAGGCCGGGGTCGTCGTCGTCGCGAAGCGTGTTGCAGTCGTTGTCTGCGCCGTCGCAAACCTCGACGCTGCCCGGATGGATGTCGGCGTCGGTGTCGTTGCAGTCGGAGTTGTCGGACACAACGCCCGAGGGAGCTACGCAGTACGGGGTGGCGCTCAAGGGGTCACCGTACCCGTCGCTGTCGTCGTCGGCGAACCAAATGGTCTGTGTGGTCGGGTCGACATCGGTGTCGTCGTCGTCTACGAGGGTATCGCAGTCGTTGTCGATGCTGTCGCACACTTCGGCGGCGTTGGGGTTGATGGCGGCGCTGGTGTCGTCGCAGTCGGTGTCCATCGCGACATAGCCGGTGGGCGGCAGACAATCGGCCTGGGAGACGGCCGCGTTGCCGAAGCCGTCGCCATCGGCGTCTTGGAACCAGTCGGAGATGAGCGCGGGGTCGAGGTCGGGGTCCGCGGCGTCGACGAGGCCGTCGCAGTCGTTGTCCAAGGTGTCACAGGCTTCGGGGGCCGCGGGATTGACGCCGCTGTTGCTGTCGTCGCAGTCGGTGTCATCGCTCGAGAGGCCGGCGATGGCGGAGCACGCGAGCTGGGGGTTCGCTGCATCGCCGTATCCATCGCGGTCTGCGTCGACGTAGAAAATCGACTGGGTGCTCGTGTCGATGGTCGGGTCGTCGTCGTCGATTTTGGTGTCGCAGTCGTTGTCCAGGCCGTCGCAGACCTCGGAGCCGCCCGGATTTACGGAGCTGCGGGTGTCATCGCAGTCGGTGCCGTCGGACACGACGCCCGAAGGCGCGGTGCAATACCGCTGGGGAGATGTGGCGTCGCCGTAGCCGTCGCTGTCGGCGTCGGGGTACCAAACGGTCTGGGTGAGGGGGTCGACGCTGGTGTCGTCGTCGTCGGTGAGGGCGTCGCAGTCGTTGTCGATGCCGTCGCAGACTTCGCTGGCCGACGGATGAATGGTCGCGTCCGAGTCGTCGCAATCGGTACTGCTGGCGACATAACCAGTGGGCGCGAGGCAGTCGGAGACAGACGTGCTGGGGGTTCCGAAGCCGTCGCCATCGGTGTCGGCGTACCAGGGCACGATGAGGGCAGGGTCGAGGTCGGGGTCGTCGGCATCGATAAGGCCGTCGCAGTCGTTGTCGACGGTGTCGCAGCTCTCGCCTGCGCCGGGATAAATCGCGGCGGCGCGGTCGTTGCAGTCGGTGTCGAGGGACGAGAGACCGGCGGTCAGCGCACAGGCGCGCTCGGGGGATGCTGCGTCGCCAAAGCCGTCGCGGTCAACGTCGGTGTAGTAGAGGGTCTGGGTGGTGCTGTCGACGCTTGGGTCGTCGTCGTCGGTGAGCGCGTCGCAGTCGTTGTCGACGCTATCGCATACCTCCGTGGCACCCGGATGAATCGCGGCGGCGCTATCGTCGCAGTCGTCGCTGTTTGCGACGAAGCCAGACGGCGCGGTGCAATACAAGCCGGTTGCGGTGGGGTCGCCGTAGCCATCGCTATCGCTGTCGGCGTAGTAGGTGGTGGTCGTCGCGGGGTCCAACGAGGTGTCGTCGTCGTCTGTGAGGCCGTCACAGTCGTTGTCTTGGCTGTCGCAGACCTCGCTTGCGGCGGGGTGAATAGCCGCGTCTGCGTCGTTGCAGTCGGTGTCACTGAGGACATACCCGGAAGGCTGGTTGCAGGCGCTCGTGACGGACGATGCGTTGCCATAGCCGTCACCATCGCCGTCTTGGAACCAATCGACCACGGTGCTGGGCGGCACATCGGGGTCGGCGGCGTCGACTAGGGTATCGCAGTCGTTGTCCAACCCGTCGCAAACCTCGGAAGCCGTGGGGTAAACGTCGGCGGAAAGGTCGTCGCAGTCGGTGTTGTCCGTAGAGAGGCCGGCGACGATAGTACACGCGAGGGTGGATGCCGCGGCGTCGCCGAAGCCGTCGCCATCGAGGTCTGCGTAATAGGTGGCTTGGGTGCTGGGGTCGACCCCAGGGTCCGCGTCATCGAGAAGTGCGTTGCAGTCGTTGTCTACGCCGTCGCACACTTCGGTCGCAGCGGGGAAGACGGCGCTATCGGTGTCATCGCAGTCGTCGCCAACCGTGACGGTGCCGCTGATGCCTACGCAGCTCAGGGTGAGGGAGGCGGGGTCGCCGTAGCCGTCGCCGTCGCTATCGACGTAGTAGGCGGTCGTGGTGGTGGGGTCGAGGGTGGGGTCGCTGTCGTCGGTCAATAAATTACAGTTGTTATCGATCCCGTCGCAGACCTCGGGTGCATCCGGGAAGATCCCGTCGTCGCCGTCGTCGCAGTCGGTGTCGACTTCGGAATAGCCGGACGCGGAGAGGTCGCAGGCGGTAGCCGTGCTGCCGGCGACGCCAAACCCGTCGCCATCGGCGTCGACGTACCAAGTGCTTGCGGTCGCCACGTCGAGGCTGCTGTCGGCGTCGTCGATGTCGCCGTCGCAGTCGTTGTCGATGCCGTCGCAAACTTCGTCGGCGGCTGGGGAGACGTCGATGTCGTTGTCATCGCAGTCGCCCGCTACGAGGACGGCCGATGAACCGGGATGGCACGAATAGAGGAAGCGGGAGCCGTCGCCGTAGCCGTCGCCATCATCGTCCCGGTAGACGATGCTCGCGGTGGACGTGTCAAGGGTAGCGTCATTGCCGTCGACGAAGCCGTTGCAGTTTTCGTCGGTGTACAGCGCGTCGCAAACTTCGGTGGCAGCTGGATTGACGGACGGGTTGCTGTCGTCGCAGTCGCCGCCGGTCGAAATGAAGCTGGGCGGGGCCGTACACGCGACGGTCGTGATGGTGGTGCTGCCGTACCGGTCGCGGTCGTTGTCGGCGTACCAGGTGGTCGCAGAGGACGTGTCGAGGTCGGCGTCGGTGTCGTCGGTGTCGCCGTCGCAGTCGTTGTCGATGCTGTCGCACACTTCGACGGCCAGGGGATTGATGGTATCGTCGGTGTCGTCGCAGTCGTCGCCGTTGTCGACCCGGCCCATGCTGGTGAGGTCGCAGCCGTAAATCGAGCCGCTGCTCGCGCCGAAGCCGTCGGAGTCGCTGTCGTTGTACCAGAGGCTCGCGCTCGTGAAGTCGAGGTCCATGGGGTCGGCGTCGTCCACCAAGCCATCGCAGTCGTTGTCGACTTCATCGCAGGCTTCGAGGGCGTCGGGGTTGATGTCGTAGTCGGTATCGTCGCAGTCTCCGCCGGTCGTGATGGCCGTGGGGTCGGGCGTGCAGATGTAGGCCAGAGTGGCGTCGTCGCCCCAGCCGTCGCCGTCTACGTCGTCAAAGATGACGAGGGCCGAGGTGGGGTCGGTCACATCGTCGTCGTCGTCCGTCAAGCCGTCGCAGTCGTTGTCGATTCCGTCGCAGGCTTCGTCGGCGTCGGGGGAGATGGAGGCGGCGGTGTCGTCGCAATCATCGGCATTGTAGACGTAGCCGGTGGGCTGGTCGCAAGCCTCGACGGTTGTGCTGGCGTCGCCGTAGCCGTCGCTGTCGGTGTCGGCATACCAAGTGGCGGTGTCGGACGGGCTCACATCGGGGTCGAGGGAGTCGACGAGGGTGTCGCAGTCATTGTCGACGCCGTCGCAGCGCTCGGTGCCTCCGGGGTAGGCGGTGGCCTCTGTGTCGTCGCAGTCCGTGTTGTCGGCGACGTAGTCGGACGGTACGGCGCAGAAGGCGCCCGATGTGGCAGGGTCGCCAAAGCCATCACCATCGGCGTCGGCGTAGGCGGTGGTCGCGGTGGTGGTGTCGAGGCCAGAGTCGTCGTCGTCGGCGAGCGCGTTGCAGTCGTTGTCGACGCCGTCGCAGACTTCGGTTGCGCCGGGGTACACGGCGGACGAGGTGTCGTCGCAGTCGCCTGCGAGGCTGACGGTGCCGGCTGGCTGCACGCAGGCCATGACCTCGGTGGCGGAGTCGCCGTATCCATCGAGGTCTACGTCGTAGAAGTAGAGGCCCATGCCGGCGGTGGCGGTATCGGTGTCGTCGTCATCGGTGAGGCCGTCGCAGTCATTGTCGGTGCCGTCGCACACTTCGAGCGCGAAGGGGTTGATGCCGGGCGCGCTGTCGTTGCAGTCGCCTGCGCGTGTGGCCGTTCCGGTGGGTTGAATGCATGCCAGCACCAGCCCGTCACCGTAGGTATCGCCATCGTTGTCGGTGAAGAATGGGGTGGCGGTGGAGGTGTCGAGGCTGGGGTCGTTGTCGTCGGCGAGGCCGTTGCAATCGTTGTCAATGGCATCGCAGATTTCGGTGGCCATTGGGTGAATCGCGGTGGCGGTGTCGTCGCAGTCATCGCCGTTGGTGACGTAAGCGCCGCCAGGTGCCACGCAGGTGGAAATCTCGGTGGATGCGTCGCCGTAGCCATCGCCGTCGGCGTCTTGATACCAAGCGGTCGCGCCAAGGCCGGTCACGTCGGTGTCGTCGTCGTCGGTCAGGCCGTCGCAGTCGTTGTCCAGAGCATCGCAGATTTCGTCGGCGCTCGGGTGGAAGTTGGGGTCAGTGTCGTCGCAGTCGCCGGGGAGGATGGCGTAGCCCGATGGCCGGGAGCAGCTTTCGGTGGTTTGGTCGTCGAGACCGAACCCGTCGCTGTCGGCGTCGAGGTAATACGTAGCGGACGTGCTGGCGTCGACGGAGGGGTCATCGCCGTCGAATAGGCCGTCGCAGTCGTTGTCGTAGCCATCGCACACTTCTGTGCCGCCGGGACGAATGGTCGCATCGGCGTCATCGCAGTCGGTGGCGTCGGTGACATAGTCGGTGGGCGCGACGCATGCGAGGGTGGGGAGCGTGCCGTCGCCATACGTGTCGGCGTCGGCGTCAGGGTAGAAGGTCGAGGCGGTGCTGGTGTCGAGGCCGGGGTCTTGGTCGTCGACGAGACCGTCGCAGTCGTTGTCGGTGGTGTCGCACACTTCGGTGGCGCCGGGGTGGACGGCCAAATCGCTGTCATCGCAATCGGTGGCGTCGGAGGTCCAGCCGGTGGGCGGGGTGCAATAGCCGAAGGTCGAGGAGGGGTCGCCGTAACCATCGCCATCGGTGTCGGCGTAGAACACGGTGACGGTGGACAGGTCGAGCGCGGGGTCGGCGTCGTCGGTGGCGGCGTTGCAGTCGTTGTCGATGCCGTCGCAGACTTCGGTGCTGCTTGGGTTTACGGCGGCGTTGGTGTCGTCGCAGTCATCGGAATTTGCGACGGTGCCCGCTGTGGCGACGCAGGTAGCGGAAGGCGCCGCGGGGTCGCCGAAGCCGTCGCTGTCGACGTCGGCGTAAAAGGCAGCCGTGGTGCTGGTGTCGAGAGCGGGGTCGTCGTCGTCGACGAGGCCGTCGCAGTTGTCGTCGAGAGAGTTGCAGATTTCGGTGGCGGCGGGATGAACGGCGGGGTTGGTGTCGTCGCAGTCATCGCTCGATGTGGACCAGCCCGTGCTGACGGTGCAAGCCGCGCGTGTGGAGCCTGGTACGCCGAATCCGTCGCCGTCGGTGTCGGCGAAGAACGTGCTGCGGGTGGTGGTGTCGAGGTTGGGGTCGGCGTCGTCCACCAAAAGGTCGCAGTCGTCGTCGATATCGTTGCAAACTTCGGATGCGGCGGGATTTACGTCGGCATTGGTGTCGTCGCAGTCGGTGGCGTCGGTGAGCGCGGTTGCGCTCGGACGGCAGGCCAGGACGGTGTTCTCGGGGTCGCCAAAGCCGTCGCCGTCGATGTCAGCGTGGAACTCGGCTTGGCTTTCGGGATCGACATTGTCGTCCTGATCGTCGATGAGACCATCGCAGTCATTGTCGAATCCGTCGCATAGCTCATCTTCGCCGGGGTTGATGTTGCGATCGTTGTCATCGCAGTCGACGTCGGCGTTGAATCCATCGTTGTCCGCGTCGACGGCCTCGGTGGTGCCCGTAGAGCCGTCGTCGGTGCCGTCGTCCGTTCCCCCATCGCCGCCGCCATCATCGCTTCCTGCGCCGTCGCCACCGCCATCATCGGTGGTTTCGGTTACTGGACTGCCTTTTGGATTCGGCTCTTCGGCCTTTTCGGTGCAGCCGACCGTCATCAGGGTCGCCGCAAGAAGCCAAAAACAAACGCGCACCATCTCGCCTCCGGGTGCGCAAGTGTAGCCTCAATCGGGGAACATTGGGGAATGTTCCCCGTGAACTTCTGCGTGGATTGGCCCAAAACGACGGCGCCCAGGCCAAAAGACCTGGGCGCTGGGTGGGTACATCGGTTGTGCCGCGTACCAGTTGAACGGGGGGGCTGGGTGAGCGGTCCGCGCGAAGCGGAGTGCTCAGAGGACCGGCGGAAGCACCGGGAGCGACTTGCCGGAGCCTGCTTCGACAATCATCCGAACGAGGGATGTCATCGAGCCGGCGCCCATCTTGCCCATAATGCGTCCGCGATGGACTTCTACGGTGCGTGGCGAAATGCCAAGGACTTCGCCGGTTTCCCGGTTGGATAGGCCGAGCGCAAGTTGGCCCAACACTTCGGTTTCACGGGGGGTGAGACCGGTCAAGCGGTGGGCGACAGCGATGGCCTGGCGGCGTGCGGGCCACTGGGCGGACTCCGCCTTGAGGGCGTCGCGGACCCGAGCGACGGTGGCGTCTGCGTCGGGGCTAGACTCAATGATGCCGGAGGCTCCGGCGGTCATTGCCTGAACTGCGCCTGCAACGTCGCCTGCGCCGCAAACTGCGACGATAGGGGCGCTGGTCGCACCGGTGTTGCTGGACACGAAGTCAAGAGCACCATCGACCGAAAGGTCGACCAAAACGATTCCACGGGCTTGGGAGGGCATTGCCTCGCCCAATGCGGCGGAATCCGTGAAGGTGCTGTTGGCGATGCCGGCGTCGGTGAGTGCGGCGGCCAGAGTGTTATCTGCCGAAAGGACGTATACGTGCTGGTCGTACATGGGGATGCTCCGGGCCGAAGGAGGATCATTGGTTGAAAAGGGGCCTCAGGAATTTTCTGATGCCCTCCCAATTTGCATAACACCTGCGGAGACTCCCGATGGTGCGAGCAATGTGTGAAATCAGACTGAAATATGCACTTTTCGATTCACGAATGTCCATCAGTTGGACGCTTTCACCGATTACACCCGATTTCACAATTTGACAAGGACCTTTACTCTGTGGTGCGAAAGGGGGGAGTTCGTAGGTCGTCGGATGGTGCGGGTTCGGCTCCCGCCTCGCGAAATGGGAGGGATTCGGCTACCTAAAGGGTTGAAGCGGGGGCGTTCGCCCCGCGGCCTCTGGATTGGAGCGTGTGTGTTGAGTTGGCGTACCATCGTTGCTTTCGCCGTGGGAATCATGCCCGCGATTGCCTTCGCCCATCCGTTTGCGGCAACCGAATATTCCACCCGCACGGCGTTCAAGGCCTCGGACGAAGGCTTGGTGGCGTTTGTGGTCCTGGAGGTGCCCATTCCCGTGGTGATGAAGGGCATCGGTGTCGCCAAAGAAGACGACTTGGACACCAAGAAGCGGAAGGTGGAGAAATACAACACCTCCATCTGGACGGAAATGGCCGCGGGACTCACCCTGAAAGTCGATGGACAGCCTGTAAAGGGTGACTGGATGCCCATCGAGCACGAGCTCAATGGTCGTGCAGCCGAAGGATTTTTTGTCTACATGGTGGGCTACGCTTTCAAGGAACCCGCCGCGTTGGTGGCCCGCGGGGCGTACACGGTGACCGTGGACAACGTCGGCTGGACGGACCTTCCGATGTGGTACTCCGGCTCTGCGGTTGCGTTGGAGCCTTGGGTGGTCGTAGAAAACACCGCCCAGGTTGTACTCGGCGAGAAGCAAGAACTGAACCTAAACGACCCCGACCGTTGGACCCGCGACGACCGCATGCGGCACATGACCGTCAAGGTCGAGAAAAAGCCGACACCCTGAGGCATCGGCGCTCGATTGTTCGGAGACCGAACGGTGGATTGGGCGTGTCCGGGCCGGCAACCTCGTTGGCGTCCGGCGAATCGAGGACGCTGGCGGAGAGCGCCGTTCGCTATCGAGGCGGGGAGAGGCCCCGCCCTCCACGACGGTCGTTCAGCGGCGCGACCTGCGCGGCGCTGAGCTAGGCCGGCACCAATGCGAGAGACACGTTGACTTCGTCGGCGGAAATCTCGACGTAGGGCACATCGAGGTCGTCGACCAGCGCGACCGATAGGGTCTCGGACTGGATGAACGCCGCGTGTGCGCGCACTGCTGCCATCATCTCGGCGTCGTTTGTGCGGACCGAAAGGCGGATGCGGTCTTCGACCTCAAATCCACCCGCCTTGCGTTGACGCTGGACGACGGCCACAAGCTCGCGGGCGAGACCTTCGAGGCGCAAGTCAGGCGTGATGGTGGTGTCGAGGTAGATAGCGATTCCGCCAAGCGAGGCGCTCGCGCCGCTGCCGGACGATTGCTGGCTAATGAGCATCGTGTCGGCGCCAAGGACTTCGCCGTCGATGGTGACGGTTCCGCCTTCGGCCACGGCGCGAACTTCGGCGCTGGACAGCTCCGAAATCGCGTTCGCTACGGTCTTCATGCGCTTGCCAAGCCGCTTGCCGAGCACCATGAAGTTGGCCTTCGCCGACCAGACGACATGTTCACCCAAATCTGGCACCCACCGCACTTCTCGTACGTTGAGCTCGTCGGCCACCAGCTCGCCCAGCACACGTTGCAGCGCAGCGGGAATCGGGAGGTCGGACAAGGCGATGTCGAGGTACGGCAAGGGTTGGCGAACGCGAATCCGGTGGGTTTCCCGTAGGCCACGGCCCAATGTGACGGTGTCCCGCACGATGGCCATTGCGCGCTCAAGGTCGGCGTCTACCCACCGGGCATCCGCTTCGGGGAAGGACTCCAGGTGCACGCTGTCTTCGGCGCCTGCGCGGATTCCGGCTTCGAGTCGCTGGAACAGCACTTCGGCCATGAAGGGGAGAATGGGCGCCAGCAGACGCGAGAACACACACAGCACCTCGTAGAGCGTCTCAAACGCGTGCTGCTTGTCCTGCACGTTGTCGGTACGCCAGAACCGGCGCCGGCTGCGGCGAATGTACCAGTTGGTGAGGTGGTCGATAAACCCGAGAACGCCGGGGATGACGTTATAGAGCCGGTAGGCCTCCATCTCGCGATTGACGTCGCTCACGAGCGATTGTACGACGCTCGTAATCCAGCGGTCGAGAATGTTTCGCTCGCCGACGGGCGACGGCGTTTCGGGCGGTGTCCAGCCGTCTACGGAGGCGTAGGTCAGGAAAAAGCTCGACGCGTTCCACAGCGGCAAAATGACGCTCCGCACCACTTCGCGCACGCCACGCTCGCTAAACCGCATCGGCTCCGCGCGAACGACCGGCGAGTTGATGAGGTAGGCGCGCAACGCATCGGCGCCGTGGCGCTCGACCACTTCATCGGGCGGCGGATAGTTCCGCAATCGCTTGGACATTTTCTGGCCGTCTTCCGCCAAGATAAGCCCATTTACGATGACATTCTTGAATGCGGGACGGTCGAACAGCGCGGTTGACAAGATGAGGAGGGTGTAGAACCATCCACGAGTTTGGTCCAACCCCTCTGCGATAAAGTCGGCCGGAAGGTTGTTTTCCACCAAGTCCCGATTTTCGAAGGGATAGTGGTTCTGCGCATAGGGCATCGCGCCGGATTCAAACCAGCAGTCCAGGACCTCGGGAACCCGCGTCATGGTGCCGCTGCACGATGCACAGGCAAAGGTGACAGGATCGACGAAGTGCTTGTGAATGTCGGTCAAATTTTGACCGCTTCGTGCGTTGAGGTCGGCGATATTCGCGAAGACCTCGGTCTGACCACAGCTACCGCAGACCCAAATCGGCAGCGGCGTGCCCCAAAAGCGGTTGCGGCTGATGGCCCAGTCGCGGGCATCCTTGAGCCAATTGGCAAACCGCTTTTCGCCGACGTACTCGGGAACCCAGCGGGTTTGCTCGTTGAGCGCGGCCATGCGGTCGCGAATATCGGTGACCTTGACAAACCATGTGCTGATGGCTTTGTAGATGAGCGGAGTGCCCGAGCGCCAGCAGAAGGGGTACTCGTGGTCGATGGTTTCGTGACGAAGCACGCGCCCGCGCTCTTTGAGGTCGCGGATGAGGACCGCGTCGGCATCCTTGACCCGCTGCCCGGCCACAAGCGCCACGACGTCGGTGAACTTGCCCTCCGCGTCCACGGCGTCGCGCAAGGGGACGCCATCCCGCTGGCAGACGCGCCAGTCGTCTTCGCCGAACGCAGGGGCCATGTGGACGATGCCGGTGCCATCGTCGGCGGTGACGTAGGGGTCGGCCACGACGCGGAACGCGCCTTCTTCAGCGGCGTCGAGGAAGCACGAGAACAAGGGCGAATACGTGCGGCCTACCAGCGCGGTGCCGGTCAGACGTTCGAGCACTTCGGCGTCTTCGCCCAGGACGGCGGCCATACGGGCTTCGGCGAGCACATAAATGGTGCTGTCGCCAGCCTTGCGTGCGCGAACGTACGTCAGCTCGGGATGCACGCAAAGCGCCATATTGGACGGAAGGGTCCATGGCGTCGTCGTCCACGCCAAGAAGACGTCGCCAGAGGCGTCCGTAGCGGGGAGCGTGATGGTGATGGCGGGGTCTTGTACCCGCCGGTAGTCCATATTCGCTTCAAAGTTTGACAAGGGCGTGCCGAGGCGCCACGAATACGGCATGACCTTGTAGCCTTGGTAGACGAGGCCTTTTTTCCAAAGCTCGGCGAACACCCACCAGACGCTCTCCATGAACGTGGGGTCGAGGGTCTTGTAGTCGTCGTCGAAGTCGACCCAGCGGCCCAAGCGCGTGACCGTCGAGCGCCACGCTTCGGTATAGCGGAGCACGATGCTGCGGCATTGCTCGTTGTAGTTGCCGATACCGTAGGCTTCGATGTCTGCGGGCCCTTGCAGGCCGAGTGCCTTCTCAATTTCCATCTCGACTGGCAGGCCGTGGGTGTCCCACCCAAAGCGGCGCTCTACACGGTATCCCCGCATTGTCCAATAGCGGGGCACGATGTCTTTGAGCGTGCCGGCCAGTAGGTGTCCATAGTGCGGAAGGCCGGTCGCGAACGGAGGACCGTCGTAAAACACGAACTCTTTGTCGCCCCGGAGGGAGCGTTTGAAGACATTTTTTTGCTCCCAAAGCTGGAGCATGTCCACTTCAAGAGCGGGAAAGTCCGGGTTGGACTCGGGCTTTTTGAACATAGGGGCCTCGCCACTGAATCGTGGTTCAGAGTGGTCGAATCGCAGAGTGTTCGGGGCTCGGGCGCATCGGGCGCCGAGAATTTCGAGAAAGCGGCGGGGGAACTATCACGCCCTCGCAACAGTGGCGTTGGGCGGATTAGTGTCTCCTTGGAGATTCGCGACGGTGAACCCTGACCAGCCCACGCCGACCGCCCTTTCGTCGGCCGTTATCGATGACCTTGACGGATGGCCCGCGCGGCTTGCGGAAATGCCGTATGGCCGTGCTATCGGTCGTTTGGGACAGCTTTTCGTCAATGGTTTGGGAGTGGCCCTCGATGGCTTCGGCTTGCGCCCTTTTTCCCTTGAGCCCGACGCCATTGTCGCTTCGGCTCGCCGTATTACCGGCCTGACGCACCTGGGAGATCTTGCCCATCCCGAGGGATTCTCCATCGCGTGTCGGTCGCTGGCCCGCGACGGTCGCCTCGGATTGTTTGGTCGCATCGTGCTCCGACGGGCGCTGACGGAGTCGGTCTGCAATCGCCTTCGATACGTCGATGCGCGTGCGCGGGTGCCCCAGCGCTTTGAAGTTCCGTTGCGTCGTCCGATTTTTGTGGTGGGTTTGCCTCGCTCGGGAACGACCATGCTGCACCGCCTGTTGTGTGCGGTCCCCGGAACGCGGGGGGTGCCATTGTGGGAATCCCGGCAGCCGATTGCGCCACTTCCCGACGTCCGCCGCGACCGCTTGGCGTGGACCGTCGCCGGAATTCGTGCGTTTGCGCCCGAAATCATGTCTCGACACTCGTTTGAGCTCGATGCGCCCGAAGAAGCCATCGCGTTATTCGACGCGAGCTTCGGCTGGAACCCGTTTTTGTGGCGAATTGGGCATTGTCCAACTTATGTCGACTGGATGTTGGGCGTGAATCCCGTCGATGCGTACCGCGTTTTCGTCGATTTGCTGCGCTGGATTGCTGCGCCGATGCCCGACTTGCACATGGTCCTCAAAACACCCGACCATGTTGGTTTTGTCGATATTCTCGACGATTTGGTGCCGGGGGCCGTCTTTGTCCATACGCATCGCGACCCCGCGCGCTGTATTCCGAGCTACGCGAGCTTGTCGGAGTCGATGCATCGCCTCTCGACGGGCAGCGCAGACCCCAACCAAATCGGCGCGACGAGTCTACGAATGTGGCGTACGCTCATCGACCGCATGATGGAGATTCGCGAGGTTCGACCCGACCTCACTCTCATCGATGTGGACTACGATGAGCTGATGGAAGAGCCGGCGGCTACGGTCACGCGGGTGTGCGCTGAAGCCGGCCTGGACTGGACCTTGCGGGCCCGCGCCGCAGTAGAGGCGGAAGTGCGCGCGCGTCCGCCTGGAAGATTTGGAGCCCACCGCTATTCGGCAGAACACTTTGGGCTGTCAGAAGAAGGCATCCGGGAGACGTTTGCCGAATATATCGAGCGCTTTTTGCCCCATCTCACCTTCCGCGACGAGCAGTTTGCTGCCGCGGAGTCGTGGGTGCAAGGCGACCGCTCGATGCCGTGAGCTGCGCGTTAGGGGGCCCGCACCACGCGAAATCCTATGTTCAATCGGGCTCCGGCGGCGCCGTAGGCGTCGCGGGCCGATATCCGCGCGGACGCTGCGGGTTGGTCATACGCACCCCCCCGCACCACGCGGGTCGAAAGGTCGCCCACGGCGATTGGGTCCGTGGTGAGGCTGGGGTCGTAGGGGGCGTAAGGGTCCCACACCCACTCGGCGACATTGCCGGACATGTCGTACAAGCCGAAGCTGTTGGGTGTTTTCTCGCCGACGTTGTGAATCCGCCCTCCCGCGCTCTCTGCTGTCCAAGCAACGGCGTCGAGGTCGGCGCTGCCGGCGTAGATGAGCTGCAAGCCACTGCGGGCGGCGTACTCCCACTCGGCCTCGGTGGGCAAGCGATAGCCGTTTGCGTCTCGATTCCACGAGATAGTCCCGCCAGCGGTGCTATACGCCGGTGTGAGACCCTCCGCTTCTGACAATGAATTACAAAACGCGATGGCCTCTGCAAACGTGATGCCCGCCAAAGCGCAGTCGTCTTGGGTGCAGTCGGGGGGGCGGGGCGCAGTCCCCATCAAGGCCCGGTACATTCCGCGGGGAACTTCCGTCTGCAGCATGACGAACGAAGAGAGCGTGACGGTGCGTACGGGCGACTCGTCGGCCGCGCAGTCCCAGGTGTCAGGTTGGGTGCAGCCCATCGAAAACGTGCCGCCGTCGATGGTTTGGGTGGCCAACCACGTGGGGTAGGGGTCGGGGTCAGGTTCGCGAATCGGCTCGCCGGTGTCGTTTTCGGCCCCGGAGTCGCCGTGGGTGCCCGTGTGTGCTGCAGAATCGTCCCGAAGCACAGAAATCTTGCTTCCAGAACACGCCGTGATGAGCATCCAAGTGGCGAGCAACGGACGAAACTGCGCTTTCATCGGACCTCCAAGGTGGTCACGCTAACCTGCGATGTTGGCGGTCGGGGCGGGCGGTTCAGAGACTTGCCTCGAATCGCAGTGTGGTGGCGTGGGCGAGCACGTCATGGGAAATGTCGGGCGCTGTCCACGCTTCGCCATCGACCCAAATCGTGACGTGTGCCCCTTCGGCGAGGCCATCACCGCTGCGGGTGACCACCAACGTGCCGCCATCGGCCCGGTCCACTTCGATGCGGTCGAAAATCGGCCAGCCAAGGACGTAGCGCTCGGTGCCCGCGAGAGGATAAAAGCCGATGCTGGCCCAAACCGCCCAGGCCGAAAGCGTCCCGCCGTCGTCGTTTCCGGCGAGGCCATTGTGCGCGGTGCTGTACCAGGTATGCAATACCCAATCTACATACCGCCGTGTGAGGTCGGGACGGCCAGCCAGAGCGGCGAGAAATGGCGCGTGAAGGTCGATTTCGTTGCCGTGCCAGTACCAGACCTCGGGTACGCCGATGACCGCGTCGGCAGCGTCTACAACAGCGTTGTCAAAAAAGGGCTCCAGACGAGCGATTGCTGCGGCGTTTCCGCCCATTTCGGCAAATAGGCCTTCGGGGTCGTGGGGAACCATCCAGACGTATTGGCGGGCGTTTCCTTCGGTATAGACGTCATCCCAGGACGACTCCGACGGGAGGTCGCGCCAAGAGCCGTCGGCGAGGCGGCCTTGCATAAAGCCGGTTTCAGGATTGTAGACGTTCCGCCAGAAATCGGCGCGGCGGGCCAACTCCGAAGCATCTTCGGGGGCGGCGTCCACCGATTCTAAGGCGCGGGCGAGCGCGTAGTCAGCAAGCGCGACCTCCAACTGCCACGCGACCATTCGCCCGGCATCGTCAGAAGGCCAATAGCCAAGCGCACCGTATTGGACGGGGTCGGGGCGCCCGCCATAGGGCGGAGAAAGGCGGCCCAAGGCGACGTCGCGTGCATTTTCGAGGAGGAGGTCGCGGTCGTTGCCAAGGTCGATTCCTTTGACGATGGCCTCAGCGACAACAATGTGTCCCGGCGAGCCGACCATAAAGCCGGGGTCCCAGGTGGCGAGGGGCCATCGTGGGATTCCGCCACCTTGCTCGACCATTCGCGCGAAAGAGCGCAGCATATCGGCGTGCTGGTCGGGCCAAAGCAAGGTGTAGAGGGGGTGGGTGGTGCGGTAGGTGTCCCAAAGCGAGAAGTCGCTGAAGTACAAGTGACCGGGGTTTTCGTGGACGGCGTCGTCGAAGCCCCGGTACCGTCCATCGGGGTCGGACAGGAGGGTCGGCAACAACAGCGAGTGGTACAGCGCGCTTGCGAAGATGACCTGTTCGTCGGTGGTTCCGCCCCATACGCGAACCGGCGAAAAGGTGTCGGTCCAGGCTTCGTTGCCGCCGACCGCGGCTTCGTCGACGTCTGCATACAACGCTGCGTTGAGCGCGTTTCGCGCGCCTTCGGCATCCGTAAAGCTGATGGCGACCTTTGCATCGACGGTGGGCGTGTCAAACGAAAACCACGCACCCGCGCGCACAGACTCCACACCTTGCTCTTCGGCGTCGGCCTGGGCGGCGGTGCTTTGGGGCTCCAAGACGCCGTCACGAGAGAAGGTGCCCCAGTCGGCTGGAAGGACCGAGAGGTCCATCGCAAACCAGATGGTGAAGGGACGCGCGGCCATCGCGCCGTCTTGGTGCAGCGAACCTTCGACGCGACCGGTGGCGGGGTCGATGGTGAGGTCCGCCAAACGCACGGACGACCCATCCATACGGTGCCCCAAATCGAGAATCAATGTGGGGTCGGCCACCGAGGTCCCGAAGGCGTAGCGGTGGTGGGCGACGTGGGGCTCGGCGGCCAATGATACTTGTATATCAGGACTTGTCAAGTTCACGTCGTAGCGGCCTGCAACAGCGGATTCATCTGCATGGTCGAAGGGCGCGCGGTAACCGTCTTCGTTTGTTTTTTCGGCGGACATGCTATCGGTGGGCATCAGGGATACGAGCCCGTAATCGGTGAGTCCGACGCCGTGAAGGTGTACTTGACTAAACCCTTGAATGTGGGTATCATCGTAGTGGTAGCCGCCGCCGTGGTACGCAGCGAAGGCGGCTCCCTCGTAGTTGCTTGTGTCCGGGGAGGGCCGTACGCGACCCAAGGGCCACGCGGCGCCGGGGTATCCGCAGCCCACATTGTAGCCGGTGCCGCCCGTTGAAATCATTGGTCGAACGGCAGCGACCAAGTCAACCGCTGCACCGAGCGCATCGCCTGTGTCGCTCGGCGCTTTGGGTGAAGACGGCGAGGCGCACGCGACGCCCAGGCAAACGGTCAACAGGGTTGGACGCAATGACATCAGGCAACCTCGGGTCGTGTCCGCAGCGTAGCCCCACGCGGCTGGAAGGGACACTGCCAATCCGAAGCGTTCGGCGCCGCGTCGTTTCGTCCGCGCTCGTAACGCAGCACCGACCGCCACCGCGGCGCGATGGGGGTCAGTCTTGCTCGTTCACGGCCTCTACGACGAACACCTCTCCATCGTCGGCCCAGAGCTTGATTTCCCACAACTGGTCGCCCAGCTCGCGAATATAAAACTCGTAGAAGTAGCCATCGGAGGTGTCTTTTACCTCCCACGCCTGCATGTCACCGTCTACGGTGGCGAACGCGATGGCGCGGGCGTCTGCGTACGTCAGGCTGCCGGGGAGGGGGTCGAGCGTGTCGTAGTCGAACGGACCTTCTCCGGCATAAATCTCGTAGAGCTTGCCGTCTTCTGCATAAAGGACGACCTCAATCTCCGCGCCGTTGGACATCGCGACGTCGACCTCCCACATGTCCTGACCGTCTTCCGTGACAGCGGTGGCCTCGCTGGCGGTGCCGCCCGTGATAGCGACGGCTTCCGTGATGGCCTCGTCGGCGGTGATGCCGTTTGTTTCTTCGTCTTTGCTGCTGCAGCCGACAAGTACACTCGCAACCGTCACAAACAACATTGAACGCATAGGCTTCTCCATTTTGATGATAATGAAAACCAGTATCAATAAGGAAGGTAACTTGATGTCCTGGTCATGTCGACTCCGTCCTGCGCATTCGATCGAAATTGGTGAGCCGGTGCGGAAAGTGTTAGGGTGCAACGACTCGAAACCGTAGAAACAGTCGCGTTTCCGGGCGGATGTCCGTGCTGGTGGTGAGGCGAGGGATGGCCCGAAAACGTTTCCCGAAGCGCTCCAGCTGGATGGCGTCGCTCTCGTCGTTTTGGATGACGCGTCGCGCGGTCGTGGTGCGTCCGACTTCGTCGGGTATGGTGTGGGCGTGGCTGTTTGTGGCCATCATGGCGTGGTTTTGGTGGAGCACTGCCGTCTCGACGAGCACGGCGCGTATCGCAGCGCTCCAGACCGTCGAAGCGTCCGCGTTTGCGGTCCATGAGCAACTCGTGCGCAACTTCGCGGAAACGGGCCGATTTTTTCAGACCATCCACAAAGGCTATGACGATGCGTGGACGTGGTCGGGCCACCGCGCGCTCACGCTGATTTTTGCGGGTTGGGTGTGGCCGTTGGCGCCGTCGGCCTTTGGGCTCGCCCGCTTGTTGGTGGTGTGTACGCTGCTCGGCGGAATTCCCGCGGCGTTGGTGGGTCGTCGGGCGGCGGGAGGTGCGCCGGTGGGGTTGGTGCTGGGTGGCTTGGCTTGGTACGGCAGCCCGGTGGTGATGGCGATGGCCCTCCAGGACTACCAAGACCTCGCATTTGCCGCGCCTGCGCTGGTCTTTGCGTGGTGGGCGATGGGCTCGCGGGCGTGGATACTCGTGCCCATTGGAACATTTATCGGCCTGTCACCGCGGGAGGAATGTGTGCCAATGGCCCTTGCCGTCGCGGTTTTGGCTGCGCCTGGCACGACGAAGCGACCGTTTGTGCGCCGCTTGGTCAACATCAGCTTGGCCGCGGTGGTTGTGGGTGGCTACGGAATGTGGGCGGAGCGCTATTTTCCGTTGCGGGGAAGCGGCCACGACATGCCGCTGGTCAACGCGGTGCGGGGCGTCACCGGCGGCACGACGCCGTATGTCTTTTTGGATGGATGGCCGTATTGGCATGACTTTTATGCCGACTTGCTATTGCCTTTTGGTGTGTTGGCCGTTTTGGGGCCGGAAGCCCTGTTGCCGGCTGCCGGTCTGGTACTGCTGCACATGACGGTGCCCGTGGGACATGGCGTGGACCGGGCGTGGCAGGGCCACGCGCACCATATGGCCCCAGCGGCGGCGTTTATGGTGCTGGCTATGACCCTCGGCGCGGCGCGTCTGTACCGCTTCGGGGAGGCGACGTTGTTCCGGGGCCACCGTGGGGTTTGGGCGGGTGTGCTGTGTGCGGGTCTGGCGGTGGTTGTGGCCCAGGAGGTTGTCGCGTTTTCGTCCGCCCAAAACATCCGCTTGACCTTTGCGCCGGCGCGTCCCGCTTTCCTTCATCCCGCATGGACGCTCGCGGATTCGTTGCCGCCCGATGCGGTTCCGATATCATCGAAGGACGTCTCGCCGGTCATCGCGTCATGGGAACGTAGCTTTACTTATGATGAGAGCTTGGACAGCAAGGCCGAGCATCAGGGGCTCGGCGCAGGAACACACCTATTGGTCGATAGCCGCGATAGTGACGTTTTGGGCTGGGGTATGGCGATGCGCGGGGCGTCGGTGGTGGCGAAGGCCGAGCCGTTTGTGCTGCTTACTTGGGATTCGGGCGCTATCGATGGCCAATGGGCCAGCCAGCGAAACAAACGAAGAGTTCGTCTTCCGTCCTATACGGGTGCATTTGCTGTGCCGGAGCAGATTCCCGGCGTTCCACCACGGGTGAGTGGCCAAGAACTGCGCCGCTCGGTCCCACGCATTCCCTTGACTTGGTCCGCCTGGACATCCCCGCTGCCTGACGCGCCAGGACCGGACTGACGTTTTCAGATAAAAAAGTCAAGAATGATGCAGGTTCCGCCAGTTCCCAAGAGCACGAAGCCCAGAGTCTTCCGATTGGATTGTTGGGTGCGCAAGTCCGACGCTTCTTCGGGTGTGCTCGCGTCTTCTGCCTCAAATCCGAGGGTGCGGGAGTTTGCGAGATAGAGCAGGCCCGCGGCCGTGAGGCTCCCCCCAATATACGAAAGCACGGGCTTCTTTTTCTTTTTGTATTTGAAGCCGCCTGCCGGCACGTCTGCACCGGAGTTGGTGTCAGGGCCGTGGGTTTCGGGCAACAGCACCAAAGGGTGCGGCGTGGACATCTCTTGGACGAGGGGGGGCGCGCCGTCGAGCCGCCAAAACGAAGGGGTGTCGGCTCCGGCCTGCGCGATGCCAACGGCCAACATCGTGGCCAAGAAAGCGGAAGTCATGGCGAAACCTTTGTGGGGGGCGGGAAGGTCTGGGCCAACCCTGCAAATGTGGGGAGGTTGGAGCGGGCTTGCACCAAATAATCGTAGCCTGCGGCTTCGTCTTTGGGCTGTTCCAAGGGGTCGACATAAACGTGGACAACGCCTTCGGGGAAGGCTGCCTTGACCGATTCGATGGGCGTGCTTTCCCACCAAATGACCCAAGGCGGCGCGACGGTGTCGGCCCACGCCTGAAAGTCTGCGAGGTCGCCTGCTGACGGCGCCTCTTCAGGGTCGAACAAAAAGCTCTGGAGGGTGAGGTTGTACCGGCGGGCGAGGTAGTTGAACGCCGGATGATTGGCGGCCATTGGGCGTCCTTGCAAGGGGGCGAGGACGGTAGTGTATTCGCGGTCGAGGGAGCGAAGGTCGTCTTCGAGTCCTTTCAGATTGCTACGGAAGGTGTCGGCCTGCGCGGGACGAGCGGTGGTGAGGGCTTTCTCTAGTTTTTCGGCTTGCTGGAGGTAGACGAGGGGGTCGGACCAAGTATGGGGGTCCGTGCCGGCATGGCTGTGCTCGCCGCCCTTTCCGTGAGAATGGGTTGTGCCTTGTACGTGAATGAGGTCGATGCCTTGGGTGGTGTCAACCACACGCCCAGCCGGCAATGTGGCCGTCTCCATCCACTTCTCGAATCCAGCGCCGTTGGCGACGATGAGCTCGCCTTGCTGTACTTGGGCCACCTGCTCACCGGAGGGGGACCAGAAGGGTGGGTCTTCGCCCGCCGGCAGCACATTCTGCACGCGCGCCGCTGTGCCGCCGACGCGGCGGGCAAGGTACTCGGCGGGAAAGCTCGAAACCCGGAGGTCGACGGCGCCCGTGGGTGCAGGCTTCACAGAGGTCTGCGCGGTTGGCGTGTCCGCGCATGCGATGGTCAGTAGTAGAGCAGAGTTTATCCATAGACGCATCATTATCTCCACATATTTATGTCAGCCGACGGCACCGGAGAGTGCGTGGTTCAACAGGGTCATTGCTATCCAGTTGGTCAACATGGCAACGCCGACGGCTGCGGCGACGACGATTGCTACCTCGACTCCGACCATCAGGGCGACCAGCGGGCGGCTCGACCCCATGCGCTCCATCAAGGTCAACTCGTCTTTCCGAAGCCGGAGGGACAGAGACAGCACCAGGATGAAGAATGCAGTGGTGGAGCACGCAATGGCCGTAAAGTAGAGGGTTAGACCCTCGCGAATGCGCAAGACGATGTCCAGGATTGCGCTGATGACTTGTATCGGACGCACAGCCTGAAGGTCTTCGTGGAGCGCAAAGTCACCGAGGAGTTGGTCGTGTGCTTTGGGGCCCGGAGGAAATACAAGGACGCTCGAAATAGGCAATCCGGCGGTATCTCCGTGAAGGTGAAAGCTTCCGCGATTTTGTTCCGTAATCTCTTGGAACATAAAGATAGCGGCGGTGGCTTCGAGGTTTTCTCCTTCAGCAGCGCTGGGATTGAGGGCCTGTGCGCGGGTGACAGCGTCGTGACCATGGAGCGTTCCGTCTAACACCCAGGTTGTCTTGACATCCGTAAAAAATGCGCTATCATCGGCAGTGCCGGTGGGGTTCAAGATGCCGGTTACCTTGAGCAAAATCGGGTAAGCACCCGCGATATTATAAAGATTGGTGAGGTCGGAACGAACCGTGTCGCCGGGTTTTAGGTTGAAGTCTTGGGCGGCTCGACTCCCCGCGACCACTTCGCCCAGCACGGCGTACAATCGGCCGTCAGCAAACGACAATCCACGTTGTTCGAAGTACGCGGGGAGCGTGCCCACAACGGGCGTTCCGCCGGCGGAATGCGAGACATACAGCGGAACTGCGGGGCCGTAGCCATTGCGTTCGATTTCGGCGGCGGTGCCGAATGGAATCGGGTCGCGCACTTTTCCGCGAAAGTACAGGCCATTCATCGTGAGGTCGTACTCGTTGCCTTTGTAGCCCACCAGCACGGGGGACTGCTCCGCGCGCGCCATGAGCGCATGCTCGATGCGGGTCGAGGCTTTCCACGTAAACAAGGGCAAAAAGATAGCAACGGCGGTACACAACACCAAAACGAGGCTTCGACCGGGAGCGGCGCGCAGATACCAGATGGCCAACAGCGTTGCGTGCGAAAGGCTGCTCATGGCGTCACCGCGGACGTTGTGGTCAGGTCGCCGACCGAGAGGGTTTGGTCAAAGCGAGACAATACCGCTGGGTCATGGCTGACCAACAGCAGGGTGAGCGCGCGCTCCTCGCAGAGACGCTCTAGCAGGCGCAAGACCCCTTCGCTGCGTTCGGGGTCGAGGCCGGCGGTGGGCTCGTCGGCGAGCACGATTGCAGGGGTGGTGACCAGGGCCCGCGCAATCGCAACCCGTTGCCGCTCGCCTTGGGACAACGCGGCGGGGCGGCGCTGGGTTTTTTCGCCCAAGCCAAGGTCACCCAAGAGGTCCGCGGCCCGAAGGCGTGCGGCTTTGTCGAGGGAGAGCGCGGGGTTGAGGCGATAGGGCAGCAGCACGTTTTCGATTGCGCTGAGGTGATCGACCAGTGGGTAGTCTTGGAAGACGAATCCCAGGTTGCGAATCCGGTGGGCTCTGCGCGCGGCGTCCGAGAGACCGCGCAGCTCTTGGCCTGCGACCACGAGCGAACCGGTCTGCAGGGGCAACACGCCGGCGACCAGGTTGAGAAGTGTAGACTTTCCGCAGCCCGAGGGGCCGTATAGCGCCACGCGACCGCCGGCGGGCACCGTCCATTCGGGCAGATGCAGCGCAAAGCGGGCTTCCCCAGGCATGGCCGGGTACGAAAATTGCAGGGACGTTGCGGAGAGAATAGGGACGGTCATGGGGAGCCGGTGGGGTTCGGCGTGGAAGGCGAAGGCGCAGCACCGGATGCCGCCTCTCGTTCTGCTTTTTCGATGTCATCGAGGACGCCTGCATCGAGGAGGTCGAGGGGGTCCATAAAGCCGCCTCCGCTGGCGGGGAGGTCGTCGACGGTCCAGGCATCTCCCGAAGACAACAAGCTGCGCACCCGCTCTAGATTGCGCATGCGCGTGTTGACAATGCGCATGCCATCGGGAGTTTCCGCGAGAGTGTATACGGCACGGTAGCGGTTGACGCGGGGATGTTTGTGACCTTGGTGCGTGACGACGCCGCCGACGCTCCAGTCCGCGTCGACGCGGATAGCGTCGGCGTTTCGGTCGAGCACGGTCACCGATTCGTAGTCGACGCGCTGCACTTGAATCGAGGTTTGGTCTTCTACCATGCGAAACAGCGTGGTGTAGTGCTCGATATACTCGGCTGTGAGCGCCTCACCGACAAAACTATGGGACAGCAGCGCGTGAATTTCGTCGCGGGCAGGTCCCAATGCGTATACGCCATACACGGGCTGGTGCAGCCGCTTGAAGGTGTCGACCACTTCGGTGTCCGATATTCCGATGGTCGGAGTTTGGACCACGCAGCTCGTACCCAGACACAGCCCCACCAGCCAAAATGGCACGTGAGCCCGTATCTGCAGACCTCGTGGCGAAATGCGCAACTCCTCTCCTCTTTCGTACAATCTCCGGGGGGCGTCGCAGCGATGTCTTGCGAGCATGGTGCGGCGACCGGGACCTATCCCTGGTAGCATCTTTTTTTCTCCCGTGGAGTCTTACGATGCGCGCTCTGGTTTTGGTACTCCTGGCGGCCACTTGGGGCTGTCAAACTGCAACGACCGATGGCGAAAAGTCCACCACTGGCACTTCAGATGGGGGCGGAAATGGCGGTGGGGGCGCGGACGGGGGTTCCGGGGGGGATGGAACAGGGGATGGTGGTTCTTTGCCGCCGGAGTCCGAGTGCACCGATGGTGTCGACAATGACGAAGACGGTGACATCGATTGCGACGACGCCGACTGTGCGGGCGTCGCGCCCTGCTGGTGGCCCACTTCGATTCAACACGACGGCTCGTTTGCTTTCGATGGCTTGCGCGTGGTGTGCGAGACCTTCTGGGGCGACTTTGACGAAGACGTTGCGGATTGCGCTACGCAGTATTCGTCGACGTTGTTGCCCGTCGACGACCCCTCGCTCCAGTGCCCAACGTGTGACCGTACGTTCTTCGGCGCGTTGTCCTACTCGGTCAATAGCTGCGAATCGGTGCTTGAAGGCGGTTCGTATCCGAGCGAGGCGTACTTCGGCTTTGTATTCGTAAGCGAATCCCAGTGGACGCTTTACGGAAAGAACGACAGCGGCGCGTGGGAGTCAACTGGTGTCAACCTCAATGTAAATGGCGACCAGTACGTGTTTACAGTGACGGAGCCGATCTCTGTTGACACTGGAAACTGCGACAACGACCCTCTGCACGTCGGCGACTTGACCGTCACGTGGACGTTCCAGTCCAACTGATGGTCAGCCCCCATCGGGAGTGCGGCGATGCGTGCTGACCATCCGTGCCCGTTGTGGGGTGAATGCGGTGGATGTAGCGGCGGGTCCGGGAGCGCGGCCGAATGGGCCGCCGCCCGCGAGCTCGCGGCCCAAGAGCGTTGGCAGAAGGCGGGGCTCGCGCTTCCGGCCTCGTGGACCACCGTGTCGGTTGGCGATGGACAAGCCACGCGGGAACGGGCCGATGTCGCATGGGACGGGCGCGCTCTCGGCCTCTTGCATCGCGATGGGCACGCCATTGTCGATGCGCCCGCTTGTCCAAAGCATGTACCGAAGCTGGCGCAACTGTATGCGCGCCTTCGGCTGGACCCCCCGCCCATTTCCAAGGCCAACATTCGGCTTCGGGTGTCCCCCTGCGGCGGCCATGAAGGTCTTTGGATTGATGGGGCAAATGTAGATATCAAGGCAGTTTTGGACGAGTCGGCCTGGCTCGCCCGTTGGTCCGATGTCGATGTGGCCTTGGGACAACGGGGCCGCTACGCGGTGTTCGGCGAGGGACGCTGGAAACTCGAAAAGCACGTCCCATTGCGACCATGGGGGCGCACCCACTGCCAGGATGGGCGGTCAGTGGATGTGTGGACCCATTTGTCCGGCTTTACGCAGCCGGGGTCTGCGGTTTCGCGTTGTTTGGTGGATACGGTGCTCGACGCGGTGGGTGGGGGCGGACGCTGGTTGGAGGTTGGCGCCGGCGCCGGGCAGCTCACTGTGCCCCTGGTTTCGACGGGCGCGACGGTCACGGCGCTTGAGCCGGATGCGGGAGCGCGGCGCGGCTGGCACCGCACGGTGGAGTCTGTGTCTCGAGAGATGCCGGCGCTTTTGGCGATGAGCGCACAAGACAACCACGCGGCGCTCTCCGATGCCTTGTCTCATAGCGACGGGGTCTTGGCCGACCCTCCGCGCAGCGGTCTGGGCTCGTTTGTTTCCCGCCTCGGCCAATACGGTACCGGGGTGGGTCGGGTGGTGTTGGTGAGCTGTGGGGAGCAGGCGATGGTGGAAGATGTCGTGTCCTTGGGCCGTCTCGGCTTTGAGGCAGAGGCGATATATGCCATCGACGCCTTCCCGTGGACCCGACACGCAGAGCGGGTCGTGGTGTTAGACCGGCGGTTGTAGGCACGATTCTTGTGTGGAAATGCCTCATTGTTTGGAGGCAGGATGGCACAACCACCGTTTCGCTCGCTCGATGCGCTCCTATTGGACGCCAAAGACGCGCACTTGCAGTTGTTGGAGACCTTGGAGGTTCTCGACCGTAAAGTGTGCGATTCCACACATACAGCGCGCTTGGTTGCACCTTGGAACCATTTTGTGACGGGCATTCGCGCGCATTTCGCCGAAGAAGAAGGGCAACTTTTTCCGGCGCTCCGTGCGGCCGCTGCCGGACAGGTGCCCGAAGCCGGTGCGTGGAGCCAACAATTGGCGGAAATGGAGCGCGAGCTCGACCAAGTGCGCACAATCGCCGACGCATTGCGGGAAGCGGCGCGGGACGCTGGCGACTTGGAGCAGCCAATACTGGACCTTCTTGACCAGTTGGAGCACCACGCGACGGTCGAGAGCGACCGATTGCTCCCGGCTGCCCGTGCGGTGCTCGCCGGCGAAGCGCCCGCGCATTCCTCTCCCCCACCGGCACCGGAACCTTCACCAATTGGCGTTTTGCGACGAACGCTGCGTCGCATTCGTCGGACTCTTGGGACAATTCATCTCCATCGGTGACGGGCGCACGGCGATGGCTGCGATACGAGGGACGCTTGGAGGGCGAATGGCGCGCGCATCGGGCTTTGTAGTGGTGTGTCTCCTCGCGGGCACGGGGTGCCATGGCGAGGGAAGCTGGACCCTTCTGGCAACAATAGAAAGCGACGCGGAACAAGGCTTGCGGGCGGACTTGTTTGCCGATGATTGTAGTGCTGTCTTTCAGCAGTTTCAGGTGCATTTCGCGTCGGCGCAGCCCATCGATGACGCCGGCGCGTCGGGCGGCGACCTGGGCCTCGCTTCACCTGCGGAGCTTTCGGATGTGGGGCCGCATGTTGTCGCTGTCATCGACATCTTGGCGGGGGATTACGAGAAGCTCGACTTGACCTTTGGTGACGAAGCGGCGCCCGCGTTGGCGCTAGAAGGCTTGCTGACGTGCAGCTCGGGCACTGTGCAGTTCGCGTGGTCGGTTCCCGGTCCGTTGCACGCCACCTGCGATGGTGTTGGTCTGTCTATCGACAAGAATGGCGATGGGGAGTCGTTGGTCGCATTTCCGGGAACGGGAGTGTTTTCGCCCGTACAAGGCAGTGTCGCGCCACCGCTCCTGGGCAAGGCCATCATTGCATCGGACGAAAACCACGATGGAGACGTGACGATGGATGAACTCAACGCGGTCGCGCTGGCAGATGCAGCAGGGGGGGGCTACGAAGGTTCTGCTGCGACATTGGGGGAGCTGGTGGATGCCCAGATGCGCACTTTGGTTCGCGACGAATCGGGTCAGCCTTGTTCGATAGGGAAGTAGCTGTGCAAGACGAAGCGGAACGGTGGAACCAGCGATGGCAGGCATCTGAAGGTCCGATTGGTGCTCCCCATCCTTTGGTGATGTCCTTGGGTGCGTCCTTGCGGGTGGGTGCGAGGGTGCTCGATGTCGCGTCGGGGCGCGGGCGCCAAGCTCTCGCGATGGCGCGAGCGGGGCACGCGGTCACTGCGGTGGACATCAGCGATGTTGGGCTCGCGCGGCTTTCTGCGGAGGCGCATGCGGAAGGGGTCGATGTTGCGTGTGTTGTCGGGGACCTGTCTCTCGGATTGCCGGCGCAGATAGGCGCGAACTTCGATGCGATTGTTTGTATCGATTACCTCGATGTCGACCTTTTCGCGAAGCTGGGCTCGTATTTGGCGCCGGGCGGACGCTTGGTGGTGTCGGTGGCGACGGTCACGAACCTGCAGCGAAATGCCCACCCTTCCCGCCGCTTTTTGGCGCCCGATACGCTTGACTTGGCCGCATTGACGGGACTTTGGGCCGTTCGTGCCGAGGTTGCTTGGCGCGAGGATGGACGGCATACCTTGTGGTTTGTCGGAGAGCAGCGACAGCAAGCCGCGGCGACCGCCAACATGGGACAAGCGGCCGCTTCGAATTAGTCGTTTTGTCTTGATTCGAGGGCACTTGTGACCAGTTCTTACCCCCACTTGCTTTCGCCCCTTGACTTGGGCTTCGTTACCCTACCCAATCGCGTATTGATGGGGTCGATGCATGTCGGTCTCGAAGAAGAAGGCGGCCGCTACGAAAAGCTGTCGGCTTACTTCGCGGCGCGCGCCCGCGGTGGGGTGGGATTGATTGTCACGGGAGGGGTGAGCCCCAACGTACAAGGCCAACTCAAGCCCTTCGCTTCGACGTTGTCTACGAAGCGGGCCGCGCGGCGCCATCGGTATGTGACCGATGCCGTACACGCCGAGGGTGGGCGGATTGCCCTTCAAATTCTCCACGCAGGGCGGTACTCCTACCATCCCTTGAGTGCCGCACCCTCGCGCATCAAGTCTCCGATTACGCCGTTTTCGCCGTTTGCATTGGGGAAACGAGGCGTCACGCGCACCATCGACAATTACGCCCGTTGTGCGGAGTTGGCGCGGGAGGCGGGCTATGATGGCGTTGAAATCATGGGCAGCGAGGGGTATCTCATCAACCAGTTCCTCGTTTCCCACACCAATCAGCGCACAGATGAATGGGGTGGTTCGTTTTCCAATCGAATGCGCTTTGCCGTCGAGATTGTGCGAAAAACGAGGGAAGCGGTAGGGAAAGACTTCATCATCATCTACCGCCTCTCGATGCTGGACCTTGTCCCGAATGGAAGCACTTGGGACGAGGTGTTGGAGCTTGCGCAGGCCATCGAAGCCGCTGGCGCAACGTTGCTCAACACCGGTATCGGTTGGCACGAAGCGCGGGTGCCAACCATTGCGACGATGGTGCCCCGCGCGGCATTCACCTGGGTGACACGCAGGCTCAAGGATGCTGGGGTGGTGGGTATTCCGGTGATTACGTCCAACCGCATCAATGCGCCGGAGGTGGCGGAGTCGGTGCTGGCTCGCGGTGATGCAGACATGGTGAGCATGGCGCGGCCGTTGCTTGCGGACCCCGACTTTGTTCGTAAAGCAGCAGAAGGTCGGGCGGATGATATCAACACTTGTATTGCATGCAATCAAGCGTGCTTGGACCACGTCTTCCAAAACAAGCGTGCAAGCTGTCTGGTGAATCCACTCGCTTGCTACGAGACGGAGCTCGTCGTCAAACCGACGGTGGGTGCACGGAAGGTTGCGGTCGTAGGAGCGGGGCCGGCTGGTCTCTCTGCTGCGTGTACCGCCGCCGAGCGGGGTCACGACGTGACCTTGTTCGAAGCGCGCGACACCATCGGTGGGCAGTTTGACTTGGCCCGGCGTATTCCGGGGAAGGAGGAGTTTGACGAGACGCTCCGCTACTTCCGGGTCCGCTTGGAGAAGGCCGGCGTCCACCTTCGCTTGGGCACAAAGGTGTCAGCGGCGGATTTGCGGTCGGGTGGGTTCGATGCGGTGATTGTCTCTACGGGGGTTCAACCGCGCACGCCAAAGATTGATGGCATCGACCATCCACGGGTAGTGTCCTATCCAGACGCAATCCAGCGCCCCGATGCGTTGGGTTCCAAGGTGGCGATTATTGGAGCAGGCGGGATTGGCTTTGATGTTGCCGAGCTTTTGGTGGGCCCTTCCCATTCCTCGCGGGAACATCCCGACATCGTCGCGTTTATGGCGGAGTGGGGCGTAGATGAAGCGCGGTGGGGCCGCCAGGAGGCCGCTGCCGGTGGTCTTCGGGACGCCGTAGCGCCGACGCCATCGCGATCGGTGGTGTTGTGCCAGAGAAAAGCGACGGGCCTGGGCCTGGGCCTTGGGCGAACGACGGGCTGGATTCACCGCGCAAGCCTAAAGAAGCACAAGGTCGAGATGCTCAAAGGCGTAGAATATCGAAAGATTGACGACCAAGGGCTTCATATTGAAGTGGACGGAGTGCCGCGTCTTTTGGAAGTCGACCATGTGGTCGTGTGTGCGGGACAGGTCGAGGTCGCCGGACTTGCGGGTGACCTCGCAGGTTCGGGCATTGAGGTCCATGTCATCGGTGGCGCGTCAAAAGCGGCCGAGCTGGATGCCCGGCGTGCCATTCGACAGGGTACGGAGGTCGCAAGCCGCTTGTGATGCGTGGCGGGTGCTTTCGGGTGCCGCCGAACACCGTTTTGCGCGTTGCCACAGTGGACCGGAGGTACACGATGGCGCAGTGGGCAAGGTTCTTGACCGAAGCAGCGGGGCTGTCCTTGGTGGTGGCCGGCTTGCTTGGTGCAGTGGTGTGCAGCACTACGGGACCATTCATCGCGATGGGCTTGGTCATTTGGATGGGAAATACCGAGCCCCAGCAGGTGGACCCTGCGTTTCCTTGGATGATTGTCGTTTCGCTCGTGGTACTGGTCATCGTGGCGAAGTGGGCGGCGACGCGGGCGAATGCGCCAGGCATGCGGCGCGTATTTCGGTGGGTCGATACCCTTGCGTCCATCGCGGTAGCGGTTTTGCCCTTATTGTCGATAGCGGACATGGTTTCGCGGGCAGGTGCAGAATGACCGGCAATGGGTTTGAGGTGCGCGTTGATTGTTGAGCTCAAGCGGCGGTCGTTTGTGCAGAAGCTCGGGTTTGACGAGTTCGAGCAACGGGTGCGCGATGGTGAGGTTCCTCCCGATACGTTGGTGCGCTTTGAGCCCGTAACGGGCCAAGAGTTCCAGCCAGCGGGCGAGTTGGAGTTTTATCGCGAGGCCGCTGACCCCGACCGGCTGGCCTTTCGGCGCAACTTGACGCAGGCCGGAATCCCTTTGATGACGGCCATTGTCGTCGGACTTCAAGTGCGCGTGCATTGGTGGAGCTTGGTGCAAGACCGTCGAATGTGGCTCCAAGAACACTTCGCCAATTGGGGGCCGGCGGTCTTTGAACGCGGGGAAGTGTGGCGTATCTTCACGTATAGCCTGCTCCATGCAGATTTGTCCCATATATTGATGAATACGTGCTTCTTGGGGTATTCTGGCTACCATTTGGAGCGCGCGCTTGGTCGAAGAAACCTTGCTTTGGTATACTTGTCAAGTGTGTTTGTAGGAGGGCTGCTTTCATTGCTAATGTCCCCCAAGCGGTACAGCCTTGGGGCGTCTGGCGGTGTGTTTGGTTTGATTGGCGCGACGATTATTTTGGGGTGGAAATACTGGGACGAAATCCCGGAGCGGTCACGAAAATACTTCGGTTGGGCCTTGATGCCGTATGTTCTGTGGTCGGCGCTCTCGGGGCTGCGAAACGCGGAGCATGTCGACAATTGGTGCCACTTGGGCGGTCTTATCGGCGGTGTCGTTATGGCGACGGTGTTGGAGCCCGAGGTCCTGCACCTGCGGCGTCGTGCGAACCGGTTGTGGTCCTGGGCTGCGGCTGGGGGCATGGCTGCGGCGCTCGCGGCGTTGACGGGCGCGGGTACGCGGTTGATTCCCCTTGCGCCCGAGGACACCGGCGCTTGGTTGGTGCAGCGTCCGTCGTATTGGCAGCAAGGCTGGACGCTCACGGGCGACAGGGGCTGGTTTTCGCCAACGCTCCAGGCGAACATCGCCGCAACCCGCACTACGCATCCCGCGCCGCCATCGTTAGAAGAGGCGGCAGCGGCGCTCGTGACCCGCATCAGCTCGGGCAGCCGCGATTCGGTGACCGTAGAGTCACAGCCGCTCTCGGTCGATGGCATCGCAGGCGAGCGGCTGACCCTCCGGTTTCGGCGTTCTGAGTCTGAGCGAGCGGTGGATGCGGTGGTTCTCGTGCGGGGGCGAACGGAGTATCGCGTGGTTCTCCAGACCGACTCCGATACCGAGTCCCGCTATGCGCCGCTCATGGAGCGCATTCTGGCGTCCATGGTCATCGGTGAGGACGAAGCGGTGACGCGCGCGCGGCAACGGGTGCAGGACCACCCGCGGTCCTGGGAGCCGGCGGTGGACCTTGGCGTCGCCCTCCGGGATGCAGGTGCGCCCGTAGAGGCGATGGAGTGGATTCGGACATCTTTGGAGATGTCACCAGGCGAGCCCGCAGTCTTGGAGGCGATGCTCCGAACGTGTCAGGATTACCCGACCGAACTCGCGGAAGCGTGCGCAACTGTCGTCGACGACGCGATGACGGCTGCGGGAGACCATCCGCGCGTGGTGGTCGCGGTGGTTATGTTTCTTGAGCAACGAGGGGATACGGAGCGCGCACGCGCCGTCTTGGATGCCGCCTGGGCGTTGATGCCGGGAGACCGCACGCTGCGGCGGGCGCGGCATCGCTTGGGCTTGGGCGCGGAGCCTGTCCCCGAGGCCGTTTTGGAGCCACAAGACCAAGAATAGCCTATTTGCGCTACATGCAAGGAGCGTGCGTAGACTTTTATTGGCCGTGGTGACGCCAAATGGACCAGCCAAATCCATCGGTGTGGTGCGTGTGGGGCCACAAAACGCGCTGTTCGATGGGCGAAAACTCGGCCACCAAGCGCTCGGGCAGCGGAGGGTGGTTCTCCGCTTGGAGAAGCGAGCAGGTCGCATAGGCGAGGATACCGTTGGGGCGAACCCATGGAAGGGCACTTTCGAGGAGGGCTTTCTGTGCCTCCAAGAACTCCGAAGGGTCGAGCTTCCAACGAAGTGCAGGTTCTCGGCGAAGGCGACCGGTTCCCGAGCACGGCGCGTCGATGACCACGACATCCGCCGGTGCGGGGGGCTGAATGCGAATGGCGGTGCGTGCCCGTGTGGCGCGCTTTTCGAGCTCGCGAAGCGCTTGTGGGCGCACATCCCATGCGCAGACGCGGGCGCCGAGAGAAGCGAAAGCGAGGCTCTTGCCGCCAGCACCCGCGCATAGGTCGAGGACCTCGGTTTCGGCTTCGAGGGGAACAGCGGCCACAAATGCTTGGCTCGACGCGTCTTGCACCTCGAACCAACCGTCTTGAAATGCGGGTGACGTGGGAAAAGCGGCGCGTTGGTCGACGACCAGGGCATCGGGGACCAACGGATGGGGTTCCGTGCGGATGCCTTCGCCCAAGAGCCGCTGTTGTAGGCGCTGTGGCGTACAGCGTAGTCGATTGGGTCGCAATACAGTGGGGGCGCGCTGGGCTTGTACGTTGGCAAACCGGACGGCTTCGTCGGGACCAAGGGCTTGCCACCATTCCGCCGCAATTGCATGGGGTAGGTTTAGGGCCGTGGCGTAGTCGGAGATGGGGTCCGTGGCTTGTGCCGTTGGAAAACGCTCGCCGTCCAGCCACTCCAAGAGCGCGTTTAGGAGGGTGTTGTCGTCTGTGGCCCCCACACTTCGAAAGAAGGCCTCATGCCGAATCAGGTCGAAAATCGCGTCCTGAACGAGCTTTCGGTCTTTCGAACCAAGGGATCGGGCTTGGCGGAAGTGGCGGGCCAGGTTGGGTGACGCAAACCGGGGCGCGGCACGGGCGACGCGAAACGCCTCCAGCACGGCGTGGTAGCGAAACGGTTTGCGAAGAGCGGTGGCGCGCGTGGGATCCACGGTCGGAAGCGCTGCCCGCAGGATGTCGTGGGAAGGTGGGTTCATGGGCCAAGTCTAACGATAGGCGCCAGTGCGCGCCCCATGGTTGGCCGAACGGGGAAAACGAGGTAGTGATCGCTTTATTAGATGCTGATACAATCAATGTCCTTGCAGTTTTCGTGAGGAAAGACCATTTTAGGCTACATCCCCGTTCGTTGTGCCCGATGACGAAAAGGTCATCTTCCGGAGCCCGCACTATGTCTCAAACAGCAACCATCGAAAGTGTTCTCCAGGGCGTGACCGCGGCGGTCATGCTCGCGGATGCCGATTTCAACATCACGTTCTTGAACCCGGCCGCGCAGACGCTGTTCGTGGCGATGGAGAGCAAGTTTGCTGCGCGATTCCCTGGCTTTCGGGCTGATCGCCTCATCGGCATGAACATGGACCGCTTCCACGTTCGTGCTGCACACCAGCGGCGCCTGCTCTCGGATCCCAAGCGTCTTCCTTACCAGACCAGCGTCCGAATCGAAGGCTTGGTCATTGGCCTTACCGTCAACAGCTTGATTGACGCCGCGGGCAAACACATCGGCTTCGCCCTCGAGTGGAGCGACCAAACCACCGCGCGCACCTACGAAGAAGAAGTCAAGCAGCTTCACGACGCAGCGGTGGGTGGTGAGCTTTCCCGCCGAGGCGATGTCAGCCGCATGAGCGGCAACTACGTCGCGATGTTGTCCCAAATCAACGACATCCTCGACGGCGTGCTGGCTCCCGTCACAAAGGTTCGCGAAGCGCTCGGCCATGCTGCAGACCGCGACCTCAGCGTACGCATCGACGAAAACTACGTCGGCGACCACGCCGTCCTCAAGGACGCCTACAACCGCATGACCAGTGAACTCTCCGATACCATCGGCGAGATTCAGCTTGCGGCCGAACAAATCAGCGCGGGCAGCGGACAGGTCGCGAGCACCGCCCAGTCGTTGGCACACGGCGCCACCACACAGGCGGCGGCCATCGAGCAAATTGGGACCACGATTCGCAACGTTGCAGCCCAAGCTGCGAGCACAGCAGAAGCCGCTCGCGAGGTGGACCGGGTGTCCACTGTCGCGGGCGATGCCGCTGCACGGGGCGATGACCGGATGAAGGCGATGTTGACGGCGATGGGCAACATCGAAGAAGCCAGTCGGCACATCTCGCGCATCATCAAAGTTATCGACGAAATCGCGTTCCAAACCAATCTACTTGCGCTCAACGCTGCGGTCGAAGCGGCGCGCGCAGGCGTACATGGCCGTGGGTTCGCGGTTGTGGCCGAAGAGGTGCGAAACTTGGCAGCGCGAAGCGCGAAGGCCGCCCGCGAGACCACCGAGATGATTGAAAACACTCTGATGAAGGTCGACCAAGGCTCGACTGCCGCCAATGAGACTGCCGCGGCCCTTCATGAGATTGTCGACAACGTCGACCGGGTTCGTTCCCTCGTGCGTGGCATTGCCAAGGCCGCCGACGAGCAGGCCCACGGTGTGTCCGAAGTGGACAAGGGCTTGGTGCAGATTGACCGCGTTACGCAGCAAAACACCGCTGCGGCGGAAGAGAGTGCGGCGGCTGCCGAGGAGCTGTCGAGCCAGGCCGGTCTGTTGACCCAAATGGTCTCGGAATTCACCTTGGGACGCCCGGCTGCACCTCCCGAGCCGGCCATGGGTGGTATGGCGGGCCTCAGCCCGGAAATGGCCCAGGCACTCCGGATGTTCTTGGCCCAGCAGCAGCAGATGGGCGGCCCTTTCGCCCGGTAATCGCTCGAGCCTTGCGAAGTACGGGAACCACGAAGGCTTGGCCCTTGGGGTTCCCGGCAGCATAGGAAACACGTCGGCATGTGCCGGCGTTTGTTTTTCTTGGCACGTCGGTTGCAGCACGCGAACGAGCGACCTGAAGGATGGTCCTGTGGCCGTTCGCGGTGCAACCGCGCGCTTGGGAGGAGTCGATGCCTAACGGGCGTCAGGGTCGGGCTGGTAATGAAGGACCGAGCTCGGAGATTCGTCGCCAGGCATCCACACCTGCACGGTGAGGCCGTGCGGGGCTGCGAAAATCAGAACCCGCGGCAAAGCAGGACCGCCGCGCCATACGATGCCGGCGGGTTCGTTGAGCACGTCGACAAACCGGTCGGTGGTCCAGGCGGGGGCCTGAATGTGCAGCGCCCGCAAGGAATGGTCGGCGATATCGTAGCGATACAGTACTCGGTCCTCGTGGTCGACGTTGCCATCTTCGTCCCACGACGTTTCGACCGCTTCGAGGAAGGTGTCGTCCAAAATAGAGCGCACGCTCAAGCGACCCATCACCGGTGCGCCGTGCGTGGCTCCCGTACCAATCCATTCGCCAATCAAAAACCGGGCGGGCGCTAGGCCAATCTGCGCACGACGCGTACGTTCAGACCAATCGTCGAGCTCGCTCATAGGACCTCCAGGCAGATGGGTAGCAAGAAACGGACATCGGATGACCGGCAATCCTGTGCGGTTCCCGATAAGCCAGTGGTATGAATCTGCACCTTCCTTTTGTTGTCCCCCGGCGCCTGCGGTTGGTGGTTGTGTGGGTTGTGTTGGTCGGATTGACCTTTGGTGCGGCGTTGTCGCTGCCATCGTGGGCAGAAGAAACTCCTCGGCCGCCGAAACCGAGCGGTTGGAGCGATGGCCAGCCCGCAGCCACCACCGCCGACATGCTCAAGGTCATCGATCCGCTCCCGTTTCATTTGCCGGGAGCAATCGCCGAGCGCATCACGACAGAAACCGCGGTGTTCTACTTTTCCCCCACATGCGGGCACTGCCGGGCGGCGATGCCCGATGTCAATGCGCTCCAAGGCAAGGCGGGAATTCAGTGGTTGGGTGTCGCGGTGGGAAGCGCGAGCCCAGAGGAAATAGAGTCGTTTCGGCAAGCCTACGCGGTGGCGTTTCCTATCGTCATTGACACCGACCGCGCGTTTTCGCGTGCAGTCGGCGCGCGCTCTACGCCATCGGTCTATGTATTTCGTCCGTTGCCGCCCGATGCCCCCCCTTCGTTCGAGACGCTCCTCGAAGCGGTGCCCGAGGGCCATTCGACGGTGCTGCTCACCCAGGCCTACCCCCCGTTCCCGCGCGGCGCGGGGGCTGTGTTGCTGTTGCGCGCCCACCTCGACCAACCATTCGCAGACTTTCAAGGCTACCAAGGCGACATGGTGTGCCGGGGCTGTCACCTCCAGGAAGCCCGCTCGGCAATGCTCACCCACCATAGTGTCGCGCTGTACACCATTTACAAGCGGGAAAAGATAGACGACCCCGAATGTGTGCGCTGCCACGTCACGGGAATGGGGGAAGAGGGCGGCTATACAATGGGGGACGTGTCCCATCCGTTGGCATCGGTGCAATGTGAGGCCTGTCATGGGCCTTCAGGGCCCCACGATGGTGTGCCGACCAATGCGCGGGAATCGTGCGTGGGCTGCCACGACGCCGAACACTCGATTGCGTTTTCGGTGGAAAAAGGCCTGCCCCACATCGACCACTACCGCGGAAACCTCCTCTCCGACGACGCCTTGCGGGAGCGGGTCGCCGCCTTGGCCGATGGCACAGCAGAAAAGCCGCTGCTCGCCTTTGGGGACGGTCCAACTGTTGGCGCCGACCAATGCAAAAGTTGTCACGATGCTGCGCACAAGTGGGCCAAAAAAGACCCGCACGCCGCTGCAATGAAGCATCTCGATAAGAGCGGCGCCGACAACCCAACGTGTGTTGGCTGCCATGCCACCCAGCGCGCATATGGCCTCGGCGTACAAACCGACACCATCACGGCGTTTCGCACGGACGAAGGCGTCGGCTGCGAGTCCTGCCATGGACCGGGGGAGGCGCACATCGCCGCACCGTCGCGAAGCAACATCGTGGGCCTTGGCGCATCGTGTCCAGAGTGCGTGGTGGAGGCCATTTGCACAAGCTGCCACACGCCCGAACAAGACCCCGGTTGGAGCCTCTCGGAGCGGCTGAAGGCCATTCAACATTGACCGCGTGGCGGGCGGAAGGCCCTGTGCGACCCTTCGTTTAGAGCTGGCCGGCCCGTTTGATGTCAAAATAACGATTGACGAGCGCTACGGGAAGCTCGGCCGGGAGGATGTCGAGAGTCTGCACGCCGCGACCGCGCACTTGCTCGAGGGTCTTTCGGCGGGCTTCCGCAAAGCCGTGGCCTGCGGTCAATTGCAATGCATCCGCGAGAGTATCGGCGGGCTCCTGCAAGACGGCGTCCAGAGTAGGTTCTCGGAGGCTGGCAAAGAGGACGAGGTGCTTCTTGCGCAGCGGCGCCAATGCAAGGGGCAACTCGCTGGCATCATCGTCGCGGAGGTTGCTTACCAAAATCACGAGCGCACGCCGCTTGAGGCGCGTGGCAATGCGTGTTGCCGCTTCGGTATAGTCTGTGGGCGCGGTTGTTGGCTGAATGTCGAACAAGCCGTTGAGCAGTACATTCATGGCGGCATGGCCCTTGCGTGGTGGCAAGAACCGGTCGTGACCGGAGAATGTGCACGCGCCTACTGCGTCCCCTTGTTTGAGGGCAACATAAGAGAGCAGCAGAACGGCATTCAAAACATGGTCAAAATACGAAAGTTCGCCATCTTGGGACCGCATTCTACGTCCACAGTCCAGCAAGAAAACAATTTGCTGATTCTGTTCCTCGCGGTATTCTCGGCTGATGAGCTGGTTGCGGCGGGACACCGCCTTCCAATCAATTTGCCGAATCGGGTCGCCCTGTCGGTATTCCCGTAGCTGCATGAACTCCAGACCTTGGCCGCGTCGCTGGCGGGTGTGTACCCCTACTTCGGCGACGCGGTTGTCTGTGGCCAAGAGCGCAAATCGAGAAACGGCCTTGAAGTTTGGGTAGACCCGCCCTTCGCTCAATAGCGGCAGCCGTCGCTTTTGGCGCATGAGACCCAGTGGACCCGTGAGCCGAATCTCGATCCACGGCAATATGAACCAGCCTCGCTCCGTGGGGCGTGCTTTGTAGGTAAAGGCGGTCCACCGGCCTGCGGCAACCTCGATGTTGCGCGGAATGTCTCTGCAGCGAAAGTGCTCCGGTGGCGCGTCATGCACCTCCAAGTTGAGGTTTCGCGTGGCAGGGTTGTCCACCCGAACCAAAACACTGTGCCACTCCCCCAATGCAAGCGCGGGATTTACCTGGCGAGAGACGGTCGGCGTGGGCTGCATGGCCACCAACACTGCGTCTGCCACCAGCACGAGGGCCACGGCGACACCCGCACCCAACCACACGCCCAGCCATGCGGGCCAAACCGCCGCCGAGAGCCCGAGCGTCGACCAAGCGGCGAGCAGAACGACAGCCGGACGCGCGGTGCTGAGCTGTTTTTGGTCGGCAACGACAGGTGGCGCGGACGCAACGCCGGCCATCGGAGGCGCTTCCTGGGTCACGTGCGCGGCGCCTCAACACTATCGATAATGCTTCGCAGCACGTCGTCCGCGTGAAGCCCTTCGATTTCAAGCTCCGGTGCGACGGCCACGCGATGGCGCAAGGCGGGTACGGCGATGCGCTTGATGTCGTCGGGCGTCACGAAGTCGCGGCCGCCCAAGAGCGCCATTCCCCGCGCGACGCGCACAAGCGCGATGCCACCGCGTGGTCCGGCGCCCAATACGACCCCTTGGCGAACCCGCGTGGCCCGCGTGATGTCCACGGCATACCGAATGACCCGCTCGTCGACGGTGACCGACGCGGCGGCACGTTGCAGGCCCCGCGCACCTGCAGTGTCCACCACGGCCCGAATCCGCGAAACATCGAGCCCGTCGCCCACACGCCCTTGCGTCACCGCTGCCACAATCGCGGACTCGGCGTCGAGGGTGGGGTAGCCGAGGCGGACCTTGAGCAAGAAGCGGTCGAGCTGGGCTTCCGGCAACGGATACGTACCTTCTTGTTCCACCGGGTTCTGGGTCGCGAGGGCCATGAAGGGAGGTTCGAGCGTGAACGCCTCGCCTTCAATCGTGACCTGCCGCTCTTGCATGACTTCGAGCAGCGCCGCTTGTGTCTTTGCGGGGGCGCGGTTGATTTCGTCTGCCAGCAGGAGGTGCGCAAACACGGGCCCCTTTCGGATGCGAAACGTAGATGCGTGCTGGTCGAACATCGCATGGCCGGTGACGTCGCTCGGCATCAGGTCGGGCGTGAACTGGATGCGCGAAAACGTGCCGCCAATCGAGCGTGCGATTGCGAGCACGAGGAGCGTCTTGCCAAGACCCGGAACGCCTTCGAGCAAGACGTGTCCACCAGCGACGAATGCCGCCAACACATGTTCGACGACGTCTTCTTGCCCCAAGATGACCTGGGAGACTTGGTCGCGAATGGCGCTGAGCTGTTCGGCGGCGACCTCGACCGAAGGAACGGGTTCATGCATGGGGAACTCTCGGCCGGCCGGGCTCACGCCGCGCGCCAAAGTTGGTGAAGCGCCTGCACGACCGCGACAAACGCGCTGCGGTCGCGCGGGGCGGTGTCGACGAGGGCGCTTCGAATGGAAGCAGGGGGGTGGCCGGTGGCTGCCGACACGGTCGCGACGAGTGCATCGCCGTGGAGGTGCGCGATGTGTGGCAAACGACGGGTCAACCGGCGTCGAACCGCTGCACGCATCGGCGAAAGTAGGGCATCGGTGCGACCGGCGCGCCACAACAATGTTCCCGACGCGACCAAGTGCTCAAGCCAGCTTCGCCGCCGCGCGACCACCGCGGTACGCACGGGGCCGAACCGCTGCCCGGCAAAAGACGCCCACGCGAAGATGCTGACGGCAATGCTGAGAAAGAGGGGCCATGCGCGTCGCCCAAGCAGCATGAAAAACGACGGGACATCCTCGCCGCGCAGAAGCAAGATGACCTCTGTGGGCGCCATGGGGGTAGACAAGGAGTCCAACCAGAGGTTTGCGTTGTCACCGCGCTCGGGGCGGAGGTTTTCGTTGGTGAAGAAGTCGGACACGCCAAACAGGGTGACCCGGCCTGCATCGACCACACAGTCGGCACGCAAGGTTTGCCGCCACAAATCGCCATTTTCGGCAGTGGAGTGGCCCACCAGCGACGCGCAGCCGGGCGCCGACAAGCTCGCGCGCTGGAGGGTGGCGACGGTGTTGAGGGTGCCCCATGCGTCGTTGCTTTGCTCAATGGTATAGGCGGCAAAGGGCCATGCGTAGGCTTCATCGCCCGACGTATGCGTGACGCCAAACTGCTCGTAGAGGAGGTCGCCTTCCGGCGCGGGCACAGGTGGCTCGCCCAACCACTCTTCAAAGTGCGGTGTAGGCTTGCCTTGGGGAATCGCGACGAGGTGGCCGCCCGCGGAAACCCACGCGCGAAGTGGCTCCGCGATGGTGGCGCGCTCGTGGGGGTCTTCGACGAAAACGACGACGACGGCGCCTTGGTCGGGAGGGGGGAGCTCTCCCAGTCCGTACCGCGGCTGCACCGGAATCTGCAACTCTTCGAGAATCCAGCGCGCGGCGAGGTAAGGGTCGCGGAGTGCGCGCCCGTTCATGCCTATTTCAGTCGTGTGTGTGACTTGCTCATGCGTCAGCAAAAACAAGCCCACACCCAACGACATGGCGAGGGCGCAAGCCACGACAAAACCGGCCAGCGAGGGCTTCTGCTTGCCGTTCATGGGCGCCTCCCGAGCTGTATCCAGTCGTCGCACAATCTGCGCATGTCGGGGTCTGTCAACGAGCGGTGCGCGTACGCGATGCGTTGGCGCGCGCGGGCGATGCGCGTGAAGTAGGCCGCGGCGGGACCGCCAACATGGGCACGAACCGCGCGTTCGCAGTCGCCTTCAGTCCAGGCTTCTTCGATTTCGATAGCCGATTCGGTGACCAAGCGCGAGAGGGCGCTATTGTACAAAAGAGCCATAGCGGCGTCTGTTTCGCCATGCTTCCACAGAGCCCAAACTTGGTCCGGTACCGTGGGGTCGGGGGCGCGAACCGGAGACGGCGCCAGCAGGACCCCGTCTTCCATCTGGAGCGGCGCGGCGAGGCGGGCCCGACGAGCAAGCCCGATTCCGGCGCGGCGGCGTCGCCAAAAGCCCACGCCAATCAGGATGGCGGTAACGCCCAAGGCAATCCAAATCAAAACCTTGGCTGCGGTTGCGAGGTGGTCGCCAATCGAAAACTCGGGTGCAGGCGCGGCCGGTGTGTCATCGGCAAAGAGCTCGCGCAGCCATTGCCAAAACGGAATTCCGTCAAACCAATCGGCCCAGGTGCGCAAAAACGGAAACTCGATGCCTCCCAAAGACGGAATTTCTTTCCGTTCCCAGGTAGTGTAGGTCTCGGAATAGCCAAACTCCTTACGTTGAAACACGGTCGCCGCGGCGCGTTCGGTGGTCTCGGCTGTTTCGGGCGTAGGGCCGGGTTGGTGGTCGACATAAGCGTCAACGTCGACAAAATCGAACGCTCGGGGAACGTACGCCAAATCGATGGGTGCGGGCTGGTCTGCTTCGGTCAGCAGGTTCCACTGCACGTTTTCGTCGCGCGATTCGGCCAACGAAGAGGTGCTCGCGCCCAGGGCCAAAGCCATAGCAACGAACGTGCCGGCAATGCGGCTGCGGTGTGCCAAGCGGCTAGCGAGTCGTCGAAAACCCAAGGCGACGTCCCATCCTTCAACGGCGGTGCGGCGGGTGAGGTAGAGCGCAAAACCAGACGTAACGACAACGGGTTCTATTGCCGTCATCGTAAAAAGCCAGATTGCGACGGTCGCCCACCGCACCCACGTCGGACCCTCCCCCACGAGCGCCTGCCAGAACACGTCCGCCGAGAAATCGGGCATTTCGGGTAGGGTCATGATGAGCATGAGCAAAAACGCCAGAAGGGCGCTGGGCATGACGATGAGGGCGGCGAGATGGAGGCCGATAGCCCCCATTCCTTCTGCCCCGCGGGCCAACGTGCCGCGTCGTGTGCGAAGTTGGCTCCCGCTGCTCTCTTCTAGCTCGCCCACAGGCAGCAGAAAGGTGCGCATCAAGGACAAGCGATAGAGCAGAAGGTCGGCGAAGACGTTTCGCTTCCACAGCTTGGGCAATGCCGCCCACACGTCGCGCTGGGTGGGGGTAGCACCAAAAATCGCGCGACTAATGACAAACAAAGGGACCTTGTCCCAAAGTGGCATGCACCACCAGATGAGAAACACGCCCAGCTTCGGTATTCCAACCAATGTGGTCAGGCCGAGAATGGCCATCCAAGCGGGTACGACGGTCGTACACCACGCGCGCAGCACGGGGCCCCGCCAACGTTGGTGGAGCGTGAGGCCCAGGTCGATGGCTTCGAGGGTGCTTCGTTTGCGCAACACGACTTGGAGACGGTCAATGTCCATTGTGGGTCTCCATTGCGCCGCGTCCACCGAGGTAGAGGTAGAGGTAGACCCATAACCATGCGAGGCCGCCAACCACCTGCTTTACGTCATTGGGGACCATGCGGCTGCTGGACCAAAACGCCTCCAAAAACGCGGCGGCGACCAAAAATGCCGTAAATCCCCAGACAATCGGCATGACGTCTCTCACCGCCTCGGTGAGCGCGAGGCTGCGGGTGCGGTTCTTGGGTACCAGCACGGCCGTGCCGAGACGGATTCCAGCGGCGCCGCTGAGCACGATGGCCGTCAGCTCAAATGCACCGTGGGTGATGACGAAGCTCCAGAAGGTTGTGCCCATTCCTACCGTCGTGAGGTGTCCAGCGGCAGACCCAAGAAATACGCCATTGAACATCAGGAAAAACAGGCTTCCAAGTCCACCAATAATACCACTTGCGAATGTGCGAAATGCGATTCCAATGTTGTTGTAAATGTAGTATCCAAACATTAGAACGTCGCTGTCGAAGGCACGCTCCTTCAAAAAATGGTCTGCCTTGGGGTCATACATGGACTCCAGCTGGGCAAGCTCCGCTGGCCCGAGAACGGTCTGGACCAGCTCGGGCCAGCCGGTGACTGCGGCCATCATGCCAAGCGCGGGCAAATAAAACAGGCAATGGGCCAACACCACCGCACGCCATTCCCGGCGAACCGCCTGGGGAAAGCGAAGGAGCGCCGTTCGGAGGCTTGCGCCGTAGCCTTCTACATTTTTGCCGTACAACCGACTGTGGGCCCGAAGCACCAAGCTGTTGAGACGCTCGACCGTGTCTGCACCGTAGTGCCTGTGGCGCGCAACGGCGAGTTGTTGACACAATCGCCGGTATTGGGCGGCGAACTCGTCGACCTGCTCGGGCGCGCTGCGTGTGGTTTCCATGCGGGAGAGCTGGGCGTCAAACGCCGACCACCACGCTTCGTTGCGCCGCACAAAGACGTCTTGGTTCATTTCAGCGTCCCCCCGAAATCCAGCGCGCCATTCCTTGCAGCCGGCGCGCGGCGACCGGACCGGGGCCGCCCACCATCGGGCTGAGGATTTCCGCCAGCTCGGCCACGCGGTCGTCGCTCCAGGTATCGGAGCGTTGGGCGAAGTCGACGATAGCGCGCTGCTCGTGGACCGCGAGGGGAACAGGCAAGGGAATTGTCGGAACATTGGGCAACGGAGGACTCTTTCGACGCGTGTGTCGATACACCACAACCGTCCCCGCAGCGTGGTCACCAATTCGCTTGAAATCGGTGCTCATGCCCATTGTCACCAAAGCAAACAGCGGAACGATAGGCAAGCCGTCCACAAATCGCAAGAGATTGCGAACGAGGGACGCGCGCCACGTGACGGGAGTGCCGTCGTCGTGCAGGACCACCAAGCCGACGGCCAACTTGCCGGGAGTTGCGCCTCCGAGCAGGACCTCAAACACGACGGGATACCACCACTCGAGGAGGAACATTCCGATGAGCAACATCCCCATACCGTATTCGCCCAAAAGCAGCGATACGATGCTCATCCCAATCATGGCGACGCCACGAATGAACGCGTCCAACAACCAAGCCCACAATCGCGCCACCGGCCCGGCGACATCCAACGCAAGCTCGACGCCTTCGGGCGTTTCGACGTAGCGTCGGGTGTCGATAAGGACCGCCATGGTTGGGTGCCTCTGCGTTGGAACAGTGCGCGTCTACTTTGTCCAATCGACGGGTTTGCAGACTTCGCCAGGAAAATAGCACGCCGAAGGGTCAATGCGTCGTTGGTATTCGCTCGGCTCCAAGGGCGCCTCCAAGACGCGCGCGCTCAGGGTGTTCTTGTGCCGAAGCTGCTGCTTGCCGGCCTGTTGCGCGGTCGGGGGTTGGTGAGGTCTTCGAGAAACGTGTCCTGCGGAACGACGTGCTGTGCGGGGCTGGCGGCGTCCGTGGAACCCCATCCGGTAGGAAGAGGGTCAACCAGAACTTTCCCGGCACCTTCGTTTGCGCCCGGCGCGCCGATGACAACATCCGGCCAATGATCGCCGTTGATGTCGCCGCTGGCGTAGACGCGTGTGCCCAACGCATCCCCATCCTGCATGCCAATCCAAGTGGCCGAAGAGATGTCGTGGATGCTGATTCCATCGGGCTCTTGTGGCCACAGCGCGGGGTAGACCGCAAACGCAGCGCCCCTCCCTCTGTGCTCGGGCGCGCCCACCAAGAGGCCGTGGTCTGGGAGGCTCGCGATGCTCGTGCCCAACGCGCCGGTACCGTCGATGCGCATTGCCGCGGCGTTCGATGCGACCGCGCCCGCGAGGTCGGTGGTGTCAATAAGGATGACGGCACCCGAACCGTCGTTGGCGCCTGGGAGGCCAATCGCAAGCGTGGGCGCGTCGGTCGCGAGGAATTCCCCCACGCGGATGCTGGTGTCGCCGAGGCCCATGTCTTCGCCGACGCGGGCGCCGTACACCATCGCAACAATCGAGTGCTCGAAGGATGGCGACAAGTGAAGCGTCCAGCCTCCTGCCACTACGGCACAGGCGCCCGCAGAAGGTGCGCCGGCGATGTCCCAGCCAGGTGCGCAGGCGAGGAGGTCGTCGACACCATCCCCCGTAATGTCGCCGGAAATATGAAGGCTGCTTCCGATGCTGTCGTCGCCAGCGGTGCCGCGCGCGAGGTTGGGGGTGTCGTTGGTTGTTTGCCAGGGATTTTCGTAGATGTCTTCCACCCACACCACACGCCCACGACCGCCTTCGGCTTGGGGCGCGGAAATCACCAGGTCTTCGGTCCCATCGCCATCGAGGTCGCCGGCAGCCAACGCGCTCCCGAGGTGGCCGTCTTGCCAAGTCCCCTCGATGCGCCCCTCAGCGATGTTCCAGATGTCGCCACCGGAGGCCAGCGCATCGGGCGTGAGGAGGTAGACCGCGCCTTGGCCGCTCCCTCCCTCCGTAGACCGTTCGCAAGCGGAGACGGCCAGCCATGTTCCGCCGGCGAGCGTGACGCCGGCACATCCAAAGTGGTCGCCGGCGCCACCCAGAGCCGCACCTTCATAGTCGACGTTGCTGCCGGCTTGGAGGGTCAGGCGTTCGACGCTGCCAGCGGTGCGCCCGGCGGTGGGGTCGGTCGCGGCACCGACGATGAGCGACGCAACGCCGCGGGGGCCGCCGCTCGAGTGAATCGTGAGAAGTCCTCCGCCGAGCCCTTGTTCCGGTATGGTGCCCCGAATCACCTGCTTGTGGTTCGGCGCTTGCTCCATCACCGACGGTGTATTCGTCGGAACCGCGACATCTGCCGGGTGCAGATCCGAAGGACCAGAGAATTGAACGTGAACGTCCTGGCAGCCAGCCAAACCCGCGAGGACGACAATGGCAAGACGCAGATTCAGGTTCCGCTCCGAAGGTGGAGAGTCTATACCCCAATCTGACGCGCGTTGTTGCACATTTGTTCCGAACTTTGCACGGAGCAAGCAACGGGCGTGGTCGCCTGATGTCTGCGGGGACCGCGATTTAGGGCGTCGGCGCTTCGGCGGACGGACACACACCCAACGCGGAGGACGCGATTTCTTCGCTGGGAAGGTCGGCGAGGAACGGCATCGCGCCGGTGCAGCCTTCGAGCGAATACGCGAGAGCCGCGCCGAGACGGGCCACATCGACCCGACGACCTGCAGACGGGTTTTGTAGGTGGGCGCGGGCAGCCGCAATCGCATCGGGCACGCGGCCTGCGGTATAGAGCAGCTCGACGTTCAGCGCCGATAGCTCGGTGTAGACTGCGTCGGAGTCAGAGAGCGCCAAGCCGCGCTCGACTGTAGGCAAGATGGTGTCGCTGGGGGCGCTTTGGCCTTGTAAATGGCGGGCGCGACCGAGCAGGCCCGCGGCGGTGGTGGGCCAACAGGCGCGTGATTCGCTGGCCGTGATGATGGTCGGGGAGTCTTCGTTGGCGCAGCGCACTTCGACCTTGCCACGCGATACGGAGGTGGTGGTCCCGAGCCCATCGCGCACAACGGAAAATTCAGTGCCAACGACGTGCACCTCCGCTTCATCGGTCTGCACGCGTACGTCCAAGCCCGCCCCTGGCTCGACCGAAACCGCGACTTGGCCAGAAGCCCAGGTGATGACCGGCGCCGTTGCGGTGCCGTCGAGGCGCCCCAGGCCGTTTGCGGTGAGCAGCACGCCTGGGACGACTTCTTGGGCCATGGCGCTCGTGGACAGGCTTTGGTCCAAAGGCGCCGGCTCGGCCGGCCACACAACGAGCAACGAAAGTGCGGCGGCGAGTCCACCTACCATGACCCACGGCAAGCGGGACGCCCAAGGAGCAGGAGATGACGGTGACGCCGCACGAACACGGGCTCGAAGCCGTGTGAGGTCCGCGGGCTGGGCAGCGGTGTGCGCAGCAAAGGTACGGAGAGGGTCGTTAGGCGTCATGCGGGAAGTTCGAAATCTGGGTGGTTTTGGGCGTATAGTTCGCGAAACAACGCACGGGCACGGCGAAGACGGCTCTTGGCCGTCCCCACTTTGATGCCGAGGATGTCGGCGGCTTCGGGGTCACTTCGCTCTTCGACTTCGCACAATACCAGAACCGCGCGGAGGTCTTCGGGCATTTGGGCCAAGATGGCCTGAACCGCGCGGGCGGTCTCGGCAGAAGAAGACACGGCGTCGGGTGCGGGCCGGTGGTCGATGGCTTCGGGCACGTCGCCGGGAATCCAGCGGCGGACCCATGCGCGGCGTCGGTGCTGGGCGAGCACGCGTCGGGTGACGGCGAACATCCAGGAAGGCAACTGCTCGGGGCGCTGTACAGTAGATACCCTCCGCAAAACCACGAGGAAGACATCCTGGGACGCTTGCTCGGCATCGATGTTTGGACCTGCGAGGCGGCGGCACCACTGAAGAATGGTAGGCAGCCAGTTCTCACAGACATCTTCGATGGCTTGGGGGTTTCCACGGCGAACGGACTCCCATTCGACTCCGAGTCGAATGTTCTCCCCGGCGGGGGGGACCGGCGAAGGGTTCTCTGTTCGCATGCCGTCAACCGCTCCAACCGATCACAAACACAGCCGGTTTTCGGGGTCATATCTCATCGGTCGGGGTGAACTTGCAAACCGAAAGCAAGAGTGGCGTGGTAGGGGCTGGTCTGGGATTCGGGGCCGCCCTCGACGCCCAGCCATAGGCGTCGAAGGTCGCGTGTCAGTCGCAGTTCTGCGCGTGGGGACACAGTGCGAGAGCTCCAGGGCGCCCCTTCCCATACCGCCCCGAGGCCCACCCAGGGCGTGTTGAGGGTGGCGATGCTGTCGCCGTTGTCCAAGATGCGTTGTCCTTCGGCGCCGACGAACACGGACGGCAAGGCGGGAAATCGCGCCCAACCTGCGCCAATGGCCAATCCGGTTGCCATCATGCTGGCGGACGGGCGTGCAGGCAGCAGCTCCGCCGTCCACCGTGCGGCACCTTCGAGCCACAAGCGTCCGTGCTCCCCTGCGCGCGTGCCGAGGAGCACGGCTCCCCCGGCTCCAATTCCTTGCCTCGCCGTGTGTTGGGATTGGGCGACCGTCGCGACGAATGCCCGCGAAGGGGGTTTGGCGGCCCGCTGCGCGGTCTCTGGTGCAAGGGGCAGGGGGGAGGGAGGGGGAACAGTGTCCGGTGTTGGAGGCGGCGTAGGAGGCGTTGGCGGGGCAGGTGGCGGCGGTGGAGGGCGCGGCGGCGCTGGGGGCGGGGGCGCTACGGGCGCAGGGGGAGGTGGCAGCACGAGCGCGGGGCCAGGGACGAGGAGGCTCGCCGCGAGAATGGTTATGGATTCTCGGTCTTGGGCGCTTAGGGGTGCGTTGACGTCTTGCTCGATGCGCGAACCATCGGTACGAACGACGATGACCCGCCAGCGTGCGCCTGCGAGCACCTGCACGGAACCGGGCCGAAGGTCCAGTCCTGCGACCCGGATGGCATCTTCCCATTCGCTTGGCGTTTCTGTCGGTGGCAGCGCGACTTCGGCAGCGTGTGCAGGGAATGTCCACAAGAATGCGGCGGCGGCGATCGAAATCCGCCGGTGCCGGCATGAGGGGAGGGAAGGCGGCGTGGTGCGAGGACGCGGCGGTCTGCTACCCTCAGTCTCAATCGTCGCGGTGGGAATTCCTGCCGTTGCACGCAAAAATCCTCCGGTCCTCCGCACCAAGCCCCTCTTCCACCACACTATTGAACCGGCGGCGGAATCATCCGCGGTTGGGGGTTGCCGCTGTACCGCAGCTCCAACTCGGTCACCACGACGGCCGGCACCGACCACGACGCGGGAAGGCCGCCGACGGCGCCAATGCTGTACCGCCGGCCGCCGGGAGGGGCATCCAAGACGCCCACGGGGTCTTCGGTCGCGCCGGCAGCGGCGATGTCGCGCAGCACCCGTCGGTCCACGCCCACAAACGACAGGCCGGGCTGGACCAGTTCCTCGTGTCCATCGCGGTAGAGGCGCACGACCTCCAAGGGACGCGTCAAGCCCGAAAGTGGGCCGTCTCCCGTAAATGCGATTTCGAAGTCTTCGGACAATGCGGGTGGCTCAATCCGCTTCACCACGAGCACATAGGGCAAGTCTGCCTGTCTTGCCAATGTCAACGCGCGTTTTTGCAGCTTTGCGGGCGAAGCGGAACGCGGCGCGCGAACGGTGACGACGGCAGGCATTGCTTCGCGGGTGTCGGTAGCGAGACCGCGCCCATGGCCGGTGGAGTGGGGACGGTCAGCGCGCGGGATGCGGCTCATCAGTACGTCTTTGAGTACGCCGTCTTCTATGAGCTGGACCGACTTTGCCTCGACACCTTCGAAGTCGTAGGTATACGCGCCGGGGATGTGCGCGTCTTGTCGCGGATTGTCGACGACGGACCACCCTTCTGGCAACAAGCGACGCCCGATGCGCGCTCGGGGCGATGCGGGTGCCGCTGCGGGAGAATAGGGGTCAGGCGCCGCTTCAGCGGGTGGTGTGCCCACGACTTCAGGCATGAGCAGCTGGCGAAACAGCTCGGCAGCAGCGGGACCTTCAAACAACACCGGGCCAAGGTAGTCCGCTTCCCGCGGCGCGGTTGCGGCAGCTTCCAGGTAGGCGGCCATTTCTTTGACCTCGGCGACCATCTCATCGAGGGGCGGCAGGCCTTCTGGCGTGCTGGCTACCCACCAGCGACAGTCCCGCAGGCGGTCGCCTTCCGCGGTTCGTGTGATGGCCTCCACCCGAACGACGGAAAAGCCCGTGGGCAAGTACGCGCGGGTTCCTTCGGAGGACACGAGGAGACGCCTTCCCACCCAGTCACGGGAGGCGGCTTCGGCGTTTTCGATTCCGGGAAGGTCGCCGATGGCTTCGGACAAAACGCGGACCCGCTCTAACGTGGGCGCGTCGGGAATAGGCGCCACGGCTATCGGGGCGGTAACCAGAGGGGGGCGCGCTTCAAAAGAAGCGACGGGCGCCGTTGGCGGTGGTTGCCCTTCGCGGGAAGCGAGCTTGCTCGAATATTGCTCCGCGGCGCCTTTGTAAGCGAAGTCGGTGGCAAGCCAGAGCTCTCGTTGAATGGCCAGGGGGTTGTTGTCGTCGGGGAGTCCTTTTCCGGTGAGGCCTTCCCGCTCGCCAAAGCCGCCCTGAAACCGCGAATTGTCGAGTTCATAGCTGCCGACGCGTACTTCTACGCGCACGTTTCGAAACGGCGCGACGTCGTGGCTGACGAGCACACCGGATTGGGCGCTGGATGTGACGACGTGGCCGTCCAAAAACTCGTAGGACACAAAATAGGGGGGAGGCTGTCCTGGAAGTCGAATGTCCATTGCGCGCTGAAGCTCGGCCTCAGCGGCGATGACAAGCGCGTCTTCGCCTGCGGATGCAGCGCTTGCTGTGGACGCAAGCCAGACGGGCGCGAGGAGTGCCAACAAATGAATCATCGTTCACCCCCGGACGCGGCGGTGGGAGAGGGCGGTGGAAGCAGGGGCGGTCGGTCGTTTTGCTTTTCTCGCCGCTGGACTTCGAGTTCGCTGATGAGGAGGTCGGGCGCGATGGCGGACACCGGCACCCAACCGCTCTCGGCGCCACAGCTTCCGTTGAACACATCGGTCTCAGTGCTCGCGGCAACGATGCGGTCAAACGTGAGCAATGGAGTGCCGATAAGGTCGACGCCGCGGACCAGTTCGTCGGGTCGCCCATCCGGCCATACCCGCCATACGGTGACCGGTTGCACGGCGTAGCTATTGGGTGTGCCGCGGCCGGTGAGCGTGAAGCCGCCGGTGATGTCGTCGAAAATTAGCCCAAATGGCTTGCCTTCGGCCTTTACGCGGTCGATGAGCTGCTGTCGCAACTGCGCGTAGGGAACGCCTTCTTCGGCTTCGATAATGAGGTTTCCTTGCCGCGCTACCGTTCCATTTCCGGGCTGGCGGCGCCCGTGTCCGTTGGACACATCTTGTTCGGCGATGGGTGCGCGCGACATGAGGAACGACCGGAGGATGCCGTGGTCGATTATCGTGACCTTTTGGGCTGCGACGCCTTCATCGTCAAATCGGTAATGGCCGTTTAGGTCGACGCCACCCCATTCTGCGCGGGTGGGGTCGTCGGAAACACTGATGAATGTGGGGAATACGCGTTCGCCTACTTTGTCGGTGAGCGTTTGGCCTTCATCTTCGTCTTTTTGGCGGTGACCCTCTGCGCGATGTCCAAGAATCTCGTGAAAGAACACGCCGGCAGCCCTGCCACGAAGAATCGCTGGACCAACGTAGGGGTCGACAATGGGCGCATCGCGCAGTGCATCGACCTTTTGTGCCACGCTGTCGACCATTTGCGTGAGCGTCGCTTCGTCGGGTAGACCGTGCAAACCGGCGGTGTCGATGTGGTCGTACACTTCGATTTGTTGCCCGTCTTCGGCTGTTGTCGTGGCCCAGACGGCGATTCTCGCGTGGGTTTTGTGTTGCCGGATGCGGGTGCCGTCGGTGGTGACGAGGGTGTGTGTCTCTTCGTGTACGTTGAGTGTGACGTTGGAATCGTAAATCTTGGGGTGGTCAAGGAATCGGGCGGAGGTCCGGCGCAGCACGTCTTGCCAGGGCGCGGGGTCGAAGGCGAGCGAAGAGACCGGCGCGACGTCGACCACAGCGGGGGCTGGCGAGAAGTCGGCGCTGCTATCCTCGCGCTCGACCTTCACCGCGTCGTTGGTGCGCACTTTGATGAGGCGACGCACCGCGCTCCGATAGGTGTCATCCGTGGCTTTCCAGATGGCCCGTTGAATCGCGGCAGGGTCGTCTTCGAGGGGAAGCTCAATGACAAATCGGTCCGGCTCGTCAAACCAGCCTGCGTCGCGAATCTTGTGGGTATTGTCGAGGGTCCAGTCGCCAACGCGAATATCGACATCGCCCATGCGTACTCGATTCTCGGCGGGCAAGCTGGTGGCGCCGTGGGTGGCGGCGAGGCTGATGTCGTGGCGGTCTACGACGGCGAGGGCCATCCAATAGGGTGGCTCAGGGGCTGCGGACAAGCTCGTCATGGTGCGGTCGACTTCGCGCACCATCGCATCCAAGAGGACATCGGGCGCGGGCGTTGCGCTGACGGCGTCGGGAGCCACACCCACCGCAATCATGGACAAGAAGAGCGGGAGCGCGGCACACGACTGGCCGAATCGGCGGGAAAACATCTGCAAGCCGTCCTCCGAGATGGGGCGCGAGGGGTCGGTTGACAATCCTCCTTTGCCCGGTGGCGCGGATGTGGCCACCTTTGCGCGGAAGGTCGGGAGTCTGACCGCGCGCAGCCCATTTCGTTCCCGCAGACAGACGGCGTCCCGCACGGTGCGAGGGTGCGATACATGGGTCAGATCACCCCCGCTGGACGGAGCCCCCATGGCATCCCAGTATTTGTCCGACGACCTCCTTCGAGCCCTCCCAAAGACCGACCTGCACCTGCATCTCGACGGGTCGCTCCGAATGGGTTCGCTGATTGAAATGGCGAAAGAGCGGGGAATTCCGCTGCCGTCGGACACCGTCGAGGGCATGCAGGCGTTGGTGTTCAAGCCGACCTATGCAAACCTGCCGGAGTACCTCGAAGGGTTTGCCTACACCTGTGCTGTGCTCCAAGATGCCGAAGCTCTCGAACGTTCCGCGTATGAGCTGGCCCTCGATTGCATCGAAGAAGGGGTGGTTTATATTGAAGTACGGTTTGCGCCGCAGCTTCACATTCATGACGGTTTGACGTTTGATGACATTCTCCACGCCGTCAATCGTGGGCTTCGGCGGGCGGCCGACGAGCACGCGCGCTCGGTCGCTGGCACGGGGGCGCCCGCGTTTCATTACGGCATCATTGTGTGCGCGCTGCGTTGGTTTGATGGCACGATGTCGGCGTGGTATCGGCGTTTGTGCAGTTTGTTCCCCGACGCGCGCGACGTCGAAGTGTTCGGCTTGGCCAGCCGCGAATTGGCCCGCGCGGCAGTCCGTTTGCGGGATGTAGAAGGACTGCCGATAGTGGGCTTTGACCTCGCGGGCCGGGAAGATGGCTACCCCGCCCACGACCACCGCGATGCGTTTCGCTTCGCCCACCGCAATTTCTTGAAAAAGACGGTGCATGCCGGGGAAGCATATGGGCCGGAGAGTATTTTTGACGCCATCACCGAGCTGAACGCCGACCGGATTGGGCATGGATACTACCTGTTCAGCCCGGACCGTTGTGGACCCGAAGTGCGGCAGCCGGATGAATATGTGCGTCGCCTCGCAGAGTTTGTGGCCGACCGCAGAATCACCGTCGAAGTGTGTATTACCTCCAACCTCCAGACCAACCCCGACCTTCACCGTGTCGAAGACCACGTATTCGGGCGCATGCTGGCAGAGCGGGTTTCCGCGACGTTGTGCACGGACAATCGCCTCGTGTCGCATACGTCGGTATCGCGGGAGTATCGCTTGGCGTGTGATGCGTTCGGAATGTCGGCGGCCCAGCTCCGCAACACCATCATCCATGGCTTCAAGCGCAGCTTCCATCCGGGAAGTTACGCGCAAAAGCGGGCATGGGTCCGACAAATTATTGACTGGTACGATGTGGTGGCAGCGCGTCACGGCGTCACGGTGCAGCCCTCGCGATAGCGGGTCGTACGACGAACAGAATGTCGAACGGGGCGGAGTTCTGGGAGCAGCGGAGACCAATGTCCGCGTGGCCCCCAGGTGCACAGGAAGGCACGGAAATTCCGTGTGCCGGTGCGGCAGCGCGGAACCTATGCCTGTCCCTTTTCTGTGTTTTTGCGTAAATACCGATAGTTAGGTTCATGAGAGTGCCTCTACCCGCGCTTGGGTGGCGTTCGGGGTTCGGGCAGGTTGCGGAACATGCGATACTGGGGCCGCGCCCCGATTTGGAGTCTGTCAGATGTTGACCACGCCCGCCCCCAGCGCCCTTGCCCCCGATGCACCGCTCGATGTCGTCCTTGCGGCGGCTTTGGCCCATCGCTCGACGGGGCGGGTCGAAGCCCGAGAAGGCAAGCGAAAGTGGGTGTTTGCGTTCGTGGACGGGCAGCTCGTCAGCACCCGCTCGAATCTCAAAAGCGAGCAGCCCGACGCCATTCGTGCGAAGAAGCCGTCGATGTCCGAGGCGGCCGTGCAGCGAAACTGCGCGCTCGTTCGAATGAAAAATGCCATGAAGTCGGCCGAAGCGTGGACGTTTGCAGCCGAGCGTCCCGAAGAAGACGGCGACCTCGGTGCCGGAGCATTGCTGTTTCGGGCGGTGAGCGGCCAGCGGACCGTCGAGGAGCTTTCGGCGCGTTTGTCGTCTGTTCGCGCGGCGACCGTGAAAGCAGGTGCCGAGGTGTCGTCCTTTGGTGCGTCGGCTGGGGCGGTTGCTGCGGCAAGTGCTTGGTCGGGCCAAACGGTGTCAGCGATTTTGGCAGGCCTCGGCGACGACGCTGAGGGCGCGACGGCGTTGTGGTTGGGTTCCGTCCTGGGCACCGTCAGCCTTGCAACCGAAAGCGTCTCCGCGGCTCCCGCGCGTTCTGCGGCGGCGGCGACCACTCCGGCGTCCACCGGACTAGACATTGGTTCCTTGCTGAGCGGCCTCGCGACGCGCCCTGCGGCGCCGGTCTCGGACGCTGCGCCCGCGCCGTCCACCGACGAAGCGGCGCAAACATCCTCATGGGCCCCCGACAAGGTGCTGCTGCCCCCCGAGGGCGTTGGGGCGCCCCCCAAAGGCGCGTTAGAATCGCCTCCCGACGACTTCGAGGATGCGCAAATCGAAGCCATCGGCGGCGATGCTCCGGTTCGTTTGGACGCGTCGTTTTTTGAGGCCCTCAACCAGCGCCCAGACCGCGAAACCGTGCGTATGGGCGGCGGAATGGTGCACTCCAGCGGCCCGAGTGCCGCGCCCGCGCCCGCAGAAGCGCCCCCCGTCCCGAAACATCCGATGGAAGACGAGCTGCGGGCCATCGCCGAACGCGTGCGTGCGGCGCCCGACCACTTTTCGGTGCTCGGTGTGTCCTGGGACGACGGCGCGGAGTCATTTCGCGTGGCGCACCGAGAACTGGCACAAAAGTTGCATCCAGACCGCTACACCGACGCCCCCGACGAAGTCCAAGACCTCGCGACCGAAATCTTTGACAAGGTGCGCGAGGCTTGGGAGGTGTTGGGCGATGAAACGGCGCGTGGCGCCTATACTGACAAGGTCATCCATGGGAAGAAGTCCGAAGACGAGCTCGCGATGGAGCAAGTCGAGCGGTACTGGGCCGCCGAGGCGGACTTCAAGCGGGGTCTGGCCGCCTTCAATGCAGGCCGGCTGCGGGAAGCCCACGAATTGTTTGGTGCTGCGGTAGAGCGCGAGCCCAACGAGCTCGAGTTCAAGGCCTACCTTGGCTTTACGACCTTCCAGACCTACAAAACGAGCGACCCTGAGAAGGCCGAAGCGGGCAAAGAGTTGTTGAAGGAGGTCCTTGACAAAAACAAGGACCAGCAGCGCAAACTCGACCAAGCGTGGGTGCTTTTGGGCCGTATTTTCCGCGACCTCGACAACGACAAGGGCGCCCGCAAGTGCTTTGTGCAGGCCTTGAAGCTCAATCCTTCAAATGCCGATGCCACGCGAGAAATGCGTCGCCTCACGGGTGGCGCGCCGGGTGGGGCCAAGAAAAAAGAAGACGACAAGCCGGTTGGGTTCTTTGCGCGGTTGTTTGGGCGAAAGTCCTAAGCGGCGCGGCGCTTCGGGTGTTGGGTCAGGCGTAGGTCAAGAGACCGTGGTCGCCGACCAAGTGCAGATCGACGTTGAGGCTGGATAAGGTCGCTTGGCCGCGGCCCACCTGAATGCGCGTCATGCCGGCGTTCACGAGTGTCGTGTTGATGCGAAACGCGACCTCCGGCGGCAAGCCGAGGATGTGCCGCACGACGGCGGAAATCACACCGCCGGAAGTGACCACGAGGGCCGTCTCGCCTTTGGCGAGTTCGCTGGCCAGCTGGTCAAATGCCTGACTGACGCGGCCTTGAAAGGCGGCGTAGGACTCGGTGTAGTCGGCGTCATGCGCGCCCGAGGCCCATCGCCCTGTCGCAAGGCCAAAAAAAGACGGGAATGTGCCGCGTTCGGAGGACGTGCTTGCGTGAATGCCCGCGTCCAGGGCTGCTTGAATGATGTTGACGTGGTCCAGCTCATTCCAACGGGCGTCTTGTTCCAAAACGGGGAGCGCGCCGAAGGTGTCTGCAAAGGCGCCTGCGGTTTGTTGGTGCCGCTTGAGCGTACCGGCCAAGAAGCGGTGGACCGGCGCGAGGTGGCGGAACGCTTCCCCCGTGCGCTTTGCTTGTTGGTGTCCGAGGTCGGAGAGGCGGTCGTAGTCACCCATGAGGTCGCCGGCTTTGCCGTGTCGAAGAAGCCAAATTGTCGGCATGATGGACACCATTTGAAAAGGGGAGCCGGTTTCTATCCTGCTGGGCACCCAGTCTGCGTGGTCGAATTGTGTAGCAGGTGGGGAACGGTGGGGAGGTCCCCCTGGCATCGGAGGGCAAACCGGGTGAAACAACAGGGTGATTCTCCGAAACGTGGAGTCTGGAAGATGTTGTCGCCTCCCTCCGACCTCCGTGTCATCGCAGCGCGCTTGCCGGCCGAGCCCATCTTGCTCATGGGAGCCGGCCCTACGCCGCTTCCCCCGGAAGTTGCCGCTGCAAACAGCCTCCTCATCAGCCATTTGGGCCCGGTGATGAATGGTGTGATCGAGGCGGTGCAGGAAATGGCCCGCTATACATTTCAAACCCGCGCCAAACACGTCATCGGCATCGCCGGCCCGGCATCGGCGGCCATGGAGATGGCCATCGCCAATTTGGTGGGGCCAGGGTCGAAGGTGCTGTGCTTGGTCGCTGGCACGTTTAGCCGTCGGTTGTCCGAGATGGCCGTAGGTGTAGGCGCAGAGGTCACCGTGCTCGAATGCGCCGTGGGCGAGGCCGTGACGGCGGAGCAGGTGCAGGCGGCACTTCAGAGCCGTTCCTTCGACCTCGTGACCATGGTGCAGGGGGAAACCAGCGCGGGCGTGTTTCACGCGGAAATTCCGCAGATTGCCGCATTGGTGCGCGAACATGGCGCATTGATGATGGTGGACACCGTCTGTACGCTCTCGACGATGCCGCTCCAGATGGACGACTGGGGCATCGATGTGGTGGTCACAGGGGGACAAAAGGGCCTGGCCAGCATTCCCGGCGTCTCTCCGATTGTGTTCTCCGACCGCGCGTGGGCGGTGGTAGAGGCGCGGCCGCGGCCGATGCCCCATTGGTGCCTGGATGCCCGGCGCGCGTGGGCGTTTTGGGGCGACCATGCCTACCACTACACCGCGCCCGTTCCGGGCATCTTGGCGATGCATGAATCTCTTCGATTGATTTGCGAAGAAACGCTCGAAGTTCGTCACCATCGGCACCGGACCTGCTCGCTGGCGCTTCAGGCTTCGCTCGAAGCGATGGGCCTCACGATGTTCGCGGCGCCCCGGTTCCGGTTGAACAGCGTGCTCGCTATCAATCGGCCCCAAGGCTGTGATGTGGGCCGTCTCAAGCGTTTCGCGGAGGACGTTCACCAAGTGGAGCTCGCGAGCGCGTTCGGGTTGGATATTTTCCGCATTGGACAGATGGGCGAGCAGTGCCGTCCGACGGCGCTTCGCCGGACCATCACCGCAGTGGGCAACGGCCTCGTCGACCAAGGCTTGCACGTCGATGTCGCGGCGGGCTTGGCGGCGTTGGAAGAAGCGCTGTTGCCCCTTCGGAACCCGATTGCTACGCCGTAGCCCTTCGGTGTGGGCGCTCGCGCTCGTCGCGTGCGGCGGCTCGGCCCCACCCACCGAGGGTCCACCGGGGACGCCGCCTGAAGCGTGCTTGGTCCCGTGGATTGAATCCGCGATTGCGACGGGAGACCGCGCCGCGTCGAGTGTCGCCGCGGACCTCTTGTCACGCGATGTCGTCTTGCTCGGGGAACATCACGGAATCGTCGCCGAGATTGACTTTTTGGTCGCGGTGATGGATGCGGCGGTCGCCCAGGGACGCCCGTTTTTGCTCGCGATGGAGCTGGTCCCCGCGGCGGCCAACGGCCTCCTGTCGGATGTCTTGCAAGCACCGACCCTGGACGCGCACGCCTGGGTACACGTCGCGGCGTATCGGCCGTGGCCGGCGCCGTTGATGGGGGCAGAATACGCGCGCGTTTTTGAGGCGGCCCATCGCGCGCAAAAGGCCGGTGTGTTGGTCGCAATGGCAGGGCTTGCGCCCGATTGCCGCGTGGGTGCGAACGCCGACGCAGCGGCGGCCATCCAGTGCTACAAAGGCCGTGACAACGCGATGAACGCGCATCTCAAGGCCTTGCGGGAGGCGCATCCCGGCGTTCCCGTGCTGGTGTCGGCAGGGTTTCGGCATGTGTCGGCGCTGCGCTTGCCGGAATCGCCCGAGGGCCTCGGGATGCTGTTGCCCGCCCATTGGTCGGTCAGTCGTGTGTTGCTGTCCGGGCCGGAGCGTGCAGACGGCGAAACGGCGTGGACGGCGACCTGTGGCGGGATTTTGGACGCCGTGGCGGCATCCGTGGGTGGTCCTGCGCGGTTTCGGCTGGACCATGGGCCGACGGCAAACCTGACCTTGGGGGGCTGCGTGGACCTTGGCCGCGCGGACGCCCGACCGGTGGGGCGCGCGTTTGATACCGCGATTGGCTTGCCCGCTTGGACGCCCCTTACGCCGTGGACCGATGCGGACGTCGCGGCCTTGCCGGAGACGGCGTACCAAACTTGGGCGACCACCGCGCGGTCCTTGATGGACCTCCCTTCGGCGCCGACAAGCGCGGCGGAGTGGCGCGCTTGGGCGGAAGCCGAGGTCGCGCGGACCAACGAAATGCAGCCGAAGCCCGCTGCGGGGTGCGCGACCGCGCTGCCTTAGGGGTCGCGCGGTAGTTGACAATGTCGCGAAAGTGTGTTATGCTACTATCGCGCCGCGGAGCCGCCGCGCTGTGATGGTGCAAAGACGCGCGCGTAGGTTCAAAAATACCCGCTCTCCGCCCCGTCCCACCACGCGAAAGACACTCAGCTGGCGTCGGCGTGGGCGAGGGACGCGAGCGCGTCGTCCACACGCTCCAGAAGGTCCGTCTCTGCCGCCGCTTCGATGCGCGCTGCCTGCAACAAGGCTTGGGCGCGGGCGTTGTGGCGGGCCTCGGTGGCCAAGAGGCGCGCGGCGTCGATGGCCACGGCGATGCGTCGATGCAGCGGGAGGGAGGTGGTATTGGCCGATTCCCACGCCGCGAGGAGGTCGGCTTGTGCGCCGGTGGTTCGTCCGGTGGCCGCTTGAACATGACCGCGCAAAATGAGCGCTTCGACGTGGGCGAGGGTTCCCGTCGGGTGCTCGGACACGGCGCGGTCAACGCGGTCGCAAATCGCGGCGAGCCCGAGCTCTAGCTCTTCTGCTTCTCGTTGTTGTTCCCCTTCGTTCAACAAACGAATGCCTTGCTTCATCCAAACCGCGCCCGCCGCCGGTTGGCCCGAAAATACGAGCACTTGGCCCAAGCGCCCCGCGACAGTGCCCGCCGTCGCCGCATCGAGTTGGTGTTCCTGGCAAAGCGACCACGCATGTTCGAGGCGCTGCCGGGCGAGGTCCAAGCGGCCCCGCTTTACGTCTGCGTCGGCCATCCAGGCTTGGGCGCGGGCAGTCGGGCCCCAAAGGCCGTGGTGTTCGGCCAAATGAAGGGCTGCGGCGAAGGTGCGTCCTGCGCCTTCGGCGTCACCCGCGCGGGCGCGCGCGCGGGCGAGGTCCATCAAGCCTTCGACCGATTCCGCTGGGGTGAGGGGCGTTTTTTCCGACATTCGACCTCCGCACCGGCGGACGTATCCTGTCTCGGAGGCCGGGGCGCACCTACGGTTGTTGCGTGCAGCAGTGGCTACCTTTGGCGCACCGCAAGAAGCCTTGGCTGCTGCATTCGTCGTCGGTCGTACACGCGGGGCCTTGGCCTTTGTTCGGGTCGCAGGTGCCGGCGGTGTGGGCGGCGCAGGCGTTGAGTGCTGTAACCACGATGTTTTCGCACTTTTGTACGATGCAGCCGTTGTCGTAGTTGGACGTGACGACGTTGTTGGGGCAAGCCATTCGGTCGCCAGGACCGCCGTCTTCGGCGACGCCCAAGCAGAAGCTCACGCCAGAGAGCGTGCAGCCGGCGTCGCAGGCGAGCAAGACCGCGCCATCGGATGCACCAAATGCACCGAGCAGGTCGGACGTGGCGACCGAACCCGAGCCATTCGCGACGGCACCGGCCAGCATCGCTGCGCCCGCAGCGCCGGTGGGCGACGTCTCCGTTTCGGTTTTGAGGACAGCCAGCGCGTCGTCGAAGAATGTCTTTGCGTCGAGGCGGGTGCAGCCGCCGTGCTTGGGCCACTCGTGGTCGCCGAGGCCGATGCCGTTCGACTCGGGGGCGTAGCCGGGGGCATATTGGTCGGGAAGCGCGGGGTCGAGGCTCCCTGCGGGGACATGGCAGTTGGCCGAGTCTTGCTTCACGCACGCGGTATAAGGTGCGCAATACTGGGGCCACGGCTGGTTTGTCGGGCAGTTGTGCGCCGTAGCGGCGCTGTCGGAGTAGCTGGGCCACAAGCCATGCAACGTGAGGTGGGTTGCGCCGTAGTTTCCGGGCGCAGCGCCGCCAATGGTGGTGCATTCTTCTTTGGAAGCATGGCCGCAGCAAAACTCGGGCGCCCACGACGTCGCGAGCAAATAAAAGTCAAATTCACCCACGACATTGCAAGTTTGGACGGCTGCCGTCGCCTCCGGCAGGTAGTGGGCGGGGTCGATAGGACGTGCGTTGAACTTTGCGGCCAGGAGGTGTGGCGCATTGTCGGAAGCGGGTGCTGGTGGGGTCGGAGGTGGGGTTGGGGACGCGGTAGGAGCGACCGGGCCTTCGGCGGGCGTAGACGGGCGAGAGTCGCAGGCCGCGAAGGCCAATACCAAAAACAACATGTGCTTGTGCATTCTGATTCCGTGTAGTAGGGTGCGGCGTTTGCTGAAGAAACTCCAAATGCCGCACCCAAAAAAGCAGGGGTGATAGGAGCCTGATTCCAACGATGCTGAAAAAGCTTCAGACCGAGAACAATGGTCGCATGGTACCTTGTCTCGTATGCGTCGCGAATACGCGGGCCAAGGAGAACCAGGAGTAGCGAAAAAGTCGCCATGGGGTCGTGGTTTGCGAGACGCAGCAGAAACAGGACCGTGTTTTCCGATCTGCCTGCGGATGGCGCGCGAGGTGCCCGACGATACCGCGACCATGACGCCGGCAGAGTGGCCCGCGGCGTGGTCTACAGAGGCCACGCGCATGTCCATAACGATACCATTCGGCCAATGGTGGGTACCTTGTGCTATATAGCATCTTAGGGTACAATCAGGGGATGGTGCTACATAAAGTGTGTATGTATAGATATTACTGCGTGGTGTTGTCTCTAACAATAAGTAGCATATTTGGTCGGTTGCGCCGTCGATTGACCCCCCGCCGCGACCGCCCGCAGGTCCGACCAGAGGAGACAACCACGGTCCTGCGGGCGCTTCCAAACCATCACCACGCATGGCCCCTGCAATCCATCGCGCGCGACCGCAGACACGCACGCCCCTATCGTTCGTGCAGGTCCGGCCCCGGCTTCGGGCGTGCTTTCGGTCGGCGGCAAACCATGTCGTTTTGTGCATTGTATGACGAAGTAGATGCAGAGGACGTCAACGGGGGTGGTCGCGCGCGGGAGAGCCGCCTGGTTTTGAACACGGGACGGGGCTTGCGGCTGCTCTGCGGTCGAATTTGCGGTACAAGACGGTTCGGGCGACTTCTGCCCCTTGGAGACGTCATGCCACCCTCTCGCCGACGTTTGTTGCAGGTCGGGTTTGTGGGAACAGGGTTGCTGGCCCTGGGAACCGTCGGCCTCGCGCTGCGGCGCGGGGATGCCTCCGATGCGCCTGCGACGCTTCAGGTGCTCGATCCCGCAGCATGGGCGGTCGTGCGCGCGGTGGCGCGGGTGTTGTGTCCCTCCGATGGGCCCCATCCCGACGCTTTGGATGTCGCGGGCCGCGTAGATGCCCAGCTCGCGCGGATGCATCCGGGCGACGCAGCCGAGGTCCAGCAAGCGCTCGGCCTGCTCGACAACGCGCTCACGGGCCTCGTGTTCGTTGGCACAACCGTCCCGTTTACCGACGCATCCCGCGACGATGCTCTGGCGCTGTTTCGGGCGTGGCAAAACAGCTCCGTCGCCGTATTGCGCACCGCGGCCAAGGCCATCCGCGGCCTTGTGTTGACGGCGTATTTTAGTCACCCCGACTCTTTCGGTTATACCGGCTACCCGGGTCCGCCGAACTTTGGGCAGGCTGCTGCGCCCGCGATTCAACCAAAACAGGCGCCAGCTCCCGCGCCCGAAACCGAGGCTTCGCCATGAAGGGTCGTATTACCCAAGGCCCCCAGGTCACCGCAGATATCGCGGAAACCTGCGATGTGTGCATCATCGGCTCCGGGGCAGGCGGCGGCGTACTGGCGGCCGGCTTGGTCGAACGGGGCCTCGACGTCGTATTGTTAGAAGCTGGAGGATACCACACGCGGCGCGACTTTGATTTGCAGGAACAAACTGCATTTCCTATGCTTTATCAAGGTCGCGGAGGGCGGTCGACGGCGGACCTCTCGATTAGCATTTTGCAAGGCAAGAGCGTTGGCGGTGGCACCACCATCAATTGGACGACGTGCTTTCGAACTCCCAATCGCATTTTGGAGCACTGGGAGAGAGTCCATCATATCGAAGGAATCGACGCATCGGCGATGGCGCCGCACTTCTCCGCGATGGAAGAGCGATTGAATGTGCATCCGTGGCCAGAAGAAATGGCCAATGCGAACAACCGCGCGTTGCTCGACGGCTGCCGCTCTCTCGGCTGGGAAGCAGCACCTCTTAGTCGCAATGTCAAGGGATGCGCGAACTCCGGTTTTTGCGGTTTAGGTTGCCCGGTGGACGGCAAGCAGTCGCAGATGGTCACTTGCCTCGCAGACGCCGTAGATGGCGGAATGCGCCTGTATAGCGATGTCGAAGTGCGTCGCTTGGTCTGGCAAGGTGACCGCATTCAGGAGGTGCATGGACAGGTCGTTCAACGAGGTGCCGACCGCGACACGCCGCATCGGGTGGTCGTCCGCCCGAAGGTGGTGGCCTTGTGTGGCGGCGCAATCAACTCGCCCGTATTGCTGCTTCGCTCCGACCTCAATGCCAATGGCCGGGTCGGAAAGCGCACCTTTTTGCATCCCGTGATTGCGTTGGCCGGAATTTATCCCGACCGCATCGACCCTTATTATGGCGCGCCCCAATCTATCGGCTCGCACCAGTTTATCGACCGGGGTGCAGACAAAGTCGGCTTTTTCTTGGAAGCGGCGCCAATGCACCCGATGCTCACGGCCTCGGCCGCCGGTGTTGTCGGCGCAGAGCTGGGTAGTCTCATGCGCCGCTTGTCCCATGTCAGCGGCCTGATTGCGCTGCATGTTGATGGTTTGCTACCAGGGGACGAAGGCGGTACGGTAGGTCTCAAGGCCGATGGACGCCCCGAAATCGCTTATCCTATCGGTCCCCATTTGGTAGAGGCGATGAAAGCCAGCCACGAGGTAGTCGCTCGGATTCATTTGGCGGCGGGTGCGCAAGAAGTGGCCTCGTTGCATCGTCAGCCAGTTGTCTTGACAAAAGACACTGGTATTGATATGTTGCGCGATGCGCGCTATGGGGCCTTCGAACATGCCGTGTTTACGGCGCACCAGATGGGGGGCTGCGCGATGGGCCCCAATCCTGCGAGTAGCGTCGTGAACGCTTCGCTGCGGCACCACCAACTGCAAAACTTGTTTGTGGTGGATGGTTCCGTGTTGCCCACCGCTTTGGGCGTCAATCCCAGCATGACCATCTATGGTTTGGCCCATCGCGCACGGGATGTTGTGGCCGCAGCGGTGTAGGAGGGGCGGGTCGATTCCTTGCCCCGAACGCGGAGACCTCCGACATGGCAACGCTCGGAAACCTGCTTCCCCAGATTGTAGGGCCCGTGCCTGGGCCGGCCTCCCAGCAGTGGGTGGACCGCTTGGCCATGCGCGAGTGTCCTGGTGTGACCGCACGAAGGGCCCGCCGCGCCGCGGCGTTGGGGGTTGCCGCAGACGACCCCATTGTCTGGGCGGAGGCGCGGGGCGTCAATGTGCGGGATGTCGATGGCAACGTGTTTGTCGATATGACCGCTGGCTTTGGCGTCGCTTCGGTGGGCCACGCACATCCAGCGGTGGTGGGCGCGATGCGTGCCCAATCGTCCTCGTTGTTGCACGCGATGGGCGATGCCTTCCCCGACCGGCGTCGCATCGAGCTCCTCGAAATATTGGCCGACAAGACAGGCCTCGACCGCGCGATTTTGGGCAGCAGCGGCGCCGATGCGGTCGAAGCCGCACTCAAAACCGCCTGCCTTGCATCGGGACGGCCCGGCGTGTTGGCCTTCGAGCGTGGCTATCACGGCCTCTCGTACGGAGCGTTGGCCGTCACAGGCTACAAGCGCGACAGCTTTGCGGCCCCGTTTTTGGAGCAGCTCCCCACGCATGTTCGCCACGCGCCCTTCGGCGCGGATGTTTCTACGCTGCCCTTGTCCGAGGTCGGCGCCGTTTTGGTGGAGCCGATTCAGGGGCGGGGCGGGGTGCGGGTGCCGCCAGCGGGGTGGCTGGCCGAGCTTGTGGAAGCAGCGCACAAACAGGGCACAGTCGTTATTTTCGACGAGATATACACCGGGTTTGGCCGAACGGGGCACTGGTTGCGCGCGCACGCGGAAGGCGCGTCGCCGGACATCGTCTGTCTCGGCAAAGGTATGGCCGGAGGCTACCCGATTTCGGCGTGTGTGGGCTCGGCGGCCGTGATGGATGCTTGGGGCGCGTCAAAAGGGGAGGCATTGCACACCCAGACCTTCCTCGGCAACCCCGTGGGCAGCGCGATGGCCCTCGCGTGTATTGGCGTTTTGGAGTCGGTGCTGCCGACGGTTGCACCGCGTGGCGCGCGTTTCCGTCAGAGGCTGACGGACGCCGGCTTTGGCGTGCAGGGCGACGGCCTCCTCCTCGGGGTGCGCACCGGTGCGGTGTCGCCGCTTGCCGCGAGCCGCCGCCTGCTCGACCGCGGGTGGCTTGTGTTGCCGTCGGGGGAAGAATCGGAGGTGCTTTGCCTCACTCCGCCATTGGTAATGGAAGATGTAGTTCTGGATGCATTTGTCGACAATCTGGCGGAGGTTTGTTCGTGAGTGATGCTGTCCCCCATGCGGCCCAGACCGCCGCCGCAATTGCGCACTTGATGACCACCGGCGAGGGCGACTTTGGTGCGCTCGCCCTCGCGTTGTTTGCGATTCAACTTGGGGAGAATGCCGACTATGGGCGGATGTGCGAAGGCGTGGACGTCCGCCACTGGACCGACATCCCCGCGGTGCCGGTCGCGCTGTGGCGGGACCTCCCGCTGGTCAGCTTCCCGTTGTCGGAGGCGGTGACGGTGTTTCGCACGAGTGGCACCACGGGGCCGCGTGGTGTGGTGCATCGCCGCGACACGTCGCTGTATGACCTCGGCGCCCGCGCGTTCGCCGAGTCGGTGGTGGGGCCGATTCCCCAGGCGGGAATCAGCTTGGTTCCCGATGCGGCAGACTCGTCGCTTGGCCATATGTGTCGTTCTTTTGCGCCTCATCTCGTCCCTTGCTTTACGACGGCGCGGGGCCTCGATGTGCGCGCTGCGTGGACCCACCTTCGGCGGCTGGCGGCCGAGGGCCAACCGGTCTTTGTTCCAGGGACGGCGTTGGCCTTGGCTGCTTGGGTAGAGGCGGCCACGACGCCCGTTCCGTTGCCCCACGGCTCCTTGGTGATGGTCACGGGTGGCTTCAAAGGGCGCATCCTCCAGACTTCTGCCGAACAGCTCCGCGCCGACCTTCAGGCGTTGTTGCCCGGCGCAAAGCTCGTCGAAGAATACGGGATGACGGAGCTTTCGAGCCAAATGTGGGCCGAAGGTCCGGGGCTTCCTTGGCGTCTGCCCCCGTGGTTGCGGGTGATTCCGGTAGACCCCATCACCGGCGCGCCGGCCGAAACAGGAATCCTGCGATTTGTAGACCTGGCCAATGTTGACACCGTGCTGGCCATCGAGACCCGCGATGTCGGGCGATTGCTGCCCGATGGGCGGCTGGTACTCGAAGGGCGCCTGCCGGGCGCGCCGGCCCGTGGTTGCTCGTTGTCGGCCGAAGAGGCCATGGGCTTGGTCGGAGCGACTGAAGCGGCGCGGGTCTGGCCCGTTGCGCCTGCGGTCGAGGGCATGTCGGAGCAATCCGACGACATCGAGCGGGTGGGGCGACTCTTGCGTGCGCTGGCATCGATTTCGGTTCCGGCCGACGGCTGGAAGCAAGGCCTGCCGTTGTCGGAGGTTCGTCGGCAATGGGACGCGACAGTGCGCCGCTTGACGCCGTTGGCGCTCTTGGCGGAGCTATCGACGGTGCCGGTCGCGGAGCGCGGTACTTCGGTCGCAATCGTCGAAGCAGAGGGTGTATTTACGGCGAGTTTGGAGTGGGTGTCTATCGCATTGTCTGCGGGAATGTCGGTACGATGGAAGCCGCCGTCGTCCAGTTTTGCATTTGCGGAGCATGTCGCGTCTGTGTTATACGACGCGGGTTTTTCTATCGACGCCCAGCCAAGCCGCGACCTCGGCACACCGGAAGCCGTCGTGGTATTCGGTTCCGACGACGGCGTTTTGGCCGTGCAGCAGGCGTATTCGGCGTGTCCTGTGGTGGGATTCGGCCACCGATTTAGTGTGCAGGTGCTTCCAGAGACGCCGACGCCCGAGCGGGTGTCTGCCGTGTGGGACGACCTTATCGGATATGGAACCCGTGGCTGTATGGCGCCCGTGTTTGCATTGGTGGTGGGTGGACCGGCGGCGCCCTGGGCCCGCGCTATTCAGGCCCTCGCGAAAGCGGCTTCGTGGCTGCCCGCATTGTCGCCCTCGGATGGTCCAGAATGGCGTCGGCGCGTGGGCTTGGGACAAGCAACAGGCGGCGCGTTCATCCACCAGACCGGCGGTGCCGTGGTGCATCCGCTGTCGGCGTTGGTGCCGTCGGCCGTGCCTGGCTTGTTGGCAATCGCGGAGGTCCCAGACCTTTGGGCGGCGGCCGAATTCTTGTCTCCGTGGTCTGCACGGTTGTCGTCGATAGCATGTCCGAGGTCGATGGAGACGGCCTTGTCTGGCCTCGCGCCACGGTTTTGCCGCATCGGGCAACTCCAACACCCCACGCTGCCGCGGTTCCATGACGGGCGGCCGATGTTCGCGACGTTGTGTGGGCGAGGGGAATGAGCGACGTCCCCAAAACGGTTTGGGCGCTGGCGCTGTTGGCGGTGTGTATCGGTATTGTCGTCGCCATGGGGCCCCTCGAAGGCATCCCCCATGTGACAGACGAGGTGGTCTATACCCTCCAGGCGCGGGTGTTTGCCGCGGGTTCGCGAACGGCGCCGGCCGCGGATGTGCCTTCGATGGTGTCCTACCCCTTCTGGATCGCGGGACAGCAGAGCTACGGGGCGTTTCCGTTTGGCTGGCCGCTGCTTTTGGCGGTGGGGGAATGGTTTGGCGTGGGTTTCGTTGTAAACCCCTTGTTGGCGGGCATTTCGGTCCTGTTGACATTTCTCGTGTCCCGTCGGTTTTGCACCCCCACCGTCGCGGAGACGGCTGCGGCGGTGGTCGCGGTGAGCCCCGCTCTCGGAATGTTGGCGGCATCGCGAATGAGTCATACAAGCGTGCTGGTCGCGGTTTTGCTGTGGACGTGGGCGACGACGGGGCCGCTTTCTGCGCGACGCGCAATCGTCGGTGGCGCGGCATTGGCCTATGCGGTGATAGCGCGGCCTTGGGATGCCCTTGTTTTGGGGGCACCGTTTATGGTGTGGGTGGCGTTTCGCGCCCCGGCCTCCCTCGGCGCACGATTTTCGTTTCTCGTGGTCCCTGTTGCGGCGGCAGGCGTGGTCCTCTGGGACAATCACACACTGAATGGCGATTCATTTCGGTTTCCCGCCGACGCATTTTACGCCATGTGGAGCCCGGAGCGACCCTCTTGCAATCGTCTTGGCTTTGGACCCGATGTGGGGTGTGTTCCCGTTGATGGAACGTGGGGACATACGCCCCAGCGGGCGCTCTCCCAGGCATGGGACCGCCTCGTGGTGCTCGACCGCACATTGGTGGGATTCGAAGGCGGACTGGTCGTGGCGCTGCTCGGAGGGCTTTGGGCGCGCCAGTGGCGTGTTGGCGTGGCCCTTGTGCTGGTAGTGGTGGCCTATCTGGCGTATTGGAGCCCCGGCTTGGCGTATGGTGCCCGGTTTTATTCGCCTGCGGTGCCGGCCCTTTCGGTGGGCCTCGCCCTCGCGTTGGGGCGCCTCGGGCGTATACAGGTCCCGGTTGTTGTGGTGGTGGGACTCTTGGGCATTCTGCGTGTCTGGCCAGAGCTCTCGGACCGGTATTGGTGTGTAGACGGCGAGCTGGCGCGCTTGCTCGACGAAGAAGGCGGGCCGCCGGGGGTTGTCTTTGTAGACGGCCGCGGGGAACGTTCGACGGGCTGGCCTACGCTGGGCGTGCCGCAATTTGTGTGCGACCCGATGTTGGAGTCGGGCGACGCCTTCGGGTTGTGGAACCCTGTGACCGAAGACGGCTGGACGCCCCGCCATGCGCTGCGGGCGCCCGACCAACGCGACGCATTTCGGCGCCGGTTCCAGGTGGGACGACCCGCCGTCTGGGTGGACCATGATGTCGCGGAAGATGCGTATACGCTTCGGCGTCTCCCGCAGCTCGACCCACCCTGAGCCGCTGTCCTCGGTGTCCGCTTCTTGCGCGGAAGCGGAGGAGAGGGTCTATGCGTTCTTTGCGAAGGCTCCGGCGTGGCGTGCGTAGTTGTCCAAAATGGCTTGCCACCCAGCCTTTTGCATGTCCAGGGGATGTGTCTCTTCTGCGTCGAACGAGACGAGAACCGTGGTGCCGTCTTCGGTTTCCGTGAAGGTGATGTCGGCTTCGCGACCATTGGGCATCGTGTACGACAATGCCGTGTGTGGGTCGACGCGGGTCCACGTTCCTTCAAAATCAAATCCCATCGAGCCGTCGCGTGCTTCCATGCGGCTCGTAAACCGGCCGCCCACCCGAAGGTCGGTGGTGGCGCGCGGCGTATGCCAATCGGGGCTCGCGGCGTTCCATGCGCAGATGTGCGCAGGCTCTGTATAGACAATCCAAGCGGTCTCGGGTGGGGCGGAGACGTGTGCGCTAACTTCGATGCGGGTTGCCACGGTGGGTTCTTCCTGGATGTAGTTTCGATAGGAGGGGTTGACGATGACGACGATAGCCGGCCGGCGTTGCAGAGCTATCGGCCACCCCGAGAGACAGGCCCTCGGGGAAGCCGGGGGATGTCAGAGCGCGGCGATGCGGGGGTCGGCGAGGTATGCGTCGGCCAACGCGGACAAGCCGGGGAAGGCATCGAGGTAAGAAGGCGCGACGCCATCGAGGGCGCCCGTGCGGATTTGCAGCACTTGGCGCGCGACCACGATGTCGGCGATGCTCAGCGTGTTGCCGGCGACAAACGGGCCGCCGCTTCGGGCGAGAATCGACTCGGTGTAGGTAAACACGCGCTTCATGATGCCATTGGCGATGTCGGCGCGCATCGCGAGCTTCTTGTCGGTGTCTTTCTCGAACAGCGTGGGCACCAGTGCTTGCGAGAGGCTGTCATTGAAGCAGTCGATGACACTGTCCACCCAAAGGGCAGCCTGGGGGTCTGCTGGGTAGAGCGAGGTGTCGCCAATGCGCGCGGCATAACGAAGAATGGCCGCGGTTTGGGTGATGGCGATGTCGTCGACTTGCAGCACGGGAACCGAGCCCAAAGGCAGCGCGCCGCCTGCCTTGGCGGCCATGAATGCGGGAAACTGCATGCGGTCGTCTTCGAAGGCGACGCCGCCGAGGCGCAATGCGATGCGAATGGGTTCTGCGCGGCCAGGAGCGTCGAAGTAGCTGAGTTTGAGCGAAGCCATCGTTTCCCTCTTTTGGTGAATGGTAGACATTCACGAATGGTGTGCCGCAGTCTCGGTTCCGGGCAAGCGCGCGGAGAGAGTCGAACGAGACGCCGATGGGGGCCCGTCGTCGAGCGGCGGGGGTGTGTAGGAACCGTTTGACGGGAGTCAACGTCAGAAATGCCAATTCCTTCTGGATGAGCAATCCTTGCATACGGTTACGCGTAGGAGGGCGTGGCCTGGCGCGGGAGCTATAAAATGGAAACGACGGAACGAATCGCGGAAGCCGTTCAGCATGAACGTATGGCGGCTGCATTTATGGCGGCCCACCTCCTGCTCCAGTTGAGCTCTGGCTTGCTTATCGGCGTGATGTTTTTGGGAATGGGTGGGGCCATTTCCCTCATTGGATACGTCGAAAAGGAATGGCCGGCGCTGGCCTTCGGCGGCCTGTTTGGGGGCATGGGGTTGGCGGTCGGCCTGTTTCTTCTCGTACAGGCCATTCCTGCCGCGATCGCGATGTGGGGCTTGTGGCGCGGCAGCTCGTGGCGAACGCTCGCCGGAATTGTTGCGGCGGGTCTTGCCCTCAGCCATGTCCCCGTCGGCACATTCTTCGGAGGGGGTACGTTGGTGTTCTTGTTCCTCGCCCACGACGTCACCCAGAAGGCCCGCCGAAACGGGCGTTCGGCGAGCGGCTCCTAAGCGACCGTCGAAACGGGCGGAATGACGCGGTTCAAAAAGGAGCGCAGGTGTTTTAGCTCCGGCAAGCACACTTCGTGCTGCATCGAGTACTCGTGGGGCTCTGGCCGAACGCGGTCGCCGAGGGCCTCTATCGCAAGACGGCCTTGGCGAAGGGGCACGACGCCATCGTGGACGCCATGGGCGAAGAAAGCGTCGATACCGTGATTGACGGAGGCAAACTCGGTATGCAGCGTGTGCGGCACCAATAGGTACGTAGACATCGCGACCACGGCGGCGAGGCGCTCGGGCCACCGCAGGGCGACATGCAGCGCCATCGCGCCACCTTGGGAGAATCCTGCCACGACGATTCGCTCGGAGGGGACGCCGCGGGCGCGTTCGGCTTCGATGAGTTCTCGAATGGCCTCGGCGGAAGCGCGCACGTCGGGCTCGTACTCGCGGCCCGGCGTCCATTCGGCGTGGACAATGTCGTACCACGACCGAACGGCGGGGCCCGGCCACAACGACATGGCGCGAAAGGGGGCATGGGGCAATACTACCCGCAAATCGGGGCGCTGCAAGTGGGGGACCAAGGGCGCGAGGTCATCGCCGCTGGCGCCAAGACCGTGCAGCAAGAGAATGGTACCGGTGGGCGATTCACCGGGAACGACGACGGTGGATAGCATAGATTATTGTGCCCCTTGGGTTGGGTCGGGTGGAGTCGGTGGCCGTGCGGTGCGCGCTGCGAGGGCATAAGAGATTGCTGCCGCCCAGAATGCCGGCGCAATCACGATAGCGCCCATGCCCGAGGTCTCGGGAGCGGCTGTCGTACCGGTGACTTCGAGTCGGGTGCGTGCCCAGGCCGGCAAAATCCACATAGCCATCAAGCCCAGGGTGAGAATCGCGAGCTGCTGGGTTTGGGTGCCCGGCTTGGCGAAGCCGCGGGACCGTCCCCAAACGGCGGCGACGGCGGCCGGCGGGGCAGCAAGGAAAACGAGCAGCAACACAGAACGTGGGTCTGCAGGGGCGGCCATCGCGGCGTAAATCAGGAGGCTCGCGGCGACAACGGCGACATTTGGCAGAACGGCAGGCATAGGTCTCACAGGAGGGGGGCTGGCAACACCCAACGCGGTTGTTTATTCCCTCGCGCGGCGTTCATCGAGGCAAACGCCCTAACAATCGTTGTAGCCGTCGCTATCACCGTCGAGCAGGCGATGGAGAACCTCGTCCGATGGGGGGGCGCTCGCTCTCTGTGTCTCGGCGGACATGTCGCCACGGAGAAGCGCGCAACCATGGGCATCATCAACGTCACGGTCGAGCGAGGCGGGGGCGCAGACTTCGTGCGCTGCGTAGGAGGCCATGGGCGCCGAGCCGGAGGGTGGCGCGTCCACTTCGGCGGCATCACGGGACCGGGTGGGGTCGTCGTCGCAGCCGCCGCTTTACTCGCTCGCGCCGTCTCTATTGGCGTCGGTAACGTCGGTGCTGCGGGGCAGGGTTTCGGTGGCGCGAAATGAGGTGCGATTGGACCTACCAAAACAAACGGTGCTTCGAGCCACACGCCCAAACCCCCGGCACAACGGCTTCAAATAGGGTGAGCGCGAGAGACGCGCGGGCTCTCCGGCCCGCGATTCGCGACTTCGATTCTCAGGTGTTGGACGGCGCGAGGTGCCGGCCTTCGATGACCGAGGAAAGCGAAAACATATTGGGCGTCGATACTTGACAATTCATCGGGGATATCTGGTACGCTGTGTGACGATAACGGGCCGCGTGCCAAGGTAGGCTGCGCTTGCCTTTCGCACGTTGGAAAACACACGCCCCAGGTCCAGAATGGTCCCTGCGTGGCCTTTGGAGAGGAGTTCGGTATGTTGCGCAAAGTTGGTTGGTTGCTGTTGCCAGTTTGGGTGGTCGCGTGCGGAGGAGAAAAGGCGGAATCGGGGACAACCGCGACGGATGCCGACGCCGACACCGATACGGACACGGACTCCGATACCGACGCGGATTCTGATGCGGACACCGATTCCGACACCGACGCCGACACCGACGCCGACACCGATGCGGACACCGATGCGGACACCGACACCGACCCCGGCACCCCGCTCTCGATTGCGGTGGCCGCCGATGTGGGTGGCACGGTCATGGGGGACACGTGCGTCGGCACCTTGTCTGCGTCGGACGACGGCTTCAACGTGACGGGAACCGGTTCTTGTACCTTCACCGGTCCTTTGTCTACGTTTGTTCCCGGAAGCCAGAACGGCACGCTGACGGGCACCATTTCTGGAGCCGAAGCTTCGGGCGAGTACGCACTGGACGTCGATGGCTCCACGTTGGTGCTCGAATGGACGGGCACCGTAAGCGAGTCGGAGACGGCGGGCGTATTTGCAGGCGACAGCTCGTTGTCCGTCGCGGGTTTGGAGGTCGCCGTGACCTACGAGGGCACGTTTGGTTACGCCCGGTGATGAGGCGCCGGGGCGACCGACACAGTGGGGCGTGCACGCGACCAAGCGTCGCGGTGGGCCGATGGTTTAGGCCGGGTCCGCGGGGACCGTGTAGGTGTGTCCGCGGACTTCTACCGTCTCACCACCGCGCAGCTGCCGCCCTCTGCGTGTCTCGACTTGTCCGTCGACCCGCACGTCGCCGTCAACAATCTGAATTTTGGCGTGACCACCGGTTTCGGCGGCTCCTACGAGCTTGAGGAACTGGTCGAGTCGAACAGGCAGAACCATCGGTTGTCCCCAATGAACGGCCAGAGGTGGGCCGGACGGTGGATGTTCGCCTGCGTATCTCGAAATGCGGGTGCCGGAGGGAGGGGGAGGGCATTCGGCCAGCATCGTCTGGGAAGTGGCGCCCCGTCGTTTTCGGGTGTGCGGGGGTCGGACAAACGAAAGCACCCCTATGGCCGGTGACCATAGGGGTGCGTCGTGGCTTTGAAGCTCAGGCGCGTGCTGCAGCAACCCGCGCGGCGGCCATCGCGATAGGCCCGCGAATGCCGGACTGGTCGCGCAGGCGGGTGAGGGCCTCCCGCTCAATCTGGCGAACGCGCTCGCGCGACAGGCCCATTTCTTTGCCGACTTCGCTCAACGTGCGGAACTCGCCGTCGTCGAGGCCATAGCGCCGGGTGAGCACAAAACGCTGCCGCTCGGTGAGCAACGCGTGGAAGGCGTCGTCCATCCGGTTGAGTTCCTGGGCCTGGATGGCCTCGGAGTCGGGCTGCGGCGCTTCTTCGTCGCTCAGGAAGCGGTCGAGGGGGCGCGGGCGGGGACCGTCGTCGACGGGTTGCTCAAGCGAGATGGTGTTGCCCTGGGACAACAACAGCTCGGCGCGCTCTTTGTCGATGCCCACTTCTTCAGCGAGGTCGGCGGTGGTGTATTCCATGCCGATGCTTTCGAAGCGCTTCATCGCCTTGCGCAGGTTGCGGGTCTGTTCCACCGCGCAGCCAGGCAGCCGCACCGGACGACCGGTGTGGTCGATGGCGCGGGTCATCTGCGCGCGAACCCACCAGCGGGCGTAGGTGCTAAAGCGGATGCCGCGGTCGGGGTCGAAGCGCTTGGCAGCACGGAGAAGACCGATGTAGCCTTCTTGTACCAAGTCTTCTTCGTCCATGAACGGGCCGGCGAGCTTGCGGGCTTCGCCGTGCGCGATGCGACGGCCCGACATCGCGAGGCGCCACCGAAGGTTTTCCGCTTCGGCCCAAGCACCAGTGGCTTGGCGTGCGTAATCGCGGAGGTCGGCCTCCTTGCGTGCGGCCTTTTGAACGGCCTTGACGGCCTCTTCCAATCGGTCGACTGCGCCTGCGCGGGTACGCTCAGCGCGGTCGGGGCGACGCATCAGGATGTCGTCTGCGTCTTTGATTCCCGCGACTGCTTCGCGGGCAATCTGTTCAGCGCGTCGGATGGCCCGTGCCATCGACTTCTCCTGCTCTGCGGTCAAGCGCTCAGAGACGGCGCCTTCGCTCGATTCGGAGGATCGAAGCTGGTTGAGGGACATGGGAAGTGCTCCTCGACGGATGGTGGAAAAATTGGGGGGCGAAGTTTGGATAGACGGAACGGTTCGAGCTGAACCATCGTCGTGCTGCACCGTTTTGGGGTTTCGGGCGCACCGATGTGCGCGACCCAATTGGGTGCGTTGGCGCGTGGGACCCGTTCAAAACAGGCCCGTTGCGCGGCAGGGTTCAAGAGTTGTTCATCCAAAATGAGCGGGCTTGGCACAAACGGACCTCGACGGCGAGCGTTCGTTGGTGGAAAACACGCTTGATGAACAGAAGTGACAGGAAAGAGCGGTGCCCGGTGGGCGGAGACGCCGAACGCTGCTTCTGGAGGCCCGCAGTGTGCGGCAGAGACAGAGTGTGGGCAGTCTGGGGAACAACTCTGGCTCTCAGAAGGACCCCGGAATAGAAGTCTCGAAAGAGAGCGAGCCGTTCGCAGTGGTGTTGGGGAATTCGCCAGTCTTCGTGTTGTCCCCCGAAACAGCCGGGAGGCCGTGCTCCGCTTTGGGATCCCGAAAGGCCCGAGAGCTTTCCGAGACGCCGCAAGTGCCGTGAGCATTTCCTGGGGGACCAAAACAGTTTCGAGCGGTGGAAGGAAATTCGTTGTCCGGGTGCAGCGCTCGAATGTCGAGTGCGGTTCGGGGAAGAACTGCTGCGCGCGGGCGACGGAGGGGAAAGGGGGAGGTTTCGAGCGGGGCCGGAAACCCGAGGCTGTGGACAGGGGAGCTTCGTGTACGAAAGCCCGATTTGGAGCAACTTCCCGCGCGAGTCGAAGTCGGGCGTGGGTGCCGACCAGACGTTCCGGTGGGAGCCGCGTGCAAAGCGTGCGTCCTCGAAGGGGGCGCATCTTTACGGAGCGATGTTCGCGTTCTCGGAACGTTTGCACGGATTGCCGAAAGATGGAAGCCCGAGTTTGTGGGAGTTTTCTGACAACTCCCGAATATGCGTTCCATACGAAACGTTGAAAGAGGAAGCGCGCGCCCGGTGCAGCGGGTTTGCGGCTTTCTTTGTTGGCCTCATCGGCGCAGTCTGTCTGTAAGTCAAGACGGAACCAGGAGGTCCCACCACAATAGGGGGTGGGCGCCATATTGGCTAGGGAATGTCCAAGATCAGGGGTTGACCCAACAATGGGGGCCAAGCATGTGGCGCCCATGGCGGAGGGAGTAGGATCCCACAAACGCCCAATTTGAGCAAGCCGGGTGGCTATTGGGGAAAGGTGCCTGTTGAAAAGGCCGATTGTGCATCGGTCTTGTGAACATGCGGAATACAAGAAGGAAGAATCGGTGAGGCGTGGCGTCGCCACATGAAGGAGCGGCGGTGCTTGACCCTTCTCCCGCTCCAATGGAAACCGCGCACGTCAACAATCAAAAGGGGGCAGAAATGCGACCGGGAGGCAACATTCCTCCTCGGCAGTTCTGGCAGCGATGTTGTATCTTTTTTGGAGAAATGTCAATGACTGGTTTGGGTTATTTGACATTTGTGGGTTTGCGAATGGATTTTCGGTTGGGCGACCCCGCGCCGTTCTGTGTTGTTGGGTTGTGGCGTTGGAGATCGCACGCGACGAGCTCTCGGCAAGGGGAAGCAACCCCGCTCCCCATTGGTGCATTCCATGAAATCCCCAATTGTTTTGGGATTTTCTTTTTGCGCGGTGCATCTTCGGGCGGTTGGGTAGACAGCCTGCCGGTTGTTCGCGATAAATGGGTTTCTCTTTGCGGAGGTCTCCGATGCGATTTGCTGCACTGCTTCTCCTACCCGCGCTCTCGGCGTGCAATGCCGACGAAAAGATTGCCGATGGCACGGGGGATGATGGCATGGACGTCACACCCAGCGATGATGGGGCTGGTGATGGAGGCACCACGGATGGCGAATGCGCAAACGACGATGCGTGCGGCACCGGGCAAATTTGTGAGAGTGGCGCGTGTGTAGATGGAGACCGAAACAACAGCGTCGATGAGGCGGAGAACCTCCTGTTTGGAGACGTGGACGACCCCTCTACATTTGGACGCGGCACCCTCAACCCCGCAGGCGACATCGACTACTTCGTCATTCACGCCGATGGTGGTGAGTTCATTCGTGTGGCCACCTACACGGATGAAGAGGACGACACGAAAGATACGGTCGTCACTATCTTGAAGGACAACGGCAAGGTGGTCACCTCCGCCAACGGCTTTGCGGCAGGCGGTGGCGTCGGTGACGCCGATTCGGTGGTCTACGCTTATTTGTCCGATGCGGGCGACTACTTCGTCAAGGTAGAAGACGACGGAACCTACTTTGAGTCGGGTGACGAGTTTGGGTCACGGGATTATACTTACGACATTGTGTTGACGGAGTGGTCGTCCGTCACGGCGGAACCGGACGCATCTGACGACCCACGCACCGGAATCTCCATCACAGGCGCCAACTCGTGGAGTTCTCGCGGTGCGCTCATCGGTACGGCGGGGGATGTCGACTACATCGCGCTCAGCGTGGAAGCGGACGGCTTCGACCTCTCGATCGATGGAAACTACGACCTAGAAGGCAGCGACATCGACCCTCATGTTCGCTTGGTCGATGCCGCAACGGGAGACGTGCTCCTCGATCGGCGCCAAAATGGTCTGTATGGAAACGCCGTCTACTGGAACATTCCGCGCGGCTCCTATTGGATTGAGGTCTCCGACGCCGAGGGTGGCGGAGGGGACAACCACTGGATGTTTGTCCACACCATCGCCCGCACCCACGACGACAACTACCAGTGGGAGTCCGAAGACAATGGCGTCGACGTGCGCGCAACCCCCGTGGACTTTGAGGCGTTGACGACGGATTCCGGCAACGAGTACACCGTGGCGCGCATCGAAGGCATGGCGGATGCTCCAGGTGACGAAGATTGGTTCTCGGTGCAATCGGATTTTGATGACGGCCGGTTGGTGGTGTGTCTCAACAGCACTTGGTTTGGCGCGACCACGGCCCCCGTGTTGGAAGCCTACGACGATTCGGGAACGCTGCTGGCCACCATCACAGGCGAAACCGACTCGGCGGCTTACCCCACGGCTACGTTTACCAACGTTTCGGCACCCACGGGCACCTATTACCTGCGTGTCGCCCATCCTACCGATGTTGTGGGCGGTCCCGGCGATTTTTACCGGGCCTTGGTGTACGTCGCGAGCTTCGATGTGACGAGCTACGACTGTCCCTGATGGTCGCTGGTTTGCCGATGGAGGCTCTATGTTGCGGATGTTGGGTTGGGTGGCGGTCTTTCTCGGTGGTGTGGCCGTGGGCGCTTCGGGCCGGGTGGGTTCGGTCACAGCGACGCACGAAGCGCCGCGGCGCACGTCGCCCAAAGGAAACGCGACGGTGACGATGCTTTCGCCCGCCGACGCGTCTGCATTTGTGGGCATCTTGGAAATGGCGCCGGGGGCGATGGTCCCTGCCCATCGCGACGATACCGACGAGTTCATCTATGTTCTCGAAGGTGGTGGCCAGGTGTTTCTGGATGGCGTGGCCCACACGGTAAAAGCAGGAGACCTCATTACGATGCCAGGCGGCATCGAAGTGCGGTTCGAGGGCGCGTCGGAGGCGCCCCTCAAGGCGCTTCAGGTGTTTGCGCCGCCGGGGCCTGCCTCCAAGTACGGCGCATGGACGCCGACGCCGGCGTCAGGGCTTTGACGGGGGGCGGCCGCTCGGGAGCAAGCTGCGGGCGATCGCGTCGAGTGCGTCTCGGCGAGGGTTTTCGGGAAGGTCGCGCAGTGCTGTGCGTGCGGTCCATACGGCTTCTGCCAGACGGGCTTGTGCGTCTTGGAGCGCGCCGCATTGGCCGAGGAGGGTCAGGAGCTCGCCGGGATCGCCAGCGGGGCCGGGCAATGCGCGCCAGGCTGCCCGCACGCGGGGGTCGCGCTCGGCTCCCAACGCGACGGCGAGGCCCGCGGTGCCGGTTGCGGCGCGGTCTATCAGAACGTCGATGTCATCTGGCTGTTGGCTCGTAAGCAGCGCCAACTCGTCGGCGATGAACCACGCGATTCCGGTGTTTCGACCGTAGCGAGCAAGAGACGCACAGGTAGCGCGGTTTGCGCCTGCCAAGCGCGCGCCTGCGCGACACGCAAACGCGAATACGACGCCGTTGCGATGGTCGGCCATTGCGAGTGCATCGGCCGGGGAAGGGAGCGCGCCGCGCGTGCGTTGTGTGAGCGCGTGGCCCTCACCGATTTCACGCAGCGCGTCGAGCAGGTCGCCGACGGTGTCTGGCGCGTGTGTGGTGCGCACCAACTCAATGGCCCGCAGCGTGACGTGATTGGCGCTCAGGAGGCCGACCGTTCGACTCAGAATGCGCCGGGCCACCTTTCGACGCCGACCGCCTTGGCGTCCGAGGGCCGTGTCGTGCAAGAAGATGGCGAAGTGCAAAAGCTCTGCGGCTGCCGCGGCCTGCTCGGCGGCCGTTGGGTCGACGAAGGGGATGGTTCCGCCATCGGCTGCACCGGCAGACAGCAACACCAGCACCGGGCGAATACGGGGTACGCCAGGAGCCAAGAACTTGCGTGGGTCAAAGCCCGGTGGAGCACCTTCGCCGCCTGCAAGGTCGCCCAGGCCCGCATCGATACGGCTCAGGAGTTGAACCAGCTCGCTGCCAAGTAGGTCAAGGTCGACATGGGGGCGAACGCTGCGGGGGGTAGCCATCGGCACTCTCCGTCAAACACAACAACCCCCGAGCCGCAGAGGGCGCGGGGGTTCCGCAGCGGTAACCGTTGCGTGGCCCAGCGATCAGTAGCCGCCGGTTTGCTGCCATGCGGTGCGGTTGGCGGTGACCAAGCAGCCGATGCCGGTGAGCACAAGCGCGATAGCCGCGGCGCCTTGGCCGGTGATTTGCAGGTTGTCTACACCGTCGTAGCCCAGCATCGGGAACATCAGTGCGACTTCGCCGCCAGGAACACCAAAACCGCCCGTGACGCCGGTAACGAATCCGGCGCCCACACACAGGCCGCCGATGAGCCAGAGAATCTCGTGCTTCATGGAGGGGTCCTCTCAGGCCCGCGCGTGTGGGCCCGTCTTTGGAGAGCTTCTTTACTGCGCTTGGAGAAGACGGGCAACGGTTGGACGATGGACTTGGAGGCAACTGCGTGGCAATCCCGAAGCAGGCCCGGTAAACAGGAGGGTGAAGATCCCGTCGCCCCCCGTTCTTCCTCGCTTGGAGGTGTTTGTGTCCGCGTTGCTTTCCCGCGCTTGTGCGGTTGGTTGCTTTCTTGTCTCTGGTCCCTGGCTATTGTCCGGTTGCGGCGACGCGACCCCGCCGGCTCCGAAAATTCAGGTAGTCTCTGGACAACAACATACGGCGTCGGGCCCGTTCGCCGAGGTCGCGGTGGTTTGTTGTGACACTCCGGCGGCGTGGGGGGTTGTTGAGCCGTTTGTCGCGATGGGAACGGCTCTCGCAGCCGATGATTTCGCCCAAGCGAGCGGTCACGCCGGGCGCTTTGCCGCAGGGCTGGAAGCACATGGGGCCTCCCTCGATGGGCCGGCGGTTTCTGCCTTGACGAACCTCGCGCCCCGTATGTCCGGTGCAACGTCTATCGAAAACCTGCGGGAAGAGTTCCTTGATGCCTCGATGCATGTCATCGGCATCGCGGCGGCGCATCGCGGCGGCGACCACACCATCGCTGCTGCGTTTTGTCCCATGAAGCCAGGGCGCTGGTTGCAGGAGGCCGAGCCCCTCGCCAATCCGTATTATGGGGCGTCAATGCTTCGTTGTGGAACCTTCGAGCCAATTGAGGCCGCTCTCGCGCAACAGTGATGGTTTGAATGTTCCGCCGGATACAACCACCGTGCGGACCCAAATGGACCGATGCGCCACGCGGTGTGCCCTCGAACGACCTGCGCTCTTGTTGGGCGGTAGCCCTTGGGCATGCGCGGTGTCGGGCGACGGGCCCTCTCTCCCGCCCTCGCATTCAACGACGCATTCGGTACAATCGGGTGAACCAAGTCCCCTCGGGGCTCCAGGGAGGCGCTCTTGCGCGACGCATACATATTGGACATCGCGACACAGACCCTTCGGGGCGACACCTCCGCTGCGCGGCTCGAAGAGGCGGCCGCGCTGTTGGCTGCGCGGGTGACCGCCGCGAACGTTGGCGTCGAGCGCCTCGACCACTTGGCCGTCAGCAGCACTGAAGCGCCGATGGCACGTTGGCTCGGATTGCTCGCGGGGATTTCCGCGGGCTTGTCCGCGATGGATGTCGGCGCGGGAAGCGGGACGGGCTTGGATGCGGTCGGGGATGCCGTTCGCGCAGTCACCAGTGGGTTTGAGGACGTCGCAGCGGCCGTCGCGTGGGGGGGACCACACCGGAGTCCCTCGCCTTGGCCAGAGGCCCTCAAGGCCCGCTGGTCACCTGTCTCGGTGCCCCAGCAGAGAACCTACGCGCGGCAACGTGCAGGCCTGTCGGTGGAGGATTTGGTCGAAGCGGTAGAGCTTCGCCGCGCGGCTTGGGTCGAGCGTGGAGAAGTCGCGACGGAGCTCGAATGGGAAGACGGCCTGCCGTTGGCGCTGGAGCGTGCGTCGGTGGGCGTGTGTGTTCTGGCTGGCCACCGCGAAATTCGCGAGCGGGGCTGGGGCACCCGAGCCCGCGTCACGAGTGTTGTACGGGCTGGCGTTGACCCTGGCTTGGGGCCTGCGGGGGTCGCGTTGGCGGCCACGCGGGCGCTGCATCGTCTTCAGTTGCGGGCCGACGAGCTGGGAATGGTGCAGGTGGATGCCCAAGACGCCGTCGCTCCCGCCCTTGTTGCGCAAGCTCTGGGCTTTGGTGCGGACAAGGTCAATGTTCTGGGCGATTCCCTCTGTAATGGCCGCGCGGGCGCCGCCGCTGGTCTGGACGACCTTCAGCGCTTGTTGACGGCCTTGGAGACGCTGGACCGGCGCTTTGGCATGGTGGTCGGAATCGAGGCGGACGGGACGGCTTCGGCGGTCGTGGTGGACCGCGCTTTTTACCTCTAAGGCCGACTGCGCGGCATTGCGCGCGATGGACCGCATCGCTACGTAAACGTGGCCCCTGAAAGCATCGCGCCGACCAGGAGCGTCCTTCGTTGGGTGACAATTTGATGCCGTCAGCTCCACTCGCACTCGTATTTGGAGATCCTGGGCCCCTCGCGTTCCTCGGTCATTTCCGGGCCGATGCGGGGGGGCAGGGGACCGTCTTGCGGGTCGCGGGTCGCGTGGGTGCGACCGTGTCGGCGACCGAGGCCAATGATGCCGCCGCCCAGGTGGAGGCGCTGGTCCGCAATGTGGGGCGCGGCGTGCAGCGGCCAGACGACCGCCTGGAGTGGGTGCGGGCGTTTTGGGATGCCCTCGCGGGCTTCGACGCGGCAACGCATTTGCCCAGTGGTGGTGCTGATTTTGCCGCATTGGTTGTCGCTGCCGACGCAAAGGGGGTCAGTGTCACGGGCGTGGGGCTCGCGGGGTGTTGGTACACCTCCGAGATGGCCGTCCCGCGTCCCCTGGTGCCTCCCGCGCACCCGTTGCTGGGTCCTATGGGCATTCCGGCGGTTCGGCCGGGTGCGATGACCTTGAATGCAGTCCCCACGGCTGTAGTCGCGGAGTTGCGCCATCCGCGTGTTGCCCCCCAAGGCCTTCGACCGGGCCCATTGCGGGCAGCATGTGGGGTGCGCCCATGACCACCGAGGTGCTCCCCGACCGCTGGTTTGCCGAGGTCGACCCGCGCGTGGATGCTGCGGTCATTCGCGAAGCCTTGCGCACGCGATTGGCCCACGGAGTCGCGTCGGAGGAAGTCGTGCGACAGCTGGCCGAGCGCGACCGCGTGGCCGTTGGCGAGATTTTTATTGGCCCGCGTGCGGCAGACGACCCCGCGATGATTTCCCTGGCATTGTCGGTGGTGGATATTTTGGAGCGGGCACTGTCACCTGCGCCGGTGTACCGTCGATTGGCGGACCTCGCGGGCGATCAGGCGCCGGCCGTACTAGAACGCGCGGTAGAACGACATCCCGATGCATTGTGGTTGGTGCCGTTGTCTTCCCGCATCGAAGGCGCGGAAATGGGTCGGATGCACCTGTTGGCGTCACAATCACGGGCCAGCTTTTTGGACACTTGCCGAGAATATGCGCGAGCAGGTGCACGACGAGGCCTCGTGCGCGTTGCTGTGAGCCTGCGCAGAGTAGAGCCCTTCGTTGCGCTCGCAGAGATCGATGATGAACGCGCGCTCATTTTGGCGACGGCACACATTTTCCAGAGCCCCGAGCCACCCCCGGTAGGAGCGTGGTTGGCGGCGGTGTGGGGACCAGACCCTACACGCATCTTGGTCGGTGCCCTCGCAATTCTCCACGCGCGGGCGCCCGACGCGGTGCCGATATTGGTGCAACAATGTAGCCGCTGGCCCGCGGTGCAGGCTGCGGCACGCGGGCTTGCAGTGGGTCGACCGACGGAATCCGTGGGTTAGCCGAGGCCGATGTCTCTATCTACGGTCTGCCGCCTTTGCTCCGGTGCCTGCGGAGTCCTCGCCACCGTCCATGACGGGGTGGTGACGTCTGTGGTCCCCGACCCCTCCGACCCCGTTTCCCGTGGCGCGCCTTGCTCCGAACTGGCCCGCGTTCCACAGGCGATGGCGGCGGAAAACCGCATCACGTCTTGCCTCAAGCGAGACGGAGACCGCTGGGTTCCCGTGCCGCGCGCCGAAGCGGTCGCAGCTATCGGCACCGCGCTCCAGGCTGCGCTCCAGCGGCGTGGTCCTGATGCGCTTGGTTTTGTGCTCGGTCGAGACTCCTGGAGCCACACCCGCGACACCGTGCGGACGCTGTCTGTCGCGATGGCGGTGGGCACGCCCCATGTGTTTTCGAGCGCCGCCAACGATAGCGTCCCTCTTTTGCGGGCCGCAGAGGCCGTTTTGGGCCATCCTGCGTTGCTTCTGAGCGACTTGTCGCGGGCGCATTACGTGGTGGTCTTTGACGGAGGACAAGCAGAGTCGGATTGGGGGCCGCACCGTCGCGGTTTGACGTATGCGGACGCGATTCGGCACAGCCAGCGCACCAAAGGCACTCGCCTCGTGGTCGTCGGCCCCCAGCGCACGCCGCTGGCCGAGCAGGCCCACGAATACGTCGCCATTCGGCCTGGCACCGAGCCGTTCTTTTTGCTCGGGATGCTGTCTGCGACCGTCACCGGAGAGTGGATAGACCGGCAGTTTATTCGGGATTATACGGATGGGTGGGACGCCCTGCGGGAAGCGCTCGCGGCGTGGCCTGTCGAGCGGTGCGCCGACGTTTGTGGCGTTCCTGCGGCCCACATCTCTGGCGTGGCGCTCAAGTTTGGCCGTGCGGCGATGGCCGTCGCGCATGTAGATGGCCATGTCTTGCACAATCCAGCGGGCTCTCTCGGCGCCTGGGCTTCGCTTGCGCTGCACGCGGTCACGGCAAATCTGCTGCGGCCCGGTGGTCTATACGACTTCGCTGCAACCTTCGATTTGCACCATCCGCTTGCGGTTGTCACGAGCGAAAGAGGCCCCAAGACCGCCTCTGGACACCCCTTGGTCGGTCTCCAGGCCGCAGCGGCTCTGGTGGACGACCATGTGGGCCAAGGCGTGCAGGCGTGGGTGCTGATGGACGCCGACCCTGTCGGGGAGGCAGCGTCCCCCGAAACGGTGGCGAAGGCATTTCAAGACGCCGACGTAGTGGTGGCTTTGGCGCATTGTCATTCCGCGACAACGGCGGTGGCGGATTGGGTGCTCCCACTTTCCCATCCCTTCGAGGAAGATGAACTCGAAGTATTTGGCGGAACGGCGCTTCCCGAGCCCGTCGTTCGCCGGGTTGCGTCGGTGGCCACGCCGCCGGGTGATGCCGCGTCCCCCGACCACTGGTTGCGCGTGTTGGCGGGTGCGCTCACGCCGCGCGTTCGTGGCGGCGCCTATGGGCTTCACTTGGGCCTCGCCGCCCGCGCGCTCTGGACGTCCGACCTCGCGCGCTGGGAAGACCGTATCGCGGAGTGGGGCACTGACCTCGACTTGGCGGAGCTCTCGGCTCCTCCCCATCGCCTCGAACGTGGCCTCGCCGACCGCTCGTTGTGGCGGGTGAGTCGAGCCGGTGGCCGTATCGCGTTGATGCCAGACGCGGCCCGCGTGTTGTTCGACGCCCTGCGTGTTCCCGAGGCGGGAGCGCTATGGTTGCGCACCTCGCGCGCGACGCCCCGCGGTGGGGCAACATCATGGGCCGCCGTGCCTTCAGCCGAGGCGTGGGTGCATTCTGCGCAAGGGCTTGCCGCGGGGACGACCCACGTTTTGTGTACGGCCCATGGGCGGTTGTCCGTGACGATTCGGCATGATGACCGGCTTCGCCCCGATGTGGTGGATGTTCTGGCGCGGGTGCCCGGCGTCTCGGCGTTGGTCGCGCCGAGTCCCCGAGACCCTTGGACCGGCCGACGTTCGTTGGACGGGACGCCCTGTTGGTTTGCCGCGGACGAATAGTGCGGGCGTCGAATGCGGGTGACTCCATTCCGATGGTCGGCGGCAGCGCCGTTTATCCGACGCCTTGTACGTGGGGGCGTCGAGGAAGTAGGTATGGCGTGGTTCCTCGTTGTTTGTTCGATTTTTTGGACGGTTTGACGCTGTTCTGTTCGAAAAAATCGAATGATGGTGCCACGTCTACGACGGAGAGCGGGCGCATACGAGAAAACGGCGCGCACGGTGTTCCGGCGTTCGCAAAAAGTGGGTAGCAACGCCGGTCATCGCGCAGCAGTACCTTCACGCGAGGGACGGACGGAATACGGGGAGGAGGTTCCTGGCACCGAACGGGTGCTGGGTGAGGGAGACCCGATGCACCAGCATTCGCGCGTGGCATGGTCCGTTTTGGGGCCTATCATCCTTTGGTTGGGACTTGGCTTGACGGGTTGTCCGGTGACGCCCGAGGTTCAGACGGGGCCCGGCGCGAGCCGCGGCGGGGGCGGTCCAGGTGGCGGACCCGGCGGACCCGGCGGGGGACCGGGCGGAGGTGGTCCGGGTGGACCCGGCGGAGCGGGCGGCGGTGGTCCACAGCCAGGCAACTTTGAGCTGGTACTTGACCAAATGAAGCCCATGTTTACCCAAGATGATGTGCGCAGCGCGAGTCACGTCTTCCTACGCGGAACCTTGGATGGCGTATGTCCCGGCAACCTGCGGATTGATGTCATCGACCGCGCACCGACCCAAGCGCCGCGTGGCCCGCTGACGTTTGCGGAAAACGTAGTCGGTCCCAACTTTGAGGTTGCGGTGCCGGCCGGCTCGAATGTCGCTGTCAGCGCACTTTGTGATGCAGATCGCGATGGCAAGATTGTGGGAGGCAACGTGGACCTCGCAAGCGCCGGTGTCGAGATTGGGCAAGTTACCGAAGATGTCGCCGACTTGTCGCTGAAGCTCGACGACCCCGCCCCCAAAGGACCACCCGTGGGCGGTGGTGGAAAACGCGGAAAAGCCGACGGAGCGGGTGGCCCGCCGCCAGACGGTGGCCCGGAACGCGGCGGCCCGCCGCCAGACGGTGGCCCGGAACGAGGTGGCCCGCCGCCAGAAGGTGGCCCGGAACGCGGCGGCCCGCCGCCAGACGGTGGCCCGGAACGAGGTGGCCCGCCGCCAGGGGAATAGCGCGGTCTGCGCCAGCCTTCGGGGCGGGCGTGGGTGTTGCGCAGGGGACAGCCGCGTTCGGGACCGAGCGGCGCAAGAACACGTACGCCCAGGCGAACCTTGCGGTCGACCTGGGCGGTAGAAAACCGAAGCGGCGCAGTTAGCCGACCGTGGGCTCTTCGAGCAAGAGGTCGTCGTCGTCGTGGTTGGAGATGCCGAGCTCGTTGTGCTCGGGCTCGTTCCAGCGCGTACCTGGTAGCACTGGCATGCCGTCGAACTCCCGCGCTTCTACCAGCATCGACCGGGGTGCAGTGAGGGCGTGCATGAGCTCCAAGCCGCTCGGAATACCATTGCTCGACCGGCCGAGGCCAACGGTCGGGAGGCGGAGGGATGCGCCAATCGTGCCGCGATTGATATTGAGCGAGCCGGTGCGAATGCGGTCGGCGAGCTCGGCCAGCACGGGGCTGTCGTACCGCGTGAAAATGCTGGTCGAGAGCCGGTATGCCGTTTGGTTGTGCAGGGCTGCGGCTTCTTGCCAGTTTGCCACTTTGTAAACCAGCAGCAGCGGACCGGGCGGCGGCTCGTTGAGGAACGGGTGACCGTTGTCCCATTTGACGCGCATGATGGCCGGACGGGCGTAGAAGCCGCGGTTGCTCAAGCTCGCCGCGGCGGGCTCCAACAGCGACTCGTGGCCGCGCTGCTGGAGGACGCGACCATAGCGACGGTAGCGTGCGCGCAGGTTTTCGCTGATGAGCGGCCCCATGAACACGTCTTCATCGAAGCCGTAGCCGACTTCGAGGCGTTCGGTGCGCCGCAACAAGAGCTGGACGAAGCGCTCGTAGATGCCCTCCGTCACAATCACGCGCCCGGTGGAGTTGTGGCGCTGCCCGGAGGTCAAGAAAGCGCCGACCATGACTTCGTAGACCGCCCGGTCCAGCTCCGCATCATCGAGGACGATTGCGGTGCCTTTTCCGCCCGTTTGGAAGATAACGGGGAGGTTGGGGCGGTCCTTGAGCAAGGTGCGCAGGGTACCCGCGGTGCTGTAACTGCCGGTGAACAGCAGAGCGTCGATGCCAGGGTGCAGCACCATGCGCTGCCCGACGACTGCGCCGGGGCCTTGGACCATATGAAATACGCCGCGGGGGAGCTTGCAGCGGTCCCACATTTCGGCGACGGCTTGGCCAACGCCAGGCGTAAACTTGCTCGGCTTTGTGACTACGGTGTTTCCGGTGAGAATGGCCGCCGCAGTGTGGGTGGCGGGCAAGAGCACCGGGAAGTTGAAGGGCGTGAGGGTTGCGATCACACCACGGGGGAGGCGGTCGCTGCGGGCTCCGATTTCTTCGATGACCCGCGGACGAAGCATTTGAACGCCTTCGTCGAGGAACATATCGACGGCGCGAATCGCCGCCCGAAGCTCCTGCCGTGCTTCCCAGATAGGCTTGCCTGTTTCCCGCGTGACCAACCGTGAGAGCCGCTCTTGGTTGCGGTTGAGGTTCTCCCGGAAACGGCTCACACAAGCATGACGGTCGGCGAGGCTCGTACGGCGCCAAGTGGGTGCCCCCACGCGCGCGTATTCGATGGCCTCATCAACGCTCGCCTCGGAAAACGGGAACCGGCCCAGCACATCCCCCCGGTCACCGGGGTTCACGCCGTTGATATAGCCGGTCACCTGCTCGGGCTTGAGGAAGGAACCATAGACGTAGTCGCCCTTCCGAACGATTCTGTCTCGCGTGTCGTCCACTGGCCTTCCCACCTGTGTACTCGGCTGCGACTGCAAAGCGCGACGACTGGATCAGCCCATCGTTCGTGCTTGCGGGGCGGTCCCCGCGGCCGGGCGTCTTCTGACGGCTTGCGAGTATAGCGCGTCTCGTGAGGTTGCACCGCCATGCGTGCCGACAATGGCGATTCTCGCTCCACCCCAATAGACAAGCGCGTCAGGTGCGCACGCGCGCCCATTCTCCTCCCCATCGCGAGAACAACGTGCACAAGGTCTACGACAGCATTCTGGATACCGTAGGGGATACCCCTCTGGTCAAGCTCAACCGGGTCACCCGAGGGCTCCAGTCCTCGCTGTACGCCAAGATTGAGTTCATGAACCCCGCTGGGTCCATCAAAGACCGCATTGCGCTGCACATTTTGGAGCAGGCCGAACGACGCGGTGAAATTCAGCCCGGTGCCACGATCGTAGAAGGAACCTCGGGCAATACTGGCGCGGGCCTCGCGATGGTCGCAGCCTTGAAAGGCTACAAGGCCGTGTTTGTGCTTCCCGACAAGCAATCGGAAGAAAAGCGCGCGGCATTGCGTGCTTGGGGTGCGCGGGTCGTGGTTACGCCGACCAACGTAGAACCCGAAGACCCCCGGTCTTATTATTCCGTGGCCAAGCGTCTTGTCGAAGAAACACCCAATGCGTTCTACGCGAATCAATACCACAACCCCGACAATCCAGAAGCGCATTACCACTCGACCGGGCCGGAGCTGTACAATCAGATTGACGGCAAGATCGATGTCTTCATTGCAGGTATGGGAACCGGTGGCACCATCACCGGTGTGGGCAAGTACCTAAAGGAACAGAACTCTGACATTCGCGTGGTGGGCGTCGATCCGGTTGGTTCGCTTTACTACGACTACTTCCACACCGGCCAGCTTACCCAGCCCCACACGTATGTCCTCGAAGGTATTGGCGAAGACTTTTTGCCCAGCACGATGGACTTTCAGTTTGTTGACGACGTCGTGCGTGTCAACGATCGAGAGTGCTTCCACATGACCCGGCGTTTGGTGCGTGAAGAGGGGATTTTCGCGGGCGGCTCGTGCGGCGCGGCCGTTGCCGGCGCCCTGAAGTACCTCAAGCGGCACGACCGTCCGGGCCTCAACGCGGTCGTTTTGCTACCCGACAGCTCGTCCAAATACCTGTCCAAAATCTTCAACGACAACTGGATGCGGGAAAACGGCTATATGGAGCCAGAAACCCGCTTTGGCTCCGTGGCGGACCTGGTGGGCGGTCGACCGGCGCGCCAACTGGTCACCATTCGTCCCGATGCCAAAGTGACCGAAGCGGTGGGCGTCCTGAAGCTTCACGGTATCAGCCAAGTTCCTGTGGTCGGCGGTGACGGAAAGCTTGTTGGCGTGCTGTTCGAGAAGCGCGTCTTGGAAAAGGCCCTCGAAGGTGGACCCCAAACCGCAATCGTTGGCGACATCCTCGATATGTCGTATTGTACGGTCGATGGTGCCACCGAAATTTCGGTGCTGACCGAGTTGTTCCGTCGCTTCAAGGTGGCAGTCGTGTTGGGCGACAATCGCGCGCCTATCGATATTATCACCCGTATCGACCTCATCGACTACATCTCTCGTTCGACCCAGACCGTAGGCTGAGAGCGGCGGTCAACGCCGCTTGTTCCGCCAAATAGGACTTCTTCTATGGCTCGTTTTTCAGACCCATCGGAATTCGCGCAACTTGGCATCGGCACCCGCGCCATCCATGCAGGGCAAGAGCCGGAGCCTGTCACCGGCGCCGTGATGACGCCGGTGTTCCAAACCTCGACCTATGCGCAGCCTGCGCCCGGGGAATGGCACTGGGAGTACAGCCGCACCCACAACCCCACGCGAAATGCCCTCCAGGCGTGCATCGCAAGCCTTGAAGGGGGCAAGCACGGTGTGTGCTTTTCGAGTGGTATGGCTGCCATTGACACCGTGATGCGCCTGATGAAGCCGGGCTCGCACATTTTGTGCGGCGACGACGTCTACGGGGGAACGTATCGGCTGTTTACGAAGTGTTGGGCACCCCTTGGGTTTCGGTTCACGTTCGTCGACACCTCGAATCCCGACGTTGTGATTCCCGATGACGTGGACCTTGTGTGGGTAGAATCCCCCACAAATCCGTTGCTCAAGGTGACCGACATCGCCGCGTTGGCGCAAAAGGCCAAGGCAGTCGGTGCAAAGGTCGTCGTGGACAACACCTTCGCTACCCCCGTCTTTCAGCGGCCGCTGGAGCTGGGTGCAGATATCGTCGTCCACTCCACCACCAAGTACATCAATGGCCACAGCGATGTGGTGGGCGGCGTGCTGGTGACCAGCGACGACGCGCTGCACGAGCGCATGTGCTTCTACCAAAACTCCGTGGGTGCCGTGCCTGGCCCATGGGACTGCTTCTTGCAGCTGCGCGGCCTCAAAACCCTGCACTTGCGAATGGAGCGTCACCAACAATCGGCGCGTGCGTTGGTTGCGTGGTTGCAGGAGCGGGATGACGTGGAGAAGGTCCACTATCCGGGCTTCAGCGGCATGGTGAGCTTTGTCCTGAAAGGCGACCTCGCGGCCGCATCCCGCTTTGTCAAGGCCACACGCGTGTTTACACTCGCCGAGAGCCTCGGTGGCGTCGAGAGCTTGATTGAGCTTCCCGCCATCATGACCCATGCGAGCGTGCCGCCGGAAGTGCGGGCAGAAATCGGCTTGCCCGATGGTCTCATTCGTTTGAGCATCGGTGTGGAAGCATTGGAAGACCTTCAGGCCGACCTTGCCTACGCTTTCGCCGCCGCGCAGGCGGGCTGAGCCAAGTCCCGTGCGCCTCGCGTACATCGTGGGGGCGCCGGGCGTTCCTGTCCATGGGCCTTCGGGCTGCAGCGCCCACGTTCGCTCGGTTGTCCGTGGCATGGCTGCGTTTGGCGAAACGCGGCTGTACGCCGCCCAAGATGTCGACCGGCGGGGTCGTTTTGGTGTGCCGACAGAGGCTTGGGTCGGCGGGGTTCCCGGCTGGCCGTCGTGGCTCCCCCAGTTTCGGGAGATGCGCGAGGTGTGGGCTGCCCGGCGCATTGCGCGAAAGGTCGTAGAGGACGGACTCTACGATTGGAAGCCTGACCTTATCGTCGAACGCCATGCGCTCTTTTCGGACGCAGGTTGGCGCGCATCGACGAGACTGCGGGTGCCTTGGGTGCTTGAGGTCAACGCTCCGTTGGTTCTGGAACGACAGCGCTTTGAGACCGTGCTTCGGCCGGAGTGGGCGAAGCAGTGGGAGTTTGACGTTCTACGCGCAGCGCCGGCGATTGCAGCCGTTTCGCGTTGGCTGACCCAGTGGTTGCGCGAGGAAGTGGGGTGCCGGAATGTACACTGGGTGCCCAATGGCGTGGATGCGGACATCGGTGACCGGGCACGGGGCCGCCAGCTCTTGGGTCTCGAACCCGACGAGCCTGCCATTGGGTTTGTGGGCAGTTTCAAGCCGTGGCATGGCTATGAACGGTTGCCTGCACTCGCAAAGGCTTTGGACGCGCGCCTTGTGCATATCGGTGGAGAATGCGAATCCATTCATACCGATGGTCGGGTCATTCACGCAGGGCACCGCTCGGGCGCGGCGCTCGCCGACGTCGTTGCGGCCCTCGACCTTGGCTTGGCGCCGTATCCATCGACGGCGCCCCCCTGGTTCTGCCCCCTCAAGGTCTTTTCTTACCGCGCCCAGGGCGTTCCCGTAGTGACGAGCGATATTGGCGATGCCGCGGTGCTCGTCCGCGGTGGGGGCACCGCCGTGCCCGCCGATGACGACGATGCGTTGAAGCGTGCGGCGCGCGCTTGGCTCGGTCGCCGGTGTACGCCGCGAATACGAAGCTGGACGACGGTGGCGCGGGAGTTGCTGACCTTGGGGACCACCGCTCCAAGCGTCCGCGGGCAGTGGAGATAGGCGCGTGCGTCGGCCCTGTCGAATCCGTTGACCTTCGCCCACGGCGCATTTGGGGCCAAAACGCTGTGCATTCGCCGTTTTTGGGGTGGTCGGTCTGCCGCCGATGACGCTTCCGTTTTCGGCGACGTGAATTGCGCGGCGAAAAATCCGGTGTCGCTTATTTCGCGGCGCGTGAGCGACCGCGCGCAACGTTGGCAGCAATGCCCACCTCAAGCGCCTCGAACCAGTCGAGAAACCGCTTGACGTCGTCGCCACGAAAAATCGAGCCGTGTTGGGGGCACATCATGTCGATGTCAAGCTGGCGTACGCGAGAAATCCACGCGTTCTTGGCTTCATTGGATGGCATCCAACGCTTGTGGAACGCCTCCATGAAGCGCACATGTCCCTTGAAGTCGTCGACAAAGAAGGGCAGGCCCTCTGCGGGCAGCAACGCGGCGCCGATGTCGCTGCTGAACAAGATGCGGGCGCGGGGGTCATAAATCGTGAAATGGCCGGACGAGTGGCAGTAATGGGCGGGAATGACCTCAAGGTCTTTGCTCCCGCCCAGGTTGATTTGGCCGCCTTCATCGGGAAGTGCGATGACCGGGCGTCCACCGCCAAAATGCGGGATGAAGCCTGCCCAAGTCCACGGCGCCATACACCGAAGCTCTGGTTTGAGGTCAATCCAAAGCGCCAACGACGAGACGATGTCGGGGTCTTGGTGGCTTGCAAAGAGGACGTCGATGTCCGCGGGGTCGATTTCTGCGGACAAACTCCCAATGAATGACGGAAAGACCTCGATGCCGCCGGGGTCGATGAGGGCACCGCGTCCGTTGTGTTTGACCAAATATTGGTTGGTGTCGATAACGTTTTCGCCGCGCGCTGGGTCGCGACCAAATACAACCCAACGCCGGGTGCCATCGTCAAAGATTACGGTTCGCTTCATGCCGCACGCTCCAAGTTTCCTTTCAGAAGACCTTTGTTTCGCCGAAGCCGCCGCACTTGAAGGCTAAGCGCGATGACGCGGTCGCGGGCGTCTTCTTCGACGACACCCAAGCGGTCGGCCAGCACGGCCATCGCGCTGACGACGGCTTCAACCGCTTCGCCTTCTTTGCCGAGGTGGGCCTTTTCGATGCTCGCCAAGATGCAGAGGTAGCGCGTTTGCCGCACGGCGGTCCAGCGGATTCGGTCGACGTGACCGTCGAGGGAGTGAATCCGCGCTGCCAAGGCTGCGATGTGGGCTTCCATCTCACCTTGCACCCGGCGGGTGGCGGCGCGAAGCCGCGCGTCGTGGACCGTCTCGCCCGATGCGTCGATGAGGGCAACACTTCGCTTCAATAGGTCCAAGCGCCTCTCCGACTCGCTCCATGCCGCCACATCGACCGCAAGTCCGGCAAACACGGCTTCAATTTCGTGAATTCGCGTACCGAGTTCGGATGCGGTTGCATGCAGGTCGCGGGCAACGGTGGCGAAACTCCGCCCAGCACCGCCCAAGCGCCCGCTCGCAACGCTCGCATTGAGCGCGAGGCGCTCTACTTCGGCCAAAAGCTGGTGAATGGGGGCAAACGTACGGTGGATTCCGACCGCGCCCGCGCGTATGCGTCGGGTGTACTCCGCACCGGAGGTCGGCGTGATGTCGTCCATGGTGGCTCCGGGCCGTAGAAGACGGCTCTTGGGCTGCATCGGACCTGCGCCTAACCTCTGGAGTCGCATTCTTGGTGGGGACCCGCAAAGCCGAGGTGATATCCAACATGCGAACGGGAAAAGTACACGCCGTGCTGCGTACTTTCGGTGTTTCGGCGCCGCCTATTTTGCAGGTGGGACTTTCGGAGTGGGCGGCTCGCGCGCCGGCAATCGTCGAGAAACGGATCGACATCTGTAGGGTTGGGCGATCACCACCCTTACAGGCTTGATGATAAGGGCTTTGCTCGTCGGGTTTTTCGTCGATTCATCCCGCGTGCCCTGTGTTTCGAGCCTACCGCGGTCCCCGGCGTGCGATTGGGTGCCGTTTCTTCGGACCATGCACGAACAACGGCCCTCCTGGTTGTGTATCGCAATCGGACCCTACGTTTGGCCTGCCGATATGGAATTGTCTTGTCTATTAGTGGTGCTTGACGATACCCGATTTTGGGTTTTACAAATGGGGGCAGCGTGTAGCCCGGTGGACGCCTTTCCTGTGTATCCTATTGCGTGAGAATTCCCTCCATTGCTTTGTTTTCGGGCGTCATTGCTGCGCCGACAGTACGACCGGCGTCCGGCATACTCCTGGGCCGCTTGGAATGTCGAAAGCGGCCAATAGCACGTTGTTGCGTATGCTCTCCGTATGGGCTGTCGCAGAGTTCGGATTTCGACAATGATAAGCGCCACATGTAGCCGAAACGAGCGGTAGTTTGCCTTGCAGTGAGGGGGCACACTAGCCAATGTTGGGTGATAGTCTCATTGGCAAGCAATGTAACGGGGCTTGTGGCAGTTGCGAGCGTAGTTGTGCACACTCCCATTATCTGCGCCGATGGGGATTCCGATTTGGGTGTTTCATCACGGTTCGCCGTTGTCGACTGCAGCGGGAGGAGGCGCGTCTCGATGTTGCCTTGGAAGGCGTGCATTGAAGTATTTCTAAAGTTCGTTATAATGGGGTCATTCGCAGGAGTCCCCATGCGCGCGTGTGTTTTTCCTTGGTGTGTTGTGGCAGCGTTCAGCGTTGGCTGTGTTTCGGGCGCAGGCAAGCTAACGCCGCGAGAGGAGGTTCCCGAAGGGGATCTCACGCCTGACCCCGAGGATTCCGGCGAGGCTCCCAACGAAGAGGAGCCGCGCGCGTTGACGGCCACAATCAACGATGGTCCGTTCATGGTGTGGGAGTCCACGAGCATCTCCGTCGCTGGCGAGGCGGTGACTTCGGAGGTGGGTGTGGAAGGGCAATTGGCGTATCAATCGCGGGATATGTCCGGAGACCCCGTCTGCGATTTTGTGGTTTCGTTTACCGGAGCGCCTTCTGCGCGGTGTGTATTTTGCGACTTCGCGTTTGACCTCGTCACCACGATTTCGTCGGATCGAAGCGCGGAAGGGTGCTCACCCGATTTGCGCCTCGCATTGCTGGAGGGGGAGAGCGCGTGGGGTGGCACCATCGAAAATCCCGGCCTTGGTTGGGCGACGCGCCAAGTCACGGCGTTTGAATACGACTATGGAGGTGCGCGGTATTCGTTCACAAGAACCGTAGAAGATGCGGTCTTTGGTATCTTCGACATGTCTTATGGTGACCCCTACGGGTACTATTATTATGGCGGCTTTTATGACTACCAAATTTTTGCGGGATCGATTAGCCAGGAGTTTTATTATTATCGACCAGGTGGTAGGCCCTACGAAAGCAGTTATAGCTACGACATAGGCTACAGCGCTTTTGATGGCGAAAACCTGCTGTGGATGGTAAATTCCACGTCCTATGCGCCGGTCTTTGCCGAGAGCTATGCCGCGTGTGACGGTGCAATGGCGTTCTCCGACGGGGGCGCCGTCGGGCGGACGGACTACTACGCCCGAGGCACTCTACCCTGCACCTATTCTTGGTACGGCTATGGCTACTACCCCTATTATTACTATGGTGGTAGCGCGCAAGCATATGACGGTTGGCAGCTCGACCCATCGGCGGGCGATACCCTGACGGTCGAGGTGGATGGAGATGCCGACGAAGTGGGCATGTCCACGCGCTTGTGGCTCAACGGCCCATCCGAGTGCACGGAAGTCTTAGGCCTTACGCAGCCATGCACGACGGCGGATGGCTGGTGTAGCGTCCTTGCGTTTTCGGTAGCGGACGAAGGCTTGCACGAAATTTTCGTCACGCAAGATGCGGGCTGTCCCACCGGCCAGGTCGATTACAAGCTGCGCGTACAGGTCGACGGCCGGTAAACGTAACCTTCGGGGACGACGCTATGGGGGCTCCTGGGGCGCTTCTCCGGGAGCCACGGTGGGGGTCACGGGGACGGCGTGCGGTGCGGTGCGCATGGGCATGGGGGCTCCTACGGGTGGCGGATAGCGACGGGGGTGTTCGTCGGTGCCACAATGCAGGAGACGGAATTCGGTTTGGGGGACAATAGGCCCCTGCGCGATTTTTCATCGCAAAAAAAACGAGGGGCCATGCGGACAGAATTAGCCGAAGACAGCGCAAACTTGGCGAGAGCGGGCGAGGAGTTGCCCTTGGGCATCCCAAATATTGGCCGTCTCGTCGGAGAGACCATTGGCGGAGGCGGTTGCGCGGCGTGTGGTCGCGGTCCATGGGCCTGCTTGGGGGGTAGGCTGCGCGAAGAAGGTCACCATCCATGTAACGGTGCTGGCGGGGGTGATGTCGTCTGCGAGGCAAAGCGCCGCGGCTGGCCATGCATCCAGCATCATCAGGAGGATGCCGGGATCGAGGGGATGTTCTTCGACCGTTCTTGTCCAGCCGGACAATGCGGCGTTTTTACCCCCTTGAAATGCCCAGTCCTCGCAGGTTTGCCGGTAGGAAAAGTGCTGGGTAAATGCGGGCATTTGGCCGGGAAGATAAGGCATAGCAGGAAGGGACTGGGGAGGGGGCATACTTGGTGCAGGTGCTGGCGCTACTTGGAGACGCGAGGGCCGTGGGTTGGCAAAGGCGGCTTGAACGGTGACCGCGAGCTGGTCTCCAACCCAAACTTCTGCCCCTGCGTGGGTGATTGAACGTCCGGTGCGCAAGACCCGCGCGAATAGCTCCGACTCGCCTACGGGAACCGGCTCGATGAACTGCGCGGTCAGGCTCGCGAGCGCACGGGATTCGCCCTCGGGAACATTGACGAGCGCGTTCATTGCGCGAAATGCTATCGCGACGGGCAGTCCGCCGAATGCCGTGCGCCCCTGGCTCCAGTCCTCGGAGACCGAAAAGCGAGCGTGGGAGGGTTTTCCCGTGTAGGTGAGCGCAGTAGAAAGCGGTGTGGACGGGCCGGTGGGGTGTCGAAACATCTCGTTGCCTTGGGGCGAGGGTGGGGGGTGCTAACCTTGGGCGCGGGTCGCGCGAAGGCTTTTGTGGGATGCTCCGACCTTGGTTGTGCCTGGCATGCGCCTCTTGCGAGTGTCGATGCACATCCTGGAAGCCATCGCGGACATGGGCCGCCGCTCATCCTATGGTATGGGCAATGTCGACATTATTGGCCAGCACAGAGATTTGGAACGAACGCCGAGGAGGCCGGTGGGTGGCCGTCTTGGTCATGGTGGAGCTCCTCGCGAGTGTACTGGACCTGCTGTGGGGGCCTTGGGCGACAATGCATTGGGAGGAGTTGTTCAATGCGCGTGCGGGCGTGCAGTTTGCATGCGGCCATTGGGATGCGGCCGATGAGCTTCAGTACCGCACGTTTTGTGGAGGCTGCACGGCAGAAGGTTTTTTGGCTGCGCCATTTTTTCGGATGTTTGGCCCAACCGTCCTGTTGTGGAAAATTGTTATCTTGGGTTTTCACGGCGCTGTGCTCGGTGCAGGGGCCTGGCTGCTGGTTCAGCTCGTTTCCTGGCGGGCAGGCATTGCGTTTGTGCTGTTGATGGCAGCGGCGCCGGGTTGGTATCGAGAGTTGGTTCATACGGGTTGGGGAAACCACGCGGAATCGACTGCATTTCCGCTTTTGGCGGCAGCGTTATTGACGGCCGCAAGCTTTCGTGACCGGTGGCCGCGTACGGGTTTGTTGTGGTTGGCGGGTGCAGTAACAGGCTTTGGTCTTTGGTTTGGACAAACAAGCGCATGGGCACTGCCAATGCTCCTTTTGGGTGCCATGGTTGTTGGGCGCGCGTGGTCCATCGTGTTTGGTTTGGGTGGCGCCATGGGAATGGTGCCATGGCTGTTGTATTACCAAGACAAGCCAGGCGCGACCGATGCCACCCTGGACTGGTGGTCGGGGAGGCAGCTATCGCCCCCGGGTGCCTTGTTTGATTGGCTGGGTGGGCAATGGTTGTTGGAAAATATTTGGGAGCCGACCGAATATGGAGACGTGTCGTCGGTCTCGATGGTGTATTGGTGGGGCTTGTGGGTGCTTGCTATCTTGGGTGGGCTTCGGATTTTCCTCCCTGTCTTTTGGGGGCGCCCGCGGGTACCGCTGTTTCCAGCGGCGTTTGCGCCCGTGTCTCTCTTGGTCCTGATTTTCGTGTATGTGATTCGTTATGACTTGTGGTGGAACCTACCCGACCCTTATGTGAACGCAGCATTCAACCTTCGGTATCGGACTCCGTTGGTTCCCTTGCTGATGCTGTGTGCGTCGACCGCGATGGGTTGGCCGTGGCGACGCCAAGTCACGCGCGTACTGGTGCCACTGGGTGGTGTGGGTTTGGTTGTGATGGGGATAAGTCTTCGGTTGGGTCAGTGGACGGAATGGCGTGCTGCCTCGGTCAATTTGGGGGTGTATTTGCATGGCGGTTGGCCCGACAAGACCGTCCCACTGGGGAATCCACCCCAGCCATTGCGGCGGATGCAGGGGCGCCCGAGTGATGTATCTGCTGCGGCGACGTGGGTGAATGGTCATTCAGATGTGTTGGTGGATTGTCGTTATGACCATATTTATGAGTTGGGTCGTCGGGTGGGGATTGGTGCGCAAGACCCAGACCGCTCGGATATCGTGCCGTTGGCTGAGAGCGGCTACGCAGCGGTCGATTCGGAGGGGCTCGAGGGGCGCTTTTTTGCCGATGCACTTGCCCGCGGTCTGATGCGAGACTCGGGCGAACAGGTGCCCCATATTGTCACCCGGCTCGACGAGCTGTCGCGAATACCCGGCCTTGACGATGCCGTTGGCCGAGGCGCGGGACGACGGGCGGCCCGTGCGTTTGCCCCGGAGCGTGATGATGAGCACCAACAGCGTCTTGACCAGCGGGTTTGGGCGGGTGTGTGTGAAGGTCGAGGGGAATACCATGTCAAGGCAATCACCCACGATGGTCGAACGGCGCCCGACCCCTCGGTTCCGCGGGACCTCTTGGCGGCGGACGCGGGGACGTGTCGCAATAACCTTGACTTTTTACGTGGGGTTGTTTTTGTATGGCCCCGCTATGTGGGCTGTGGGCCGTCTTCGTGGGCCTCGTTAGAGGCAGAAATTGGACCAGACGCGGTGGAGCGCTTGTCTACGCCAGCCGTACAGAAAGAGTGGACGCTCGGCTGCCAGCTGGTACGCCCTTAGGGTTCCGCGATGTCCAATCGGGGCAGGGTATCGTCTGGAAGCGTTCCCGGCGGTGTCGAGGTCGAATCGGGAACCTTGCAATCCCACCAGGATTGTACGGACGCGGCGCCGCGGTGGGGATGGGTAAGCACCAAGCCGTCCCAAGCGCCGCCCGTGCGTGCATCTCGGGAAGCGCCGCACCAGCTTTGCGTCCAGGCGGACACGGCTGCGGGGGTTCCATACCAAATGGCCCACGTGTCTTGGGTGTCCACCAATACCATACCATATTCTGACGGACTTTGCAAGCGCATATCTCCACGGGCTGCGGTCACGATAACGGCAACTTGGTGGCCGTCTGCAACGTCAAGTCGTTCTATCGAAACATCATGAAGAAGCAAATCGAGCCATACGCCGCCGGGCTCAATTGCGGGGGGGCCAGCGAACGTGACGCCGTCAATGACCCAGTGCTCATGCTCATCAATACGGGCAAGAAGGGACGTGGTGGCGCGATGCAGCAAGCCGAGGGTCCCCGGGCGTCGCGTTCCCCCAGGGCGAGCTTCGGGCGAAGCAGGCCAGTGTTGGGTTGCCAATGGAGCGAGCGCGACTACATTGGGAAGGACGCTGAGGCCAGCGGCGGCGGGCGCCGACCAGATCCGTAGGTGGTGGTCCCGGAGATAGCCAAGATAGGTTCCTGCCACCAGCACTCCGGCGAGTCCCCAAACGGTCGCGCGACCTGTCGAAAGGCGTCCGCGTTTGTGCATGGTCATCAGTAGCCCCAACACCATCCACGCTGCGGTCCACCCGCCTTGTTGGGCCCATGCAACCAACGCTTGGGTAGGCAACTGTGGTGTCGAAGCTGCAGACGCCCCTGTCGCGGCAAGCCGGAGTACATGGGGAACCAACAGTACGCAAAGCCAAATCCGCGCGCCAAGTGTCCACCGAATCGCGCGAAGGAAGGGGATTGCGCATACGGCGAGGGGATGGCACATCACCGCCCATACAAACGCAGTGGCGGCAAAGTAGGGATAGCGCGGCAGGACGCACAGGAGTGCAATCGCCACAGGTGCTTGGTAGGCCTCGGCGCCACTGGTGGCGGTATCGAGGAGGTTGGGGTCGAGGGCCAATACGGTGCCGACCATCAAGGTTGGGAGCCAACGCTTGTGTTGGTTGTAGGCCATCCATGCGCCGAGTGGAGCGACCAGTGCGTCGATGCAGCGTATTCCTGCAGTAGCAGACCATAAGCTCGAAGAGAGTCGAACCAATATTGCGTGGGGTAGGGCCAGAAGCCAGCCGTAAGGTTCTGCATGGGGAGTTGTGGACCACGGACCCCGAAATCCAACCCAATATGGGCCAAGGCTATCGGCAAGGGCCATACTCTCCGCGAGTCGGGTTTGTCTAGCTGCAATCGCGACCGCCCAAATCGCCAACAGCACGAATCCCAACCGGATGTTCATGGACGCCACCCGTGGTCCACCGGCTGGGTTGTGCGGCGAGAAACGGTCTCCGACAGGTTCTCGGACCAGTTGGGGCACCCGGACGGTGCATTGGGAGGTGGCGCAAACGGCAGGTGGCGCTCGTCGTCGGTCGCGTTCAACCAGGCTTGGGCGGCGAGGCCGAGGCATCGCCCGTGCGCCGCACCCGGGAGGGGAGGCCAAGAGAGTGCGATGCCCCGGCTCGTGGCGAGTCGGAGTACGGCGGTCGTGACGGGCTCTTGAAGGTGGCCCGGAAAGTGGGAGATGACATCTGGCGCAGGGGACGCGCCGCTCCCGAGGAGTCCCCAAGCGATGCCTTCGACGACGGCGGTGTCGGTGCCGACGTCGGGGACGGGGCCATTGCGTGCCATCAGCCCGGCGCGGCGTCCGGCTTCGCCGAGGTGGTCAATGCGGCACAATGGTTCGGTGTCGGTGTGCGCGTCCAGAAACGTTCGTGCAGCGTCGATGTCGACGGCGCGGTCGAGTCCCCATGCCCGACGTCGGGGTGGGTTTCCTTCTGGTACTGTCCCGTCGGGCCTGCCCGGCTCGTTCCATACAGACATTTCTCGGCGGGGGCCCGGGCCGTAGGTCCATGCGACGGCGCGCGCCAAGGTGCCCGAAACCAATAGAGGTGCCACAAGGATCCAAGCCAGTCGAGGTCGATAACCGACCAAGACAGCCGCACCCAATACCAGCAACGGCCAGAGAACCACGCGGTAACGAAGATGAAAAGGTGCGTATCCAGGGGAGAGATCGATGTCGGCCCAAAGGTCTGCGCGCAAGACAATGGCGGCAATGTATCCAATCCAGGCCAATACAAGGCCCAATGCGAGCGGGTTGCGCCTGCGCGTGCCTTCGATAGCGCCGAGTATGCCCGCGATGACGGTTAGGCTGAATGAAACGGCCAATCCTGCGTCTATTCCGGCGTTGCCCGTGGAGGGCCACAACGATTGGGGTCGCAGCGGGCTTCCGAGGTAACGTAGCGCCTGGATTGGTTCGGCGAGCGTGATGGTCGTCCAAAGCTCCGTTGCGCCAGCTTGTGCGGTCGGATGATTCCATTGGAAATACCAATAAGGAATCGTCCCGATTCCCAATCCAAACGCAAATCCAGCCGAGCGCAGTCCTGTTTGGAGCGACAGAAACAACAGCGCGGGTACTGCAAATGCTGCGATGTGCGCAAACCAAAGGGAGAGTCCGGTCAGTATGCCGGCGAGGACGAGTTCGAGAACCCGCCGCTCTGCGCGCGGAACGACGAGCAAGGCCAACGCTGCGACGACGAGCGTGCGGACCTCAGCGTGGTTGCCCCAGGCCGTCAGGGCGAGTTCTCGGAGCGCCCAGGGCGTTGCGAAGAGCAGGCCGCCCGCGGCGACGAGCGGGGAGCCCAAGGCACCTGCGCGCCGGAGGGCTTGTAGCATCGCGATGCCGAGACCGATGTGAAAGAGCGCTGGCACGGCCTTCCATGCGGCCACCGAGGTGCCGAGCAGCGCCATCACAGGGGCGCCAAAGAGGGCAACACCCGTGCATCCACCACAAAAATCGCGATATTGCAAGTCGAGGAGCCGATCGGTGTGGCCGCACATTACCTGCAATGCGGCGCGTGCATTTCGTCCTTCTTCAAAGCCTACGACTGACCATGGACCGAGCCAGATGTCCAAGAACAAAAACACCGCTTCGAGCGCCAGCCATGCCCCAAGGAGGAGGCGTGGCGTGGTGGAAGCGGCGAGCCAGTGGCGAAGTGTGTCCGCCCTTCGCGTGTACGCGGTCAGAATCCGACCAACCACCAGGCGTGGAGGGCGGAAACTGCGGAGGTACCGCCGGTCCACGTGCTAGGGACGGAGTCCACGCCGCCATCACTGGTGGTGTAGGTGTCGACGGCGCCGACGGAGTCAGCGACCACGAAGGTATCGCCGGACGCCGCCATATTGACCACAATCCAATAATCGCCGGCGCTCAGAGACGTAAACCGCGACAGGTAGGTCTCTTGGGGGCCGGTGCCAAGCGCGCCGCTTTCGGACGTTGCCAACAATGTTCCGGGGGCGCCGGCGTTGTCGGTGTAGAGGCCGTACGTGGCTCCTGTGCTGCCCGACGTGCTGCTGACATCCATACCAAAGCCGACGATAGTGGCGCTCACTGTGAGCGAAATGGGCTGTGCGATGAGGTCCGTCGCGGTCAACGTTGCGGTGCTACCGGTTGCGAACGCTCCGCTGCCCAAGTCGACAACGGATGCTGCGGTGCCGTCGGCGGAAGCGGCCAAGCCGCTCGAAGTGCCGTCTGTGGGCGTAACAGTACATACCCAGTGGTCCGCGAGGTTGTTGTCCGCTGCGGGAAGTGTATCGTTGGTGTACGAAGTGGTCGCCGGGCCCGACGTTCCGGCGAAGCCAGATGGGTAGCTGGTGCCATCGCCTGTCCAAGTGACGGTGTAGGTGACGGGGTCGCCGTCGGTGTCGTCACTCTCTACGTCAACCATGCACTGAAGGTCGTCCGACAGCGCCACCGCGAGGGTAGGGGACATCGAGACTTCGGGGGCAGACGGGGGGGCATTGCTGATGACGACGGTGTTGGAGCGAACCGCGGAGCCGGTGGCCGTGCCGTCGGTTGGCGAGGCCGTGCAGACGACGCTGTTGCCCTTGGTTGCGGTTCCGGCGGCGAGCGTGTCGCTGGTTTCGGTTTGCACCACGCCCGACACTTGCCAGGTGTAGATGTAGGAAATCGTGTCGCCATCGGCGTCGGCTGCGCCGCTTGGTACGCATACGAGGTCGTCGGAGGCGGTGGCGGGGTCGGGTGTGAGGGCCGTGTTGCCCAGTGTGGGCGCAGTGTTGCCGATTTCTACGGATTCGCTGGCTGCCTCGCCAATCGCGCGGCCGTCGGCGGCTTGGACGTCGACCGTCCACATGTCATCGCGTGCGGTGAGGGAAGCGCTCACGGTGCGGCTGGTGGCGCCCGCGACGACCGTTCCGTTCTTGTACCAAGTGTAACGGTAGGTGAGGGTGTCGCCGTCTGCGTCGGGTGCGTCCGCGTCGATGACCACTTGCAGGTCGTCCCCGGTTCCCGGATTGCTGGGCTCGATATGCACGGTCGGCTGGCCCGGCTTGCTGTTGACCTCGAAGGCGATGGATGTGGTGCCGGTGAAGCCGTCGCGGTCGGTGGCCGAGAGGGTGAGGGTGTGGTCGCCGAGCGAGAGGGCATTCACGAGAATGTGGATGTCACCGCTGGGGTCGGCGGCGCCTTGGAACAAGGTTCCGTCAATGTCCGAAGCGAGCACCAAGTCCAAGGAATTGGGCGCATCGTTGTCGTCCTCGACGTGTGCGAGCACCGTGAGTTGCTCCCCGTCGTTGACATAGCCGCCGTCTTGGGGGTCTTCGAACTGAATGGTTGGCGGGTCGGCGGTGCGCACGACGAGGTCAAGTTCGGCGGTGCTGGTCGACAGGCCGTCCGTCACGGAAAGTACGATGGGCGGGTGTTCCCGAGAGACCGTGAAGGTGCAGGTGAGGTTGCCCTCGGCGGAGGGGGCCGCCAAGCCGCACAGCTCGGCGCCGCTGCTGCTTGCCCACGTGCCGCTGATTTCTTCCATCGGCGTGTCGAGGTCGACGACCGTGGCCGTGAGAGTGACGGAGCTGCCTTCCGTGACGACGGCACCACCCGTGGGCAGGTTGATCGTCAACAGAGGAGGACGAGAAGTAAGGGTTTCTTCTTCTGTTGTTCCACTCTTGACGGTGCCGTCTGTCGAGCCTCCACAACCAACCAGCACGATAAAGGCGGTCAGTGCAGCGTTACGGTGGGGATTGGACATTCGGTCTCCTCGGCAATTCGTTCGTGCGTGGGACGCACGTTTTGGCCTGCGTATTGTATTCGAACCGGCGGCGGGTTGGTCAAGGTTCCGAACCAGAAGGCAAAGTTTCTGGAGCCAATTGCGGCATGGCGACGGGATTTGGGGTGCCTCCTTGGCCCGTTATCGTCGCTTTGGGAGGACGGTCCATGGGGGGCACGCCGGTGATGGGCGCGGTGCGTCCGCGCCAAAGGAGGCGCCAGATTGCAGAAAAGCGTCCGGGAGTCGTGAGCGGAGCGCGGGTCGCGAGGACAATGTCGCCCCACAATGCGCGGACCTCGGGGTCAGCGAGCACATTCTGCCCTGTGGTCAAGGTGTCGAGATAGCCCACGGGCACAGGGCGAATCCAATGACCGGGGCGACCGTGTACTTCGTCCGATGGAATACGTGCGAGAAGTGGGTCGCAAAGGGCATACGCGTCTACGAGATGAACCGCAGGACCGGCCATATAGCCATCCATGCCAATCGCTTTGCCCATACGGACGCGACCGGAGCCAGCTTGGCGGGCTCTGCCTGGCTTTGGTGGGTCCCGCCCTTCCCGCAATATCGGAACCAAGCCGAGGTGCGGGTAATACCAACCGCGCTCATCGGCGATGCCGGCGTCGTCCCAGTTGGGGACGTGAAATGCGGCATCGGTTCGGAGTGGACTCGATTGGCTTGTGAGCGACACGGCGACCGCTCCCAACAGCGCCGCGAAGGCAATGTGCGTTCTGCGTTGTGATGTTCTGTCGGACGGGATGGCGTCGCGATGGGCAATGGGGCCGTCGAGAGGACGGGGCGCGCTTTCGTTCGGTTGTGCGATGATTGCGACAATCGCGATGAGAAACGGAAGGGTGAAGAAACGGCCGGACATAAAGTCGCCGCCGATAAACAAAACATAAGCCAAGTACAATACAGCGCCCGCAGACAAAGCGGCGGCTGCGGGCCGGGTTCGTGCGCGTAGGACGCCGATGGCAAGGCCGAGGGCGGTGGTGGGAAGCAGCACCGGGTCGAGTTGAAGCGAACTCGCAAAGTAAGCGAGGCCTTGTTTGAGCGCGTCCAGGAGGTGCGCATGCCCAAGTTTTGCGATGGCGGTGTTGGCCACGGGGGAACCGTAGTAGAACAGCGAAAAGAGTGTCCAGCAAAGAATCGGCGCGAGTCCTGCCCCCAACGCGCGGGCCAGAATGCGGGGCCGGTCTCGAACGGATGCCACCCACAACAACGCGGGGGGCGTGGCAATCAGCACGAGGTCAGGACGAACGAGTGGCGTGAGGCCCAGCAAGAACGACACGAACGTATGGCGCCGGTCGGAAACGGGGGCTTGGGTCATCATAGCGGTTATGATGGCGAATAGGAACCCTGCCATGCTGTTTTCGAGGCCCGAGGTACCAAACTCCGTGAATGCCTTGCTTGTGGCCAAGACAAGAATCCAGGGAGCTGCTTGTCTTGCGCCAGGGACGCGAAACAAGCACGCGACAGTGAGTGCGGTGAACGCGAGGCCAACTGCGATGGATGTGAAATACAATTCGCGCGTACACAAAGAGACCAAGGCAAGGAGACCCATCCAAAGCGGATGGGTGTAGGCCTGCACGCGCTCACCCGGGTTCCAGACAGGCCCATAGCCAAGCTGGAGATGGTCGATGGTGCGAAACGTGATGTAGGCATCGTCGCAGACCCATGCCACGCGTGCGGTGGCGAATACGACCAGAATGCCGACCAACCAAGGCACCAAGCGGGAGAAGCGACTCATGCGCGATTCCGAAACAACGGGAGCGTGGCGCGACGGACGGCGGAGTCCGAAAATCTCCATATAGCACGGTCAAGTACATAGTGCAAGAATGCGGTAGAAAGTCCCAAAAATACGAATGCGCGAATCATCTCGGGGTGCGATAGGTTGCTGTTGAGTGCGGAATCGAGGACTTGGAATGTGGGCCTATCGTCGGGCCCCGTGCTGGCTTCGACTTCGTAAAACGGCATCGCGAGGGTGCTCAGGACACACATCAGCGCGATCCAACGTCCAGGCGCTTGGTGGATACGATGGAGCATCGTGGTGGTGAACGCGGGAGGGTTCGGCGCAGGCTCGCTCTCGATGACTTGGGACGTGAGCCCGACGGCCGTGAGCCAATGTTGTGTAGTCCAACAGAAGATGAAGATGAACGGGTCGGCGAAGACTGCAGTGAAGGCCATGACGAGCATCCCCAATGCATACAGCCGTCGTCCCCAGAATTTTCCGTGTTGGCTCTCATGCCAACCTACCCATAGGGTGAACACAACCAATATAATCACTGCAACATGCGGCGCAGTGAACAGCGACGACATCCAGGACATGAGGGGGAATATAGATGCGAGCCATGCATCGGGAATACCGGTGGCTCCACGCAGAACGTCACCCAAACCAATCAAAAATCCGCCGACGATTAGGGCAAACACGCGGTCACGGGTGCGGGTATCGCGCGCGCCTCCTTCGAGAGTACGGTATAGACTTAGCACTCCGAAGTGTTGCGCTGCAAAGTGATAGGTTACCAAGAAGTAATCGATGACAGTTAGCACAAAGACACGTTGTTGCCAAGTGCCTGGAAGTGTGTTGTCAGGTGCCCATACCATCGTTGCTGTGAATGAAATGACAACGATGGGTACAGCCCAAAATCGAATGGGCGACACCTGGCGGGCCTCCCGATAGGCCGTGGACAACCAAGCCGCCCAGGAGGAGCTGAACCGGTGTCCAATCCAAAATAGCGCAGAAAAGACAAGGTAAACGTTGTGCGCTAGACCGGAAGGCTGTGTGCCGGCGAAAGAGCTGAGGACGAGAGCCAACGGCGCAAGCCAGAGCCCGCTTTGCAGCCAAAATGCGTCCCAAAGCGGCGAGCGCACCCACCCCAAGGGAGGGGCGGGTTGACGGGAGGGAGTGGGCTTTCCGTCCATTCCCGATTCCTGGATACAATGCCGCCGGCGACTTCGCTTAGAGCGAGATGCCCGGAGCGAGGGTAGCGTCCGACCAGTTGACCGCGAGGCCGAGGCAGTAGGGCATGCCGTCGTTGCAGGGTCCGCAGGAAGCACCGAAGCCGGAAACCAGCGAGCATACAGCGTTTTCCGACGAACCAAACCCGAAGAGCGGGCCGAGTTCGCGGGTATCGATGCCGGCTGTCAGCTCGACGTAGACGAGCACGGTGCCGTCGTCGGAAAACTCGCCAAGGAATACCGGGTTTTCAAACGGAATATCGACGCCACTGTACGTATAATACAGGGTGCTGCCGGTCGCATCCATGTTGAAGTTTGGCGCCGCGGCAAAGTCGGCGGTGCCAAGATTGAGCACTTCGCCAATCCGGTAGCCGCTGGAGGTGGGGGTGGCCACTGCTGCGGCCATGTCGAGGCTGGTTGCCGTGCTTCCGGTGATGCCCAGCAGCACCGAGTCGGTAAACAAGCCCGACAAGATGGCGCCTACACCCGGCGGTTCCGTGATGTTTCCTTCGCTCAGCACGAGGTCCCAGGTGCTTCCGACCAAGTCTTCGGGGGGAACCGACATCCCCGTGCCGCCATCGCCGGATCCGTCGCCGGTTCCATCGCCGGTTCCATCGCCAGTTCCGTCGCCGGTTCCATCGCCCGTGCCGTCTGCCGTTCCATCGCCCGAGCCGCCGTCTCCCGTGCCACCGTCTCCTGCGCCGCCATCGCCCGAGCCGCCATCGGCCCCGCCGTCGTCGCCGGTATTGGTCACATCGCCTTCGGTGCCGCTGGACTTCTCGGTTTCGTCGACGCATGCGATGCCCAGGGCCAGCGGCGCGCACAATGCGAGAATGCGGATGTGTGTAGTCATGGTTCCTCCAGTTGGTCGTGCACGGTAGATGGTCCTGGGCCGGCCGTCAATGCTTCGTTTGCCAAGGTTTTTTGTGGAAGTAGCTTGACTGTACAAATAGACACTGGTAGGTTGTGCAAGTCCTGGGATGGCATGCGCATACGCCATGAGTCCATCTGCAACTGGTATGTCGATTGTTGTTTCGTGTGGTCCGGCGGCTTTGCCGTCGGATGCGCGTTTTGTCTTGGGGGACACTACACCCAAGAGCGAGGCCTCGTCGTGCGACGCGGTTCCGCCAGTCTTGTTCGATTTTCTGCGTGACCTTGCCGCCAACAATTCGCGAGGCTGGATGTCGGTAAACGCCAATCGGTATCGGGAGGATGTGCATCGGCCGCTGTTGGTCCTCCGCGACCACCTTTGGAATGTCGTCGGTCCTTTGGTGCCCGGCCTCGACGAACATTCGCGCGCGCGAAGCGTAGTGCGGGTCTACCGTGATGCGCGCTTTGCTGGCAATGGTGCGCCCTATCGAACGCGCGTAGGGGTGCAGTTGCGGCACCGCGCATCCTCTCCGGGGGCGCCCGCGCCGTCGGTGTCTGTGTGGCTTGAGCCGGGGGCCTCGCAGGTGCAGGTGGGTTTGCCCCGTGCTGCAGCAGCCTCGATGACGGTGCTGCGCGACGCTATCCGCAGAGCCCCTGCGTTGACGATTGAGGTGGTGCAGAAGGTGGAATCTGCGGGTGGTCGGTTTGTCGGCGAGCCGGGTCGTCATCGCGCGCGCGCGGATGAAATTGACCCTCGGCTGGCGCCTCATTTGGCGCGAGCGTCTATGGCGGCTGCGTGGTCGTTCACCGATGATGAAGCCGTGTCGCCCATGTTGGTCCCCTGGATTCTCGCGCGGGTGCGCGCTGCGGTTCCGTTGTTGCGCTTCCAGTGTTTGGCATTGGGCTTGTCTACGGCGGGCCAGAGCCTCCCAGGACGATAGGGGGAGTGGAGTGTGGTTGCACCTGTCGGTTTGGCCTGCCCGGCAACAGATAGGCGGGAACCTGTGCGTGTTCACCCTCGGTGGTTGGCCGAGGTCTATCTTTCGAGGAGTTTTCCGTGAATCTTGACGAAAATCCACCGGCAGAGACCGGCGCTGGTGTGTCCCGGGTGTCGCGGGACCGCATCCCCCAAGACACCACCCGCATCACCCGCGACCCCTTTCCGGGCTCTACCCGTGTGTACGTGCCGGGCACTCTGCACCCCGATGTGCGGGTGCCGATGCGCAGCATCTCCCAGTCGCCCACGCGCACCCAATCGGGTCTCGTGCCAAATCCCGACGTCACCGTCTACGATACGAGCGGGCCGTATACCGATCCCACGGTGGAAATCGATGTTCACCGTGGCCTCGCGCGGCCGTGTGTGCCTTGGATTGAACGCCGCGCCGACAGCGAGGTCCTACCGCAGCTTTCGAGTGCATTCGGGCGGATTCGCCTGGAAGATTCCCGCTTGGAATCACTGCGCATGAAGCACCTGCCCGCGCCGCGTCGCGCGTTGCCAGGCCATCGGGTCACGCAGATGCATTATGCGAAGAAGGGCATCATCACTCCGGAGATGGAGTTTGTTGCCATTCGCGAGAGTCAGCGCCTCGAACAGCTGCGGGAAGCCATTCGGCCCCAGCATCCGGGCGAGGGCTTCGGCGCCAAGTTGCCCTCCCGCATTACCCCCGAGTTTGTGCGCGAAGAAGTGGCGCGGGGGCGAGCGATTATTCCGGCCAACATCAACCACCCCGAGCTGGAGCCGATGATTATCGGCCGCAATTTCCTGGTGAAGATAAACGCCAACATTGGCAACTCGGCGGTGCGGTCCAGCATCGAAGAAGAGGTTGAGAAGCTGGTTTGGGCCATTCGCTGGGGCGCGGATACGGTCATGGACCTCTCGACGGGCCCGAACATTCACGAAACGCGTGAGTGGATTCTCCGCAATTCTCCGGTTCCCATCGGCACGGTGCCTATCTACCAAGCGCTCGAAAAGGTCGATGGCAAGGCGGAGGAACTTACTTGGGCCCTCTTCCGTGACACCTTGGTCGAACAATGTGAGCAGGGCGTCGACTACTTCACCATTCACGCTGGTGTGCTCCTGCGGTTTGTGCCGTGGACCGCCGACCGCCTCACGGGAATTGTGTCGCGGGGTGGCTCCATCATGGCGCGGTGGTGTTTGGCGCATCACAAAGAAAACTTTTTGTATACGCACTGGGATGAAATCTGCGAAATTATGGCCGCCTACGGTGCTTCGTTCAGCATCGGCGATGGTTTGCGGCCTGGTTCTATCGCAGATGCCAATGACCGCGCGCAGCTCGCGGAACTGGAGGTCCAAGGCGACCTCACGCGCCGCGCTTGGGCGCAGGACGTGCAGGTGATGAACGAAGGGCCGGGGCACGTGCCGATGCACATGATTCGGGAGAACATGCTCAAGCAGTTGGAATGGTGCGACGAGGCACCGTTCTACACCCTCGGACCTCTGACGACGGACATCGCGCCTGGCTACGACCACATCACGAGCGCCATTGGTGCCGCGCTGATCGGGTGGTACGGCACCGCGATGCTTTGCTACGTCACGCCCAAAGAGCACCTTGGCTTGCCCGACCGTGACGATGTCCGCGAAGGTGTGGTCACCTACAAGCTGGCCGCTCACGCGGCTGACTTGGCGAAGGGCCACCCTGGCGCACAATACCGCGACGATGCCTTGTCCAAGGCGCGTTTCGAGTTCCGGTGGGCAGACCAATTTGCGTTGTCGCTCGACCCCGACAAGGCCCGTGAGTTCCATGACCAATCGTTGCCTGCAGAAGGCGCAAAGGTTGCCCACTTCTGCAGTATGTGTGGACCACGGTTCTGCTCGATGAAGATTACCCAGGACGTGCGTGCGTATGCGGAGTCCAAGGGTCTGTCGGAGGAGGCTGCCGTAGAAGACGGTCTAAAGACACAGAGCGAAGCATTTTTGGATGCGGGCGCCGAGCTTTATCAAAAGGCATAGTCGCGCCGGTCGGTCGTCTCCTGCTCGCCTCGTCCGGTCGGCCATGTGCCGGCCGGCTGCCTGGGCACGCATTCGCAGTGCCTTGGCTGCTGCGTGCGCCGCGGGGCACCTTTGCGTCCATTCGGGCCGTAGACGTGGTTTGTCGCTCACATCAGGGCGCGTACGGGGGCCGGAAGCCGAACAAGCTTTTGATCTCCGTCCACGCAGCATAGGTGAACTTCGCCCTCTACCAAGAGCTTCCCGTCTGCCTTTCGATGTACGTTTTGGGTGAACACGGCGCGGTAGTCGCTGGCCTTCTCCACAGACGTTCGGATTTCGAGGGTTTGTCCAAACCGTGCGCCCTCTTTGAATTTCATGCTGCATTGGTAGACCACGAAACCCACGCGCTCCTCTTCCCACAAGCGCACCAGTTCCGGTACACCCAGAAAGTGCTCGCGGGCACGCTCCATATAGCGCAAGTAGTTTGCATGGTAGACGACACCGCTGTGGTCGGTATCTTCGTAGTATACTTGCACATCCAGCACATACGTCGCGCTCATGGGGCCTCCACTGCTCCGCGATATCGCCCGGCTGCGTGTTGAACAAGCAGGAAGGAATACACGATGTCTTGGTTGTGGCTCTTCATCGGCACTGCGTTTGCTGAATCGCTATTCATTGACTTCGCTGGACCTTCGAAGCCATCTCCCGGGGAAACTCTGTATGCCGCGGGTGACAATGTGCGCATTCGGGCCGCGCCTTCGGTATCAGCAGCGCTCATCACGGAGCTTTCTATGGGCACTCCCGTGGTGGTGGCGGACGACGCACCCGTGCCGGGCATCGTGGGCGAGCGCGAAGGCGCTTGGATTCCCGTTCGTGTTGCGGACCAAGCCGGGTGGTCTTGGGCGGGAACCCTCACCCGCGCACGTAATGTCCTTGACATCGACAATGACGGCGAAGACGAGGTGGTCACGGTGGCGTATGGAGCGGACGGCGCATTGGTCGTGCGGGTCGGGGAGCCGAAGGTAGCAGCGGAAGACCGTGTTTCGTTTGTGCAGGTGGGGCCATTTACCGACTCCGAGGGCATCTTGCGGCGCACCTCTGTGACTTGGCTTGCCGCAACCGAGGCTGGCGTGCCTTTGGTTCGCTTGGAAGCCCAGGCGGGCGAATACTGCGGAAGCGGGAGCCAGTTTGCGTATGTAGCGGCGGTGTCGGCTGGCCAAGCGCAACCTTCCAAAGCGACGCTCGCCCTGACCCACCCGGGCTCGGGCGGAGACGCGCCCATTTGGTGGGAAACCCGCGCGACATTTTTTCCCGACCGCAAGGAAGTGGAGGTCGTCGAAACGTCGGGGGAAGAGCAGCAAACCCACGACACGCGGACCCAGCGCTGGGTCTGGAAGGACGGTGTGTTTGTCCGCCTTCCTGCGGCTGCTCCCCAAAAGTAGGTAGGCGCGGAGAGGCCGGGTCGCCTGCTGCCTGGCAGGTGCTCGTTGCACGTCTCGCTTCGGTGGCCTGGACGTTTCGTCGCCCTACTTGGTTTCGGCAGCCTGCCTCTGGGCGCGGAGCCTGCGCACAATTCGCGTGCCGCGACCCGTTGCTACACTGTGAGTGTCCGGCCGTTTCCCGCAAACCACGATTGTCCTTTCGCTGAAACGGTCGATAAATACGTTGTTACGGACGATAGCTGCTATGGCTCATGTGCTGTTGGCAAAGGCCCAAACACACCGACAACACTGCGGCGGTCGCTGGGAATCGCGCCAAACGGAAGCTGGTTGGCCGACGGCGGGTAGGGCTGGGCATCGGGACCATGGCCGGGACCTTGCAACGAAACCATGAGCCATCCCGTTTGCGGCACGTACGAAAGGCCGGTGACCTCTGCACCATCCGGCGCCAGCAGCACGCGGTTTTTTGTTCCGGTGACGACGTCAACCATCCAGAGTGCATCGGGGCTGCGGCGTGTGTCTTCGGCGACGGCGAGTGTGTCGAAGGCGTCGATGAATACGATATTGTCAGGATTAGAAATGCTGTCCGAACGGCAGCCGTTGTGCTGGTCGTCGATGCCGCGGACGGCCGCCCAAAGGTCCACCATCACAAATTCGCTCGCAATGGCACGCCCCGCGGCGTCCGCAGGATGTGCTGCGGTGTTTCCCGCATAGACCGCACCGCAAGGATTCGCGGGAAGTCGGATGTGGTCGGCGATGCCAACCGGCGCACCGGCGGTCATGGTGTCGACGATGCTGCTGAACGAAACGTAGACGTGGCGCCCTGCCGCATCGGAGGCGACGCCTTCCCCCTTCATCCACTCGACGGTCGCACCGAGAAGTGCGGCATAGCGCCGCGTTTCGAGGCGACTCGCGAGCTGTGCGGGATTCGGTGCCCGCGAATGAGGGGCACGCAAGCGGAGGCACTCGTCGCTGCCCATCGTGGAAATCGCGGAAAACGTTGCCGGGCAGCCGTTGGCATAAGGTGCGGTGTCGAAGAGGTCGTCAAAGCGGACGGCGTGAGGCCCCTCGACGAAAGGTGCGATGTCGGCGTCGGTTGCGTGACCGAGGTTCACCCAGGTCAGGCGCCCTGAACCGTCGGCGTGTGCGGTGTCGAGTGTCCATTGGGCGGCGTAGAGCGTGCCGCGCGAGAGGTCCGCCGCTTCGTCGGCAACAAACAAGAACCAGCCGGCACCGCGGCCATCGTCGGATTGGTAGACCGTGCGCTGGTCGGGCATGACGCGACTGATTTCGTGGCTGAATCGACCCATCGCGTAGTGTTTTGTTGCGCTGACGGCGCCTTCGGCGTCTTGAATGGTTAGCTCGGGCACCCAGCCAAAACGATAGGGGTTTGCTTCTGCGGGGGAAGCGAATGCGCGCGTAAGGTGGTTGTAGGACCGTGCGAGCCAGTATCCATCGGGCATTTGGTGCGTGTCGGCCGACCATTGCCGTGCATCGGGTTCGTACTCTTCGGAGCCGAGCATCGTGCCCCAGTCGGTCGTCACGCCTGAGCAGGGGTCGTAAACGCCGCCTTGGTTTTGTAATGCCGCGCCAATCGGGGCGGTTCGCACGGCGCTCGGTAGGCCGGTGCCGCTGTCGACGGAAAGCTCGGTGAGATAGATTTCGCCGCGCATGCACTCAAAGTGCGTAAACATCCACCACTTTCCGTGGGCCTGCACGATGCCATTGTAATCGGCCTCGTTGCACAGCTCTGCAAACGGACCACGGTCAGGGGGAAAAGGCTGTCCTTGGGCGTCGAGAAGTTGTCCAAAGCGGAATGGGCTGCCATTGGGCTGGTCGCCGACCCGAATCAGCTCGTGAAAGCCGACGTTGATTGGCTTTCCGTCTGCCCATGCGCGTTGTGTAACGGGAATCGGAGCGCCGGAGTCGGCGGGTAGCGCAACCGGCTCGAATACCAAGGAACCACCCGCGAACACGGGGGAAGACAACAACGATAATACAAGCAGCAGCACAGGTGGCTCCGTCGGTCGAATTCTCTAACCGAAGCAGAGCGTGTGTGCGGTAGGAGACGGGGGAGTGGCCGCTATTGGTCTTGGTATACCAGTCTACAAAAACAGCGTCACGGCGATAGCCGTGAGCAGGGCTTGAAAGATGAACCCTACGAAAAAGGCGTTGCTGCGTGTGGTCGCGACGCTGGCGAAAACAGTTCCCAATAGGGCGTTCTCAAAGAGATTCGCCAATAGAAATACCTGAAAAAAGAGCGAGGGCATTTCGCCAAATGACGCCAGGCCAGGCAGTGTGTTGTGTGCGACGGCCCAGCTCAAGACACCACCTACCATCGCAGCTGGAATTCGGTCGGACGAGACCAACGCTTCGAAATCGATGTGCACGCCTTGGGTAGCGCGTGCTTTGGTATAAATAAAAAATAGCGCAATCGACCATGCAAACGCAAATGCAACAGCTTCGCTGCCAAAATTATGCGACAGTGCGTAGGGACGAAGACCGAAAGCGTAATATACAACAGGAAGTGCGATATAACAAATCGCAAATGTAATGGCTGCCCACGCGGTTGTCGCCGCCAGAAAGCGGCCCGTGGGTGCGCGAACCGGTTGTAACGAGGCCTCGGCGGCCGCCCGCACGGCGTCCGTCCCGGCGTTGAGCGTCGCCAAATGGGACAAGACGTCGTCGGCGCAGACTGTGTCCGGCACATCGCGCGTCGCTGTGCGGGCGAAGGGACGTGTATCTTGGGCAAGCGGCATAGGAGCACCTGGCACCGTACGAGCGGGCAGACAAATCGCGGAACAAAACCGCGCGAACCCATCTCTGCGCACCCGTATTCCCTCGCGCGCCTGGCATTTTTCGTATCCCAGCGATTTAGCGCTGTCGCTCGACGGCTCCGACCAGCCACCGGCCAAAGACTTCGTCGTCCAGGGTCTTCCACAAGGGCGCCAACGGGCCAAAGCTTGCGGCGACCGTTGCGTCGGCGCGCACCTCGACCGTGTGGACCCGACCAGAACTCTCGTCGCGAACGCGAAAGGCCCATGGTCGTGGGTCGGTCATCGGTTGCTCGTCGCCCAGGTCGAGTGTGGCGTCGGGAAGGTGGGCTTCTAATGCGCCAAACTGCACGTCGGCGAGGGACCGCACGATGCGTTCGTGTGCATCGGTGGACAACGTGGTGGACGCGGGTTGGTGTCGCGACAGGATGGGCATTGCACGCGGCGGCGCGTCCCCGATTTCTATCACGTAGGTGCCGTCGTTTTGCAGCAAGTGTCCGATGCGCGACGAGCGGTCAAACACGAGAATCCAGGACTCTTGGGGGAGCGCGGGAACCTCGGCCAGTACGCGGTGGATGGTGGCCGACTCATCCGGGGTCGCCTCCAACTGCAAAATCATCTCGTCTTCGGGCACGGCGTTGGGGTCCGGGGGCATGTCCGAACCGAGGGTGCCCGGAGTTTGGCAGCCAACAATGAGGAAAAAACAAGCCGCGCGTTTCATCGGATTACCCTACTCCACCCCGTACCCACCTGCATTGCCCGGATGCGGCGACGCGGCGGCGGATACGGAGGGGGAACCGCGGTCGGAGGCCGCTATATCGCCGATGCTTCGCATGCTGTCGCCATTTCGGTTGTTCCACACGCTGATGTGGAAAAAACGGTCTGGCTCGGGATGCGCTATCGGCGCTGCCCCATGGGCGACGCGCCATTTGTTGATATTCACCACTACGTCATTCAAGACAGCGTGGAATGCATCTTGGTTTTGGACTTCCAGAAATCCCGTGCGGCGCTCTTCTGTGGTGTGTCCGGCGTCCTTGATGGGATGCGGCGGTCGGGTGGCCTCCCAAATCGGGGGCCCCAGAACCGGCGTTGGAAGCGAAGGAAGTGCGCCAAGAAATGCCGCTGGCAGGGGGACCGGCGCAACGGCTTGCATAGACACGCGATGGAGAAACGTGATGTGCAGCGGGCGCACCCATTGGGTGAGCGGTGGCGGCGCGTCGGGCAAGAAGGGCGCTACCCAAGCGAGAGGCACATGCGCCAACAAGCCGCCATGGCCGGGCGTCCACTGCCAATGCGGTTCCATAGGGTGTCCTTTGCTGCCCGCAGACCGCACGGGAAGCGGTCGTCGCTCCCCGTGCCCAACGTTTGTTAGCGGTTGACGATGTGAATCGCTTCGCCCAACGCGGCTTTGGCGGCTTCCATCATCGCTTCCCCGAGGGTGGGGTGCGGGTGGATGGTCAGGCCAATATCGAGCGCCTCTGCGTCCATCTCGATGGCCAAGGCGGCTTCGCTGATGAGGTCCGATGCGTGGGGGCCGATGATGGTTACGCCCAGCACGCGGTTGTCGGAGGCGTCGAGGATGACCTTGATAAAGCCATCGGACTCGAGAGTGGACAACGCGCGACCATTGGCGGCCCAGGGGAACTTGCCCACCTTGAGGGTGTAGCCAGCGGCGCTCGCCTCGTGCTCCTGCAGGCCGGCCGTCGCAATCTCGGGGTCGGTGAAGACGACGGCGGGCACGGTGCGGGCGTCGTTGAAGGCCTTGTGGCCTGCGATGACCTCCGCGACCACTTCGCCTTCGTGCGTTGCCTTGTGGGCTAGCATGACGCCGGTGGCTACGTCGCCGATGGCGTAGATGCCGGGCAGATTGGTCTTCTGCTGCTTGTCTACTTGGATGTGGCGGCCGGCCATCGTCAAGCCGAGGTGCCGGAAGCCCTCAGAGTTGGGGAAGCGGCCGACCGTAACCAGAATGCGGTCTGCGGGAAGCTCTTGTACACCTTTGGCCGTTTCGATGCGGACGATGGCCTTGTTGTCGCCTTCCTCCCAGCCGAGCGCCTTTGCTTGGGTGAGCACCTTGATGCCGGACTTCTTCAAGCGGCGATTGATGATGCGCACGCAATCGGCGTCAAAGCCGGGGAGGACTTGGTCCTGCATCTCGACGACGGTGACGTTGCTACCGACCTTTGCCATCATGGTGCCAAGCTCAAGGCCAATATAGCCACCGCCAATCACCACGAGGTCTTCGGGCACATGGTCGAGGGCCAGCGCTTTCGTGCTGTCCATGACGCGCGTGTCGGCGAAGGAGAAACCGGGAATCTCGATAGGACGGGAACCGGTGGCGATGACGATATGCGGCGCCTGAATACGAACGGTGCCCTCTGCCGTCTCGACATCGACGATGCCTGGCTGCACGACCGTCGCGTTGCCAAACAGCATGTCGACGTTGTTGGCCTTGAGCAAGGTGGCAACGCCGCTCGTGAGCTTGTTCACGACCGAAGACTTCCAAACTTGCAGTTTGGTCATATCAAGGGTAGCATCGCCTGGGATGCTGATGCCGAGAACATCCAGCTCCGAAAGCTCCTTGAATTTCTTGCCCGCAGTAATGAGGGCCTTCGAAGGAATACAACCGACATTGAGGCACACGCCGCCCCAATATTCGCGCTCAATCACGAGGGTCTTGACGCCAAGCTGGCCGAGACGGATTGCGGCGGGGTAGCCGCCGGGGCCAGCGCCGATGACAACGGCGGTGTATTCGCGGGTTTCCATGGTACCTCTCCAAGAGCCCAGTTCAGGGCTTGGTTTCGTCGGGGCGCCGCAGCGCAAATGTTCGCATCGCGCGAGAAAAGCAAGTTAGCGGCGGGGGAGGAAGACAGACACGAGGGAAGGACGGCCGGATGCGCGCGCCGCTGAAACAGCGTCTGCGACGGCATCTTCGGTGGGTGGCACGCTCGCCACGGACCAGCCAAAGGCCGCCGCCAACGCGGTCGGGTCGGCCGCGAGCTGGCGCCCGATGGGCGCGCTTTCCGTGATGTGTTGCTGCACCACCACGAAGACGACGGGTGCTCCCGTCAATGCGCCAACATTCAACGCTTCGTGAAACGCACCCGAGGCAGCGCTCGCAAGGCCAAGGAGGCAAAGCACTGGCTTTTGGGTAGCAAGCGCCGCGCCAATGGCGTGTAAAGCACGGTTTCCGGGTGCTGCGCTCGACGGCGCCAACTTATACGGGCGGGCGCCGGCATAGGCTTCTGCAATACGGCTCGGCGCACAACCGCGAAGTGCCGCACCGATGCGTCCCCGTGGGCCGGAGAACACCCAGTCTCCGTTGGCCATGCCCCGAAACGCGCCTGCAACGACGGGTGCAGTCGGGCCGAGTGGCAACGGAAAGGGCGTTGCCAGCGGGGACAGCTCGCTGTCTGCCGCCAAGAGACGTTCGGTGGCGTTCACTTAGGCCTCCAGCAGCAGGCGCTTGGGGGTTTCGAGCAACGCCTTGACTTCGCTGACAAACCGCGCGCCGACTGCGCCATCGATGACACGATGGTCGAAGCTCGGCGACAGGTACATCATCTGGCGAATCGCAATCTCGCCATTGACCACCATCGGGCGCGCGTGAATCTGGTTGACACCCAGAATCGCGACCTCCGGGGCGTTGATGATGGGCGTCGCAAAGCGGCCGCCGATATTGCCCACGCTCGTAATCGTGAAGGTGCCACCAGAGAAGTCGTCGCGCGCGGCGGTGCCATTTTGGGTGCGCTCCACCAATGCGCGCACTTCTTGGGCGAGCTGGAGGATGCTCTTCGCCTGGACATCATGCACCACGGGCACGTACAGGCCGGCGGGCGTGTCGGTGGCGATGCCGATGTTGATGGACTTCCGAACCACGAGGGTCTGGTTTTCTTCGTCCATCACCGCGTTGACGGTGGGGAATTTGCGGAACGCCACCACCAGCGCCTTCATGATGAAGGGCAGGTAGGTGAGGTTGGCGCCGGACGCGGTCGCCAAGCCCTTGAGCTCTTGCCGCAGCGCGACAAGCTCGGTCGCGTCCACTTCGTCGACATAGGTGAAGTGGGGGATGCGGCGGTAGCTCTCGACCATCTTCTCCGCAATCTTGCGGCGCAGGCCGATGAGCTTGATGCGCTCGTCACCGTCGTTGTTCGCGACGGGAGCAGCGGCGGGCAAGGTCAACGCAGGGGGCGCGACAATTGCGTCGGCGTGGGCCACAAACGCGTCAATGTCCGAGCGCGTGACGCGGCCTGCGGGGCCAGAGCCGGGCACGGTGTTGATGTCGATGTCGTTGTCGCGGGCGTGGGAGCGCACGGCGGGGGTCGCCAGGGTCTTCCCACGGGCTTCGGGCGCGGAAGCGGGTGCGCGCGCGGCGACGGGTGCTGGCGCGGCCACGGGCGCTGGAGCGGCGACAACGGGCGCAGCAGCAGGCTTGGGGGCTGCAGCGGGCTTGGGCGCCGGCTTGGATTCGGCCTTCGGTGCGGCCTTCGGTGCTGCCGCTGCCGAGCCGTCGTCAATATGGACGAGGGGCGAGTGAACTTTGATGACGTCGCCCGGTGAGCCAAACACCGACGCGACCGTGCCCGCGCGGGGGCTCGAAATTTCGACGGTGGCCTTGTCGGTCATGATTTCGCAGACGGGTTGGTCCACGGCGACCACGTCCCCGGGCTGCACAAGCCACTGGACGATCTCACCCTCGACGACGCCCTCTCCAATCTCGGGCAGCTCGAACACGAACATGGGGAAACCTCATAAGTTGGCGGCCGGACGAAGCCGGCGGGTCAGACAATCAGAACTGTACGCTTGCGACAGCGGCCTCGACAATCGACGCGGCATCGACCGCTGCGACGAAGGGCGGGCTTTCGAGACGAAGAAAGGTGGACCGAAGCGCCTGTACATGTACGGCAATCGGCGCGCCGACGGTGACGAGTCGGCCGGTTTTGTGAACCGATGCCGACAGGGTGGCGACATCAAGGGGAGCTGCGATGCGAAGGTCGACAAGTTCGGCGCGAATGCCCCGGTGCGCAAGTTGCGCGGCGGCGTCCGTGGCGGCTGCAACGCCGTCGCCAAGCGCCACGATAGTGACATCGTCGCCTTCCTGGAGCACCGCGGCACCGCCAAGCCCCGCGCGAATGATATCCGTGCGACGCGCCATCGCGTTGTGTCCTTCGAGCAATACGACAGGACCGGCGTGTCGAACGGCCGCACGCAGCATCTCGGCGGCCTCGTCTGCGCTCGAAGGGGCGGCGACCACAAGTCCGGGCACCGACGCGAGGAGGTCCAACGGAAGCTCCTCCTCGGGCGCGAGGGGAATCCGCACGGTCACCCCAATGCGAAACTCACCGGTGGACAATCCCGCCGCTTCTTGGGCCAGCTGCTGCAAGGCGCCCCAGACGGACGCTCCACCTGCGAGCTCGACAACCGGATGCGCGCCCGCAATCGCCATCCCCACGGCTGTGCCCACGAGCGAAGCATCGGATGCGGGGAGCATATGTACTTGTGCGGGACGGACCGAGCGGAGACCGGCTGTGACCGGAGAGAGGTCCATGGCTTCGCCGAGCAGGTGTACGTCGGCGTGCGTGCGCACGAGGTCCTGCATCGCTTCGCGAAGGGGATGGGTAGCGGTCATGGACGCGGCTCCACGGCAAGCAGGTTGACGATGTTTTCGAAGCCCGGAGAAGCTTCGAGGCGCTGCGTTACCTGCGTATGTTGTTTTTGCACGAACTCGCGAATGAAGAACTCGCCCGCTTTGTAGGAGCTTCGCACGAGAGGTCCGCTGGCGACATAATGAAAGCCCATCTCGAGGCCAAGGTCGCGGTAGCGGTCGAATTGTTCGGGCGGGACAAATTCGGTGACCGGCAGGTGCTTGGGCGTGGGCTGGAGGTACTGGCCGATCGTCAGAAAGTCGGTGCCCACGGCGCGAAGGTCGCGCATGGTTTGCAGGACCTCGGCTTCGCTTTCCCCAAAACCTACCATGATGCTGGTTTTGGTGAACCGGTTCGGGTCGCGCTGCTTGATGTTGGCGAGCACATCGAGGCTTTGTTGGTAGCCGGCGCGCGGGTCGCGAACCCGACCTTGGAGGGCCTCGGTACACTCGACGTTGTGCGCGATGACCTCGGGGCGGGCGTCTACGACGATGTTCAGGAGGTCGCGGTTGCCGCGGAAGTCGGGAATCAGCACCTCGACCATCGTGCGCGGCGCGTGGCTGCGCACGGCCTCGATACAGGCGGCAAAATGGCCGGCGCCTTGGTCGGGGAGGTCGTCGCGGTCAACGCTCGTGATGACGACGTAGTCGAGGTCCATCTCGCGAATGGAGGTAGCGATGCTCGCGGGTTCGTCGGGGTCGAGGGGCATGCCGTTCTTGCGCGTAGTGACGGCGCAAAAGCGACAGCCGCGGGTGCAGATGCCGCCCATGACCATAAACGTAGCGGTTCCGCCCCCCCAACACTCACCGATGTTGGGGCAGCGCGCTTCTTCGCAAACGGTGTGGAGGCGCAGCTCTCGGGACCGAGACTTGATTTCGGTGTACCGGGTTCCCCCCGGCATCTTCACTTTGAGCCAGCTTGGCTTGGGCGCGCGGGTCATGGCGACTCCCGGCGGAAGGGCGGGCCCCGACGCAACATGCATCCCGTGAAGCGCGTGCGGAACCGCAGGTTCGGTGCGCGCTTCGTGGGGAAGGCGGCAACGCGGCAACCATCGGGTACGCCTGTGTCCGCCAATTCGGGGTCGTATTCTCTAACCGACCCAGCGGTGCGTCGCGAAGATGCGACCCGACGTTGCGGGAAGGTCACGGTGAAAAGTGTGTCCCCTCATTGCCCGATGTAGTCCGGGTCATCGCCCTCATCGTCGGTTTCATCGTCGTCTTCATCGACTGTGGTGTTGATGGCTTCGGTGGGCATCGGCGAAGCGTCGTCGCCGGCCGGTGCTGCGGCATTCAGGGACCAGTCGAACGGAATCGCGTCGACGTCGCAGGTCTCGGCGCGCTCCATCAGCCATTCTTGGCGCTCACCGTTCGCGTAAGGGGCGAGATACGCACAAACGGTACTGGCTTCGGACCAATCCACAAAATCGTCGGCGTGGCGCACGAAGACGTCATGGAGCTGCAAGCGGTCGCCAGAAAGGCGCATGGCGTCGTCTGTAGCGAGCCAAGCGGTGAGCTGTGTCGTAAGCTGCTTTTGGAGCTTCCGCTGCGACCAGAACTTTAGCGGCGGACTACTTTTTGCGCCCTGTGTCAGTGCGATGTGTAGTAGCGGCTCTTGGTAGCGTGCGACGATGTCTTGCGTGGCGAGCATGTATAGGGTTTGATACTCACCATCGGTGCGAAAGAGCTGTCCATGAAAGAAGCCGCTGCCGGGGAACAGCGCGTAGAGGCCGCCGCCCACTTCCTGTACGCTGTCGAGGGGCCAATTGAACAAGATGGCCCGCAGGACATGTGCGTTGTATGCGTTGAGGAGGATGGACAAGCGGCGGTCTTCGGCGCCTTCGTTGAGGTCGTCGGTGTTGGGACCATGCTCGGCGACCCAGCTGACGAATTCGTCGAGAGAAGCCTCCCGCATCGCGAGACGGTCGTAGTCGACGCCATCGGGACGCACAACCCAGTTGAGCGTACGGGACCACTTCATCATGGGTTCCACGGGAGGCGGAGGACCCGGTGGGGAGTATCGCGTACATGCGACGGCGCTGGTGAGCGCAAGGATAGAGAGAATTCTGGCCATGCCAATCCGGGGGGAGGCGCGATCGTTGGTTGCGTGTAATCTGGTCGGGAGCAAGGGTCCGGTGCTTGGCCCATACGGAGCAAAGATGCCACAATGGACGTTTCCCGCTATCCATGCAGCCACCACGGTGGTGTGCTTTGGCATGGTGGAGGTCGTCCGTGGGGTGGTTCCGGTTGAAAATCCAGCGCCTGTTCCGGTCACGGATACTACGGTGGTCATTGCCGTTCCACCGAAGCCGGAGGGGATGACCGCAGAAGGCGATGGTGCTGGGGAAGGTGCGTGGACGGAGCAACGGTGCCGCACGCTAGATGGGGAGCTGCGCGACGTCTGTATGCACCAAGTGGCGCGCGGTCGCGCTCCGACCGACCTTTCGGGCGCGTTGGAGGCGTGTGGCGCGATTTCCCAAGCCTCGCTGCAGGGCGAGTGTCGCGCGGATGTTGCGGAGTTGCATGCGCTGACCGACAAGGTCGCGGCGCTGGCGGTATGCCCTACGATTGACACGAAAAAGTGGCGCGACCAATGTGTATTTGGAATTGCCCTTGCGTTGTCGCATCATGAACCAGAAGATGCATTCCGACTATGCGATGAGGCGGGACAATGGCGAGATTTTTGTCGACATGATGTAAATGGCGAGATTTCGCAAGTCAACGATGCGCTCGCGTTCTCTCATTGCGCTGCGGAAGAAGGCGACATCCTGACCCGAAAGACCTGTTGGCATGGCATGGGCAAGTACATCGCGCGGGTCGATGTTCCGCGCGCTTGGGAGGTGTGTGGACGGGTGCCGTTGGGGCCGGACAACCTCTATCGGGAAAACTGTGTGCACGGCCTCGCGTGGGGCGCCGCAGAGTCCGTGGGCAAGGCTTTTTTGGCGGAATGCGGGACCATGCCCGAGCAGCGCGATTCTTGTCGGCTCGGTGTCGCTTATTTTGAGAGCCGGTTTGACACCGCCGGTGCCCTCGAAATTTGCGACGCCGTTGTGCGCGGAGACTTGCAGGAAAAGTGCCGCGCGCATGTCCAAAAGATGGCCGCGCACTGATTGTGGCGCCCTCCACCGTTGCAGGCGAAACGAATGGCGCGGTGGACTCCATCGGGTGTCCGCGACTGTGGGCTTCTGCGGACGCGTCGAGATGCTGCGGGTTGGAAGGCAGCGGATTTGAAGGCAGCGGCTCTGTACGCCGCGGGTTTGTCGGAGGGGCGGCGCTGCGGATTCTGCACGTTGTCGGCGGATTCCGCCGGTCGAGGGCCGCTGCGACATCTGCCTGACGGTGAAAATCGTTATGATGACGATGTTTTCGTCGCATCGTCCTTGTTGGCACGCGTCATGCATTGGTTGGCGTCGACGCTGCGGAAACGCAGCACCGATGTGTCATGTCTGGTTGGCTCGGCGCATGACGGGTCATCGAGAACGCCGGTAGGCGGGGTTCTCGGGTTCTCTCGTGTGTCGTGCCTGTGCGTGCGGTGAGTCCAACCAGGCATGATTCTCCTACTATCGCGCGTGGGCGCGGGTTCGGCAACCACTGCACGTGGTCAGTGTGCGGTGTTTACCGTATGCGTCGTGGCTGGTGCGTCTATCGTGGATGAACCTGCAGAACGGGCGCTCGGTCAAGTTTGTGCTGGTTTGGCCAAAGAGGCGACAAACAGGGAGCATTCGGCTATAGCGAATGTATCTCATCACCAACGGAGAGCGGTCATGAACGTGGTCATTCGATGGGTAGGGACTGGATTCTTGGGGATGTGGCTGGCTACGACCGCGTGGGCGCGTCCACCGGGGCCGCCGCCGCCGCTGCATCAGGTGCTGGTCGACCACGCGGAGGAGCTGGGGTTGACCGCGCAAGATGTGGAACTCCTCGAAGCCTGGGGGGCACGCCATGCGGCGGAGGGGCGGGCCATCCACGAAGCGGTGCGCACCGCGCCGGACGCCGTAGCGCGGGAAGCCGCACACGAGGCAGCCGAGGCGTTTCGGGAGACGATGCACGCCGAGCTCGAAGACTTGGTGGGGGAAGCGCGACTGGCCGAATGGATGGCAAGCCTGCCACCGCCGCCGGCACGACCGGAGCGCGCGCCGCCGCGTCGATAGAGTGGCACGGTTTTTGCATGCAATGTTGGCGAACGTGGAGGAATTATGAACATCTTCACACCTGTCCAACACATCATGACCCGTGAAGTTGCAACGGTGCAGCTTTCGAGCAAGCCGAGCGAAGCACGACGGTTGCTGCGTTCGCGGCCATTTCACCACCTGCCGGTCCTCGATGGAACTGTATTGGTGGGCATTCTGAGCGCTTCGGACCTCGCGCGGGTGAGCCTCGAAGCATGGGTCGCCGATCCTGAGACCGTCGATGCGTGGCTGGACGAAACGGCCACAATCAGCGCGTTGATGACGCCGGAGCCGGTCGTGGTGCGCACGCATTGTACGCTCCGGGAGGCTGCCGGCCGTTTGTCGGAAGGGGCCTTCCATGCGCTGCCTGTTGTAGATGAAAACGGGCATCTGCAAGGAATTATCACCACTACCGACGTGGTTCGATATGTAGGCGCGGCCTAGCGCACGCACCAAACAACATCGAACCCACCGCCTCCGGTCGGCCCATTGGCCGGCCGGTGTCGGTCTTGCGCAAGGACGACGTGATAGCGTGGGTTTTGGTGGCTCTATTGGAACGTTGACCCCGTCGGTCGGCGCTCCGCGGCGTGCGCTTTTTTGACCTGGCGCGCGGGACCGGGCCCGAACGAAAGGGCACAACACCCCGCCGATTGCGTGTGCGTCAAGCGCCTGCATCCGCCTTGCCCCCCGAAGGAGGAGGGCGGCGTCGCCCAGGAGACGTGTGAAATCACCCACTTGGTTCCAGCGTCGCCGCTGTCCGCGTCCGTTCCGAGGTGGAGGCGCAGGTGGGACGCACGCGTTGGGGCAAGGTCACCGCCGAGAAGGACGCCGTATGCCGACTCCATGTGCCTTCAGGGCGCCGGCTCTCACGGCGACGGTGGGTCGTCAGGAGCACCTTCGCGGTGGGTGTTATACGCCGATAGACGAGGGAGCGTCGGCAACGGCGGTCTTGGCCTGCAATTCGCGGACCTCGTGCGTGGTGAGGTGGCGCCATTCCCCGACTGGCAATGCGCCGAGGTCCAATGTCCCCAAACGCTCGCGATGTAGCGCCAAGACATGATTTCCAACGGCGGCCCACATACGGCGAACTTGGTGGTACCGCCCCTCGTGAATGGTGACGGTTGCCTCGCGCGGTGCGCAAACCTCGATGGATGCGGGCAACAGCGGCGCATCTTCTCCGCGCAACAACAATCCGCCGTGTTGCAAGGCCGCGACCTGTTGTGCCGACACATCGCGGTCGAGTTGCACGCGATACGTTTTGGGAACATGGTGCCGGGGATGGGTCAAGCGGTGGAGCAGCGCGCCGTCGTCGGTCAGCAACAGCAAGCCGGATGAGTCCTTGTCCAAGCGCCCAACCGGCGAAACCACTGGCCGCCGCAACAAAAAGCGCGGAGGAAGGCAACGAAAGACGTTTGGTCCATCTCCTGCGCGACTGGTTTCGAGGCCCAGCGGTTTGTGCAGCAACACGACTATCGGTGGACCAGGGTCGAGGGGCTCGCCGTCGATGAAAACATCGTCTGCGTCATCGGTTGAGTGCAATCGCTCGCCTGCCGGGGTCGTGACTCGTCCCTTCGCAAACAAGCGGCGCACCTCCGCGCGGCTGCCATATCCGAGGTTGGCAAGTCTTCGTTCGAGCTTCACAAGCAGACTTCCTGGCCGGCGCACGCAGGACCGGCCGGTCGATTGTTCCGGCGAAAGCTAACGCACAATGCTCCTTCGGGTGCGGTCAGCCGAGGCTTCCTGGTTGGGCAGCTCCGCAGGTGAAAGCACGAAATGTACGCTGCGAAACGTCTCGGATTGGGGACGGCGCACGGTGTGCGGGGCTTTGGCGTGAAACAGGATGGGCGCGATACGTACGGACGCCCAACGGGAGGTGGGGACCCCCACGAAGCGGCGAACATCCGCGGCAAATCCGTCGCTGTGGTTCAGCCGCAATGGGTGTGGACGCGCGCTTTGAGATTGACGAAGGATTTCCTACGGGAACACCTTCGCGCCGACAACCGATTGTGTCGTGGCGGGGAGGGCAAACCCCAGCATGCGCCCAGCGCTCGTATAAATGGGACATTTTTGCCCCATGCGCGTCGCCTGGAGTCACAATCTCGCTGGTCCGCGAAGGGCGACCTGCGGACGGAGAATGATACTACAGATCGAGTAAGAGGCAAGTCGCGGGGGTTTGCTTGGAAAGTATTTACTGACCGGTCTTTTTGGCGGCTTCCTTGAGGATGTTTTCGCCAATTCCGATGGAGGGACCGGTCGCCGAATGAGGACGGTGGCCGCCGCCTCCCGTGGCCGCCGAACCTGCGCTCGGGCTCGAAGAGCTCGCACTGGTGGGGCCGCCCGTGGCCGTAGGTTGTGCGCCTGCACCGTCGGGCGCCGGCTTGAATCCGCTGCCACCGCCCGAGGGCGTGCCCGAAACTCCTGGCCCGGAGCCAGCCGTGGGGCCTGCCGATGAGGGGCCGCCTGCCGAAGCCGCTGCACCCGTCGAAGCCGCGCCGCCTGCCGAAGCCGCTGCACCCGTCGAAGCCGCGCCGCCTGCCGAGGCCGCGCCGCCCGCGCCTCCTGCCGAGGCCGCGCCGCCTGTCGAGGCCGCGCCGCCAGCACTCCCAGCCGAGGCTGCGCCGCCTGTCGAAGCCGCGCCGCCTGCCGAGGCCGCGCCGCCTGTCGAAGCCGCGCCGCCTGCCGAAGCCGCGCCGCCCGCGCTGCCAGCCGAAGCCGCGCCGCCCGCCGAGGCCGCGCCGCCAGCACTCCCAGCCGAGGCTGCGCCGCCTGCCGAAGCCGCGCCGCCAGCTCCACCCGAGGGGCCTGCTGCGCTTGCCCCACCCGAGGGACCAGCCGCGCTACCTCCGGAGGTTGTTGTGGTTGTTGTGGATGCACCGCCGCCAATCGCTGCACCGCGACCGCCGCCACCTGCACCGCCAGCGCCACCTGCCGAAGCCGCGCCACCTGCACCGCCAGCGCCGCCCGCCGAAGCCGCGCCGCCCGCCGAAGTCGCACCGCCCGCCGAAGTCGCGCCGCCTGCCGAAGCCGCGCTGCCAGCTCCACCCGAGGGGCCTGCTGCGCTTGCCCCACCCGAGGGACCAGCCGCGCTACCTCCGGAGGTTGTTGTGGTTGTTGTGGATGCACCGCCGCCAATCGCTGCACCGCGACCGCCGCCACCTGCACCGCCAGCGCCACCTGCACCGCCAGCGCCACCTGCACCGCCACCAGCCGAAGCCGCGCCACCTGCACCGCCAGCGCCACCTGCCGAAGCCGCGCCGCCAGCGCCACC